>NZ_VXCY01000009.1:0-332258 GCF_052850735.1 Pseudomonas sp. 910_21 | reverse complement strand
CCCCCGGAGCAATGCCGAAGCGAGGGAACCCCGAGCCCCAGCGAGGGGCCCATGGAGGGGCAAGCGTTTTTGCTTACTTTTTTGGCGTTTGAAAAAAGTGAGTCGCCGTAAGGGCGAAACCATAAGTGGCCACACCCGCAGCACCGGATATGTACCCCAACCCCGCTGTAAGAGCGAAACCGCCAGCGGCCACACCCGCAGCAACGGATATGTACCCCACCCCCAAGCCATCAAGACGAACCCGCCAGCCGCCACACCCGCAGCAACCACTATGCCCCCCGATCCAAATCCCCCCACATGCTAATGTTCCCCCTCTGCCCAGAAGCTGCGAGCCCCCATGTCTTTCGTGATCCGAACCCACCCCCGCTTGACCATCGGCGTACTGATCGGCTGTGCCATCGGCCTCCTCGCCCCCGCCCAGACCCTGACCGGCAAGATCCTCATCGGCTGGAACGCCGCGGTCTGGACCTACCTGGCGCTGATGTTCTGGCTGACCGTGCGGGCCCAGGCCGAGGACGTGAAACGCATCGCCGAAGTCGAGGACGAAAACGCCGGGCTGGTGCTGTTGATCGTCTGCGTCGCCGCCATCGCCAGTCTGGTGACCATTACCCTGGAACTGGTGGGCAGCAAGGATCTGGATACCACTCAGCGCCTGCTGCATTACGGCTTCACCGGGCTCACGGTGATCGGTTCCTGGTTGCTGGTGGGGGTGATCTTCAGCGTGCATTACGCCCGCCTTTACTACACCTGGAACGGTAAGGAGCCGGCCCTGCGCTTCGCCGAGGAACTGACTACGCCGAACTATTGGGACTTCCTCTACTTCTCCTTCACCATCGGCGTGGCGGTACAGACTTCGGACGTCGGCGTGGCCACCCGCGAGCTGCGCAAGATCGTCCTCGCCCAATCCTTGATCGGCTTTGTGTTCAACACCGCGATCCTCGGCTTTTCCATCAATATCGCCGCCGGGCTGTTCAGCTGAAGCTGCACAAAACTTCTAGACCCAAGCCCTGGCACAGGCGCTAACTGCCAGGGTTGAACCTCGCTTTTCAGGTAGCCCATGACCGCCGACAACTGGATCGATCTGGCCCAGGACGCCGACACCGGCATCGAGACCCTGCGCGCCCATTTCACTGGCCACGCCTATGACCCTCACTGGCATGACAGCTATCTGGTGGGCGTCACCGAGCAAGGGGTGCAGCAGTTCAATTGCCGTCGGGCCCGGCACCAGAGCACACCGGGCAAGGTGTTCCTGCTGGAGCCCGGGGAAATTCACGATGGCGAGGCGCCCACCGCGGGCGGTTTCACCTATCGCATGCTGTACCTGGACCCACAGTGGCTGGAGCGGGAACTGGGGGCGCTGTTTGCCGAGGCGCCGGCCAATACCCAGCTGGGCTTCGGCACGACCCTGGCCAGTGACCCGCGCCTGGCCCAGGCCACCAGCGCCGCCTTTCACAGCCTGCATCACGGTGAACTGCGGATTGTCCGCCAGAGCGCCCTGGACCAGTTGCTCGAACAATTGACCGGGCATCTGCATTGGCGCCAGCGCTATGGCCAGGACCCGCGCCTGCCGCTGGTGGCGCAACGGGCCCGGGACTACTTGCATGCCCAGCTGTGCCAGGACTTGAGCCTGGACGCTCTGAGCCGGGCCTGTGGAGTTGACCGTTTTCGCTTGAGCCGCGCCTTCAAGGCGGCTTTCGGCTTGCCGCCCCACGCCTATCTGGTGCAACTGCGCCTGAGCCGGGCCCGGCGCCTGCTGGCTGGCGGCGCAGCCCCGGCGGACGTGGCCACGGCCCTGGGTTTTGCCGACCAGAGTCATCTGGGGCGCTGGTTCATGCGTGCCTATGGCCTGAGTCCGGCGCTGTACCGCAAGCGCTGCACAAAGCTTCCAGACGCTTGACGGGCCGACGGCGAAGATCACCTTCTCGATCTTCTCTGGAGTTGCCGGCCATGTCCCCTTCCATCTCGACCCTGCTGCCGTTCGTGCTGTTCGCCTTTGTCGCCTCCATCACCCCGGGGCCCACCAATATCCTGGTGTTGAGCAACAGCGCCCGCTATGGCCTGCGGGCCGCGCCGCCGATCATCCTCGGTGCCGCCTTGGCCGCGGCGAGTATCGTGCTCCTGGTCGGCAGTGGTTTGGGTGACTGGCTGGGGCGCCTGCCCGAAGTCCGGCAGAGCATGCAGTGGGCCGGTCTGTTGTGGCTGAGCTGCCTGGCCTGGCAGATCTGGCGGGCACCGGCCACGAACCTGGACGCCAATGGCCACGGCCGGCGCCTGGGGCTGCTGGGGGCCGCGGCCTTGCAACTGGTGAACCCCAAGACCTGGATGATGGCCCTGGCGGTGGTCAGTGTGTTCGCCGGCAATGGCGCCGAGCGCCAGGCCCGGGTGCTATGCCTGTCCCTGGTGTTCTTCTTCGTCGCCCTGCCCTGCCTCGGCACCTGGGCCCTGCTGGGTGCCGGCTCCGCCCGCTGGTTAGGGTCGCCCAGGGCGCTGCAACGCTTCAACCGCGCCATGGCCCTGCTGTTGCTGATCGCTACCTGGATGAGCCTGTGGGCGTGAGCGCGCCCAGGCAGTCGTCACCGTGCAAAAGCCGGTCGCCACAGAGCGTTTCCCGGACCGTTGGCGCCACGTAAGGTGGCCAGCAGCAGCGACTTGGACTGTTTCCAGGCGCTGTACCTGCCCGGGCCCGAACAAAGGTCGCCCTACGCCCGGCCGCTGCTGGCAGAGGACCTCAGTAACCTACCGGCGGCCTTTATCGCCCTGGCACAGTTCGACCCTTTGCGCGATGACGGCCAGTGCTATCACCAGCGCCTGTTGCACGCCGGCGTCACCAGCCAGCTGTACCCGGGCCTGGGCCTGGTGCACGGCTGCTTGCGGGCCAGAGGGCTGGTGGCGGAAGTCGATGAGCTGTATGACGCCCTGCTGCAGGCCCTGCGCCCATGCCTTGAGCAACCCTGAGCCCCTACCGTTGGTCAGCCACCTTCAGCGCTGATGCAGATTTATCGATGCTTCGCCCTTGACGACAGAATGGGTTTTGCGGTTTCCTGAAACCGGTTTCAGCGCCGCACTCGGAAGGACTGCAAACCGATAATTCCAAGAATAAGGTCGTCGCCCGTGAATCAGTTTTCCGCCGCCCAGCGCAGCCGCGTCACCATGCTCGATGTTGCCCGTCATGCCGGGGTCTCCAAGGCCAGCGTGTCGCGCTTTATCGGCGAAGACCGGGCCCTGCTCTCCGATGCCATTGCCTTGCGCATCGAGCAGGCCATCAGCGCGCTGGGCTACCGCCCGAACCAGATGGCCCGCGGCCTGAAACGCGGGCGCACCCGCCTGATCGGCATGCTGGTGGCCGATATCCGCAACCCCTACTCGATTGCCGTGATGCACGGCGTGGAAACCGCCTGCCGCCAGCACGGCTACAGCCTGGTGGTGTGCAACACCGACCGTGACGATCAGCAGGAAGCCCAGCACCTGGCCAACCTGCGGGCCTACAACATCGAAGGCCTGATCGTGAACACCCTGGGTCATCACCTGGAGCAGTTGCTGGAGTTGCAGCAGGAAATGCCCATGGTCCTGGTGGACCGCAAGCTTGAATCACTGCACGCCGATCTGGTGGGCCTGGACAACCCGGCGGCGGTGCACAGCGCCGTCGAGCACCTGGAACAACAGGGTTATCGCGACCTGCTGCTGGTCAGCGAACCCCATGACGGCACCAGCTCACGGCTCGAACGCAGCGCCGCCTTCCAGGACGAGGTCGCCCGGCGCCCGGCCTTGCGCGGCCAGTCACTGGAGACCGGCGAGACCCTGGCCCGCCATCTGAAAGACTTTCTCGACGCTCCAGGCCCCGGCCCCAAGGCGCTGTTCTGCGCCAATGGCGTGGCGGCCCTGGCGGCGACCCGGGTCCTGCGTGAACTCCAATGCCCGTTATTCGACGGCATCGGCCTGATCGCCCTCGACGACCTGGACTGGTACCCCCTGGTGGGCAGCGGCATCAGTGCCCTGGCCCAACCCACCGAGGCCATAGGCACCGCCGCTTTCGAATGCCTGCTCAAGCGCCTGCGAGGCGATGCCGGCCCGGCGCGGGTGCTGGACTTTGCGGCGCAACTGATGATTCGCGGCTCCACCCGAAAACACTCTGTGTAGTCCTGGGAACCCCTGCATTGCAGCGCGTCCCGGGTTTTCTCGAATAAAAATGAAACCGGTTTCAGAGGTCTGAAGCATGCATCAATCTCCCGTCTCCATCAGTCTGTCCAGCTACGGCGCGGATCTGGTCCGCCGGCACGGCCAGGGCCATTTCATTGCCCTGGTGGCCGCCGCCGGCGCTTCGTGCATCGAATGGCGCGAAGAACTGCTGACCCACGAGAAACCCGAGGAGCTGGCCCGCAGCGCCCGGGAACAGGGCCTGGAAAGCGTGTTTTCCTCGCCGCTGGAGCTGTGGCCGGCCGAGCACAGCGAACCCAATCCCGAACTGTCCGCCACCCTGCAGCGGGCCCGGGCGTTCGGCGCCAAGCGGCTCAAAGTGTCCCTCGGCCACTTCACCGAACATCACGACCTGCACAGCCTGGCCAGCCTGCTCTCAGGCCAGCCCCTCGCCCTGCTGGTGGAAAACGACCAGACCGCCCATGGCGGGCGCATCGAGCCCTTCCAGCGTTTTTTCAACGCCGTGCAAGGGTGGAACCTGCCCCTGCGCATGACCTTCGATATCGGCAACTGGGAGTGGCAAGAGCAGTCGGCGCTGACGGCCGCGCACTTGTTGGGCCGGCATGTGGACTACGTGCACTGCAAGGCAGTGCGCCTGCGGGTCGACGGCAAGCGTGTAGCCCTACCGCCCGGCGCCCCACAGTTGCAGCAGTGGGAACAACTGCTGCGGCACATGACTCAAGGTATTACCCGGGCAGTGGAATACCCCCTGCAAGGCGACGACCTGCTGCAAGTAACCACCGAGCAGGTCGACCTGCTGGCCCGCCTCGGCCAGTGGCGACTGGAGCCAGCCGATGTCTGAGATCGATATTCTGTCCTTCGGGGAAACCATGGCCATGTTCGTCGCCGAGCACAGCGGCGACTTGGCCCGGGTCGAGCACTTTCACAAGCGCATTGCCGGTGCCGACAGCAACGTGGCCATCGGCCTGTCGCGCCTGGGTTTCAAGGTGGCCTGGCTGAGCCGGGTCGGCAACGACTCCCTCGGGCGTTTCGTGCTCGACACCTTGCAGGCCGAAGGCCTGGACTGCCGCTTCGTGCGCCGCGACCCGCTGCACCCCACGGGCTTTCAGCTCAAGTCCCGCGAGGAAACCGGCGACGATCCACGGGTCGAGTACTTCCGCCGTGGCTCGGCCGCCAGCCACCTGAGCCTCGACGATCTGGCTCCGGCCCTGCTCCAGGCCCGCCATCTGCATGCCACCGGCATTCCCCCGGCGCTGTCGGAGTCGGCCCGGGAGCTGTCCGGCCACCTGATGCAGACCCAGCGCGCCAGCGGCCGCAGCGTGTCTTTCGACCCCAATCTGCGTCCCGGCCTGTGGGCCAGCGAGGCTCTGATGATTCGCGAGATCAACCGCCTGGCGGCCCTGGCCCACTGGGTGCTGCCGGGCTTGAGCGAGGGGCGCCTGCTCACCGGGCGGGACGACCCGGCGGACATCGCCGCCTTCTACCTGGACCAGGGCGCCGAAGCGGTGGTGATCAAGCTCGGTGCCCATGGCGCCTACTACCGCACCCATCTGGATGCCGGCTTCGTCGACGGCGTACCGGTGGCCCAGGTGGTGGACACCGTAGGTGCCGGCGATGCCTTCGCCGTGGGCCTGATCAGTGCCCTGCTGGAAAGCCGCAGCGTGATCGAGGCGGTACAGCGGGCCAACTGGGTCGGCAGCCGCGCCGTACAAAGCCGTGGCGACATGGAAGGCCTGCCCTTGCGCCACGAACTACCGGAGCACACGCCCGCCCTGAAAACCGCCAGCGCCCTGTAGGAGCTGGCTTGCCAGCGAAGTTGCCCGCCAGGGCGATACAAGGCTAAAGGGCCTCTTCGCCGGCAAGCCGGCTGCTACGGAAAACGAAAACCAAGAACCACCTGTTGCGACAAAAACAACAAGCTCAGGAGAACTTTCATGGACACGCTCAAACTCGCCGCCCGCCGCTGGTGGTACATCATGCCCATCGTCTTCATCACCTACAGCCTGGCCTACCTGGACCGCGCCAACTACGGCTTCGCCGCCGCCTCCGGGATGGCCAATGACTTGCAGATCACCCCGGGGCTGTCATCGCTGCTGGGGGCGCTGTTCTTCCTCGGCTACTTCTTCTTCCAGGTGCCGGGGGCGATCTACGCGCAAAAACGCAGCGTGAAGAAACTGATCTTCGTCAGCCTGATTCTCTGGGGCGGGCTGGCCACCCTCACCGGCATCGTGTCCAACGCCTACATGCTGATCGCCATCCGCTTCATGCTCGGGGTGGTGGAAGCCGCGGTGATGCCGGCGATGCTGGTGTACCTGTGCCACTGGTTCACCCGCGCCGAACGCTCCCGGGCCAACACTTTCCTGATCCTCGGCAACCCGATGACCATGCTCTGGATGTCGGTGGTCTCGGGCTACCTGGTGGAGCATTTCAGCTGGCGCTGGATGTTCATCATCGAAGGCTTGCCGGCGGTGATCTGGGCCTTTATCTGGTGGCGCCTGGCCGATGACCGGCCCAGCCAGGCCCAGTGGCTCAGCAACCAGGAGAAGCAGGACCTGGAAAGCGCCCTGGCCGCCGAACAGCAGGGCATCAAGGCGGTGAAGAACTACGCCGAGGCCTTCCGCTCGCCCAAGGTGATCATTCTCGCGCTGCAGTTCTTCTGCTGGAGCATCGGGGTCTACGGTTTCGTCCTGTGGCTGCCATCGATCCTCAAGCACGGCGCGCAAATGGACATGGTGGAGGCCGGCTGGCTCTCGGCCCTGCCCTATCTGGCGGCAGTGATTGCCATGCTCGTGGTGTCCTGGGGCTCGGACCGCACCCAGAAGCGCAAGCGCTTCGTCTGGCCGCCACTGCTGGTGGCCGCCATCGCCTTCTACGGCTCCTACCTGCTGGGCGCCGAGCACTTCTGGTGGTCCTACAGCCTGCTGGTGATCGCCGGGGCCTGCATGTACGCGCCTTACGGCCCGTTCTTCGCCATCGTCCCGGAAATTCTCCCGGCCAACGTCGCCGGCGGCGCCATGGCCCTGATCAACAGCATGGGCGCCCTGGGCTCGTTCGGCGGCTCCTACCTGGTGGGCTACCTGAACAGCGCCACCGGCTCGCCGGGGATGTCCTACCTGCTGATGAGCGGCGCCCTGCTGCTCTCGGTGCTGCTGACCCTGCTGCTCAACCCCGGTGCCAGTGCCCCCCAGGCCAAGGGCCTGCCCCTGCGTCGCCGTCTGGCCCACCCCTGAATTGCCACCGAGACCCTCATGAAAAAACACCTGGTGCTGTACAAGAAACTCTCACCGTCGCTGATGGCCCGCCTGCAGGAACAGACCGAGGTCACCCTGATCGAAGACCTGGGGCCCAGCGGCCTCAAGGCCCTGCGCCAGGCCCTGCCCAGCGCCGATGGCCTGCTGGGGGCGAGCCTGCGCCTGGACGCCGACCTGCTGGACCTGGCGCCGCGCCTGCAAGCGGTGGCCAGTGTCTCGGTGGGGGTCGACAACTACGACATCGACTACCTGACCCAACGGGGGATTTTGCTCAGCAACACCCCGGACGTGCTCACCGAAACCACCGCCGACACCGGTTTCGCCCTGATCCTGGCCACCGCCCGGCGTGTGGTGGAGCTGGCCAATATGGTTCGCGCCGGGCAATGGAACCGCAACATCGGCCCACTGCATTTCGGCAGCGACGTGCACGGCAAGACCCTGGGCATCATCGGCATGGGCCGCATTGGCGAGGCGCTGGCCCAGCGTGGGCATTTCGGCTTCGGCATGCCGCTGATCTACCACAGCAACAGCCCCAAGCCCGCGGTGGAGCAACGTTTCAATGCCCGCTACCGGAGCCTGGAGCAACTGCTGCAAGAAGCCGACTTCGTCTGCCTGACCTTGCCCTTGACCGAGAAGACCCAAGGACTGATTGGCCGTCGGGAGCTGGCGTTGATGCGCCCGGAGAGCATCTTCATCAATATTTCCCGGGGCAAGGTGGTGGACGAAGCAGCCTTGATCGAAGCCTTGCAGGAGCGACGGATACGGGGCGCCGGGCTGGACGTGTTCGAACGCGAACCGCTGGATCACCGTTCACCGCTGCTGCAGTTGCCCCATGTGGTGGCCACTCCGCACATCGGTTCGGCCACCCACGAAACCCGCGAAGCCATGGCCCGCTGCGCGGTGGACAACCTGCTGGCGGCCCTGTCGGGACAGCGCCCGCCCAATCTGGTGAACACCGCCGCGTGGACCACCAAGACACGGCAGGCCGGATAACGGCTTGACAACAACACAGCGCCCCCTTGTAGAAGCTGGCGTGCCAGCGAAGGCGCCCGCCAGAGCACCACAAGGCCCAAGGCCCTCTTCGCCGGCAAGCGCAACGCCGCCCGACAGGCGCCTACGGGTGGCGGGTTGGGGGGCGGCGTTCGAGGAGTTCGCCGGTGCAGCGGGCAATGCGCCGGCAGGCCTCGGCCAGGCGTTCGCAATCCAGCACCAGGCCTATGCGAATGTGGCCTGCCGCGCTGGGACCAAAGGCCTCTCCGGCCAGTACCGAAACCCCGTAGCCCTCCAACAGGCAGTCGGCAAAGGCCTGGGCGTCCAGCCCGGTGCAGCGTATATCCACCATGACGAACATGCCGCCATCCGGGCAGATCGGGGTCAGCCCCGGACACTGGCCCAGCAGCGTGCACACCAGGTCCCGACGCCGACGGTACTCGTCGCGCATCTGCGCCAGCTCCGGCAGGTCGCGGTCCAGGGCCACCACCGCGGCGTTCTGCACAAAGTCCGGCAGGCCATACAGCATGCACAGGGCCAGATTGCTCAGGTGCCCGACCAGGGCCGGCGGGGCAATCACCCAACCCACCCGCCAGCCACTCATGGCATGGGACTTGGACAGGCTGTTAATGGTGGCCGTACGCTCACCCATGCGCGGCAGACTGCCGGGGCTCAAGTGCTGGCCCTCGTACAGCAGGTCGCAATAGACCTCATCGGAAATCAGCCACAAGTCATGCGCAAAGCACAGCCGCGCCAGGGCTTGCCAGTCGTCGAGGGACAGGCTCGCGCCTGATGGGTTGTTCGGGCTGTTGAGCAACATCGCCCGGGTGCGCGGAGTGATCCGCGCCGCCATCTCCCGCGGGTCGACGCGAAACCCCTGCTCGGCCCGCACCGGCACCGGCACGATGCGCGCCCCGCAGGCACCGAATACGCCTTCGTAGGTGACATACATGGGCTCGGCCACCAGCACCTCGTCCCCGGGATTGAGCAGGCACTGGGCCACGGAAAACACCGCACATTGGGCGCCCGGCAAAACCACCACATGCTCGGCGTCGACAATCTGCCCGCTGCGCTGATGATGGCGACGGGCAATGCAGCTGCGCAGGGCCAGGTTGCCGCGCACGTCCGAATAGTGGGTATCACCGGCCAGCAAGCTGTCGATTGCTGCCTGGACCACGGGCTTGGGGGTATCGAAATCCGGGTCGCCGATGGTCAGCAACAACACATCCCGCCCCTGCTCGCGCAGGGCCAGGGCCCGGTAGTGGATGTTCCAGGCTGCGGAACCTTCTCCGACAATCCGTTGGGTCAGGGCTGAGTAGCGCATCGTTTTCTCCATGAAAGATGCTTCAGCCAAAACCCTAGGTGCTGGCGGGGCACTCGTCGAGCGCCCCGCCCCACCGTTCGCGCCCTTAGACCACGAAGCGCGCCACCATGGCGTTGAGATCCACCGCCAGGCGCGACAGCTCATGGCTGGCTGAACTGGTCTGGTTGGCCCCGGCCGCCGACTGGATCGCCAGGTCGCGGATGTTCACCAGGTTGCGGTCCACCTCGCGGGACACCTGGGCCTGCTCTTCCGAGGCACTGGCGATCACCAGGTTGCGTTCGTTGATCTGGTTGATGGACTCGGCGATCTGCTCCAGGGACACGCCAGCGGCGCGGGCCAGTTCCAGGGTGCTCTGGGTCCGCTGATTGCTCTGCTGCATGGACTCCACCGCTTCGCCGGTGCCGTTCTGGATACCGGCCACCATCTTCTCGATTTCCTGGGTCGACTGGGCGGTGCGATGGGCCAGGGCCCGAACCTCATCGGCCACCACGGCAAAGCCGCGCCCGGCCTCACCGGCACGGGCCGCTTCGATGGCGGCGTTGAGCGCCAGCAGGTTGGTCTGTTCGGCGATGGCGCGAATCACGTCCAGCACCTTGCCAATGTCCCGGCCCTGAGTCGCCAGGCCTTCGATCATCACCGAGGTGTTTTGCACGTCGTGGGCCATGGTCTGGATCGCCTCGACGGTCTGCACCACGCGGTCGCGGCCTTCACGGGCGGCCTGGGTCGACTGCTGGGAAGCCTCGGAGGTGGACACCGCGTTGCGTGCCACCTCTTCCACCGCCGCGGTCATTTCGTTGACTGCGGTGGCGGCCTGTTCAATCTCGGTGTTCTGCTGCTGTACGCCGCGAGAGGCCTCCTCGGTCACCGCGCTGAGTTCCTCCGAAGCCGAAGCCAGCTGAGTCGCCGAGCCGGCGATCTGCTCGATGGTGCGGCGCAGGCTGGCCTGCATTTCCGCCAGGGCGCGCAACAGGCGCGCCGGTTCGTCCTTGCCGTCGACCTCGATGGCCTGGCGCAGGTTGCCGCCGGCGATCACCTCGGCGGCGTTGAGGGCCTTGTTCAGGGGGGTGACGATGCTGCGGGTCAACAACAGCGCCAGCACGATGGTCAGCAACGCGGCCAGCAGCGCGACGATGACGATCCCGGCAATGGCACTGTTGTAGTGCTCGCCGGCCGCCTTGGAGGCACTCTTGGCGTCCGCGGCATTGATCGCGATGAGCTTGTTCAACTGCTCACCCATCTGGTCGGTGCCGTCCTTGATCCGGGTGTTGATCAGGGTGCGCAGCTCTTCCAGCTTGTCCTGGCGCGACAGTTCGAGCATCTCCTTCTGCGCCTGCAGGTAGTTGTCCAGGGTCGCGCTGAAGGTCTTGTACAGCGCCACTTCTTCCGGACCCGCCGGCAACGCCGCGTAGCTGGCCTGGGCCTGCTTGGCCTTGTCCACCAGCACGCCGATGCGGGTCTGGGCTTCGGCAAGGCCGGCCGGTTCGCGGTTCACCAGCACGCGAAATGACAGAATCCGCAGGCGCAGGACGTTCTCGGTCAGGTTGCCGAGGTAACCGACGCTGGGCAGCTGATTGCTTTCCATCTCCAGGGACGCGTCGCGGATGATCGACATGCGGTTCACCGCAAACACGCCCAGCACCATGACCAGCAAGGCAATGAAGGCAAAACCGAGGAAAGCACGCGGGGCGATATTCAGGTTACGCAAGGACATAGGGCGAGTCTCGAAGGAGAACGGGGCGGCGAGCATCCATGCCCTTGATCCGCCGACGCATCAGGACTGCATCGACGTGGGACACCATGGAAACAGTGTCCATGGGCCTATCAGAGATATCGGCCGAACTTGAGCTTTCATCTGGCTGATTGGCAAAAATATTTCGAAATGTGACCCCTGTTTCAGGACTGATACAGCACAACGCGAAGTGAATCGATAAAGCAGTGATTCGCTGCTCCGGGACAGTGCGCTGTATCCCGCCCGAGAGCACCAACGCGCCCTATGAAAAGTGCAATTCATTCGCCGTAAAAGCCATTTTTTCAGCGCCCACCCCTGCCCATCATGGTCCCAGTCAATAAAAACAACGCCGAGACTGGATATGAAACCCGAAGACTTTCGTGCCGCAACCAACCGTCCGCTGACCGGTGCCGAATACCTGGCCAGCCTGCGCGACGACCGTGAAATCTACATTTATGGCGACCGGGTCAAGGACGTCACCACCCACCCGGCTTTCCGCAACTCGGCGGCCTCCATGGCCCGTCTGTACGACGCCCTGCACGACCCGGCCACCAAGGAGCAACTGTGCTGGGACACCGACACCGGCAACGGCGGCTACACCCACAAGTTCTTCCGCTCGGCGAAAAGCCCCGATGAACTGCGCCAGCAGCGCGATGCCATCGCCGACTGGTCGCGCCTGACCTATGGCTGGATGGGCCGCAGCCCCGACTACAAGGCCGCCTTCGGCAGTGCCCTGGGGGCCAATCCGGAGTTCTACGGGCGCTTCGCAGACAACGCCCGCACCTGGTACAAGCGCATCCAGGAAGCCTGCCTCTACCTCAATCACGCCATCGTCAATCCGCCCATCGATCGCGACAAACCAGTGGATCAGGTCAAGGACGTGTTCATCTCGGTGGACGAGGAAGTCGAGGGCGGGATCATTGTCAGCGGCGCCAAGGTGGTGGCCACCAACTCGGCCCTGACCCACTACAACTTCGTCGGCCAGGGCTCGGCCCAGCTGTTGGGAGACAACACCGACTTCGCCCTGATGTTCATCGCGCCGATGAACACCCGGGGCATGAAGCTGATCTGCCGCCCCTCCTACGAATTGCAGGCCGGCATGACCGGCTCGCCCTTCGACTACCCGCTGTCCAGCCGCTTCGACGAGAACGACGCGATCCTGATCATGGACAAGGTGTTCATCCCCTGGGAGAACGTGCTGATCTACCGTGACTTCGAGCGCTGCCGCCAGTGGTTCCCGCAAGGTGGTTTTGGCCGGCTGTTCCCGATGCAGGGCTGCACCCGGCTGGCGGTGAAGCTCGATTTCATCACCGGGTTGCTGGTCAAGGCCCTGCAGTGCACCGGCTCCCTGGAGTTTCGCGGGGTCCAGGCCCAGGTCGGCGAAGTGGTGGCCTGGCGCAACCTGTTCTGGTCCCTCACCGACGCCATGCATGGCAACGCCAGCGAATGGATGAACGGCGTCTACCTGCCCAGCACCCAGGCGCTGCAGGCCTACCGGGTCCTGGCGCCCCAGGCCTACACCGACATCAAGAAGATCATCGAGCAAGTGGTGGCCAGCGGCCTGATCTACCTGCCGTCCGGCTCCCGCGATCTCAAGGACCCGGTGCTCAACCAGTACCTCGGCACCTACTGCCGCGGCTCCGGCGGCATGGGCCACGAGGAGCGGATCAAGATTCTCAAATTGCTCTGGGACGCCATCGGCACCGAATTCGGCGGCCGCCACGAGCTGTACGAGATCAACTACGCCGGCAGCCAGGACGAGATCCGCATGCAGTGCCTGCGCCACGCCCAGGCCAGCGGCTCGATGAAGGCCATGACCGACTTGGTGGACAAGTGCCTGGGTGACTACGACCTCGACGGCTGGACCGTTGCGCACCTGACCAACCCCGACGACATCAACATGCTGGACCGCATCCGCCAGTAACCGCTGGCGTCTGGTAGGAGCTGGCTTGCCAGCGAAGGCGACCGCCAGAGCGGCACAAGGCTCAAGGCCCTCTTCGCCGGCAAGCCGGCTCCTACAGGAAAGGCCAATGTCCACCTGTCGTCGTAGGAGCGGGCTTGCCAGCGAAGGCGACCGCCAGAGCGGCGCAAGGCTCAAGACTCTCTTCGCCGGCAAGCTGGCTCCTGCAGCGCAATGCCCTGCGTCCATGAGGAATTCGTTATGTCTGTACTCGATCCCAAGCAACTCGCCTTCCGCAACGCCATGGCCCACATGACCGCTGCGGTCAACGTCATCACCAGCAACGGCCCCGCCGGCCGTTGCGGCATCACCGCCACCGCGGTCTGCTCGGTCACCGACAGCCCGCCGACCCTGATGGTCTGCGTCAACCGCAACAGCGCCCTGAACCCGGTGTTCAAGGGCAACGGCCATTTGTGCATCAACGTCCTCAGCGGCGAACACGAGGAAGTGGCCCGGCACTTCGCCGGCATGACCGGGGTGGCCATGGACCAGCGCTTCGGCCTGCACCCCTGGCGCGACGGCCTGCAGGCCCTGCCGGTGCTGGACGGCGCCCTGGCCAGCCTCCAGGGACGCATCACCGAGGTCCAGGAAATCGGCACCCACTCGGTGATGCTGGTGGAACTGGATGAAATCAGCGTGCGCGAGCAAGGCGACTCGCTGGTGTATTTCAGCCGTTGCTTCCATCGCCTGCAGCGCCCTGGCCAGGCTGCCTGAACAGCTCCCAGCCCTGGCTAGGATTCAAGGAGGTCCGGCTGATGCAGGCCGAAGCACACGCCCTGGGGATCGTGGCACTGGCAGAACCGGCCGAAACCGGGTTCGTGGGGACTGATGTCACCGGCCTGCCCCCCCAGAGCCCGGACCCGGGACACGCTGTCGGCCATGTCGCTGACCCGGAAATACACGACCATGCGCGACTGCGGATCGTCGCCATGGACGCCGACCCGGATCGAGGGCGCCTGCAACCAGGCATCCTCCGTTGCACCTAACCGCTGCGGCGACCAGTCGAACAGGCGCTGGAAAAAAACCAGCGACTGCGAAGCGTCGGCAACCCCGATTTCCACATGAGAAAGACTTCCTGGCATACATCCTCCACGTTCACAGAGACAGAGCCATCACTGTCCGCTGCAAAGGCTCGGCGGGTCTTGAATAAAACTGACCGGGCCACTCAATTCTCCCGGCCTTCGAGCAACGATGCCGGTTTGCCAGGAATATCGGCCCAGCCGCCTCGGGCATAGGCTCCCGGGGAGCAGCCGGCGAATGCCTGGAACTCCCGGGTGAAGTGGCTCTGGTCGCTGTAGCCGCACAGCACCGCAACCTGCACCAGCTCCAGCGCCGGTAGCGATTCCAGCAACTGCTGGGCGCGAGCAAAACGAATATGCCGGGCGCAGGCCTTGGGCCCTTGTCCCAGATGGGCCTTGAAGCGACTGGCGAAATGCCGTCCGCTGCAGCCGGCCTGCCGACTCAGATCAGCGATCGAGGTACCGCCAGCGCTTCGCTGCAGTTCCTCCCAGGCCCGGCGCAGCATCTCGGGCACCTCACGGCGCGAGTTGTGCAAACGCTCGGCAAGAAAGGTTTCGACCCGCTGCAATCGACTCGTCCAGCAAGGGCTTTCTTCCAGTGCCTCGACCAACAAGCCAACCGACGTGCCCCACAGTTCCCGCAGATCCAGCCAAGGGCTGGCAAGCACTTGGCCATCGCCCTGAAACAGGCGATACGCGGCCCAGGGTGGTAGCTCCACCTCGATGCATGAATGCACACCGCGCTGCTCGACGAGCATCGGAGCTGCCGGGCGGCTCACCACGAACGCCTGACACCGCTCCTCGCGCCCATTGGCGGCAAGCCCGTAGGGGGACGCCAGCCCGATGACCAGCTTGACCTGTGGCTGCGCGACCTCAAGTCGCCGCACGGTGCCCGGCAGCGTCTCGCTGAAGCCATACAAGCGACCGCCCCAGGGCCGCAGCCTGACGGCATCAAACCCTGTGACGCAGTGCGAAACAGAGAAAGGCTGCATTGGCATCGAACTCACTCCCAATAGTGATCATGGTTTACCAACTGAAGCATAAGCGACCCGCGCCGCCGGGCCATGGGCCACCTCCTGCATCTGTAGGATGGCGGTGGCCGGCCAAGCCATCGATACTCGCACCAGGCCCTGCCCACGTCCCCCCGGCGTAACGGTCCTCAACCACTTCCGTGACGAAAACAATAACAACGTCGCACAGAGGTAAAGCCCCATGAACCGACCCGATCATGCTCCGGCCAGCCTGTTGCAGGCCTTCAGCGAGCTGACCCTGGAACTGCAGCAACTGGCGCAGAACAAGGACATCGAAAACCTTCACCAGCATGCCCTGGCGCGCATCAGCAAACTCTTGCCCTTCGACAGTGCCTGGTGGGGCCGCGCCGCACTGATCGACGGCTTGCCGGATGAACACAGTTGCTACCTGTACCGCCTGCCACCAAGCTACCTGCCGGACTGGCAATCGATCCGCCACACCGATGTCACCGTCAGCCGGGTCCACGAGGTGCCGGGACGGGCGGTGATCGTCAACATGGCCGATCCGCACAGCGGCCCTGGCCTCAACTGGCTGAGCCGGCTCTATAACATCGGCGAACTGCTGTGCGTGGTGCACATCGATCCCCATACCCAACTGAGCAACCACCTGGCCCTGTACCGTGCCCCTGGCGCCCCGGCTTTCACCCTGGACGACTGCCATGTGCTGAACAACCTGATGCTGCATCTGGTGGCAGCGGTATCGGCCAATCAGATCCGCACCCTGGTGGCCATGCGCGAGAAGCTCACCCGCCCGCGCAACCTGGCCCTGGCCGTGTGCGACCGGCGCGGTGTGCTGCAATGCGCCGAGCGCGGTTTTGTCGATCTGCTGCTCCATGAATGGCCGCAGTGGAACGGTCCGCAACTGCCCATGGCGCTGGACAGCAACGGCTTCGAAGGCAAACGCCTGCAGATCGACTGCTCGGCCGTGGGCGACCTGTACCTGCTGGCCGCCCGCAGCCGCAGCCTCCTGCCCAAACTCAGCCCCCGGGAAAATGCCGTCGCCCAGTGCTTCGGCGACGGCAAGACCTACAAGGAAGTGGCCCGGGACCTGGGTATGTCGCCCAACACCGTGCGCCATCACATTCGCGCCATCTACAGCAAGCTCGGGGTCAAGGACAAGGCGCGCATCGCCCAGTTGCTTCACGCCCCGCCCGACTGACCCCGGCCCCTGACCAGCGCTGATTTGCGCCGTCGCATTTGACGGCCACGGGCTGCCTTTGCCCTTTTTTTGCCCCACTGCCGTGTGCCGGCGAGCCCCTCGCCGAACAACAACGCCAACAAGAGACGCACCGCCCATGACAAGGCTCATTACCCGTACCACCCTGGCCGTGGCTGGCGCCCTGGCCAGCCTGTCGCTCAACGCCGCGGACCTCAACGCCCGGGACTTCTTCGCCGCCCCCGTGGGTACCAGCCTGGGGGTGCTGTACCTCCCGGCCACCCGCGCCGGCGACTTTCACGGCCCGGCCGACAGCACCGGCAAGGCCGAGCTGCGAGTCAATGCCATGGCCTACCGCCAGGTGTTCTTCAGCGACCTGTGCGGCACCCTTTGCACCCCCCAGTTCATCGTGCCCTTCGCCGACATCAACGCTCGCTTGCCCGGCGCCGAACGCCATACCGGGGAAAGCGGCTTCGGCGATCCCCAGGTGGGGGGCACGCTGTTTTTCATCAACCAGCCGCAAACCCGCACCTACAGCGGCCTGTTGACCCTGATCACGCTGCCGGTGGGCGAGTACCACAGCCGTAACCCGGACGTCTCCCCGGGAGCCAATCGCTGGGGCGCGACCTTTGTCTACAACTACACCCAGGGCCTGGGGGAGAAATGGGTGCTGGAGGCCAACCTCGAAGCCCAGTTGTACGGCACCAACGACGACTATTTCGGCAGTGACCTGAAGCAGGACCCGCTCTATCGCCTGCAAGCCTTCGCTTCCTACGACTTCACCCCCAGCACCTACGGCGCCCTGCGCCTGATCCACGCCGATGGCGGTGAACTGCGGATCAACGACCGGCGCATCGACGACACCCACAAGCGCTACACCCAGGTCGGCATCGAGCTCGGGCACTGGCTGGACAAGCGCAACCAGCTGATGTTCAGCCTGTCGCAGAACGTCGCCACCGATAACGGCTTTGCCGGCACCGACGCCCTGCTGCGCCTGGTCCACGTGTTCTGAATCCCTTGCCTTTGGAGCCTGTCCATGAACACCCAGAACCCTGTTTTGAGCGCCACCGCGCCGGCCACCCGCCAACCCCTGGGGCTGCTGGCAGCCATAGTGCTGTTCGCCGCCATCACTCCCGCCGTGCTGCTGATGGCCCCGGCCATCGCCGCCCAACTGGCCAGCCAGTGGCACTTGAGCCCCGCACAGATCGGCGACCTGTTCTCCGCCGAACTGGGCGCCATGAGCCTGGCCACGCTGCCGGCCATCTGGTGGCTGAAACACATCGACTGGCGCCGCGCCGCCCTGTGCAGCGCCGTGCTGTTCATCTGCGCCAACCTGCTGTCGATGCTGGCCCATGACTATTCGCTGCTGCTGATGGCGCGCATTGGTAGTGCCCTGGCCGGCGGCTCGCTGATGATCATCTGCCTGGCCAGCGCTGCCGCCAGCCCCAGCCCCAGCCGTGCCTACGGCTTCTGGGTGATGGGCCAGCTGGTGCTGGGCGCGGTCGGCCTGAGCCTGCTGCCGATGCTCTTCGAACGCTTCGGCCTGGGGGCCTGCTACCTGATCCTGGCGCTGCTGATGACCCTGTGCCTGCCCCTGGCCCGTTGCTTTCCAGCAGGCGCTGCGCGCCCGGCCGTCGACGCCCCGCAAGCCCCGGCGATCTCCTGGCTCAAGGCGAGCCTGGGTATTCTCGGCATCCTCACCTTCTACATCAGCCTCAGCGGCGTCTGGACCTTCATCGGCTCCATCGGCAGCCAGTCCGGCCTCTCGGCGCAGACCAACGGCGACATCCTGGCCATTGCCACCTTGATGGGCATAGTCGGCGCCTTGTGCGCCACCCTGTTCGGCGACCGCTTGCCCCGCAGAGCTCTGCTCCTGCTGGGCTACGGCCTGATGGCCGGCTCGGTGCTGCTGCTTCTGGGGCAGCCGCAGCTGGCGCGCTTCGCGCTGGCGGCGCTGGTGTTCAAGTTCACCTGGACCTTCATCCTGCCGCTGATCCTCGCACGCATGGCAGAGATGGATCGCAGCGGCCGGTTGATGAATGCCTCCAATCTGGTGATCAGCGCCGGCCTGGCCATAGGCCCGACCCTCGCCGGACGCCTGATCGAAAGCAGCGGCGGCTTCCAGGGCCTGTTGCTGGGGGGCGCCGTCATCACCCTGCTGTCCCTGGCCCTGGTACTCAGCTGCCGGCCCGCCCTCCAGGCCCCTTCCCATCCCCAAGGGCGATGACTGCCACCGGGCAGCGCCAGCGTGTCCTTGAACAACACTTTCCTTGAAAAATGGATATCACCATGACCTGTAGAACCGCTTTTTTCTTCGATGAACTCTGCCTGTGGCACAGCGGCGGCCCCCACGTCCTGACGCTCCCGGTAGGCGGCTGGGTCCAGCCGCCGTCTGCCGCCGGGCACGCCGAATCACCGGAAACCAAGCGCCGGCTGAAAAGCCTGATGGATGTCTCCGGCCTGACCCGACAGTTGCACCTGCGCAGTGCCCCAGCAGCCACCGAAGACGACCTGCTGCGGGTCCACAGTGCCGCCTACCTGCAACGTTTCAAGGCCTTGAGCGATGCCGGTGGTGGTCACCTCGGTGACGAGGCGCCGGTGGGCCCCGGCAGTTATGAAATCGCCAAGCTGTCCGCCGGGCTGGCCATGGCCGCCGTGGACGCCGTGCTCAGCGGCGAAGCCGATAACGCCTATTCCCTGTCCCGTCCACCGGGACACCACTGCACCCGCGACCAGGCCATGGGTTTCTGCTTCCTGGCCAACATCGCCATTGCCATCGAGGCCGCCAAGGCCCGTCATGGACTGGGCAAGGTCGCGGTCATCGACTGGGACGTGCACCACGGCAACGGCACCCAGTCGATCTACGAGGAACGGGCCGACGTACTGACCCTGTCCCTGCACCAGGACGGCTGCTTTCCAGCGGGTTACGGCGGTGAACAGGACCGTGGCCGCGGCGCCGGGCTGGGCTGCAACATCAACGTCCCGCTGTTGCCCGGTGGTGGTCATGACGCCTACCTGTACGCCATGCAGCGCATCGTGATACCGGCCCTGGAACGCTTCGAACCCGAGCTGATCATCGTCGCCTGCGGCTATGACGCCAACGCCGTGGACCCATTGGCGCGGATGCTGCTGCACAGCGACTCCTTCCGCGAGATGACCCAGTGCCTGCGGGACGCCGCCGAACGCCTGTGCGGGGGGCGCCTGGTGCTGGTGCATGAAGGCGGCTACTCCGAGGCCTATGTGCCCTTCTGTGGGCTGGCCACCCTGGAGGCGCTGTCGGGCGTGCGCACCGCGGTCAAAGACCCGATGCTGGCCTTCGTGCATCTGCAGCAACCCAAGGAAGCCTTCATAACCTTCCAGCGCCAGTTGCTGGACCGCCAGGCCGAGGCCATAGAGGCCGCCGGTCGCTAAATTCCCTTTGCAGTGGTGGCCGATGATCATCGGTCGCCAACTGTCCGGCAGCGCCCGTCGCCGGACAGCCAGCCTCACGGGCCTTTTCGGCCTTTTCGCCGGCAAGACGGCTCCTACGATCGTGCTGTAGGGGCCGACTGGCCGGCGAAGGCATTCTCTCTGTCCAGCACATTGGTCTCGGCAAAGCTGAAAGGTTTCCTATCCTCTCCTCAGCTACATGACCCTCAGGACAAGCACCTCAACACCCAATAACCCTGCGTGCCGCTGCGCCCCATGCCTTGAAGGCCGGGTGTGCCGCGCGCGCGGGGCTGCCCGTCTGCTTGTCCGCCCCTCCCTCGATGCCAGTGCTGTCCGGCAACGAGTCACTTGCGTTCCCGCTGAGACAAAGGAGATGTCCATGCACCGCAAAACCACGGATTACCTCGACGAAATCGGCTTCTGGCACTGCGCCCGGAGCCGACTGCTGCACCGCGCGGCCCAACTGCGGAACAGCCCCGAGGTCCCGCCGCAACCAAGCCCACCCACGATGCCCAGGGCCGCCCTGGATGACCTGTTGCAGAGGTGCGGCCTGGGGGAGCTCTGTCGCTGCTCCAGGCATGCAACACGAGGTGGTCCCGAAAGCGACTTGCCGGACTCACCCTCCGACTCTCAGGACTGATGGGCACCCGGGGCTGTTACTGGCCACTCCGATAAGGCGCCCTGAGCCCGCGCTTCACTGGGTGTGTGCTGATAACGAGCCTTGAATGCCCGGGCAAAATGCGCCTGGCTGGCAAAGCCATGACGGTAGGCGATTTCACTGATGTCCAGGCCCGCCCCCTGGCTGCTGCAGAGCAGCTGGCGGGCCTGCTGCAGGCGTTTTTCCAGGATGAAGCGGCTGGGCACGGTGTCTTCCATGGCGAACAGCCGGGCCAGGTGCCGGGTAGAAATACCGGTCTGGGCCGCGACCCGTTCGCAGCTCAGGGTCGGGTCCCCCAACTGTTCATGGATGCACTGTTTGGCCGCCAGCAGGTAGGAGGCACTCAGGGCATTGATGGGCCGCTCTCCCACCTGTCCGGCGATGATGCTGGCCAGGAGTTCGAAGGCCTGCTCCTGGTAGGCCTCGGCCTCGCCACACAGCGGCTGCTGGAAAAACGCCCGGGTGTGCTCCCCAAGGGTGCGCAACAACAGGCGCTGGACTCCGCTGTGCACGCTGATCTTCAGCGTCCGGTCGAAACGCTTCAGACAGCGCGCGGCAAACTGCTCCTGGGGAATATCGAAAATGAACTGGCGCATCGCCCCGGAGAAGCCGAACAGGTAAGGCTTGTCGGTGCGGTAGACCACCAGTTCCCCCGGCTCCAGTACCTGGCAGGCGCCGTCCTGATAGAAGAACGAACCGCTGCCGGTGACCAGGGACACGAAGATCGAGTCCTTGGGCACGCCACGGATCATCGAAGTGTCGCGTTCCACCACATGTTCATTGCCAACGATGCGCGCCAGGCGCATGGCACCCAACTGCAGGTTGTCCTGGCTGGCCATGAAACCGTCTTCGGCGTAGGAGTTGCACTTGAGCCCCACCAGGGTGCTGGCGTTGTAGTCCTCCCAGAACCTCAGGCGGTGATCCGGGTCGACCGCCTGGGTGCTGGCGTGCCGGGTTTCGAGCAAGGCGCATGGAGACATTGTTGTTCTTCTCATGGGCGGCGGGATGTTCCCCGGACGGCAAGGCAGTGTCCGGGCACCTGGGCCGCATGATCTGCGGGCTGCGGCCATTCATTAACATCTGAACTATATAGCCTGTCAACTTGAAACGCAGTGGGAGCCGTTCGCCGGAACGACCTCATTACATCGCTATTTTCGGTAGGAAAAATCCCTGTCCGAAACAGACAACAAACCGGTCCGATTCGATCAAACCGGCGCCCAGCCATGGGCCTAAAGTCGCCTCAGTCACCCCCATGACGCCCCCCTATAACAACAATCGAGGTCGACCATGCCTGAAGCCGCCACCCGTGAGTTCTGGAAAGACCTGCAACCCATCGCCAACTGTTTCAAGCCCGATGCCAAACCCGAGGTCTACCTGCCGGATGCCGCCAGTGACGACCTGAGCCTGTACGTGCCCTTCACCGAAACCGTGTCTTCGCGACCGCTGTGGATTTCCCCCAGCGAGAACCGCTGGTGCGACATCCTCATGGCCCGCAGTGCCGGGTTGGTCAACCGCCACTACCACCCCCACGAAGTCTTCGCCTACACCCTGTCCGGCAAGTGGGGCTACCTGGAGCATGAGTGGACCGCCAGCGCCGGCGACTTCGTCTACGAAACCCCGGGCGAAGGCCACACCCTGGTGGCCTACGAGCACGAGCAGCCGATGCGGGTGTTCTTCATCGTCAAGGGCCCGCTGATCTGGCTCGACGAACAGGGCGAGCCCGACGGCTACTTCGACGTGCACTCCTACATCGCCCTGTGCCGCGAACACTACGAAAAGATCGGCCTGGGCGCGGCCCATATCGACACTCTGTTTCGCTGATCGGCGTTTCTCACGCCTCCTCGGAGAACCACCATGGCTTATAAAAACAACAAGGCCGGTTACGAGAACACCTTGCTGGGGGTGCTGTTCCTGACCTTCGGCTTCGTCTTTTTCGATCGTCTTGCGCTGTCATTCCTGTTCCCCTTCATGGCCGACGAACTGCAATTGAGCAACAGCCACCTGGGCATGCTGTCGTCGGTGCTGGCCCTGGCCTGGGCGGTGTCCGGTGCCCTGGTGGGCGCCTGGTCGGACCGCCGAGGCGTGCGCAAGCCGCTGCTGATCGTCGCGGTGATCCTGTTTTCCCTGTGCTCGGCCCTTTCCGGGCTGGTCACCGGCTTCCTCAGCCTGCTGCTGTTTCGCGCCATCATGGGGCTGGCCGAAGGGCCGATCCTGCCCTTGTCGCAATCCTTGATGGTTGAGGCTTCATCGCCCCAACGCCGGGGCCTGAACATGGGCCTGCTGCAAGGCTCGGCGGCCGGGCTGCTGGGGGCCGTGATCGGACCGCCGGTGCTGATCGCCCTGGCCGAAGCCTATGGCTGGCGCCACGCCTTCATCATCTCGCTGGTTCCCGGCCTGCTGATCGCCCTGTTGATCTGGCGCTACGTGCACCCGGACCCGCCACGGGGCGAGCCCCGGACCAACGCCGCACCGAGCAACGGCGGCGGACATCGGCTGGCCCTGTTGAAAAGTCGCAACATCGTGCTCTGCACCCTGATCAGCTGCGTGTTCCTGACCTGGTTCATCATTCTGATTTCCTTCACCCCGACCTTTCTGGTCAAGGTCCGCGACTACAGCCCGGCCAGCATGGGCACGGTGATGAGTTGCCTGGGCGGCGCCTGGGTGCTCTGGGGCTTCGGCGTGCCGGCGATCTCCGATCGCATCGGCCGGCGACCGACCCTGGTGCTGTTCTCGCTGATCGCCGCCTGCTGCCCCATGGCCCTGCTCTACGCGTCTTCGCCCTGGATGCTCGGCGTACTGATGCTGCTGACCTACACCGGCCTGGGCTGTTTCACCCTGTTCATGGCCACCATTCCGGCGGAGACCGTGCCCCGTGAAGTCATGGCCACGGCCCTGGGCATGATCATGGGGATTGGTGAACTGGTGGGCGGCTTCGTCGCCCCGACCATCGCCGGGTTCGCCGCCGACCGCTTCGGCCTGTCCATCGTCATGTGGATGTCATGTGGCGGCGCCTTGCTGGCAGCGGTACTGGCGTTGTTCCTCAAGGAAACCGCCCCGGCGGTGCTGGCCCGTCAACAGCGCCGGCACGCCGACGCCTCCTCTGTCCTGCAAGGAAACCAGCCATGAACGCACTGCGTTGGCACGCCGCCCGGGACCTGCGCCTGAGCCAGGTACAACTGCGCCAGCCCGGCCCCGGGGAAGTCCTGTTGCAGGTGGCCTATTGCGGTATCTGCGGCAGCGACCTGCATGAGTACGCCGATGGGCCGCACTCGATTCCCCAGCACGCGGCCCATCCGCTGTCCGGCTGCCGGGCGCCACTGACGCTGGGCCATGAGTTCTGCGGCCAAGTGGTGGCCCTGGGCCCCGGCGTCGACCCACGTCTGCTGGGGCAGCGGGTGGCGGTGGAGCCGGAGTATCGCTGCGGTGAATGCCAGTACTGCCGCATGGGCCAGTACAACCTCTGTGAATCCATGGGTTTTATCGGCCTGATGGGCGACGGCGGTTTTGCCGAGCAGGCGCTGGTGCCCGCCTACATGCTGCACCTGCTGCCGGAGCGCGTCAGCTTCAAGCAGGCCGCCGTGCTGGAGCCGGCGGCGGTGGCCTACCACGCCCTGAACCAGAGCAGCCTGATGGCCGGCGACAGTTGCGTGGTGTTCGGTCTGGGCCCCATCGGCCTGCTGCTGATCCTGCTGGCACGGCTGCGGGGCGTGGAGCGCATCTACGCCGTGGACCTGGACCCGCAGCGCCGACGCCTGGCCCTGGAACTCGGCGCCTCGGCCGCCCTGGACGGCCGCGATCCGCAACTACAGGAACACCTGCGGCAACTGAGCGATGGCGGCCTCGACACGGCCTTTGAGGCCGCCGGCACCCAGCAGACCCTGAGCCATGCCCTGCACTGCCTACGCAAGGGCGGTGAAGCGGTGCTGGTGGGCTTGATGGGTCAGGTGCAATTCGACGCCTTTCATCTGGTGAACAACGAACTGCGCCTGCTCAGCAGTGTCGGCTACCGCCATGTGTATCCCGAACTGATCGAGCTGCTGGCCAGCGGACGCCTGGACCTGTCCCGAGTGGTGACCCGCTGCCTGGCCCTGGAGCAGGCGGTGGAACAGGGTTTCGAGGTGTTATTGCACGACAAGAGTCAGATCAAGGTGCTGGTCAACCCGACACTGGCCCTGGCCGAGGCCTGACCCATCGGTTTCAACACTCAAGACAAAAACAACAAGAAACGAGTACCCGACATGAATGCTTCCTATGCGCTGTGCCCGCTGCTGGCAGCCCTGCTGCTGCCCCTTGATTGCTTCGCCGATGCCCCAGTTGCGCCTCGTAGCGGGCCGCTGTCCGGTCTGGGCGACTACCTGGCCGACCGGGGCATTACGCCCCACGTGCAGTTTCTCAGCCTGGCCATGAAGAACCTCGACACCGGCCCCCGCCCCCACAGCTTCGGCAACAGCGGCGATCTGTTCGTCGGCGCCGACATCAACCTGGGGACCTTCGCCGGGCTCGACGGCGCAGCGCTGCACTTCGAGCAGACACTGTTCATCCTCGACCACCAGACCGGCGTGCCCACCTCACGCAACTGGCAGGGCGCCGCCGGCAGCTACTTCGGCGGCGCGCCGATCCACAACGACCTCACCAGCAACCAGTTGAGCCTGCTGACCTACCAGCAGACCTGGCTCGACGGCCAGGTCGACCTGAGCCTGGGGCGAACCAACGCGCGGCGCTACTTCTATATCTACAACTGCGAAAGCACCATCACCTGCAACGACCCGATCATCGATTCTTCCACCGGCATCCTGCCGCCGCCCTACGGCAGTTGGGGCGGCTACCTGAAGTACCAGCTGACACCCCAGTGGTACGTGCACGGCGGCGCCTTCGAATCCAACCCGGTGGACTACCTGAAGGAGCGCAAGGGCCTGGATTTCAGTACCGACGACGCCAGCGGCACCAGTCTGTTGCTGGGCATCGGCAGCCAGAACCGCGATGCCTACAGCTCCCACTACGAACTCAACGGCTACTACAACACCTCCAAGCAGGTGGACCCGCTGACCGGGGCCATGGCATTCGGCAGCGGCGGCGCCTTCTTCAAGTTCCAGCAGTCGCTGTGGCGCGCCGACGCCGGCACCGGTACTGCGCCCCAAGCCTTGCTGCTGTTCGGTTCGCTGTCGGCGGCGGCCGACGATAAACAGCCCTTCAGCCAGTTCGCCGAAGCCGGGCTGACCTACCTCGCCCCCTTCGACCGGCCCCAGGACAAGCTCAACCTCAAGGCCAGCTACCTGCGCCTCAACGATCACCAACTGCGCTTCCAGCAGCAGGCACGGACCGCCAACGGCGGCGACCCGCGCCTGGGCGAGCGCAATGTCTATGCCCTGGAAGCCAACGCCCACATCGCCCTGACCCGGCAACTGGCCCTGGAGCCCAGCGTCCAGTACCTGATCAACCCGGACAATTTCTACAACCCCGAAGCCCGCGAGCTGAGCGGCAACGGCTTTGTCGTCGGCCTGCAAGTGACCCTCGACGTCGGCTCGCTGCTGGGGCTGTGAGATGGATTTCTGTGACTGCCCAAGAGGTATCCCCCATGAGTGAACACACCACGCAAACCTTCGACTACATCGTGGTGGGCGCCGGTTCCGCCGGTTGCGTGCTGGCCAACCGTCTGTCCGCCGACCCCAAGCTCAAGGTGTGCCTGATCGAGGCCGGGCCCAGTGACCGCACCGTGCTGCCCGCCGCCTATGTGCGCACCCCGGCGGGGATCATCCGCCTGATCGCCAACCCGCGCTGGAACTGGATGCATCAATTCAGCGCCCAGGCCGCCAGCGGCGACCAGCCCATCCCCTGCCCTCGTGGCCGGGTCTGGGGCGGCTCCAGCGCCATCAACGGCATGATCTACATCCGTGGTCACCGTCAGGACTTCGACCGCTGGGCTGCCGCCGGCAACCAGGGCTGGAGCCATGACGAGCTGCTGCCCTATTTCAAGCGTTCGGAGCATTTCGAACCGGGAGACTCGCCCTGGCATGGCCAGCACGGCGAGCTCAACGTCGCCGAGCAGCGCAGCCCGAGCCCAGTCAATCAGGTGTTCTATGAAGCGGCCACGGAGCTGGGCTGGAGCTACAACCCAGACTTCAACGGCCCGGAACAGGAAGGCTTCGGGCCCTTCCATGTCACCCAGATCAACGGCGAACGCTGCAGCGCGGCACGGGCCTTCCTGCATCCGATCCTGCAGCGGGAAAACCTCACCCTGCTCAGTTCCACCCTGACCCACAGAGTGCTGCTGCAAGGCACTCGCGCCAGCGGCGTGGAGATCAGTCAGAACGGACAGGTCCGTCAGTTGCAGGCGCGCCGGGAAGTGATCCTGTGCGCCGGGGCGATCAACTCGCCGCAGTTGCTGCTGCTCTCCGGTATCGGCCCGGCAGAGGAACTGAAACCCCACGGCATCCTGCCGCGCCACCCGTTGCCGGGGGTCGGCCTGAACCTGCAGGACCACCAGGACATCGTGCTGATGTACCGCAGCGACCCCGAGCTGAGCTACGGCCTTTCGCCCAAGGGACTGTTGCCCCTGGCCCGTTCGCCCTGGCAGTACCTGACCCGGCGCCAGGGCCCGCTGACCTCCAACACCGTCGAGTCCGGGGCCTTTCTGCGCCTTACGCCCGAGGACCCGGTGCCGGAGCTGGGGCTGATCGTCGCCCCGGCCCTGAAGAACCAGCCCCAGCGCCTGATTCCCGTGGGCCATGGCATCAGCCTGCATGTGGCGGTGATGCACCCGCAAAGCCGAGGTCGGGTGCGCCTGAACTCCGCCGATCCCCACGACAAACCGCTGATCGAGGCCAACTTCCTCAGCCACCCCGAGGACTTGCGCAAACTGGTGGCCGGCTTGCGCCTGGTGCGCCAGCTGGCCGCGACCCGGGCCTTCTCCCGGCGGCTCAAGGGCGAACTGGTGCCCGGCCCGCAGGTACAGAGCCAGGAGCAGATCGAGCAATGGATTCGCCAGCACCTGGGCACCGTGTTCCACCCGGTGGGCAGCTGCAAGATGGGCCATGACGAACTGGCGGTGGTGGACGATCAACTGCGGGTCCACGGCCTCCAGGGTTTGCGGGTGGCGGACGCCTCGATCATGCCGAGCCTGATCACCGGCAACACCAACGCGGCGGCGATCATGATCGGGGAAAAGGCCGCCGACCTGCTGCTGGGCACGGCACCGGCGCAACCGCGCAGCATGCCTCAAGGCGAAACATGCACTTGAACCGGGGCTCAGGGGCGCTTCGGCGCCTCGGCACTCCAGAGTACCGGCCAGTTGTCGTAGCCCAGGCCACTGCAATTGGGCATGCGCCGGTAGTCGGTGAGCTGGAAGGCCTGGCCGTCGAAGTGCCAGCTGGCCATTTCACCGCAGTCACCCATCCCGCGGCCCATGAGGAAACTGCTGAGCTCGCCGGTCTCGGGGTAATAGTTGATGCCCCCGGCATGGTCGACGCTACCGTTCGGCAATGCCTGCATCTGCAGGGGTTGCAGCGCATAGGGCGCGGTGCGCGAGCGGCTGCTGATATCGAACAGGCAGATGTAGGCGCCGCAGTCGGAGAACTCGAACACCAGCGCCTGCTGCGCGGTCAGGGGATAAAGCTCGATCCTCGGCGGCATGACGTAGTCGTCGTCCTCTTCAGACTTGGGCGGCGGCAAGGTTTTCTGCACCGCTGCCCGCAGCCCGCTGCGTTCCCGGGCACTCAGGGGCGTCACCCCGGGATAGGCGCCCAGGGCCTTGGCCGCCTGGACCCTGGGCACCGCACTGACCGGTTGCGCGCCGGGAGCCGCCAGAGCGCTGACCGTACCCAGGCGTTCCTGTACCTGATCCACCCGTTGCAGCAGATCCGGCAACCCCTTGAGCTGCACCTGGGCCGGCTCCTCTCCCGGCAGTTCCAGCACCTGCCCGGTGCGCAGCCGCGCCAGCCATTGCCGGGCCAGGGCCTGATCGTCAACCCGGTAGTACTGTTGTTGACGGGTGCTGTCGGAGGCCTCCACTTCTTGCACCAGGGCTGCCAGCAAGCCGGGTTCCAGCGGCTGGCCATCCAGGCGCAGCGCGGCCGGATCGAAGGGCGCGCCCTGGTGTTCCAGTTGCAGCTGCACCTGGCCCTCGGGACCGGCCTGGCTGCGGATCAACAGGGTCAGGTGGTTGACCTGCTCGGCAAAGGCGATGTTCGGCGCGTAGAGCAGTTGACAGTCGCGGCGGTTGTCGCACGCGCTGATCCAGCCTTCTTGCTGCAGCCACAGCGGCGTCAGTTCCGGCAGCTCTCGAGCCAGGCACGGCGTGGCGCCAAGCGCCAGCAGGGACAACACAACGGCACGCAGCATGACGACGCTCCTTGTCGGGCAAAGGCGCGGATTCTGCCATGGTCGAAAGGCTTCGAATACAGCCATTGGCGACGGTCTGTGCAACGCCACGCGGCCCCCGCGGTCAACCTTGCCCTTCCCGCGGTCTCAGGGGCCGGGCGCCTCGGCCACTGGCGGGTTCGTCAGCCCCTGGCGCGCCCGGTATTCCCCCGGTGCGGTCTTGGCGTAGCGCTGGAAAAACCGACTGAAATAGGCCGGATCCTTGAAGCCCAGCTGGTAGCAGATTTCATTCACCGAGCTGGCGGTGAACAGCAGCAAGCGCTTGGACTCTTGCATCAGGCGCTCGTACACCAGGCGTTTGGATGGCAGATCGGCGATGCGACGGCAGACGTCGTTGAGGCGCGCTTCGGTGACCCCCAGCGTGCTGGCGTAGCGCGCCAGGGGCCAGTGCTCCAGGTAGCGGGCCTCGATCAGTTCGTTGAAGCGATGGAAGATCTGCAAGTCTTCATGCCGGGCCGGGCGGGCCTTGAGGGAATTGGCCGAAAGCCTGAGCAGGCTGATCATCAGCAGCCGGGTCAGGGCTTCCAGGGCCGGCTCGCGCCCAGCCCCCTGCCCGCCGATTTCCTGCTGCAACTCCTGGAACAGAGACTCCAGGCGCCGCACCTCACCGGCAAACTCCGGCCCCAGGCGCGTCAGCGCCACACACACCGGCGGCACCTGGGGCGCGGGGGCCAGCGTCGGATCGGCACCGATCAATTCCCACACCAGCTGTTGGCGCACGGTGAGTACGTGGCCTTCGCTGTCGGCCTCGGTGACGAAGGCATGGGGAATGGTCGGTGGCGTGAGAAAGAACATCGGTCCCGACTCCAGGTATTGCTGGTCGTCCAGATAGACCCGCACCGCGCCGCTTTGCACGTAATGCACCTGGAAGAAGCGGTCGTGGCGATGCACGGGCATGTTGCGCCCGAAGAAGCCGGCGAGATTGCTCAGCTTGTCGTAATGCACCTGGGCATCGGCGTAGCGCTGATCGTAGACCTGGCCGATGTTGATATTGGGAATGGGTTGGCGTGGGTTCATGGCACCCTTCTGTTTTTATTTTTCAGCACGCAGAGCGTTGGCATCCTGCGGGATTCACGGCTTGCCCGCCAGTGCACGAAGCAATCGATCAGGCTGTCGCTTGACGATCGTTAACATATTAAATATAACGTTAATACATTAACGAATTCACCCCGCGAGCGGCAAGCGCATTGCGGGCCCCGACACCAGGAACCAGGAGACGCTCGATGAGCCGTGCACTGAACGATCACGCCGGCGGCACCCTGTTCGGCGTTGCGCTGAACTACCAAGGGTTGCTGCAGAGCCATCTGCAAAGCTTCACCCAGCCGCCCTACCAGAAGCCTCCGGTGAAACCGGTGCTGTTCATCAAGACCCCCAACACCCGCAATACCCATGAGGCGCCGGTGGTGTTCCCCAAGGACGTCGAACGCCTGCAACCGGGCCCGGCCCTGGGGGTGGTGATCGGCAAGCGTGCCAGTCGCGTGCGCCTGGAGGACGCCCTGGAGCATGTGGCCGGCTACACCATCGTCAACGAGTTCAGCCTGCCGGAAGACAGCTACTACCGCCCCGCGGTGAAGGCCAAGTGCCGGGACGGCTTCTGCGCCATCGGCCCGCAACTGGTGCCGGCCGCCCAGATCAGCGACCCCCACGACCTGAGCCTGGAGCTGTTCGTCAACGGCGAGCGGGTGCAGCACAACAGCACCGCCAATCTGGTGCGCAGCATCCCTCAGCTGATTGCCGAGATCAGCGAATTCATGACCCTGCATGCCGGAGACGTGCTGATCACCGGCACCCCCGAGGGCCGGGTCGATGTGCGGCCCGGCGACCGGGTCGAAGTACAGATCAGCGGCCTGGGCCGCCTGGCCAACAGCATCGTTGCCGAATGAGGAACTGACATGAAACACGCGCGCATCCGTTATCAGGGCCAGGTCCACCAAGCTCGGGTCACCGGCCCCAATACCCTGGAGCTCGAAGACGGCCGGACCCTGGCCGAGGATCAGGTGCAGTGGCTGCCACCGGCCACCGGCACCATGTTCGCCCTGGGCCTGAACTACGCCGACCACGCCGCCGAACTGGCCTTCAAGCCGCCCACCGAGCCCCTGGTGTTCATCAAGTCTCCGGGCACCTACACCGGCCACCAGCAGGTGACCTGGCGCCCGGACAACGTCGCCTACATGCACTACGAGTGCGAGCTGGTGGCAGTGATCGGCAAGACCGCACGCAACGTCAAGCGCGAGGACGCCCTGGACTACCTGGCCGGCTACACCCTGTGCAACGACTACGCGATCCGCGATTACCTGGAGAACTACTACCGGCCCAACCTGCGGGTGAAGAATCGCGACGCCACCACGCCAGTCGGCCCGTGGATCATCGATGCCGCCGAAGTACCGGAGCCCAACAAGCTGACCCTGCGCACCTGGGTCAATGGCGAACTGCGTCAGCAAGGCAGCACCGCCGACATGATCTTCGACATCCCTTACCTGATTGAATACCTGTCCGGCTTCATGACCCTGCAACCGGGTGACATGATCGCCACCGGCACCCCCGAAGGCCTGTCCGACGTGGTGCCCGGCGATGAGGTGGTGGTGGAAATCGAAGGTGTCGGCCGGCTGGTCAACCGCATTGTCAGCGAGAGCGATTTTTTCGCCCATCACGCCCAACCAGAGCCCACTGCCGTGGCCAAGGAGCACGCATAAATGATCAAACACTGGATCAACGGCCGCGAAGTCGAAAGCCGTGAAGTGTTCACCAACTACAACCCCGCCACCGGTGAAGCCATCGGCGAGGTGGCCAGCGGTGGCGCCGAGGAAATCGCCCAGGCGGTGGCCGCGGCCAAGGACGCCTTTCCGAAATGGGCCAATACCCCGGCCAAGGAGCGCGCCCGGCTGATGCGCCGCCTGGGCGCGCTGATCGAGGAGAACGTGCCGCATCTGGCGGAGCTGGAAACCCTGGACACCGGCCTGCCGATCCACCAGACCCGCAACGTGCTGATTCCCCGGGCCTCGCACAACTTCGACTTCTTCGCCGAGGTCTGCACCCGCATGGATGGCCACAGCTATCCGGTGGACGACCAGATGCTCAACTACACCCTGTACCAGCCGGTGGGCGTCTGCGCCCTGGTGTCGCCGTGGAACGTGCCGTTCATGACCGCCACCTGGAAGACCGCACCCTGCCTGGCCCTGGGCAACACCGCGGTGCTGAAGATGAGCGAACTGTCGCCACTGACCGCCAATGAGCTGGGCAGGCTGGCGGTGGAAGCCGGGATTCCCGCCGGGGTGCTGAACATCGTCCAGGGCTACGGCGCCACTGCCGGCGATGCCCTAGTGCGCCACCCGGACGTGCGGGCCATCTCCTTCACCGGCGGCACCGCCACCGGCAAGAAGATCATGCAGACCGCCGGCTTGAAGAAGTACTCCATGGAACTGGGGGGCAAGTCGCCGGTGCTGATCTTCGAGGACGCCGACCTGGAACGGGCCCTGGACGCCGCACTGTTCACCATCTTTTCCCTGAACGGCGAGCGCTGCACCGCCGGCAGTCGGATCTTCATCCAGGAAAGCGTCTACCCGCAGTTCGTCAAGGAATTCGCCGCCCGGGCCAAGCGCCTGATTGTCGGCGACCCGCAAGACCCCAAGACCCAGGTCGGCTCGATGATCACCCAGGCCCACTACGACAAGGTCACCGGCTACATCCGCATCGGTCTGGAAGAAGGCGCAACGCTGCTGGCCGGCGGTCTGGAACGCCCGGTCAACCTGCCGGCGCACCTGGCCCGCGGGCAGTTCATCCAGCCCACGGTGTTCGCTGACGTGGACAACCGGATGCGCATCGCCCAGGAAGAAATCTTCGGCCCGGTGGTGTGCCTGATCCCGTTCAAGGACGAGGCCCAAGCCCTGCAACTGGCCAACGACACCGAATACGGCCTGGCCTCCTACATCTGGACCCAGGACATCGGCAAGGCCCATCGCCTGGCCCGGGGCATCGAGGCCGGGATGGTGTTCATCAACAGCCAGAACGTCCGCGACCTGCGCCAGCCCTTCGGCGGCATCAAGGGCTCGGGCACCGGCCGCGAAGGCGGCGAGTACAGCTTTGAAGTGTTTGCCGAGATCAAGAACGTCTGCCTCTCCATGGGCAGCCACCACATCCCGCGCTGGGGCGTGTAAGGTTCAGAACCGTCCCGGATCACGCCAACAATAAGATGTTTCAGGAGAAGCACCATGGGCGAAGTCGTCATGGCCGCCAAGGTCTGCCACGTACCATCGATGTACCTGTCCGAACTGCCGGGCAAGCACCACGGCTGCCGTGAGGCGGCCATTGCCGGGCACAAGGAAATTGCTCGCCGCGCCCGGGAGCTGGGGGCCGACACCGCGGTGGTGTTCGATGTGCACTGGCTGGTCAACAGCGGGTACCACATCAACTGCGGTGAAGCCTTCAACGGCACCTACACCAGCAACGAGTTGCCGCACTTCATCAAGAACATGACCTACGACTACCAGGGCTGCCCGGAGCTGGGTCAACTGATTGCCGCCGAGGCCAACGCCGCCGACGTGCGCACCCTGGCCCACAACATCCCCAGCCTGGAGCTGGAGTACGGCACCCTGGTGCCCATGCGCTACATGCACATGGACGTGCCCGCCGCCGAGCACTTCAAGGTGGTGTCCATCGCCGCCTGGTGCGCCTGGCACCGGCTTGAGGACAGCTTCACCTTCGGCGCCGCGGTGCGCCGCGCCATCGAGAAGAGCGACCGCAAGGTCCTGGTGCTGGCGTCCGGTTCGCTGTCCCACCGTTTCTCCAACGACCGCGAGGCCGAGGCCAACATCCACAACTGGACCCGGGAATTCGACAAACAGGTGGACCAGCGGGTGGTGGAACTCTGGCAGCAGGGACGTTTCCGCGAGTTCTGCGCCATGCTCCCGGACTACGCCGCCAGCTGCCATGGCGAGGGCGGCATGCATGACACGGCGATGCTCCTGGGGCTCTTGGGCGGCGCTGAATACAACCGCCCGGCCGAGATCATCACCCCGCTCTTCGGCAGCTCCGGCACCGGTCAGATCAACGCCATTTTTGAAATTTAGAAGCAGCTGCAAGCTCCGAGCTACCCGCTGCAAGACGACATCGACAGCAGCGACAAACCACAAGCGCCAAGTCACAGGAGTCCCCTCTTGCGGCTTGTAGCTTGCCGCTTGCCGCTGCCTGCGAAGGAGGCCCTCATGCCCCATTTCATCGCTGAATACACCGACAACATCGAACAGGCGGCCGATCTGCCAGGGCTGTTCTCCAAGGTTCATGACTACCTGGGCGCCACTGGCGTGTTTCCCCTTGGGGGCATTCGCAGCCGCGGCGTGCGCCTGGACACCTGGCGCATGGCCGACGGCAAGCACGACTACGCCTTTGTCCATATGCGCCTGCAGGTGGGTGCCGGTCGTGACCTGGCCACCCGGCGACAAGTAGCCGAGGGGCTGTTCGAAATCATCAAGGCGCACTTCGCCGAGCTGCAGGCGCAGCGCTTGCTGGCCCTGTCGTTCGAGATGAGCGAGCTGGATGCCGAACTGAACTTCAAGCACAACAACGTGCATGAGTTTCTGCGCGGACAGGCCTGAGCATTGTGCCGGTGCTTTCGCCGGCAAGCCGGCTTCTACCAACGCCCATGTGCCCCGTAGGAGCTGGCTTGCCAGCGAACAGGCCCGCAAGCCTTGCGCCAACCCAGAGTGCGCTTTCGCCGGCAAGCCGGCCCACACAAGAACAATAACGAGATCGCCCCATGTCCCATCCCGCAATCGCCGAGGCTCCTGTGGCCGAGGTCAACGACTGTTATCGCAAGATCACCTGGCGCCTGATGCCGTTGTTGTTCGTCTGCTACATCTTCGCCCACCTGGATCGGATCAATATCGGCTTCGCCAAGTTGCAGATGACCCAGGATCTGGGCTTCAGCGACAGCGTCTACGGCCTCGGCGCCGGGCTGTTCTTCGTGGCTTACGCGCTGTTCGGGGTGCCCAGCAATCTGGCCCTGGACCGGGTCGGGCCACGGCGCTGGATCGCTTTCCTGATGCTGGTCTGGGGCTTGCTGTCCAGTGCCCTGATGCTGGTGGACAGTGCCTGGGGCTTCTATGCCCTGCGCTTTCTGCTGGGGGTCGCCGAGGCGGGTTTCTTCCCCGGCATCCTGGTGCTGCTCAACCGCTGGTACCCCGCCAGTCGCCGCGGTCAGGTCACCGCGCTGTTCGCCATCGCCGTGCCCATGGCCGGAGTGATTGGCGGGCCCTTGTCGGGGTGGATTCTGGAAAGTTTCCACGACTTCGGCGGCCTGCGCGGCTGGCAATGGATGTTCCTGATCGAAGGCTTGCCCGTGGTGTTGCTCGGGCTGGTGGTGCTCAAGGCCCTGCCGGAAAGCATCGAGCAGGTGAACTGGCTGACCCCGGCGCAGAAAACCCAGCTGTTGCAGGCGCTGCAACAGGAAGAACAGCGCAAGTCCATCAACCGCTTCAGCGACATCCTCACCGACCGCCATGTCTGGCTGCTGGTGTGCATCTACTTCGCGGTGATGCTGGCGGTGAACACCATCGCCTTCTGGATGCCGACCCTGATCCACCACGCCGGCATCGCCCGGGACAGCAACGTCGGCATGCTCAGTGCCCTGCCCTATCTGGCCGGCTGCCTGTTCATGCTCGGCGTTGGCCGCTCCTCGGACCGCCTGCGCGAACGCCGCTGGCACCTGGGGGTACCACTGCTGATGTCCAGCCTTGGCCTGATCCTCACCGGGCTGGCCCCGGAAAACCCCTGGCTGGTGATGTTCGGCCTGCTGGTGGCGGGCATGGGCGCCAGCGCCGCGCTACCGATGTTCTGGCAGTTGCCGCCGGCCTTTCTCGCCAGCAGCACCCAGGCGGCGGGCATTGCCCTGATCAGTTCCTTCGGCAGTGTTGCCGCTTTCCTCGCGCCCTACCTGATTGGTGTGGTGCGTGACGCCACCCAAAGCGCCAGCCTCGCCCTCTATGCCCTGGCCCTGCTGATCGCCCTGGGCGCCTGGCTGGTGCTGCGGGTGCCTGCCCATATCGTCAACCCTCGGGAGAAATAAACATGCTCAGCCCCTCGGATATCCAAGAGGCCGCCGCACGCCTCAACGCCGCCGAACGCAGCCGCGAACAGATCGGCCAGTTGTCCCTGCAATACCCGGCCATCAGCATCGAAGACGCCTACGCCATCCAGCGCAGTTGGGTGGAGCAGAAGATCCGCGACGGCCGCAAGCTGGTGGGCCACAAGATCGGCCTGACGTCCCGGGCGATGCAAGTGTCGTCCAACATCACCGAGCCGGATTTCGGCGCCCTGCTGGACGACATGCTGTTCGATGAAGGCAGCGACATTCCGTTCCAGCGCTTCATCGTGCCCCGGGTCGAAGTGGAGCTGGCGTTCATCCTCGGCAAACCCTTGAAAGGCCCCCACTGCACCCTGTTCGATGTGCTGGACGCCACCGACTGGGTGATTCCGGCCCTGGAGATCATCGACGCCCGCATCCAGCAGGTGGACCCGCAGACCCAGGCCACCCGCAAGGTCTTCGATACCATCTCCGACAACGCCGCCAACGCCGGGGTGGTGATGGGCGGCCGCGCCGTGCGTCCAGGGGATGTGGATTTGCGCAAGGTGCCGGCGGTGCTCTACCGCAATGGCGTGATCGAGGAGTCCGGGGTATCCGCCGCGGTACTCAACCACCCGGCCAAGGGCGTGGCCTGGCTGGCCAACAAGCTCGCGGCCTATGACGTCGGCCTGGAAGCCGGGCAGATCATTCTCGGCGGCTCCTTCACTCGCCCGGTGGCCGCCCGTCCCGGAGATGTATTCCATGTGGACTACGACCAGTTGGGCAGCATTGCCTGCCGTTTTGTCTGAGGAGACTGCCATGGACATGCCGCTGAACCTGTTCAAGCAACGCCTGCAACAGCGCGAGCCGCAGATTGGCCTGTGGCTCGGCCTGGCGGACGGCTACTGCGCCGAGCTGGCGGCTAACGCCGGTTTCGACTGGCTGCTGCTGGACGGCGAACACGCGCCCAACGATCTGCGCAGCCTGCTGGCGCAGTTGCAGGCCATCGCCCCCTACGCAGCCCAGGGCATTATCCGCCCGCCCATTGGCGATACAGCGCTGATCAAGCAATTGCTGGATATCGGCGCCCAGACCCTGCTGATCCCCATGGTGGAAAGCGCTGACCAGGCCCGTCAGCTGGTTCGAGCCATGCGTTACCCACCCCAGGGCATTCGCGGGGTTGGCAGCGCCCTGGCCCGGGCGTCGCGCTGGAACAGCATCGCCGGCTACCTGGACCAGGCGGACGAGCAGATGTGCCTGCTGGCGCAGATCGAGAACCTCGAAGGCCTGCGCAACCTGGATGAGATGCTTGCGGTGGACGGGGTCGACGGCGTGTTTATCGGCCCGGCGGATCTGTCGGCGGCCATGGGCCAGCGGGGCAACCCCGGGCACCCTGATGTGGTGGCCGCGATTGAAGACGCCATCGTGCGGATTCGTCGAGCGGGCAAGGCCGCGGGAATTCTCAGTGCCGATCAGCGACTGGCGCGGCGTTGCATCGAACTGGGGGCGAATTTTGTCGCGGTGGGCGTGGATACCACCGTGCTGATGAAGGGCCTGCAGAGTCTGGCCGGCCAGTACAAGACCCTGGACACCCCCACCAGCGAGGGCGGGGTCTATTGAGCGGCGATTGCCGACGAAGGCAATCTGACGGGTGCGGCAAGGCTTGAGGGCCTCTTCGCTGGCAAGCCAGCTCCTGCAGGGCGCTTATGCGGGGGTGCTGGCCAGGCGCCAGAGCCGGGCGATGTCGGCGGCGCGTTCGCGCAGCAGGCGCGGGGCTTCGCGGCAGGCCTGTTGCAGGCTCATGGGGCCTGAGGTCAGGGCGAAGGCTGCATCCACGCCGTGGGCATACATCTGCTGGTAACCCTCGCCCAGGGTGCCGGCAATGACGATCACCGGAACGCCCTGCTCCCGGGCAATGCGTGCTACGCCAAAGGGGGTCTTGCCGCGCAGGGTCTGGGCGTCGAAGCGGCCCTCGCCGGTAATCACCAGATCGGCACCGCACACGGCCTGCTCCAGGCCCACCAGCTCCGCCACCACTTCCACGCCGGGGCGAAATTGCGCGCCGAGGAACGCCTTGGCGGCAAACCCCAGGCCGCCAGCGGCGCCGCTGCCGGGCTCATCACGGACATCCCGGGTCAAGACGCCGGCACACAGGTCGGCGAAGTGCCCCAGAGCCCGGTCCAGCGCTTGCACTTGTTGCGGCGTGGCACCTTTCTGCGGACCGAAGATCGCCGAGGCACCGTGATCGCCACAAAGCGGGTTGTTGACGTCGGCGGCGATTTCAAAACGCACCTGGGCCAGACGCGGGTCCATGCCATCGGGCTCAATGCCGGCCAGATCAGCCAGGGCCAGACCACCACGGGGCAATACCTGACCCTGGCGATCCAGCAATTTGAGACCCAGCGCTTGCAGGGCGCCGGCGCCGCCATCGTTGGTGGCGCTGCCGCCGATGGCCAGGATGATGCGTTGGGCACCGGCCTCCAGCGCGGCCAGGATCAACTCCCCCGTACCGAAGGTGCTGCTGTTGCAGGCATCGCGCTGGTCCAGCGCCAGCAATTGCAGGCCGCTGGCCTCGGCCATTTCGATGATTGCCGTGTGGCTCTGGGGCAGCCAGCCCCAGCGGGCTTCGACCGTCGCTCCCAGCGGCCCCTGGACCCGATGGCTGCGCAGTTGCCCGTCACAAGCGGCAAGAATCGACTCCACCGTGCCCTCGCCACCGTCAGCCATCGGGCATTGACGTAGCTCGGCGTCGGGCCAGACTTCGGCCAGCCCCAGGGCAATGGCCTGGGCCACGCCTTCGGCACTCAGGCTGTCCTTGAACGAGTCGGGGGCGATGATGATCTTCATGGGCTATCTCCGGTTCTTGTGCTGCCATGCTGCCATCTGGCGCAGGCGCTGACCCCGGTCCGCTGCACAAGTCCGAGGGCGCTTTATTGTTCATTGCTACAACGGCGCAGGAGACGCCGCGATCTCAAGGCCGTCAGCACCTCGACGACGAGTCGCCAGGCAGGGTCCCGGGGACCTTTGCGCCGCCTCGCTGACGCTCGGCAGCGGCTACAGGGAATGCTGTTGATCGGTGCTGTGAGGCAGCAATTGCACCCCCAGGTACAGGGCCAGCATGCCATCCAGACGCAAGGGGTCGACGCCGCTGAGTTCGGCAATCCGCTCCATGCGATAGCGCAGGCTGTTGCGGTGGATGCCCAGGGCATCGGCGCAGGCCTGGCTCTGGCCATCGTGGTCGCACCAACTGCGCAGGGTCGCCAGCAACTGGCCGTTGCTGTCCTTGGCCAGGACCTTGCGCAACGGTGTCAGCAGTTCGTCCAGGGCGTCGTCGTTGCGGTGGCGCCAGAGCATCACCGGCAAGCGGTAGCGGTTGAGGGTTAGCAGGCGCGAGTCCGGCAGGATATCGCGGCCGTAGGCCAGCAGGTCGCCGACCCGACGATAGCAGCGGCGCAATCCGGCCAGGCCATCGGCCTGCCCACCCACGGCGACCCGCAGGATGTTCCAGCCCTGGCCGTCGAGTTTTTCCAGCAGCCGCGGGTTGTCCAGGCTGAGGTTCGCCGGGCGGCACCAGAGCAGGGATGTCTTTGACGAACTGACGCACCAGCTGTCCGGGTAACGGCTCATCAGCCAGCTGCTGAGGGTCTCGACGCCCTGCCCTGCGGCCTGCTCCGGCGCCAGTTCGAACAGATAGGGGGTTCGCGCCAACTGCGGTTTGAGTCCCATCTGCTGGGCTTCGTCCACCAGGCGCGGGGAGTCGCCGCTGTCGCTCAATAGCAGGGCCAGCAAATCGTCGCAGCGCTGGCGCCGCCATTGCTGCTCAGCCTGCTGGTGGCGCTGGCTCACCAGCATCTCGGCGGTCATGCGCACCAGTTCGGCGTAGGTGCGCAGCAGCGCCGGATCACCGGTGATGCCCAGCACGCCAATCAGCCGCTGGTCGTGCAGCAACGGTAGGTTGATCCCCGGCTGCACTCCCTTGAGCTGGCGCGCGGTGGGCTCGTCAATCTCCACCACGCGGCCGTTGGCCAGCACCAGTTGCGCGCCTTCGTGGCGGGTGTTGATCCGCTCCGGCTCGCCGCTGCCAAGGATCAGGCCCTGGCTGTCCATGACATTGACGTTGTAGGGCAGGATGGCCATCGTGCGGTCGACGATGTCCTGCGCCAGGTCATGATCGAGTTCGAACATAGAGGGAAGATCCTTGGACGTTGTTCAGAGGCACAGGGTCGGCAGCCAATCGCTGTGCGCAGGCACAAAGACAGCGCTCTCGGTGTGACCGAGACTCTCAGGGCGGTCAACGTTACCCTTGCACCGCAAAAAATCATAATAAAGAGAGACACACCATGTCACAGAGCGCCGCTGCCCCACTGGCCCAGGCTGACGACAAGAACGCCGTCTACAAGCGCATCACCCTGCGCCTGATTCCCTTCATCTTCGTTTGCTATCTGTTCAACTACCTCGACCGGGTCAACGTTGGCTTCGCCAAGTTGCAGATGCTCGATGCCCTGAAATTCAGTGAAACGGTCTACGGCCTGGGCGCCGGGATCTTCTTTATCGGCTACGTGTTGTGCGGCGTACCGAGCAACCTGGCGCTGAACAGGTTCGGCCCACGGCGCTGGATCGCGCTGATGATGATCACCTGGGGCACCCTGTCCACCTGCCTGCTGTTTGTCACCACGCCGACCCAGTTCTATACCTTGCGCCTGTTCACCGGGGCCGCCGAAGCCGGCTTCTTCCCCGGGGTGGTGCTGTACCTCTCGCAGTGGTTCCCGACCTTCCGCCGTGGCCGGATCATGGCCCTGTTCATGTCGGCGATCCCGGTCTCGGGCCTGTTGGGCAGTCCGTTTTCCGGCTGGATCCTCAATCACTTCGCTGCCGGGCAAGGCGGTCTCGCCGGCTGGCAGTGGATGTTCCTGCTGCAGGGCATTCCCACGGTGGTACTCGGCGCCCTGGCGTTCTTCCTGCTCAGCGACAGCTTCGCCCACGCCAAGTGGCTGACGCCGGCTGAACGCGCGGTGCTGGAGGCCGACCAGGCCACGGACGCCGCCAACCAGCCGAAAACCGCCAGTGACTCCCTGACGGCCGTGTTCAAGAATCCGGCGATCTGGGCCTTCGGCCTGATCTACTTCTGCATCCAGAGCGGGGTCTACGCGATCAACTTCTGGCTGCCGTCGATCATCAAGAACCTGGGCTTTGCCGACAATCTGGTAATCGGTTGGCTGAGCGCGATTCCCTACCTGCTGGCGGCGGTGTTCATGCTGCTGGTGGGCCGCTCGGCGGACCTGCGCAAGGAGCGCCGCTGGCACCTTGTGGTGCCGATGCTGATGGGCGCCGTAGGTCTGCTGATCGCGGTGAACTTCGCCACCACCCCGGCCCTGGCCATCTTCGGCCTGACCCTCGCCACCATGGGCGCCCTCACCGGCCTGCCGATGTTCTGGCCGGTGCCCACCGCCCTGCTGAGTGCCGGAGCGGCGGCCGGTGGCTTGGCGCTGATCAACTCCATGGGCCAGATGGCCGGCTTCCTCAGCCCCTACCTGGTCGGTTGGGTCAAGGACAGCACCGGCTCCACCGATGCCGCGCTGTACCTGCTGGCCGGGGTGATTGTCGGCGGTAGTCTGCTGGCGCTGCGCATGACCCGCACCCTGAACCGCTAAGCCCCGGCCATACACAGCCCCGGCAACGACAAAAGCCCGTTCGAGCCTCTGCTCCAACGGGCTTTTTCACGCCTGGCCTCAGGCCGGTGCGCCACCTTGCTGGGCGTAGTCGTGACTGATGCTCAACTCCCCCGCCGCCGGAGCATCCAACTCCAGCACCAGGCCACCGGGCAAGCGGACGAAGATCTGCCAGATGCCGTCTTCCGGCACCTGCGCCACTTGATGCTCCAGGCCACTGGCTTGCACCCGCCGCAATACCGCTTCGGCCGCCTCCTGGGTGCTGAAGGCGATGTGGCTCAGCTGCGGCTCAGGGCAATCGGCCTGTTCGATGACGTGAACCAGCGCCTGCTGGTCCTGATACAGCCAGCGTCCGGGAAAGGGAAACGGTGGACGCCGTCCCGCTTGCAGGCCCAACAGATCGGCGAATGCCTGCTGCAACGCCTCGCCCTGGACGCAGTTGAACGCCAGGTGATCGAAGCGCCAGCTCACAGCAGGCCACCGCCATCGACATCGATCAGGCTGCCGCTGATAAAACCGTTCTCCATGGCCAGGATAAAGGCCGCGGCTACATCGTCCGGCTGCCCGACACGGCCCACCGGCAAGTTTGCAGCGGTGCGGGCGAACATGGCCTGCCGAGCCTCCTCGGGCATCCCGGCATAGGCTTCAGTGTCGGTGACCCCGGGGCTGATGACATTCACCCGACGCGGCGCCAGTTCCTTGGCCAGGTGCTTGCCCAGGGCTTCGAGGGCGGCATTGAGGGTGGTCTTGAGCACTTGCCCGGGGACCATTTTGCGCGACAGCAGACCCGAGGTCAGGCTGATGCTGCCCTGGGGCGCGAGCGTCGGCAGCGCCGCCTGGACCGCACGCCACACGCCCCAGAACTTCACCTCGAAAGCCCGCTGGGCATCCAGCAGGTCAGTGTCGGCCAGGGGCTTGGCGGCGATGGCCGGACCGGCACTGATCACCAGATGGTCAAAGGCACCCACGGCGCTGAACAGGTCACGGAGGCTGGCGGCGTCGGTGATGTCCACGGCGATGCTGCGGGCCGAGGGCGGCAACTGCGCCTGCTGCCGTTGCAGGGCTTCCAGGCTGCGCCCGGCCAGCACTACCTGTGCCCCTCGTGCGGCTGCCTGACGGGCCACGGCAGCACCCATGCCGCTACCGGCGCCAATCACCACTACGGTCTTGTGCTGCAAGCTTGCGTTGGAAAAACTCATTGCGATCACCTGGGTCATGTAAAGGTGATTGCATCTTCACAGCTTGCCAATCGAGGAAAAATCCCGCTAAAACGCAAAGATCTTTAAAGGATTTTTACTAATGAGCTCAATCCTCGACCTGGAAATCTTCATGCGCACCGCCGATTCCGGGAGCATATCCGCCGCCGCACGCTCCCTGGGCATGACGGCTGCCGCGGCCAGCATTGCCCTCAAGCGTTTGGAAACCCGCCTGGGCAGCCGCCTGCTGGCGCGCTCCACCCGCAGCATGCGCCTGACCGAAGAGGGGCGCCGCTACCTGGAAAGCGTGCGCCTGGCCCTGGCCACCCTGGAGGACGGTGAACAGGCGCTCAAGCAACAGAGCCAGGGCCTGGCTGGTGTGCTGCAACTGTCGGCCCCGTCGGACTTCGGCCGCAACGCGCTGCTGCCCTGGCTTGACGAGTTCAAGGCCGAGCACCCGCAACTGCGCCTGCAACTGCGGCTCAATGACCGCCACGCCGACCTGTTCCGCGACACCGTGGATGTGGCCCTGCGCTTTGGCGTGCCCGCGGACTCGAGTCTGGTGGCCCTGCCCATTCTCCCCGAACATCGCCGCCTGGCGTGCGCCAGCCCGGCTTATCTGGCCCGTTGCGGTACCCCGCAGTCCCCCGAGGCACTGTCGCACCACAGCGCCCTGCTTTACCTGCGTAACGGCCAACCCTATGACAGCTGGCGCTTCAGTCGTGGCGACGAGATTCGCGAGGTGTCGGTGCGTGGCGACTACCTGTGCGATGACGGCGAAGTGGCCCGACGCTGGGCCCTGGCCGGCCACGGCATTGTCTACAAGGCCCGGCTGGATGTGGCCGAGGATATCCGTGCCGGGCGCCTGGTGCCGCTGCTCGGCGACTGGCAAGGGGAACCGGCGCCGTTCAATCTGCTGTGTCCCCATCGTCTGCAGGTTTCCGAGCGGGTGCGCCTGCTGCACAGCTTCGTGTTGCAGCGCTGTCGGGCGCTGTGCCCCTGACCAGCACCGGCCCGGGGCGGCTGGCCGCTGCGCGGTTCGCCGGCAAGCCGGCTCCTACACGACAGCAGAATCTCCTTGCAGGAGGCGCCATTCAGGCATTGCAGAAGCCGGGCTTTGTGGTATTTGATGGTCGCCCCAATGGCCGGAAATGCCCTGGCCACCCCTCTAGCACAAGGATTTCGCCCATGAGCTATCGCATCCTCGGCCATTCCGGTCTCAAGGTTTCCAGCCTGACCCTGGGCACCATGATGTTCGGCGAGCAGACCAACACCGAAGACTCGCTGCGCATTATCGACAAGGCCTGGGACCAGGGGATCAACTTCATCGACACCGCCGACGTCTACACCCAGGGCCACTCCGAAGAAATTGTCGGCGAGGCCATTGCCAGCCACCGTCATGAGTGGGTGCTGGCATCCAAGGTCGGCTTCGGCCCGGCGGATGGCGTGCCCAACCGCAGCGGCCTGAGCCGCAAGCACATCTTCAACGGCATCGACGCCAGCCTGAACCGCCTGGGCACCGATTACCTGGACATCTACTACCTGCACCGCGAGGACCACGACACGCCGCTGGAGGTGAGCATCTCGGCCATTGGCGATCTGTTGCGCCAGGGCAAGATCCGCTACTGGGGCCTGTCCAATTACCGGGGCTGGCGGATTGCCGAGGCGATTCGAGTGGCCGACCAGTTGGGGGTGGACCGTCCGGTGATCAGCCAACCGCTGTACAACATCGTCAACCGCCAGGCCGAGGGCGAGCAGATTACCGCGGCCAAGGCCTATGGCCTGGGCGTCGTGCCCTACAGCCCCCTGGCTCGTGGTGTGCTCAGCGGCAAGTACGCTCCGGACGTGGCCCCGGACAGCGCCAGCCGCGCCGGACGCCAGGACAAGCGCATCCTGGAAACCGAGTGGCGGGTGGAATCTCTGCGCATCGCCCAGCAGATCCAGGAATACACCCAGGGTCGCGGGGTCGGCATCGTCGAGTTCGCCATCGCCTGGGTGCTGAATAACCAGGCGGTGAGTTCGGCCATTGTCGGCCCGCGCACTGAAGCCCAGTGGGACGCCTACACCCGGGCCCTGGAGGTGAAGATCAGCCCTGAGGATGAAGCCTTCATCGACGCCCTGGTGACCCCGGGACACGCCTCGACCCCGGGCTTCAACGATGTGAGCCATTTCGTCTCCGGTCGTTTTCCGCACCTGGGCTGAACGCTGCCGGTGGCGGCGCAAAGGCGTGCGCCACCGGCCTTGGGCTCAACCGGCTCTGCTGCACTTTGGCCTTAAACGAGAAAAAATCCCGCCGCGATGGCGCAATCAGAGCAAATATCTCGCGTCTGACCCTCTATATTCCTCCTCGCTTCTCCCCCCCCTTATTTCTATGTGTCCCGAGCGTTCGGGTATTACGAGGACAGTGTGTCTAAAGGAATTGCGTTATCGGTCCTGGCGTCGGTGCTGTTTGCCGTCATGTATTTCTACACCTCCCTGCTGACGCCCCTGACCGGGGTAGAGATTTTCGGCTGGCGCATGCTGCTGACCCTACCCTGCATGACCCTGTTCATGATCTTCAGTGGCGAGTGGCACCGGGTCGGCGAAGTGCTGCGACAGGTGGCGAGCAAACCGATGCTGAGCCTGGCGCTGCTGCTCTCGTCAGCCCTGGTGGGGGTGCAGCTCTGGTTGTTCATGTGGGCACCGCTCAACGGCTACAGCCTGGATGTGTCACTGGGGTATTTCCTGCTGCCACTGACCATGGTCCTGACCGGACGCATCGTGTATGGCGAGCGTCTGTCGCGCTTGCAGAAAGTCGCCACGGTGCTGGCCTGCCTCGGGGTGCTCAACGAGCTGTATCAAGTGGGCAGTTTTTCCTGGGCGACCCTGGTGGTGGCCGTAGGCTACCCGTTGTATTTCGTCCTGCGGCGTCGCCTGGGCACCGATCATCTGGGCGGCCTGTGGCTGGACATGGCGTTGTTGATCCCGGTGGCACTGTGGTTTGTGCAAGGAGGCGAACAGGGATTTGCCGTGGTGGACAGCCATCCCGGCCTGTACCTGCTGATTCCTCTGCTGGGGGTGATCAGCGCCTCGGCGTTGGCGTGCTACGTCATCGCCAGTCGCTTGCTGGCCTTCAGTCTGTTCGGCCTGCTCAGTTATGTGGAGCCGGTACTGCTGCTGTTTGTCGCGCTGCTGCTGGGGGAAAGCATCAAGGCCGGGGAATGGCTGACGTACATCCCGGTCTGGCTGGCGGTGCTGGTGCTGGTGCTCGAAGGGGTCAAACACCTGCTGCGCCAACGCCGCAACTGATCGACGCGCCCGCATGGGCCTGGGCAGGCCAGGTTCGGGCGCCGTTGGGGATCAGGGCTTGATCTGCTTCAGCTCATTGAGCAGGGCCAGCAAGGCCTGCATCTTGTCCTCGCCAAATTGCTGCTGGATTTTCTGGTAATTGATTTCCATGTCACCGCTCATGGACTCGAAACACGCCTGGCCCTTTTCGGTCAGGGTGATGAACAGGCGGCGCTGGTCCTCCGGAGATTTGCGGCGGCTGACGTACTCATCGCGCTCCAGGCGAGTCAGCACGCCGGTCATGCTGGGCGGCAGGATGCAGGCCATCTTCGCCAACTGGTGGCTCTCCAGCTCACCGTTCTGGCGCAGGATGCGGATGACCCGCCATTGCTGCTCGGTCAAGTCGTGCTGGTTCAGCGATGGGCGGAAAAATGCCATGGCGGCCTCACGGGCCTGCAGCAGGGTCAAGGTCAGGGAAGGTCTGGGTGTTTTCATCGAGGCGTCGGTCAAGGGCTGGGAAACAAAGGCGGAAACATTAACACATTCACTATCGCCAACCGACAGGCAAAATAAAGCCCGATCAGGCATGGCCTGATCGGGCTCTGTGCTCAAGCCTGCCGAGGGTTACTCGGTGGCCAGTACACCGCGACGCACCTGGTCGCGTTCGATCGATTCGAACAGTGCCTTGAAGTTGCCCTCGCCGAAACCATCGTCGCCTTTACGCTGGATGAATTCGAAGAACACCGGGCCCATCAGGGTTTCCGAGAAGATCTGCAGCAGCAGGCGCTTGTCACCGGCTTCCGAGGAACCGTCCAGCAGGATGCCGCGGGACTGCAACTCATTGACCGGCTCGCCGTGGTTCGGCAGGCGACCTTCGAGCATCTCGTAGTAGGTTTCCGGCGGCGCGGTCATGAAGCGCATGCCGATCTTCTTCAGCGCGTCCCAGGTCTTCACCAAATCGTCGGTGAGGAAGGCCACATGCTGGATGCCCTCGCCGTTGAACTGCATCAGGAACTCTTCGATCTGCCCGGCGCCCTTGGACGATTCCTCGTTCAGCGGGATGCGGATCATGCCATCCGGAGCGGTCATGGCCTTGGAGGTCAGGCCGGTGTATTCGCCCTTGATGTCGAAGTAACGGATCTCGCGGAAGTTGAACAGCTTCTCGTAGAAGCCGGCCCAATAGGCCATGCGCCCGCGATACACGTTGTGGGTCAGGTGATCGATGATCTTCAGGCCGGCACCCGGTGGGTTGCGGTCCACGCCTTCGAGGTAGACGAAGTCGATGTCATAGATCGAGCTGCCTTCACCGAAACGGTCGATCAGGTACAACGGCGCGCCGCCAATGCCCTTGATCGCCGGCAGGTTCAGTTCCATCGGGCCGGTTTCAATGTGGATCGGCTGGGCGCCGAGTTCCAGGGCGCGGTTGTAAGCCTTTTGCGAGTCCTTGACCCGGAACGCCATGCCGCACACCGACGGGCCGTGTTCGGCCGCGAAGTAGGAAGCGACGCTGTGGGGCTCGTTGTTGAGGATCAGGTTGATCGCGCCCTGACGGTACAAATGCACGTTTTTTGAACGATGGGTCGCGACTTTGGTGAAACCCATGATCTCGAAGATCGGTTCGAGGGTGTTGGGGGTAGGCGATGCGAATTCGATGAATTCAAAGCCCATCAGGCCCATTGGGTTTTCGAAGATATCTGCCATGGTTGGCGCCTCATCATATTTTTAGAATTAACGGATCGTTAGTTGCTATCAATGCTGAGGAAAGAAGGTGGTGCGCAGGAGATACCCCGCACGCTGCGGGCGAGGAAGTCACCGTAGATCAGTTGAAACCCGAGAATCTTCATTTCGACCCTGTCTTACAGGCTGGGGGACGAGGCTTCTGCTGCCAGAAGACTTTATTATTGTATGCGTAACCGGATTCTACACAGCGTAAAAGCCTTTGTCCGCATTCTCTATAAAATCGCCTTTTTCGCCTGGCCCGCAAGGGGTTTGTTGCACTGGTAGATGCCGCCGAGAATCAACACCCCGCCCAATCCCATCACCAGGCTCAGTTGCTCTCCCAGCAACAGTGCGCCCAGCAGCACTGCCGTCAGCGGGTTGAGGGCAATGAACACTCCGGAGCGGGTGGCACCGATGCGTCGCAGGCCGTCGTAGTACCAGATATAGGCCAGCGCCGATCCCAGGACACCCAGGTACAGCAGGCTCAAGCCCTGGCTCAGGTCCAGGCGGACAATGGCATGCAGGTCGAACTCGCCCCGAGCCAGGGTCGTGGCCCACAGCATCAGGGTTCCCATCAGGATCGAATAGGTGACAGTCTGCAACGGGCCGAGGTGCTGATTGAGGTCTTTGGAAAACAGCGAGTACACCCCCCAACCCAGGACGCAGCCGAGTATCAACAGGTCGCCATACCAGCCCCCTGCCCCGGCAGCCAGGGCCGAAGGATCGCGACTGCAGATCACCAGGGCGGCACCGCTCAGGCACAACAGGATGCCCAGCAACTTGCGCCGGCTCAGGCGCTCCTTGAACAGTGCCCAGGACGCCAGGGCAATCAGTGCAGGATTGAGCGCCACGATCAAGGATGCCCGCGATGCGTTGACCTGTTGCAGGCCGAGGAAGAAGCACAGGTTGTAGAAGAAGATGCCGAAGAACCCCAGGAGTGCCAGTTGGCCGAGCTGCTTGAGGCTGGGGCGGACCAGGGCAATACGCGCCACCGCCATGAAGCCAAGTAGGGCCAGGCTGGCGAGCAAGAAACGCAGGCTGGCAGCCAGCAAGGGGGAAAAGCCACCGGCCAGGTAACGTCCGGCGACGAAGGTGCCGCCCCAGATCATGGTCACTGCTGCCAGTTTGCAATAGACCACCAGGTCCCCGTGATCGGCCGCCAGGGGGCCGCTAATACCGCTTTCATTCATGTTCATGCTGCTCTGTGGCCGTGGATTTGTGCTGCAAGGCCATTCTTTGTCTAATAGTTAATCATCGTAAAATGAGCGTTTACTCATGACCCTGACCCAATTGGAGATCTTCTCCCGGGTGGCCGAGCTTGCGGGCTTCACCAGCGCCGCCACGCGCCTGGGCATCACCCAGTCGGCCGTGTCCCACGCCATCAAGTCCCTGGAACAGGAACTGGGGGTCGAGTTGTTCCGCCGCCATCAGGCCCAGGTCGAGCTCACCGATATCGGTGGCCAACTGTTGCTGCGGGCCCGGGCCATGCTGGGGCTGGCAGCGACCTTGGAGCAGGAGGCCGCCGATGCTCGGGGCATGAAGCGCGGCACTTTGCGCATCGGCTCCTTTGGCCCCACGTCCTCCATGCACCTGTTGCCATCCATCCTCAAGGAGTACCGACGCGAGCATCCGGGAATCGAGGTGCATATCGACGAGGGACCGGATCGCCAGGTGCTGCAATGGCTGGAGGAGCGACGGGTCGACGTGGGGTTCGTGGTGTTGCCCGAGGAGCGTTTCGATACCTTCGCACTGATCGAGGACCAGTTGGTCGCGCTGATTCCCGCAGGCCATGCCCTGGCCCGGGAGCAACAGATCCGCCTCGAACAGCTGTGTCACGATCCCTTCGTACTTACCGAAGCCGGCTCGGCCGAGCTGGTTACGCGCTTATTCACCGGCGCCGGCCTGAGTCCCAACATCCGCTATCGCAGCTCGCAGTTGCTCAGCACCCTGGAAACCGTGGCCCGGGGTGACGCCTTGAGCATTCTGGCCGAGCTGTCCTTGCCACCGGCTGCGGACGCCCGCTATGAAAGCAAGCCCCTGTCGCCGCCGGTGCGGCGCCAGGTGGGGATCGCCGTGCTCGACCGGCGCCAGGCATCGCCGGCAGCTCTGGCCTTTATCCAGCATGCGCAACGCCTGTATCGTCATCCAAAGCCGTCTATCCTGCGATGATCGAGACAACACCAGGAGGCTGCTGCCCCTGCTGCGGCAGCCACACGCTGGCAGGCCCCTCCTCTTCCACAGGTTCGATCCATGCCCCTGACCGCCAAAGGTCCGCTAAAGCGCTCTACCCGCACACTCTGGACATTGCTGGCGATTGTGCTCCCCATCGCACTGGGGGGCGTCATTCTCTATGCCCAGGCCGAACGAGCGCTGGTACGCAGTAGCCTGGAAACCGCCGAAGAAGCCATTCGCCAGTTCGACCTGATGCTGGACAACACCGACATCGCCGCCAGGGCGCTGCTGCCCCAGGCAGGCCTGGAGTGCGACGAGGTCCGGCAACTGGCCCTGCGCGACCAGGTGACTCGCCGGCCATTCGTGCGCTCGACCAACCTGGTGTGGCGCAACAACAACTATTGCAGTTCATTGCTGGGCAACTATCCGGTACCCCTCGAGCCCCGGGACTACGTTGATGGCCGGCTCTGGCTCATGAGTGGCAACCCCATCACCCCCAACACCGCGCTGCTGGTCTACCGCTGGAGTGAGGGCGAGCGCTCGGCCCTGGCGACCATCGACGGTTATCACCTGACCAACGCCCTGCGCCTGATCAGCCGCTTCGCCCATTTGCAACTGCAGGTGGGCGAGCACTGGTTGTCCAGTGACGGCAGGGTCCACGACGGCGCGCCGCCACTGGCAGCAGTGGCCAGCGAGCAATTAAGCTCATCACGCTATCCCTACAGCGTCAGTGCCGGATTTCCCGAGGGGGACACCTGGAAATACATGAAAAGCCAGTATCCGGCGTTGTTCAGCCTGCTGGTGTTTCTCGGTGCCGCCGCCGGTGTCCTGGCCCATTGGCTGCAAAAGCGCTCCGCCTCTCCCAGCCATGAATTGCGCCGGGCACTGGAAGCCCGGGAATTCATTCCATACTTTCAGCCGGTGGTGCGCGGCGACACGCTGCAATGGGCCGGCATTGAAGTGCTGATGCGCTGGCAACATCCGAAAGAGGGGCTGGTGCGTCCGGACCTGTTCATCCCCTTCGCCGAACACTCGGGGCTGATCGTGCCCATGACTCGTTCACTGATGCAGCAGACGATGCAGGCGTTGGCCCCCCACGCTGCCGACTTCACTGACGGTTTTCATATCGGCATCAACATCACCGCCAGTCACTGTCATGACCTGCAGTTGCTGGAGGACTGTCGGGAGTTTCTCGCCGCCTTCCCTCCCGGCAAAGTGATCCTGGTACTGGAGTTGACCGAACGCGAGCTGATCGAGCCCACGGCCACCACCCTGCAGCTGTTTGCCGCCTTGCATGAGCTCGGGGTAATGATCGCCATCGACGACTTCGGCACCGGGCATTCCAGTCTGGGTTATCTGCGTCAGTTCAATGTCGATTACTTGAAGATCGATCAGAGCTTCGTCGCCATGATCGGTGCCGACGCACTGTCGCTGCATATACTCGACAGCATTATCCAACTCTCGGCCAAACTCGATCTGGGCATCGTCGCCGAAGGTATTGAAACTGCCGAACAACGGGATTACCTCGCAGCTCAAGGGGTGGATTTCCTGCAGGGTTATTTATTCGGACGCCCCATGCCCAGTGCAGAATTTGTTGCGACCGTTGCGCGCCATTAAATGGCCATACCAGAACATCAAGTACTCGATACCGATAACTCGGGACATGCACCAATTTGATTAAATTGGCAAATACAGGCTTGAACAAGAACAACCTGATTTACTCGCGCGCCATTAACTACTACAATTTTTCCCGCCTGTACAAGATTCACAGGTAGGCCACTTAATCGAGCCTTAACCGGCTTATGGCTTATAGCTTTGTTTGTGGTTTGTATCAGCCAAAATAGACTATTGGAGTGAAGATATTGTCCAGACTTGCTGAATTTCGTGCTGCAGAAAAAGCACTTCAAGAACAGCTCGCGCAGCTTGAATCCCTGAAGAATGACGCCGGACTCAAAAAGGAAATCGAGTTCGAAGAGAAACTCCAGGCCCTGATGAAATCCTACGACAAGAGTTTGCGTGACATCATCGCAATCCTTGATCCCAACCTGGGCAAAGGCGGCCTGCCACAAGCCAACGCCCCTAAACAGCGCCGCGCACGCGTGGTGAAGGTCTATCAGAACCCGCACACCGGTGAACTGATTGAAACCAAGGGCGGCAATCATCGCGGCCTGAAAGCTTGGAAAGAACAGTACGGTGCTGCCACTGTGGATTCCTGGCTGCGCGCTTGAACAAAGCCGCAACCTGAAAAAGGCCCTGCATATGCAGGGCCTTTTACATTGATAAGAATATTCTTATTACGACTTGAATCTAAGGGAAGATCCAGCCCAGCTGCTGGCGATGAGCCAGCCCATGATAGACCTTGCAATAAGGCCAGCCCCGAACCAACTACTCGCTTAATGCCTTTTCGATAACGAACTCGCCACACGCGAAAAGCAAACCGACTATTTCAGATTTTTCCTTAAAGTTTGAGGCTATTTCGTACAGCGAGTATTTGATCCTGACTGTCGGCATAAGCCGCTGCTTGGCCGGCGTATGAAAGTACATAAGCCTTATCCCCATCCAGCGCCGCCACCAGTGTTTGCGACAACACATGTCGCCCATTCTGGGTAATGGTACAAGTGGTCTCCAGAGCGTCGAGACGACTCAACTGCGCGGCATGAATCTTGTTACAGACACTCTGATATCCGCCTCGGGCAAAGTCTTTCTGTACCGACTTGCGCATTTCCAGCAATACCCCTTGAAGATTGACTACATGCCCACTCTCCACCTGGGTCATGGTCAACTCCATGACCAGTTGCGGATTGCCCGCGGCATCGTTCTTCACCGCCCGCTGCCGGGAAACCTGGGCGGCCTGATCCGCCTCCTGGACGGGCACTGGCTCCACGGTCCAGCCCTCGGGCCAGGCAACCTCCGGTTGCGCCTGGACAGCGCCCGCAAACATCAGCAGCAACAGGCCCGCAGCCTGGGTTCTAAACGACTCGATCATGGACTGGCACACTTGAGGAACAGGCCTTGAAGTCTGAGCCTGGCGCCAGGAATGGGCAATAGATCAGGAGCTTTGGGTTTGGCGCCATCCTGCCCAATTGCGTATCATTGCCCGATTCCAAGGATGTCCGAACCATTGCCTGCCAAGGACTTCCCCACCCTCGCGGGAAGCCTTTGCCGCACTTTCTTCTGGAGGGCCCATGAGCCTTAACGAACTCAACACTTTCCCCGGCGTGACTGCCCAACCGGACCCAGCCACTGCCCGTTTCGTGTTCAACCACACCATGCTGCGGGTCAAGGACATCACTCGCTCCCTGGACTTCTACACCCGGGTCCTGGGCTTTTCCCTGGTGGAAAAACGCGATTTCCCCGAAGCCGAATTCAGCCTGTACTTCCTCGCACTGGTGGACAAGTCGCAGATTCCGGCCGACGCTGCGGCCCGTACCGAATGGATGAAGTCGATCCCCGGAATTCTCGAACTGACCCACAACCACGGCACCGAGAACGACCCGGACTTCGCCTATCACAACGGCAACACCGACCCGCGTGGCTTTGGTCATATCTGCATCTCGGTGCCGGACATTGTCGCTGCCTGCGAACGTTTCGAGACCCTGGGCTGCGACTTCCAGAAGCGCCTGAATGACGGCCGCATGAAGAGCCTGGCCTTCATCAAGGACCCGGATGGCTACTGGGTCGAGATCATCCAGCCGGCGCCGCTGTAACCCTTTGCCGGTACAGAGCCGGCCTGTGTAGGCGCTGGCCTGCCAGCGAACGCGTCCTCAACGGCGCAAGGCCCAAGGGCCTCTTCAGCGGCCAACCGACGCCTACCAGCACAGCAATAAAAAACCCCATGAGCCAAGCTCATGGGGTTTTGTTTTTTCAGCGGCCGATCAAGCCGGTGCTGATGTGCGGATCAAGTGATCGAATGCACTGAGGGAGGCCTTGGCGCCCTCGCCCACCGCAATCACGATCTGCTTGAAGGGCACTGTCGTTACGTCACCGGCAGCAAATACTCCAGGCAGCGAAGTCTCGCCACGGGCATCGACGATGATCTCGCCACGGGGCGACAGTTCCACCGCGCCCTTGAGCCAATCGGTGTTGGGCAATAGGCCGATCTGCACAAAGATGCCTTCCAGGTCCACCGTGTGGAACTCACCCGAATCGCGATCCTTGTAGGCCAGGCCGGTGACCTTCTGCCCATCACCCTTCACTTCACTGGTCAGGGCACTGGTGATGACCTTGACGTTGGCCAGGCTGTACAGCTTGCGTTGCAACACGGCATCGGCCCGCAGCTTGCTGTCGAACTCCAGCAAGGTTACGTGGCTGACGATACCCGCCAGGTCGATCGCCGCTTCGACGCCGGAGTTACCGCCACCAATCACCGCCACACGCTTGCCTTTGAACAGCGGACCATCGCAGTGCGGGCAGAAACACACGCCCTTGGCCTTGTACTCCTGCTCACCCGGCACACCCATTTCACGCCAGCGGGCACCCGTCGCCAGGATCACCGACTTGGCCTTCAGGCTGGCGCCGCTTTCAAACTGAATCTCATGCAGACCGCCCACTTCCTTGGCCGGCACCAGGGCACTGGCACGCTGCAGGTTCATGATGTCGACGTCGTATTGCTTGACGTGCTCTTCGAGTGCCGCGGCCAGTTTTGGCCCTTCGGTCTCTTTCACCGAAACAAAGTTCTCGATGGCCATGGTATCCAGTACCTGGCCGCCGAAGCGCTCGGCCGCGACCCCGGTACGAATGCCTTTACGAGCGGCGTAGATGGCTGCCGCAGCGCCGGCTGGACCGCCGCCGACCACCAGCACATCGAAGGCCTCTTTGGCGTTGAGCTTCTGCGCCTGCTTCTCTACCGCACCGGTGTCGAGTTTGGCGAGGATCTCTTCCAACCCCATGCGACCCTGGCCGAAGTTCACGCCATTGAGGTAGACACTGGGCACCGCCATGACCTTGCGTTCATCAACTTCGGCCTGGAACAGCGCGCCGTCGATCGCCACATGACGGATGTTCGGGTTGAGCACCGCCATCAGGTTCAGGGCCTGGACCACGTCCGGGCAGTTCTGGCAAGACAGCGAGAAGTAGGTCTCGAAGTTGAACTCACCTTTGAGCGAGCGGATCTGTTCGATCACTTCAGCGCTGGCTTTCGATGGGTGACCGCCGACTTGCAACAGGGCCAGCACCAGCGAGGTGAATTCGTGGCCCATGGGAATGCCGGCGAAACGCAGGCTGATATCACTTCCCGGGCGATTCAACGAGTACGACGGCTTGCGCCCATCGGTACCGTTGTCGAGCAACGTAATCTGGTTGGAAAGACTGACAATGTCTTTGAGTAACTCGAGCATTTCCTGGGATTTCGCACCGTCGTCGAGGGAGGCGACGATCTCGATCGGCTGGGTGACCCGTTCCAGGTATGACTTCAACTGAGCTTTAAGATTGGCGTCCAACATACGGGCGATTTCCATGTTCTGAATAAAGAGATGATTCGGTAAAAAAAAACGCCCGAGCGAATCTCGCCCGGGCGTTTTGGGGGCGGTGCAGCTTACTTAGGTGCGGATCACCGCCCTGGAGTCAAACATGGACTTAGATCTTGCCGACCAGGTCCAGGGACGGAGCCAGGGTGGCCTCACCTTCTTTCCACTTGGCTGGGCAGACTTCGCCTGGGTGCGCGGCAACGTATTGAGCGGCCTTGATCTTGCGCAGCAGCTCGGAAGCGTCACGGCCTACGCCGCCATCGTTGATTTCAACGATCTTGATCTGGCCTTCCGGGTTGATCACGAAGGTGCCGCGGTCAGCCAGACCGGCTTCTTCGATCAACACGTCGAAGTTGCGAGAGATGGCCAGGGTTGGGTCGCCGATCATGGTGTACTGGATCTTGCCGATGGCTGGCGAGGTGTTGTGCCAGGCAGCGTGAGCAAAGTGGGTGTCGGTGGAAACGCTGTAGATCTCAACACCCAGCTTCTGGAACTCGGCGTAGTTGTCGGCCAGGTCTTCCAGCTCGGTTGGGCAAACGAAGGTGAAGTCAGCCGGGTAGAAGAACACGACAGACCATTTGCCTTTCAGATCAGCGTCCGACACTTCGACGAATGCGCCGTTTTTGAATGCGGTAGCTTTGAACGGTTTAACTTGGCTGTTGATGATAGGCATCGTTGACTCTCCATCAGTGGTTGAAAACATTGGGTGAAAACTTGATGGAGAGAATCCTAACCAATGAGTCTCCGCTTGGCTCATTGGCAAACCTGATGCTACCGATTGGTTTTGGCTATCAGCCGACAGTATTAATAGAAGAAACCTCTGACTACTGGCGAACCGGCTTCGGATCAATCAGCGCCATACCCATGAACGGGCTGGCCTCGACATAGCGCATGGCGGACTTCAGGTCCTTCCAGCCCACATAGCTCATCAGGGACTTGAGGTCCCAACCGCTGCGGTGGGCCCAGGTGGCAAAACCACGGCGCAGGGAGTGGCTGGTGTAATGCTCGGCGTCGATGCCGGCGCGCTCCAGAGCCTGGCGCAGCAACGGAATCACGCTATTGGCGTGCAGCCCCTGTTCGCTCAGGTGGCCCCAGCGGTCGATGCTGCGAAACACTGGGCCGCGCACCAGTGCGGCGCCGTTGATCCAGTCGACATAGGCCTGTACCGGACACAGACGCTGCAGCGCCGGCGTGTGAAAGGTGCGCCCCAGATTGTCGCGATCACCCTTGCTGCGCGGCAGATAGAGGCTGATGCCGGAACCGGCCATGGCTTGCACATCCTCGACCTGCAGGCGACACAGTTCATCACTGCGAAAACCCCGCCAAAACCCCAGCAGGATCAGCGCCCGGTCGCGGCGCGCTCGTAACAGGTCGGCCTGACGGCCTTCGGCGGCAGCGGCTGTACCCTCCTCGTCAAGCCAGGCAATCACCTGCTCCAGATGCTGCAACTGCAAGGGCTCGGCTTGTTTCTCGCGCACTGGATGCAACGCACGAATGCCCTTGAACACCTGGCGTACCACTGGCGCCTTGGTCGGATCGGCAAAACCCTGGCTGTTGTGCCATTGAGCCAGTGCAGAAAGGCGCAACCTCAGGGTGTTGATCGACAACTCCCCGGCGTAAGCCGCGAGATAACGGGCCACGCTCTCCGCCGTCGTCGGTAGGAACCCGCCCCACTGCACCTCGAAATGCTCGATCGCCGCCCGATAACTGCGACGGGTGTTATCGCGGGTAGCGGCTTGCAGGTAACGCTCCAGCTCACTCATGACAGTTCAACCCCGACAGATGTACGCCAGCGAAAAGACAAAGAAGCGCCGAACGCCCCATGACACTGGGTAATACTACAATATCCCAGGTCATATTCTCTCTATCTTGAAACTTTGCCTACCTGTACAATAATCATTAATTACATACCATGTATCACAGTATTAAATCGTTGGAGGAGCCATGGCTCGCGGAGGCATAAACAAGGCGGTGGTGAAGAAAGCGCGTCAGGCGATTCTTGCCCGCGGCGAACACCCCAGCATCGATGCAGTACGCATAGAAATGGGCAATACCGGCTCGAAAACCACCATCCACCGCTATTTGAAGGAGCTGGATGACGGCACCAGCCGCCGAGATGCGGGCCCGGTGCCACTGGATGAGGAGTTGAGTGAACTGGTAGGACGACTGGCTCAACGCCTGCAAGAGCAGGCCCAGGAACCTCTGGAACAGGCCCTCGCCCACTCCGAACAACAGAAGCAGGCCTTCGAGCAACAACTGGAGCAAGCGCGGCACACCCAGGAACAACTGCATCAGCAGCTACAGATCCAGGCCAGCGCCCTGGCCGGGGAAAGTGCCGCCCTGCAAGACACCCGCTCCATGCTGCAGAGCGAACAAACCCGCAACGCCGAACTCAATCAGGCTTTGAAGGATTGCCACCTGCGCCTGGAAGACAAGGAGCAACAGATCCGCTCCCTGGAAGAAAAACACCTGCATGCAAGGGACGCTCTAGAGCACTACCGCGCCGCCAGCAAGGAACAACGCGAACAGGAACTGCGTCGCCACGAAGGCCAGATCCAACAGGTGCAGATGGAGCTGCGCCAGGCTCAGCAGAGCGCACTGGTACGCCAGGACGAAATCACCCAACTGCATCGCGACAACGAACGCCTGCTCAGCGAGCAGCGAGCCACCCACAAGGAGCTCAAGCAGGCCCAGGACGCAGCGAGCAAGAGCGCTGTATCGCAGGCACTGCTTAACGAACAACTGGCGCGCCAGGACAGCGCCGGCACCCTGCTTCAGGAACGCTTGCGCGTCGCCTCGGAGGAGATTCAGGCACTCAAGGAAAGAGCCGACAAACAGGCTCGATTGAGCAAGGAGATGGAGTTGCGCGCCACCAAGGCCGAGGCCGGCCTCGAGGCGCTGCGCCTGGCTGCGGCAACCAAGGCGCAGCCAGACACACCCGCGGACTCGTGATCAGTCCGCGACAGGGGTACGCATGGTAACGAACTCTTCGGCAGCCGTCGGATGCACCCCGATGGTTTCGTCGAAATCGCGCTTGGTGGCTCCCGCCTTCAGGGCGATCGCCAGGCCTTGGACGATTTCCCCGGCATCAGGCCCAACCATGTGGCACCCCAGCACCTTGTCACTGTCGGCGTCCACCACCAGCTTCATCAAGGTGCGCTCCTGGCAGTCGGTCAGGGTCAGCTTCATCGGCCGGAAGCGGCTTTCGAAAATCTGCACCTTGTGCCCCGCCTCGCGCGCCTGCTCTTCGGTCAAGCCAACGGTGCCGATATTCGGCAAGCTGAAGACCGCCGTCGGAATCATCCGGTAATCCACCGGGCGGTACTGTTCCGGCTTGAACAGACGCCGAGCCACAGCCATGCCTTCCGCCAGGGCCACAGGCGTCAGTTGCACACGCCCAATCACATCGCCAATGGCCAGAATCGACGGCTCGCTGCTCTGGTACTGATCGTCAACCTCGATAAAGCCGCGCTTATCGAGTTTGACGCCGGTATTCTCCAGCCCCAGGTTGTCGAGCATCGGCCGACGCCCAGTAGCGTAGAACACGCAATCCGTCACTAGCTTGCGACCATCCTTGAGGGTGACCTCCAGGCTGCCATCGGCCAGCTTGTCGATGCGCTCGATATCCGCATTGAATTGCAGCCCCAGGCCGCGCTTGGTCAGCTCTTCCTGCAAGTGCTTGCGCACCGCGCCATCAAAGCCACGCAGGAACAGATCACCGCGATACAGCAACTGGGTATCGGCACCCAGGCCGTGGAAGATCCCGGCAAACTCCACCGCAATATAACCACCGCCCACCACCAGGACACGCTTGGGCAAAGCCTTGAGGAAGAACGCCTCATTGGAACTGATGGCATGCTCGCGGCCGGGAATATCCGGAATCTGCGGCCAGCCGCCCGTGGCAATCAGGATGTGCCGGGCACTGTAGCGCTGGCCATTGACCTCCACCTGATGGGGATCGATCAACTTGGCATGGCCTTCGTGCAGGGTCACACCACTGTTGACCAGCAGATTGCGGTAGATGCCGTTAAGGCGATTGATTTCGCGATCCTTGTTGGCGATCAGGGTCGCCCAATCAAAGTCCGCCTCGCCCAGGGACCAGCCAAAACCCGAGGACTGCTCGAAGTCTTCAGCGAAGTGGGCACCGTACACCAGGAGTTTTTTCGGCACACAGCCGACGTTGACACAGGTACCGCCCAGATAGCGGCTTTCGGCCACCGCGACTTTCGCCCCGAAACCCGCGGCAAAGCGCGCGCAACGCACACCGCCGGAACCGGCACCAATTACATAAAGATCAAAATCGTAGGCCATTTCACTCTCCCAGGCAGGCTGACAAGCATAACCGCAGATGGCGATTGGGTCAGCGCAGAGGATCTACATAAGGACGACAAATGAAAAAGCCACCCGAAGGTGGCTTTTCCGACAAACCCGTGCAGCAGCTATCAGTACGCCTTACCGGTCTTGTAGAAGTTCTCGAAGCAGAAGTTGGTCGCGTCGATGTAACCCTCGGCGCCACCACAGTCGAAACGCTTGCCCTTGAACTTGTAGGCCATTACACAGCCGTTCTGCGCCTGCTTCATCAGGGCGTCGGTGATCTGGATTTCCCCCCCCTTGCCCGGCTCGGTCTGCTCGATCAGATCGAAGATATCCGGAGTCAGAATGTAACGACCGATGATCGCCAGGTTCGATGGAGCGTCTTCCGGTTTTGGCTTCTCGACCATGCTGTGAACGCGGTAGATGTCGTCACGGATCATCTCGCCGGCGATCACGCCATACTTGTTGGTTTCCTGCGGATCGACTTCCTGGATGGCCACGATCGAGCAGCGGAACTGCTTGTACAGCTTGACCATCTGGGTCAGTACGCCGTCGCCTTCAAGGTTGACGCACAGGTCGTCCGCCAGCACCACGGCGAAGGGTTCGTCACCGATCAGCGGGCGACCGGTAAGAATGGCGTGGCCCAGACCTTTCATTTCGGTCTGGCGAGTGTAGGAGAACGAGCACTCGTCCAGCAGTTTGCGGATACCGACCAGGTATTTTTCCTTATCGGTGCCCTTGATCTGGTTTTCCAACTCGTAACTGATGTCGAAGTGGTCTTCGAGGGCGCGCTTGCCACGGCCGGTCACTATGGAGATTTCAGTCAGTCCAGCATCCAGCGCTTCTTCAACGCCGTACTGGATCAGTGGCTTGTTCACCACCGGCAGCATTTCTTTAGGCATGGCTTTAGTCGCTGGCAGGAAGCGAGTACCGTAACCGGCTGCTGGGAACAAGCATTTCTTGATCATATGAGTCCTTAAAAAGGCTGTGCGTACGAGTTTCGGCGCAGTCTAATCAGGCGGCGTGCACCTTACAATGCCCCGCGCTGGCTAACCGCTGCCATCATAGAGAAATAAAGCGCCAGATAGTTCCGCAGCATCCTCTAGATAGCGCATGGCGTAAACCTTCATCACCTCACAGGGCTTGTAAACCGGTGCCTGAGCGCCTTGACCGGCCAAGTCGAGACGCTTTCCGGGCAAGCCCATAAGGGCACGCTCAATTGCATTTTCCACGCGACACTGATGGCACCTTCAATGGCAGCGAAATACCCCCGAAATGCCCGATTCAAGGTCCGTCATATCCAGGCGTGGCACTTTTCGCCAACGCTCGCGGACTAAGGTGATGCGCTGTACCGAAATGGCCATTAGCTATAGCATCGCCACATCGATACCCACCCCCCCCAAGACATCCCTCTTCCAGACGACGAAATCCCCATGAACAGACTTCTCGCAGTCACCGCTGTACTGGCTCTGACCGGATGCGCCACGGCTTCCAACACCTATCTGACCAATGGCGAACAAGGCCTGAGCATCGATTGCTCCGGGGAAGCCGGCTCCTGGGCCAGTTGCTATGAAAAAGCCGAAGCGTCCTGCGCCGGCACTGGCTATCAGATCGTCAGCACCGAAGGCACACCTGCCCCCAAGGAAAGTGACAAGACCCTGGGAGTCGACGTTGGCAACTACAAAAGCCGTAGCGTGATAGTCGTCTGCAAGTAGTGGGCGAACGCGCCACTACATGTGAATCTCGGCGAACTTGATGCCCAGGCCGCGAATGGTTTCAATCAGATCGTCAAGACGGGAAAAGGATTCCACCTCGTCGCTCTCATCCACCAGAAAGTAGCTGCGCCCGGCGCTCTTCTTGAAAAACACAATCCATTCCCCGGAATTGGCCGGGTTCTGAATCACGTGGGTGGCAGAGATCAAGCCCTCTGCATGCTTTTCCCTGACGTGTTCCCGCTTCATGCTTTCTCCCAAAAAGACGATGCCGCCAAGGTTTGAACCCGGGCGGCATCGTTGACGATGAGGGATAGTTTATCGGATGCCCTGGCCTATCAGCACGCCCTCTACCGTCTGACCGTACAAATTTACCCCGTCATTGGCGTGGAATTTGACTCGGGTCTTCTCGATGGAGCCCTCCACCAGGCGCGGATCCTGCGGCCGCTCGTGGCTGTTGACGAAGGCTGCCACGTCCCAGGCCTGCTGGTCGCTCAGGCTGCCGCCCTTGCCCAGTGGCATGTTGTGCTTGATAAAGGACGCTGCGGTATTGATCCGATGCATCCCCGCTCCCCAGTTATAGGAATCCTTGCCCCAGAGCGGCGGCATCACATAGTCCGTCCCGGCTTTCTGGCCCTGGCCTTGCTCGCCATGGCAGACCGCGCACTGCGCCTGATACACCGCCGCGCCCTGCTTGAGGTCATAGCCCTTAGCGGGCTGGGCCACATCGGGGTACCCCCTTCCAGGCAACTCCACACCCAGGGGCGCCTTGCTCGCCAACCAGTAGGCATATACCGACAGCGCGGTAATCTCCGGACTGTCCGCCGCCGGCGGCTTGCCACCATTCATGCTGAACTGGAAGCAGCCCTGCAAGCGTTCGGCAAAGGTGTTCACCTTGTCGTTCTTCTTGCGGTAGGCGGGGTACATCGGATAAGCGCCCCAAAGCGGCGCGGAGTTGGCCAGACGGCCCTGGTCAAGGTGACAGTTGCTGCAATTGAGCCCATTGCCCACGTACTGCGGCGCCAGGCGCTTGGTGTCGACAAACAAGGCATGACCTTCGCGCACCAGCCTGCCGTAGGCATTGTCCGGCAACTCACTCTCGGCCGGCGACTGGAAGTACTCGGCATGAGCGGAAGCGCTTGGCGCCGGTATCTGCGACTGATCTTCCATGGCAATGGAAGCCGCCTGCACTTGAACCGCAAGCAATGCCATCAACGATCCTGCAATCAATGGTTTCATGGCCGCGCCTCCTGAGGTTTCAAGCTGGCAAAGTAATCCGCCACTGCGGTGACTTCTTCAGCACTCAAGGACTTGGCAACATGCCCCATCAGGTCATTGGGGTCGTTGTGCCGACTGCCATCACGCCAGGCATTGAGTTGCGCCACCAGGTAGCCGGCCGGCTGCCCGGCCAGGGGCGGAAAAGCCACACCGACACCGACACCGCCAGGCCCGTGGCAACTTACACATTCGGGAACCTGCCGCTCCCAGGCGCCACGCAAGGCCAGGCGCTCACCGACGCCGCTGGCGACTTGACTACGGCCGACCGCTTGGGCTTTCGGCCCGGGCATGGCCGCGAGGGTGCCGGTCACGGCGCTGATTTCGTCTTCGCTCAATGCCTTGGCAAGAGGCTGCATGACCGGGCTGCTGCGCGCACCGCTGCGAAAGTCATGCAGCTGTTTGGCGAGATAGCCTGCCGGTAAGCCGGCAAGACGCGGGAACCCGGCGGGGGCGAGGCCCATCGCATCAGCCCCATGACAGGCCTGGCAGGCTGTTGCCCCTGGCTGGGTGCCGCCCTGGGTGAAAACTTTCTGCCCATCCACGGCGTGGGCAGATTGCACAAACAGCAGCATCAGGCCACTCAATAGCATTCGATCCAGTGGGATCATATGGACTCCATTATTCTAGTTATATGCTTAGACCCAGTCGGAATAAGCACACAAATAGTAGGGCAATCGATCCATAGCGACAATGCGAAATTGGTGCGGCTAGCTGTTGCTGCTCACCAGAGCAGTCACAGGCCCTGGCAAGGCCCTGGGCTTGGGGTCAGCCAGAGATACAGGCCTCTCCTGCCTTGCGCACATCCTGTGGCCGCAGGGGGTTGTTGGACATTTGCTCGTGCAGTTTGATGCTACTGCCGCCCGAGCGTTCATCGATGTAGAACACCGCCGCCGGAGCCGCCGACAGGCTCTGGGGCACGATCACCCGGTAACCTTCCTTGCGCGGCTCGACCTGCAGTGCGCCACGGCTGTCGGAAAGCTTCCCGGACAGGCACTTGGCGTAATCCTGGGGCTTCTTGCCAGAGATGACGCTCAGGGTCGGCGGCGTCTGGTTGATATCCGAGACGGAGGCGCAACCGCTGATGGCCAAGGCCAGAACCCACACCCAGCGCTTCATATAAAATCTCCAATAAAAGTCCCTCCGACAGCAAAGGCGCTGTTTTTCTCCAGAGGCACGGCTTTATCGCCGATAAAAATCCAAATAACTGTTTTAAATTGTCAAAGCCCGAGGCTGGGGCCGAATAATAACCCTTTGGGCCTGATAAACTGCGCCATCGCCCACGCCAACGTTTTGTTTTTGTAGATATAGCCCTTCTGGAGGCGCCCATGAAATTCATCCACCAGCGCGAGCACCTGAACGAAGACGATATCGTCGTCATCGAATGCTCCCAGGTCTGCAACATTCGCCTGATGAGCGACGCCAATTTCCGCAGCTTCAAGAATGGCGGCCGTCACACCTATCACGGCGGAGCCTTCGACAAGTTCCCCGCCAAGATCACCGCCCCCAGCACCGGCTTCTGGAATATCACCATCGACACCGTCAACCGGCGCCCCATCAGCGTGACCCGCAAGCCGAACCTGACTCACTCGATCCGCATCATTCGTCGCTCCAGCTCGAAACTGCGCTAAGCCCCAAACTCCTCGCGACAACAGGTAGCCCCGTGCCCCAGACCACCAAGTACGTCATCAAATACAAGCTCAATGGTGAGCGCCGCTTCGAATTTGCCCAGCTTGAAAACGGCACTCAGGAAGAGGCCCTGGCCGCCCTGGAAGCCCTGCATGGCCAGTCCGACGACGTCATCAGCGACGTCAGCGTCAGCAAAGCGTTGTAGAGCCGCCCTCCCCGCGACCGATTCAAGCACAAGCAACGGAGTGTTCAGCAGGCACCCCAGCCGCAGACTGGCCAGACTCTTACTGCCCAGGACACTCCCGCCATGCCCGCCTCATCGCTCCATGATCGCCTGCAACAACTGGATTGGGCCTGCATCGAGCAGGCCCTCGACCAGGACGGCTGCGCCCGGCTCGAAGGCCTGCTGACGGTGCCGCAGTGCCAGGCCCTCAGCCGTCTCTACCAGAACCCTGGGCTGTTTCGCTCGAAAGTGATCATGGCCCGCCATGGTTTCGGCCGCGGCGAGTATCAGTACTTCGGTTATCCGCTGCCAGACCCGGTGGCGCAGTTGCGCCAGTTGCTCTACCCGCGCCTTGTCGACCAGGCCAACCGCTGGAACCGCCTGATGAACATCGACGTTCACTACCCGCCGGAGCATTGCGCATTCATCCAGCGCTGCCATGGCGCCGGGCAACTGCGCCCGACCCCATTGCTCCTGCAATATGGCCCTGGGGACTACAACTGCCTGCACCAGGATCTGTATGGCGAACACGTTTTCCCCCTGCAAGTGGCCTTCCTGCTCTCACAGCCGGGAACCGATTTCAGCGGCGGCGAACTGGTGCTCACCGAACAGCGCCCGCGCATGCAATCACGGCCACAGGTCATTGGTCTGAAGCAGGGTGATGGCCTGGTATTCGCCGTGCATCATCGCCCAGTAGTCGGAGCGCGCGGGCCCTATCGAGTGACCTTGCGCCATGGTGTCAGCCGCGTTGACAGCGGCCAGCGCCACATACTTGGAGTGATTTTTCACGATGCGTTGTAATAACGGCGGGCCCGCCAACCTCGGGCTGTTCAGTGACAGCGACCTGCAACAGCCGGCCCGCATCGAAGCGCTGGGCCCACAATCCAGGGTCTTGCGCGGCTTCGCCCTCCCCTGGATCGAAGCACTGCTGCCTCAGCTCGACGCCGTGCTTGCCTCGGCGCCGTTTCGCCACATGATCACGCCAGGCGGCTTCACCATGTCTGTCGGTTTGAGCAGTTGCGGCCAATTGGGCTGGACCACCGACAGCAACGGCTATCGCTACAGTCCCATTGATCCGCAGAGCCAACGGCCCTGGCCGGCAATGCCCGAGGTGTTCCGACAACTGGCGGAGATGGCAGCCGATGCCGCCGATTTCAAAGGCTTCAATCCCGACTCGTGCCTGATCAACTGCTACCGGCCAGGAGCGAAGATGTCCCTGCACCAGGACAAGAACGAGCGCGACTACAGCGCGCCCATCGTCTCCCTGTCCCTTGGTCTGCCGGCGATCTTTCTTTTCGGCGGCAAGCAGCGCGGCGACAAGAGCCAGCGGGTGCCGTTGCTCCACGGTGATGTGGTGGTCTGGGGCGGCGTCGATCGCCTGCGCTATCACGGGGTGCTGCCCCTCAAGGACGGCAGCCATTCCCTGCTCGGCCGGCAACGGATCAACCTGACCTTTCGCCACGCCGGCTGAGACGTGGAATTCAACCGCAAGCCCCGGAGTGCCGAACGGGGCCCGGGCCGTTAATCTGACCGCCACTCCCCGTCGAGCACCGACCATGAATGCCCTGACACGCAAACAACAGATTGAACAGGACCCACGTTGGCAGGCCGTGCTCAAACGCGACGCCAGCGCCGATGCCAGGTTCGTCTATGCCGTGCGGACCACGGGGGTGTACTGCCGTCCCAGCAGCCTGTCGCGCCTGCCGAAAGCGGAAAACGTCGAGTTCTTCGACAGCGCCCAACAGGCCGAAGCGGCGGGCTATCGTCCGAGCAAGCGTCAAGCCAGCGACCAGACCCAGGTCGCCGCGCACCATGCGGCGCTGGTGGCTGCCGCCTGCCGGCTGATTGAAGCTGCCGAATCGGCTCCCAGCCTGGAACAACTGGCGCAGCACGCGGGCGTCAGCAGCTATCACTTCCACCGGGTGTTCAAGGCTGCCACCGGGCTCACACCGCGGGGCTACGCCAATGCGCAACGCTCGCGCAAAGTCCGCGGCCATCTGCAAAGCGGACACTCGGTGACCACAGCGCTGTACGACGCCGGCTTCAACTCCAACAGTCGCTTCTATGAAGCCGCGGACCAGTTGCTGGGCATGAAACCCAGCGACTACCGCGCCGGTGGGCCCAACACCGATATCCGCTTCGCCGTGGGCCAATGTTCCCTGGGAGCGATCCTGGTAGCCCAGAGTCACCGGGGTGTCTGCGCCATCCTCCTGGGGGACGACCCCAACCCGTTGGTGGAGGAACTGCAAGACACCTTTCCCCGGGCCAACCTGATCGGCGCCGACGCTGATTTCGAACGCCTGGTCGCCCAGGTCGTGGGCTTTGTCGAAGCGCCAGCCCTCGGCCTGGACCTGCCCCTGGACCTGCGCGGCACCGCATTCCAGGAGCGGGTGTGGCAGGCCCTGAAAAGCATTCCCGCCGGCAGCACCGCCAGCTACGCCGAGATTGCCCAGCGCATTGGTGCCCCCAAGGCCATGCGTGCGGTGGCCCAGGCCTGCGCGGCCAACGCCCTGGCGGTGGCGATCCCCTGTCACCGGGTGGTACGTAGCGACGGCAATCTTTCAGGCTACCGCTGGGGAGTGGAACGCAAGCGTCAGTTGCTGGAACGCGAGACGCCATCCGAGGCCTGAATCCCGATGTAGATCGCCACCGAATCGGCGCTGGTATAAACCTCAAAGTCCGTAGCGAAGGCGCGCTGCACCTGCGGGTTGTCCTGGAAGTAGGCCCAGATCAGGCCCCAGGTCTGGATCACGCAATCGGGCATCGCGCCCTTGGCGCTGAACACCAGATAATCACCGCCCTGGATGTCCACGTTGGGGTAGTCCGCACAGGCACTCGTCACTGCCACACCGGCGGTCACATCGAAATGCCCCGAAGCGTCGGACTCGTAATTGGAATAGACGCCATAGACGAAAGAGTCCGCCTGACGAGGGCCGATTTTGTCGAACAGGCCATCGACATAAAAGCGCTGCCACATCGGTCCGATCCTGGCACTGTCCGCCTGCTGCTCTTCGACATTGAGGGTGCGAACTTGCAGGCCTGCGACGCTGAAGGGCAATACTTCGCGCAGTTTTACTTCCATGATCAAGCTTCCTTACGCCGCGATGAGGGAAAATATCCGCCGCAGTCTAGCGTCGGATCAACCTCCGCGACAGCCACCCTGCCACCGCGGTAAATGCCTGTATTTGAGCCCACCCGGGAAAAGTCAGCTGGCCTAGGGCGCCCCTCTCCTGCTAAAAACCATCGCCTGCCTCGTCCAATCCTGCCGCCGGAGAACCATGCACATGAGCCAATGGACCGATAGTCGCCTCCTCGATCTGCTGGGCGTCGACCTGCCCATCATTCAAGCCCCCATGGCCGGCGCCAACGGCTCCGCCATGGTGATTGCCGTGTCCCGGGCCGGCGGCCTGGGCTCGTTGCCATGCGCCATGCTCACCCCGGAACAGATTCGCCAGGAAGTGCAGGTCATTCGCTCGGCCACTCGGCACCCGCTGAACCTGAACTTCTTCTGCCATCAGGTGCAAGCCGTGGACAGCGAACAGGAGCGCCGCTGGAAGAACGCCCTGCAACCCTACTACCGGGAACTGGGCGCCGACTTCGATGCGCCAACCCCGGTCAGCAATCGGGCGCCCTTCGACGAAGCCGGTTGCCAGTTGGTGGAAGAGCTGCGGCCCGAGGTGGTGAGTTTTCACTTTGGATTGCCGGAGCCGGCGCTGCTGGCCAGGGTCAAGGCCACCGGGGCCAGGGTGCTCTCGTCGGCCAGCACCGTGGACGAAGCCTTATGGCTCGAAGAGCGCGGCTGCGACGCGGTCATTGCCATGGGCTACGAAGCCGGTGGTCACCGGGCGATCTTCCTCAGCGACGACCTCAACAGCCAGGTGGGCACCATGGCCCTGGTGCCGCAGATCGTCGATGCGCTGAAGGTACCGGTGATCGCCGCTGGTGGCATCGGCGACGCCCGAGGCATTGTCGCAGCCCTGGCCCTGGGCGCGTCGGCGGTACAACTGGGCACCGCTTACCTGTTCACTCCAGAAGCCAGCATCAGCGCTGCCCATCACCGGGCCCTGCGTACCGCCAAGGAAAGCCAGACTGCGCTGACCAACCTGTTCACCGGCCGCCCTGCCAGAGGCATCGTCAACCGGGTGATGCGCGAAATCGGTCCCATCAGCCCCCTGGCTCCGGCATTTCCCCGAGCCGGCGGAGCATTGCTGCCGCTGAAGGCCAAGGACGATGCCGACTTCGCCAACCTCTGGTCCGGGCAGGCCCTGCGCCTGGGGGTGGAGCTGCCAGCCTACGAGTTGACCCTGCGCCTGGCCGAACAGACCCTGGCGCAGCTCAAGCGGCGCTGACCGCCCGGCGCCGCGACCGTGATCGCGGCGCCGGGTGCTGCACCGGTTAATGTGCCGGTTGCAGCCCATTGCCAGCGAGGCCTGCAGCACAGTTCCGTTCATCGAGAATTCGCTATATATTTCACTATACAGCGATAAGCCCTGCCATGGGTGCAGATTCCCTCCAAGCATTCGCTGCCCAACGCGTCCTTCCCCCCAATGGAGCTGTTCGATGAACCTTCGTGCCTCAGGTTTTGCCCCGACTTGCCTCGCTGGCCTGCTCGCCCTCTTCGCCTTCGGCTCGGCCCAGGCCGCTGAAGTCCAGGTGGCGGTCGCTGCCAATTTCACCGCACCGATCCAGGCCATCGCTGCCGACTTCGAAAAAGACACGGGCCACAAGCTGGTGGCCGCTTATGGTGCCACCGGGCAGTTCTACACCCAGATCAAGAATGGCGCGCCTTTCGAAGTCTTCCTCTCCGCCGACGACAGCACCCCGCAGAAGCTCGAAAACGAGGGTGATATCGTCAAAGGCTCGCGCTTCACCTACGCCATCGGCACCCTGGCCCTGTGGTCGGCCAAGGACGGCTACGTCGATAGCAAAGGCCTGGTGCTCAAGGACAACCAGTACCAGCACCTGTCCATCGCCAACCCCAAGGCGGCGCCTTACGGCCTGGCCGCGACCCAGGTGCTGGCCAAGCTGGGCCTGACCGACAAGGTCAAGGCCAAGATCGTCGAGGGCCAGAACATCACCCAGGCCTATCAGTTCGTCTCCACCGGTAATGCCGAACTGGGTTTTGTCGCCTTGTCGCAGATCTATAAAGACGGCAAAGTCACCAGCGGCTCAGCCTGGATAGTCCCGGCCCAGATGCATGATCCGATCAAGCAGGATGCGGTGATCCTCAACAAGGGCAAGGACAACCCGGCTGCCAAGGCGCTGGTTGACTACCTCAAGGGGCCCAAAGCCGGCGCTGTCATCAAATCCTACGGCTATCAACTGTAAATGACCCTTTCGAGTGCCGATTTTTCCGCCATCTGGCTGACCCTTAAACTGGCGTCCCTGACGACCCTCATCCTGTTGGTCATCGGCACTCCGATTGCGTTGTGGTTGTCGCGCACCCGCTCCTGGTTGCGCGGGCCGATCGGCGCCGTGGTGGCATTGCCCCTGGTATTGCCACCGACGGTGATAGGTTTCTACCTGCTGCTGGCCCTCGGGCCCAACGGCTTTTTCGGCCAGTTCACCCAGTCCCTGGGGCTGGGCACCCTGACCTTCAGTTTCAGCGGCCTGGTGCTGGGGTCAGTGATCTATTCCATGCCTTTTGTGGTGCAACCGCTGCAAAACGCCTTTTCTGCCATTGGCAGCCGTCCCCTGGAGGTGGCCGCCACCTTGCGTGCCAATCCCTGGGACACCTTTTTCTCGGTGATCCTGCCCCTGGCGCGGCCGGGCTTCATCACCGCCTCGATTCTCGGCTTTGCCCACACCGTCGGCGAGTTCGGCGTGGTGCTGATGATCGGCGGCAACATCCCTGACAAGACCCGGGTGGTCTCGGTACAGATCTACGATCACGTCGAAGCCATGGAGTACGCCCAGGCCCACTGGCTGGCCGGAGCCATGCTGGTGTTCTCGTTCCTGGTGTTGCTGGCGCTGTATTCCAGCCGCAAGACCAAAGCAGGCTGGAGCTGAATCGATGAGCATTCACGTCAAGCTGCACCTGGGCTACCACGATTTCGCCCTGGACCTCGACTTGCAACTGCCGGGGCGCGGCGTCACGGCGCTCTATGGCCATTCGGGCTCGGGCAAGACCACTTGCCTGCGCTGCATAGCCGGCCTGGAAAAGGCCGGGCATGGGCGGATCCAGATCAACGACGAAATCTGGCAGGATAGCCAGCGCAAGCTGTTCGTCCCGCCCCACAAGCGCTCCCTGGGTTATGTGTTCCAGGAAGCCAGCCTGTTTCCCCATCTGTCGGTCCAGGCCAACCTGGAATTTGGCCTGCGCCGCATCCCCAGGCTGCAGCGCCGGGTGGACATGGCCCAGGCCACCGAGTTGCTGGGTATCGGCCACCTGCTCCAGCGCCACCCGCAGAACCTTTCGGGCGGCGAACGCCAGCGCATCGGCATCGCCCGAGCCCTGCTCACCAGCCCACGGCTGTTGTTGATGGACGAGCCCCTGGCAGCCCTGGACTCGAAACGCAAAAGTGAAATCCTGCCCTACCTGGAACGACTGCACGACGAGCTGGATATCCCGGTGCTGTACGTCAGCCACTCCCAGGATGAAGTGGCGCGCCTGGCCGACCATATCGTCCTGCTCAGTGACGGCCGCGCCCTGGCCAGCGGCCCCATCGGCCAGACCCTGGCGCGACTGGATCTGCCCCTGGCTCTGGGGGATGACGCTGGCGTGGTGGTGGAAGGCCGGGTCAGCGACTATGACGCGACCTACCAACTGCTGACCCTGCAACTGCCCGACAGCCAATTGCAGGTGCGTGTGGCCCACCAGCCCCTGGCGCTGGGCAAGTCCCTGCGCTTCAAGGTCCAGGCCAGGGACGTCAGCCTGAGCCTGCAGGCCAGCGAACACAGCAGCATTCTCAATCGCCTGCCGGTAACCGTCAGCGACGAGATTCCCGCCGATAACGCCGCCCACGTCCTGGTGCGCCTGGACGCAGCCGGCACCCCTCTGCTGGCACGCATCACCCGCTACTCCCGGGACCAGCTCAACCTGCACCCCGGGCAGCAACTCTGGGCGCAGATCAAAGCGGTGGCAGTGCTGGCATGACACTGGACAACTCAGCCCTGCGGCATACGCGAAGAACCGGCACCGATCGCCTGAGCGTCAGGCTGAAACGCGCTTGAATATAAAAAGAAACAAGTACAGTAGAAAGCGTTCGATTACTTCATCGTAGTTGCCCGAAATGCTCGGCCCATCGAGCAACTACGACTAATACCAGCACTGTTTCAGAAGGAAATCTTTCAGACAGTAAATTCAACCATTCCGCCATTCAAGTGATACATAGCACCGACTATTTTTATTTTTCCTTCTTTTTCCAGTTGGCTCAGTATCGAACTTTCCTGACGAATTTCATTGAGGGTGTTCTGCACGTTGGTCTTGGCCACTGCATCCACAAACTCATCATTCTTACTGCTGCGTTCTCCGGAATACTTAGTTGCACCGATTGCCGGTTTGATCTTGTTCAGCAGCCCGGTCAGGCTACCCAACTCGACATTATCGATAGCACCTTTGACGGCGCCGCATGCGGTATGCCCCATCACCAGAATGACTTTGGCGCCGGCGGCCGCACAGGCGAATTCCAGGCTGCCGATCAGGTCACTGTTGGTGACATTCCCGGCTATACGGGCATTGAAGGTATCGCCAATCCCGGCATCCAGAATGATCTCCGCCGGCGCCCGCGAGTCAATGCAACTGAGGATGACCGCTGCAGGAAATTGCCCAGTCGCACTGGCTCTCTTCTGTGCCAGGTAGTCGTGCTGATCCATTTTTCCGTTGCGAAAACGCAGGTTGCCCTCCTTCATGCCGGCAATGATCTGATCCGGCGTCATGTTGTCGCGCTCTTCCTTGGTCAAGGACGCGGCATAGGAAAAACTTGATACACCCAGCCCCGCCCCTGCAACAATACTGACAGCAGTCAACCCTAGTGCTGTTTTCAACACCGTGCGCCTACTATTGGACAAGCATTCTTCACAATCATTACCAATGTTATTCTGCATGCCAGCTGCCTCAAACAATAAGTTTCAGAGATCCACCGCTTGAATTAAAGTTCGCACCCCAACCTTAGTCAACCTGAACACAGTCAAACAATCTGAAGTCCAAACAACTGCAATAAAAACAATAGCAATAAAGAATAAAAAAACTTTCACATTGATAATATCCAGTCTCATTCCAGGACTGGGGAGCCTTCTGCGGGACCTGGAGCAAGTGCCGAAATCCACCTGAAAGATCCCGACTGCGAATCAGCGGACTTGTCAGCCAGATAATTCCGCGGTTAGGCTACGCACCTTCTTTCCCGTCCCAGGACGATTGCCGACGTGAACAACTAAGCCTTCCAAAATGTATCCGCGACGAGCCTTGCTAGCGCTCGTTGGCCTGTTCCAACATTTTCTGGAGGTGCTGATGACTCACGTCACCCGGCTGCCTGCGCTGGTTTCACTGAACCAGCTGACTTATCAATTCGCCAATGGCGAAACCTTGCTTGATGCCCTGAACCTGAGCTTCGATCGCCTGCCCACGGCCATAGTCGGGCGTAATGGCATGGGTAAATCCCTCTTGCTGCGCCTGATCGCCGGTGAACTGCAACCCTCTTGCGGCAGCCTCAATCGTAACGCCAGCCTGGCCTATGTCCCCCAGGACCCGCTGCCGGCCCCACAACAGACTGTGGCTCAGGTCGCAGGCGTCGCTGATACGCTGCAAGCCCTGCAGCGCCTGGCAGCCGGCACCGCCGCCCCGGAAGACCTGCAACGGGTGGATGATCGCTGGGACCTGGCCGAACGCCTGCGCCAGGCTCTGGATGAGGCCGGCCTGCAACATTTGGAACCGGATCATCCGGCGGCCAACCTGAGCGGCGGGCAACTGGCCCGGGTGGTGCTGATCGGCGCCCTGCTCAGCGACGCCGACCTGCTGTTGCTTGATGAGCCCAGCAACCACCTGGACCGTGCCGGACGCCGTTGGCTGATGGAGCAACTGCAACAGTGGCGCGGCGGTCTGATCCTGGTCAGCCATGACCGCCAGTTGCTGATGCAGGTGCAACGCATCGTTGAACTCAGCCCCCAGGGAGCCCAGGTCTACGGCGGCAACTACGCGCTGTACCAGGCTCAGCGTCAGGCCCATAACGATGCCGCCCAGGCGGCACTGGAACACGCTCGTACCCAGCGCAGCCGTGAGCACAAACGTCTGCAACGCGAGCACGACACCATCCAGCGCCATGCCGCTACATCGCGCAAATACGCCAAGACCGCCAACGTCTCCGGCTTTGAGCGAGCCAAGATACTGGGCGCCGCCCGGGACATCATGGGCCAGGTGCGTCACAGCCATCAGGGGCACAAGAGCACCCTCGATGAACAGGTACGCAGTGCCTACGCCCGGGTCGCTGCGGAACAACCGACCTTGCTGACACTGCCCGATACCAACCTCCAGGCAGGCCAGCCAGTGCTCAACCTACAGCAGGCGCAATTGCCCTGGCTGGACAGTCGGTCGCCGGCGTCCTATCTCACCTGCCACGTCAGCGGCCCGGCACGTATTGCCCTGATCGGCCCCAACGGTTGCGGTAAATCCACTTTGCTGAAGATGCTCGCCGGTCAATTGCAGCCCCTGAGCGGCGAATGCCGGGTGGCGGTGACCGGTGCCTACCTTGACCAGCACCTGCTGCAACTGGCCCCCGAACCTTCGCTGCTGGAGCAACTGGCCAAGGCCGCTACACCGCTGGAGGAAAGCGCCTTGCGCACCTGCCTGGCACGCCTGCAACTGGACGCTCGGCGGGTGCAGCAACCCTGCGCCCAGCTCAGCGGTGGAGAGCGGCTGAAAGCGGCATTGGCGCTGGCATTGTGGGGAGGCAGCCCGGCCCGCCTGCTGCTGCTCGACGAGCCAACCAACCACCTGGATCTGGAATCGGTACAGGCCTTTGAGCGAGCCCTGCGGGACTACCCCGGGGCACTGGTGGTGGCGTCCCACGATCAGGACTTTCTCCAGGCCCTGGCACCGACCCATGAACTGCAATGGTCCCCACGTGGCTGGCAGCTGCTGGAGCGTCGCCAATGAATCAGCGCCTTACCGCAAAAAGCCGCGGGCAAGCGAGCGCCCATGCTAGATTCGCGTCCTCTTATCCATAGACAAGGAGCGTCACGCCATGCAGTTCGGCTACACCATCATCTATGTGCCCAAGGTTGAAGACTCCCTGGCCTTCTTTGAGCATGCCTTCGGCTTCAAGCGGCGGTTTCTCCATGAGTCCGGCACCTACGGCGAACTGGAAACCGGTAGCACCACCCTGGCTTTCGCCGACCACGACCTGGCAGAACTGAACTTCAAGGCCGGCCACGTCGCCGCCCACTCCTCGCCGCAACCCCTGGGCATGGAACTGGGACTGGTGACCGATGACGTCCATGCAGCCCATGCCCGGGCCCTGGAACAGGGCGCCCAGGAACTCGCGGCCCCCAGCAGCAAACCCTGGGGGCAGACGGTGTCCTACGTGCGTTGTCCGGATGGCACCCTGGTGGAGCTCTGTACCCCGGTAGGGGCTTGAGTCCAGGGGGGGCGGGGACAGTTGGGCGGGAAGTTGGGTAGAGCGTTACTTGAGCTTGACGGCGGTCCCGGTGGCAAACACCACCACCATGCCGCCACGCCCGGAAGGCATGCTGATCTCGAAATCCACGCCGACCACTGCATCAGCGTTGAACTGACGGGCCCGCTCCTTGATTTCATTGGTGGCCTGGATCCGCGCCTCCTTCAAGGCGCGTTCCAGGGTCTGGGAGCGCCCGCCAAAAAAGTCGCGCATGCCGGCGAAGATATCGCGGACCACGTTGATGCCCTGGACGGATTCAGCACTGACGATATCCAGATAGGAGGCAATTTCCCGACCTTCGATATGGGCGGTAGTGGTGACAATCATGTATTTCTCCCTTGAACAGATATTCCGTCCCGAGGTCCCGGGACATTAAGGCTGGGGATGGTATCAGAGCGACGGCGACGGTCGGTCATGGGCAACAATGGCTTCGCCACAAACAGCAGCCCCGCTCTGGAGCGGGGCTTTGGATCAGGGTTTCAAGGGACGCTCTTCGTCCCGTTCCGACAGGCTCTTGCCATCGTCCGGGTGTTTCCAGGTTTGCGGTGGCGGCTCTTTGTGTTCGACCTCGTACTGCGCCGCCTCATCGCTCCGTTCCTGCTCATAAGGGCGTTGCTGTTGTGTTGCCATGCCCACCTCTCTTCCTGAAGGGATTTTTGACTCGCCATTTCAGGTTAGAACAGATCCGACAACGGCTTGGCTGAGCCGACAAAACAACCACCACGCAAGATGAAACTTCTTTCACCCAGACGCCGATCCCGCCTGTGTATAGTTCCTTCGCTCATTCAAGCAACTACGTTCGCCCGCGCTCTGCCGCGGGCTTTTTTTGCCTGAAGGCCAGCTGCTTGGAACTGTTACTGCGGATCGATCTCCTGGCAATCCTTGAGCAGTTGCTGCTCCTTGGCGGTGTGATCTGCCTCCAGGAACGACAACATGCCCAGCTTGCCTTTGGTGTGCCAGCGAAAGCTGTTCTGCTCGTCGTCCGCCACATACAGCGCGCCGGAAGCCGAACGGGCAATGTGCATGGGAATCAATTGGTCCTTGTAGTAGAGCGTGGCGAACGAGGTGCCATTGTCGATGTTCAGATAGGCCGCATCGATGCGGACATTGCCCTCGCACTGATAGCGCGCCACCTGGCTCTGATAGGTCGGTTCAGGAGCGGGTGACTGAGCCTGGGCAGCCTCGGCCAGAATTGGCAGGGCCGAAGCCAGAGCTGCGGCGCAGAGCGTTGCGAGACGAGTTTTCACGGTATTTCCCCGAATGGTCAAAGATGTCCCATGGGACTGGCGACAGCGGTTTTAGTTCATGCCCGAGAGGCCTTCACCATGTCCTGCCGACCGCTCCAGAACAGCGGTTGCACATGTTCAGGACTAGCGCTAGCGGCCCCAGAAATCGATGACATACAGCTCGCCATTTTCAACCATTTTTATCAGACCGACACCAGAGGCTCGACCCGGTCGCGGGGCATAAGGGTCAGGTAGTCTTCGAGGGAGTCCGAGGACAGCGGCTTGATCATGATGCGCACCCGGTGCCGTAACTGGCCTAGCTCTATCCCGTCACGGGTACGGGCCTCGACATAGCCACAGGCTCTCCAGAAACCCTCGGCCCGGACGTTCTCGAACACCACGCTCAACCGCAGCCAGCGCGCGCCCTGCCCGGCCGCCCAGTCTTCAAGCTCGCGGTGCAACTGCCGGGCAACGCCCCGGCCCTGCAGCGAGCTGGCCACCATGAACAGACCAATGTGCCAGACCCTGGATGCCAGCAGATCACTGACGATACTGACCATTGCCACCAGGGCACCGGTCCCGTCGAAGTAACCGATCTTCCACTTGCGAGTGAAGGACCAGCCCTCTGGCAAGCTGTCATCGATTTCATTGCGGGCTTCATCCGGCTGCGGTGCACAGCCGTGGACGATGTGAAAGTAGTCCGGATTCTCAACGAAGAACGCCTGCAGCCGCTCGACATCTACCAGGGTGATCTCCCTGGCCAGCAATCCAGTGGATGAATGAGGCAATAGCCCTTGTGGCATGGGGTAACACTCCGAAAGGTCCACAGGACCCGTGCATGAAAGGGCGATCCTAGCGCTCCCTGCGCCCCCGGGAACATGGTTGATTTGTTGAAAAAATGTGTAAGGCACTGTGCCGGACCAAGACTCAGGTAGGCGCCAGGACTTATCATGGCCGCCCCTAGCCAGCGGCTCAGCCCGGCCCCACCCAGCAGCGGATTCCAACCATGTCCCTCCCTCTGTCTTCGCCGGGCTACCAGCGCCTGCTGGCCCTGCAGCAACGCATCCATGACTTCACCCGGGACCAGGCAGCCGAGCGCGACGACAACCCCGAAGACCTGACGGGGCCGCTGTGGGTCAGCGACTACAACTACCTGGCCCTGGCCCCAATACGTGGTGGCCTGCACCTGGAGTTTCATGGTGACCTGTGGGAAGAGCCGTTTGCCTGGACCCTGGAGTGTCTCGCCGACCAGGCAGTGGCCGACACCCTCAGTTCCCTGGCCTTTTCCGGCCCGGACCAAGGGGCAAACGGCACCCGCGAATGGGAGTTCACGCCCTTGTTGGACAACGCCGTCAGCTTTCCGATTCTCAGGTCACTGTCCATTCGCCCCAGCGAGCCCCAGGACCACAACGCCTCGCTGATCCAGAAAGCCGGCACGCTGATGGAGGAAGCAGGAGAAATCGCCCGCTTTGTAGCGAAAGCCCCGCACTTGAGCGAACTGACCCTGCCCAACGCCCCCGACTCGAGCTTCTTTCAGGTCCATCTGCCGCACCTTGCCCACCTGCGCATTGGCGGCCATTGGGACACCCAGCACTTCATTGCCAACCTGGCCGGCTCGGACAATCTGCCGCGGCTGAGCAACCTGGACTTCACCGAGTCCAGCGAACTGCAGAACAACTGGGCGGATCAGCGCGAAGAACAGGCCGTCACCTCCTTCGCCAGCTATGAAAAACTATTCGCCAGTGCTGCCTGCGAGCCACTGAAAGTGCTGCGCCTGCGCAACACCTGCCTGAGCCTGGAACAGCTCGAGACCCTGCGCCAGCTCCGCCCTGCGTTGCAGTTCATGGTGATCCAGGCCACCCGCGGCGGCTACGTAACGCATTTTGCTCGACAGGTATTCCCCTGGCGGCATCTGGTGCAGCCTGATCCGGGACAGCGCTGAAACAGACAAGCAACGGCAACCGACAATCAGTGCTAGGTTTAAGTGTCGATTAATTGAGTTTCCACTCTGGGCGCAAGTTTGCAATCTCCGCCATGACCGAAAGGAATCGTTCATGAACGCGGACTCCACACTGAAAAAAGCACCAAGAAGCACTGCCACAAACCTGCTCTATCTGCTCTACAGCCTCAGCAGCTATGTGATTTTTCTCCTGACCTTCCTCTACTTGATTGGCTTCCTTGGTGCGTTGTCGGTACTGAAGAACATTGACTCAGGGGAAAACCGCCATTGGCTGGTTGCAACAGCCATAGATGTCGCCCTTATCACCCTGTTCGCCGTCCAGCACAGCGTCATGGCCCGCGAAAGCGTCAAGAAAAAAATGTCCAGGATTATTCCCGTCCCCATAGAGCGAGCGACTTATGTTCTATGCAGCAGCCTGGCGCTGATCCTCTTGTTCATTTTGTGGCATCCCATACCGACCATGGTCTGGAGCGTTCAGTCCGAGGTGCTCAGGGCGTTGCTGAACGGCTTGTACTGGGCAGGATGGGGGATTGCGTTAGTGGCAACGTTTCTGATCAGTCATTTTGAGTTGTTTGGTTTGAAACAGGCTTACCCTAGCCTCTACAAAACCCAGCCGGAGCCCCTCAACTTCATCACGCCCTTTCTCTACAAGATTGTTCGCCACCCCATGTACCTGGGCTTTCTCATTGCCTTCTGGGCAACACCGGCGATGAGTGTCGGACACCTCGTATTCGCACTGACCTGCACCGCTTACATATTCGCGGGAACCCATCTCGAAGAGAAAGACATGGTCAGAGTCTTTGGCAAGCAGTACCTCGCTTATCAAAAGCAGGTCGGCATGCTACTGCCTTCACGCAGAAAGCCCTGAGTTGGCCAAGAAGGTTGAGAGTTCTTGAAATCTTGATCAGGAGAATGACTTCAACTGTCGCGCGCCTCCCGCCCTCACGACGAGACCACAGACCCTCCAAGAGACATGCACCTGTCGCCTGCATGGACCTGAAATGACCAATACGCAGTCATTGAAGAGGTGCGACAGTCACGTCGGCCTGACCGCTCTGGGCCAATGCGGCCTTAATGAATCCTTCGGCCTTCTTGCGCTCGATGAAACCCCTGACATAGGCCGCTCCTGCTTCCCGCGGCCGAGGCACTGCCATGGCCTGCCGAATAGCCGTAAAGGCCCCCTCCAGTACTCGATAACCCGGAGTGTTTGCCGCCATCAACTCCAGGGGTTGGCGCACACCCGCCGCCGCATCCAGGTGCTGTTGCAGATAAAGATCTACCGCGCCCGCCGAGGTTTCCGCCCGTTCAAGCTGAGCATGTTTCAACGTGCGAGACAGAAACAGGTCGTAGGCCGCGCCCTTGCCCACCGCCAACCGCAGGCCTGGCTGGTCGAGATCCTCGACCGCCTGGAAAGGTGAGTCTGCCGCCACCAGATAGGTGCCTTCGATGATGACGTAAGGCTCGCTGAAGGCTATCTGCTCCTCACGCACCGGCTCGATAGCCAGAAAAGCGACGTCCCAGCCCCCCTCCTCCAGCGCCGCAAAGACCTTGCCGGCCGCATCGAAGGTGGTCATCTGCAAGCTTACGCCGAGCTCTTCAGCCAAAGCTTTTGCCAAGGCGACCGACACACCTTGCGGCGAACCATCGCTACCTTTTTGCGCCAGGACAGGGTTGCCAAAATTAATCGCGGCCCGCAGCACGCCTTGCGGTGCCAGGTCGTCCAGGACCGCGCGGTTGATAGCACTCATGTTTTGCTCCGTGAATGAGGTTCAGAAAAAAGCAGGACCGGTTGACCGGCGACAACTACCTGATGGGCTCGGACTAGCGCATTACTGTCTCTGCACTAGCAGCACAGCTACCTCAATCCTTCTGCCGTTGTGACCACCCGATCATCATAAACACGCTCCCGGGTATCCAAAAACCGGGGTTTGAGGTCCCTATTCCTACAGCAAGCAGAGTCATGCCGACTACGAACAACGGTTGCTTGAACACATTTTCCATAACAAAGAACCTCCTGTAAAAATGAGCCACATTTAACCAGAAGCACGCCGTTTGAGTACGGTAAACACCAGACACCCTCTACCGCGCCCGGTTGGCACGCCTGCCGATCTTTTCTCAGTGCAATAAAGAACCCGCTCAGGGCGGGTTCTAAGGGAGCGCGCTTTACTGCCTGCTCGGGAGCGGACAATACCAACTTCACAAAGCAGGTCCGGATCCAACCGGACCCGCCAGATAACCTCCCTAAGGGCATTCGCAGGTAGACGGACCAAACACCGGACCACTGCACGGATCCTCAGATGGGCCAAACACCGGGCACGCTGCCTGGGCAGTCAGGGAAAAACCACAAAGCAGCAGTACAGCCAACATGACTTTCTTCATTTGTAACCTCCTGGTCAGTAAACGAGCAATCCATGCCCCCCTATCGAGGGCACAAGCCAATATCAGGGACATTCGCAAACCGTAGGCCCTAGAACCGGGCCCGCACAGGGATCTTCCCCAGGCCCCAGTACCGCGCAATCCGCCTGCGCCGTCAGCGAGAACATCCACAACAGCAACGAAGCCGCCAACATTTTCCTGTTCAATATGAGCTCCTTGGTCGAAACATCGATAACGATCCGTGTAGGCTCCTGTAGCCAGGCCGTTGCCTGCCGAAGGATCAAACACCCGTCCCTCGCGCGCCTGCCGCCAGACCGGTCAGCGAGCACAACAACGGACCCGAAACAGAAAAGACCAGTCACGTCAGTTGCGCCAGTGCGGTGTATTGTCACGTCAGAGGCGAAGCTGATCAGGCAGTCATCGTCCCCATCGGAGAGACTATGACTTTTCGAAGGCAGTCCAATCGATAAATGCGCCAATGTGACAGTGAACGGACAAAAACACTCTTGAGCCCAAAGGGAAAAATGATGCAACTGCTGCCACTCGCCCCCTCAACTATTGGTAAATCGCTAGAACTGCGCCCACTGGAAATTGATGACTTCGAAGCGCTGTACCGTGTTGCATCCGACCCGCTGATCTGGGCTCAGCATCCAAGCCCAACGCGCTATCAGGAACCCGTTTTTCAGCAATGGTTTAACGAGGCGCTTGCTTCAAAGTCTGCGCTTATCGTGATCGACCGCAGGAGCAACCAAGTGATCGGCTCCTCTCGCTACTCCGAGTTCGATGAGAAAAAACGAGAAGTGACGATCGGCTATACCTTCCTGGCTCGTGATCATTGGGGAGGCGGAACCAATAGAGAGTTGAAACATTTAATGCTGACTCATGCATTCCAATGGGTCGACACTGTTTGGTTTCAGGTTGACAGCCAGAACGTTCGATCTCAACGCGCCATGGAGAAAATCGGTGGACGCCTCTTCCGTCGCGCCACTAGACAACTCACCGATCGCACTCAAGAGTACCTGCTCTACAAAATAGATAAGCCGAGTCGCTCTGCTTGAAGAACAGATAAGCTCAACAGCATGGCGTCTCCACTGCGAGTGAAGCAAGTCTAGCGACTGCCAACAGGGCGGCGCCTGCGCAGCTTCTATCAGGATGAGCGTCAGCATGAGAGCTACACATTTACTGAGCTTCAGGAGCTGCAGGTTACAACCCTAGGTCACGTGTTCTAGTGGACAATGTATTCGCGCTGATTCTCAAGCGCCCAGGAAATATTGAATGCCAAAGAAACAGCCAGCGGATAAAAAAACAGCGACTGCCGCTGATATAGAACGATCCATTCAGGCGCTCAACACAATGGCTGAAAGGCTTTGGGGAGATGGCCGGGAGGCTGAAGCGCAAGCCTTGTTGAATGCGCTGGATGCGTTAAACCGAGCGCTTGATCGTATCAGAATTGGAGAAAATCGCAGGATTGCGACTCTCCATTAGAGTCAAGGGGAAACGTCGGACACTGATGGACTTTTTAGAATTCATATCCAACCTTCTCAGTGTCTTCGGTAACTACCAAACTTCTGGCACCAAGCCTCGCAGGGTTTTTACTCGAGGTTTTGTCGGGTTCTGCCTGATGGTTGTGATGTTTGAGCTGATAACGCTGAGCTACCTCTATCGACAGACTTGATGGTGTTTGGGCACAGGTAGCTCGTCACTAACATTTGGCCCCAACCGCCCCGACTAGCCAATCAGGGTGGTAATACAGTCCCGATGAAAGAAGTGACATGCCTGGCTGTTATGATTCCCAGCCCAGACAGTCAGGCTTCATATCCAGTGTCTCCGATCATCTGCGCCAATGAATTCGACCTCAGCGTATCCATGCCTGTTATCGAAGCCCAGACGTTGCTGGGGCTCGTCTGTGAACGGCATCTGGAAACGAGCTACACGGCCAAAGTCTTTCAAACAAGTGATCACAAGTGGGCAGCCGTGCAAGATATGAAAGCCACGCCGAAAAAATAACCAACTGCGGAACGAAAACAAGAAGGGCCTGCATAGTAAAAACCAGGCAAACCCTTGATATGAATGCTGCCCGAAGTCTGAATCGAAATGCCACGTCCTTACGAGCGGTAGCCTTTAAGCCCCTAGGCAAATCGTTAAATACCCCTTAAAACTCCATATCGCACTCTTACCTCAACATCATCGCTTCTTTAAAATCACACCACTCATATATTGATTTAAATCGCGAAAATCATTAACCCGCCAAGAGAATGGCGATAGCTTCACACCATTTTCTCGCAAAGTTTTAGGAATCAAGTCGCCATTTGGACGCAATATTATCGATGACACAATAACGCCCGGGTAATCATTCAGTCGTTTTTTGAAAGCGGACGTTGTTAGATCTGGCGTAGGAGGATTGCTTTTATTTGCCAATGGTCCTGCCCCTTTGATATCTGCTCCATGGCACATAGCGCAGCGCTGTAAATAGATATTTTTTCCATTGGCATCATCCGCGAAGGATAGTGATGCTTGAAACAGCGATAGAATCCCTAGCGAAGCGATGAATAGTACTTTTATTTTCATTTTTCCATATGGCCTTATTGGATAAATAAGATCTGAATCGAAGGCAAATCCCTGGCGTGCTTCTGCAGCACTCAACTCTCTCGAGAACATTTGAACCGAGGCTGTTCATGAGCAATGTGTTCGCGCTCGTAAGAGAAGAACTTCAGATCACACGGTGTTTCGCTTGGCATGCCCGTCCACAAGCTTGATACCAACTCACTGATTTCACTGAGCAATCCTGGTGACGGTGATTAGAAGCCCGCCATTCTCCTTCGGGACGCCCTTGCGTGCAACGATCGCCCAGAGGAGTTGATGACCAATCCCGGGGCAATGCTCGCGTCGATAAGGTCATCCCCGGGCATTTCTTCCGCAAAATCTGGGCAAACCGGACGGTCCCCCCAATCGATAGCTTGTTTGAATGGATCAATGAGGGTAGGCCCAAGAAACAACACTGTCTTATTCGATACCGCGGCAACCTGCAATATTCTGCAGCTCAATTGGACTTCTCCCGGATCATCAGCGCCAGTCGATGGTCCTGGCGCCAGACCCGACAACGCCAAAAGAGCGCACCAAGCAGAAGCAATCAAAGCTCGGAACCAATAGAGTCACTGACCAAGGCCACAGGTGGTGGCATGGTGAACAGCGGCTGATCATCGGCAGGTTTACTGAAGGAATAAATGCCCGATCCATTGCCGGCGCTCGGCCAGGCCGACATGCACCGTCAATGGAGACTGAGGGCTGTACAGATAACCATACGGGCAACACCGCTTACGCCATCGCTTTAAGCGCTGGGATCAGGGCTACGTATTACCGGACTTTATCGCTTAGATGTCTAAATGCTTTTGCATAAAAACCACTAGTGTCCGACGGCGTAAGCCTTAAGTTCGACGAAGATGCTGAAGCCAAGCCGAAGATGAAAATTCTGTGCTTGGAAGGAAAATACCTCCAACCACATACCTTGGCCCCCATTTAAAGGACCAAGAGGGATAAATCTTTCAAACTACAGTGTCAGGCTGGACGAATGTTGATGGCGTAGTTGAGCGGATGTCGTGCCCTCCACAATATTGACACCGAAAACCAATCTGCTAGCGTTAAATTCTATGGAGAATTCATAATCAAAGGACGCTAAAAAAATGAAAAAGGATAGTGTTGATACAAGTGCACGATCTGGGGTGGATTTAGACACCATGCTCAGAACCATGTTGGTAAATTATGCAACACATACCCAGCGGCCCGGTACTGCAAACACCCCCCTTGATTATCTGGGGCATCGAGTTGATGATGCCAAACTGTCAGGACAGAGCATTCCCGCATCAGTCGCTGGATCAGTCGAAATATTAACTGTTACGCAAAACATCATGAGCAATGATTTGTCGCATGAAATATCTCTCCCTGTGCCCGGCTTCAGCTATGTAGAGACAAGCGAAACATCAACCACAAACTCAAGTGGATGGGTGTTTACTTATGGAGTAGAGACTACTGCATCTGTAGATGTACTATTTGCCAGCGGAGGAATTACTCACAACTTTAGCGTTGAATACAATATGTCCACTCAAAATACCGTCACAAGGACAACGCAGAGGAGCTGGACCGTTGACCCGTTTTCGATTTCGGTCCCTGCAAACAGAAGGTATCGAGTTGATTACATTATGGAGAGAGTGATTGCTTCGGGTAGAAGTACAGTTCGTGCCGAGCTTTATGGCACTGCCAACTATAGAGCTCGGACTAATCATGTGCGACATGACTCTCCGCTTGGTAGTATTGCAAGAGTCATGAGTAACTGGGGAGAAAACCCGTCTCAATCTGAAGGTTTTTTAGACGGTGGCTGGCCACTCAATTCAGCAATAAACTCGGCAGAAACAAGGTTCGTCACTAATCATGGACTTCGATTTGACGTTCGAATTTTTGATATAACCAATATCAGAAACCTAGAAGAAAAAGGTGTATTGATTGAGGAGAGTCACTTCCCAGCAAGATTTGAAATAATCCATGACAATGTGGCCGTTTCACAGTCAGTGTAAATATTGGTATGCGTTCAGGATTCAACCCTTGTGTAACTAGACCAGCTGCCACTTATGTGGCAGCACGTCATCAATCTTGCTCTCCCACTGCGGCGGCAGGAGCGTAAGCCAGGCAGCCGATTTCGGTCATACCTTTCTCGAAGCCGATTTTAGTAGCCCATGAAATCGTCGCACACCCGCTTGCTGCTCCAAACACCAATGCCTTTGTCTATAAGAGGTCTAGCCAACAAAGTAGATTGCGGCTACATAGAGGATTGCGACAACTTGCTTTCTGCCTAAGAAGCGAGGAAACACGCCTAAGCTCTTGAAGTAGATGGGTCCCGAAGCCGGAGTCTAATTAAGCCAAAAACGTCAATGTTTGATAGGAAAAACTGGACTGGCGCAATTCAGATGTATTTCCTGCTTTACTATTTTTTCGGCGCTGGATGGCATCCAAATCCTGATGAGCGCCAAGGCATAATATATCCCGGCGTCCTGCCGAACAGAATTGGCGATGAGTCGGTCACCGCTGCGACTCTACACATCGCTTACCAGTTCTCAGGCCTCATTTCAGCGCCAGAAGGCTTGTACCGCTGCAGATTCGATGATCAAGGCATCTAGACCGATAACCCCTAGTTCGTTATATTGAAAAGTCACCAAATCAAGATATGTCACAAGGATGATGACGTGATAGATTTAAGTTTCAGACTCATACTGCACACTCTAAAAACTTAAACCAAACCCTGGTGTAGAATGATACGTTTATTCGCAAAAGCATCTTCTATATTATTGATCGCCCTACTCGCTATATATGTGGCACGTCCAACAGCATCAGTAGACTTAAATAATATAAAACACCAAGATCGCAACGCTTATATTGCAGCCGTACCTTTCTGGATTACAATATTTTCCGCGCCAGAGAATCAAAAAAGCATTTTTAAGGATGGCATTTTATTCGAAAATGGCAGGCCGATAGGACGCGGAGGAGCACTTCATGACGACATAAGCGAAAATGGAGGGGGAAAATGGTCTTACTGGGGGAGAGATATCTATCTCTCCCAGACGAAACAAAACTCAAGCACCACCCCATCAGAGATGGCCTACAGGCTCTCCGTTAGCTTTGATCCGCCACTTTATATAATATTGCCAACAGCAACACTCCTTATACTATTCATCCTCCTTCACACAACCATAAGAACAAGAGAACTAAGTGCCGACCATTTAAAAAGAGCTGCCCCCTGTAAAAGCTGGAAAATAAAAGCCTTAAAGTACTCTCCAGAAATTGACGGAATCCGCGCTATAGCCGTAGGTCTTGTATTACTTTATCACTTTGACTTTCCGCACCTTAAAGGTGGTTTTGTAGGAGTTGATGTATTCTTTGTAATCAGCGGATACCTAATAACAAGTATCATATGCCAAGACTTGCACTCTGAAAAATTCTCTTTTAGAAAATTTTACTTCAGGAGAGCCAGGCGAATATTCCCCGCATTGATAGCAGTGTCGCTGCTTACGATTTTATGTGCGACTGCAATCACCCCTCCTGAAAATTATAAAGAATTCGGTGGCTCGCTCCTTTCCTCATCATTATTCATTTCAAATATTTACTTCTATTTTCAGTCAGGATATTTCGACTCAGACGCCATTAGCAAACCGCTACTACACACATGGTCGCTTGGAGTTGAAGAACAATTCTACATATTCTTTCCACTGCTTTTATTTTTTACTGGGCGACTCTTAAATCAATCAAAGGCCATAATTTCAATAATAGTTTTTGCATTAATCTCTTTAATCTCCGCAGAGATCGCATTAAGCTTTAGCAGAAATGCCGCTTTCTTCCTGTCTCCGTTTCGATTTTTCGAGTTTACTTTTGGCGCAATTCTTGTATTTATAAACAAAGACTATTTAAATCAAAAAAATAAGGAAGTCGTGGCTGCTATAGGAACATTGCTAATCTTAGCCCCAAGCTTTCTTTACTCAAGCCAGATGAGTTTCCCAGGAATCGCCACATTACCAATATGTATAGGGGCGGCGTTACTAATATATTGCAATGACGCTCCGATAACTTCAAAAATTCTCAGCTCAGGAGCTTTTGTTGCTATTGGAAAAATTAGCTATTCTGCATATTTGGTGCACTGGCCAATCGTTGTTTTTTACAAGTCCATAAGAGTAAGTCAGGCTCCGCTATCACTACTGGAAATTGGAGCCTTGCTATCTGCAACATTAATTATCGCAAAATTACTATATCAATATGTAGAAACACCATTTAGACACATCGAATACTTAAAGCAGCATGGCCGCATTAAGGCAGGCCTCATATCTTTCTGCGCATTACTGGCACCACTTGCAATTATTGGAGGCTTAATTTACTCCTCCAGCGGTCTGCCACAACGGTTCTCAGATGCTACTCAGCAGCTACTCAAAACGCCAATAGAGCAACATCGTGCATATGTATGGAATCGCTTCAACAAGCTTGAAGGGAAAAAATTTTCAAACAACCACAGAAAACGAGTACTGATTATTGGAGACAGTCAAGCTGCTGACTTTTTGAATATAATAGAAGAAACAACCCCTGAAAAACTGGACATCTCCACAATTTTAATACCAGTTTCATGCCAAGCGGTAATACCCATAAATACAGAGTTTTACGACAACATTCCCACTGATACCATGCAAAAAAAAGAGTGTCGAGAAAGGCAAAATAACATCTTAAATGACATACGCATTTCATCGGCCGACATTATAGTAATAGCCTCATCCTGGACAGACTATGGAATAGATCAAATACAAAACACCATACATGCACTGACGACATCAAACCGAAACGCCAAACTAATCATCATACCTTCAAAAGCTCAAGGTAAAGGGGGCATTGACGTAATGCTTCTATCTCGTTGGAAAGATGTCATCCCAGAAAAAATAGCTTTCGCCTCTCGAACCTCAAATCTTGAAAGCAAGAGAGCCAAGCTTATGGATCAAGCTCACGGGGCGCAAATCCTAGACATTGGAAAATACATCTGTAACTGGAACAAAAAAACATGCTCTGTTTTTTCAAATACCGGTGATCCAATATTCTCTGATGTCTCTCACATTACAAAAAGTGGAGCGATTTTTATTGGAGAGAAGCTTCAGAAATCAGGCGAACTTGAAATTTTCAACTAGGATGAATGGACTGCCCCCGCCCTTCAGTCAGATCTGAACGAAAGAGATCAGCGCATAGACGAGCTGACCTTCAACGACAATGATCGCGAACTGTCACGACGCAGCTGGGCCGCCAGCGCTGAAGATTGAGAGCTCGACAGTGACGAAGCTGGTCATTACCGGCGAGCCAAACTTCGATACGCTGCGCCCTGTCCAAGCAACTACAACTCTCAAGACAGGAGTAGCGCCCTCAGTTGCTCAGGAACCTCAATAACTTCTCTGGTAACCGGCGAGACGCAAACGTGCGTAAGACTAGAAGTAAATGCTATGACACCTGGCGCTACATGCCCCTCGACTTCAAATGTGAACGAGTGAAGTCCAACACTGGAAACACTCACTTTCATCGAAAGCTCATCATCCCAAGTGACTGGGCGAAGAAACTCTAGAGAGAAAGCCCTCGCTGGAGGCAGTAGATTAAAACCCAGCAGAGTTCTTAATCCGGGGCCGGAGAGCCACACTGTAAGTGCATCATGAACAGCCTCAACAACGAAGTACGAAAACCTAGGTGTATAGACTATCCCCTCCGGATCACAATCGCCGAACAATACCTTTCTCTTAATAATCACAGAGCTCGGCACTAGATCAATCCTTAATATTGAGTGATAGAGATCGCAAGACCACATCGCAGCTCCTGCGTGTTCGGGTCGGACGATACCTCCCTCCCCCTTCAAAGTCAGCCGCTATAGCGGCCAAGGACGAAGTCATGCCTGAAGAAATCAAACTGATCCAAGCAGCACCGGTCGTTCGCGACGAATACGGAATGTTCCAGCACCCGAGCTGCCGGACTTCGACGAGGGCGACGGCGAAAAGTGCAAGGCTTGGGTCGCACAGCAGGGCCTGAAGCTCGTCATGATCAGCCTGGAGGCAGACGCACCGGAAGAGGTCGCAGATCGCTACTTCCAGTCCGATGAGCCGCACTGCGGCTACTGGGAGCCGGGCAAGCCTGAAGGCGAAGGCTGGTTCTGCTTGGCTATCCATGACACCAACGATGGCCCGGTCTGTTGGTGGGCCGCCGGGAGGCGCAGCCATGATCCTCCCCGCCCTCTACATGCTCTACCTGATCTACACGGGGCCAAGGCCATGAATGACGTTGCCGAACCTGCGCGGCCTAGACAAAATCCAGCGTTACCCATAACCGTAAATGCACTTTTGGTTCATTGCCCAAGGTTAGGCTGGACGGGAATCAGATCCTGAACTTCTGCGCAAGAGTAGGTGTTGGAATAGTCGAAGAATTTCGGCCTTAATTCGGAGCCGTAGCTCATACATTGGAACGCAGACGAGCCTTTTTGCAAGATTAGAAAGTGAACCGTGCCGACTCTTGCTGGCGACTGGTAGGCGGCTTTGATCTCATAGCCACTGCGTAACAGATCGGTCACCTTTTGAGTTTCCGCCAAGGCCAATGTGCTAGTGACTAGTAGGCCCAGCAGCGAGATGCTCAGGGCATTTTTTGCAATACGATTCGTTCTTGGCATGAATCCGTCATCCGTGAAGGGAAAATGCCAAGTTACCTAAGTTCAACAAAACCGTCACGGCCCAAGCCAGCTGAGTCGTAAAACTCAGCGGACTGGTCACACTCCGACAGGACTGGTCCAGAAGAGTCCACCCGACCCGAGAGCCCAGGACTTGGATGAAGGACTAGGCCGGACGAACGCTGCAACCCTGCCACGGCGCAACGCCGGCGGCGATCAGCGCCATCTGCCCCCCCCTCAACAATCGGAAAGCCTATCCGCGGCGCCGGTACACCACCTACTACCAGCTACAGGCCGAATAACTACTTTCTGCCGCCACGCGCGGCATGGATATCTGCATGAGTATTATTGAATTTTTGAGTCATGACGAAGCGTGTGAGCTGACTGGCGCAAAAACAAAAGCCAACCAGATTGCTGTGCTGTGCAAAAACGGAATCAGGCACACAATCAAGCGTAACGGTTGGCCCTGCGTCACCACCGCAGCACTGATCGCGGGGAAAGTGGAGCTAACGACAGGGCGTGCCAAGTGACAACCGCGTAAGGCTCGATGATGGGCAGAAAACCGACACTTCCCGGGAGCATCCCTCGCCTGAGACTTCGCAAGCGCGGGGACAAGATCTACTACCTCTACGACACTGGAGGCAAGCCACGAAAGGAGATTTCCCTGGGGACTGATTACGGTCTGGCCATCATGGAGTATGCCAAGCTCGAGCAAACAAGAACCGCGTCAGCTCTGGCACAATCAGTGCTGACCGTTGCCTATGTGTCCGACCTCTACATGAGCGAGGTCGTCCCAACCAAGTCAGCCGCCACCCAGAAGGACAACAAGCGCGAGCTGAAAAACCTACTCGATTTCTTCAATGACCCACCGGCGTCGCTCGAGGATATTGAGCCGCAACATGTGCGGCAATACCTACGGGAACGAGGAAAGACCGCGCCTGTTCGGGCGAACAGGGAAAAGGCGCTGCTCAGCGCTATCTGGAACTTTACACCCGAGTGCGGATACACCGCGCTGGCCACCCCCTGTGCCGGGGTAAAGGGGCACAAGGAGACCGGTCGTGACGTATACGTCGAAGATGAAATGTTCGCGGCTGTCTACGCGAAGAGTGATCAGCCGCTCAAAGACGCCCTGGATCTCTTCTATCTAACCGCACAGCGAATCGCCGATACGCTGAAAATGGATGAGCGGGACATCAAGGATGGAAAACTTGCTGTTGCCCAGAGCAAGACCGGAGCCAGGCGCAGGATTGAGACCATTGGGGAACTAAGGGTCGTGATTGACCGCATTGCGGCCAGGAAAGCGGGCTACAGAGTGAGATCTACTCGGCTTGTAGTGATGGAGGATGGACAGCCAATGACCACCAGTATGCTGCGGGGAAGGTTTGATGCGGCGCGCCAGGTGGCAGGAGTTGAAAAAGCTGATTTTCAGATGCGAGATTTGCGAGCGAAGGCCGGCACCGACAAAGCGGAATCCAGTGGCGACATACTTGCAAGCAAGAGATCAGCTCGGGCACACCACGGTGGTGATGACAGAGAACTACATCCGCAAACGGATAGGCAAAAAGGTCACGCCTACAAAGTGAATTGCGGAGCAGTATTTGAAATTGCGGAGCAGTTCAGGATAAGGCTCACTCAAAAAAACCGTGCAAGCCCTTGAAATAGATGGTGCCCGAAGCCGGAGTCTAATTCAGCGCAAAAACATCAACGTTTACTGGCCAAACCTAAAGCGACGCTATTCAGATGTACTTCCTGCTGTACTTTTTTCTCAGCGCTGGCTTGCATTCAAGCCCTGATGAAAGCTGATGTTACCACCCTCCAGCGTCCTGCCGACCGAACATCTCCCACTCAAATGCATGTTTCCACATCAGATCTAGCCTAGTCGTGTAGCTCTGACTCATCATTTCGCGCCGCATCCCCCAGTCCGGATTGCTCGGCACGCTGGCCGAACGAAGCGTTCTCCTGCCCCATCGTTGATTGATCTCGTCCAGACCCCCCTTCAGCTTTGTCGAGGCGCGCGAATGTGAACAAATGGTGACGTAGCAAGGCAGGCCGTTCGAGGATATTGGAATATTCAGGGCTGTATGCTGAATTGATCGCCCCGTGGGTAAGTGCACCATTTGCGAGTTTATGTGTATTGATAGCAATATCAGAGCTGACAAAGTCCAAAACTCCGCACCGTACCTTTAAGCCAAAACTGAATATTGAAATAACAAAATACAACCCTTTGCAATAAAAAAAACACCTATTCAACCCATGCTGGGCTACCGCTCATCTCTTGTCTACAAATATTTAAGATAATTATTTGACTCCCCAAACCTTGGACCTATAGTCAACTCGAAAACTGCTTAACAAAAGCCAATCCGCCGAGCATTTAATTCATTGCACCCCTCTAACCCAGACAAAGGAAAGTCATAATGGGAATTATTGTTGATGTACTAACCGTGATAGATGTAGACACCATTATTCAATACTACAACGAAAAGGGACACCCGGACATCAGCACTAACCGCAACCAACCAACTGCGCTGAGCTATGATTTAGCCCAAAAAACAATCCACATGACTGCCAAGTTTAGCAATGGACTTCGACATCAAGGAACAGGCGACCTATATCTCCCAGTAGGAGTTGGCGATGTCATTCGATGGCGCGCAACAGACATCTCAAGGAACCTCGGCACTGCGGTGATATTAGATAAATTCAATATCCTTAGTTCCACCCCCCCTGGAATTATTACCCAGCCTAGACTAACGCCAATCACTGACAACGTATCATCGCTTAATCCCAATAATCCAAACGGACCACCAATCCCACAGATGATCACTATAAATTCATGGGAGGCTACTGCAGAAGCAAGAGGTACCGTATTATACACATGGTCCTTTATTATCGTCGACAGATTTAACAAAGTCGTTGGATGCTGCATATGGGATCCAACACTCAACATCGAATAAACTGGACGACTATTAGGCAGCAAGACTCTCGCCCAACACAAATTGGGCGAGAGCCCTAGTACTGTTCACCTATTACGAAAGTCTATTTAGTACATACGCCACACTCGCAGCACTAAGTCGCCCCCCCCTAAGCGCTGACATTTAAAGAATTCAATACTTGTAAAAACCCCAATTTTCAGAAACATCCATTGCATACGCTTGACACGCAGCCAGCGCGATCATTCCTCGGTCTCCGTCGTCGGTGATACCGATAACGGGATTTTCCGCCACAAATTCCAGTTAACTGGATTCGGTCCAGAACACCCGACTCAGAGCGCTCGTACCCGGCATGCTAATTTTTACGCCCATAAATGTAGGCGAAAGCGTCATTCTTCTTAAAGCGGATTTTCAGCTGAATTTTATTCTTTTTGAATTTCCCGAACATACGCTTGGCAGGCCCGCAGCGCGATCAGTCCCCGGTCGCCGGAATCGGTGACGATGTGACTGAAGGGTTCAAGGCCACGCTAATCCAGGCCGCCGCCGGCAAGATCAACATCGCGGTGTCGAGCAGCCACATGATCTACAGCAACGCAGGGGGCCGCACGCGCACGCTCAACCCCCTAGATGAATTGGAAGTCAGCACCTTCCCATTCGGCCCGGTGTACCTGGCCTTCTGTGTCAGACCTACTGCATAACGATCTGTCGCGCGCCGGCTGAGCCTTCACTCAACGCCAGCGTCGTACTCACATCCGAGCCACCGACAAACCTGGTCGACGATACCGGCCAGCGGCATCGAAGAGCTAGGCCATGGCCAAGACCAACGCGGAATTGCAACAGCAGAAACGCGCCAAGGAGAGGGCGTTGCTCGAGCGGATCGGCGCTGAGCAGCCTACAGCAACTACTGAGCAGCCGAGGTAGTAGAGGTAGTGGATGAATTCGATTAACGCTCCACGGTTGCCACTAGCAACACTGCCAAGATCAACCATAGGCGCCAAGCAAGCGTTGTGGGCGACAACACTTCCCCAGGACCGGAATCTGCTGAGCGCTCCGGCTTCGAGATAACTACGTCTATTGACAGGTACCGAAGTAGTTCTTGTTGCCCTGCTTCTTATATGAGAAAGCGTGGCATGACTTAGAGGGCCTCGCGCTGGTGGGTTTATCATAAATATAAACAGTCACATGCACATCCTCCGAAAAAGGAACTGAACCCCCTTTATGCCATAGGTCTTTCTTGAGGTAGAGATTTTTACCTTTCGGATCCTTAGTCTTGTAAGCACTGGAAATTTCTGTCTTTACTGAATTCTCCAGGGTCGCCTTAATAGTGGTTTTATTACTATCTGGAGACTTTATATTACGTTGATCTTCTGTGAGTGGAGTCGGCTCCCAAGTATTACAAGGATCGGATGTACAAAGGTATACATCCGCTAGAGCATAACTAGAAAGAACAGATAGACTCAGCGCCGAGGCAAGTGAAATCAAACAGGCTGGTAGTTTTTTCATTGGTATCCCTCCCAATGGGAATTTGCTAGATATAACTGTGAAACGTGGCCGATTCCTACCCTGCACTGAATGCCTCCTGGCACGCTGAAGTAAGAACTGAGATAGACCTTAGACCGGTCAGGGAAATTAGCAAGGTTGCAATCGCAACGTCCACTGTAGTGGCCTAATAAAACCGGACACCTGCAACCTGAACCTATTTCACTGCCCGCCAGCATTTCCAGGGGCAACTAACTCTCTTCAGTTATCCCTTCTTACCAGAAGGAATTGAGAGAGCACGCTGAGCGAGCGCTGAAGGCAGGTGTCCCACCGGCTTCTGCCGTATCCCCCCTGAAGCTCGGCATCGATATTGGCAATATCAAGACCAATGCCACTACCACCTTGCCCGGCATCAGCAGTAACGTGTTGCCCCTCTCAAAGACAAGGAGCAGTGATGTCAATCAGAAGCCTCAGGAAAAACCTTCCCGCTGACCCAGACAACAACGGCTGGGTACTCGGCTGGGCAGTGATGAGGGACGTTCCCGGATCATGGCAATTCATCGATATCTACGCAGATAAACCTACCGCCGAAGCGCAGGCTAGACGTCTTGGTGGGTGGTACGTCGTCGAATACGGTGCCCACCAGCCTGGTACTGAAAAATTCATTGGCGGCTCTGCACCTCCGCAATAACGGGCCGATTCTCCTCGGCCAATCCCCTGCGGCACGAACCAGGCCCCGGTTCAGCAGTGAGCCCGGCTTTACCCTTTTGTGCCGCCAATCAGCACCCCGGATCTCGCGCCCGCATCCACCCTGGATGCCGTGCTTGCGGTCCCTATCCTGCAGGTGGTGCATCTGCATCAACCGTGCAACGGCGCACTGACGCGCTGCAAGCCTGTCGCGCCCGCTGCTTCAGGTGCAGGTTCGCGCTCTGCCCCGCCAGCCATCCTTCTGCTCGGGGATAGTGCATGCCGAATTGATCACCGCCAGGTAGTTACGCCCCGCAAGACGTCTAGCAGTAGAGAGGCCCACCCTCTATAACCATCAACAGCTTGATTGCTAAAAACATCCTGTTTTTATCGTATTCCCGAATGCCCCGTTTAATAGGGACAACTATTAAACCCAACTCAAAACTACACCCACATTAAAAATATGCTTGCTACAGTTTAAGTAGCCAAAGCGCAGCAACCGCCATTCAACCTTTACATAAAATTGAATCACCCTATCGGCAACAACGCTCGTTCCTGCTGTGATATTTGGCCCGCAACAGCTGTTGCAATTGTTTCAACAAACCTCACCCCAACCCACGAAAACAGACCCAGCATCAAGCAGCATCGATTGGCATGCCACACAACCCACATGCCATTCAACGGCACTAAGGAAAGCAGACAAGAATAATTGCTTTATACATCCCTAGTTCAACACTTGTCGAACAAGAAACAAGGCATCCACCCGCCAATGGTGGATATCGAATTATCTTGATTGAAAATTTTTACCCTAACAGGAGATTACTATGAGACCGGTCCAGAAAATCACCGTTAACAACAAAGGCGGCTACGTATTCAACTTCTCGGTCCAATGGCTGGGCAGCGACGGCAGGTGGGTGACTTCCGAATGGAATAGCGGCAACTATCCCGTGGCGACCTCGCGGACAACTCCCGATCTGAACACCATTGGGGTTCCGGCCAATGCGCTGGCGGTCACGGTCTATGGACACGCAGTAGCCGGGACTTCCGGTCAGGGAACGCCGTTTGTCGCGTTCGCGGCTAACGGTCAGATCGCCACCTATGACGCTGTCGGTACCACGTTCATTGGCTTTGCAATCAACTTGATCGAGTAGACCGCAACCCTTGTCCCGATGATGCCTGGCGCCAATGCTCCATGGAGGGTTGGCGCCAGCGCATTTCATCGACCGCATGTTTCATGCCGCCACCACCCAACTGGACATCACCATGAGAAAAGTCGAGCGCATTGGCTGCCTTAACAATGGCATCTTCATCATGAACTTTTCGATTCAGTGGTTTGATTCGAAGGGAAGCTGGCATACCTCAGCCTGGAACAGCGGCAACTTCAACAACGGCCTGTACAAGGTAAGCCCGGCACTTTCGTCGCTCGGAGTTCCAGCCGATGCGATCGGGGTGGCCCCTTATGTTTGTGCAGTGCTTGGAACAAGTAGTCGAGGGACGCCCCTGGTGCAGTCGGCAGATAACGGCAGGCTGGCAGCTTACGAAGTGACAGGAACGACCCTGGACTTCAAGGTCCAGCCTCTGCCGTGGAGGAACTGGGCTCAGAACATCGTTCATACAATGTCGATCGATGGGGAATATTACTTCTCGCCGACGAACCTGGTTGAACTCCAGGCCATCGTCAGTCAAGCCGTACTGGCTGGCGCGACTGTCCGCGTTTCCGGCCAGCGGCACGCGCAGCCGGCCCTGGTGGCCGAAGACAATCGCCTCGCGCCGAACCCGGCGCGCTGGCTGATCGACCTCTCCTGCTACAAGGACCTGGGGCCCGAGGGCAATCAGTCCATCGTGCTGCACCCCTCCGAAACCAAGGTCACGGTGAACACGGGTGTACGCGAGGATGCACTGGATGCGTTTCTGACGGGCCACGACATGATGCTCAAGACCGTGACCGCCGGCGGTTTTTTCAGCCTTGGTGGGATGACCGCGGTGGACGTGCACGGTGCCACCATCAACGCGCCGATCTTCGCGGAAACGGTCTCGGCGTTCAGCATCATGGGCCCGGATGGCCAGGTAAGGACCCTCGACACACAGACCCCAGCGGTGGATGGCTGGTCGCCCCTGCAGTTCGCCCGCGTCTCTCTGGGGGCCCTGGGAATCGTCACCTCGGTCACCGTGGAGGTGATGCCACGCCCCTGGGCCACGACCTTGAAATCGGGCAAGGAGGGCAACATCACCTGTAACGATCAGCAGGCGTTCATTGCCCAATTCAAGACCCTGCTCGCGAGCCATGACCGCGTTGAGTCCTTCGTCAATCCGTACACCCACCACTTCCTCATCCTGTGGTGGGACCTGGTTTCGTCCCCAGCGACGAAGATTCCGAACCTGAAGGCAAGCGTTCCCGATGCCTGCGCCCTGGCGCAAGAAAACATCTTCGGCGCGCCCTATTTGATACCGATGGAGCCAATCCTCGAACCGCCCCTGATTGCGGCGCAGTATCTTGGAAACAAAACGGCGGCCAACGCGATCATCGATGCGGGCTACCTCACCATCGAAACGCTCTTCGATCAGGCTGCGGCTGTCTACTCCGACTTGTGGCTGACCCGGGCGTCGCGGGTGATCTTCATGTCTTATTTCATCGAACTCCCGGCACTCGATGACTCAGGGCTGGGCAAGGCCTGGCAGGGTCTTGACGCGGTCATGGAGCGCCTCAAGCGTTCCAGCGACTTCCTGCTGGTTGCCCCCATGGAGTTCCGCTTCGTCCGTGGCGGCGACAGCGTACTGGCCGGAACCTACACCGAAACCCCCAACGCGACCTTCGTCAATCTGGACCTGATCGGTTACGTACCGGCCGTCGCGGGGGCTGAATACCCCCAGCTCCTGCTGCACTTCTTCGCCGACATCGAGCGCGCCTGGGTGGCCCTGGGAGGAATGCCGCACACCGGCAAGATGTTCGGTTTCTACGACCCGAGTCGCCCCGTTGGAACATTTTCGCCACCGTTCAACCCGGCGTTCCTCAAGGATCTGGCGACGCGGCGCGGTGCCAGAATCAAGGCCTTCGATTCCTACCGCAGAAGCTGCGATCCACAGGGTGTGTTCCACAACCGTTTCGTAGCGGCGCTGTTGGGAGACACGCCCCAGTAGAGCTGCCCCGCCAAGGAAAGCGTCCGGTGCCTGATCTACAGTTGAAGCAGGCATTGAGGACATGACCATGTGCGGGCGCCTTTCCCAGTACCGTGGCATTCATGATTTCGTGGCGGCCTTGAGCATGCCCGGGGCCCTGGTCGACAACCTGGGCGAGCAGCCTCTGGGACACTACAACGGCGCACCGAGCATGCAACTGGCCCTGTTCCATGTCGCCGCTGGCAGGCTTTACGCCGACCCGGTGCGCTGGGGCTGGAAGCCGCACTGGGCCAAGGATCGAGCCCCACCGATCAATGCCAGGGCCGAGAACGTGGCCCACGGCCCGTTCTTCCGGCAAATCTGGCCACACCGGGCCCTATGCCCAATAGACAACTGGTTTGAATGGGTGGACGAAGGCGGCCCGAAGAAGCAGCCTTACCTGATCCGGCACCGGGACGGCTCGCCGATTCTCTGCGCTTCGATCGGACAACTTCCGAATCCAGACGAAGGCCACGGGGAGCACGAAGGCTTTGTGATCATCACCGCCGACAGCGCCGGCGGCATGGTCGATATTCACGACCGCCGACCTGTGGTCCTTGCGCCTGAGCTGGCCCGGGAGTGGCTCGACCCGGCCACGCCGAAGGAGCGCGCCGAACAGATGGCCCTGCACCAGGGCGAGGTCGCCAAGGCCTTCGAGTGGTTCAGGGTCAGCACTGCAGTAGGAAATGTACGCAACCATGGGCCGGAGCTGATAGTGCCGCTGGCCAAGGCCGTCGGCGACAACATGATGAACTGCGGATAATCACTAGCGAGCAACGACAGCCGCCACCAACCAGAAACTCCGTTCGTCAGTTCTACATGAAATACCAAACTCTCACGTTTGAAAGTAGAGTGCTAGGATCTACAGTGAAATCGCAACATCGCCTTTTAGCACCCTGCATAGCCTCCGAACACAGAAAAAATTAAACACTCGTTATCAAGGATGATAAAGATGAGCGCAACCCAAAAATTACTTCTAATTTCCATATCGACACTGGCACTCATCTCATGCAGTAATTTCACATCACCACCTACCACGAAGCTAGCAGCAACCACATGCCTTCCCAAACAAGTAGTGTTGCCATCTACAAAGACGCCAATAGATCAGGGACATATTTTTTGCGGAGAAGTGAAGTCCGGTATCGCAAAAGGCTTTCATTCAGCGGCAAATGCCACATTCGTCAGTACAATTCTTGCCGAAACAACGATAACAATGACAAAAATCACAACAACTACAACTACAAAAACAAGTCCACCGCCTACTTCATTACCCCCAACACCCTTACCACCGCCCTTAATATTCAATCTCAACAACACTCAAATATACAAACTGTTCAACTTCATTATTCATGATGGATCAAACTCTGCAGTCAAATCAAGTTCGACAATGTTTCCAAACAGCTGCACAGCAAGCCAAGTACTAATGAGTATTGATTATGCCTATAATCATAAGTACGATCAAAAAAACCCTATACCAACCTCGTATAACTGCGACGCCGACGCAAATAGTAGGTGCGGCCCCTCCTCACCCATTCCCGTAGACAAAAAATACTGTCTGGTCTTTAACAAACCGATTCCGCTACAAACTTTTTTCGACGGCAAAACCATCACAACTGCGTATCCAATTTTCTAAAAGGCACGCCCCAACAAAGGTTACAACCTGGCACGCCATTTATAGGAGAGTGATGGAGCATGAATTGAGGTCATGCTTAAAATGTAGGTCAGTGCGTAACCTCTCTGACATACGCTTGACACGCGGCCAAGGCGATCAGTCCTTGATCGCCGTCACCGGTGATGGCGACAATTCGTTGAGCAGCCGCTGGGTCAAGTTCGGCTCGCGTTTCTCCATGAACCACGCCGCAGGTGCCGGCGGTGGCTGACACCCCACTGCCACCACCCGTGGCGGCGGTGTTGAGTAGGACGGACAACCGCAGGTCAGCAGTAGCAAGCCGATCACGCAGGCGAGCTTGGATCGATTGAGCATCGCGTAATTCCTTGTAGTGGTTTTTGTCATTCGCCTGCAGGCGGTCCTCCAGCGCCCGGCGCGTGTCCTGCTGGGTTTCCTGCCAGTTGATCACCGCCGTGGCAGCCTGCTCGCGATCCGTGCTGTACGCCTGAGCCTTCTCGGCCAGAGCCTTACCGTAGCGTTGGCCTGCCACGCCCATGCGCTCCAACCGCCCAGGGCGACCCCCAGAACCAGGGCCAGGGCTGGCAACAACCAGCTCAAGGCCTTCATGCAGCCTCCAGGAACAACGCTCGCTCGGCCTCCCGGCGGCGCGTCAGGCCGGGAAGCACCTTTCCTCCTGCCTTATTCCAGCGCGGGAACTGCTCGGCCGCGGCAGCATAGTCGCCAGCATTGAGCAGACGACGCAGCGTCGACGACTCCAGGTTCGCCGCTCCCAGGTTGTAGGTGAAGCTCATCAGGGCGTCCCACTGGTTCTGGTTCAGAGGCACCGTAATCAGGCGCTGCACCTCGGGCTCGAAGCGCTGCGCATCGTTCAGCAGCATGCGCTCGGCCGCTCTTTGCTGATCGACATGCAGGCCTTCACACCGCGCGTTGTTCCATAGCCAATGGTCCAGACGCCAACACTGTCTTGGTAGGCCTGCAGGCGCAGGCCTTCGAACGACTTGATCAAGTTCATGCCGCGTTGTGATGTACGCATTACTTTTCTCCAGGCAATAAAAAACCCGCTCAAGGCGGGCGTGTTTACACGTCGCAGTTACAACTGCGGATTGAAGGGGTATGGGTATTCAGCAGTGTCTATGTACGAGCAAGAAGGCATGCGATCTGAAAGCAGCGACATGAACCCCTGGGGGGTCGTGCTGTGAACGCCGTCGTACGTAGTTTCCGGCGAGTTCCACATGCAGTGCACAATTGACCCCTGCTGCCCGTAGCAGCCCTCATGAACAGCGCCTCTGAAGACGGTACTGCTGCCGAGCTGGCTCACAAAGCCGCAGCCGCGGTCCCATGGAATATGCGCGGCATATGCCTTGCTTGGATTGAGGTTAACCGTGTAATGCGCCCACAACACGCCGCCAAGTGTCGAGCCCGTCGGCTGCGGTATGTAAACCGGGTCCTCGGGTATGTCGGCAATAGCCATGACCGAACCGGCAGCCCAGTAGGACATGCCGCGGAACGTGGTGGCCAAGTCCTGCAGCACGTCCAGGGCGTTGGAGCGGGTCTGCAGGAACAGATTGCAGGTGAACCGCGGTTCTTGGCCGCCCTTCCCGTCCGGCACCAGCTGATCGCATTACTGGCCGATGCGGTACAGCTCCCATCGGTCCACCTGGCCCTCGTTCAGCAGGTGGCCCAGGCCATAGCGGAAGTGCAGCAGCAGATCGTAGAAGATCCAGGCTGGGTTATCGGTCCAGGCGGACTTGAACGAGCCATCCCAGACGCCGGAGTACAGCCGGCTTTCAGGATCATAGTTGCTCGGCACGCGTATGATGCGTCAGCGCAGGTCGAAAGACCCGGTGGGGATTGCCTGGAACTGCGAGGCGTCGAACTGCAGGCCGACGACAGCGGAACCCGGATAGCGCAGCTTGGCGTCGATGACCTCGGTGATGGCTTCGATGTTGGTGGTGTCGGCGATCACGCTGCTGGTGCCGTTCGGCGTTAGGCGAGTGACGCGAATCTGCCAGTTGCTGCTCGCCAGCGGCAGGTCCACCCGGTGGGAGCGCTCGTACTTGGTCGAGGTCTTGCCGCTGAACGCCGAGGCCAGCACCTGCACATAGGGCCCGCCGTCGGTGGAAACCTCGATCTTGTACTGCACGGTGTAGCCGTTGGTGTCGCCGTTGCTGGTGTTGGTCTGGGCCAAGCACGGGGTGGACAAGCGCACGCGCACAGCCGACAGCTGCAGGTTCTGCACAGCGCGAACCCAGGGCTGGCCATACTTCAGCTCGACTCCCGCGGCGATCTCGCTTTCGACCGCTGGAAAGCCCGGGATATGCAACTGATCCTGGCTGCCGGTGCGGGCATCCAGAGTGACACCACTGAAGTTCCTGGTGCCGTCGGCATTGGCCAGCGGAGTCTCGTCCAGGTAGACCGAGCGCTCACCCGCGACCAGGCCCTGGATCTCTCCCTCACTCACCAGGTCGAGAATCCGCGCATAGGCGGTGCTTTGCAGGCTATCGGGAGCCTCAACGGACGGCCGCGGCTTCGACTCGCCCCCTTTGCTGCCGGTAATGTGCTGGTTCATGACTTTCCTTCAGGCAAAAAAATACCCGCGCTCGGCGGGCCTGGTGGCGGGTTCGATTTACATCTGGTCTTCGGAATAGATCCCGGCGCTTATCACCGCACTGCCGACGATCATCCGGCCATAAAGCAGCGGGACAGGATTGCCCTGGACGCTGGTGTTCACGGCGCCGTTGAAGCTGTAACTGGGGCGGTTGTTAGGGCTGTCCTGAGACCCTAACCCCTTCGCCTGGGGGCTCAACATCATGACCACGCCACCCAGAGCCATGGATGCCCCTGTTGCGCCTGCAAACGAAACGGCGGCCGCAGACCATCCCAGCGGGTTCCACCAGGCAAGGGCGAGAATCACCACGCCAACAACTGTCTGCAGCATCCCCGCTCGCTTTGATCCAGCAATCACGGGAACGAAACGGATAACGTTCTTTCCCGTCGGCTTCCCAAGATCATCCCCGCCGATATTTTCCTTGCCGTTGAAGATTGCATACCGCAGCCCTTTGCCTTCGCTTTCGACCATGCAGCGCTCGAAACCAGGAAATTGTTTGAAGTAGCCAATCACATCACGGAGGCCGCCACTGGTAATCATTCGGTGTCGACGACCGAATTGACGAGCCAGGGACCCGGACAGCAGGACGGTTTGCATTTTCTCAACAGGGTTTGACATGTTTTCTCCTCATATAAAAAAGCCGCCCTAGGGCGGCCGGTGTCAGACATGAGCTACTTGTTGGTGCAATCACTCACCACTTTTGTGACTTGGGCAGATGGTGACTGCCAGGTTCTGAAGAAGTGATATCGAACAGCTGATCCGCCCCCGACGGGCACAACATCAGCAACATGCCATGGCGACTCGCTATTGGGCGCGATGACAGAGAAGCGCTCCCCAGACTGCTGGAGGATGCCGCCAACACTCCCGCCCACGATGGAAGTGGCCTGCCATCCATCCCGAATGCACTCGGCAACGGCCCTGGCCGGTTTTTGACTGGAAAGATTCAGTACCGCGGGTGTTGCCCTTATTTCGGCAACGCTTGAGCAGCCCGCCAACAGCGCCACCGCAACCGCCCCTACCAGAATTCGCATTTCGGTCCCTCTATATGGTTTGAGGGGAATCTACCACCGACATGGAGCATGTCAGTCTAATCGTGTATGAAAAAGGAAACGTTTATGCCTGGGGGAAACCATCAAAATGGCCAAACTGGTTAAAGCCATCTTGCTCGTAGAAAGCAGGGGGCTGGAAATCAAAGGTATCGGGCCCACCCCAGGGCAGCCCCTTTCATGAGTAACCTCTTCCACCATTCGAATTAAGCGAGAACCTAGCCGTAAGGCGACTTTTGGCTGCGTTGATCGATACTTACAGCAATACCTGCAAGCACAATGGCCAAGGCGTAAGCCACCAGCCCTAAATTGAGCCCAAGGATCATTTTCTCTGATCCGTCGGTGAGGACCATTGATCCACCGTAACCATCCCGAAGCCAATAGGCCAACAAGAACCCGCCCGTTACGAACGTCGTGAGAAGACTCGCGAGCTTAAGCTGATTCGCCCCCCAAACAAGCCAGACACTGAATGCCCCAATCGCAGTATTGGTAAATAACTGCCAAGTCTCATGCAGCCTGGCATGTGGCTCCCATGCGGGGTTGAATACATGAGTGTCGTTAATCTCTAAAATCGGTACGACCACGGCATAGAAAACAATGCCAACCGTTACCAATAGCTTTGCTAACATCAGCCACCTCCTTGTCCGTGGTTTGCTCCAAACCATCGACCCGCACTGTAACGTGACGCCAGAAAGTGTTCCAGAAGCAAAAGTCAGGCGCGGGGCTGGGCTCGTTACCAGTGATCGAAACGCTTTAGTTAACGATATTCGTAGACCAAAACCGCTTGAGCCAGTGTTATGTCGCTAACAGCACCCATTTTGTTCTGAGTACGTAGCACCTCAAATGCAGCCTCTAAGCTCGCGCCTCGAATATCTCCATCACTTGCGACGAAAGCCGCAGCATCGTCGAGAGCGGCCAGTATTTTTGGGTCACCGCTCTGAGAGCTATTCCGGCTACTTTCTTGACTGTCTTCGGTAAGGGTGAACGGGAAAAAAGTCACAGCAAGAGTCGATGAAACAATCGCCCCATAGATTGAAACCTTGACGCCGCCGTCACCGGCCACCACAGGAAAACTGCACGATAAACTCAGCAGAAGCACAGCAATCAACTTGCGCAAAAAATCCACTCCATAGATAAGAACCGTCCTTTCTGTCTGAATCTACCGCGTTGCTATCCACCCATCCAGCGTGGATGACAGGCCGCGACTGATCCAAGAAAACACGATCAGGTCTTATAAATGCGGTGGAAACGCGTTTTGCCACGATAAAAGCGCGTGCAAACTTTCTGAGCCACATACCCGCTAGCAAGAAAGGCGGCCCCGAATACTATCCAGAGCACTGTCGAGTTGGTGGTAATCAAGGTGTGCACACCTTTGGCAGCCCACCAGCCTGCTATAACGCAAGCGAAAATGAAGAAAACGACGACTCCCTGGGGCGTGCCGTAGCTTATCTCCGCATGGCATCCCCTACATACACTTGCGCCCCATGGCACTGAATTCATGCAGTGAGGACAAGTTACAGTCGAACCAGAAGTCATTGATCATTCCTTTGAGAGCTTGCGCAAAATCGCGAAGTTTAAGATAGGCAACGATCTTATGCACTCCTGGCTAGGCATCCAGTGTGGATGGAGTACTATTTACAGGGGTACTCAGCTTTGAGTACGAGCAATGCTATCAGCGTAGGGCTTTTCGTCGAGAGATCAGAGTGGTCTTCAGAGTGCTTGACGATCGCCTGTATGCCCATTTGATCAATGTAATTTTCTGGCAAGCAAATACCTGGGAATTTGTTTTCTGCTCCTCCGGTAAGGTACTGAAGAGTCTCACGAACCCCAGCAACCACTCCCACGCAGTAACCCATACTAACTTGATTGTCGTTCGCGGCCATTTGCTTCGTTTCCCAGAAGCGTAAGGCGAGTTTGCACCCGCTTAGAAACCTCGTTCCAGCGCCACTTTCAGCAAACACCACATTACTTGTCAGTACTCCAAATAGTAATACCGCTGCTATCAAAATCCGCATGCCTTCCGTTCCTTGTGAGATCGGCAGACGATAGCATTTTGATCAGGGCCTGGCGTCTCGGTGTCGCCAGTAGCTGACGGTTACTTCGCGCCAATAGCCGCCATAGGGGTCCCGTTTGCTGTCCCGGTTGTAGAGGTGATGCAGGATCGACCCGGGCGCCGGGAAGTGCTGGGGCCCGGTCCTCAGCACACCGTCGGCCAGATAGACCCCGGCGTGGTTCGGCACCTTCGAGCGAATTTGCATCAGCACGATGTCACCGTGCTGCGGCGCACTGACCTGCGTGAAGCCGGCCGCCGGCAGGTTCTCCAGGTACAGGTTCCCGCCCTTCTCCCACCAGCCATCCGTACGCTCGTACTGGCCCAGGTCGATGCCCATTTCGCGACAGTAGAAGTCGAGGATGATGCTCAGGCAGTCGTGCACGCCGTGGGCGAACTTGCGGCCGATCAGTGGGGCCTGGTAGCCCTCAGGCACGAAGCTCATAAGCTCGCCTACGCGCACCTGTTCATCATCGCCCTTGCGGACCTCAAGGATGTGCCAAGGAAGCCCGGAGGCCTCGCAGGAGACGCGATCGGCCTCGCTGGGTGCTGCCGGGTAGTCTGGGTGGCTGTGCACGACCGCCAGAACCTGGCCGCGGTCCTCGGCAGCGGCGAAGTCCTCCGGCGCCAGGCGGAAATGCTCGCTGGGCGTCGAGGCCGTGTTGCGGCAAGGCACATAGACCTCCTTACGTCCCTCGCGGATCATTAGGCCGCAACACTCACGCGGGTACTCAGCCAGCGCATGCCGCTCGATCGCGGCGCGGGTGGACTTATTCATGGTCAGCTCCGAAGCAGGCCGGCGGCCGGGAATGAGCCGTAAGGCAGAGGGTTGTTCTGTCCGAAGCGCAGTTTGCAACTGCTCAAGCGCCCGCCGCATTTGTCCTGGGAGGCATCGGTGACGATGATGTCGTTCTCATCGGCCACCGGCCCGCCGTTGTAGCCGCAGTAGGGCCCGCGATACCCGTCAAGTACTTTGCCTGATCTCCAACTGCTGGAGCCGGAGCAAGCCCAGGCTTGCCGGCGGACGACGCCGTTGCTCCAACCATCTGTGCGGTGTAGAACGAGGCAGGCTGGCCTCCGAGCTTTTCGGAGTCGGTTGCCACCTCACTCCTACCCAGCTTGGCGTTGAGCTGGCCCTGCAGCTTTGCAAAAGCCTGCAGCAACGTGTCGGTTGCCAGGATCGCAGCATTGACCAGAGCGCCCAGGCCAGAAAGAGTCGTCGAGCGCACGCGGGACTGCGTGAAGTATTGGTTTGTCGATCCTTCCGGGACTTGATCCGTCGAGCCCGGAGAGGACGGGATCAACACATACGCTGAGCCGCTCCACCGGTAATGACGAGTAGGATTCGTCGGGCTGTCGCCATCATTGATCGCAAGGTAGATCTTCCCTGTCTCGCCCACCGCGGGGAAATCGACCCGCGCCGGAAACTCCAACACATCATCAACGAAGCTCGGCAACTGAGAAGCGGGCACAACACCACTGACCAGTTGAGCGACAGAAATCCCGAGCGCAGCGCCTGGAACCGCGGCGTCAGCCTTCGATTTGGCAGCTTCTGCGGCGGCGTGTGCCGCAGCAGCATCCAAAACGCCCTGCTCAGCTTTCTCCTGGGCGGCAGCCGTGCGGGTACCCGGCAGATTGCACAAATCGGGCGGCGTACATCACCCAGCGGGAAAGTCACTAGATTGAAGCCCTGGCCGCGGTTGAGGCGGGCTTCAACACCGTTCGCCCTGCCGGCACCGCGGATCAAGATCAGATGCCACTGCACCTCGCTGATCCGGCCTGATCGCTCCAGATAAACGCCGAAGAAGACGGCGAAGCATAACCCATCCTACTCGCTGCATCCGGATGTCATCGCAAATGTGAATAAAGCCGTCTAGTTCAGGCTCAGACCTTTGTCGACTGAGTGAACATCCAACCAAGTGCAACGGCAGCAATGATAGGGCGTACTAGATCCGTTGCCGGAGCCGAACCAGCAAACACCTGCAGGCCGCTTGTTACGAAGACTGCCAATGCAGCAAGAATGCCCAGCACCGAAATCCAGCGGAAGTATCTTGGAAACATCGAGTAGCTCCTTTTAGAGGGGCACGATCGTAATTGCAATTAGCCACCACATCAACTATCGCTGCATCCGGCTACGGAGGGCGGCGCGCACCCGAGATAATCGCAATGCCAGTACTCCACAGCATCATCCACAAGATCGACAAGAAGCCAGACGGCAGCCCTGCAGTGCTCCACTACGCAGGCGCCGAGCTGGCGGAAAGCGAGATTCGCGACGACCTGATGCACCAGCTCAACGAAAACTACAACGCCAAGTAGGGTAAAGCCTGGGGCCTGTTCCATCCTGAATCCGGCGCATACCCCCTCAGCGGCTGGCTGGCCAAGTACCTGGCCGGCGGGGAAGACTTCATCGGGTTCAGTAATTCGGCGGTCGAGCACCTGACCAAGCTGATGGAGGAATCCAACCTCTCCATAGGCGGGCACGCCCTCTTCTGCCACTACCAGCAAGGCCTGACCCAGTACCTGGTTATTGCCCTGTTGCAGGAAACTGAAGCGGTGACCGTGGCTGACGGCCTCGCACTGGCTCCTGTTCGGCGCCTGGATCTGGACCACATCCACCTGGCCGCCCGTATCAACCTGAGCGAATGGAAAGGCAACCCGAAATCGCGCCAGTACATCTCGTTCATCAAGGGCAAGAGCGGCCGCAAGGCGAACGACTACTTCCGCGACTTCATCGGCTGCCAGGAAGGCGTCGACGGCCCGGGCGAAACCCGAACCCTGCTCAAGGCCTTCAGCGACTTCGTGGAGAGCGAAGACCTGCCAGAAGACTCCGCCCGGGAGAAGACCCAGACCCTGGTCAGCTACTCCATGGCCCAGTCCAAACTTGGCGAGCCGGTCAGCCTTGAGGAGCTGTCCGAACTGATCGACGAGGACCGTCCCAAGGCGTTCTACGACCACATCCGCAACAAGGACTACGGTCTGTCGCCGGAGATTCCTGCGGACAAGCGCACCATCAACCAGTTCCGCCGCTTCACTGGCCGCGCCGAAGGCCTGTCCATCAGCTTCGAGCAGCACCTGCTGGGCTCTAAGGTTGAGTTCGACCAACCCGGTGGAACCCTCATCCTCCGCGGCCTGCCAACCCAACTTGTCGAACAGCTAAAGCGCGCAGGCGCCTGACATCAGTCACGCGCCGCCGCCAAGGGCGGCGCATGCATGGAGATAAACCATGATCGGTACACCCTGCGAGTACGTGCAGCAGTATTACCAAGTCCCGGCGTGTATCGGACGCCGCGTCATCGCCTACGGCAAGTCCGGCGTCATCCTGGCGGATCGCGGCCACTACATTGGCGTGGTGCTGGACGAAGACCCGAAGAAGCGCATCACCAACTATCACCCGACTCACGAAATGCAATACGGCGAGATGGCCGAAACGCTACCACTCAAAGAGTGGCTGGTCCTGCCATTCAAGCATGATTGGGAAGATCTCAACTGGAGTCGAGAAGCCCGAGAGGATTTGGTTAGGGTTTGGGCAGCTACCCGAGGTCAGGCCAAGTACAAGGCCTACGAGCGACTTCGGGACTACTGCCACAGCATCAAGGCGATGCTTCACTTCAAAGTCCGTCGCGCCTGATAAGCCCTCACCTATTACGCTGAGCGTCGGCGCACGAACTTCCTTATTGCTCAGGGTCGGTGGTGTGCAGGTTTTTTATGTCGTTGTTCTGCTCAACGGCAACCAACTGCCCATCTTTCAGCAAGACTGTTTTGTACTTGTCCGGATATTGAATTTGCTCGATGTCTTCGTAGGTGTACTTAGTACCGTCGTGCTTCTCAATCACTACTTTCATTTGACTCTCCTGCTGTTCCGGCTTCATGCCGAGCCATCAACCAATAGCCCACAAACTCACTTCTCGCCAGCCTGGCCAAGCCGACGGCTGTCCGGAGGAAACCTATGCAAGCAGTCACCTACGCGGGCCTGCGTAACGGCGCCCGCGACCAGCAGATCCACGACGCCCTGATCTACAAGCGTGTGATCGAGGTAGCCCGGGAGTTCAAGCTTTCCCCAGGCACCATCCGCGCAGCTGAGAAACGCATCTCCAACACATCTGTGTTCGAGCTGAGCCTATTGGGGGGGGCAGCCCGATGCCGATCGGCAAGGTCGTGGCCGACTCCTTCCGCAAGGCCGCGCGCGGTGCGTACCGGAACTACCACGGCACCTTTCGAAACCTTGAACTGCCCTGCTGGGTGATCACCGACGGCACGCAGAAAATCGAAGTGCTCGAACTCCGCAAGATCTATACCGGCGAAGTCTCGATTTGACCCGCCCTCACCTATTGCTCCGGAAGGTAGGAAAGGACTGCTTGGCTTATCGCGGCAATCGCAGCAAATCCGGCAGCCCACTTGTTCCATTTTGTCTGAAGTTCTGCTGTCTCAAGTACATCGAAGTGCCCTCTTTCAGTTTTGAAAGAAATACTTGCCTCCAGCATTCCGCTCGCATCTTGCTTCGCTTTATACGGCGCCTTAGCTGTCGCGGAGCGCACCCAAAATGCACAAGAGACGGCTGAACTGGCACATAACACCAGCGTAAAAACATCCTTCACGCTCTCCATCCATATCCCCAAAAGGTTTGCGTTATTTGCCCCATTGCAATAGATCGCGTCAGCCTCGCCAAGTCGCGCGGCTGGCCGTCGCGGCGTAGATCATGCAAACCACAGTTGCCAAGGTAAGCCAGCGATCCAGTCAATCGCGTAATGAATGTGTTTCTCCATCTGCTCAATCAGCATTTGGATAAGCAAATCTTCAAAGATTCGAATAATCACCATAGAGCCCCTCGTTAAGCTAACCGGTAAAAACCGCCCGTACTTGTAAGGGTATCTCTGATCTCAAAAACGCAAGTCCGTATGCGCAATTAGTTGGTTCCGGCCTTCCGCCCCCCCACAACACCACCCGGGCAAGCCCCGGATAGGACGCCCCATGCCCACAGAAACCCAACACCTGGAGCAGCGAGTAGCTGCCCTTCAGTCAGATCTGAACGGAAGAGATCAGCGCATAGATGAATTGGTCGCCCAGCTGGCCGAGCGGGATGCACAACTCACCGCATGCATTACCGCATTGCGTGAAGCGGGAGACTACCGATCAGCCGCAAGCATCTAAGCCCTATCCGCCAGTGCAGAGCAGCGCGCGCCGGTTGCGCAGCCAGAACTGCAGCTCGACGACCCTGAGCGCCAGAGGCTGATCGCCTGGGGGCGCAACTGTGGGCTTGAGGAGGCATCGAAAGTCTGCCAGCGCATGGCTCATGAGGCGTACTACCCGCCTGGGACCAGGTTCAAGCACTTCACGCCCAAAGCCCAGATGCGCCTGGGCGACATCCTGATCAAAGCGGCGAATGCAATCGGCGGCCTACCTGACGGTCCCTACGAGCGCTTTCATGCGCGCCGGGGCAACAAAACCCGCCAGGAGTACATTTATACTCCCCCCGCAAAAACCTCACCCCCTCCCCAACTTTCAAGCCAGCCGCTATAGCGGCCAAGGACAAGGTCTACGGTACAAACTCACCCAGGCTTTTGCGAGCAGTTGGGATGGCGTGCTCAAGCAGCTCTAAAGGGACATCCTGTTCGAACAAGGTCACTTCAAAACGCAGCGTTTCGTCATTCCTGAACACCTCAAAGACCATATCGTCGCCGCGCCAGCACTCGAGCCCCAAGCCGTCATGCCCTTTGGTTACGTGTGAGGCGGTAAAAAACTTGTACTCAACTCCGTGTACGACCACATCGCACCTCCCTATCTGAGGTGGCAACGATACCTATCCCTTCTATAAATTTGATAGCCGCTTTAGCGGCCAAGGACGAAGTCATGCCTGAAGAAATCAAACTGATCCAACCAGCGCCGGTCGTACGCGACGAATACGGAATGTTCCAGCACCCCCAGCTGCCCGACTTCGACGAGGGCGACGGCGAGAAGTGCAAGGCCTAGGTCGCACAGCATGGCCTGCAGCTCGTCATGATCAGTCTGGAGAACGACGCACCGGAAGAGATCTCAGATCGCTACTTCCAGTCCGATGAGCCGCACTGCGGTTGACGCCTCCTTTCTTTGCGGCAACCATGCGGGGTGACTTAAATGCATGCCATTCGTTCGCAACGACCTCAAACGTTTTCACGGCTCCGGTGGTGGCCATGCGTTTCTCATCACGTCGTTCGGTTCGAGGGTCAATACCCTTCGCGACAAGAGCTCTAGCCTGGCCGCGGCGCTCGCGCGCTTCTTTCAGTGTAATTTCGGGATAGGTGCCCAGGGATATACGAGGCTGCTTTCCATGCCATGAGAAACGGAAGTGCCACGCTTTCGTGCCTTTGGCGGCTACGAATAAGGAAAGGCCTGCGGATCGCTGAGGCTGTAGTCCTTGTCTTTGGGCTTTGCTTGCCTGGCGGCCGTGTCAGTGAGGGGCATTAGTACATCACCATGAGCTATCTAATTCAGATGTGCTGAGCAATGTACTAAAAATATTGAGAAGGGGTGAAAAGAGTTAGCAAAGGTTGAAAGCAAAAATCCCCGCAGGCATTGGCCTTGCGGAGATTTTTGAGAAGGCTTGGTAAGGCCTGAGAATCGAAAATGGTGCCCGAAGCCGGAATCGAACCGGCACGCCCTTACGAGCGGGGGATTTTAAGTCCGCAACTTTTTTCTTTAAAAACAAATAGATAACAACAATTATGCAACGCAAGGCCAGCTGAATGCCTTCTGTGCAGGCCTTTAAACTCAAGCCCCTCAAAAAGGTTGCGGTGCAGAATCTGCACCGTCAACCGCCCCGCCTCCGGCGTTCTGCCGACCCAGTAACCCCCCTCCCCCCTACAGTTCGTCGGCGTAAATCGCGCCATGCTCAAGCCTAGATTACTGTATGCACATACAGCATTGGATTCGAGGTAGTACCGTGCACGCCGAAGACGACACAGCCGATTGGCTGGGCATTCCTTCGCCCCTGGAAACTGCCCGCCAGCACGCATTGCTGCTGGAAAATGAAGTGGCAGAGCTGAACCTGCAGCTGCGCGCAGCTCGGGAAAACATCTACAAGCTGGTCAATATGCAGGCACAAACCGAGAAGGACCGCGACGAGGCCCTGGGCCGGCTGCGTGAAAAGGCCGGAGAAGCTGCAACACTGCGAAAGCAAGTCAGCGACCTTGAATTGACAGTCAGGAGCAAGGAACGGGCGAATGAGGATCTTCGTCGACAGATACCCCACGGACGCCGCGGAAAGCTACGCTGAGAGCAACCGAGGACACAGCCATGTGCGGAAGACTCTCGCAATACCGCGGCATCCACGACTTCGTCGCAGTCCTGAGCATGTCCGGGGCTTTGATCAATAACGTCGGTGATCAGCCCCTGGGTCGCTATAACGCAGCGCCGACGATGCAGCTCGCCCTCTTCCACGTCGCCGGCGAGGCCTTGAATGCCGATGCCGTGCGCTGGGGATGGCGTCCGCACTGGGCCACCGACCGCGCCGCGCCGATCAATGCCCGAGTTGAAAAAGTGGCTCATGGCCCTTTCTTCCGCCAGATCTGGCCACACCGGGCCATATGCCCAATCGACAACTGGTTCGAGTGGGTGGACGAAGGAGGACCGAAGAAGCAGCCCTACCTGATCCGGCACCGCGACGGCTCGCCGATCCTCTGCGCCTCGATCGGACAGCTTCCAGCCCCGGACCACGGCGAGCATGACGGCTTTGTGATCATCACAGCGGATAGCGAAGGGGGAATGGTCGACATCCACGACCGCCGGCCTGTGGTCCTTGCACCAGTCCTGGCCCAGGAATGGCTCAATCCGGCGACGCCCAAAGAGCGCGCCGAACAGATGGCACTACACCAGGGAGAGGCCGCCGAGGCCTTCGAGTGGTTCAGGGTAAGCACCGCAGTCGGCAACGTCAGGAATCACGGCCCGGAACTGATCGAGCCCACGACCAAGCCCGCAGGCGGCGATGCGGTAAACAACGGCTGATCACTGGCAAGCCTCCACCGCGGCAACCAGAACTCGCTCATATCCGACCCGCTGCCGGCGCTCCGCCAGCAGCGCCCGCACCTTCAGCTCTAGGCTATCGGTCTTCTTCAGGCTGTCCGTGGCCCAGGCCGGCACGGGCACTGCCGACACTCTGCAGGGTACTTGCACAGGCACCTCCACACGTACTGTGCGTACCTCGGGCTCCCGGACTGCGCAGCCCGCCATCAGCACCACTGCTCCCACCAGCAACCACTTCATAACCCCAGCTCCTGATCAATGATCGATTCCGCCGCCGGCACTGGGTCACCGCCAGTACGCTCCTGCAGCAGGCGATTTGCAGCAGAGTAGTCGTGCTGTGCCAGCTCCTTGGCGTCGGCCTGGGCCTGGGCAGCGTGGCGCTCGCGCTCCTGGCCAGCCAGCACCAGGTCGCCCAGCTTCCCGCCCTGCTCACCCGCCAGGGCTTCCAGGTTGTCGCGGCCAGCCTTTGCCGTGGCCAGAGCCTCCTGGGTGGTATCGAGCAGCGGCCGGTAATGCCTGGAAGCCAGCCAGGCCCCCAGGGCAGCACCGGCGACCAGCACCAGGACGACGGCCAGCAGAATGCCAACCACCCGCCAGGCGCCGGCGCTCACTTCAAGGCCCTGCGCAAGCCTTCCTCGAACACAGCATCCGGGTAAGGGTTGCCGCCGTTTTCGTGCACGATGATCCCAAGCATCACGGCGCGCAGGGTCGCCGGGTTCTTGATGTCGATCGCGTCGTTCGCCTTCACGCCCAGGCGCTTGGCGATTGCTGCGATATAGGCCTCGGTGTCGTTCTCATTGCCGGGCGCCCAGCGGGTGATGAACTCCCGAGGGGTGTCGATGCCTGGGCCGCCGACTCCCGGCATACCGTCTTTGCCTCGGTAGTTGAGTAGCAGCTTGCCCAGGGCACGGATGCCGTTCTCGGCAGTGTCGAAGATGGCAAAGCGGCCGTTCGGCTCCTTGCCGAGCTGGCCTTGCCAGTCATTGCGTGGGTTGTAGTCGATGTTTCCCGGGTTGCGGTTGCGGACGCCGCGGGCGTTTTGAATTGTCATGGTCAAACTCCAGGCACAAAAAAGCCCGCACTTGGCGGGCACATTCGGACGCTTCAGTTACAGCTGTGGATTGAAGGGGTATGGGTATTCAGCAGTGTCTATGTACGAGCAAGAAGGCATGCGGTCTGAAAGCAGCGACATGAACCCCTGGGGGGTCGTGCTGTGAACGCCGTCGTACGTAGTTTCAGGCGAGTTCCACATGCAGTGCACAATTGACCCCTGCTGCCCGTAGCATCCCTCATGAACAGCGCCTCTGAAGACGGTACTGCTGCCGAGTTGACTCACAAAACCGCAGCCGCGGTCCCACGGAATATGCGCAGCGTACGTCTTGTTCGCCTCGAGACTTACTGCGTAATACGCCCATAGCAGGCCGCCGAGTGTCGAACCCGTGGGCTGAGGGATGAGCACTGCAACAGAGCCACCGGAGAACGGCGTTTGCATTCCACTGGGAAATGTAACCGGCCCCGGCGGAGTCGACGTGCCAATGACGTTCAGTGGTCGCTGCAGGCTGTTGAACGTGAATCCCCCGTCATCCTTTCGCGTCTTGAGCGCCGGCCCGGTAAAGATTGGCCGCATGATGTCAAAGCAATAAACCTTGATGCCGGCGACCTCGCCGGCAAAGTAGAACACGGTCTTGTTGCCCTCCTTTGACTGAAACGGCTTGTTGCTCGCGCCAGTGACGAATACAAGCGGGCTGATTGCGCCTTCAACTTCAAACTTGTAGATGTTGTCGTAGAAGACGCTCCACCCTCCCCCCGATTGAAGCCTTTGCCATCTACCGTGATAGGTGACGGGCCCGCTTTTTATCAGGCCGTAGATCGACTTCGATGTGTCATAGAGAACATTGCCGCTCTCATCGCGGACTATGAGTGCGGTATTCATCAGTAGTACCCATAGAAAATTTCACAGTTCATCGCAAAGCCGCCCGGTATCACGTACGACCATTCGAGCCTGTTTTGCGTAATCGTGACGCCTGGCTTCTTGCCCGCTGTTCGCTGCGAGTCTTCCAGCGGCTGAACAACGTAGAAGTACGATCTGCCGGCCGGCAGCGAAATGGGGATCGATCCGTTGCTGCGATTGGTGATGACGGAGCCTGCCCCCTGACTCAGCTTTTTGGTCATGTTGGTTGTGATGTTGTTGTTTGCATCCCGAGTAATCAGCCCGACCGTCATGTTGCGTCCACGCTCAGATCGATAGCTTTAACGCCATTCGGATGGAACACATACAGCCCTTTGTTGTTGATCATGAGCCTCGCGCCTCCAGGGGTGTTGCCCATCATCTGGAACGTTCCATCGGGTCGAAATGCCCAGCCAGACACGTCGGGCACATAGTTGTTCGACTGCAAGTTGCTGCCGATCTTGAGCATGTCGATTGAACCGTTCTTGATGAACGCGGTGTCGATATAGGCAGCATTGTTCTGAACAACAAACGGGTAGTAGATCTCTGCCGCGTTCGGGTCGACGATTGCAAATCGGCTTGCGGCGATCAGCACCTGGCTGGTGATGATCCCTTCGTTGTTCTCCACGCCAACACCAATGCCGGCTAGGTATGGCTTGTTGTCGACCGTGAGCTGGGTCTTGATCGAGTACATGGCCGCGAGCTCGCTTTTCAGGGTCTCGATCTCAACCTGCGCACCGCCACCCGAGTCGATCTTTTCCAGCAGGTGCTGACTCAACTGCGTCTCGGTGATCTGGTCGTTCAGGTACTCAAGGATCACACCGGCATCGGCCGAGGACTGACCCATCACCGGCCCGTAGAACGCTCCGACGTTGCCGATGCGGTCCACCAGCCTGGCCCAGAAGAAGAACCGTACCCCGGCGGCCAGCCCCATGATCGTTAGGTCGGTCTGCGGATAGGCGTAGTCGCCGAACTTGGTCGCCGTGGCCACCTGGCTTGTTTCGCTGTACCAGATCTCGGTTCGCTGCAGGTCCGCGGTGGTGACTCCTGCCGGAATGCCCCAGGCCAACTTGATGCCGAACACAATCGACTCTGCGGTGAAGGACGACGGCACCGGTGGCGGCGTGGTCTTGCCGTTCAGCACTGTCTCTACCGAGGTCGCGAACACTGACCCGATGTCGAGCGAGTTGATTGCCCGCACCTTGGCCACATACCGGCCCGCGTAGATTCCGCTCACATCGATGGACGTGGTGCCGGTGCGGCCGGCAAAGATCCAGTCACCGTCGTTCTTGCGCCAGTAGACCTCGTAGGCGATCGCCGCTTCTGGCTTCTCCCACTCAATCGTCATAACACTGACCGCGCTGCCCTGGTCGACAAAGTGGTCATTGCTCACCGTCACGTTTGCCGGCGGCCGCTGGACACTCGGCGGGATCACAGTCACCGGTGGCCGCTCGATGCGCGTGCCGTTGTCGATTGCGCCGTACTTGCTCGCGTTGTGGCGTACCGCACTGATCGTGAACTTGATCTCCGAGTCTGAGAAGTCCTCAGCAACGGACATCACGCGAAACAGCTGGGTGGCCAGGGTTGTCGAGTCAATCGCCCACATCGAGTGCTGAGGCGGCAGATCGTCCAACTTCTGGGCCAGTACCACCTGCTGGACGTCGGAGGGAAAGCCTGTGGTGTCAAAGGTAATCCGCCCGTTGTCCCAGGTGATCCCCGTGCTGTCCCAGGTCAGCGGATACCCGACCGACTTGATCTTGCGTGATACCGCCGTGCCCGTGGGCATGATCACTGTGATGGTGTCACCTGGGTATGCCTTAACGTCGGCATCAAGGATCAGTGTGTCGAGCGTGGACGAGCGCAGGCGCCCACCAATGCGCCGCCCTGCCCTATCGTTGTCCGCGATGCGGATGATCTGCCCGGGGCGCGCCAGGGTGCCATCCAGGCCCACGGAGAACCCCACGCTTTCGGTTTCCAGGCGGTTGGTCAGCAGCGCCCACTTACCGATGCGCTGGGCCTGGGCCTGGGAAGTACAGCCGGTAGCTGTGATCTCGGTCTGCTGGATGCCGTAACGGGTGATCCCGGCCTGGTCGTCGACGTACTCGACCTTCTGCCGGTAGAAGTCGGCCGGGTCGTTCCAGCTCACCAGGGCCACGGTGTAGCGAGTCTTCTTGGCCGAGCCGAAGTAACCGAACTTGCCATCGATCACGTTGGCGTTCGAGTAGGTGTAAACCGGGTCCTCGGGTATGTCAGCAATGGCCATCACCGACCCGGCAGCCCAGTACGACATGCCTCGAAAGGTCGTGGCCAGGTCCTGCAGCACGTCCAGGGCGTTGGAGCGAGTCTGCAGGAACAGATTGCAGGTAAACCGCGGCTCCATGCCACCCTTCCCGTCCGGCACCGGCTGGTCGCAATACTGACCAATGCGGTACAGCTCCCAGCGGTCGACCTGGCCCTCATTCAACAGGTGGCCCAGGCCATACCGGAAGTGCAGCAGCAGGTCATAGAAGATCCAGGCCGGGTTATCGGTCCAGGCGGACTTGAACGAGCCATCCCAGACGCCGGAGTACAACCGACTTTCCGGGTCGTAGTTGCTCGGCACGCGGATGATGCGGCCACGCAGGTCGAAGGACCGGGTCGGGATCGACTGGAACTGGGAGGCGTCGAACTGCAGGCCGACGACAGCGGAACCCGGATAGCGCAGCTTGGCGTCGATGACCTCGGTAATGGCGTCGATGTTCGTGGTGTCGGCGATCACGCCGCTGGTGCTGTTCGGTGTCAGGCGGGTGACGCGGATCTGCCAGTTGCTGCTGGCCGGTGGCAGGTCGACCCGGTGGGAGCGCTCGTATTTGGTCGAGGTCTTGCCGCTGAACGCCGAGGCCAGCACCTGCACATAGGGTCCGCCGTCGGTGGAAACCTCAATCTTGTACTGCACGGTGTAGCCGTTGGTGTCGCCGTTGCTGGTGTTGGTCTGCGCCAGGCGCGGAGTGGACAAGCGTACACGTACGGCCGACAGCTGCAGGTTCTGCACAGCGCGAACCCAGGGCTGGCCATACTTCAGCTCAACACCCACCGCGATCTCGCTCTCGACTGCCGGAAAGCCCGGGATATGCAACTGATCCTGGCTGCCGGTGCGGGCGTCCAGGGTGACGCCGCTGAAGTTCCGGGTGCCGTCGGCATTGGCCAGCGGAGTCTCGTCCAGGTAGACCGAGCGCTCACCCGCGACCAGGCCCTGGATCTCGCCCTCACTCACCAGGTCGAGGATGCGCGCGTAGGCCGTGCTCTGCAGGCTGTCCGGGGCCTCTACGGACGGCCGCGGCTTCGATTCGCCTCCTTTGGCGCCGGTAATGTGCTGGTTCATGGCTTTCCTTCAGGCAAAAAAATACCCGCACTCGGCGGGCCTGGTGGCGGGTTCGGATTACATCTGGTCTTCGGAGTAAATCCCGGCGCTGATCACCGCGCTGCCGACGATCATCCGCCCATAAAGCAACGGCACAGGGTTGCCCTGGACGCTGGTGTTAACGGCACCGTTGAAGCTGTAGCTGGGTCGGTTGTTGGGGGTGTCCTGGGTGCCCAAGCCCTTGGCTTGAGGGCTGAGCATTTGAATGACACCACCAGCAAGCAAGGCAACCCCTACGGGCAGCAGGGGTTGATAGACAAGGCCAACAACGACCAGCACGGCGCCGACGATGGTTTGAAGTAAGCCCGCACGCTTTGAACCCGCAATCACTGGAACGATCCGGATTACGTCTCGCCCAGTAGGCTTTTCGAGATCCTCCACTGAAAGATTCTCTTTTCCATTGAAAATTGCGAACCGCAGCCCCTTACTCGAACTTTCAGCCATATGCCTTTCAAATCCCGGGAACTGCTTGAAGTAGCCCATGACATCGCGCCAACCGCCACGGGTCACAATTCTGTGTCGGCGACCGAAAATCCTTGCCAAAGAACCCGACAGCAAAACGGTTTGCATTTTCTCGACTGAGTGCAAAATCTTTTCTCCAGGAATAAAAAAACCGCCTCAAGGGCGGCTTTCGAACGTTCATTTTCAAAGGCAGGATTTCACTGCCGATTCTATAGCGCTTCGTCCGGGCATCGCCGCCCAAGCCATGCGCTGGTAGAGCGTTACATCACTACCTGAGGACGTCTTGCGAATTTCAAGAAGCTCGTCAGCCATAACGCTAGCGACCACCAATCGGTAACCGCTTTCCGTTTCGCTCATTGAGGAGTCATTACGTGCATTCTGCCACTTTGGAAAAACGCATAACGCATAGCTCCTTGGGTCCTTACTGCTACTAAGCCTCAAACTTGGGTCGTTTCGCTCAAGATCGCCGGGGCCTACGCACCCGCTAAGCGTTAGCGCCGCTGCAAGGCCAATCAAAATCCGCATATTTTCCGCTCCCTGTGAGATCAGCAGACGATAACATTTTGATCAGGGCTTGGCGTCCCGGTGTCGCCAGTAGCTGACGGTTACTTCGCGCCAATAGCCGCCATAGGGGTCCCGTTTGCTGTCCCGGTTGTAGAGGTGATGCAGGATCGACCCGGGCGCCGGGAAGTGCTGAGGCTCGGTCTTCAGCACACCGTCGGCCAGGTACACCCCCGCATGGTTCGGCACCTTCGACCGGATCTGCATCAGCACGATGTCGCCATGCTGAGGTGCGTTGACCTGCGTGAAGCCAGCCGCCGGCAGGTTCTCCAGGTACAGGTTCCCGCCCTTCTCCCACCATCCGTCTTCCCGCTCGTACTGGCCCAGGCCGATGCCCATTTCGCGACAGTAGAAGTCGAGGATGATGCTCAGGCAGTCGTGCACGCCGTGGGCAAACTTGCGGCCGATCAGTGGGGCCTGGTAGCCCTCCGGCGTGAAGCTCACCAGGTCACCGGGCCGCACCTGCTCATCATCGCCCTTGCGGACCTCAAGGATGTGCCAGGGAAGCCCGGAGGCCTCACAGGAGACGCGATCCGCCTCGCTGGGTGCTGCCGGGTGGTCTGGGTGACTGTGCACGACCGCTAGCACCTGGCCGCGGTCCTCGGCGGCGGCGAAGTCATCGGGCGCCAGGCGGAAATGCTCGCTGGGCGTCGAGGCCGTATTGCGGCAAGGCACATAGACCTCCTTTCGCCCCTCACGAATCACCAGGCCGCAGCACTCACGCGGGTACTCAGCCAGCGCATGCCGCTCGATCGCGGCGCGGGTGGACTTGTTCATGGTCAGCTCCGAAGCAGGCCGGCGGCCGGGAATGAGCCGTAAGGCAGGGGATTGTTCTCGCCAAAGCGCAATTTGCAGCTGCTCAGGCGCCCGCCGCATTTGTCCTTGGAGGCGTCGGTGACGATGATGTCGTTCTCGTCCGCGACAGGACCGCCGTTGTAGCCGCAGTAGGGGCCGCGGTAGCCACCACAACTGAGCCACCAGCAGACGTTTGCCACGATCTGCCGGCGCGGCAGTTGAACCCCGGCGAAGTCCAAGGCTGAGGCCAGCTCGAACTGCACCGTTTCGTTGTTCTCGGCAGCCTTGCGCTCGACATACCAGATGTCCGGCGGTAGCTCTTCGTCGGGGTCCGCCTCGGGCTGGCCGTCCAGGTACTTGCCCAAGGTCCGGTGCCGGATCAGCTTCGCCCCCACCAGATCCTCGAAGTACAGCACCAGTGCCGTGATAAACCCGCCGACGTTGCCGACGGACAGGGTCGGCATCGGCTGGGCGCCCTGCCCTGTCATTTCGAAGCCCTCGGCCTGGATCGGCCAGGGCGAATACTCCTCGCCCTGCCAGTAGATCGACGACTGCTGCGGGTAGCCGTGAAAGCGGTAAAGCTCTGCGCCCAGAGCGGTAGCGTCAAGCTCGAAAAGCTCCACCCACGCGCCAGGCTCCAGAGTCTGGATATCGGCCGTAATTGGCATCGTGTTTCCTCAGGCAAAAAAAATCCCGCTCGATGGCGGGTGACGGTGGTTCAGGTAGGGCGTATTGGGCGCTTAGTGATGTCTGGGTAACCGTCCTTCCCTTCGGTCCAGTTACGTACAGCGCCTCTGTATTTCAGCCACTGCGGGCGGGCCCCAGGCAGCAAATCTGCTGGAACGGCATTTGCCTCCGCTTCCTCGAGGGCGTCAAGTTGATCGGCGATCACAAGCAACTCTTCCTCTCGCCACAAGTCTTCAACACGTCGAAGCTTGCTTGGACTGACTCCCCAGCCAGGGAACAGCCAAAGCTGATCAGCGTTAGCCGGATACTCTTCGCCTATGCCTACAAGGGTTTTATCATCGGGTGTCAAAGGCTCTTCCCAAGTACCGACATAAACACCACTAGCCGTAACATACGTACAATTCACCCCATAATCTCCAAATAGATTTCCCAGTTTGCAGCCGTAAAAAACGTCGTAGTCCCCGATGCTTTTTGCAGCATGATGAAGCTCCCAGAGCCCATCCGCACGGTTGCCGTTGTTGAGGTACAAACTACCGATAAACCTGTACTACCTCCGTTGTCAGTACCCATTGCAGGGTAAGGAAGTTTGTCGCCAACTGAATAACCTATTTCAGCGGTCTTACACCGCATCCAGGCCTCAACAACTGCAACCTCTTTGCCCAAGTTGTGGGTCCATACGGACTGCCCACCTGCCACAAACTGTTGAGGTGTTGAGGTATATCTTTTAGTTAAAGGTGCCGTTGAGGTGTCCTGCTTCGCGGCCAACGCCGCGTTTAGGTCAGCCTGACTGGATAGGGTCCCGGTGATGCTGCCCCAGGTACTGCCCGTGGCCTGGGCGATCCAAGTCCCAAGACTGCTCAGTACACGCACTGCTGCGCCTGCTGGTGGAGCAGGGACAAGGCCATTGGTGCCTGGAGTCGATGCTGTAGCCCCTGTCATGATTGCTGTGTAAAAGGATGCAAGCTGGCCGTCGAGCTTGTCAGAGTCCACTGCTTTCTCGTTCTTACCCAGCTTGGCGTTGAGCTGGCCCTGTAACTTGGCAAAGGCCTGCAGCACCGTGTCGGTTGCAAGGATTGCCGCGTTGACCAACGATCCAAGACCGGCAAGGGTCACGGCTCGAACTCTGGCCGCCGTGAAGTATTGGTTTGTCGATCCTTCCGGGACTTGATCCGTAGAGCCCGGAGAGGACGGGATCAACACATACGCTGAGCCGCTCCACCGGTACTGACGAGTAGGATTCGTCGGGCTGTCGCCATCATTGATCGCAATGTAGATCTTCCCTGTCTCGCCCACCGCGGGGAAATCGACCCGCGCCGGAAACTCCAACACATCATCAACGAAGCTCGGCAACTGAGAAGCGGGCACAACACCACTGACCAGTTGAGCGACAGATATCCCGACTGCAGCGCCTGGAACCGCGGCGTCAGCCTTCGATTTGGCAGCTTCTGCGGCGGCGTGTGCCGCAGCAGCATCCAAAACGCCCTGCTCAGCTTTCTCCTGGGCTGCAGCCGTACGGGTATCCAGCTCCGCGAAGTTGTCGTTGATGATCTGACCGCCCGAGCGCAGGTCCTGGCCGTTGCCATCGTTGGGAACCCCGCCGATGTTGATGGGATCGATGCTCATGGGTGGAATGCCTGTTCGAAGGTTGCAACGAGTGAATACATACCGGCACCCAGCGCCGAAGGCTGGTAGGAGTTGCACCGATATAACCCCAGCTCACCCAGCGGCGGGGCCCAGTAAAACGGATCGGTGCCGCCCCGGGCATCGATAAAGTCCATGATCGGCTTGATCTTGGCCGCGGGCCCAATGAATGTCAGTGGCCAGGACTGCGAGCGATTGTTGATCCCGTCCTGGGCCACCTGCTCATATCCGTCGCCGAACTTCGCGGACTTGGTCCGGAAGCTGACAGTGCCCACCGGATCGACCTTAGGGCACCAGGTGAAGGTTTCAATTGCCATGAGTACTCCAGGCATAAAAAACCCGCCGAAGCGGGTGTGGTTCTTTACCCGCGGCCACGGGCTTTCATGTAACTGGTTCCACCTGGCCGCCAGGAGTCGTCGACAGCCTTCTGTGCAGCTGCAAACATCTGCTTCTGCATGTTCTGCTGCAGCGCCTGCTGATCCAGTTGCAGGCCCTCTGAGCTCCTGTCTTGAACCGTCAGGCTCACCGGCGCGCTGACCTGGACCGCAGCGCCGGAGACGGCGCCAGATGCAGGCGATCCGGAGTCCAAACCGACATACCCGCCATCGGCATAGCCCCGCTTGTTCAGGCGCTCCAGGTACTCACGCATACCGGGCTTCTGGACCACTTCCTTGCGGATCACCACCTCGCCGCCGTGCACAACCCCCTTGGGCTCGTATTTGCCACCGTCGCCGGTGTAACCGCCATCCGAGTAGCCACTGGCGGCCCAGCTCTTGAAGGCATCACCGGTGTAGCCAGCTGTTGTAGAGCCAGCGGAGGCAGCACCACCGCCAAAGTACGAGCCAGCGGCCGAAGCCGCCATACCGAAGATAGAGCTAAGCGCGGAGGAACTCGCCTGGCGCACAGCAATTCGCGCCATGTCGGCCAGCACCGACTTCGCGAAGTCAGCGAACGACAGCTTCCCAGTCATGGCGAAATTGACGATCGCATCCTCCATGGAGCTGAAGGCGTTAGCGAACAGGTTCCGGCTCTGCTCTGCGACGTTCCTGGCGCTTTCCAGATAGTCTTGATAGGCGGAGCTAGCCCCCAGCGACCAATCACTCTGCGCAGCATCCAGATCCTCGTAGTACTTGGTCTGCATCGCCAGGCGCTGATTGAGGGCCGATTGCAGGGCGCCGGTTTCTTGGCTGTAGAGACTGTCACTGATCTGGCCCTTGTTGTGCTGAGACTCCAGTCGGTCGAGCTGCGACTGATAGGACTGCTGAATAGCCAGCTGCTCCTGCAAACGCTGCTTTTGCTGCTGCCCCATCCCGGCGCCGGCCAGGTTGTTGTCGAGCCCGGTTTTAGCGCTGGCCAACTGGCTACTTAGATTCTCCCGGAAGGCCAGGAGCTTCCGCTCCTCATCCTGAGATTTCTTGCGTAGCTCAATCTCAGACTCGAGGCCAGCATTGCGCTTGAGCTGGGCCGTGATCAGCGCCTCATTCGAAAGCAACGACTGCTGATCAGCCGTCAAAACCTTCTTGGTCTTGATGTCGGCGATCTGCTGCTCCCACTTCGCAAGATCCTGAGCATGCTGCCCGAGGGCTTTAGCCTTGCCGCTTTGGGTGCCTAGCAGTGCATCCTGGGCCTGCAGGGCTGCATACTGCTGCTTCGCCTGGTCAAGAGCCTTGATGCCCGCGTTTTCACGATACTGCGGCGTCTTCGCCGCTTTCGGGTCCTTGTACTTCTCATTAATGGCGGCGATGTCTTTAGCCTGCTGCCCGGCCGAGATAAGCAGCGAATTGTCATTGCCTGCGGCCGCCTGCTTGACACGGCGCTCCACCAGTAGGCGGTATTCGCCGATCTCCCGCGCACGCTTGTCGGCGTTGCTCTCCGTCTCCTTGCGCAGCTTATTCAGCTTGAGCTGATCATCCAGCGCCTGCTGTTGCTGCTGTTGCTGAAACCCCTTCGCCGCCGATCTCCGATCCTGCTCGGACTTCAGCAGCAGAGTTTGTGTTTTTTCCCGCTGGAGCGCTTCCTCACGGTACGAATCACTCGGCGCGAGATTGCCAAAGCCGTCGCTCTTATTCAGCTTGCGCGCATTAGCGATCGCGTTGAGCTGCCCATCAAGCTTGGACAGCTTCTCGTCGAGAGTCTGCTCTCGGCCGACATCGAGAGCCGCATCCCAAGCTCCTTTGGCGGCAGACTTGACTGCATTCCATCCTGCCTCGATATAGCCGAGGCTCGCCTTCACCGCGCTTGATGTCCGGTTCAGCCCCTCTTCATAGGCCGTATTGGCAAGGGCGGCAGCCTCCTGAACCCGTCCCTGCTCTTGCAGCGCCTTGATTTGCTCATAGGTCCTTGCCGTCAGGAAATTCATTGACTCATTGAGCTTGAGAATTTCTGCAGCCGGGTCCTTGGCGATCTTCTCGAAGTTTTTAACAGTCTCTTCGGCAGCCTGCCCGGTAGCTGATTCAAACTTGATCGCCGCCTCAGCAATCTCAGCAAACGCCTGCACCGGAATGCGAGTGGAGGCTGCCAACTGAGCAAGGACCTCTGCAGACTTTCCAACAGTTCCGCCGGACTGTGACACTTGCCGCGCCATGCTCGACAGCTGGTTGGCTGTTGTGCCGGCGGTGTTCCCTGTCATGGCAAGGGAAGCATTGAAGGCCGTAGCCTCATCACTGCCTTGCTTGTATGCCAGAGCCAGCACAGCAGCTGCTGCGGCAGCCGCGGTGAGAGGGTTGATCAACCCAACGACGTACCCACCAAGCGCCCTGGCGGCCGGGCCAACGCCGCCAAACATATCCTTCAGTTGACCGCCCTGCTGCAGGAAGACGGTCAACGGGTTCTGGCCAGCCTGGAGCGATACCGCAATGTCAGTGAACTGTGCAGGAACACCGCGCAGATTCGCCGCGTACTGCTTCGCGGTCTGCCCGTTTTTCAGCATGACCTTATCGGTCTGGACGAGCGCTTCTCGTTGCTGATTCAGCTTTTTCAGGTACTCGTCGAAGTCGCTCTTATCCAGGCGACCTGCTGCGCGATGCTTGCGAAGCTGCTCCTCCATCTTGTCGAGGCGACCATAGGCACCTACAACAGGATCGATCTGGCCGACCAGTTTCTCCAACTGACCGGCCTGATACTTCGCCTCCTTGGCAGTGGACTTGAGCTTTCGCTCGGCGCGATCCATGCCCCGCTCAAAGCCGCCTGTGTTCGCTACCAGGTCGACCGTCAACTGGCCGAGCGAATCAACCGCCATAAATCACCCCTTCACACGCTGCAGCAGGGCCAGAAGATCCTGCGGCGTTGCCTCTCTCGGTTCCGTCTCGTCGGCCTGGAAGCCGCGATCGGGCAGGTAGTCCTCGAACTTCGCCTTCCCGCCATGCACGTTGTTGAGCAGCGTCGCCAGCATCGCAAAACCGTGTTCAAGCCGAAGGCCAAGGTTCAAAGGCCCGGCTTGCATCCGGTATCGCATCCACTCCATGGCCTCGACATAACTCAGGTTTTGCTTGGCTTCCGCGATCGTGCGCCCGCCGACGCCTGCGAGGACGAGCTCGTGCCAGAGCTCTTCCTCGGGCTCGATTTTTTTTCCAGGGCCACCTCCTTAACGCTGTTCACTTCGCCGATAGCGGCCAGCAGCACGATGGACAGCTCCGCGCACAGGGGGCCATGACCGGTTTGCGGGTTTCCCATGACATCGGCCAGGCTGAACACCGGCTTGCCGTCCTTATCGACGATGCAGGAGGCGATGCGCTGGGCGGTGATATCTGCGCCCTGGTGCTGCGCATCCCAAAGCTGGGTGACCGAGATGAACGACTCATGAGCCACATAGACTGTGGCTGTCTGAGGCTTCCCGTTCGAGTGCCAGGTGATTTCCTTCTTCACCGGGGGTGGAGCGAATGCGCCGGCGGCGGCCAGCGAGGCGATGCTCAGTTCCATGGTTGGTCCTTACGCAGATTTGGGAACCAGTACCGGATCACCCGATACCTGGATGCCTACGGTAGATTTCACGACGTCGCCCAGGCCGAAGGTGAACGGGAAGCTGTTCATGTAGCCTTCGAAGGTGAGCCAGGTCCGGGTGTTCGGCAGGTCGAAGTCAACACCGGTGTCGATCACAGCACGCGCTGAGGCGCCGGTGCCCGATCCACCGGTCAAAGCGACAGTAGGGGCCGTGGTGTAGCCGGATCCTGGATTGGTGATGGTGAACCCAGTCACCTTGCCGTCTTCGACCTGCGCGGTTGCCGTGGCACCAGTGCCGCCACCACCGGTGAGCGCTACGGTCGGAGCCGTGGTATAGCCAGAACCGGCAGAGTTCAACACCAGGGCAGTCACCGTGCCTGATGCACCGACCAGCGGCGGGATGCCTTCCTTCTCGCCAGCATCGTTGGTGATCTGCCCATCGGACCAGCCCACCGCCCAGCGCAGCTTGGTGCCAGCTGTCTTCAGTTGGTGCAAGCGCAGGTGAGCAGCGTTCTGCGGATCGATGTTCAGGCCGAACGACGCCGAACCCGGCTCGGGCAGGCCGGCCTCATACTCGCGTGCGGTGGAGTTCATGCAGGTCACGTCGATTTGCGCGATCGAGGTGTCGATACCATCGAGCGAGGTAAAGCAACCCACCGCCAGAATGGTGTTGTTCTGCGGATCGATGGCGTACAGATCGGTGCCTTGGGTCTTGATAGTCAATTTCTACTCCCTGATTTCCTTGGAAATCGCTGTTTGCGGGCAATAAAAAACCCGCCGGAGCGGGTGGTTTCCAGGTTTTCGGCTACAGACTCACAAGCCAGGCAACGTCGAAGCCTTTTCGGTAGTTTTTTGTGGCCGTATCCCGGGTATCGGCGCCGAATCCCGTGACATAGGCATGCCAGCCAATGGCCTTGCGGATAGCGGTGGCCACTTGATCGGCAGAGGTGGCGGTTTCGGCGTAAACGTCGACCTGCAGTCCGTACCGGTCAGTGTCAGGCACCCCGTTGACGTAGTTGATCGGCGAGCCGCTGACGACCTGCCAGACCACGTATGGCCTGACCACACCTTCCGGGGCCTCACCATGGGGGTACAGCCTTGTCGGAGACGTGCCCAGCAGGGCCGTAACCGCCGGACTGGCAGCGCACACCTTGAAAATTGGCGCGATCATCAATCCACCTTCAGCTTGATCAGTTGGTACTTGGCCGAGCTCAGGAACTCCCGAAAAAGCGCTTCCCGGTTGTTCTGCAGGGCCGGCCGGAGGAATGGCTTGGCCCGGTTCTTCTCGGTGCCCAACTCAACCCACCACCAGTAAAAGGTGTTGCCGCCGCCGACGCCCCGCTTGCGCATACGCACGCCGACAGAGATAACCACCGCGCCAACTTCTTGCCCCAGGGCTTTGCGCTCAACCATGGCCAGGTTGGCCGGTATGAAGTTGGCTGTTTCCGGATCGTCGATCCTGGCAGCCCGGTCCTTGGCATCCACCAGCACGATGTCCATGGCGTCCTTTGCCGCAGGTGTCACTACCTTTCTGCGCATTTCTTCGGCCAATCCCTTGAACCGAGCCGACAGCTCGTCGGCACCTTTGAGGTTGTAGGTGACCCAGTCAACCATCCTTCACCCCAGTCGCCACCAGGATGGTGACGTACTCAAGACCCGAATCCGGGTCAGGAATCGGCTGACCGATAATGCTGTAGAACAGGCCGCGGTGAATGATGCGCATGGTTGGCGCAAGCTCAGGCCAGCGACGAATGACAAACCGCCCAGTGGCCTCAGAGTTCGCGGTCTGAGCCGTGAGTACGTCGCGTGCGCTCATCGGCTGATAGCCAGCCGCAACACGCTGTCGCACCGGAAGCCAGCCTGGCACCACCTCGCCGCTTTCCGGGTCCTGAACCAGTCCAGGTGCTTCGAAGTCAATCCGGTGACGCAGTATCCCGGCTTTCATCAAAATCGCTTCCTGTACCAGAGCAGCCGATCAACGGCCAGAGGAACTGCGGAAAGGCCGCTGGCAACCGCTTCGCGGTTTTCAAACCAGTGCCCAACCAGCAATAGAATTGCCTGCTCGACGTCAGCGGTAAGACCCATCTGATCCGGCTCGGTAACCGGACCAGACTCCACCAGCTCACGATCGCAATGCTGCGCGACGTGGGACTTGGCAGCGGCGATGTAGCCCTCAATCAGGGCGTCCTCGTCGTCAACGTCAACCCGCAGGTGGAGTTTTACGCGGGCAAGATCGAGCATTTACTTGCTCTCTTTCGACGCCGCTGGCTTCGATTCCTTGGGTTTGGTGACCTTGGGCTTTCCATCGTCGCTCAGCTCCTCGACGAGCCCCTTACCCACCAGGGTATGGCCGTATTCATCATCAGCCTCTTCGAAGACATCCCCACGCTTGACCTTGGCTGACTCGGCGACGAGCAACGCCGCGTTTCCGGTGAACCCCCACAGTGCTCTGATTTTCATATTGCCTCCAGAAGCAAAGAGCCGGCGTTATGCCGGCCCTATCGTGATCGACCTCGCATGAGGACTATTTGGGGAAGTTGCCCTTGACCAGGGCTTCCTTGCGGCGGACGCCGAGGCCCAGACGCTCTTCAGCCAGCAGCGCTACCTGGTTCTTGATGAACATGTCGTTGATCAAGCCCATCTTGAACAGGTAGGTCATGCGGTCATACAGGATGGCGGCACGAGCGAAGTTCGCGATCAGGAACTCACCACCGGCATCAGCATCACCTTCATCCATGCTGTCGGAGGTGATCACTGGGCGGCCCCACAGGATCGGAGTCACCAGGCCCTGCAGGTTGGCGAACAGGTAACGGTTTTCACCGTCCTTCTGCAGCTCGATGTTCATCCAGTCGAGTTCGCTCATAACCACGCCGTCGGCCGACAACATCGACTGCTTGCGCACCTGGTAGATGCCACGACGCACGATGTCGATCGAGGTGTCGCCGGCCTTGGTCAGGGTGTTGTTGTAGACCGTAGCCTGGGTCATGAGGCCATTCAGGTTCTCGCCGGTACCGTCGCCCTTGAGGATCTGGTTTTCTTCTTCCAGCTTCAGGTCATAGCGCAGCAGTTCCTGGATGTAACCCTGCATCTGCGGGATATCGTCCAGCGCTTCTTCGGTAACCGGCATCCACACCGCAATCTTCTTGACGCGATCGGTAGCGGGCTCGAAGGTGACGTTGCTGGTTGGCTTGCTGCCGCCTTCGGCGACCGGTGCGGCACCACGGGTGTGCAGCAGCTCACGGAAGTAGGTGTACTGCTGGCCAGTGACTGGGATCGCAGTGAGCAGATCACGAATGCGCAACTCCTGGCGGATGCCCGGCTGAATGACCGGATCATAGACCGGGGCAACGATACCGGCGCTGGTGACTTTCACTTCCTTCATAGAGGCCAGATCGGACTTGGTGACCTCGATCTCGGCGCGGCTGGCCGATTTCTGATTGAGCGCCTTGTAGGCCTCGTCACCCTTGATCATGTCAATGAAGGATTTGCCCTCGCCTGGCCCACCGCGCAGCTTGACGCCCTTCTGCTCCAGGTCCTGCACCTGATCAATGACCTTTTGCAGCTCGCCCTTCTGATCTTCGATCTGTTTCTTCAGATCACCGGCAACATGGTTGCCTTTCTCGACTTCAGCCATGGCTGCGTCGTACTTCTGCTGCAGCCCGGTGAAACCGTTCTTCAGTTGCAGTTCCAAGGAATCCTTCAGTTCTTTCACTTCGCTCATGGCGATACTCCAAAATGGTGGGTGAACAGGGTGGAAAGTTCTTTCAGCTCATCCACGATCGCCGTGGCCTCGCTGCCGCCATCACGGCGCAGCGCGGTATAGCCGAGCGAAGCGACCGCAGCCGCTTCCTTCTGCGAGAGGCCCATGCGTTCGCGCAGGGCCTTCTCGAAAAGCCTGATATCCGACTTGACGCTGAGGACCTGGGCCTCGGGGTTCATGCCGAACGGGACGAAGGAGGCTTCCCAGAGTTCAGCCTCCTTGATGAGGCGTACACGCCGACCGGCGCGCTCCTCGAAATCTGCCTTGATGGTGTTGAAGCCGATCGACATGCTGTCGAGAATGTCGGCCTTCATCAGCTCATAGGCATCACGGGCGTAGCTGACGTTGAGATTAACCTGGCCCTTGAGTAGCAAGCCGTGGTCGTCCTGGACGTAATCGGCGGCGCCTACCAGGCGGGTCAGGTCGTGGTAGAGCGCCAGCTTGAGCTTGCCGTTGCGCATCGCTTTCACGCGGGTAAAGGCGCCCGGCATAATCACGTCGTCGCCCAGGTCCACGTTGTTGAACACGGCGGCGTAGGCTTCGAAGTTGCCCGCGTCGTCAACCGACTTGAGTTCGATTGGAACCTCAAGAGTTGCCATTTTTCTGAACCTCCCACCGGGTCACCCGGTTGTATTCATCGCCTTCCAAGAGAGGCAGATTTTCCTTGGCGCGCGCCTCGTTGATGGTCATCCAGCCAGAGCCACCTGAGCCGCCGAGGGCAGCCGCCAGATAGGTCGCACGGCCGGCACTGTCGGCACGCAGCAACCCCTCGACCACGAACTCCACGAAGCGTGAGGTGCTGCCGAATAGCTTGCTATTCAGCTCGTCTTCGATGGTGTCGATGTAGGGCTTGAGGCCGAAGGTGATGAACCCGATGAGCTGCTGCTCCAGGTTCGACCCCATGATTGATGTCTTGCCCGCACGATTGGCCAACCACAGCGGCACGCCGTAGATACCCGCCAGGGCTTCCTCCTGGAACTGCTGCGACTCGATGAACTGGGCGTCTTTCTGAGTGATGCCGGCAGCCTCGATCTTGGGGCCGCCCTGCAGGATCGCCATCTTGCCGATGTCGTCTGCGTCGGCCTTGCGCACATCGGGGAACTTCTCCATCACCTGAGCCTGCTGGGCCTTGGTGAGGAACTGCTCGTAGATGACGTAACCGCCGGTAAAACCGCCTTTGCGCATGAACCGCGCCGACCATTGCTGGCCAGCCTTTGCGAGCCCCATGGTCTCGGCCTGGTACTCAATCGGGGACAGACCGACGATGCCGTCCAGGCTGAACAGCTTGAAGTGCAGCATGTGCTCTGGCGATACCAGAAACGGGTCCCCCTCCTTGGGAGTGACCAGGTAGATCAGATCCTCATCGGCATCGATCTTCACGGTCCGGCCATCCAGCGGTACCAGGCCGATCGGGTCGCCATTGACGTTGCGCTCGATCAGGGCGAATGCGTTACCGCGCAAGGCCATGTTCACGACCACGAACTTCAGGAAGTTCAGCATGGTCATGTACGGGTTTGGCTTGCGCAGCAGCTTCAACATTCGGTCGTTGCCGGTGACCATCGCCCGGCTGCCCTGCTTATCCTCGTACAGCTTGAGCGGCAAACCGCTCAGCGACTCGGAAAGGATCTTGACGCAGGACCAGACCATGCTGATCGACAGGGCCGTCTTGACGGTGACTCGCACGCCGGCCTTGGTGCGCTTGCCACCGACCTCAAGGTCAACTTCGACATAGTCACCCGTGCTCGGGTCGGTGTAGCCGAAGAATCCCCAGGTCATGGGGTTGTACCATTTGAATGCCATGGTCAGCCTACTAGTCCGAAAAATCCGTTGTTGAGGTAGTCGTCCATGCCCCCGCGTGCCTCTGGGTTCAGAGACAGCAGTGATACGGCGTTGAACGTGGCCATGAGTGGGTCGATTTTCGCGGTGCCCGAAGCCTGTTTTGTGATCAAAAAAGCGTTAGCCGACGGCACGCCCTTTGCGTTACCGCAGGCCCATGCCATGAGCGGCTGACCACAGTGCAGAAGCGCGCCTTCCGCGAGCTTGCGTTCGGTGGTTTTTATGGCTCCGGTCAGCTTCCAGCCTTGAGAAATACCGATGATCTGGTCTTCCTCGACGCCGGCATCTGCCAAGGCGTCGAGAACAGCACCGATGCCGGCCGGGTCGAGCCCTACCTTATCGAGCAGCCCCGCCTGATTGATGCGGGCGACCGTGGCGGCCAAGTGCTCGACGTCATCACCGATCTTTTGCACCAGCGTGAGATCGCCAGCCGCGGCCAAATCCATCAAGCGTGGCGCCTCTGATTTCCGACGCTTCAGCACCGAAGGGTGAGCGTAAGCGTGTGCCCAATGCAGCCAGGTGCGCGACTCTCGAACGCGCCCCATGACCGCCAGACCAAGCAAGTCATCCAGACCACCACCATCGACGCCCACCACGATCACTTCGCATCGTTCAATGAGCGAATCCAGTGTCAGCCCCTTCTCTGCTTGCGGCTCCCAGAAATCGGCGCCGACCCAGCTGTCGGACATCAGCGCCAGGCCAATCTCGATGTTGAGGAACTTGGCCAGGAAGCCTCGAACCTCGGCTTCACCGTCGAGCTCAGCCTGCATAAACAGGCGCTCGAGGGTCGGCCTGTCCACCGAGTACCCCATGTTGGGGTTCACCAGGTGGAAATTCTCAGGCCGTCGAGCCTCCCCGCTCTCGATCATCTCGGGCGGAAATTCGTAGATCACCGGAAGGAAGCGAGGATCATCGATTCGGCCTTCGCGCACACCGCGCGCATAGCTCAGTTTCGACTTGAATATCCCGGCCGGCGGCTCGTTTGACTGAGTCGTCAGCCAGATAATGAAGCCTTCCGGGCGCGACAGCAGGCCGCCCGTAGCCTCTCGAATCATATCCGGTGCCTTGACGTTCTTGCCGAACAGCCAGGCCTCGTCGATAAGAACGCCGACGGCCTTTTTGCCACCTACTACGTCGCTGTCTGCCGCCACGACCTTCAAGGTCGCGCCCGTCTCGCGGTGCGTGATCAGTTTCAGGTGCGGCTGAACGTGAAGCAGATCGCTTAGCTCTTCGTCGTGCTTGACCATGGCCGCGCACGGCTTGAAGGCGTTGTCCGCAATCTCCTTGGTCGGTGCCAAGATGATGAACTCGGCTTCAAGCCGCCAATTGCGAATCAGCGCGGTCAGCATGATCGCCGCCGCAATCGTCGACTTGGAGTTCTTCTTCGGAATGCAGAGGAAGTACTCGCTGATCAGGCGGTGGCCGGTTTCGCTGTTGTAGCTGCCGAAAATCGCGCCGGCGAAATCCAGCACCCACGGTGCGCACGCTGTTTCAATAGTCGGACAGCCCGGGGCGTCCACAATCTTCAGCGAACGGAATACTTCCAGCCCCTCTTCGGCTTCCGCCGGAAATAGCGGTGCCGGGATGATTGACTCGCCCACAGAGAGGCGCTGCCACCAGTCCGGGCAGGCAGTTGTCCAAAGCATTGGCTACTTCCTTACGACAGTGAGCGGCGGCTTGCCGGCGGAGTACTTTCCCTTCCCCGCCTCCTTGGCGGCTTGCTCTTTCAGTTCCTTCTTGCCCGCATCACCCTTCTTGCCATGCACATAGGGCACAGCCGTCTGAGCGGCGTTGCGCCTATCAAAAACCTTGGCCCTAGGCTCGTTCATCAGAGCCAGTAGCCAGACCAGCGGGTCTTCAGTGGTAGGAAGGCAATCGAGAAACTCGCCACCGGCCTCTTCCGCCTCGGGCGCCTGGTCGGATGGCTTCTCTCGGCGTTTGCGCGATTGCTCAGGGTTAACACTGAGCTCGGCACGGCGAGCAATGATTGCGCTTGCAATCTTGGGATCATTGGCCCAGCGGGAACCCGCTGCGGAGGCCGTGGAAGCCTTGCAGCCTGCGGCCTCTGCCGCTTCTTTGTTTGACGCACCCCGGGCCTTTGCGTCAACAAACTGTCGCTGTTTGTCTGTTAACACCATTAACAAAAAACCTTAGGGTCGGGAAAAAAAGTACGAATGGGATCGGGCGCGGTCTAGAAGCGATAGAGGCCCCATATTTTGACCTCCCCCCCCTATAGAGCCTTTCTATTGCACCTTTTTAGTGCATTTTATTGAGAATATTTATCATTTACGCCAAGCAAGCCGAATTCCCTACCAAACTTGAGCCGTACCGGCCTCCTCAGCTTGCTTGACCGAGTCGTGACAGGGTTTGCACAGGGTTTGCCAGTTGGATCGATCCCAGAACAGAGCCATATCACCGCGGTGAGGCGCGATATGGTCAACCACACAGCCAGCCGTCACACGACCCAGGCGCTCGCAATAAGCACAGAGCGGGTGATCGTTGAGCCAGGCTTCGCGTGCCTTCTGCCACTTGTAGCCATAGCCTCGCTGAGCTGATGTCGTCTTCGTGGCGCGCCATGAGTTCGTGTTGACGGCCGGAAGCCGATCAGTCTGAGTCTGAACTCTGTTTCCCAGCGTCTTTAGCCTTCCCATCAGGTAGCGCTCCTGCATTCGATTTCGGCGAGATCAACGAGGAAGCCCGTTCGGCGGCGATCTTCAGCCACTTGGCCGCCCTGGCACGGCGTGCCGCGCACCCACTGCAAGCCATCAGCCCTCAACCCGCTTAGCTGCTGCGCGATCGTAGTAGCCGCGCACCTTCTCGACGCCGAGGAAGCCAACAGCGCCGCCGGCGAACGTGGCCATGCTCTGAGGCAAGCCCATCCACTCAAGGAGCGGCACCAATGACAGAGTGACCAAGCCGCAAAGCGCGCCCTCCAGGTACATCTGGCGCCGTGTGCCGCCGCCGTACATCACCCGCAGGACAGCGATACCGACCGATAGGCCAGCGGCGTAAAGCTGCGGCTGATGCATGACCAGCCAGGCAATCATTGCGGCCCACAGACCAGGATCCTTTTCAGGCATGTTCGGCATCTCGATTCCTCCCTTTCTGGGAGCGCGAATGAAAAAGCCCCGGCAATTGCCGAGGCTCGAATGAGTGCAGAGGACCGGTGCATACCCGGCTTAGCGGTCTGGCTCGCTGGGTCACGTACCCCAGACTCTCATCGCGTAGTCGATCAGGGAGCGCACGGCTTTGATCCACGCCACTACCGACTTAGCCCAGCTGCCTGGGCGCGTCATCTGCATAAACGAAAAAGCCCAGCGCAATGGCCGGGCTTTATGTGTGGTGTCGCGCTGTAACAGCTGAACACCCTGCTATAAAAACAGAGCTATTCCATATGGACAACCCTTTTTTAAGCTGCCTCTCGAATGGACTCAAGGACGCAGTCAATCCAGGCAACGCCGGCCTTGATCAGCTCCCGCGCTTTCATCTCGCTCACCTGGTAATGACGGCCAACCCGAATTGCTGGCCACTTGGCCCCGTAGTAAAGCCAGATCATGTCGCCCATCTGCTGATCCCGCTTGCAGAGCCGGGCCAGGGCTGCGTCGACAGCGCCTGCCAGTTCGTCGGTGATGGTGTAGGACTTGGAAGCTACAGGCATTGCGTCTCGCATCACTGCCAGCATTGGTGAGGCGTAACTGGGGATACCCATTCCATCCATGCGCCACCAGCCCCATTGCTCCAGCATGTGTTCTGTATCGCCCAGAGGACGGTGCAGCGGCTTGCGAATCATCATGACTTAATCCCCTGTGTAGTTGGTGCCGCCGGCGCCGCGGCGGTTGTTCTCGTTGTATTGCGCTTCAACCCCTGCTGGGCTGGAGCTGTTGAACTGTGCGATTTGATGCTCGGCGGCCTGGAGCCGGATGCTCAACTGCGTCACCAGCACCTCCAGCGGCAGTACCTCACCGGTATCAGCAGTGACCCAGCCCGAGGCGTTGCACTGCACGCAGGCCAGCTCATGGAAGACGCCCTTGATCACCGCTCGACCACGGCATGCCGGGCACTTGGCCAGGTCCAGCAGTGCGGCACGGAATGCTGGGCCGTGCGTCTTCTTCATTTGGCCTCCAGCAGCTGCTTGTGCACGGCATAGATGTCGTCACCGTCGAAACAGTGGGCGGTGTGCCGCACCTGGTGCCGTTCACCCGTCGACATCTTCACGTCGAGCACCTGCCAGCCGTTCGAACTACGAATCACTACCGAGCTGACATCGGCGGGATTCACGGCGAGGCCGGTGTGCCTTTCGAGCAAAATCATCATTTCAAATCCTCGCCTATGGTTGTTTCTTGAATGGCCTTGCGGCCCTTGTCCTGCGCGGCTTCCAGCGATTTACCGGAATTTCCGGATCTAACACCGGTCAAGCCGTGGATCAGGGCAAACCCATTCTGATCTAGATGGGCGTGCCACTGCTCCAGGGCATCACGTTTGCGGGCCATCACGTCGGACTGGATGTAAACCTTCACGTTGTGGCCCATCGCGTGGTTGATCAGCAGCTCGCCCACCAGGTGATCGATACCCAGGTCTGCCCAACCAGTACGGGCCACCTTGCGCAGATCGTGGCTGGTCCATTCACCCTGCCCCAGACGCGAGAACACGGCGCAGGCCTGGCCCTCGCTCAAGGGCTTGCCGTTGCGTGCCGGGAACAGGTACTGACCTTCATAGCCGCCGGCGCGCTGCCCTTCGCGGTAGCGGACCAGGATCGCGCACACCTGCTCGGTCAGTGGCAGGTGATGCTCGACGCCTGTCTTGGTGTGCTCGGCCGGAATGAACCACTCACGCTCGGCCAGCGCGATGTGCGACCAGCGAGCCTGCCGCGTCTCGCCGATCCGGGTGCCATGACAGAGCATCATCAGGGCCAGCAGACCACCAGCCGGATCGGACCGCAGGTGCGACTCGAACAGCTCCAGCAGGTACGGCAGGTCGGTACTCACCCGCAACCGAGAAGGCTTGACGCCGACCTTGGCCTTGGAGAAGTCGCTGAACTTGATCCCAGCCATCGGGCTAGCCTGGATGAGGCCAAGCTTGAGGGCCTGCCGGAAGGCCAGGGCCAGCAGCTGGAACGCCAGCCGCACGTAGTCGATGGAGATGCTTTCCTGCATCGGCCACATGAGCCGGTCATCCAGCTGAGCCTTGGTGACGCTGATCAGGGGGAGATGCCCCAGGCGCGGGATCAGGTGGCATTTCATCACCGAGGCGGCGGTGTTCTTGCGCTTGCTGGAAAGGTTGCGATCACGGGCCATCCGTTCGGCGTACCAGGTAAGCAGCTCGCCTGTGGTGGCCCATTGGGAGATCCCTGCCCCCGCATCGGCGCCGACCCGCAGGCGAATGTCAGGAAGCGCCGCCACAACCTGTTTCGTGCCGAGCTCAGGGAAAGAGCCGATGCGGTGCCAGCCGCGCTTGCCGAGCAAGTACCAACTGCCCCTGGCCCGGTTCTTCCAATAGCGAAAGTGCAATGCAGGGTGGCTGGCATCGCGCAGATCGCGCACATGCCCAAGCGCCGCCTTGCGTTGGATTTCAGCGTCCGACAGCTTCACCGTCAGCGTCTTGATTTGAGTGTTCATCGATCGGCCTCCTTGTGGGCCTGCAGGTCGACCACCTGAAAAGTCGTCGGCCACATCCAGGCGCCATACCGAGTGGCCATCCCGCGATCAGGGAACAGCGCCATGGCATGGTCAGGAAGATCGCCGAGGTCGAGCTTGAAGGAGCAGCAGTACACCGCGAACCGGTACTGCTGAGGGTCTGGAATTGCCAGCCGGCGGTCAGACATTGGGATGGCCTCCTAAGCGACTCGAGCGCAACTGCTCCAAGGCCTTACGGCCGACCTCTGGAGTGATACGCCCTGAAGCCCTGGAAGGAAGCGCCTGCGGCATTTTTTGGAGCGGTAAACCATCAATGAGCCGGCGGATGGCAATCGTATAGTTGCGCTCGAACAGCTTCAGACTCAGGGCCAAATCCAGCTGGTTGAGGTTTTCAAAGCCGCACTCTTTCGCCGCATGCCAAACAGCGTCATGCGACCAGTTGCCCTGGCCAGCCATCCCCGGATGAGCGTTGCGACACGCCTCTCGATGAGCTGTAGCCAGAGGGGGAAGACCCAGCATTTCCGGCGTTGGCTTGCACCACTCGATGAACTGCCCAGGGCTCGGAATAAAGTCAGATACCTGTTTCCTCGCCCTGATCATTCCAAACTCGATCTGGCCCTGGCTGCAGATCCCCTCATCGAGGAATGCTTGCATCCACTGAACCTTGGCGGCCTGATAGGTCTCCTTGTCGGGCCAGGCCTGGCGCCACGCCGAGCGGATCAGTCGCAGCTCTTTGAACAAGTCGTTGATGGCCTGAGCCATCTGGCGCCGGCCTTCGTCCACTGGCGCCTGACGCTCGTCAGCACCGATGAACTCCCCAGCCTTCGGGTTAGCCCAGAGCCCCTGCGTGACAACCGAAACCTGCTTCATCATGACTGCACCCCGTTCTGCCAGCCGATATCGTCATCATCGAAATCCGCGGCCTTAGCGGCCTTCTGCAAAATGGGGGTCACATTGTTTGCCGCGGTCCGTGCCTTATCGTTCTTCACCCACTTGACCAGCATGCTTACCCACTCAGCCTGGGTGTTCACCTGCCCCTTCGGCTCGTAGTGGCCAGTGAATGCGCTGATCACGCTGTCGGTGAACGAGTCCAGACTTAGCCCCTGGTGGTACGCATAGGTCTTCAGCAGGGTTTCATCGGGCAACCAGTCCAGGGTCATCTCGCTGGGCATGCGAGGGTCGACTGGCCCGCGCGCAGAGAGAGGCTCTTTATTCTTCTCTACATCTTCTTTAGGTAACGCATCGCTAACGCTGTGAGCGTTACTTTTTGCGTTGCGGGCCTTGTGGTTCGCCGCCCTCTTTGCCGTAAGAAGCCTATTTTTAGCTGTCTTCCCGTTATGGCGCTCGAAATGAGGAAGGCTGATAACGCCATCCTCCTCAATCATCCAATTAACGGATTTCATGTGGTCGCAGAACCCGGCAACGCCAACGAGACGATCGAGTAACTTTTTGCTAACGCTCGGAGCGTTACCGTCCTGCGTCTGCTGATCGAACCAACCCCAGACCCTCATCAGCTTTCCAACAACAGCATCGGGGTCTACGTCGGCTAGATCAGCGATCTGGCAAACCTCGGGCTTGTCCAAGGTGGTGAGTTCAAATTTGATCCAGTCGCCAGCCATTACGCGGCCTCCTGAAGAAGTACCGCACGGCGGGGCATACCCTTCGGCGACACGTTTATGGAATCAAGAAAAGGTGTCGCGACACTGCAAGCATTGCCCGTAGGCATCTGACTGTGCATAATCGACCTCACAAGTTGTTGCTGTTGAAGAAGCCGGTCTAGCCACCGGCTTTTTTTCGTCTGCGATTTTTTACTGTATGGATACCCATATGTTCCGCAGCACTACATCTCTCGACGCAGAGTCGTGATAATTCCGATCAAGCTAAAGCGCCGCATCCACATCCGGATAAAGATCGGGCCGTAGCTCGGTTCGCAGTACGCCAGTCAACCGCTCGATAGCCAGAACTCTCTCTGCAGGTACGCGTCCGGAAGCGCACATTTTCTGCACCGCCTGAGGCGTAACCTTGAGAGAGCGAGCAAGAGCAGATTGACCACCAGCAGCAGTTGCCGCCTTCTGAATAGCAGTCTCGGTCATAGACACCTCAAAGTTACAGCTACAACCAAAGGTTACCTGACCATGCATAAATACTACAACTTATATTCGCAATTACACCTACAACTGATGTTTGTATGATTGACGCATGAAGACTATCGGTGAGCGCATAGCGCAAAAACGCGAGGCAGCAGGCCTTAATCAATCAGAGCTGGGTAGGCGAATGGGGGTCACCCCGCAGGCCGTTCAGAAATGGGAGGCGGGCATCTCAACGCCAAGAAATAGCAAGCTTGGAGAGTTAGCTACGATTCTTGGGACGTCGAAAGTTTTTTTGATCGACGGAACACCAATGCCAACCGACCAACCCGTAGAGGACCTAGGCCCAATTGATGCTTGGGACGAAGAAAGCCCGCTAAGGGATGATGAAGTGGCTGTTCCATTTCTCAGAGAAATAGAACTGGCAGCTGGTACTGGCCGATTTGCGATTCAACAGGATGAAGGCGAAACCCTTCGGTTCAGCAAGAAAAAGCTTAGGGAAAATAACGTTCAATTTAGCAATGCCCGATGCGTCACCGTGCGCGGTAACAGCATGGCGCCAGTGCTGAGAGATGGGGCGACCGTTGGAGTTGATGTCGGCAAGACGTCAATCAGCGACATTATTGACGGCGATCTCTATGCAATCAGCCAAAATGGCCAACTGCGTGTGAAGCAGCTGTATCGACAGCCCAGCGGCGTGCGCCTTCGAAGCTTTAATCGAGATGAGCATCAAGACGAGGACTACTCGTTTGAAGAAATGCATGATGAGCAGATCATGATTCTTGGTCGAGTGTTTTGGTGGGCGATGTACGCGCGATAACGCTCACGATCGCCAATCTCAATCCCGCCTAGTGCGGGATTTTTTATGTTTATCCCCTTGAAAAACAACCTCCCCCGCCTAGCCAGTGCATATCCACGCAAAAAACTACAACCAAAACACTTGATCGCTGTAACTATTGGTTGTAGATTGAATCCATCGCCGGATAACAACCGGCCAGATGGAAGGCAGCGATGAACCGGCCTCAACGGTTCAGAGGGTTGGCAACTGACCCGGGCGCGCAGCGTAAAGCGTCAAGAACAGTTATCCAGCGGGAGAACAAGCTGAAAGGCCCGCGGCTGGAGTCAACAATCAGAAGATAGGCGGAGGCCGACGCCAGTAGCGGGCCCCGACTGGAAAGCATCACTGAAGCCCGCTCATTGAGCGGGCTTTGGGATGACAACCGAGCCCTGGAGGGCAAGACAATGAGCAATCAATTCAGTGTAAAGGTGAAAACTCACCAAGAACCCTACGTCGTCGTTTGTAAAGACGCAGGCGAACGCAACTCCGTAATCACCGAGTGCGCTCGAGATGGGCATGAGCATCAGATTGCGACCCAAGCCGACCAAGCTCTTCAGCGCGTCGACTATATGGACTGGAATCCCGCCTGAATTTTGTCAGCGCCAGGGCCAGATTTCACTGGCTGGCCTTCTAGCGAGGGTCAGACGGGAAATCAACCGAGAGGACGCAACATGGATTCGATAATCAAGAGCGGCAAATGGATTGGCCATCTTGGCCGAGGCCTGGCGCCGCGAGAACTGCAGTTTCTGCTGTCCGTGGCCCAGGGGTTTACAGCAAAGCAAATCGCCAGGGCATTCGGCGTAGAGCCAGGGACGGTAACCAAGCGCATTTCCAGCGCCATGTTCAAGCTGGGCGTTACGCGCCAGGCGGCGCTGGTCGCGGAGGCCATGCGGCGCGAGATCATCGTAGGTCAGGCTGTCTGCCCAGACCCTCAGCACCGGCCGACTGAGGAATCACAGAATGGCGTGTTCATCGCTTAAGGGTGGGCCCGAGCGCCTGGCGCTGTGCTTCAGCCAGGCCGCATCGGGGTGTGATTGGAGCGTGCCCAAGTGGGCTGCAGCGCTAGGATCGCAAAGACCCGTGAATGTCCTGAGCCGGTACAAGCGAGACGGCCAATACTAAAAACGCGGCGGGAACCAAGCAGGGGTGGCGCCCTGGTGTTCCGATCACACCCCGATGCGGAGAAAGCGCATCACTTGCGAAATCTACTCGGCGAGCGGCCGCCACTGATGCCGTGCTCATGAGGGTAAAACCATGAAATAGACCAACGAAAAGACCTTCCCAGCGAAGGCATAGCTCTCACATCCGGAGGCGTTTGTAGAGCAAACAGAAAGCCCGGCTAACCCCGGGCTTTTTTTCGCCTGCCATTACTCGCCAGCACTCTCCCCTGCGCCCATCGGCAACCAGCAGCTGGCCAGAGTGCTGACGAGTAATCGCAACCCTGATTCCCAATAGAGGAACTGCCAATGCACCCAGCCATGCAAGCTCGTATCGACGGCATGAACGCCCTGCGCATCCGCGCAAGCGTAGCCACCGCCACTTTCTACGGGATGATCAATAAGCCGGCCCCTGAACGGGCGGTGCGTTACCAGGTCGTGAACAAGGGCGTTGATGCCTACCACGTAATCGAGATCGAGACCGGTCTCGTGAAGGGTTTCCGCTTCAGTTACAAAGCCGCGATCAACCTGGCCAAGGTGTTAGAGGCTCGCGCAGACGGCAAGAAGGTCAACATCGAGGGCTGGGGCAAATGATCGGTGTACCAATGCCCGATCCGCGGGACTCAATGATCGCAAACCTGAACGAACAGCTGGACGCCTTCTTCGGCGCGGGCAAATCAGTTCAAGTCATCCCGAACGGCGTCGGAGTCGACGGGCCTTTCAACGGCACCACCGCTCACCACGAACGCCTCCGCAAAGAACGCGACAAGCTGGCACCGGCCGTGCGCGCCGAAGCAGCCAAGGGCGTAGTAGTCAGCGTGGCAGCAAAGAACCTGGGCATGCACATCAAGCGCGTGACTCTGATCGCCCAGGAGAACGGCTTCAAGTTCGCCGACACCCCATGAAGCGCATCAGCAACCTGGTGCGCCAGCGCCGGCGGCAGGCATGGCTTGATTTGCCAACACATGAAATCGAAGAGGTAGGCCATGGCCGAGGAAGAGCTGACCGCGGAAGCCAAGAAGCAGCGCCGCAAGCGCGAGAAGGCGAACGAGAAGAACGCTGCATTGGGCGTCGAGAAGTTTACGGTTGAGGTGGCCGGCGTGTTCAAGGCCGACCTCAAGCGCCTGATGAAGCAGCACGGCTTCAACAATCAGCAGGAGGTTTTCCAGAACCTGCTGCGCAACGTCATCGCCGCCGACTTCGAAACTGCGGCGCAGATGCTCAAGTGTGTCACGACACCTTTTGTAGTTACTGAAAAGGTGTCGCGGATGATCATGGCCGCAGGCTTGAAGTCGCTCGCCGACGAACCGCCAGAGCCTGGCGACGAAATCGAAACACCAGCATAACCCACACTACTCGCTGCATCCGGTAACCGGAGGGCGGCACTTATCCGGAGTAACCCCATGACCAAGCAAGCACAGCAAACAGTACTCGCAGCCGAACTCCCTGAGCGCGGCCAACCTCTGGGCGGCGGTGTGTTCGTCACCCGCTACTGGCTCAACGGCGGCGAGCGCGCCCTGATCCTTCTGCCTGACGAGCTCAGCGGCCCGTGGGGCGAGTACGGCGTCGAGATCAAAGGCGCAGGCAGCTACAGCGACGGCGAAGCCAATACCCGGGCCATGGCCGAGGCTGGCAGCGTGATCGCAGTGAAGGCCCTCGAACTGGATGGCTTCATCCCTTCTTGCCTGGAAGGCCAGTTGCTGATGGCCGCCAAGGCTGATGGCCTGTTAGAGCTGCGCGAAGATCGCTACCACTGGCTGAGTACGCAGCGCTCCGCCCACGGCGCCTACTACGTGGACTTTGAAGGTGGCTGGCTCTACACCGGCGCCAAGGGCCACGAGCGGCTCGCGCGCCCTGTCCGCAGCCTCATCATTCAGTAACTCATTCCTTCATTGATTTTTCGCAGGTGATTCCCGGGAGCGTCAGGATGGCGCTCAGACCAGAAGCTTGTCGGGAAGCGCCGGCCGCCTGCGTCCCACTTCGCTCACAGGAGCATCCCATGCAACTGATTACCGTAAGTAACGGCGATACCCACCTGTCCACTCCTAATGCAGCCCTAGCGCTTCAGGTTCTTACCGAGTTGACCGGAAAGCCACAGATCACCACCGAAGGCGCAGCCGCCATCCCCGCAGTTGGCGAATACTGGCCAGGTGAAGGCGGTGTGAACGGCGGCCTGTTCCCCGGAGGCGACAAGCCCTACTACCTGATCGTACCGACTGGAAGCGATGCAGAGGTCTCGCATGAGTGGGGCGGCTACGGCGATGAGCTGAACGGCGCCAACAGCCCATGGGATGGACAGGCAAATACTGCCGACCTGGTGAGCGCCGACACCTCGCACCCGGCAGCCCAGTTCTGCACAGCGTTCGAGCGCGACGGACACAAGGACTTCTACCTGATGGCGCGCCGGGAGGCGTCCTTCCTCGAAATAACCGTGCCTGAGGCGTTCACCCAGACCTACCACTGGACGAGCTCGCAGCGCTCCGCCAACTACGCCTACTCCATGGACTTTGAAGATGGCTGGCTCGACGGCACCGGCAAGAGCCTCGAGCGGCTCGCGCGCCCTGTCCGCAGAAAGTTTATTTGATCATTCAATTCTTCATTCATGGGCGCGGTAGCGCCCTCGCTTTTCAGGAGGCCAGGGATGGCACTGCATACGGAGCTGGAAATCCACAAGGTAGCCGAAGAGTTGTTCGGGTTTTCGCTTGATTTGGTGCGCAATATTCCGCGCGACCTAAAGCGACTGGCCGGAGAAAAGATTCGCGATGAATGCCTAGAAGTGCTGGTCCTGATCGGTCGGGCCAATATGACCAGGGACAAGCTGCCCCATATCAACCTGCTACTGGAAAGCATTTGGATGCTGAACTACTTGCTGCGCGCCCTCACCAACCGAGGGTTGATCAGCAAGGGCCAGCATGCCAAGGCAATGATGATGACGGCCTCAGTTGGCCGCCAGGCGAATGCTTGGAAGAAGTCCGCAACCGCGTCCGCTGCTTGAGGGTCAAGACCCTTTTGCCTGTACGCCAAATCTGGTCGAGCCGCTGACCTATGGGTCACCGCCATGCACATCACAGATACCGCCGGCCTAAAGCGTCCGCGTAGGTCTGGTGCAGTTTCCAAGCTGATCGGCAATGCCTTCGGCTTGGCGACGTAGATAGCTCGACAGGTCGCAGCGCTCCGCCAACAACGCCTACAACATGGACTTTGAAGATGGCTGGCTCAACAACAACGACAAGAACAACGAGCGGCTCGCGCGCCCTGTCCGCAGATTTAAGTGTTGCTCCCTTCCAGTTCGAGGATCTCGTCCAGGCCTACTACGATTGCCGACGCAACAAGCGGAATTCCGCAAGTGCCCGGCTGTTCGAGAAGGACATGGAGATCAACTTGCTGGATCTGCACGACGACCTGATTGCCGGCACTTACCGGCCAGGCCGATCCATTTGTTTCGTGGTCACCCGACCGAAAGCCCGGGAAGTATGGGCAGCAGCATTCCGGGATCGCGTGGTGCACCACCTGCTCTACAACCACATCGGTCCACGGATCGAGCGCAGCTTCATAGCGGACAGTTGCGCATGCATTCCAGGGCGCGGCACGCTGTATGCCGCGAAACGGCTTGAGGCGAAGATCCGCAGTGCCAGCCAGAACTGGTCGAAACCAATCTTCTACCTGAAGTGCGACCTGGCGAATTTCTTCGTTGCGATCGATAAAGAGGTCCTGCGCCGGCAGTTGGCTGCCAAGATCACCGAACCCTGGTGGTTGGCCCTCGTTGAACAAATTCTGATGCATGACCCGCGCGAAGACTACGAGGTGCGCAGCCCCGCCCACCTGTTCAACCGGGTGCCGCAGCACAAGCGCCTCACCGCGCAGCCTGCTCACCTCGGTCTGCCGATCGGCAACCTGTCGTCGCAGTTCTTCGCCAACGTCTACCTCGACGCGCTGGACCAGTTCGCCAAGCACAAGCTCGGCGCCAAACATTACGTCCGCTACGTCGATGACTTCGTGTTCCTGCATGAGTCGCCGCGACAGCTCAACGCCTGGCTGGCAGAGGTTGAAGCGTTCCTGCCGAGCCTCGGTGCAAAACTGAACCCGGCGAAGACCATCCTCCAGCCGGTAGATCGCGGCGTCGACTTCGTTGGGCATGTGATCAAGCCCTGGCGGCGAACCACTCGTAAGCGATCACTGGCCCAGGCACTGAAGCGAACAGCTGCGGCACCGACCGAGGATCTGCGCGAAACCGCCAACAGCTACTTCGGCCTGCTCAGACAGGCCAGTCACAGCCAGAAGGACCGTGCCGCCCTGGCGAATGTCGTGCTCAAGCGCGGAAATACGGTGAACGCGGCACTGACCAAGACCTACCAGAAGAAATAGACCCGCCCCCATCAACGAATTACACCAGCCAGGCCACGGCCATCGGCTGCCCGGAGGAAACCTATGCAAGCAGTCATCTACGCGGGCCTGCGTAACGGCGCCCGCGACCAGCAGATCCACGACGCCCTGATCTACAAGCGTGTGATCGAGGTAGCCCGGGAGTTCCAGCTTTTCCCGGGCACTATCCGCGCAGCAGAGAAACGCATCTCCAACACATCTGTTTTCGAGCTGAGCCTACTGGGGGGGGCAGCCCGATGCCGATCGGCAAGGTCGTGGCCGACTCCTTCCGCAAGGCTGCGCTCGGCGCGTACCGGAACTACCACGGCACTTTTCGAAACCTTGAGCTGCCCTGCTGGGTGATCACCGACGGTACGCAGAAGATCGAAGTGCTCGAACTCCGCAAGATCGATACCGGCGAAGTCTCGCTGTAATTCCTCCGATCCAGCACGGATATGGCTCTCCGCGACTTAAACGATCGACACATCCAATAGCAGATGGATATTGATGTCGACCGGAGTGATCCAAGGCGGCTGCTTATTCTCTGAACGCATCGCCAAGTAGGTCCGAGTGCGCTCTTTGTGAAGCTTTTGCTTTTTCAACGACATCTCGTCGACCACCAGTTTCGGGATGCCGTAATAACCACACTCAATGCAATCAAATTCGACTAATTGGCCTGCCAGCACCAGCTGAATTGCTGGGGATCCGCAGATTAAACACTCCATTTTTCAGCGCTCCCTTTGAATGATTTTTCAACTGTAGTCGATCAATGACTAAGGACGCCTCATGCCCACAGAAACCCAACACCTGGAGCAGCGAGTAGCTGCCCTTCAGTCCGACCTGAACACCAAGGACGAGCAGATAGACGCTCTGACCTTAAGCGACAACGACCGCGAGCTGTCGAGGCGGTCATGGCTCGATGAAGCGAAGCGGCTGGAGAAGGAGGTCGAAGAGCTGCGCGCAGAAGTTAAGCGCCTGGACCTAATGGGCGCCCAGTCTGACTACAACTACGATCAGCGCCGAGCTCAGTTTGATCGCGTGCTGGCCGAGCGGGATGCGCTGCTGCGTGACGTGGTGGATGGTAAGCACGCCACTCCCGGCTGGAATCAGCGCATGAAGGCCGCCCTATCCGCCAGCGCAGAGCCGAGCGCGCCGAAGTGCGGTCAATGTGGCGCCCGCACTGTGGAAACCTGCAACGACAACGGATGTGCCTACCTTGAAAATGGCAACGGTGCGCCGGTTGAGCGCGACGAGCGGGCGGCGTTTGAGGTTCACCCGCGGTTCAAGGGTATGGACTTTACCCGTGCCCCACAGCATCCAGACTACTACGAAAGCCCCTATGCCAACGGCTGCTGGCATGGCTGGCAAGCCCGCGCCGCCCTGGACAAAGCCACGGAGGACGCGAACCGTGGTTAGGCCTGGGTACAAGGTCAGGAAATTGGCCAAGATGCTTCAGGCCGCATTTCCCGAGCGAAACGGTCTGGCGGTTACTTGGAGTACCGACAATATCTATTGCGCTCAAGGCGCTTGGCGCAAGAAAAGCATGGACGTGTGGAGCTGGCAAGCATTCGCAACCTACACCGAGACCGGGGGAACCGCATTCCACTTCGGGAGCTATGCAACGGTAACAGAGCTGGTCAAGTTCAAAGGCCTTTGCCTCCTCGGAACTGACGAAATCGAAGGAACTGACGACCCTGCGGAGATTGGAAAATGACCACCAACCAAAAGATTGACGGCGTGCCGCGTGAGCTGCTGTGCTGGATGCATGATTTCATCAATGATGGGCTTGCGCTGTCGAAAGAAGAAGCCTCTGTATCTGAGCAGCTGCGCGCCCTTCTCGCCAAGCCTGCCGCAGATGTCGATAGCGAACAATGGTGGGCGGACACGCCAGATGGTGAGCCGGCCCTAGTGACTCGCGTAGGTTCGCTAACTAAGTGGTGGGGTGAGCCGGTAGGGTTCGTGCCTGAATTCCAGGTTGATAATTTCCTGGCTGGGCGCGGTCGCTCGTTTTCGGTGTGTCCGCCTCAGTGGTCGGATACTGCGCGTGATATGCCGCTCTACACCCGCCCAGCCGAGCAGCCCGAACCTATCAGCTCAACGAGTGACAAGTACAAGGCCGAGCTGTACGACGAGGTCTGGCAGCTGGCCCGGGGCATGGGCTATGGCAACGTTACCGATGCACTGATGAAGCTCCAGGGCAATAAACCCTGACAGGAGTACATTTGTACTCCGTCCGCGAAAACCTCACCCCTCCCCCACATTCAAGTCAGCCGCAGCAGCGGCATGGCGGAGCTATGCCATGAACATCGACAAAGAAAAGCTGAAGGCCCTGGCCGAGGCTGCACAGAACGCCAGCGGCGATTATGCAGCGCTGAACGATTACGGGATGGCTGTACCGCCAGCTGTAACGCTGGCCCTGCTCGCGGAGATCGAGGTGCTGCGTGAAAACGCAAACTTCCGGGCGGTACAGAGCCTGCGGGCTGACTGCGAGGCGTTACGCAAGGACGCCGAGCGGTATCGCTGGCTGCGCGACCCTGACAATCAATGCGCGGTAGAGGATGACAGCAACCACTACATGCCACCGATGATCTGCGGCTATGCGGAGCATGAGGACATATTGACCCGCGAGGCCTTGGACAAAGCCATCGACGCAGCCCTGGCCCAGGAGGTGCAGCCATGATCCTCCCCGCCCTGCTCTACCTCGCATGGAACATCTACACGGGGCCAAGGCCATGACGCAAATGATCGAAGTGAAGACCGCTGAATTGGTCGGGCCCGCGCTGGATTGGGCGGTTGCCCAGGTCGACGGGGTCAAGACCATCATGATGGCGCCGCGCAAAGACCAACCGAAGGAACCTTTCGCATTGTTCGGGTCGCTGGCCCTGACCATCGGCGGTGAAGACCAATCGAGCTATGCCCCGTCCACCTGCTGGCATTGTGGAGGACCGCTGATAGCCGCGCATCGTGTAAGTGTCATCTACTCGGATGAAACCTGCGACCCGTGCGCATGGACCGATAGCACTGCCCCATGGCATGGCAGTACTCCACTGATCGCTGCCTGCCGCGCCATCGTAGCCGCCAAGCTGGGCGACGTGGTCAGCGTGCCGGCAGAGCTGATCTGAAGAGTCCGCCCGGCCCGGGAGCAGTCACCCTCACAGGACGGTAAGGACATAGACCGGGCGAACGCCTGAACAGTGCCACGGCGCAACGCCGGCGGCGATCAGACAAACCCGAAACCAACCCTCACGCCATCCGGCGAGGCGAAGCCATGGCCGCTTATTACAACGAAATTGACCCTTACGCGGCCCAGTGGCTGCGCAACCTGATTGCCGCGGGCCATATTGCCCCAGGCGATGTTGACGAACGCTCGATCGAGGACGTACACCCTGATGACCTCAAGCCTTACACCCAATGCCATTTCTTCGCCGGTATCGGCGTTTGGTCCTACGCCCTTCGCCGCGCCGGCTGGTCAGATGATCGACCTGTTTGGACCGGTTCCTGTCCTTGCCAACCTTTCAGCTCGGCAGGCGAGGGAGCTGGGTTTGATGACGAGCGGCACCTCTGGCCTCACTTCCATTGGCTCATCCGCGAGCGCCAGCCTGCAGAGCTCCTTGGAGAACAGGTTGCGAGCAAGGACGCAGACCCTTGGCTCGACCTTGTACAAGCTGACATGGAAGCCATGGGCTATGCCTTCGGGGCTGTTGCGTTCCCGTCTGCGGGCATCGGTGCTCCGCACATCCGAGACAGGACGTACTGGGTGGCCAACACCCAAGGTGACGGACACAAACGGGCCGGGAAACTCGATCAATCGCCAGGGCGGAATGGCTCTACACACTTGCGCTCAACTGGTCGGCTGGGCTACCCCCTCGGCCAGGGATTGGAAAAGCGCGGCAGCAACGCCGGATTTCTTGGCGGGACGACTCGAACAGGGCCGTGGCAAGCCTCTGAGCGAACAGGCATTCACCCTGGCAGGCTGGCCGACTTGCACGGCGACCGATGCAGTCAAGCAGGGCAACGTGGCGCCGCGCCCCGGAATGATGGGGCTTTCGGAGACCGTAGCCCTGCTACGCGATTCACCTCAGCCGGCCCGATTAACGGCCTGTGGGCAGATGCTGACTGGCTCTTCTGCCGGGATGGAAAGTGGCGGCCAGTTGAACCCGGCACATTCCCGCTGGCTCATGGGGCTCCCAGTCGAGTGGGACGCCTGCGCGCCTACGGAAACGCCATCAACGCTGAAGCGGCGACGCAGTTCATAGCCGCTTACCTCGAAACCTGAAACACCCCACTCAACAATCGGAGCCTGCCGGCAATGGCGGGCGGGAGGAAAACATGGACGGAATTCAGTTCCTGTCACATGAAGAGGTATGCACGCTTACCGGGGCCAAGACCAAGGCCGGCCAGGTTGCGGTTCTCAAGAAAAATGGCATTCGACACACCATCAAGCGCAGTGGATGGCCCTGCGTCATTGCTTCCGCACTGACTAGCGAAACAACAGTTATCACCGAGAAACCAAAATGGCAGCCACGGCTGGTGGGATGAATGGGAAGGAAGCCAACAAATCCTGACAGCGTTACCCGCCTCAGGAAGCGCAAGCAGCGGAGCGGCACGATTTATTACTACTACGACGCAGGTGGCACACCACGAAAGGAGATCCCGCTCGGCAGCGATTACGGCCGAGCAATCATGGAGTACGCAAAGCTTGAAAAAAGTCGAACATCATCCGCAATAGCCCAGGCATTTATCACGTTCGCCTATGTTGCGGACAAGTACATGCATGAGGTGGTGCCAACCAAGAGCGCTGCGACGCAGAAAGACAATGCGCGGGAACTCAAACAACTACTCAAGTTTTTTGATGATCCACCAGCACCACTCGATGCGATCGAGCCTCAGCATGTCGTTCAGTATCTACGGCATCGAGGCAAAACCGCTCCGGTCAGGGCAAATCGCGAAAAAGCGCTCCTTAGTGCAATCTGGAACTTCGCAAGAAGTAGCGGCTTCACCGCACTTGCCAATCCATGCGCAGGCGTCAAAGGTCACAAGGAAGCTGGAAGAGATCAGTACATCGAGGACGAAGTACTTGCAGCGGTTTATGAGCATGCAGTGCAGCCGCTGAAGGATGCTCTTGACCTCTTCTATTTGACTGGTCAGCGGATCGCGGACACGTTGAAGATGGACGAGCGCGATATCCGGGATAACCGCCTGGCTGTTCACCAGGGCAAGACTGGCGCAAAAAGGAGGATCGAGATCACCGGTGAGTTGAAGGTGGTGATTGACCGAATACTGGCCAGGAAGGCCGGGATGGCCATTCGCACTAGCAGGCTGATTGTGATGGACAATGGCCAACCAATGACCACCAGTATGCTGCGGGGAAGGTTTGATGCGGCGCGCGAGGCGGCAGGAGTTGAAAAAGCTGATTTTCAGATGCGAGATTTGCGAGCGAAGGCCGGCACCGACAAAGCGGAATCCAGTGGCGATATATTGCAAGCAAGAGATCAGCTCGGGCACACCACGGTGGTGATGACAGAGAACTACATCCGCAAACGGATAGGCAAAAAGGTCACGCCTACAAAGTGAATTGCGGAGCAGTATTTGAAATTGCGGAGCAGTTCAGGATCAGGCTCACTCAAAAAAACCGTGCAAGCCCTTGAAATAGATGGTGCCCGAAGCCGGAATCGAACCGGCACGCCCTTACGAGCGGGGGATTTTAAGTCCCATGCGTCTACCAGTTTCGCCATTCGGGCGGTAGCGCGATCACGCGACACTGGAACAATCAATCGGCAGCAAGCCGGCCAGTGCTTAAAGCAGGGTGTGGAATATATACATCCAGTCCTTGTGAAGCAAGGTCGAAGCAGGCAAAAAAACCTCTCCCTCCACTCTGAGTCCTGTGTAAAAAAGCACAGGAAATCAGGAGCCTACAGCGGCGATCTGATCATCCTCGAGAGGCTCACCAAACACTGCGTCGACTTTTTCAGCGGCGCCAAGACTAACATGGAGATATTAGCCAACCAACTGATTTATAAAGACTTATCATCAGCCCCATGCTCGTTCGAGTCTGGCACCAGCCAAACCAAGCAAAGCGTTCGGCGCGAAGCAGCCCATTGGCAGGCCTCAGGCCTCAGCCAGAAAACGCAACGATAGTTTGAGTTTGAGCGGGTCTTCCTGGGAGGCGGCCAACTCGGTCTCCAGGTGAGTCGAAAACTCCTGCTCCACTGGCGCCTCAGGGCCTTTGACCTGGGCCACTGTTCGGTTGTTTTCCAGCACCTTTGAAAGTTGCGCATAGGTGTAATTGGCGGGAGGCGTATTGCCTATATTCATGGAGGTCGTCCTTGATATTGAGTCAATCCGCGAGGACAGATCGAAGAGTAAAAAGTCATGGCATGCCGCGCTCAGGTCATTGATCAGATGCTGGCACTGCGATGGGATACTACAGGCTTTGAGCTGGAAACAAGCACGTCAATAGCCAACAGAGTTCGCCCAGTACACATGACCTCGCCATCCATGAACCGGTAAAGAGCCATAGATACCGGGCGAACGACACAAAGCTATGCGTTCAGAATGACATGTTCAACTGTCACCAATAACGTCCAGATGGCGTTATCCGGCGTAGTTGGTAAAACCACCAGCAAAGGCTCTGCGCCCAGCCCGGAGTTCGGTGCGCAACTCGCCGATCAGGTTGGAGATGTCGCGCACACTAGTGAGTTCGGCGGTCGAGACACCGGTCAGCAACAAGTCCACCCGGCCAGATTCGGCATCGTAGATCTTGATCGTCAAGGAACCGTTGGGATGCACGCTGCAGACGCAAGAAAGCGGGAGAAAGCCAGACTCCAATATGTGACAAAGCTCGCTGGTGGAGAGCATGGCTTCTCGCCTGTGTGGGATTTTGTGGATTTTTCCTATTGAGAATAGGTCAGCGTCTGATCCTGTGTATCGAAAAACACACAAAAATGCTAACTACCTCTCAGTTCTGCTACGCAGTTTCTGAACCCGACCATTCTCCGATCGTCTGAGGCGCAAAGCCCGGGAGAAAAGCATGAACCATTCATCCCCTGCCGTTCTACACCTGCTGTGCGGCAAGATCGCCTCGGGCAAATCCACCCTGGCCAAGCGATTGGCCGAGGCTCCCGGCAGCGTGTTGATCTGTGAGGACCAATGGCTGGCGCAGCTGTACCCGGGCCTTATTCATTCAGTTGCTGACTATGTACTGCATGCCCAGCGCCTGAAAAATGCGCTGGAGCCTTTGGTCATCACCCTGTTGCGCGGGGGAACCCATGTCGTGCTGGACTTCCCCGCCAATACCCTGACCCAACGCGCCTGGTTGCGAGCCTTGGCAGATAAGGCTCAGGCCGAGCATCAATTGCACCTGTTGCATGTCGATGAGGATATCTGCCTGACAAGACTGCGGGAACGTAACAGCCAGGGGGATCACCCCTTCAGTACCAGTGAGGAGCAATTCGAGCTGATCTGCCGTTACTTCGTGCCTCCACAGGCGGAAGAAGGACTGCACATCCTGGAGCACTGAAATCCGGGATTGCTGGGCCGGGCCCTATGCTGGGCCCGTTTCCGAATCCTGCGTGGGAAAAGTGCGCCGAGAACGGTGACGACGGCAAATTTCAGGCAAAAAAAAGCCCAAGTAGCTGATGGACACTTGGGACTAAAAATGCATAAACCGTGGTAGGTGAACGCGGAGCTATAGTAACGGAACAGTACATTCTGTAACAAGATATTTTGAAGAAAAAAACGTAAATAAAATCACCTAAGTCATTAAATATCCACACTTTTTTTGAGTCTTTGAATTTCAGAGCACTTCTTCCCGAGCCTTTTCCAGGCTCCACGGCGATGCGCCTGAGCTGGCCATCGCCGTACTGCGACCAGCCGTCAAGGTTTAAACGAAAATGCGCTGAAAATTCACAGAATCGCAACAGACAGACAACATTGCTCACCTTAAATTGCCGGCACTTGCCTGAATGGAATGTGTTGGTATGAATGACTTTCTCGACGCCCTGCCCCTGATGCTGTGCCTGACCACCTTTGCCTGGTGTTGCTGGGGCTAGGAACTCGAACCGGCCCTTCCCGAAGCGGACCGTGACGCCAAGTACGAAATCTCGCCGCACAACTGTTCCCGCCCCCAATCCCCACTCTCACACCGATTCGACGACCGCCGCGGGACTAAACAGTGCCTGCCCTAGCGCTCGTGCCCGCTCCAGGCAAGGCGCCACATCCCCGCTCTCCGAGTCAAAGATCAGTTGCGAGGTCAACACACTGGCCCCGCAGTAGTCGAAGATCCCATGGTCGATCTGGGTCTGCATCGCGTCGAGATACCCATGTCGCTCATAAGTGCCAGCGTCGGCCCCGGCAACCCCCACCAGGTGCACTCGCAGGCGCCCAAGCTTTTTCTCCAGCTTGGCATCCGCGCGAAAATCGAAGGCCCAGCCATTGGAGAACACGCGATCGATCCAGCCCTTGAGTAGCGCCGGCATGGACCACCAGTAAATCGGGTAGACCAGCACCAGGGCATCGGCGCGGTCGATGCGTGCCTGTTCGGCGAGCACATCAGCGGGAGGAAGCGCCTGGCTTCGATGCACTGCGATATCGGCAGCACCGAATCGTGGCTCGAACCCTTCAGCCCAGAGATCGGCAATCTCCAATGAATGCCCGGAACCGCGCCCCAGCCCCTCGGCAATCTGCGACGCAAGGCTATGGGTGAGAGACTTGGGATCATGATGAGCGACAACAACAAGTGCATGCATGGCGAGTACTCCTGCGGACGGATTGCGCTAGGGGATCTAGCTTTATATACTTTTAGTAAGTTACTGCCGATAAGTTACTTTTGGTATATAGCCATGTCAAGCAATCAGAAAACCGATTCCGTTTCATCGCCGCGACGGCGCCTGTCACGGGAGCAACGCTTGCAACAACTGATGGCCGTGGCCTGGCAGATTGTCCGTGAGCACGGCACTGAGGCACTGACCCTGGGGCATCTGGCGGAACAGGCCGGCGTCACCAAGCCGGTGGTTTACGACCATTTCAGTACTCGAGCGGTGCTCCTGGCGGCGTTGTATCAGGACTTCGACCAGCGCCAGACTCTGCTAATGGAACAGGCCCTGCAAACCAGCGAACCAACCCTTGCCGCCCGCGCAGCGGTCATTGCCACGTCCTATGTCGACTGCGTGTTGCTACAGGGCCGCGAAATCCCGGGGGTGATTGCCGCCCTGGCCAGTTCACCGGAGCTGGAAATCATCAAGCGCGACTACCAGGCGATATTTCTGGAAAAGTGCCGCAGTACTCTGGAACCCTTCGCCGCCGAAGCCGTGATCCCAAGGGCCGGGCTGCGCGCCATGCTCGGTGCGGCCGAAGCGGTGTCCCACGCAGCAGCGTTGGGAGAAATCACTCCCGCACAAGCCCAGGAAGAACTCTGCGCCACCATAGTGGCCATGGTTGAAAGAGCACGCGCCAGCACCTCTGCAAGCCAATGACCCCCTGCCTGGATATAGACGACCGGCCCCTGCGCCAGTCCCGCAAGGAAGAAGCAATGTTGCTGACCCGATTGGAACCGCTGGATGAATTGCTGCAACGCTATCGACAAGAATTGGGCAAGGACTTCACCGGCTATCGCAACCATGTGTACCGGGTGATCAACTTCTGCAACCTGCTCATCAGTGCCGATGCCCAGCAGTTGCAGAAGCTGGCCATTGCCGGCGCTTTCCACGACCTGGGCATCTGGACCGCCAGGACTTTCGACTATCTACCGCCGTCGCTGCGCCTGGCTGAAACCCACCTGGATGAAATCGCCAGGCCCGAGTGGAAAGCCGAAGTGCTGGCAATGATCGAACAACACCACAAGCTCACTGCCGCCGCCCCTCGCCCAGACAGCCTGGTGGAAAGCTTTCGTCGAGCCGACTGGATAGATGTGTCGCTGGGAATGTTGAGTTTCGGCATCTCGCGGGACGATCGGCGCCGGGTATTTTCAGCCTTTCCTGATGCGGGCTTTCATCTGCGCCTGGTTCAGCTGTCTTTCAAACAACTGCTGATCCGCCCCTGGAAGCCATTGCCCATGCTGCGCCTTTGATCCGCCGGCTGCCCGGCCCGCCGCTAAAGGCCGGAGCGCGTAAACTGCACCCATTAATGGCAATACCGGCCGCGAGTCAGGCGGCTGCAACCACCGAGAACACCTATGTCGCCCCAACCCCCTACGGCCCTGCCGCCCCTGAACGCTGACGCTGAAACACAGCCGCTGCCCCCAGACACCGTTGGACTCAATGCCGAGGCCAACCGAGTGCTTTCAGTATTCGACTTCGACGGCACCCTCACCCACCACGACAGCTTCGTGCCCTTTCTGAAGTTTGCCTTCGGGCAACGGGCGTTCAGCCAACGGATACTCAAGCTGGCGCTGCCCAGCCTGGGCTACCTGGCTCGTCGTGTTGAACGCGACCAACTCAAGGCGCAACTGATCAGCACCTTTCTCAAGGGCATCGAGGCGACGTGGCTCCAGCAACAGGCCGAAGCCTTCTGCCTGAAATCCTGGACCCGGCTGATGCGCCCGAGTGGACTGCAAGCGGTAGCCGGGGAACTGCGTTCCGGGGCGCTGGTAACCCTGTGCTCGGCGTCGCCGGCCCTGGTCCTGCAGCCTTTCGCCACGCGCTTGGGCGTCAGGCTGATCGGAACCGAACTGGAGGTGATCGATGGCGTGCTGACCGGCCGCATCGCCGGCCACAACTGCCGTTGCGACAACAAAGTGCTGCGCCTGGAAAGTGTCTACGGCCCATTGAGCCAATACCGACTCAGGGCCTGGGGCGATACCCGGGGTGACCGCGAGCTTCTGGCTGCGGCACAGGACGCCCACTGGCGACACTTCCACCCGGCCTGGCGCCGCGGGCTTGGCGCTCGCTGACACCCACCGCCCCCACACAAAGCACCCGACCAACGGCAAACGGCCAGGAAAAAGATTCGCTATACCCAACAGCAGGCGCTCCGGCGGCCATAGGCCGGAGGGCGCTGGCGACGGTAAATAGCCTGAGAACAAGAGCAGCCTCGCAGACCAGGGACAAAGAACCGCTTACACAAGGAGAGGGCCTGCCACGATGAAGACCAATGGCTATCTGCTGCGTACGCTGGCCGTATTGCTTGCGGCCGGAGCACCCGCCGCCCTACTTCTGAGTCACCCCAGTCCTCCCCCTTACCTGGCAGTTGCACCTGTATTCGATTGGCCGCGCCTGGGCGCCTGGGCCAGTTGCCTGGCAGGCCTGTTGGTCTTGTTCGTCCTCGCCGGCCTGCGAATTCGCGGCCGGGTACTTGGAGTACTGATCGACGAACGCAACCGCTACTCGCTGTCACGTCTGCAAATGACCCTATGGACGCTGCTGGTGCTGGCCACCCTGTATACGGTGTATATCGGCAACATTGTCCGGGGAAACGCCACTACAGCGCTGATGGTGGACCTGGACTACAACCTGATCGCATTGATGGGCTTCAGCCTGGCCAGCTTCGTCACTGCCCCCATGGCCTTGAACCGCAAGGCCGAGCAACCCGCAGATCATAGCGCTCTGGCAACCACTGGCCAGCAGTTGCTCGACAGCCAGAGCCTGGTGGCACTGCCGTCGGCCAAGGGCCAGGTACTGATGAAAAGCGACCCGAAGGACGCACGATTGGCCGACCTGATTCGCGGCGAGGACGTGACCAATGGCGCCATCGTCGACCTGCCACGCCTGCAGATGCTGCTGATCACCATGGTGGTGGTGTTTGTCTATGGCGCCGCCGTCGGCCATATCCTGGGTTCCGGCAGCTGGGTGCTGGAGGTATTGCCGAAACTGCACAACACACTGCTGTTGTTGGCCCTGATCAGCCACAGCGGCTACGTGGCGGGCAAGTTGATCCCCAGCAACCTCAGCCCTTCCGCCATTTTTCCGGGGCCCACCGTCCAGGCCGACCCGCCAGGCACCGCAGCCGCGGTGCGCAGCCTGCCCCAGGCCGGACTCACTCCACCATAGCCATCAATCGCTGACGCATGCCGTCGCTGGCAGCCGGCCCCGCCTGCACCGTACACGCCTGCAACGGCACCAGACGACCATCGGCAACATCCACCATCACGGGCTGCACAGGTCGTCCGCTTTCACGTTCGACCAGTTGCACGCTCTCGCCCTCGGGCGCGTAGTGACGATTGCCCCAGGCTACGAAGGCCATGAGTACGACACGGAAGTCCTCGCCCTTGGCAGTGGGCACATATTGATAGCGCAAGGGGCGCTCGCTGTAGGCCTGGCGCTCCAACAGACCCGCCTCCACCAGGGAGTTCAGGCGGCGGGTCAGCATGTTCGGGGCGATCTCCAGGCTGCGGGAAAACTCGTCGAAACGTCTCAGACCGTGCAGCGCGTCGCGCATGATCAAGATGCTCCACCATTCGCCGACCCGTTCCAGGCTGCGGGCAATTGGACATTCAGCGTCGATCAGACTTTTTCGTTGCATGGCTGGCTCCTGCGATGCACCTCAGTATTTGTGGATTTGGATGTTACTTTCATGATGATAGTATCGTCCACGTTTCGTTGTTCCCCACGCAAACCAACTAAGGAGCAGGACCCGCATGAGTAAACGCATCGTAGTCACCGGCATGGGCGCAATCACTCCACTGGGTTGTGGGGTCGAGCAGGTCTGGCAGCGCCTGCTGGCGGGACAATCCGGAATCCGTCAATTGCCGGAAGAGTTTATCCAGGATCTGCCCACCACCATTGGCGGCCAGGTGCCCGACGCGCTCGAAGATCCCCAGGCCGGCTTCGATCCGGACCAACTGCTGGCCCCCAAGGAACAGCGCAAGATGGACCGTTTCATCCTCTTCGCCCTGGCGGCGGCGGAAGAAGCCCTGGCCCAAGCCAACTGGAAACCCGATAACCCTCAGGCCCAGGAACGTACAGCCACCATCATCGCCTCAGGTGTAGGGGGCTTCCCAGCCATCGCCGATGCCGTGCGAACCACCGACAGCAAGGGCCCGCGACGCCTGTCACCGTTCACCATTCCTTCATTCCTGAGCAATATGGCTGCAGGCCACGTCTCGATCCGCCACAGCCTCAAAGGGCCACTGGGAGCGCCAGTCACCGCTTGTGCTGCCGGGGTCCAGGCCATCGGCGACGCCGCACGGATGATCCGCGCCGGTGAAATCGACATCGCCGTCTGTGGCGGAGCCGAGGCGGCGATCCATCGGGTCAGCCTGGGTGGCTTCGCCGCGGCTCGGGCCCTGTCCAGCGAGTACAACGACACCCCGGAACGGGCTTCACGTCCCTTCGATCAGGCACGGGATGGTTTTGTCATGGGTGAAGGTGCCGGGCTGCTGGTCATCGAGGAACTGGAGCATGCCCTGGCTCGGGGCGCACAGCCCATTGCGGAGTTGGTGGGCTATGGCACCAGCGCCGACGCCTACCACATGACCGCGGGCCCGGAAGATGGCGACGGCGCCCGGCGCGCCATGCAGCAAGCCTTGCGCCAGGCCGGCGTACAAGCTTCCCAGGTCCAACACCTGAATGCCCATGCCACCTCCACGCCGGTGGGCGACAAGGGCGAACTGGCCGCCATCAGGAGTGTATTCGGTACCGGCAGCGGCCTGGCCATCAGCGCCACCAAGTCTGCTACGGGTCATCTGCTGGGTGCCGCCGGCGGGATCGAGGCAATCTTTGCCATCCTTGCCCTGCGTGACCAGATCGCTCCCGCGACCCTCAATCTGGACAACCCGGACAGCGCCGCCGAGGGCCTTGACCTGGTGCGCGGCGAGGCACGCAAAGTGGCCATGGAATATGCACTGTCCAATGGTTTCGGCTTTGGTGGGGTCAATGCCAGCGTGCTGTTCAAACGCTGGCAGTAACGCATCAAGAAGACGGGCTCAATGTTGAGGTTTCAGCCACGACAGGCTGGAACCTCAACAGGCCCGTCAATCAGTTGAGGACGTCATTGAGCACTTCGTAGATGATCCCGCTGGCGATGGCCACCAGAATCAGGTCGGTTCCGGCCTGCCGCCATTCATAGCCGTCATAGCGAGGGAGCTGTCCCAGCAGCCGGTGGTCCAGCTTCTTGGCAATGCCCGGGGGCAGAGGTTTACCCCGAGCCAGGTTCTTCTGGATGCCTGGAGGCAATGCCGGTCCCGGGCTCCAATAGTCACGGTGCACACCCAGTATGCTCAGGACACTGCCGCGATCGACACTGGGGCCATGACTCCAATCATCGGCGCCTGACTTCTTGCCCTTGCCATGCCCACCCTGGTCATCCTGCGCACTGTGTTTGGAGTGCCCCTGCCCCTTGCCATTTCCGGGGTCGGCCAATGCCAGAGGGGAAGCGCCAGCCAGGAACACGCCGGCAAGAACAACGATCAACGAACGGGACTTGAGCATGTCGGTTCTCTTTAGGAGGCCAAGGTCACACTCAACTGTAGACGGCAGTTCCTGTCATTGATCGAAGATCAGGCAGATAGAGCTCCGCCTCCATCAGTGCTCATCAGGTCATCGGCCAGCTGAGGATCAAAGCGTGCAGCTGTACTGATACTCGAAGGGAAACATCAGCGTATCCACCACGCCGGAGAATGGAGCATCCAACGCCAGAAACGGCCAGAGCACACCGTTGTTCTTCTTAGCCAATGCCCAATCCATGCGTACGCCAATATAGGGGCAACTCAGGGGAGTAGTGCGAGTAATCAGGGCCGTGCATCCACTCAAGACAAAGATCAACACCAGCAACAACAGGCTTCGCAACACATAACTTCCTTTTTACGTTCATGACATGGGCACTCTGGACTCGGCGCCAGAGGCCGAGGCAGCGGCACCTGGCTATCAGGCCTTGTAGTCGCAATGGATCTGCAGGCTCTCCGTGTGATTGCGATGAATCTCGAAACCGTAACGCCTCAACACATCCTTGACCTCATCAACGACAGCCGAGTACCGCCCTTGCAACTGATGCTGCCGCGCCGGCGAAGTAAACACCCCCAACGGCAGAAAGCGCAGGCGCTTGCCATCAAAGACAATGGACACATCGATATGAGTGCCATCCACATCATGGCCATTGGAGCCGAAGATATCCTCCAGTTCCTCTTTGCGCCCCGGATAACACAGGCAGAACAACCTGATCCCCAGCCAGCGTGACAGCGTCCTGAAAAACCCCAGATAACTGCTTTTGCTCTCGTAGCCTCGGGTCACAAGCAACTGCACCGAACGCGGCAGACTGGACTGGACCTTGAGCAGTTGTAGAAAGACTTCGCGCTCCATCAACACCTTTGCAGACGGCCAGCGCGGCCCCACTCTCAAGCCTTGGTTGTCGCCCCTCTTGAGTATCAGCATGCAGATCGACCCTGGTCCTTTTTCACGGGCCGCAATGGTACACAGAGCCGCCGCAAGCGTGCTGAAAATTCAAAAGCGCAAACAGCTATCAGTCCGCGACACCGCCCATCTTCTCCCGGTGACAGCGCACCCGCCGTTTAGTTAAACTGATCATGGCTCATAGCCATTACTCATTAGCACAGTGACCACAGGGGCTGTATGTACGATTTAACGAATCTGGTCATTGTCGATAGCCGCTTTGGATTGAATGTCCTGCAAGTCACCGCCGATCTGGTAGCCGGCGCCCTGGATGAACTCCTGGCCAATTGCGCAGGCGGCGCCAACATCACCCAAAAGCTGGATTACTCCATCCTGACGATCTATCAGGACAAACTCGCGGCGGCCATTCGCGACATGAGCCTTCCGCCCCTGTCCCTACCCTCTCCAGCCGATAGCCTTTGCTGAATCGAACAACTTGCCAGCACTTGGCAAGTTGAGCCCGAACCTGCGTTCATTCAGGTAAAGAACTCCCGACTCCACAAAGTGGCCGCTGCCATCCACTGTCGCGGCCTGGGTCCGAATCACTGCGAATCAGATACCAGCATCAGATACCAGGTAACAAAGCCTGCTAACACCATGCCATGCACAATCAGAAAGTGCCGCAGCCCAATGGGCCGCCCCGAGACCCACCAATAGGCGAAGACCAGCGGGTAGCACAGCAGGCAGGTCAGCCCCAGGGTAACGATCGTCAGGGTGCTGCCGATCCCAGGAAGAAACCCGGCAGAAGAACCCAGCAGAAAGACGACGAAGGCAATGCCGCCTAACGTGATGACAATGATTAAAAGAGCAACGATAGCGCGCTGGGCGTCGAGGCGATTATCCATAACTGACTACTTGCAATCCTTTTGGGCATGGCTGAGTTGGAGCCATAGTATCGGGCCAAACACCCAGCAGACGGTAAGACAAAATGTTGAACCTTGTGCCATCGGCGGCACATGCGCCGACCCGCTTGGCGGGCAAAATCCAGATTCTGCGCCAACCAGTGAACGGGCTTGCGTCGCCTCTCGCGGGGCACGCGCAACATCGGTCACCTGGAACCTTTTCCCTCAATGAGGATCAGTGCTGCACATTTCCCTATCACACAGTAAGCGAGTGCCAGCATGGCCCTGAGAAAAACCGTCCTCTACATTGCATTGGTGTCCGTCGGCTTCTTTGCCGGGTACGCGGCAAAACCAACAAGCGGACTACAGGTCACGGCGGGACAACTGATAAGTTGCGGCAAAAGCACCATGCCGACTATCGAGATGTGATTGCCAGGCAACTCAGCACTCGATGACACAGCGCCCAATACTCAGCAATACCGGCTCAATCCACAGCGACAGTCGCCAACATCAGGCAGCCGGAAACGAAAAAGCCCGGCAAGCGAGCCGGGCCATAAGCAATCTTGAAGACTCACTTGGAAGACATGAACAACCAAGCGACAACAGCTGCACCAGCGGCCATATAGGTGCCAACCGTCTTGGTCTTCTCCCAGCCACCCTTCTCGGCCCAGGGCTTGCCTGGCTCAGACGAAACCTGCGGGTCTTTGTGCTTGGTCTGCTTGGCAGTAATCGAGGCAACTCGCTGCTTCAAGTAAGCGACTACTTCAGCCCCGCCCTTGCTGAAGCCTTCAAGATCCACCTCAACGACGCTTTCATGCACCGCCTTGTTACGTACGCTCGCAATCCAGCGAATCTTTTTCACCATCGGCGGGCTGATCATTCCCTCAACCGAGCTCAGTTTTTCATGCAACCCTCGGCCTGATGCGCCCAGCTGCAGGAGCAACGATTCGACCTCTGTCGAGATATCCAGTATCTGACCCCGCATACCGCCCTCCCTTTTCAATCGCGGCACTTTAACACCGGGGTTGTACCTGCCCAAGGCTCTGAACGTGCACACGAGCGTCCTTTGCAGGTTTCGTTGACCCAATCGATAAAGGCAATGCGCCATTAGCACATCCGCCCTAATCGACCCCCGCTGCCGGCCAGCCCTATATTCCTTCTCTTGGACGGTCCCGTGCGGCCGCGGACAAGCACCCTCAAGGAACGAAATATCATGGCGATCCCATTCCCCCACGCCAGATGGTTGCCGCTATCACTCATCCTGCTGTGCACCAGCGTCACGGCCCTCGCCAACCCTCAAGGTGAATACTGGATCGTCTACGGCAAGGGCGAGCGCTACCACAACGAGGTATTCGTCGCCGATGCCGCCGGTGTCCTGCAAAAGCCCCAGGGGGTGCAGTCGGCCATGATCATGCAGATCTTCGAAGACCCGGCGATGCCCGTGCTGGCGGCCTACGAGATCCAGTACAAGTGCAAGGAGCGCAAGGTGCGCTTCGACAGCGCCCGAGCCATGCGCCGTTTCGACCATGCCATGAAAGACGTGACCACTGCCCAAGGCTGGATCGCCCCGAAGGACTACTGGCTGCAGCGCACCTTCGCCTTCGTCTGCGCACCCGGCAACCGCGAACACAACCAGATGCTGCCAATGGGCAAGATGGCCGCCGGCCGCATGGTCGAGACCGTCCAGGCCATGTTCCAGCAACTGTACGGCATACAGGCCAACAGCGAGGCCGTGCAGAGCCTGGACGCAATGCTCGGCAACAGCCCGCAATGAAGGAGGCCGCCATGACCCGGCACCTACTTGCCCTCGGCCTGCTGTTGCCTTTGCTGAGCGGCTGCATACCCACCCTCCCGGAATACATGGCCGGCCAGCAATGGAAGGGACGCGACGCCAAGGAAGCCATCGACTTCTTCGGCCCGCCTGGACGCATGCAGCCCTCGCCCGATCGCAGCGAGGTGCAAATGCAGTGGTACCGCGACACCTCCTACGTAAAGAAGGAAGTGATTGGCGGCTCCAGCGAGATGCAGGGCGGCGTGATGGTCCACACCAACTACTGGGACGACGTCACTCACACGAGCGGCTGCACCCTCTCCATGACTGTCGACAAGGCCAGACAGATCAAGGACTTCTCCATTCGTGGCCGCTGCACGGGCGTGGCCCTGGCGCCGCAGTGACTGGCCCGACATAAATAGCCCGCAGAGTACGATCGCCCATGGCCTTCAAGGATTGCTACATGAAACTGTTTCGGCCGCGTTCGGCCCTACCCGCTGCGTTACTTCTCTCTCTTTCCCTCTCCGGCTGCATGTCCGATCTTGATTCGGGTGCCTACGGCAGCATGGACGATCCGCGTTACGCGCAGTTGCTGGACCTAATGGACGCAGCACTCAAGGGGAACATGGCGGTGGTACTGGTGGCCGACGTAATGCCACACAAGTCGCTAAGCGACGCGCTGACCATGACTCAATGGACGCCGACGGTAATCTGGGAATACGAGAAAGATCCGAAGATCACCTTCGGCCGCAAGTTCCAGACCAATGCCCTGCAGAGAAAGCCTGACGAAACCTATCTGTTCAAGGCCTTCGAGGTGCATATCCTGCCGCCCGGCAAATACCTACTGACCGGCGGCGATGACTACCAGATCAAAGGATTGCTCGACCAGGTCGGCGCCCGCAGCGGCCCACCCGGTTCGGGTCGTGGTGCCAACGGTACTGCGTACCTGTCCCCCGAGCTGTATCGCGAGTACTACAGGGAAGAGGTCTGGAAGGACGCCACCTATGGCAGCGAGACCAAGACCGAAACTGTCTGTACCTCCGTGCTCAGGGCCTCGGGTGCCTGCGTGAGCTGGGGTGAACAGCAATATACCCAGACGACGGCGGGCTCCCCGGCCGGCTATTACCAACAGACCGATTCTCGCGACGTTCCCGCAATCAAGGTCCAGGCGCGCCTGCCGGTCGACAAGGCGCTCGCCAGTTTCACCATCCAGGGCGGGCAATTGCTGCTGGCCCCGCGCATGCATCTGAAGACCCCTGGCTACAAGTACCAGCAGTCGAAGTGCCGGGCGATCGATCCGAAAAAAGTCGAGTGTCCGCTCGACAACCTGACCGTCTACACCTGGCCGGCACCCATGAGCTTTACACAGAACCTCATTGAGCAGCGCAACCTGAGCGAGAAGCACCGGCAACTGCTGTCCAGGCTCCAGCCCATGCAGATCACGCCGCTGGGCAAGCAAGGCATGGAAGATCCCATCTGGGGCGTGCCGTTGTCGCTGCCCAAGTAAGGCAAGTCCGGGGGTATTGGCTGCTCATCGAACATCGTGTTGAACATGGGCAGCCTGCCGATCAACGGTGGATGCCTTGGCTCAGTTCGACGCAGATGCATCCGCAAGCCACGCTCAATGAAGTTGCAAGGCAGCTAACATAGCCGTCCTCGGAAAACACTAGACTACGAAATACCCGCAGAACGATTTAGCCAATCTGTTGCATCGACCGGTTGAATCCACAGCCAGGAGCGGTCACTGCATAAAATCCGCGCTCGCGAACCGGCAAACCGGAACGCCTGCGGTGTCCACGCTCCTGAAACAAGACTCAGTTGCCCAAGCACTTTAACAAGAGGGCCAACACCCAGTCTTCTTGCGAAGCCAATGCCGCGCTGATCTCCTCGCATCTCCCATTCAGAGACAGCAGGTCGCCAGCCAGTACTTCTCCACTGGACATGCACATATCCAAAGCAACACTAAAAACCCCGCTACTTACCTGCTTGCTCTCAAAAACAAGCTCAACCTCTTTAGGGAAGATCGTCACGTAGACGAAGAGTATTTCATCCGCGTATGTGTAGTGACCATGATTCCTTTTGAGTAAAACACTCTGGCTTTTCAAAGCCTTCTCATAAACATGATCTAGAAACCTTTGAAGGATGAACAAAAGCTCTGGCTTTTCAGCGCTCATTGGATTCCCTTGCGAGCAATAGACTTCAACACGCCATTCTAACCAACATCGACGGTGCCCAAGCTGCACAATGCGCAAGGGCGATTCAGTTTGGCGTATGGATTGCTCCATTTTTGCCCCACAACCTCACCTCCCTAACCAACAACCAGTTCGCCAAATGCAATCAGGGTAGCGAGAATAGGGATTCGAACCCCTTCCCGAATCTGCACAGGCCGCTTTAGGCCGATTGCTGCTGCACGATGAGAGTAAAAGATGGAGCTGTATAATGATTGATAGCCTGGAGGTTCAAGAGTTTGATCGCCTTGAAGAGGCGTTACTTGAAGCAAGCGTGTCTTTCGGTGAAATGACACGTCAGTACGCTCGCTATTTGCTCAGTCTGATTGACGGCGGTGTACTTGCTAGCATTTCTGATTCTAAGTTGAAGGTGCTGATTCCATATATCGAAGAAAGTATCCTGCGAGAACGTATAGAAAGCGATGGATATCTCCGGAGAAAGCTTGCACTAGAACTCTGGGCGGTAGAGAAACAGCACCGTCAATCAGATGAAAAATTTGCTAATCTCATACGCTGTGTACTTTTTTGCTTTGAAACTGAAGAGCGCTGGATAGAGGAAGGCACAGGGGACACAACACCTATCTATCTTTACTTTCTGATTCTAAAAAAAAATATTGCCTGACATAAGACAAGGCTTTATTAAAAGCTTTCAAGATTTTATTGCAGCCAACAGGAAACATACGTTCAAAGAATAGATCGGCCGGGCCGGGCATCTCCAGGCGCACATCGGCGGTGCTGCGCTGAAACGCAGCCAGGCGGAACTGATAGCGGCTCACGTCGCCGCGGGTGATGGTGACGGAGCCAAAGGCTTTGCCGCTCGTGGCTTTGCCCGGCCTACCGAGGCAACAGCAAAAGTTTGCCTTCGATACTTGGCTGATGACCCTCCTGAACTGGACATTCCCCTTCCCTCCCTTGATAGAAAATTCCACTCAAAGACCATAATTGAAAGGAACTACGCGGCCTCTCGACGAACCTCCAGCGCACCGTCAATCCAAGCCATTCAGGCCTTCCAGAGCTGACGAGTCCTCTCTTCGCCGAACTTCATTTTCTTGCCAACTTCCATCAGCAAGGTGTCTCGGCTGGTTGGGTAGCGCATCAAGGGGCAGAACGATACAGAGCTGATCATTCTGAATGTAGTCGGCTTCATCGAGGCTTGAGCGCTTGGCTGGCTCGTGCTCGTGCTCGTGCTCGTGCTCGTGCTCGTGCTCGGCAAAACGATGATTTCCTCGAACTCGCCGGGATGTTCGCCATTACTCGCGGTATATCTTAAAATGGCCGGCTGCCGACGAACCGTAATGACCATAGCCATGGACGGCTTCCATTCTTTACAAATAAGTGTGGTTTAGATGAACAAGCCTTTCATTTCGCTGTGCCCTGAAATTACTCGGGCGCACGCGCTGACATTAATGGATTGGTTGGAGGATGAGCGCGTTACCTGCTATCTGAGCGATTCACGCGATGTCTCCCGCTCCATCGAGCAAGTCATCGATCGAACTCAATTGCCGATCCTGACCCATCTGTTCAACCGGGGCGGCCGATTCTTCATGGCCTATGACCGGCATGACGCCCCGGTGGGCTTTGTCCGTCTGATCAAGACCGGCTCCAATTGCGAGATAGTTCTGGTCATCGGAGACAGCGACAAATGGGGCCGAAACCTTGGCGCCCGCACCATCCGCGAAGGCATGAAACTAGCCTTCCTCGACATGCGGGCCGAGAAACTCATCGCCAAGATCCACCCGGACAACACGCGCTCGCTGAAAGCCTTCCAGCGCAGCGGCTTTCTGCTTGAAAGCGAAACGCCGACATTGAAATCATTTTCCATGACGGCGGGGCACTATCTCCAGTTCTTGCGCGAAGGTACCGTTGCCGACGCCACTGAGATCTACATCACTGAAATCGACAAGGCCAGGCTCGAGAGCTTGATCGCACTCGAGCAAGGCCCGGCCGTTTTTGAACTCGAACATGAGCTTGAGCGAGCCATTGTCGTCAAGCCGCAGCAGGTGGCGCGCAATGTCGTTACGATGAACTCCAAGGCCTTGCTGCAACTGGACGACGAAGAGATCGAAGTGGCCTTGGTCTACCCGGAAGACGCGGACAGCAAAGCAGGGAAGCATTCCGTGTATTCCGATATAGGCGTCGCCATCCTTGGCTATCAGGAGGGGGACGCCATCGACTGGCGAGTTTCTGATCGGACCCGCCGGATTGAGATCAGGAAAGTGCTTTACCAGCCGGAGGCTGCGGGCGATTTCCACCTATAATTGCGCCTTTCGCTTGGTGTTCACCCATCAGACGCGAGGACTCCCCAAAGGACGGTGCCTCGCTTTCTGTGCCTGAGCAGCTCGTTGTAGGGTCAAGGGTAGGCGCGGAGCCAGTTGCGAAAGCAGGAGTCGGTAGAACAGATCTAGCCGGCTCCGGCGACAATTTGAATTCTCTAAATCGACGGATTCCCGTAATTCCCCAACCCAAATCAAATTGCCGCCACCGGCCACGGAGGGCGGCGCCTGCAGCATTGAAGAGCAAATAGGAAACTGACTAATTTAATGCTTACGGTCTCCTCCCAAGACCGAAAGCACCGCCGGCGATAGTGATCACGCTGCGAACTTTCTTCTTTTTCTTTTTTGGGCTGAATAAGAGTCGCAGGCATCTGGCTCTGGCGGCACCAGCCAGGTCACAAACTCTCATGCCTTCAGGGCCTTTGCATGTGTCGAGATGTTTGCGTAAGCGCTTAAAATTTTCGATCCAGGCGATGCAAGCCGGCTTCTCGGACACTCAAAACAGGAGGCTACGAAGAAGATCTACGTTCCCGTGGGCGTCATCGCGAACCCGACGAAATAGGAAAGTTTTGGTACGCCAGCACTTTCAAGCGGGCAATAAAAAACCCCGTAGACGTTAATCTACGGGGTTTTCAAGGGTGGAGGCCGAGGTCGGAATCGAACCGGCGTAGGCGGATTTGCAATCCAGATAAAACTTCATAATTTTCAGTTAGTTAATAACAAAACCGTTCCGCAAGCGGTATAATCTAGAGAGGCTGTAACCCACGGCCTATGCGGGGTATGAATTTGATTGCGGAACTGATTTGCGCCCCGCCTAGAGGCTCAGAACCCAATGACAGTTGCCACTCGATAAGCCTCTAGCCCTTCGTCCTCTCGCCAGTTCAGTCAATCCGATGATGAATCGGGCATGCCGAGTAAAAAATACTTACAATTCAGAATCTTACTCAAATTAATTCTTTTACTGTCGCAAAAATCCAGGAAACTGAATTCTGCTAGCGCTAACTGGCAGCTATCGACCCAAAGCTGCCTATTGCCAGCGACGACTATGGGCTGGCACCATCCGTTGGCGACTGCTGATTTGCAGCTCAAGCTGATAAAGTCCGTGTAAAATTAAATCATTATAATAGTAAGTGCATCTTGAACTGCCTAGATGCTTGAAATCAAGGAAGAAGAAGTGGATAGTATTTATAAGCTTTATACCTCGCTCAAAAAAACACGCGGCCTTGACGAGCAGGTAAATCTCACACTGAATGTTGAGATGGGGTCTGCGCCAAAGTTTCTATCTGAATTTGTAGGTGGCTTTGGGGAAATATATGACGGCTACTCAACAACCACAAGAAAGTTTGAAATATTTTTAGATCAGGATGAGCGACGACTTAGGTTGAACTTCAGTGATGGAGCTCGTGAGACTCTTAACCCCCAGTTTGAGCGACTTCTCAACCCTATTGACCCTTTAAATCAACTTCAAGTAGTCCCGCTCAGTATCGACCAAACTTTACTCCTGAGCCAAGAGGGTGAGTTTTTTTCTAAAGAATACTTAGTTACTGGGAGTAATTGGTGGGGTCAGTAAAATCTGAACCGCATTTGGTTACCCCCCTAAGCGCCCGGGTGACCACGTGTAATTTTGTCGCAGACTGCTCTGAATTTTGGCTAGCTTGATCACTGGCCCTCAAGAGATTTGGTTTCTGCCATGCACTACGAACACATTACGTCATTGGAGGAGTTCCTTTCTCAGGTTGAAGGACATCTTTTGGAGCCTGGGCAGCGAGTACGCGTGTTGTTCCCAGCGACCGCAACAACCCCTTGGGACGGTAATGCGCTTGCCCGAGCGAATAGATCGCTATTGGGAAGCGTTTCAGGATCCGCAAATCTGTACGCCATTTTTACTAGTGACGACGATATATCAGAAAGCACACTCAGATATTTCGGAAAAACAACCAAGAAACTGGCACGACAACGCGTGACGAACCATCTTTTCCGAAAGCACAAGAAGACAGGGTCGAAGTTGGCTAACATCATGGCACATGCCTATGGCGGAGGAACGGTAGAGATTTCTTGGATAGAGGTGCACCCTGAGTCGCTCAGAAATTATCTTGAGGAAGAATTGATACATCGACACCCGGGAGCCGACTGGAACAGGGAAAATAGAGTTAATTTTAAATCTTCGCTCGAGGCTCTTAGTCTTAATCTGAAGGATACGGCTGGCTGAAATATGAGATTTTTTTGGGGCTGAAAAAGGCCGCATCTGGCCGACTGCTACCGTTCGAGAATGGCGGCTCTCGGCCAAAAGCGGTCAGTCCCGTACGATGGCTTTTGCCCCTAATCAGTTCCTTCAATAGGCTTGGGCAGTTGAGGAGCATCTGTGCTAACGATGACGAGAATGCTTTCATGGATGGTGCAAAACTGATACCTTCCGATCGCTCATGAAACTCAGCATCGCTGAGTATCGAGATGTAGATTAAAATAGCTAAGCTACGGTAGCGAACAATTCTATTTTCTGGAAATAAAACTAATTTTTGCCGGCCTAGAAAATAATGCCTTCTAAAAATCCATTAAGATTAGCGGATAACAAAAACGCGAATGAAGTAGCAATAGTTGATGCCTTTGCTCTTTGCATTATCATCGCCTGCTCATTTATAGCGCCAATAATTTTAATTTTTGTTTGTGCAGAAAAGAAAGACTGGACGGCTTGGATTCAGGCGATTGGGAGTGTGGAAGCTATCATTGCTGCAGCTCTCATTGCGGTCGGTACTCATCGTATGAACATCAAAGCTCAGCGCGCTAGGCAGGCCGCAGAGCATGCGCGCACTCTCTCTAACCTGAAAAGTTTGATTGAGGAAACGTACTCCTACCTAGTTTATGTTCGTGACCACGCTAAGGGAGGCTTTGATAAAGCTGGCTCAGCGGTGCTATTTCCTCCTACGCTTGGAAGTAACAAGAGCAGTTGGTCTGATTATGGCTGGAAGGCTTCAGACATACGAAGAAGTATGTCGTTATTTGAAAAGAATATTGAGCAGCTGTCGACAATTGGCTTCACCAACCTGGATGATCCATTTCTTACTAGGAATATATTGACCTTCATCTCCTATAGTAGAACCCTGCTTGAAGAGATAAGCGCAGGCTGGGATTTGTTGGATTCAGACAAAAAAGATGAGGCCGAAAATTGCGCTCCTGAAAATTCCGATTCATTTAAATATCCTCCAGGCACACCAAATTTGTCGCCGACTCAAAAGAAGATTGGCTTGTCTCATGCCATCGCACGAGGCTTTATGACCTATTATTTTGAGAATGATTTGCCAGTATTAATCCATAGCGTCTATGAAAAAATAATGATTCGATTTGATACGGAATGTGGCGCGCAAGACCTTCCATAAATGGTTTGACAGCAGGTATTTACGACCGTCCGCAACGGGTCGAAAGGAGACAATCACACGCCGATTGTGCTCGGGTATTAGTGCAAAAAAGCCCTACAGCCCCAAATAATAAGAGCTGTAGGGCTTTTTAGATGCTGCCGTATATTAAGCCACTTGGCATTAAATGGCATTGATTGGCGTACAGATTGCCCCATTTTTGCCCCATGCCAACCGACACTGAGCCCGCACCTAGGGGCCAGGCTTAAAGGCTGTCCTCGCCCTCCTGCACCGTCAGCGCCCTCCACCTAGCCGACTCTGTGAACTCCAGCATGTCAGCCAACTCGTCGGCATCGCCCCCGGCCGGCGGTGCTGTCGCCAGACCTTGCCCAGGAATGGATTGCGGCTGATATGCCCAGTGCTCATGCTGAACAAATTGCGCTCAATCTAGGCGAACCGGCCGAGATGCTCGAATGGCATAGAATAAGTAACGCAGTTGGCAATGTGCGCAACCAAGGCAAGGAACTAATTGCGCCACTTACCACCTGAAGTACCTCTTATTTGGAAAGCGTATTTTTCAGCACATTGTAGTGCTCATCAATTTTTTCTAACTGCTTCATCGCATTCAACTTCTGAACTTTCGTTATCGAACTTAGAAGGTCCCGACGCGCCTTGCGATCCCCCTCCAACTCTTCCAACTGATCGGCAACCCCAGGTAACAATGATGGCGCAACGAGCAGCTTTTCTGCCGCCTTCCCCAGCAGCACCAGGTGCAACGTCAGCCCAAGCACTGCTGAAACCTGACGACCCGAAGCAAGCTCGTGCACTGGCACGCCCTGAAGGGCTCTAACCAGACCAGCCGTAACCTCTGCGTGATACACGTTCCATAGAGTTGCGTTGCTGCCTGCTTCCTCGTCAATCAACTCAATGGCCGCCCGAACCTCGCGCGCGTATTCATAGGCAGCCTCAGCTATAGAGAAAATAGTTTTTTGCCTGAGCAGGCCCGCCTGTTCTATTGAACGCCGGGATACATATATGGCTACGGCCAAAGCAAGTAATGCCCCGACAGCCTGGATCCATGCGGGCGCCGATGGATTCGAGACCCACCCCCAAACCAAACTCTTAAACGCTGACCACTCAAGTTGCATGTCACACTCCCCGGAACGAACTAAGACCTGCGGCCCAGCAAACCAAGACCGCAGACTCAATCACATCAGAACAACAGCCCGCCTAATTGTGCAGGAGTCCAGTTCATGATCACCAGCTCGCCGGTAACTTCTGCCTTGCCATGGCGCTGGTTGGCGGTGGTGTAGCGGATGTCCAGGCACTCGAAGTGGAAGCCGTCGAACGCCCGCCGGATGTCCGGGTGGTCGTTGATGCTGACCATCACCCTACTCTTGCAGCGCCGCATGAAGTCGGCTATATGCTCGTACTCCTCGAACGGGAAGTCGACGCCGTAGCCGGCGGTCTGCCAATAGGGAGGGTCCATATAGAAGAACGTGTGCGCCCGATCGTAGCGCTCGGCGCAGGCGAGCCAGGACAGGTTCTCGACGTAGGTGCCGGCGAGGCGTTGCCAGGCGGCAGAGAGGTTCTCCTCGATGCGCAACAGATTGATGGCGTGGCCAGTCGTTGCGGTGCCGAACGTCAGCCCGGTCACCTTGCCCGCGAAGGCATGGTGCTGCAGGTAGAAGAATCGGGCGACACGCTGAATGTCGGTGAGGGTTTCCGGGCGGGTCATCTTTTGCCATTCGAAAACCTGTCGCGAACTGAGCGCCCACTTGAACTGGCGCACAAACTCCTCAAGGTGGTTCTGCACGACCCGGTACAGCGTCACCAGGTCGCCATTGATGTCATTAAGGACTTCAACTGGCGCGGGCTGAGGCCGCAGGAAGTACAACGCGGCACCGCCAGCGAAGACTTCAACGTAACACTCATGGGGTGGAAAGAGAGGAATAAGCCGGTCGGCCAGACGGCGTTTGCCGCCCATCCAGGGGATGATAGGGGTAGACATTAAAAGCAAGACCTTTGCTGTAGAGAGAAACAGGTGCTAGGCTCGCCGCGCTTTGTGCACAGAGCAGGAGCCTTGGCTGGACTTGCAGGACCATTCTGCGGGGACAGCGCCCGGGTTAGATGTTGACGCATCTGACCCGGTCGCTCCTTTTCACTTCGTTGAAACGATTTCTTTGATGTAGCTCTGGCAGGCCGCCAAAGCGATCAATCCTTGGTCACCGTCGCCGGTGATGGCGACAATTCGTTGAGCAGTCGTTGGGTCAAGCTCGGCTCGCGCGCTTCCATGAACCACGCCGCAGGTGCCGGCGGTGGCTGGCAACCCACCGCCACCACCCGAGGCGGCGGTGTTGAGTAGGACTGACAGCCGGAGATCAGCAGTAGCCAGCCGATCACGCAGGCGAGCTTGGTTCGTTTGAGCATCGCGCAATTCCTTGTAGTGGGTTTCGTCATTCGCCTGCAGGCGGTCCTCCAGGGCCCGGCGGGCATCCTGTTGGGTTTCCTGCCAGTTGATCACCGCCGTGGCGGCCTGATCGCGGTCCCGGCTGTACGCCTCGGCCTGATCAGCCAGATCCTTGCCGTAGGCGTTGGCCTGCCACGTCCAGGCCAGCCAACCACCCAGGGCAAACCCCAGCACCAAGGCCAGGACCGGCAACAGCCACCCCGGGGCCTTCAAGGCAGCACCTTCAATGCACGCTCATACAGTGCCTCACGATCCGCCAGGCCGTTGGTCCCGCCATTGATGCGCTTGGTGATCGTGAGAAAGTCGCCCCTGTCGGCCAGGGTGTTCAGGCCCGCACGCTGCCAGAACCAACCCGCCGACATCGCAGCGTAGACCGGGCTTTCCAGCAACTCAGGGGTGTTGAGCAATCGAGCATCGCTGAACAGCGCTTCGCTACAGGCTTCATAGTTCGCCCGGCCGGTGACCTGGATCAGCCCCCTACCCCGGTACTTCTGGCCGTCGCCATCGGCCTGCGGGGTATTGCCCAGCCGAGCGGCCAGAGTGCCGGTGTCGTACTTGCTCAAGTACTGGTCGTTGCCCAGCTCGCGGACATAACGTAGCTGGCCCGATTCGTGGCCGATCTGCGCGATGAACGCAGCCATACGCAGGCAGGTGATGATCGCGTACTTGCTCATGGCGGCGTTGAGAGCAGGAACAAAAACGCCGGCTTTTGCGCCGGCGTTGGGGAGGATCTGCAGCAGCTGCTGCGCGGTAATCGTCATGCCTGATATCTCCAGTGATGGTGGGGTTAAAGCTGCACAACCTTGAGCGGCTTGGTTTCTTTCTTTTTCTTGCCCTTGGCTTTCGCCTTGCCCTTCTTGCCGCCGTTGCACTCGACCGTGGTGCTCCACCCGGACTGGGTGAACACCTGCTCGACCGAGTCCACCAGGTACTCACCATCGAGGCCGACCTTGAAGCCCTGGGCATTGATCATGCGTTCAGCGAATAGATCGGTTCGGCCAGGCATCTCCAGACGCACACCGGCGGTGCTGCGGTTGAATGCCGCCAGACGCGCCTTGGCGGCCTGCTCGGCGGCGGACTTGTTCGGATAGATATGACGGTCGGTGTGCACCGGCGGCAGACCGTCCGGGGAGTCCTCGTTGCCCAGGTCGACGACGCGCAGCTTTCCGCTCTTCTTGTCCTGGTGCTTGGTCTGCACCGCCTTGTGGGTGCTTTTGTCCCCCAGGCGGAACTGATAGCGGCTCACGTCGCGGCGAGTGATGGTGACGGTGCCAAAGGCCTTACCGCTGGCGCTCTGCCCGGCCTGTCGGGGCAGCACCAGCAGCTTGCCGTCGGCCACCTTGGCCGTGCAGTCGTACTGCTTGGCCAGGCGGGTGATAAAGTTGAAGTCGGATTCATTGAGCTGGTCGACCCGGAGCACCTTGGTGGTGACCGGGCAGACCGGCTGCCAACCATTGCGAATCGCTACATCGCGCACGATCTGCTGCAGAGGGACGTTTTCCCAGCTCCCACTGCGGGTGGTCTTGCCACTGCCGCGCATGTCGCTGGCCTTGCCCCGGATCTCGATAGAGTCGGGCGGCCCCGTCACCACGACCTCGTCCACCATGTAGCGACCCAGGCGCGTCAGTGACTGGCCAGCGTAGCCCATGAACACCTCGATGCTGGCACCACGGCTGGGCAGCGCCACAGCGCCGTCGCGGTCGTCGATGCGCAGCTCAAACTCGTCCGACTCCATACCCGGCTTGTCCGAGGTGCGCAGGGTCAGTAGCCGGTCATTGATCAGTGCGGTGATGTTCTTTCCGTCCGCAACGATTCGGAATACAGGCGTCATGCAATAAGCCTCCCCCTGGGTGACAGTACGACGGGGACTTCATAGAATCCCCAGCCGTTGCCCCTACAGGAGTTGAGAAAGTGAAAAGGATTTTTGGATTGACGCTGTGCCTATTAGCCGCCTCGATGGCACAGGCAGAACAGAAACTGCGAGTTATAGACCTGGGTGACGATGCGCCGGTGAGCGCCGAAGCCGCAGAGCGCGGCAGACAGGCCATCGCAGCTCAAGAAGCTGCAAAGAAGATCAAGCCCGAGGAAGCCCGCGACTTCCTCAAACGTCTTAACAAGGCAGTAGAGCATGGCCAGAACCTAGCCAAATCCGGAACAATGGACAGCAAACAAGCTCGTGAGCAGGCCATTGCGCTGAACAAGCTACAAGACGAAAGCGACCGCTTCGGATCGCTGTTTGCCCCCTTCGCTAAATGCCGTTCCGCCGCAATCGACGCGGCTTCATCCTGGCAGGGCATGATTTTCAAAGATGCTCGTCAGTACTCCGAAGACAACACGTCCTACCAGGCCAACGCCAAGGAATGCGCCAAGGCCGCCGGCTAATCCCACAACTGCAGCGCGGCCTCCGTCACCGCCGGCAGTTCCGGCAACACGATCAGCACCCCAGCCCGGAACGGCTGGGGCTCTTCGGCAAGCCCCTGGTTGGCATCCAGCACCGCTTCGACACAACCATTGAGGTGCCCGTAATACTGGTGACACAAGGTGTCGAGCAGATCCCCGTCAGACGTTCTGCATGTCGTCGCCATAGCTCACGAACTCCATTGAAAAGCCCTGTTTACGCGGGATGCCCCCGGCCAGCAGATGGCTCTGTTCTTCCTCAAGGCTGGTCAGGCACCAGGTGCCCAGCACTTCGCCATAGCCCGTGGTTAGGCTCAGCGGCTGCAGGCGTCGCCCGATGCTGCGCAGTTTTTGCAGTTGGCCCAGACCACCCTTGAACCCAGGAAACACCGCGCCCTTGAGGGTGATCTTGTCGTCACCCTGCCCTACCGCCTGCTGCGCGATGCTGCGGGTCAGGCGTTCCTGGCCAGCCCAGCGGAACCCGGTCTGACGGCGCAGCTCTTCAAAGGCGGCCGTATCGAGATTGAAGTAATACGGCTGTCCACCAGTCTTCAGCGGATGGATGATCAGCAGGTGCGGGAACGGCTTCACCGCCTCGGCCGCCGGGGTACCCAGGTTGCCGAATGAACCGGTCGGGAGGATGTTGCCCAGGGAAGGACTGACCTGCCCACCGATCCGGTTGATCGCAGCACTGGCCTTGGCAGTCTGTTCCTGCAGCGTACCGAGCCGCTGCTGGATCTGCCCCGCCGCCGACACGGCCTGGCTGTACTTGGCCGCCACCTCACCGACCACGGACTGCGCGGCGGTGATGCCGCGCAAGGTACGCTGCAGCTTTGCGCCCATCTCAGGCCCCACAAACGGGATGTTCTCCAGCTCCGAGGCGGCGCCGGTAATCTCGCTGATGGCTCCGTTCAGCGGGGTCAGCATGCCATCCGCACTGCCGCGGCCCGCCTCCCCCGCTTCAACCAGGGACTGAAACCCCGACTGCAGTTGCTCCATGTACGCCATGGCACCTCCTTAAACGTGTGGTTCATCCGACAGCTGACGAGCCGCAGCCTGGCGGCTGTACTCGTCGAACATCCGGCGCATATAAGGCTCAACCTCCCGGGCCACCTGAGCCGGGTCTTTAACGTCCCCCTGCACCGTGACCTGCAGGCTCGGCGAGAAAGCAAATTGCTGGTCGACCTTGGGCACCTGCTTCGCAGGCTCGGGCGCCTTGAGCATTGCCGGCACAGCTGCCGACGGTGAGGCGGTCCCCATGGAGCGCACCACCTGCCCCATCATCGGGGGTGTCTGTCCGGTCTTGAACGATTTCGCGATGTCACCCAGGACCGGTGGAATGTCCTTACCGGCGTTGACCATCATCAGTGGCCCCGCCGCCGGCATCCGCTTGAGTGAGTCGTCAGAACCAAACATCGCTTTTCCGGCATAGGAACCCAGGGCATCACCTCCCAGGTAACCGACAGTGCCCCCGATGGCAGCACCGATAGCGCCCCCGATGGCAGTTCCAAGCACTGGAACAACAGAGCCAATGGCCGCACCAGCAGCCAACCCCATTTTTGTCCCGACCAAAGCACCCGCCAGACCGCCAGCCGCGCCGCCATAGCCCTCTGCTTTCTCGTCCTTGGTCTTGGCATTCTGATAGGTATCCGCAGCCTTGAGACCGGCACCAAGTACCGACAGGATGGCCCCACCCTTAAGCACCGGTGCCAGCCCCTTGAACAGGGAACCGACACCCTTTAAGGCCGTCGAGCCTAAACCCACCGCACCTTTTGCAACGGTCCCCACACCGCTGCGGCTAAAGACACCCCTGAGCGCCTGGCCGACACGACCGAGCCGCCCCGCCCTTCCTGCACGGGTTCCCTTACCGCCTTTGCCACCCTTCTTGTCCCTGCCGCCATCGAGGTCGTAGTCGCCACCACTCAGTCCGCCGGCGTTTGTGACGAACACCCGCTGAATCACGTTCGGGTTACCCATCAACGAGCCCCGGGCGACATTGAGCAGGCCCTTGCCGATCTTGAAAGCGGAAACCACGCTCTTCAGCGCGACCAGCCCTGCGCCCAAAGCGGTGATCCCCATCACCAGGGGCGGAGCTTTCTCCGCCAGCCCAGTCAGCGACCTGGCCACCGTGGTGATGTGCTTGGCTACCGCATCCGTTGCCGGCCGCAGCGCATCCCCAACCGCCCGCATGCCGTCGTTCATTGCATGAACTGTTTCGGCCCACAACTGCGAGGAGGTTTCCCGGCGCTCGGCCAGGTTCTTGTCGAGAATGCCCTTAGCGCCTAGCGAGTCTTTCTTGAGCTGCTCATACAGCTCCCGATTCTGCGAGTACGCTGTCAGCGCCGCCTTGACCTGCATGTCGGCGAACAGATCGCCGGTGCGCAGGGACTGCTCCAGGGCGTTCAGCATGGCTTTGGCCTTGGCCGGATCCGCCTCCTTGCTGATCTTCGCCTGGGCCTCGGCCATCTTCGCGGCCTTGGCCGGGTCGGTTGCCTTGATGTACCTCATGGCCAGCTCAAAGCTTGACTCCAAGGTCGACATGCCTTTTTGAACGCCGGTACTCAGCGAGGCCTGGTAATCAATACCCGCATCCTTGTAAGCCTTGACCACTTCACTGGAACCGATTTTCTCCATCCAGTTTTTCAGGTTGTTGGCCGCCTCATCGGAGCCGCCGGCAGTCTTCATCTGCACCTGCAGCATCGAGCCCAACTGACTCACCGCATCCATGCCGGTGATTTCCATCTTGCCCATGCCGGCTAGCAGTTGCGGGAACCAACGCGCCATGTCGGACGCCTCAAAGCTGCCCGCCTGGCCCTGCATGGCGATGGCTTCCAGGGCCTTCTCCATGACCTTGGGGTCGCTGATCTTGGCGTTCTGCTCCAGCGCCTGGATCATCTTGGCGGTGTCCTCACCACCCGACCCCTGCCCCACGGCGAACTTGGCCGCCACCGGTGCATAGGACAGCGCCTTGTCCAGCTCCATCCCCGCGCCAACCAACTGATTCACCAACTCGGCCACGTCGTTGCGACCCATTCCGGTGTCTTGCGAGGTCTGAATGATGGTGCGCGTCATCTGGGCTTCTTGCGGCTTGTTGGCCACGTCCGCCTTGATCGCAATGTCGCGGATGATCGCCTGATAGTCCGCGCTTATCTTGGTCGGAATGGCCACCGCACCGACCCCGGCCACGGCCTGGCCGATCCCGGACTTGAGGCCCTCCTTGCCCTGCTGGATCTGCTGGTGCCCCTTGAGCTGCAGATCCGCCCCCCTGGCCACGCGGCCGAGTGCCTGATACTCCTGGCGCAGTTTGTTTACCTGGATACCCTGCTTCTGCAGGCTGCTCAGGTTTCCCTCCAGCTTGCGCAACAAACCGGCGGCCGAGGCCGCACCGGCTTCGTGGGCCTTCTTCCATTCATCCCGCAGGCGCATGGTTTCGCCGATGGTGTTCTTCAGCACCTTGGCCTTGTTGCCTTGCTCCTCCAGCTTCTTGATCCGGCCCTCAACCGTCTTGAAGGCTGCCCCCACCGTCGAACTGACGGCGCCGCCGATCACCAGCCCCAACGCCAGTTTGCTTGCCATCTGATTCACCTATGCCCAAGTTGATGGGCTCAGTCCGTGAGCCACCAGACCATGTCGGAAAACCTCATGGTCATGATTTCCTCGGCAGAGAAATGCAGCTCGCTCGCGAGCCGCTTCGCCGCCATCTTCATCACCGCCGGGTCAAAGTTCGTCGTCTTGCACCAGGCGAAAATAACCGGCCTGCAGGCGCTGGTAATCCTTGAGGGTCATGCCCTCCAGATCCTTGGCGCCGACCTCAGCCAGACTGGAGAACAGCATGAGTTCGCGCTGTTCGTCGTCACTGCCAGCGGCAGTGTTAGCGGCACGCACATCCCGCACAGTGGGTGCGCGCAGAGTGACCTTGTCGCAGGCCACGCCATTCATCTCCACCGCCTTGGTGAGGGTCACGGCCACGCTCTCGGCGCACAGGGTCATCCAGGCCGGTGTCTTTTTCGATGCTTGAGTCATGAGTTTCTCCTTACAGGCCCAGGGCCGAACGGTGAGCGGCGAGCTGGTCGACGCCGTTGATCACGCGCTTCATACCCAGCGCATCGATCTCGTAGATGAGGCGGCCGTCTACTTCCAGCTTGTAGTAGGTCAACGCCACGTTGTGCTTGATCTCGGCCTTGTCGCCGGCCTTCCAGTCGCCCATGTCGACCTCCTTGAGCATGCCGCGCAGGGTGACAATCACCGGGGTGACCTTGCCCTTGAGGCCCTTGAAGGCACCCCGGAACACGCCGTTGAAGGCGGTCCCGTCAGCCAGGCCGAAGAGCTTCAACGACTCGCGGCGCACGCCGGTGGTGGTAAAGCCGGCCTCTTGTTTTTCCATGCCCATGTCCAGTTCCACCGGCAGGTCCATACCGCCGGCCCGGTGCTCCTCGGTCTTGAGCGTGAGCTTGGGCAGGGTCAGGCTCGGGACATCGCCCTGGAAGCTGATGCCATCGGCGAACAGGTTCATGTTCGCCAGGGTTTCGGGAATCATTGCCATTGCTGCGGCTCCTTAGGCGGCGGTGTCGATAACTTCGGTCAGCCATTGATTGGTGACCTCGACACGGAAGTTGGGGTTTTCGGCGGGCGGCACGTCGGTAAAGCGGATGTTCCAGTACACCTTGCCCTGCTCCAGCTGGCTGGCGGTGTTGAGTTCGGTGTCCGCGTAGACCTCGAAATTGATAATCGCGCCCTGGTTCTTCAGGTCGCGCATGAACGCCTGCAGACCCTCGGTCACGTCCTTGACGTAGGTCGCGGTGATCGAGCGGTCGACCGCCCACTTGTGCCCGTAGAGGATCGCGTCCATGACGATGTCCATGGTTCGCACCCGGGTGACGAACGCCCACTTCGGATCGCTCGACAACGTGCGGTTGCCCCACAACCGAAAGCCCGCATCACGAATAATCGTGGTGATATTGGCGTTGTTCAGCAGGTTGGCCCGGCAAGTCTCATCCCCATCCAGAAACTCAATAGCCCGCGTGGTACCGGTGAGGCCAACAAACTCCTTGTTCGAAGGCGATGCCCAAAAGCCGTACTCGTTGTCGGTCCAGGCGAACAAGCCCGCTGCCCAGGCCGAGGCCGGCGCATCGACGGTCGCGCTCTCACCGGTGTCCCAGTACTGAATGCCCGGGTCGACCAGATAGGCACGCTTGACGCCAAAGTTTTTCGCGTACTCCATCGCCGCCTCGTCGGTGGTGTTGGGGCCGTCGAGGATGGCCAGGCCACGCAGCTTGTCGGCCAGGGCCACCAGGGCGGTACCGACCGGCAGGCCGGCGCTGTGCTTGGGAGCCACCAGCAAACGCGGCTGGGCATTGAAACGGCTCTTGCCATCCAGCAGCGCCTGCAGGCCGGTACGCTTGCCGCTGGCCAGCACCCCGCCAATGATCGCGGAGGTCTGCTGTGCGGCGTCCTGAACCTTGGCCACGCCGCATGCAACGATCACCGCCTTGGCGCGCTGATAGATGGCCTTGCACGCCTTGGTGATGGCCGCATCCGGGCCCCAGGCCGCGATGGCCTCGCGCTCGCTGGTGATCAGCAACAAGTCGTTGGCCTTGGCACTGAAGTCGGGGCCTTCGGTGAAAGTGTCCACCAGGCCGATGATCGAGGACGACGGCAGCGAGATAGTGCGCGCGCCGGTGTCCACATTGGTGACGGTAACGCCGTGAAAGAAACCACTCATGGATAAGCTCCAGAAATGAAAAAGCCCCACATGAGCGAGGCTGTGAGAGGAACGGGCGCCGTAGCGCGAGAAAGAAAACGCCCCGTCAGTGCGGGGCGTTTACTCGGTTTGCTCGGCGATCCAAGGTGGCGCCGCCGGGCGGTGTTCGACCTGCGGAAAGTCCGACGACTGTGGCCAGTTACGCAGAGTCTGCATGTACATGAGCAACTCATTGAATTGATCTGATGTCAGCGTTGTCGGCACTTCGATCTCCTGCTGATCGCGGTGCCGATCACGTAACCAAACCACTGACGACAACTCAACATCCCGCCACGCCCGCTCAAGTCTGGCAAGTGCAGCTGGAGACGAATCCACTGGTAGTGGATCTGCAATGGTCGGAGCGCCATCCGCATCTGGCACAAGAGCCTTGCCTTCAGCAAGGGCTCCGAAGAGCTGGCTGTGACGCTCCGCCGTGACCGGAACACCACCATTGTCTTCAACCGAAAAAGCAAAGCGCTGGTCAACCGGGACCCAGTTTGCATAGAACATCAGATCACCTCCCGAACGCGAAAAAATCGATAACCCCGGCCAGGCTTGAACCGGAACCCATCCATTGGTTGTCGACGGTGAAGCCGTTGAGGGACTTGTCGCGCACTTGCGCAACGTTCCCGTTATCGAGCCTGCCGCCTGAGTAGACGAACGTTGCATTTAGCGCGTAAGAGCCCGTGTATGCGATTGGAAGGGTCACTGAAACCGACGCACCGGCCCCCCCTTCAGCTGTTACGTTCACGCTGCCCTTCTGAAGAATCCAGCCGCCGAGCCAGCTTGGCAGCTTGAGCGCCGCGTAGTTGCCCGTGATGATCACAGCACCGTTGAACAGTTTCTTCGGCGTGACGGCAGTAGTGTCATCGTTTCCAGCATTCACATCTTCTATTGTTGCGATCCTTACCGCGCCGCGAACTGTTTCTGTAGCTTGAGCCTTGACGACCGTTTCAACCTCAACCTTTGTGTAAGCGTCAGTGATGCCATACGCCGCCAACGTAGTCGCCTTGTTGGCTTTTGTGTCGGGATTGAAGTTGCCGGAGTGCCAGGCGATGTTGCCGAAGAATGAAGCCAGCTTGTTGGGCGCATCCAGTACCAAAGGGAAAGTTACTTCCCCCTTGTAAACTGCAAAGAAGCGCAAAACGGTGTTGACGATGTCTGCGCTGACTTCAAATCCAGGGACGCTCCACTTTAATTCTGGACTGTCGTTACTGCCGTTCTCAAGAATCAATGTTCCTGACATCGATCCGCCAGCCTTCGGCAATAGCCCGCTAACTGCCGCGTTCATCTCCGTTTTAGTCACCCCATCAGTGATACCAAAGCCACCCAGCGTCTTCGGGTTTGACCCGCTAACAACGATGCCCCGCTTGTCGATGGTGACCACCCGATAAGTGCCAGGAGTCTTGTCTGCCGGCAATGCCGCACCCAGCGAGTCGTCGACATATTGCCGGGTCGCCAGCACCACCGCCGGATCAATCTTCAACACGATCTGCGCGGTATTGGCCACGATGAAATTCATGCGGATGACCTGGGTCTTTCCGGTGCCCTGAACCAGCAGGGGCTTGAAGCTCGGTGCGCAGTTGGCCACCGCCACCAGATCGCCGTCGGCATCGAACAGGCCGATCTCACGAATCCAGCGCCCGCCAACATCAGGCGGGATCACCTGCTCAGTGATGATGATGTTCGGGTTCGCAGGATCAGTGCGTACTTGGTTGACCGGGGCCCGGCGCCATTCGTTGATCAGCTTGGTCTGGGTCCGGTTCGGGATGGGGTCGGTGCCGTTGGCATCACCCACCGCCATTTCTTTGAATGTCCAGGGCACACCGAGCGCGGTAGCGTTGGCTTGTTTCGCCTCGCCTACCGCCGTGAGGATGGCGAAAAACTGACTGTTGGAATCGATCATGGGTACACGTCCAGGGTGTCTATTTCATCAATGCACACGACCTGGCCATAACGGCCGGTCACTTCGATATCGCGGGGTGTCGGAGGGTAAACGTCGATCACTTCGCCCTGATCCACATAGGCGCCGTAGCCGATCCCCCCTGAAGTTTCCAGGCTGATGGCCAAGCCGGTCATGTGCCGGCTGACGGGCTTGGCGTCGTCGATCAGCCGGGTCAGTTCCTGATACATCTCTTCGGTGATGCCGGTGTCCAGCACGCCGACCTTGAGGGCAAAGGTGGCCGGTTCACCGGCGGGCACCGTCTGCCACCACTCGACCACCTCGATCAGGTAGCCCAGCGGCTCCACCACCCGGCGCAACGCACCGATGGTGCCCTTGCGGGCATGGATGAAGTGGGCCGCACGTATCGCGTTGCGCTTGACCGTCTCGGACCAGCGCGGGTCCCAGCGATCCACCGACCAGGCCCAGGCCAACTGGGGCAGCAGATGCACCGGACAGGTCGCGGGGTTGTACAGAGTGCGCAGCACAATCGAGGTGTCGCCGGCGTTAGCGGCTTCAAGCGCTCGTTCCAACGGCGTACTGTTGATCGGCAATAGGCTGGTCATCTCAACCTCCCAGCGTGACGTTGTAGCCGGTGCAGTACGCCGCCTGGGCCAGGGTCGGGGCAATGTCCTGCCACCCTGGCAACTCGACCCGGGCCACGCCGGCCACATGCAGTTGGGCATCAATGGCCGAACGGGCCACCTCGATACCCAGGCGCCGGCGCGGGTTGACCCAGGCGGCAAGCTTGCGCTCAGCCTCAGCCAGCGCGGCATCACTCTCCGGCCCTGGCCCCTTCATGTGCAGCACCGCGTCAATGCGATACGGCAGCACCTGGGCACTCTGCACAGTGACCCGATCCCCCAGCGGCCGCACGTCCTCATCGTTGAGGGCTGCCGCCACTGTCGCTAGTAGCTCAGGAGCGGCCGCGCCGTCGCCTTCCAGGCTCAGCACCGTGACCGTCACGCAGGCCGGTGATGGGCTTTCGGCCTCGGCATCTGCCACCAGGGCCGAGGCATTGCGCGCATGCAGGATGTAGCTGTTACGCGGGCCCGCCGTGGTCAGCCCTTCATAGGCCAACTGGACACGCTCGCGCAGTGCGTCGTCGGCTTCCTTAACCTCCGCCACCGGCGGCACCGCTTGCGGATCACCGGCCTGGATCACCAGGCGCTGCAAATTGACGTTGGCCGCCAGATGATCCAAGTCCGTGCCTTTGGCGTGGGCCAACATCAGCGCCTTGGCCGCGTCGTTGACCCGGGCCCGCAGCTGCATATCCCCGTAGGCTGACAGCTCCAGCTGCTTGGTGACCGGGTCGCTCTCCAGGTTGGCCGTCCAGTTCTCGCCCATGTGCCGGCGAAAGGCCGCCAGCTTGCTTTGATATAACGCTTCAAAGTCCAAGGCTTCCAGCACCTGCGGCGCCGGCAGTACCGACAAGTCCAGCATGCTCATGCCGTCACCTCCAAAACCGCGTTATTGCCCAGGTACTGACCGACCAGCTCGAAGCTGATCTGGCCACCCACCACCGCTACCACCCGCACCCGCTCCAGCTTCAAACGTGGCTCCCAGCGCAACAGCGCCCGAGCCACTTCGGCCTGCACCGCGCTTTTCCAGCCGCCGGTCACCGGCAAGTCGACGTAGCGGCGCAGGTTGCTGCCGTACTCCGGACGCATCCGGCGACTGCCCAGCGGCGTAGTCAAGATGTCCTCAATGGACTGCCGCACATGCTCGATGCCGGACAGCGGCTGGCCGGTGCGGCGATCCATTCCGATCATCGCGTTACTCCTGCTGCAGATCCGGATGCTGGCTCAGGTACTCCAACGCGGTGCTGTCACCGGTGGGAGCGGATACCCGACCCTGGGCCACGGCCAGCTGACGGCCGTCCGGCAGGATCAGCACCCGGGAGGTGTAGAGGATGTCGCGGAACACTGTAGGGCCGGCGCTGGCTGATGCGTCGGTGAGCTTTTTTGAGGTAGTCATGATTTCTCCGTGTATAAAAAATCCCGCGTACAACAGGCTTCCAGCTAAAGCTGCATAGCTTTGAGTAGATCAAACTAACGCGCCCTCCATTAGCTGCAATTGAGAAGCACATAGAAACGGCACCAGGAGATGCCAGCGCCACTCAAATTTTTCTGGGCTAAATTTTGTTACTACTCAGCAAGTGAGCCGTAGGTGATCTATATAGGATTAAGGAGTCTACTTCCTTACGGTTTAGACTCAGTTTAAAAAGGCGTCTTAAACTCGCAAAAGGAAAGGCTATGATTATAAAAAACGCCATATGCATCAGCTTGTCCTTACTGATGACAGGCTGTATTAACTTCACCTCTCCCGCCCGAAGCTCAAAGCTCCAGGCATCGTCAAGTTACTGGTTTGATTACGACGCATCTCGACGCGGGGCGTTTCTTGTACCAGATGGCACGAAGATCAAAATCTGCGCGGAACCCCCACCAGATGTTGCACTAAGCTTGGTTTCGAAGCTCGAAGCCGATGTAAAAAAAGACGGTGTTGGAGAGGTATCAGGAAAAACCGAGTTCAATACAACAGTCGTAAAACTGGTGGAGCGAACTCAAATGACAATGCTCCTACGCGAGTCTCTTTATCGACTTTGCGAACAGTCCTTGGGACAGAACTTTACATCCGCCCAAATACTTAAAGCTTATGAAGACACTGTGCAAGCGGCAGCTGACATAGCCAAGGCAGATTTGATAAAAGCACAGGAAAGTCTAGTTAAATCCGAGACAGTACAAACCCTCGTTAACCAAGGAAAAAGCCCCGTAGAAATACAGGAATTTCTCGAGCACAACTAGGGTATTCGTCTAAACGTAGATTTAACAATCAGCCAATGATTCCTTACCCCACTAGTGCAAAGTGGCAAGTCAAACAAAATAAAAGGAACAACCGCCGGAAGTGCTCCGCACTCCGGCGTATCCTTTTAATGCTTATGGTTCGCTGTATTGCCGGTGGTATCAACAATTCTGCCGCCGCCATTGATGTCACCAGCAACACTCAATGCTCCAACGATTTGGACATTTCCCTCAAGGGTGATTTCTCCTGCTAGCAGGATGGTTGAGGCCTTGCCAGCAATCGAGTCGTCAGTAACCACCGCCGAGCTGCTGCCGACCTGAATGGTCACCGTTCCGCTGGGCAGGTTGATGCTGTAGCTCTTGGTCTGCCAGTCGTAGACCAGCGAACCGCCATCATCGAAGCGCCAGACCTCGACGTGGTCGCGGTTGTCTGGCTGCGCACCAGCGTTGCCGTACAGGCCAGGCACAAACGTACCTTGTGCTGGTTCACCGCTGGGGCTGATCAAGGCTCCCTGCTCACCCAGACTCGGCGCCCGCCAGTGCCGAGCCTTACCGGCAGCTTGGCTGTGCCAGCGAACCCAGGCGCTGGTCCAGCCGGCACCATCAGAAACCCGCACCGTCCCGCCAGCGAGATCCACGCCCACCACGCTACAAGGGATGATCAGGCCGGCCAACATACGATCATGCTGTGCGCTGACGTAGCTCACGACAACTCCTCCGGACGGACATCACCGACACCCTCACCCAGGTTAAACACCAACGTGCCCGGCGGCTGATCAGGCCACGGCCATTCCTCTTTGCCGAGGTATATCCCCTGGGTCCACTCCACAACCCAGACCGCGTACCCATCCAGCTCAGGCCGCGTCCAGTCCTGGGCAGACCGCACAAACTCGGCGGCAGTTACTTCGACGCCCCAGGTCTGCATGCGCAACAGCACCGCAATCTGCGAAGCGACAAAGGCCGCTTGTTGCTGGCACTGGGGCAGTTCAGATCCCACGATTACTCGCGCCTCAAAGCGAGCCTCCAGCGCCGTCTCGCCGGTCATCTGATCGGTACCCGGCTCCAGCTCCACCAGTTCAATCACCACCGCCGGAATAGCCATACGCTCAAGCATGTCAGGCATGACCGCTACATAAGCCAACCCAGGGATGGCATCGCGAATATGTTGCTCTATCGCGCTGTACAACTGGTCCAGGCTGAAAGGTTCATCAGGCACGTTTGCCACCTCGCAGATACTTCTGCAGCTCAAAGTTCAGTTCCTGTTCGAGGATCTCCAGCAGCCTTTCATCGGCACGCCTGACCCACTCATCAAAGATCGGCCGTACGTCATCCAGCGACACCTTGGCCTTGGCCAGGGGGAAGCGGTTGTCGTTCTCGTTGATGAAGCCGGAACGCCGCTTTCCCTCCCGTGTTTCGGGATAGTCGCTCGGGTCGTAGTGCTTGCTGCCAGTCCGAATCCAGATATCGGCCTGACTGCCATAGACCTTCTTGAAGAAGGCACCCTGATAGCGCCGCCCCGCGACCGACACACCCGAGCGATTCTGGCGGGCTCGACCTATCCGGCTCGACTCAATCGGGTTGATGCCGAACCAGAGCTTGCCCTGCCCGTTGCTGTTGATGGGATAAGCCCGCAACCGCTGGCGAACAGCCCCGACCGCAATGCGCTCCTTGCTGCTGACAGCCCTGGCGATGTAGGTCCGCAACCAACGCAAGGTCTTGTTGATCGCCCGGCGCTGGGCCGCTGCCGCTGCCTTGGGCACCACGGCCGCAAAGTCCTTGAACGCCTGCATATCGACGGCCGAGGGCTGCAGCGTGATCATGCCTTCGCTGGCCGATTGCCGTGCGTAGCTGCCGATGCTCATGGATTGATCCTCAGAATGAGACTGACCAGGCCATCGCCTCCTGGCTCAATCAGAACCAAGGTGTACAGGCCACCTCCATCGTGCGCGGGCAGATCGATGCGCACCTGCTGACGTACCTCTACCCCCTCGGCATCCGATACACGGATCACCAGATGTGGCTCGCGCAAGCCCGTATTCATCTTGCCGAGCTTGGGTTGCAGCCAAGGCGCCGAGAACATCCCCAGCACCTCGCGCCCTTCGATATAGGCCGTATCCCCCAGCGCCTCGAACACCGCATCGTCAACATCGGCGACCAGCTCGCGAATGCCCACGGCTACATCTCCAGCAGAATCTGCGCCAGTGGCCGCGTGCACAGATGCAGCGGGTTCGACTGCGCTTCACCGGCCATGCCCTTGCCGAACGGCATCGGCTCGATCTTGCTGTAGTACGGCAGGCCCTCGGTGTTGACCGTCTCCATGTAGTCGGCCGGGGCAAACACCGAGATGTACAGATCCGGCACGCCCTCGGGAATCAGCAGCGCCTTGTCGTCATGAACAAAGGAAACCCCAGCAACCTTGCCGCGATAGCGCTCCCAGACGATGCCACCGAACTCGAAGCTCTCGCGGGCATCCCCCCGCAGTGCTGCAGCCTGCTGGGTGTTGAGGAAGGTTTGCTTGACCTTCTCGTGGACGATCAGCTTGTTCCAGAAGTTCTTGCCACAAAACGCCCGTGCTCCGGTGCTGGTGATACTGCCCAAGGCATCTTCTTGCAGGTCCAGGGCCTCACCGCATTTGACGCGGATTTCAGTGGCAGGATCGTTGAGCCCCATCGGCATCTTTTTGCGAGTCACCCCAAAGGTCTTGTAGATGTCCAACAGCACCGTCTTGCCGTCCGCATCGAGGATCTGGCCGTTCAAGGCACCCATGCGCTGGAATTCGTGGGTGGCGTCCAACTGTCGACGGCACTTGGCCAGGCGTTTGTTAACCACGTCCTGCACCGACTGCAGCTCACTGCGGGTACCGAAGGCGCGGATGCCCTGGATCTCGTCGGCCTTGATGGCGAAGCGTTCCGGCAGGTGCACGGTGTTAAACGGGATCAGGTTGCGCTTGCTACCACCGACCACCAGGCCCGAGGTGCCACGCTCGCCCGCAGGGACCAGGGCGATGGTGTCGCCGTCCTTCTCGATCTGCACCGTCAGGGTGGTAATACCCTGCTCCTGGAACAGGCCCAGGCTGCCGATACGACCCGGGAGATACTCCTGATCGTTGATCGCCGCCGTCAGCGAAGAAACAGAAAACGCGTCGTCGTTAAAGATCTCAATGTCAGCCATGAAGCAATCTCCAGAAAGCAAAAAACCCGCAAAGGCGGGCTCGGTAAACGAGGGTGAATCGCCCTAGCGGACGAACACAAAATGAGTGGCCAGGGCCTTCTCGACGGCTGGGTCCAGGCCGGTCAGGTGCGCTTCGCTGACCTCGGCCAAACGCACTACAGCGCGGCCACGGCGGACCACATCCGACTCGCCCAAGGGGCCATAGAGGATGGCCTGGGCGTTTTCGCTGCCGTCCTCGGCGGTCGGGTTGTAAGGGGCAAACTCACCGGTAGCCACCACCAGGCCGAGGATCTGCCCCGGCTCCAGGGCTGGGCCCGCCGCCACATTGATGGCTTCGCGGGAAATGGTGCCGGCCCCTTCGGACAGCAGGAATTCACCCGCATGCATCGGCTCACGTTGAATGGTCATGGTCTAGCTCCTTTTGCGGATGGGTTTCGTGCGGCCTGGCGAGCGGCCCAGATGGAGGGCTGATCAATCTGTTTGGCCTGCACTTTGGGTGGTGGATCTGCTTCAAGCGGCAGGCTGTTGTCGATCTCGAAACCCTTGCCGCTGCCCACCAGCTTGTCGAACAGCCGCGCCCGCACAGCGGCGGCATCCAGACCGGCCGCCACATACTCGGCACTGAACTCAGGCAAACGGGCGGCCACGCACAGATCGTTGATGGCTTTGGCCCGGGTCAAACCCGCCTGGACAACGGCCTCGCTTTCCAGCTGGGTGGACTTCAACAGCGGCTCGATCAGGTTGCTGATACCGGCAGCTGTGCAGCGCTGGGTGACCAGCAGCGCAAGCTGTGCGGCATCCACCACCGGAGCCGGCTCTGGCGGATCGGCTGGCACGTGCGGATCGGGCTGCGGCGCTTCATCCAATTGGGCCAGCAGCTCAGCCGGCGCATTGTGAAAGCGTTGCAGCGCGGCGCCCTGGCCCAAGCAAGCTTTGACCGTGACACCGTCGCCCACCTCGTCCGCCAGGCCCAGGGCAACTGCCTCGTTCGCCGTCAGCCACGTTTCGGCATCAACGAGGCGCCGCAGCTCCTCCTCATCGATGTCCGGTGCCTTGGCCTTATACGCGGCGATGATGGCTTCCATGGTCTGGTCGAGCACCTGGGCCACCTTGCGAAAGTCCTCGGCATCACCCGAGGCGTAGGTCCAGGGGTTGTGAATCATCAGCATGGCATTGGCCGCGATCACCACCCGGTGAGCACCGCACACTGCAACGCTGGCGGCACTGGCGGCCAGGGCGTCGATACGGCCCGTGCAGCGTTCCCCCAGCCGCGACAGCGCGTTGTGAATTGCCAGGCCGTCGAACAGATCACCGCCGATGCTGTTAAACGCGGCAATCACCGGAGACGCGCCGTCGTCAAGGACCCGCAGATCCTGCACAAACTGATTGGCCGTCACGCCCCAGGTACCGATCTCGCCATACACGAAGACTTCAATGCTGCGCTGTTCGGCTTCGCCGCTGGCCCGCAGGGTGTACCAGGATTGGTCCTTGACCGGCACCAGCTTGCCGGCCTTGTCGTAAACGCGCACCTGCGCTTTCTTGCTCATGGTTGCTCCTTGTCGTCGACAGGATCGACGCCTTCGTGAGTTCTGTAGTTGAGTTTTAGGCGCTCGGCCCTTTCCTGATCCGCCGCGTTCTCGGCGTCGACCGTTTCTGCGTCGTAACCCGTGCGCAGCACCATCTCGCTGCGCGAGGCAAAGCCGGCCTGCACTTCCATGCGTCGGGCTTGAACGTCCTGCACTGGCTGGATGTAGGCCCAGCCTTGAGGCACCCAACGGGTACGCAGGTAATCACGGCGTCGTTGCGCGTAGTCCTCCAGCTGCAGCGCGCCCGAGAGCACGGCCATGTCCATCCAAGCCGCCCGGACAGGGCGGCACAGCTGGTGCACGTAAACGCCGAACTGCAGTTGCTCCAGGCGGCGCCGGAACTCATTGAGCACCACCCGCAGCGCCCGGTCGTTGATCTCGCGCATGTCACCCGTGAGGATCTCGTAGGGCGTGCCGGTACCCGCTGCAGCAGCCATCAGTTGCTGCCGCATGAAGTCGGGGTAGTTGTTGCCCGCGTCCGGCGGCTTGGAAAACTCGACCTCCTCACCCGGCCCCAGCTCCTGCATCGTGCCCGGCTCCAGTGCCACCATCGGCGTGAAGCCATCGCGGTCCGCCATTAGCGGCTGGCCGGTGACTGGATCTCGCGGCGCGGGCCCCGTCTCGGGCGTCGGCCGCGAAATGAAACCGGCGAACAGGTTCGCCACCTCCTGCCGGAACAACACAGCGTCGTCGTAGTTGTCGAGGCTGCGCAGGCGCTTGAGCACCGGCGACAAACGCGGAACGCCACGCAACTGACCAGGCTCTATCGGTTCGAAGATGTGCAGCACCTGGGACGCTGGCACCCGTACCAGCTGGTTAAAGCCGCCGTTCAACGACGATGAGTCCCCCGGGTGCGAGCGATACATCCAGTACGCCACCCGCTTGCCCATGGCGTTGAACTCGATCCCGGCTCGAATGACATTGCCGTCGCGGGTGCTTTCAAACTTGTCATGAGGCACGAACTCCGGCGCCAGCAGTTGCAATTGCAGCGGCACCGCCAAGCCTTCGCTCAGACTGCGAGGACGCAGGCGCACAAAGCACTCGCCCGACGTCTCGACCGTTCGAGCCGCCAGGGCCTGCAGGCCATAGAAGTCGGTCAACTCATCGGCGTCCGACTCATCCACCCAGTCCTCCCACAGCTCCTGCAGCAGCTTGCGCAAGTCGTGGTCATCCGTCCGTGGCCTGGGGTTGATCCCGGTGCCGATCAGGTTGCTGACCCGCTTGTCGATCACGTTGAACGCATACGGGTCGTTGCGTACCGCCGCCCGAGAACGCGAGCGCAGGTTGCGCAAGGCCGGGGTATTGACGGTATTGATGCCGTTGTCGGGGGCATCCCAGCCCGAGGAACGGCGCCCCTCTCCGGCGCCCTCGTAACTGGCCTTGATATTGGACGGCAGCAAGAAACCGTTACGGGTCAGCGTCGGAAAGTGGCGAGCCATTACAGTCCCTTGCCTCCATGGAAAAGCCGGATCACGCGAGCGCGTGGTCCGGCTGCTGCACTCAAGCTGCCCCGGATCTCCTCGCGGGCCCTGAGCAGTTCATCCACCGTGCGGTACTCCACGGTGCGGTCGCCATAGCGCACGGTTTTTTCACCGCGAGCGATAGCGCCCTCGATAGCGTCGAGGTGTTTGCGTGTAAAAGACATAGACTAACTCTCAATTCGAAAAATAAGTGCTATAACTGGCAACGCATCCTCGCTCCGTCATCCTTAAAGCCGCATTTGAGAGAGTTATGGCCACAAGTAATATTGAAAATTTCGACATACTTACAGGTAGAATCTTAGGTCTCCTGTACATGAAATTCCCCATGCCCATAACGCTTGGTGCAGATCAATTTATAGATTTTAAAAAGCAACCAGACTCCCAGAAAAAATTTCTGCGAAAGGTCGATTTTTTCATGGCAACCGCTAATTGGCTCGCTGAGTCCGGCTACATCAGGCACTCCGGCGTAGTCGGAAACTCACTGCACAGTGCGGTGCTTACATCACAAGGACTTCTGGTACTTAAAGCTTTCCCTGATAGTTTAGAACCTAAGTTCACTATTGGAGAAAGGCTAGCCAAATTCGGCAAGGAGGAAAGTAAAGAAGCATTCCGTGCGTTAGTTGCTGAAGCCTTAGGTTTGGGGGCCAAAGCAATTAGTCCCATGTTGGGAGTTACATCTTAACTATCGACTCCTCAAGTAACCACTATGAGTTATGCGGCGCCCAGATACCGGCGCCGCTATTGGTTGAACAACAGCGCTGGTGCTATGGCAGCTTTCTGCAATATCTATTCTTGGCGTAGAGGTTTCTCTTTCCCCAGACATCTCATCAAATAGACCAGTTTGCGCCATAGCACTTCGCACGCGGTCCCAGTCGGATTCAAGGTAGCGATTGATGCCCAGGTAATGCGCCATCGCCAGGCAGTACACCATCAGGTCTAGCGCCTCGTTCCGGTCGGCCTTGCCCTTCACCCACTCGATGCGCTTGTGGCCTTTGATGTAGCGCGCCACCTTGCTCTCGGCCACACACTGGTCGAAGAACTCATCGGGCAAGTCATTGGCAAAGTGCAAAGCACCCGGCCCGTTCTCGAAGGGATAGCGGTTATAGATCCAGTCCTTGGCGGTATCGGTACCGACAAACCACAGCTCGGCGCCGTTGCGTTCGGTCTGCCCCTTCCAGGTCACGTCCACCATCGACGGCCGCTGGGCGATCACTGGCCGACCTGGCTTGCTCGCACCCTTGATGGCGAAGACGTTGCGCCAACGGCGGAGCCGGCAGAACTGATAAACCTCATCCGTGTGATGCCCGCCCGAGTCGACGCCTGCGGCAAGGATCGCCAGACCGACGCCGCAGGGGTGCCGGTAACGCGCCTTGAGCTTCTCATCCAGCACCGCCCAGGTCTGTTCGTTCGCCGGGTCGCCCCAGATCACCTGATGGTCAATCACCCAGCGCTCCATGCCGACACCGAAGCCCATCACCATCAGCTCCAGGCGGTTGGCCTGGACGTCGACAGCCGCGGTCAGCATCAGCACACCGGCTGGCATCGACCCGAGGCAATAGCTTTCAAGCCGCGCCCGATCCCGCAGCACATGGGCCTTGGTCTGCTCTTGCGCGCTGTCCCAAACCTTGGCAAGCCGGGTGTTGTAGAACACCTGCATCGGCTCCAGATCGCCCTTGGCCTGAGCCTTCTTGGCCTTCTCGAACTGCCGCGCCAGCGTGCGCCAGTCCATCCAGCCAGGTGGCGAGTACAAGGCGTTGAGGTGGAAACCAACTGTCTCGCCATCGCCCTGGGCATGCGAACGCCACTCACCCTGGGCCAGCATCCACCCCTTGTGATACTCCTCGATCAGCACGTCACACTCGGGCCCAGCGCACTGGTAATGCGCCATGGTGAAGTCCGCCGAGTACAGCAAGCGCTCCCACTCCAACACCTGCCGGTGCCCGCAATGCGGACAGGGCACGTAGTAGTAACGCTGGTCGCTGGACTCGAACAGATCGCTGATCCGCGAGGCCCCCTTGATCGTGGGCGAACTGGAGAAGTAAAACTTGGCGTTGCGGCCAAAGGTACTGCCCCGGGTTTCCGCCAGTTCGATGGGGTCACCCTCCTCGCCGACGTCCACTTCCCAACGGTCCACCTCATCGCCGTACACATAGCGCGCCGAGAGCTCTGCCAAGTTCGCAGCAGACCCCGCCGTCGTCACGTACAACGACCCGCCTTCAAACTCCTTGGTGTCCATGGTGTTGCGCGAATCCCGCGAGCGGCTGGATGCCACCCGTTCGCGCAGTACAGGCGTGGCCTTGATGGTCTTGCCGATCCGTGAAGACACCCGTTTGGCCAGGCCCAGGCTGGGCAGCAACGTCAGAATGTTGGACGGTGCCATGTGGATCAGGCCGCCGATCCAGTTCAAGGCAATCTGAGTTTTCATCAACTGCGAGGCCACCATGGTGACCACGCGCTTGCAGGGGTGAGCCGGTGACAGGCAGCGCATGGGCTCCCGGGCATAAGGCGTCCGCGAGGTCCGGTACTGGCCCGGCTCAGCGGCGCCGGTATCGCGGGGGATGCGCATGTACTCATCCGCCCATTCATCAATCCACACATCCGGGTCAGGCTGCAGGCCACGAAAGTAGGCCTCGCGGTAAACCTCCGCGCCGTCAGGTCTGGCCAGGTTCATTGACTACCTCCCAGTTGGTTTCAAGGGTGTGGCCAAAGTCCTCCGCAGACATGCGGCTGGCCTCTTCCAGCCGTGTGCGTAAGGCTGCCGTGAGGTGCCTTTCGATCTCCCAGGCGTCGGTCATCGCGGCAAGCTCAGGCGCGAGCTGCGGCGGCATACCCAGCAGCGTGTCGCGTAGCATGCGGCCGGCGTTGTAGGCACCGGACTGCACCGCTGTGACCTCCACGGTCGAGCCCTGGACCTTGTTAAATTCCGCCTCGGCCAGCTGTGCCAGATAGTACTCGCGGTGAGCGCGAGCCTTTTGAAAGTCTGGCTGCTTGCCCGGCGCGGTAGCCAATGGCTGCGGCGCAGCCGTGGAAGTCGGCTCGGCAAGTGGGGTGAGTTGGCTGTGAACATCGCGCTGGACACGATCCTGTTGATGGCGAGCCGAGACAGCGGCCTTGCTCGGGTCTGCGGTTTCAGCAATGAGGGCTTGAGTGGCCAAGACGTCGACCTTCTTGCCATCCGGCGAAAGCACCAACCGGTTGTTGTCTTTGAGCCAGGTGATGTAGCTGGGCGACCTGCCGATGCGAGCCGCGAAGGCGCTCTTTGACAGGTAGGTTGGTTCTGTCATGAGCCCTCCTTTTTCAACGGCTTTTCAATCGAACCTTTCAATTTCAATGGATTGAATTTCAGTAAGCTGGCAGCCCTGCCGCTAACGAAGTCCCGCGGGTTTCCGAGCCCGTGTCCTCGGGAGCTTCCCAGGGTCCCCGGCGTTTTTTTCACGCCCCAAATCGGTGCAAAAACCCTGAAAGCCGCGTATTACGTGGCCTCTAGCGCATCAACCCCGATCCTCAGTGACAGGCGGCACCTTGCACACCCCGATCCGCTTCGCCGCCCACCGCTCGTAAAGGCCAATGGCAACATCCGCCCCGGCCATCGCCGTCAGGCAGCCAAAGGCGCCCGCCGTCCACACCGACACCCCGGCACCAATCAGCAACATCATTGCCGCCATCCCGCAGACGATACAGGCACCGGACCGCAGCGCGAGGCGCCGCAACAGGGCCCACCCTCGCGCCCCTTCCTTGTCTGCTCGCCACATCTCGCCGGACACGCCGCCCACCAGGGCAAGGACGATCACTAACCAGATCGGCATCTCTGCCAGTGCTTGTTGCTCGTTCGTCATCGCCTGCCCCTTAAACGCAAAAACCCGGCGCAAGGGCCGGGTTTGGTGTGTGGGTGCCTGCCGCTCTCTGCGGTCGCACCTATCGAAGATGGCTACTTTTTACAGGTGGATTTTACTGGCAGCAACCCTGTTTTAACGCCACCCGGTGAATGTCTAGTGAACGCCTAGGCAATGTCGGCGAATATCTTTATTTCGGCTATCAGCGCCTTGGGCGCTGTCCTGCCTGTCCCACTGATAGTGAGTCAGGCAGGACAGCTACAGGCCCCGAAATACAAGGCTCTGCCCTACTGTCCTACCTCTGTCTTTCCTTTCTCGCCTGTAAGAAGAAATTGAAAGGCACGCGTGCGCGCCCACGGCGCGTAGTGTGTGCCCGCTGCGCTCATGTGTGCGCATGACGCGCTGAGAGGTTGGACAGTAGGACAGCCCACGAATGACAAGGCCCGCGCTTGTCCTGCTGCGTTAAAACGCAGTCGGACAAGGCGAGCCAGTAGGACAGCAGCAGACGCAGCCAGGGTAAGGCTCAAGCAGCCCTCCCCATGAGCAATCCGTCGATGTACACGTGAGCCTCATGCAAACGCAGGTAGTACGTCCTGGCACTACAGCCGCAGTGCAGCATCTTCTGCGAGAGCAGGCTGTCGTGATTGCAGTAATGCTCCATCACCACCAGGGCCAGCTCGGGCGGCAGGTGCTTGTTGACGATCAGCTCGATATCGGCCGATTCATCCAGCAGCACCCGGCTGCCCCGGGTACCCCGTATCAGCTCGCCTTTGCACTCCATCAGCATGGCGATCATATTGCCGCCGCCTGCGGTGCCGATGGCTAGGGTCGTGGGCATGTGCAGATCCTGAGCCCAGAGTTTGAGCATCTCGTCGATTCGCTTAATCAAAGCAAGGCTCCTCCTCCATCGGCGCCACCTGCAATGCAGATCCGCGCCCCCAGTTGGTCGGCTTCTGATAGGCCCATGGGCGTATACCACTCTTGGCCAGTGCCGGCATACGCCTCTTGCGCCACCCCAGCCGATGCATAATCGCACCCACGCGCATCTGCTCCGGCTTCCCCCAGTGACTGGGATCGATCTTCAGAACCTCAGCCAGGATCTGACTGCCGGTGGTGGTTTCCCCCAGGTGCGACTCCTCCAGCCACTTCAGGATCGGCACCTCCCATTCATCCACCACAAAGCGCTCTTCCTGCGCCTCGGCGAACAACGGCGCTTCATCGCGGATCACCCACCAGATATCGCCAGCCTGATAGCAGAACATCGCCTCGGCCCAGAGCTGGTCGCGGATCTGTCGCAGTTGCTCCAGGTCGACCTTGGTGCAGGCCACAGGCCAATAACGCCGGTTGCCGGTGGCGTCCTTGAGGTATTCATCCTGGTTGGTGGTGCCCACGAAAACACACTGGCGTGGCACGTCCATCGTTCTGCGGCCGTAGCTCTCGCGGTAGGTGTCCACCGAGGCCGAGAAGAACTGCTTGGCCTTGGTCGATTCGGCCTTGTTGAAGCTGTCCAACTCGCCCAGCTCGATGATCCACTTGCCCCGGATCGCCTGGAACGCATCCTTATCGCCCAGGGTAAACGGCGTGTCCATAAACCACGAACCGCCGAGAATGCTCATCGCCGTAGACTTACCGGCGCCCTGGGCGCCTTCCAGAATCATCACCGAGTCCGCCTTGCAACCCGGCGCCATCACCCGGCCCACCGCCGAGACCATCCAGCGCTTGCCGACCTTTGAGCTGTAGTCGGTCGGTTCCACGCCCATGATCTCGGTGAGCCAGAAGTCGAGCCGGGGCACGCGGTCCCACTCAAGGCCGCGCAGGTAATTGCGCACCGGGTGAAACGCTCGATAGTGCGCCACCACACTCACCGCCTCGATCACGTTGCCGACCTTGACCCGCAGGTTGTACTGCTGCGCGAGCCACTTCATCACCAGCATGTCGTCGATGTCGGCCCAGTCGCCAGTGTCGCCACCATAGGGCGGTACCCGAAGCTTGACGATCTTGGCGCTGAACGAACAGAAGCCAATCACCCCGGCCCAGCGCTCATCATTGCTCAGGATCAGTTCAACGTTCTGCATGTGCGCGATCAGCATGCCGCTGTCGCTGCGGGCCAACTGATCCCGCCAGCCGCCCGCGGCGGGTGGCCTGACCACCGCCAGCACCTGACGACGCACTGCCTCCAAACCTTCGGCGCAGTGCAGGTCGTTGAAGTCGGTCCACTTGATCTCCCGCTCGCCGGAAAAAATCGGGGCCACCACCTGGCCGCCGACCACCGTTGCCGCATTTTCAGCACGCTCTCTGCCGGGGTTCCAGGGCTCACCGTTGGCCCGCTTGGTCTTCCAGTCATCATCTCGACAAACGATGATCGGGCACCCAGCAAAGCGCTCACGCATGGCCTTGCACACCGGCATGAGATTACCCGCATCAAAGGCGATGGCCACGGTCAACGAGGTTGCCATATGCAGGCTGGCGCCGGTGGCGTAGCCCTCACACACCAGCACCGGCTCGCCGGGTTCAGGGTGCGGACCGATCAGGTGGAAAGCGCCCTCTTTCGACAAACCATAGGGCCAATAGGACTTGTCGCGCCCGGTTTCTTCCTGCCTTTCGGGATAGATCACCTGCAAGCCGACGATCTGATCGCGTACGTTGCTCATGGGCACCAAAAACGCCCCCGAACGTGGCGCATAGCGCACCCCGAAGCCCACCACTTGCTTGCGGTCCAGGTAGATGCTCTTGCCCTTCTCCGGCATGCGCTTGAACAACCCGGCGGCACGCTTTGCCGCACGACGCGCTGCATTGGCGGCGACTTCCGCCGCCCGGCGTTTCGCCTCTTCCTGCCGGGCGCGCATCACCTCACGCTCCTCGGCACTCATCCGCCCGGGTTTGACCTTAATCTTCTGTGTCACACCCGAACGCCAGTCGCCAAAGCTGCCGAAAATCAGGGTTTCGCCCTTCTCGGTGCGATGCTCATGCACCACGTACCAGCCGTTTTTCTCCTTGCCCTTATCCTGCGCCGTCTTGCAGCGAGTGAGCTTGCCGAACACCAGCGGCTGCGCGGGCTCCAGGCCGCAATCGGCGAACTGCCCCAAGACCTCATCAAGCATGGCGGGCCCTCCGCACATCATCGATCTCCTGACAGGTCACACACATGGTGCAACCCGGCTGCGCCAAGCGGCGCGCTTCGGGAATAGGACCGTCACAGTCTTCGCAGATGAGGAAGGAATGCGCCGCCAGCTCAGGTCTCAGCAACTGACGCGCCGCGAGCGCTTGATCAAGGCGCTCTTGCACCAGATCGTTGGCAAAATCCGCAATGTCAGCCATGGTTCGCCCCCCGAGTGGTCTGGTTGACGTAACAGGCACGGTTAAACATCCCCAGCAGCCCCTGTATACCGCGAAACACCTGCAGACGAATTTCGGCCAGCTCGGCATCGCTCACCACGCCATCACCGATGCTCTTGGCCCAGGTGTCGGCCAGGTCGGCAACCTGACGAAAATACACCGCGATGCCCGTGGTCAGCGTCTCCGGCATGTCGTTGGTGTAAGCCTCAGCCAACTCCTGCCAGATCGTGTCCCCTACCAAGGCATGCACCGCATCGAGAATGCGCCGGTCCTTGGTCAGTTCCAAAATCTCGCCGAATTCTTGAATGTTGATGCTGTGGCTAGGGTGGGTGGGAGACAGCTTGTGTTGCAGCGTGGTCGGGTTGCGGCCGGTGGTGGCGGCGATGGCAGCGGCGCCGCCGGGATAGTCCCGGGCAGCATGGTAAAGCGCGAGATCGAGCGGCAGGATTTCCCGCTTGGCCCGCTCAACAGAGTTCAGAGCAATACGGCTCATGGCATTAATCCTTGTAAGTTGCCAGTGCCGCGCGGCATGCAGTGGTGTTACATTTGCCGCGTGGCTTGTAAGGGCCCAAACGCCGGCTAGATCTTCGGGATCGACACCGGCACCGTGCCGAGGCGAACAATCCGTTGTTCACCTCTGGCGCAACAGCTGCCCAATCTGTGGTGGAGAAGGCAGCAACCCAAGGCTTCCGAGCCTTGAAAGCGCGGTTGAAGTAGACGTTTTTGCATGTGGTGTGCACGCCTACCTAAACCGCGACCCGGCGACACTGTGGTGGTGTGTGTCGGGAGGAACTGGGCGACCCTTGGGTCGCCTTTTTTCTATATCGCCTCAACTCGACAGAGCGTGTCGGGTGCCGGAAAAATCTCTGGCAGGTCAGGTCGCAATTGGTGCGGCAAGAGCGAACCTGCCAGAACCTTAGAAAGTGTTCTAACCTGAGCAACTGGCACCCCTCGACGGCGCCAATTGAATAGACGCTGCGGACTGATTTCACATTCATGCGCGATCTGCGACGGGCTTTTTCCGGCTTCCTGAGCCACCCGTAATATCATTTCGAAGACCTGATCAGGCGTATTCATGGCAAGATCCAAACCAAACATTTCGAACGAAGAAACCAAACAATACGTTTGTTATCAACAGAACACAAGCGATGTAGCATTTCGTTTATGAGCAAACAACCGAACGACCTCAAAGGCCAACGCTTTCAAAAAGCACTCGAAGACTCCGGACTATCAGGTGCCGAGTTTGCGCGACTGCTTGAACTTGAAAACGAACAGAACATCACCAACTGGAAAAAGCGCGGCGTACCGGCCTACATGGTGGGAGAAGTCGCGCTGACCTTGGTAGTCGAACGGGAATGGCTGGAAGGTAAGAATGTCCCCATGCGGACCGAGGCTACAGAACGCCACCCTGCCCCACCTGCCGCGAATGACTCGTCACTGTATGTACTGGACCCACTGGAGCTTTGGGAGCCGGACACACCATTACAGGACGGAGAAATTGAACTGAGACTTTATAAGGAAATAGAGCTAACAGCAGCTCCCGGGAAGATTGGGCGCACTGAAATTCAGGAAGTCACAGGCCCAAAGCTTCGTTTTTCAGGGGCTGTTCTGAGCAGCTGTGGAGTTGTTCCCTCCAATGCCGTATTCGCGACAAATAACGGTAATAGTAACCATCCATTGATCCTGTCCGGCTCTACCGTAGCCATAGATAAGGGTGCCACCCGGATCATCGATGGAGAAATCTACGCCATTGATCACAATGGACATTTTCGCATCAAGTTCCTACAGCGCCTGCCTGACGGCATCAGAATGAAGAGCTTTAACTCTGGAGAGTATGCAGACGAAGATTACAATTTTGACGACATCCTAGCCCAACGGATCGTTATTCTCGGTCGCGTTTTCTGGTGGTCATCAACCCGCCCCCTGCAAGGCCCACCCCTTATATAGAAACAATTCGTTTGCACCAAAACCAAACATATTGTTTACTTGCCTTACTCTTCCACCACAGAGAACGGCAAGACTATGCACACCACAGCAACCCTGCACGTCCATCCGGCGTGCAACCCCATCCGCGTATTCGAGGTTCGCCACCTGGCCCGCGAATACGGCTGCACCTTCATCGCCAGCAAACCAAAACAGAACGCCCACCAACCCCACACACCATTTGATCCAAATGGCGGGAGGGCTGCCTAATGACTCTGCCAATCCCCTACGCCTTTGAAGGCAATGAAGTCCGGGCGCTGATGATCAACGGAGAACCTTGGTTCGTTGCGACTGACGTTGCGCTAGCCCTTAGCTACGCCGAAGCCAAGGATATGACTCGCAATCTCGATGACGATGAAAAGGGTCGGCAGATTGTGCCGACCCCTGGCGGCAACCAAGAAATGCTAGTGATCAACGAAGCCGGTCTGTACTCCGCCATCCTTCGCAGCCGCAAGGCCGAAGCCAAACGCTTCAAGCGCTGGGTGACTCATGAGGTTCTACCTTCCCTTCGCAAACACGGCGCCTACATCATGCCCACGGCAGAAGCTGTCGCCGAAGCAACTGAGGTTCCGCTGGCCGCCAACGTGGAGGCGGACCAGATCGTCAGTGCGGGCCGTGTATTTCGCGCCCTGTTCACTACTGCTCGTAGCATGGGCATGGCACGACGCCTTGCAGCAACACGCGCCAACCAGGCGGCAGTGCGTACTACAGGCATCGACTTAGTTGCCGAGCTTGGCGCTTCGGAATGGCTAGAAGACTCAGACCTGCCAGCTCCACAGCGTAAACAATATGAGCTTCAACAAAGTCTGCGCTCTCATTTGACAGCCAACAACTGGCCGCAAGGCGTTACCAACCAGCAAGTAATCGAAGCAATGGGGCTGGCGCAGGACAAAGCGACTCAAATGGTCGTTGGCCAGTCGTTACTACTACTCGGCTATACACGCGTCCGCCTGCCCGCTCACCGCCCAGGAGGCGTTCGCCCCTGGGGTTATGTACTCAGACCAAATGGGCGTTCGCAGGAGGCGGCAGAATGAGCAGGTTCTCAGTCGATAACCGCACGCTGCAGTTGCTCAAGGCTCAAGTCAACCTGAGCGAAACCTTTAACCATACACTGCGCAACTCACCCAAGCGCACGGCGTTGAGGTTTCGCCTGAACGTAGACCGCGGCCCCGCCGAAAGCTCTTTTGTCGTCGAGCTGGGCAACGAGCGCCACACCCTGACCCTGGCCAACGACAAAAAAACCCACCTCAAGCTGGCAGATTTCATTGAGGACGTGGCCAACGGCACAATCGACCACACTGCCCAACTACAACCCCTGCCGCACGCCGAACGCGAGTATGGGAAGTTCAGCGCAGAGCAACGCGAACGAGTGTTTGGCTTGGTCTGCCTAGGCGGATTCCTTGACCTCGACCTGGGCTTCTCGTTACCGATCATGGCGGCCATTCACCGTACCCGAAGCCGTACAGGCGCCACGATCATCCTCAGCATTGGCCACCGAAGCCCACGAACTAAATGCTTCACGATCTACGGCACAGACATAGAGATCTACAAGGCGGCATGCGAATCCATCACCCACCTGGCAACGCTGGCAACTCCCGCCGCGCATGCCGCCTAGGAGATCGCTATGGATCGCACTCTTGAAAAAACCGCCAAGTACTTCGGCCTCACCCGTCCAGCCCTGATCAAGCTAATGCGCGAAAAGCACCTACTCACAGAACACAACCTGCCGGCCTTCCCGGTGCGGGATCGGGAGTACCTGCGCATCAAAGACGGCAGTTGGTACCACGACAGACTCGGCATGCAGTACAGCCAGTCAACACGGGTACGGCAGGCCGGCATTCCCTGGCTTGCCGAGCAACTGGGCCTCGCCCTGCCCGCTATCCCGGCAGATCGCCGTGACGTGGCCTAGGGAGTACGCCCGCCAGATCATCGCCTTACGGACCAAAGAGGAGCGCAACGCTGCGCTCCTTGAGGTACCCGAGCATCTGCGCGAGCTGACCAAAGCCCACTGCCTGATCACCTGGAACCACCCGAAACGCCGCCAGCGCATGGAGAGCCAGCAAGCCAATGAGTAACGCCAACCAGACCCCACTGCGCCTGATGCCAGCACCGGAAACCGCCACCGTCGAGCTGCTGTATCGCACCTTCGGCGACGTACTGATCCCGCTGGAAAAAATCCGTGTGCAGTACTTCCGCAACCTCAATGAACAGTCGTTCGCCGCCGAGATCAGCAGCGGCCGCATTCAACTGCCCGTCACCACCCTGGACAGCAGCCGCAAGGCCCCGAAGTACGCACACATCCGCCACGTTGCCGCACTGATCGACATCCGCGCCTACCGGGCGGATGAAGAACACGCCAAGCAACAGGCCGACGCCAACGATCACGACCAATAACCCAACGGCTGTCACCACCAGCCAAACCCACCGGAGCACACCACATGACCCACATACAAACCATTGCCCTGATCGGCCTGATACTTACCGTCGCCTTGCTCTACTGGGCCGGCTACCTGATTGGCCGGAGCAATGGACGAGCAGCCGGGATTGAGGAAGGCAAAGCGGTTGCCGAAGCGGACAACGCTAGAGCCCTGCGCGAGCTGAAAACCGCCCTCAAGTTCGTGCGAGCAGAAAACCAAAGGCTGGCGGAACTCCACGAACGCCTGCAGGACAGCCAAACCCTCAAGCCAGTACATCGGCATACCTTGCTGGCCATCGCAGATCTTCTGCGCATCGCCGCCGAGACATTCAGCGCCTTCAAGACCGGAAAAAAACTCGAAAGAGACTCGCGCTCGTTGCGCGATCAAGCCCTGGCCATCGCCACCCTACTGGAGCCGGTAGCAAAGGAGGAAGCGGCATGAGCCAGCAGATCGAAGGACCAGCCCGCTATCAGAAACCGGAGGAAAGCGGCATGCCGCACGCTCAGCCCACCGCCCAAGCCATGACCGCTTTGCTCCGCAACGTCAGCGGCGTCGACGCGCAGAATACAAAGAGCCTCTGCTGCGCAGCAGCAGGCATTACTGCCCTTGCCAGCAGCACCACCGAGGCGCGTACACCCCACGAAAAGCTGCGCGGGGCCGCCACAACCGGAGCAACGCTGAACGCTCAGATTGGGCCGCTCGCGCAGCTTGTTTTGGGGTATAGAACAAGATGCAGCCCTTTAAACTCTCCTGCTCAAAGCGTCGATTGTCAGTCGGACATGATGCCGACAGTGGTCAAGCCTATGTACCGTAGACAGGGAGTCATCTCTGGACAGCTCCCAGTCACCCAGCATCTCGCATGCAGCCTTGGCGGCAGAGACTGCGCTCATAAGGTGACTGATATAAATAAGTTGCTGGTTAGTCACCATATGCGAGCTGATTATGTTCGTTACCAACGTATCAAGCCCCTGCCACTTGGCCACGTGACCATTCTTGCAATACCTGCGGGCGGTTTCTCTTGCCTCCGAGCAGAGACGCTCGCTCGGTTGATGACGCTCAAGAAACGGACTGTTTGCAAGACAATCTTGAATTTCAGACTGAAGTTCATCAATCGGCTTGATGTTTCCGAGCATAGAGGCGAGCAGAAGGCCGACCTCCTTCGAAATCAAAGTAGCAGCAGTTCTAATGATCGCGTCAGTACGTCTCTGAACTTCTGCAGTATTTTTTTTGGAGTGAAAAACAGGAAAAGCAGCAGCGCCAATAATAGCCAGAATGGACCCAACAGCTTGCGCCCAGTCAGCAGCCTTCTCCTTCACGCCAAAAGCATCCAACACAACAAACAGTGCCCATCCCAGCGCTCCTATAGCCAGAAATGCCCAGACAACCCATACGCTGGCGACTTTCATTTCTGGAGGCATGCTGAATTTCTTCATGCGTCATGGCTCCCAGCCATCAAAAAACGCTCAGCATGCCCATTCCAAAGCCTCCCGTCTATGAAGGAGGCCGCGTGAATGAGCTGGCTCTTTTCGCAGGCGCTGGTGGCGGAATACTCGGCGGCCACCTCCTCGGATGGCGCACCATCTGCGCCGTTGAGCGTGATGCCTACGCCGCACAGGTTCTGGCGCAACGACAAAACGATGGAGCCCTCCCAACTTTCCCAATTTGGTCTGACGTGTGCAGTTTTGATGGAAGACCATGGAGAGGTCTTGTTGACGTGGTTTCGGGAGGATTTCCCTGCACCAATATCTCCATCTGCGGGGACGCCTCCGGCCTGGACGGTGAAGCAAGCGGATTGTGGGTGGAGCAGCGCCGAATCATCGATGAAGTACGACCCCGCCTCGCGTACATGGAGAACTCGCCAATGCTCACTTCTAGGGGGCTTGGACGTATTCTCGGGGACCTGGCCGAACTGGGGTTCGATGCACGATGGGGAGTGTTCAGCGCATACGACGCCGGCCTGGATCACAGAAGGGACCGTATCTGGATTGTGGCCGACGCCAACGGCTTCGGACGGGAAAGGCAGCGTTCTACCAGAGACCGCCAGGAAGAGAGCCGAAAAGTCCTCGCGGGGTGTACGCCTGCCCGAGCACTTAACCCTTCTGGGCTTGCTGCCTGGAGGGCGGCACAACCCCGAGTTCAGCGAGTGGTTGATGGGCTGGCCATTGCAATGGACAGACATCGCGCCATTGGAAATGGCCAAGTTCCGCGAGTGGCAGCAACAGCATTTTATGCACTTTCCAAGTGAGGTGGCCGCATGACCACTAACAACGCCCTAAATACAGTTAACGCACTGCAGAGTGAAACACTTGACCAGGACGAACTGCACACCATTACCGGGTATCAGCTCCCATCCAAACAGATCCAATGGCTGACCAACAACCATTGGGAGTTTGTTCTGACTGGTGCCCGACGCCCCATCGTTGGCCGGGTTTACGCCAGGATGAAGTTAGCCGGCGTCAAACCCTCTGCAGCTAGTGCCGTGACTGAAGTCTGGTCACTCAACCTTGCGAATGTGAGCTGACCCGTGCGCAAGAGAACCACAGCCAACCGCGACCTACCGCCGCGCATGGTGCGCCGTATCAGAAAGGGCAAGAACGGCCAGATCTGGACGGCGTACTACTACGACGGAAGGGACGCCGCCGGCAAGCGCAAGGAAATCCCATTGGGCACCGACCTCGATCAGGCCAAGGTGGAATGGGCCAGGCTGGAGCGCAGAGCGCCACCCAAGCCCAACCACCTGATGAGCTACGTATTCGACCGGTACGAAAAAGAGATCATCCCCGGCAAATCGATCCGCACCCAGTCGGACAACCGCAAGGAACTCAAGCAACTCAGGAGGGCCTTTGAAAGCGCGCCTATCGAATCGATCACCCCTCAGGTGATCGCCCAATACCGCGATGCCAGAACCGCCAAGGTCCGGGCCAATCGAGAAATCGCCCTGCTCTCTCACGCATTCACCATTGCCCGAGAGTGGGGCCTGACCGACAAAGCCAACCCGTGCTTCGGCGTCCGCCGCAACAAGGAAAAGCCCAGGGACTACTACGCCGGCGAGACCGTATGGAATGCGGTCTACGCCGAGGCAGTGCAGGAACTCAAGGACGCGATGGACCTGGCCTATCTGACCGGACAACGCCCCGCGGACGTGCTCAAGATCGCCGCCACCGACCTGAACAATGGGTTCTTGCTGATTGGCCAGGGCAAAACCGAAAAGCGCCTACGCCTGCGCCTGGAGGAGGAAGGCGTACAGTCCGGCTTGAGTGCCTTTATCGAAGACCTACAGGAACGCAGGAGAATCAACAGCATCAGGACATCGACGCTAATCACCAACGCCTCAGGGCTACGAATGAGCCAGCAGATGCTGCGCAACCGCTGGGACGATGCGCGGGAGAAGGCTGCCATCAAGGCTGCGGCCGATGGCGATCCGGCACTGGCGGTCAGCATTCGGCAGTTTCAGTTCAAGGACATACGGCCGAAGGCGGCCAGTGAAATTGAGTTAACGCATGCAAGTCGGCTCCTCGGGCACTCAACCGAGGAGATGACCAAGAAGGTCTATCGGCGTGTTGGTGAGATTGTTAAACCTACAAAATAACCAAATGCCACCAAGATCATAGTTGGTAGCATTCGGCAATCAGAGGTCGCTCGGAGCGGGTGCGCGAAGCAGGGAGCGATTCAAACTAGGGGCGATTAAAAGCAGGATATTCTGGACGCGACCAAAGTTTGGATTGCTCAATCCTCTTCAGTCGACTCCTTTACCGCCTCTATCCGAGTAACCAAATACGAGGTTAGGCTCAAGATATCTAGGCAGTCTATCTCTGAAAATGTATTGGGGACGAGAGTGTCTATGGGGGAGTGGTTCAACGGATTTCTGAACCCCATGAAGAGCCCTCTTGATAACTGATCCTGCCCTTTCTGAATATTTTCTCCAGAATCGGTATTTATATCCGCCACTTGAATTGCGGGAGGTCGCGTACCAAAGGCTTTACCTATTAAGTCTGCGCCATCGAGCTTAAGGCCAGAGATATTCCTAATTGTTTCAAAGTAGATTTTAACCCCTTGATCAGCCGCTTCACCATATTGTTGATTTTCATAATAGCTACGAACACGATCTCTAAGCACCGAATGCAGGTGCCGCCAATGCAGTTGTGGGTATTCAGGTACTAGCTCATGTAGCGCTTCAACAATAGGAACATACTTCGTTATAGATTCATCATTGTTCAGGGTATCAAGAATTATGGAGGTTTGTTCCCTGACATTTTGGGGCATAGTAGACATCCACTTCTCAGTGTCAATACCAGTAGCCTCTTTTATCGTGACACCCTTCTTTGCTCTTCTTTTTTCACGCCAACTATTATTAACTTTTGCAATAGTTTCGGAAAGAAACCCGCGAAACTCTGCCATCTCAAGATTATCCCAATTTATGGATTGGCGATTCGTCGAGATAACGTCCTCATCGAGCTCATCAATGAAATCAGCGCGAATCCAACCAGTGAGATACTGGTAAAAGTGACTAGACGTACTGCTTGAAAAAAACTCGGGGGCATTCACAAGTTTCCCGCGTGAAAAAATAGATATGCCACGCAACCCAGAGTTTGGGCGAATTGGAGTCTCAGCAGTAAATAGCTTTCCAACTACACCCGCATACTGAGAATCATCTTGTATGTAATCTTCCAACCCCCACTCAAACTCTTTATTAAAGTTTTTATACCTCCGCTGCTCGTTGACAATAGCACGCTCTTCGCCCTTTTTTAAGATAATACTAAAGGTGGTATCGGAGATAAATATCTTAGACAGGCTATCAGCCAGCGCTTCAACATCGAAACTCGATTGGCGCTTTAGTTTCGCAAGCTTAATTGTGGTACCAGACGGACGAGTGGTTTTTTGGTTGTTAATTTCACGAGTGGGTGAGTATTCACCCTCAGACGTCATAAGCGTATCCCAATCCAAGCTAAACCTGTTCCGCAGTCCATCCTTAACCGTATCGATAGTAATGTGTTTTGATAGTCCAAAAAGTGCAAGCTTTCCCAGACCTTTTTTACCAGTGGCGAGCCGCTTGAATTTTTTAGTCGGCTCATCACCTTCCTTCTGTCGACGATTTCTGCCAATGACCAGAAATTTTTCCTGAATGTCGAGGGCGTTCATCCCCTCCCCGTCGTCGGTAACACTAATAGAGGATGGCCCTGACGCAGTCTCCGCGAGGCTTATTTTTACTTCAGATGCATCTGCGTCATAGGCGTTAGAAATCAACTCCGCAAGAGCTGGAGGAAGAGTAGAGTACATTCGAACGCCCAAGTGCTCGATAGTCTTGGGGTCAAATTTCATTACAAAGCGCTTGGTCATTCTACACTCCCTGTTTCAACCGACCTTAGATGCTGTATATATTTTTTCGCATGAGCCTTAATCAACAAAGGCGGAAGAGCATTCCCTATCATTAGCGCGGCGTAATCTTTTCCTCGCTTCAGCGAAAACTTATAATTTTCGGGAAAAGTTTGAAGCAAAGCGGCTTCCCGAAGTGTGATTGATCGGTTCTGATCCGGGTGAATAAATCGTCCTTTAGAAGGGTTGGTGCAGCCACCAGTGATTGTTGGTGCTACATCATTCCAAGACATCCGCCCATAGACATCCTTGTAAGAGCCAGGTCGCTTAATATGACATGGCAACCAAAGCTCAAGTGGGAGGTCACTCCTTGAGCCACCATCGATGGGAACATTTTCGATTATCGTTGAAACTTTTTTGCTTCTATAAACAGGTAGATCGTGAAGCTCGTCTCCTGAAAAACCAGGCAAAGGCAATGCGCCAATTGTTTGTTTCACCGTTGCTTTAACTATTATTTTTTCTGGCTCATTAATGATGCCGAAAAGTGAAGCCTGTAGAATCATACGCTTTCGACGTTGCGGCACGCCAAAGTCAGCAGCGTCCAAAACTTTCACAGTATTATCATCTATTATATAGCCAAGCTTTTTAAGCTCTGCTTTAAGTTTTGACATACGTTGATCTTTAGCAAGACCTGGAACATTTTCCAACATAATGGTTTTTGGCAGAAAAACTTTTATGTAACGTAAAACCTCGAAAACCAAATCGTTTCGTATGTCGTCTACAGAGCTGGATCTATTGCGTGTTTTGTGGGTAGAGAAACCTTGACATGGAGGGCAGCCTGCAAGAAGGTCTAGCTCTCCCTTCTTCAAACCCAAACTATCCATAACTTCTTTAGGGTCTATTTTTGAAAGATCACCAATAAACAGTCTAGTTTTTTTATGATTCAGCTTGTACGTGGCTGCCGCAGTTTCATTAAGTTCAAAACCTGCAAGTACCGAGAATCCAGCTGCCTTTAATCCAGTGGTGAGGCCGCCTGCTCCACAAAACAGGTCAATTGCGCATACTTTCTTATGGGTCATATAAATGGACAAAAGCTCAAAAAAATAAAAAACGTCAATGTGTGCTGTTAAGCAAGGTACTTACTGAACGCTAGCAGAAAGCCATCCTTTGAGCCAGAGCAGCAGAGGTGGAACTCGACTACCGCGCCTCCTTTCATAAGCGAGAGGGACATCGATTTTTGCATAGTCCCGCTGATCATGCACGAGGCGAGCCCCCAGCTTGCCAGCGTTAGATTAGTACCCGGCCGGAACTCAAAAACGGCGAATACATTAGCCATTCTCCACCATGAGCCCTCACTCAATTGAAAGAAAGCTATCTCAGCTCAACGCTAAAAACCGGCCACTTGCGGAAGCGATCCAAAAAATTGCGGAAGTGATTACCCAAATCCCAGGCAATAAAAAACCCCGTAGACGTTAATCTACGGGGTTTTCAAGGGTGGAGGCCGAGGTCGGAATCGAACCGGCGTAGGCGGATTTGCAATCCGCTGCATAACCATTTTGCTACTCGGCCCCAAATGTCCAATGCCTGAAAAACAACACTGCACACGTACAAACTGGAACGGCTTTCGAGATCAACCTCATCTCGCAACTCTTTGATTTCTAAAGAGTTTTTCCGTTTCCTCGCTGAGGAATGGTCGCAATTATGGACATGTTTTCCATTCCTGGCAACTCCTATTCGATATTTTTTCTGCCGGGCTGTTTCTACAGGTTTCCGGGCGGGCAAATACGGCTCGAAGTCGCCGGCGGGGCTGGATGATTGCATAAATCAAGTCCGATAGCTCGCCCTTGCCTGTTCCTCGCTCACCTACCCGATCGGGTTATGGCGTGTGTGCGGCGGCTCGCGGACAGTAGCGCCAACGGCTCGACCCGGGCTCCTCCCATCAGGTTCAAGGCGGAATTCCAGCATGCGTACAGCATTCCCTGCGGTATTTGGCGTGGTTCTGACGGTGGCGGCGGCCTGGGTGCAGGCCGAGGAGCCTGCAAGCAAGACGCTGCGGCTGTACAACTGGTCGGACTATATCGGCGAGAACACCCTCGCCGGCTTCGAGAAAGCCAGCGGCATCAAGGTGATCTACGACACCTTCGATTCCTATGAAACCGTCCAGGGCAAGCTGCTGCCCGGACGCTCCGGCTACGATCTGGTGGTACTCAATGCGGCGCTGGTGCCGCCCTTGATCAAGGCGCGGGTGTTCCAGCCGCTGAACAAGCAGTTGTTGCCCAGTTGGCAGAATCTCGACCCCCAGGTGCTGACAAGCCTGGAGAACTACGACGCTGGGGTGCAGTACTCGGCGCCCTATACCTGGGGCAGCAACGGGGTGACCTACAACGTCGACAAGATCCGCGAGCGGATGCCGGACGCGCCCATCGGTTCTCTGGCGATGCTGTTCGATCCCAAGGTGGTGTCGCGCTTCGCTGATTGCGGGGTGACGCTGCAGGACTCGCCCACGGATATTCTGCCGCTGGTGCTGGCCTGGCTGGGGCGCAACCCCAACAGCGCCGAGCCCGCAGACCTCAAGGCCGCGCAGGATGCCTTGATGGCCGTACGGCCCTATATCCGCAAGTTCGACTCCACCAGTTACCTCAATGGCCTGGCCAATGGCGACCTGTGCCTGAGTGCGACCTGGTCCGGCGATTACGCCACCGCCCAGGCCCGGGCCAATGAAGCGGGGGCACCGGTCAGGCTCGACTATTTCATTCCCAGGGAAGGCTCGCTGATCTGGTTCGACGATTTCTACATTCCCGCCGATGCGCCGAACGTGGCCAATGCCCATGCCTTTATCGAGTACCTGTTGCAGCCGCAGGTGATGGCCGAAGTCAGCGACTACATCCGCTACGCCAATGCCAACCTCAAGGCCACCCCGCTACTCACCGCCGAGGTGCGTGACAACCCGGCGATCTACCCCGATGCCCAGACCCGTGAGCGGCTGTTCACCCAGAAGATCCAGTCTCCCGCCAGCACCCGCCTGATCACCCGCACCTGGAACATGGTGAAGATCGGCAAGTGATCCATTCCTACCCATTCCATAGACATTGCGTCCAATGATTCGACCCGAGGTGAAGCCCATGGCTATCCAACCCGAAGCCTTTTTTCAACAGTTCGATGACCCTCAACTGGTGGCCGCCGACAAGGCCCATTACATGCACGGCTTCCATATGTTCGACGAGCACCGCGAGCAGGGCTCGCTGAACATCGCCGCCGGTGATGGTGCCTATATCTATGACACTGCCGGCCGGCGCTACCTGGATGCGGTCGGCGGCATGTGGTGCACCAACATCGGCCTGGGCCGCGAGGAAATGGCCGAAGCGATCGCCGATCAGGTACGGCAGTTGGCCTATTCCAATCCGTTCTGCGACATGGCCAACGTCAGCGCCATCCAGCTCTGTGAAAAGCTCGCCAGCCTGGCGCCGGGGGACCTGAACCACGTGTTTCTCACCACTGGCGGCTCCACTGCAGTAGACACCGCCTACCGCCTGGTGCAGTTCTATCAGAACAGTCGTGGCAAGCATGAGAAGAAGCATGTGATTTCGCGGATCAACGCGTACCACGGTTCCACCTTCCTGACCATGTCCATCGGTAACAAGGCCGCCGACCGAGCTCCCGAGTTCGACTTCATGAGCGACCTGTTTCACCACATCTCCTGCCCCAACTACTACCGTGCCCCGGCAGGCATGAGCGAGGCGGATTTCCTCGACTTTCTGGTGGCCGAGTTCGAAGACAAGATCCTCACTATCGGCCCGGACAAGGTGGCGGCCTTCTTCGCCGAACCCATCATGGGTTCCGGCGGAGTGATCATTCCTCCCGAGGGCTATCACCGGCGCATGTGGGAAATCTGCCAGCGCTACGACCTGCTGTATGTCGCCGATGAGGTGGTGACCTCGTTCGGTCGCCTGGGAACCTTTTTCGCCTCGCAGGACGTATTCAACATGCAGCCGGACATCATCACCACCGCCAAGGGCCTGACCTCGGGCTACCTGCCCCTGGGGGCATGCATTTTCTCCGAGCGCATCTGGCAGGTGATAGGCGAGCCGGGCAAGGGCCGTTGCTTCACCCACGGTTTCACCTACAGCGGACACCCGGTCAGTTGCGTCGCAGCGCTGAAGAACATCGAGATCATCGAGCGGGAAAACCTGCTGGCCCATGTCGAGGATGTGGGGGCCTACATGGAGCAACGCCTGCAGAGCCTGGCGCAACTGCCCCTGGTCGGCAATGTGCGCTGCAAGCGGCTGATGGCCTGCGTCGAATTCGTCGCCGACAAGCACAGCAAGAGCCTGTTGCCGGAGGCCCTGAACATTGCCGAACGCATCCACCTGCGAGCCCAGGCCAAGGGTTTGCTGGTACGCCCCATCGGCCATCTCAACGTCATGTCGCCACCGTTGATCATTACCCGCGCGCAGATCGACGAGATTGTCGAGACCTTGCGCGAATGCATCCTCGAGGCTGCAGCCGAGCTGCGCCGTGACGGCCAGTACCTGGGTTGATGAATCGACAACAGGCACCGGCAGCACTGCGAATCGGGGTCTTACCCGGCCTGCGCCCGGCAGTTAAACTGCCGGGCATGAGCGCACCTGCCAATACCCCCGACGCCCCTCTCTCCCTCCATGCCCTGCAGGCCTGGCATGCCGGCTTGGCCAAGGCATTCGACAGCGTGGACGATGAGGCCTTCCTCAGCCATCTGGCGGCAGCGCTGAATGCCCTGACCCCCATCGAATCCATGATGATCAGCCTGGAACGCAAAGGCTTGCCACCACAGCTACTGCATGAGCAAGGCATAGTCGGCGAGTACCGCGACGAGATCATCAACCGCTATTTCTCCCGCGGCTACCTGCTCGACCCCTTTTGCCTGGCGGTGGAAAACGGCTTGGCAGAGGGCTTCTACCACCTCTCGGAAATCGCCCCGGACAACTTCTTCGCCAGCGAGTACTACAAGACCTACTACCTCAAGACCGGGGGCGCCGAAGACAGCTACTACATCGTCGACCTCGACCCGCACAGCAAGATTTCCCTGTGCATGTTCCAGGGTTTGAGTGGCGCGCGCTTCGCCAGCGAACCCTTGGCGCTACTGCGGGCGGTGGAACCGCTGGTACGTGAACTGATCCGCCGCTTCGGCAGTGCCGGCGGCTTGCAGCAACTGGTCCGGCACGCCACTCAGGGCTCGCTGCCGGCCCAGGCACCGGCCAACCTCAACCAACAGATCGAAGCCGCCTTCATGAGCTTCGGCACTCCGCTGCTGACCGTACGCGAACGGGAGATCGCCCACTTGATCCTGCGCGGTCACTCGGTGAAATCCACGGCCAAGGTGTTGGAAATTTCTCCGGAAACCGTGCGCATGCATCGCAAGAATCTCTACACCAAGCTGGCCATCAGTTCCCAGGCGGAGTTGTTTTCGCTGTTTATCGACTGGCTGACCCAACGCCATTAAAGCCCCGGCCCATTGAGCCGGCTGGTGCGTTCAGCTCGCCGCCGCCCAGTGTTTGAAGCGCTCCTCCAGGGCCTCTCCGTGATCACGCCAGAAGCCGTGATCAACCCGTAGTGCCTGTGCATGGCTGGGGCAGCCATGAATGATCCAGGCAAACAGCTCCTGCTGCTGGGACACACTGGCAAAGGCAATGCAGGTTTGCGCTGCGGCCTTGTCTCGTCCGCCCCTGACCACTCCCCAACTGTCCATGTCGTAAAGACGCCCGCGCCACTGCAGCGGAAAGTCCGCTTCCTGCGGGCGCATATCGATGGATCGCGCGGTGTAGACCGACGACATGCTCACCTCTCCCGAAACCAGCCATTGCAGCGGTTCGGCTCCCGCGTCCCACCACTGAATGTGGGACTTGATCTGCTCCAATTTGTGAAACGCCCTATCAACGCCACTGCTTTTTCGCAGGGCGGGATATACCTGCGACACCTTCACGCCGTCCGCCAGCAGCGCGAGCTCCAAGGACAATCGGGCACTGTGGTGCAACCCACGGCGTCCCGGAAACGCCGCCAGGTCCCAGAAATCGGCCCAGTGGGTGGGGGCCCATGGCAGGGCCTTGGGGTCGTAAACCAGCGTGGTCGCCCAGATGTAAGTCTTGAACATGGAGAATCTTCCTTTTTTTCCAGGCCAAAACGGCAAGCCTAGTCAGCCGTCGTAACCATTGAGGTGGAATAAAAGGCAGTGTTCCAGGGAGGTTTTTTCCAATCTGACAGCGTAAGTCTCCTCTGGCACCGTCAGATTTCTCAAGATCGAGGTCATGGATGAACAGCAACCTACGCTCCCGGTCACCCTTTGAGCAGGCACTGGCCAAAACCGCCCTGCACCGGATCAACGACTATCGCCTGCCCAGCCTCGATGCCCTGCTGGCCTTTGCCGTCGCGGCACAGATGATGAGCATTGACCGGGCCGCGAAGTCCCTGTCGCTGACCAACAGCGCTTTGCGCAAACGTATCTTCACCCTCGAGCAGTTACTGGGACTGCAGTTGTTCGATCGCCAAGGCGGGCCCCTGGCATTGACCGTCGAAGGCCAAATTTATCTGGATCAGATCACCCCGATACTCACGCAACTACTGGCTGTGCCCTTGCACCGCCGTCAGGCCCAGCGCAAGCAACGGCTGACACTCAACTGCCCGCCCACCTTCGCCCGACAGATCCTGGTGCCGCGCCTGGCGGAGCACAGCCTGGCTCATCCAGATATCGATTTGCAGATCCAGCTCTGTGCACCGCTGACCCGGCGCACAGGTCAGGACATCAATATCTGTGGTGACAGCGCCCATGTGGCGCCCCAACAGCGTCTGCTCAATGAACTGCTGCAACCCATGGCGGCACCGGCCCTGTTGGCACGCTTCGGCTATCTGCACCTGCCACGGGACTTCAGCCGCCTGCCGCTGCTGCGCTCGCCCCTGGAGCCTTGGCGCCCGTGGTTGCTGGAAGCACGCCTGAGCCTGCCGGAACCTGACCATGGCCCGGCCCTGCTGGATCTGGGAATGATGCTGGAGGCTGCCGCCAACGCCCAGGGCGTGGTGCTGGCTCGTCCTTCCCTGGCCCACTCGTGGCTGGCAGACGGTCGCCTGCTACCTCTGGGACGGGTGCGCTGCCAACCGGCCTATCACTACGCGCTGCATCAGCACAGTTCGTCGCCCGCTGCGCAAACCCTCTGTAACTGGCTACGACAGGTATGCCGCGACGCGGTGCATCAGGCGGAGAAGCAATTGCAGAACCCGCTTTGAACGCTGCCACAAAAAAGGGCCTGCACAACGTGTGCAGGCCCTTTTTCCTCAGCGCATCAGTAGCCTCTCAACGGGCCGCCCAGGCGTTGAAGCGTTGCTCCAGCTCCTCGCCATGATCGACCCAGAACCCAGCATCCACCGCCCGCGCGCCTTGCAGGTTGGCCTCGTAGGTCGGCAGTTGCTGCTGCACCGCCTCAGGCAACAGGGGCAGTGCCTGACGGTGCACCGGTCCATAGGGGATGTTCTCCGAGAACACCTTCTGCGCCTGGGGCTGGCTGGCGAAGAGAATGAAATCCTCGGCCAGGACCTTGTTCGGCGAGCCTTTGACCACCGCCCAGTACTCCGGGTCGTACAGGCTCTGGGGCCAGAGGATACTCAACTGCATGCCCTCTTTCTGGGCCATGGCAATGCGTCCGTTGTAGGCCGCGCTCATGACCACATCACCGGCCACCAGCCATTGCGCAGGCTGAGCCCCGGCTTCCCACCACTGGATGTAGGGTTTGATCTGATCAAGCTTGGCGAAGGCTCGGGTCACGCCTTGCGGGGTGTTGAGCACCTGATACAACTGGGCCGGCGCCACACCGTCCGCCAGCAGGGCGATTTCCAGGGTGTACTTGGCACTCTTGCGCAAACCGCGCTTGCCGGGGAAATCCTTGAGGTTCCAGAAGTCGGCCCAGGATTCGGGAGCCTTGGCCAGCTTCTGCGGGGCGAAGGCCATGACCATCGACCAGACGTAAGTGGCCACGCCGCACTCGCTCAGGGTGCCCGGAACGAACTGCGCCGGATCACCGAAGCGGGCCAGGTCCAAAGGTTCGAACAAGCCCTCGTCACAGCCGCGCAACAGCTCCGGGCTCTCCACTTCGACCACATCCCAGCTGGTCTTGCCGACATCGACCATGGCCTTGATCTTCGACAGTTCACCGTTGTACTCACCCGCCACCACTCGGGCGGCGCCGCTCTGGTTGAAGGGTTGGAAATAGGCTTTTTCCTGGGCCTGTTTGGTCGCTCCGCCAAAGGAAATGACGGTGAGGTTCTGTGGTTGAGCCGAAGCCCCGGTGCACAGCAGCACCCACGACAATGCAACGCCGCAACGCAAGGTGTTGGACATGAAACCCATCCTCAAGAAAGCCGGCTCGCCCGCACGAACCCGCACAGCAGGAGCCTGGAAGCGACCGTATTCACGGGCGGTACTGCACCAGGCACTACGAGTCTTGGTCAGCGGTGTAAGGCGCCTCGCAGCACAGGCCACGTGGCCGGATCCTCACCGTTGCGGGCTCTGTGGCCCCGTTCGTTTGGAGTGTTTGCAACCGGTCCGGGGTGAGCGGACGCGGTCTTGCTCGAATGGCGGTTCATCGCTTGCTCCCTGTTGTTTTTGTAGGAAGAACAAATCGATCGGCAGTGCATCGCCGGATGCGCCCGTGGCAGTCGGGCAGGCGTATGCAGGGGGTCATTGTTTCCATAACCCGGAACGTTGCGAAACGAGGTTTTTGTGAGGCACAGGCAAGGGAAAAGCTGCTTTGCGGGCAACTGTTGCAGGTTCTCCCAGGGGTATCAGCCCCGCGGCGAACGCCGCGGGACAGGCAAACAAAACACCCCGCAAGCGCATGACGCTTGCAGGGTGCTGAGGCCGGTCATCAACCGGCAGGCTTGAGCATCAGTCCAGCACGACCAGCAACCCCGAGATCACTCCGATGCCCATCACCGCGGAGAGCAGCATGCTGCTGGAGACCTCCGTCTCATAGGTCTTGTAGCGCGACGCCAGGATGAAAACGTTAACCGCCACCGGCAGCGCCGCCATGATCACCGCAATCTTGACCAGGAAGTCGCTGAGGCCAAATACATACCTGGCGGAAACGAACACCAGCACCGGCAGCACCACCACCTTCAACAGAGCCAAAGCGAGGGCGTCGCCCTTGATCAGGTTCTGATTCCTGTGCACGGCAAAGGCAGCGCCCAGGGCCACCAGGGCCAAGGGGCCGGTAGCATTGGTCATCTGCGTGGCGAAGATCTGCAGCGGACCGGGCAACTGCCATTGCAGCGCAATGAACAGCACCGCCAGCAACACCGCCAGGATCAGTGGGTTGCTGACAATGGAGCGGGTCGTGGTGAGCAGCACCCGGGCCAGGTCCGGCTTGGCCTGTACCTCCTGCTGCGCAGTGAGCTCCATGATCAATGCCCCACCCGCCAGGATCATCAGGTTGTCGGCCATGGTGATCATCAACGTCGGCAAGGCCGCCTCATCGCCAAAGGCCATGACCATCAAGGGCAAGCCCATGTACCCCACCACTCCCGATATGGACGACAGCCCACGCAGGCCGGCTACGCGCCCATTACCGCCCCAGATCAGCCGACCGCCCACCGCGGCGATGATGAAGGTCACCAGGCAAGCCAGGTAGTAGGCGCTGAGCAGCCCCCAGTCCAGCTCGCCGTGATCCCGGGTGCCCAGGGTCTTGATGAAAATGAAGCATGGCAGGAACAGCCAGAACACGACCCCCACGAGGCCCTTTACCGTTTCCTTGCCGATGACCCCGATCCGCACTATCCAGTAGCCGGCGAAGATCATGGCAAACAGCGGCATCACCACCGTAAAGACCTTATCCATGAGCGGCATGCCCCCGAACAATCCGCCGTTCGGCATACAACGCCAGTTGCCGGGGGGTGTAAGTCGAGGCGCGGTAGAAATCCATCACCCCGCCCATGACCCGGCGATAGTGGGACTCGATATCCTTCATGGAGGCCTGCATCTCCACTTTCAGGCTGTCCACTATGGGCCACAGGTCTGCATCGGCAATCGCGGCCACATCCAGTCCTGCCGTTGAATAATGAGTCAGGGCCTGGCGAATGGTCTGCGGATGCAGGCCGACATAGTTGACGAAGTACCCCTTCTCATCATTGGTTTCAAGAAAGTCCGGAATATTCAGGACGCCGTAGTTAGAGAGTGTTTCAAACTTGCCGCTCACCGGCCGATAAACACTGGGCAATTGCAAGAAGGTGTCTTCACATTGATGAGCTGCGTTGATCAACTTATCCAGATCAAGTTCACAGGAACCCAAGTTTATATTATTGACCTTGCACAACTTGACCACTTGTTCCAGGGGCGCAATACCCGATCTATTGCCAAAACCGGCCAACGCCCCTTCAACCATCTGAAAGCCCGAATGAATGGCTTGCATGGTATTGGCAAGGGCCAGTCCGTTGTCGTTATGGGCATGCAGGCAAAACACCAGATGGGGGTAATCCTGCACCAGCTTCGAGCACAGCCACTGGGTCACATGGGGCTGCAGCGAGCCCACCGAATCGTTGATCCTGATGACCTCCACCCCGAGGCTGGCCGCCCAGTCGATCTGCCGGCAGATTTCCCCATAGCGCTGGTCAGACACACCCTTGCGAAAATTGTTGAGCACACTGGCCTTGAACCTGACGGCGCCGATGCTGCGGAACGCCTCGATGGCCCGCTCGAACTCCCGCTCACCCTGCCTGTAGGTGATCATGCCGAAACTGAACACCGTGTCGGCGATCCACTGGCGATGTTGCTGGCGGGACTGGAAATAGGCGAAAGCGGTTTCCCAGCAGTTGAGCAGAATGATGAAGGTGGCCCGGGTATCGGCGGGCAGTTCATGGGCTTCCCGGGCCTGGTGCAGACGGTCCCAGACCAGCGGCTCTTCAGGCCCGCAGCCCACCACGAAATCTCTCAATCCTGCTGCCGCCATGGATTTGAGAATCGCCACCTTGGCGTCCACAGAAATGGGAAAGGCCGTACGTTCAATACCTTCCCGAAGGGTTTCATCCACTAGATAGGGGACCGAATAATCACGATAGCGAAGTCCACTTTCAACCGTCATTGCCCTGCTCCTTGCCGGTTCGATTATTGATATACCCACTCACGTTGAAACTTTGAACAAGTCCAATAACCGCCACACCATATAACACCGACTAAAAAAGACAAACTAAGACAATTCTTAAAAATTCCAGCAACAAACAATGACAAACAACTCACAAGAAGTCGCTTGACATAAACTCTATAAAAGATAACCAGAGAACACTCGACATTGAATAAACACCTGTTTCAATTTCAATACTTCACTCTGTACACAAACCATATTCGCCACCATCCACTTCACTCCCCTTGAACCTGCCAGTGCCTTTGCCCCGGGCCTGGCCCAACACACCCTGCCGGCCACCCTCAGGGAAGGCTAGAATCCCTTCCACCCTCCCCATGCGATTCGACGAGACCCGTTCATGAGCTTCGATTTCGATACCCTGCATCCCCGCCAAGGCACCGGCAGCACCAAGTGGAGCCGCTACCCCGAGGACGTCCTGCCCATGTGGGTGGCGGACATGGACTTTGCCGTGGCGGATGGCATTCTCCAGGCCTTGCACCAACGCCTCGAGCACCCGCTGCTGGGCTACAGCGTGGCCCGGGATGAACTGCGCGAAGCCGTGGTCGCCGACCTCTGGAACAAGTACGCCTGGCGTGTGCAGCCCGACGAGTTGATCTTCCTGCCCGGGGTCGAGCCCGGGTTCAACATGGCCCTGCACGCCTTCGTCCAGCCCGGGCAAAAAGTGCTGGTACAGACCCCCAACTACCGCCCGCTGCGCATGGCCCCGGACAACTGGCGCCTGGACAAGGTCGAACTCCCGTTCCAGCTCACCGAGCAAGGCACCTATGTCACCCCCATGGACGCGCTGCGTCAGGCCTTGCAAGGTGCTGGCGCCCTGCTCCTGAGCAACCCTCACAATCCCTTGGGCAAGGTCTTCCCCCGGGAAGAACTGCAAGCCGTGGCCGACGCCTGTCTGGATCAAGGCGCACTGATCATTTCTGACGAAATCCATGCCGAGCTGTGCTTCGACGGGCGCCGGCATATTCCCACCGCATCCCTGAGCCCGGAGATCGCCCGGCGCACCATCACCCTGATGTCAGCGAGCAAGGCCTACAACATCGCCGGGATGAAGACCTGCTTCGCCATCGTCCAGGACCCGGCCACCCGCCTGGCCTTCAACAATGCCCGCGCCGGCATGGTGGACAGCGTCAGCCCCCTGGGCCTGGAAGCGACCCACGCCGCCCTGACCCACGGCGGCCCCTGGCTGCAGGCACTGCTCGGCTACCTGCAAGCCAACCGTGACTACCTGCTGCACGCGGTGCAGACCCGCTTGCCGGGCATTAGCATGCACGCGCCCCAGGGCACTTATCTGGCCTGGCTCGATTGCAGCGCCCTGGGCCTTGCCGACCCCTACGCCTTCTTCCTCAAGGAGGCCAAGGTCGGCCTCAGCGCCGGGCTGGAGTTCGGCGACGACTGCGGGCAATTCGTGCGACTGAACTTCGGCTGCCCGCGGGCCATGCTTGAAGAAGGCATCCAGCGCCTGCAGGACAGCCTGCAACGGCGCTGATTGCCGCACAAACCCACCCCCGCCACCGCAGCCGCCAGATTCCAGCCCCTGGCGCTGCGCCCTCCTGGCCTAGCCCCGCAACCACGCCCCGCCCTGGCGCAGACGGTGTCCTGACACGCGCTCAATGGATCCATAAAAATCGCTCAATGGATCCATAGCCCCCTAAAACCTCAAGAGCAACCGATTATCGAACAAAATATCCGTGCATTCGTTTGACACTCCTAGAGCGCGAACCCTTTAATGGATCCATTAAATAAAAACAACAAACGCCTGGAGAGACGTCATGTACCCAAAAAATGCCTGGTACGTTGCCTGCACCCCCGATGAATTGCAGGGCAAGCCCCTGGGCCGGCAGATCTGCGGCGAACGAATGGTGTTCTACCGCGCCCATGAAGGCCGGGTGGCCGCCGTCGAGGATTTCTGCCCCCATCGCGGCGCCCCGCTGTCGTTGGGTTATGTCGAGAATGGCAACCTGGTGTGCGGCTACCACGGCCTGGTGATGGGCTGCGACGGCAAGACCGTGGAAATGCCCGGTCAGCGGGTACGCGGCTTCCCTTGCAACAAGACCTTCGCCGCGGTCGAGCGCTACGGTTTCATCTGGGTCTGGCCCGGCGACCAGAGCCTGGCCGATCCCGCGCTGATCCATCACCTGGAATGGGCCGACAACGAACAGTGGGCCTACGGCGGCGGGCTGTTCCACATCCAGTGCGACTACCGGCTGATGATCGACAACCTGATGGACCTGACCCACGAAACCTATGTCCACGCCTCCAGCATCGGCCAGAAGGAGATCGACGAGGCGCCGCCACAGACCACAGTGGACGGCGATCAGGTGGTCACCGCCCGCCATATGCACAACGTCATGCCGCCGCCGTTCTGGCGCATGGCCTTGCGCGGCAACCAGCTGGCCGACGACGTGCCGGTGGACCGCTGGCAGATCTGCCGCTTCAGCCCGCCCAGCCATGTGCTGATCGAAGTCGGCGTGGCCCACGCCGGCCACGGCGGTTACGACGCCCCCGCGGCATTCAAGGCGTCGAGCATCGTGGTGGACTTCATCACCCCCGAAAGCGACACCTCGATCTGGTACTTCTGGGGTATGGCGCGCAACTTCAACCCGCAGGACCAGGCCCTCACCGCCAGCATCCGCGAAGGCCAGGGCAAGATCTTCAGCGAAGACCTGGAGATGCTCGAACGCCAGCAGCAGAACCTGCTCGCCCAGCCCCAGCGCAGCCTGCTCAAATTGAACATCGACGCCGGCGGCGTGCAGTCGCGACGGGTACTGGAACGCCTGATCGCCCAGGAGCGCGAGCCCCGGGAAGCACTGATCGCGGCAAGCCGATAAGTCCCTCTCCGCCCCCGACAGCCAGCCGGCCCGGATGCGGCCACTGGCGAGGACCGACAATGATCGACGTACTGGTGGTCGCGCGCCACAGCGAAGCCCTGGACATCTGCAGCTTCGAACTGGCCGCGGCCGACGCAAGCCCCCTGCCCGCCTTCAGCGCCGGCGCCCATATCGACGTGCATCTGGCCAACGGCCTGGTGCGCCAATATTCACTGTGCAACCACCCCGAAGAACGCCACCGCTACGTGATCGGAGTACTCAAGGACCCCGCCTCGCGAGGCGGCTCAAGCAGCCTGCACCAACAGTTGGAGGTGGGCGCGCGCCTGCGCATCAGCCAGCCACGCAACCTGTTCGCCCTGGCCCCCGGCGCGCGGCGCAGCCTGCTGTTCGCTGGCGGCATCGGCATTACCCCGATCCTCAGCATGGCCGAGCACCTGGCCCACAGCGGCGCGGATTTCCAGCTGCACTACTGCGCCCGTTCGGCCGAGCGCGCGGCCTTTGTCCCGCGCCTGCGGCAATCGCCTTTCGCCGAGCGGGTCAGCCTGCATTTCGACGAACAGCCCGAGACTGCCCTGGATATCGCGCACGCCCTGGGCGCGCCGCAGGATGATCTGCACCTGTATGTCTGCGGCCCCAGCGGGTACATGCAGCACGTGCTGGACAGCGCCAGGGCCCTGGGCTGGAAGGAACAATGCCTGCACCGCGAGTACTTCAGCGCCGCGCCCGTGGACCACAGCTCCGATGGCAGCTTCGCAGTCAAGCTGGCCAGCAGCGGGCAGGTGTTCCAGGTGCCGGCCGATCGCAGCGTGGTCCAGGTGCTGCAGGACCAGGGCATCGAGGTGGCGATTTCCTGCGAACAAGGGATCTGCGGCACCTGTCTGACCCGGGTGCTGGAGGGGGTGCCGGAGCACCGCGACCTGTTCCTCACCGAGGAAGAACAGGCGTGCAACGATCAGTTCACGCCCTGCTGTTCCCGCGCCAAGACCCCGTTGCTGGTGCTGGATCTCTAACGCCTCACGGCGAGGGCAGGATCAACTTCATGCGCTCGTCGGCCAGCGCCGAACCGAAGATCTCGGCGTAACGCAAGGTGGCGTTGGCATGCTCGCGCATCAACGCTTCGGCCCGTGCGCCCTGGCCGTTGACCAGGGCGTCGAACACCGAATGATGCTGCATGTGGGCGTAGTTGAAGCGCCGGTATTCCCGGGCCATGTCCTGGCGGTCCACCGCCAGGGCGGTAACCGAGGCAAACGGCAGGTGGTCGTTGCGCGCCAGGGCATCGGCGATCGCCGGGTTGCCGCTGCCCGCCACGATCACCTGGTGAAAACGCATGTTGAGGTCGTGATAGACCTCCAGGTCTTCCTCGTTGACATAGCCCTTGTCGAACAGCGCATCGCCCTCGACCAGGCAACGTTCGAGAATCGCCCGGCCCTCGGCCGACAGCCCCCGTTCGGCGGTCTGGCGCGCCGCTAGGCCTTCCAGCACCCCGCGCACCTCCACCGCACCGGCAATGTCCTGGGCGCTGACCGAACGCACCTGAAAACCGCGGCCGCCGAAACGCACCAGCAGGCCTTCCTGCTCCAGGGTGCGAAAGGCCATGCGCACCGGCATGCGCGACACCCCGAAGCGCTCGGCGGTAGGCACTTCCATCAAGCGCTCGCCTGCCGCCAGCTCGCCCGAGGCGATCATCTTGCGCAGCGCGACCAGCACCGTTTGACCGGGTTTGCTCATCCGGGCAGCTTCCTGAAAAAAGGTGGGCGGCCATAGTAACGCAAGGCCCGCCGCAACGCGTATCCAGGCGTAGCCTGGCGCCGCCGCCGGGCCACGGCGAGGCGGCGCACAGGCCCACAGGGCCTTGCCTGGCGATCTACCGCAAGACCTCCCGCGCCCTTGCAATCGCCGCCTGCGGCAGCGGCTACAGGCTATTCACAGCGACAACGGGTAGCTGACGATCAGCCGGGTCTGGTCGAAGTCGCTGTTAAAGCTGCGCCGGTTGGTAGCGTTGTTCAGCCGCAGGCTGAGGTTCTTCAGGGTGCCGCTTTGCAGGGTGTAGCTGATCTCGGTATCGCGCTCCCACTCATGGCCGTCCTTGCCGACCTTGGTGGTGGCGTTGTCGCCACGCCCGTAACGCACCATGGCCAGCAGCCCGGGAACCCCGGAAGCGGCGAAGTCATAGTCGTAGCGCAGCTGCCAGGAGCGCTCGCCGGCGTTGCTGAAGTTGCCGTTGAACATGTCGTTGCCCAGGGTCCGGCCGCTGCTGCCGTAGACCGACATCCAGGGGCTGTCACCGCTGACCTTCTGCAACCCCAGGTACAGCGTGTGCCCGGCCCGCGCGGCGGAAAACAGGCCATAGGCGGTGTGGCTGTCGACCCGGCCGATGCGCGCGCTGCCATCGTCGCGGTCGATGAAGTAGCCCAGGTTGCTCCCCAGCACCCAGTCGCCCACCGGCTGTTTGTGCTGCAAGTTGAAATAGCTCTGGCGGTAGATGTCCTGCAGTTGCGAATGCCAGGCGCCGAGCAGGGTGCGCTGCTGGTTGAAGCGGTATTCGGCGCCGGCGTAGTTGAAACCATCGGACTTCACCCCCGGCGCGGCCCAGGCCGAAAGGTCCTGCATGTCCGATGAGTTGCGCAGGCTCACGGCCCGGTACTGCCCGGCCTGCAGGCCCAGGCCGTCGATCTCGCGGGACACCAGCATGGCCCCGCGAAAGGTCTGCGGCAGCAGGCGGCCATCGTCATAGCGCAGCAGCGGCACGTCCGGCAGCAGCTCGCCGAGCTTGAATTCGGTGGCGGAAATCCGCGCCTTCAACGCCGCCCCGGCCCGGCCGAAATTGTCCGCCGCGCGACCATCGTCGTGCACCGGCAGCAACTCCGAGCCGCTGACCCGGCGGCTGCTGTCGAGCTTGAGGCCGAACAGGCCGATGGCATCCAGGCCAACACCCACGGTGCCCGGGGTGTAGCCGGAACTGAACTTGAGGATGAAGCCCTGGGCCCACTCCTCGATCTGCCCCTTGGGCGCGTCGTGGTCGCGAAAATCCCGGTTGAAGTAGTAGTTGCGCAGCAGCAGGTCGGTCTTGCTTCCCTCGAAGAAACCGCTGTCGTCGCCAGCCCAGGAAGGGGCGCACAGGCCCGCTGACAGACAAGCCCCAACCAGGGAACGGCAGAGCATCGGATGACGGGTGTTCATTATTATTGTTCTCCGTTTTTCATAAGCGCAGCCGTGCCCCGACAGGCCGGTAGCGGCCCGTCCGTTCACGGATGCGCAAGTGCCCGGCCTGGGCGGCCGGGGGTTGTTCAGGTCAGCCCGTCAGAAGGGATACTGACGTGGCCGGTGCTGCACGCTAATCCAGTGGTCGCGGGTGAACTCGTCGATCGCCCAGTCGCCGTTGAAGCGCCCCAGCCCGGAGTTCTTCTCGCCACCGAACGGCGCGTTGGCCTCATCGTTCACCGGCACATCGTTGATGTGGGTCATGCCCGCGCGCACCTGGCGGGCGAAGTTCACCCCGCGCTCCAGGCTGCGGGTGAACACCGCGCTGGACAGGCCGAACTCGCTGGCATTGGCCAGCTCCAGAGCGTGAGCTTCGTCCCGGGCGCGCAGCAGCCCCACCAGCGGGCCGAAGATTTCATTGCGTGCCAGGTCCATGTCGGCCCGCACCTCGCCGTAGACATGGGGTGCCAGCAGATTGCCGTTCACCCCGCCCTCGTACAGCGGCTCGGCGCCCTGCTCGCGGGCCAGGGCGATCTTGTCCTGCAAGCCCTGCAACTGGCGGGCGTTGATCACCGGGCCGATCACGGTCTCCAGCGATTGCGGATCCCCCACCTTGAGCTGCTTGACCCGGGCCACGAAGCGCTGGGCAAAGGCGTCGTAGAGCCGTTCATCGACGATGATCCGGTTGATCGCCATGCAGATCTGCCCCTGGTGCAGGAACTTGCCGAACACCGCGGCGTTCACCGCTTGCTCCAGGTCGGCATCGTCGAGCACCACGAACGGGCTGTTGCCCCCCAGCTCCAGGGCCACGTGCTTGAGATGCTCGCCACCACTGGCGATGCGACCGATGCCGCGCCCCACCGGGGTCGAGCCGGTGAAGGTGATCAGCGCCGGCACCGGGTGCTCGACAAAAGCATCGCCAATCTCGCTGCCGGCCCCCACCACCACACTGAACACCCCGGCGGGCAGCCCCGCCTCCTCGAAGATCCTGGCCAGCAGCAGGCCACCGCACACCGGGGTATCGCTGGCCGGCTTGACCACCACCGCGTTGCCCAGGGCCAGGGCCGGGGCGATGGAACGCTGGGTCAGGTGCAGCGGAAAGTTCCACGGGCTGATCACCCCCACCACCCCCAGGGCACTGCGGTAGACCCGGCTTTCCTTGCCCGGCACATCGGACTCGACAATCCGCCCATGCACTCGTGCCGGGAACGACGCCGACTCCAGGGTAATGGCCCGCGCCGCGCCCCATTCGGCCAGGGCCTTGATCCGCGTGCTGCCGGATTCGCGGATGATCCAATTGACGATTTCCTCCTGGCGCCGGTCGAAGATCGCCACCGCCCGGTGCAACACTGCCGCGCGCTGCGACGGGCCCAGGGCCGCCCATTCCGGCTGCACCTGGGCGGCCTTGGCATAGGCCACATCCAGGTCGCTACGGTTGGCCTGGGCCACTTCCAGCAACAGCGCACCATCGAACGGATTGGTCACCGCCAGGGTCTTGCCGGCGGCTCCGGGGCGCCACTGCCCGGCGATGGGTTGCAGATGCAGATCGCGATAGACCGCGTTGGATTCACTCATGAAAAATCTCCTCATGGAACAGCATTCATAAACCGATGTGTCGCCCATAAACCGCCGGTGTAGGCGCTGGCTTGCCAGCGAAGATACCCACCAGAACAACACAAGACTCAAGGCCCTCTTCGCCAGCAAGCCGGCTCCTACAAGATGGCGCGTTGTTCGATCAGCCGCAGCAGGCCGAGCAGGGTTTCGGTGTGGGGCACCGCCACCCCCGCCTCTCGCGCCCGGGCCACTACCTGGCCGTTGATCGCGCCGATTTCCGTGGGCCGCCCGGCCAACACGTCCTGCAGCATCGAGGGCTTGTGGGTTCGGTGGTGGTCCATGGCAAAAGCCACGCTGTCCAGGCAGCGCTGGGCATCCAGCACTATCCCCTGGGAGCCGGCCACGGCCACCACCTCCATGACGATGGCCCGGGCCAGCGCCACGCCTTCCGGCGCCGCGGCCAGCTGGCCCACCGTGCAGCCAGTGGCCGCGCACAGGCTGTTCAGCGCCGCATTGAAGGCAACCTTCTCCCAGATCGACGTCCAGACCTCGGGGTCCACCGAACAATTGAGCCCGGCCGCGTCCAGTACCGCCGCCACTTCAGCGCTGGCCTGGCGCTCACCCTCGTCGAGGGCCAGCACCCGGACCATGCCCTGGCCATGGGAATGCACCTGCCCCGGCCCAAGCATGTCGGCGGGCCAATTGGTCATGCCGATCAGCACCTGCTGCGGGGCCACATGCCGCGACAAGGCTTCGGCGTTGCCCAGGCCGTTCTGCAGGGTCAGCACCCGGGTGTGCCCGGCAATATGCCCGGCAACGCTGCGCAAGGCGCTGTCGGTGTGCAGGGTCTTGGTGAAGACCAGCAGCAGGTCCGGGTGCCCGCTGGCCTGTTCCGGGCGGCAGGCGTTCAAGCCCCTGATGCGCCGCTCGCCGTGGTCGGTGGCCAGCAGCAGGCCGTCACGGTGGATGGCTGCCAGATGCGCGTCATTGATGTCCAGCAGCGTCACCTGCTGCCCGCTTTCCGCCAGCAGGCCGCCAAACAGCGAACCCATGGCACCCGCACCGAGAATGGTGATGTTCATCGAACCTCCTGATTGAATGAGCGTTTCAAGGACGGCGTTCATGACTGGCCCGGCAGGCGCCGGGGGATGTGCCGGCGCACGATCAGCAGCGCGATCAGCGCCATGAGCATCACCGCGCCCAGCAGCGTCAGGTAGCCCTCGGCCCCACCCCGGGTGATCACCAAGGCCCCGGCGAAGGCACTAAGGATCGCCCCCAGGCGTCCGAAGGCCAGGGCCGAGGCGGTGCCAGTGGCGCGCACGCCGGTGGGGTAGATAAAGGCGCACAGCGCGTACATGGTGGACTGCACCGCGTTGACGAATAGGCCGTGCACGCCGAAGCCGAAGATCAGCAAGCCGGTGTCCTGATGGATATCCACCCCCTGCAAGGCAAAGGCGCTGGCCGCGCCACCGGCACAGCAGATCAGCAACGGCCAGAACGAGCCCCAGCGGGTGATGGCCACCGCACAGACCAGCGCGCCGATGACCCCGCCGAGGTTGTAGGCGGTCAACCCGGACCCGGCCACCGACAGCTCCAGACCTTCGGACAGGAGCATGGTCGGCAGCCAGCTGAAGGCGCTATAGACCGCAGTCAGGCACATGAAGAAGGCCACCCAGAGGGCCAGGGTGTCGCGTCCATAGCCACGGGCGAACAAGGTGCGGAAACCGCCCTGCTTCTCGCTCTTCTGCTCCAGGGCATCGGTGTAGACCACCCCCGCTGCCATCGGCCGACCCATGCGCCCGAGCAAGGTACTCAGCTCGTTCCAGCGCTGGGGCCGGCGCGCCAAAAAGCGCGGCGACTCCGGCAGCGTCGCCAGCAAGGCAAAGCCCAGGACGATGGGCAGGCTGCCACCGATGAAAAACAGGGTGCGCCAGCCGTACAGCGGCAACACATGGGAAGCGAACAATCCCGCCAGCATCCCGCCCAGGGGCACGCAGACAATGGTGGCAGTCACCGCCAGGGTGCGCCGCCGCGCCGGGGTGAATTCGGCCGTCACCGTGGTCGCGCTGGGCAGCGCGCCACCGATGCCCAGGCCGGCGATGAAGCGCAAGACCGCCACCGCCAGCGCATTGGGTGCCAGGCCAATGGCGCAAGTGGCCACACCGAACACAAAGACACTGGTAATGATCGCCATGCGTCGGCCGAACCGGTCGGCAAACAAACCGGCGCAGGCACTGCCGATGCCCATGCCGATCAGCCCGGCCGCCACCGCCGGAGCAAACGCCTCACGGGTGATGCCCCACTCCTTGATCATCAGCGGAATGGCAAAACCGATCAGTTGGCCGTCGAAGCCGTCCATGACGATGGACAGCGCCGCCAAGAGCACCACCAGTTTCTGCATGCCGGTGAAGGGGCCATGGTCGAGCAAGGTGCCGATGTCGGCGTGGGTGGAGCCGGCACGCGCCGGCTGGGGCGCGTCGTCTATCACAACAGTGACCGAAGTCGTGTTCATAACCACCTCTTTTTATTCTTCTGGTGAGTCCGCAGGTTGCGGTTGGCAAGGCCGGGCTCGCGCCCGGCGACTAGGCAGCCCTCAGGGTTCGATGGTCAGGGTCGGCACCTCGATCAGTACCGGGCGGTTGCCCGCCAGGGCTTCACTCAGGGCCTGGGCGAACTCCTCGCGGGTGTTTGCCTGCACCGAGTGCACGCCATAGCCGCGGCCGATGGCGCAGAAGTCCAGGCCGGGCACGTCCAGCCCCGGGGCGTCGCTGACCTGCAGCACACCGGCGAACCAGCGCAGGGCGCCGTAGGTGCCGTTCTTGAGGATGATGAACACCACCGGGATCTGGTACTGGGCGGCGGTCCACAGCGCAGTGATACCGTAATTGGCCGAGCCGTCGCCAATGACCCCGATCACCCGCCGCTCGGGGCGGGCCAGTTGCACCCCCACTGCCGCCGGCAGGCCGAAGCCCAGGCCACCGGCCGCCGGGAAGTAGTAACTGCCGGGTTCGCGCATTTCCACTCGCTGCCAGAAGGCACCGACGGTTGAGGTGGATTCCTTGACGTAGATCGCATCCTTGGGTGCCAGCTCGTTGATCACGTCGAACACGGTTTCCGGGCGCAGCAGGCCGTCGCTTTCCTCGACCGGCGCCGGTGCCGGCAAGGCTGCCGGCTGCGGCCGGTCGCACTCTGGCAGCGCCCAGACCAGGGCCTGCAAGGTCTCGGCAATGTCCCCCACCAGCGCATCGCCCATGGGCGCTCGGGCCGCTTCACCGGGATCGCAGGTGATGTGCAGCAACTCGGTGCCCTCAGGCAGGTAGTCCCCCGGGGCGAACTGGTGATAACGGAACACCGGAGCGCCCACCACCAGGATCAGGTCATGCTCCACCAGACAGCGACTGATGCCGGCGATGGCCGCCGGCAGTACCCCGCGAAAACTCGGGTGGCGCGTAGGAAACGGGCAACGGGACGCAGACGGCGCAACCCAGGCCGGCATCCGCAGTTTCTCCGCCAGTTGCACCGCCAGCGCGTTGCTCTGGCTGCCGTCCACATCCGGCCCCAGCACCAGCACCGGGTTGCGCGCCGCCGCCAGGCGCTGTACCAGGCTGCGCAGTTGCGCCGCTGAAGGCAGCCCGGCGCTGGCCACCTGGCGCCGCGCCAGATGCTCGACCCCGGCCGGTGCCGCGCGTGCCCAATCGTCATAGGGAATCGACAGATACACCGGGCCCTTGGGCGCCTGGTTGGCCAGGTGAATCGCCTGGCTCAAGGCCCGGGGCACGTCCTCGGCACAGGCCGGTTCATGGCTCCACTTGACCAGCGGCTTGGGCAACTGCGGCGCATCGACGTTGGCCAGCATCGCCTCGACACCGATCATCGACCGCACCTGCTGGCCGGCGGTGATCACCAGCGGGCTGTGGGAGTACCAGGCATTAGTCAGCGCGCCCATGCCGTTGCCGGTGCCCGCCGCCGCATGCAGGTTGACGAACGCCGGCCGGCCACTGGCCAGGGCGAAGCCGTCGGCCATGCCGACCACCGCGCCTTCATGCAGGCCGAGGATGTAGCGGAAGTCTTCAGGAAAGCCCTTGAGAAAGGGCAGTTCGTTGGAACCCGGGTTGCCGAACACCGTGGTCAGGCCGTGTTGCCGGAGGATGTCGTAGGAAGCGCTATGGACGGTTTTCATAGGGACCTTTGCCGCTGCTTTTTTAGAATTTGAGTTACTCTTGCAGCCGCGATTAAATTGATCAAATCGATACTATTTCTATTAAAAATAAGATCCATCTATATCCATGAGGCACCATGAGCCACATCGATCTGAACCTGATCCGCACCTTCGTCACCCTCTACGAAGCCCGCAGCGTGACCCTGGCCGCCGAGCGCCTGTTCGTCACCCAACCCTCGGTCAGCTATGGCCTGGCGCGGCTGCGGGAGCTGTTCGACGACGGCCTGTTCAGCCGCAGCCGCGACGGCATCCAGCCCAGCCAACTGGCCGATGAGCTGTACCCGCCCCTACGCCAATCTCTGACGCGGATCGAAAACACCGTGCACAGCACCCGGCGCTTCGACCCGGCGACCACCGAGCGACGCTTTCGCATCGCTCTCTCCGACCTCGGCGAAATGGGCTTTCTGCCGCTGATCCTGGCGCGTCTTAACCAGCAGGCCCCGGAAGCCGAAGTCGAGGTCCTGCCGCTGCAGGTGGACCAGGCCGGCGAATGGCTCAGCAGCGCCAAGGTCGACGCGCTGATCTGCCGCAAGCCCCTGACCGGCACCCGCAGCCAGGTACTGATCCGCGAGCGCTACGTGTGCCTGCTCAGCGACCGCCACCCACGCATCGGCCAGCACCTGAGCCTGGAGCAGTTCCTCGCCGAGCGGCACATCGCCGTGACCCGCACCACCGGCCACGGCAGCATCGAGGACGTGCTCAAGCAGATGAACGCCAAGCGCCGCATCAGCCTGCAGGTGCCGCACTTCTCGGTGCTGCCCAAGATCCTGCCCGGCACCGACCTGCTGGCGGTGCTGCCGGCGCAGATCGCCCGCCTGTTCATTTTCGAAGGCGGCCTGCAGCAACTGGAGCTGCCGTTCCCGGTGGGGGAATTCGACGTGTCCCTGCACTGGCACCCCAACAGCGACAGCTCCGCCGCACTGACCTGGTTCCGCCAGACCGTGACTGCGGCGATCATCGACGGCCAGTCTTGAAGCGGCGCCCGCTGCCGCATCCAGTTGCGCGAGCTAGGCCAGGGCCGCTTGCGCCTGCGGCGCTGCCGGGCGCAGCAGTAACAGGCAACCCGCCGCCAGCACGAAGACCACGGCAAACACCCCATACAGGTGCAGCGGCTGCCAGCCGGCATCCAGCAGCATCCCGGCCACCGTCGGCGAGACAATCGCGCCAATGCGCCCGATGCCGATCCCCCAGCCCACCCCGGTAGCCCGCACCGAAGCGTCGTAGACCACCGGCGACAAGGCATACAGACCGGCCACGCAGCCGTTGGCGAACAGCCCGATCAGCAGCCCCAGGCCCAGGGCCGCGGCAATCGACGAGGCACTGCCGACAAACAACACCAAGAGCCCGGCGGTCACCAGCATGAACAGCGACAGCACCCGGGTCAGCGGCCAGCGCGAAGACAAGCCGCCGATCAGTGCCGCGCCGAAGATCCCGCCAACACTCAGCAGCACCCCGCCGGTGATCCCCTGCTGCGCCGAAAGCCCAGCGGCCACCAGCAGTTTCGGGGTCCAGCTCATGACGAAGTAGAAACCGAACATCACCAGGAAAAACAGCAGCCAGATCAGCAGCGTGGTGCGCCGCATCGGCCCGGCGAACAACTGGCCGAAGCCGCTGACGGCGCCCTCCTCGCGCAGCGCCGCAACGGGCAGCCGCGCCAGCGTCGGGTGCCCCAGGCGATGGGCCAGGCGATTGACCCGCAGCAGAGCATCGGCCGGGCGCCGGGCCAGGAGAAAGTCCAGGGATTCAGGGAGCCAGAGCAGCACCAGAGGGATCACCAGCAAGGTGACGATGCCGCCAAACACAAACACCGAACGCCAGCCCCAATGGCTCAGCAGCCACACCGCCAGCAAGCCGCCCAGGGTCGCCCCCAGGGCATAGCCGGTGGATTGCAGGCTCACCGCCAGACCACGCCAGCGGCGGCTGGCGTACTCGGCGGCGATCACATTGCTGCTGGCCAGGATGCCGCCAATGCCCAACCCGGTCAGGCCGCGCAACAACGCCAGTTGCAACGGGCTCTGGCTGGTGGCCGAAAGCAACATGCCGACACCGGACAGCAACAGGCACCCCAGAATCAGCGGCCGGCGGCCGAAGCGATCGGCCCAGGGCGCGATAAACAGCGAACCGCCGGCCATGCCGAACAACCCGGCACTGAGCAGCAGGCCGATCTGCGCACCGTTGAGTTGCCACTCGGCGGACACCGAGGCGGCGGTGAAGGCCATCACCAGCACATCGAAGCCGTCGATCATGTTGAGGACGATGCAGATACCGATCGCCAGACACTGGAACGCACCCATCGGCCCCTGATCGAGCCGTTGCTTGAGATCGCGGTTCATGGGTGCACCTGCCATTCGGCCATGAGCCGAAGCGCAACACCCAGCGAACCTGTGCACACAGACAGCCAGCGCGCGCCAGCCAGGTGGCCGCACGCCGTCGAAAAGACATTCATGACGAAACCCTTTTTGTTGTTTTTATTGCGGACGGTCAGGAGGGCTCCTGCCATCGCCAGGTCGCCAATAAAGCGCCTAATGGATCCACTAGCAAGAGAGAAACGGACTGAAAAAGTCGGTAAAAACACTCGAAATCGACCTGAAACGAGCGAAATGACCATAAGGATCAAAGACTTATGTACCGGACAAGCCCCCCGGATTAGCGGGCGATTATCGCCCACCCGCGTTCACCCAAGGGACTAAAACCGCTAAAGACAGTGCACTTAAGGGCGCTTGAGCTTCACAACGGCCTGACACCGGCCCTTTCAGGACGCCGAGCGCCCCGCAAGGGCCAGCGCCCTCCCGGCACCCACCTTCACCGCTGATCCATCAGCGCCTGATCGTCGCCGCTGACACCCACCAATGGATCCAATAAAACGAGCCGCATCAAATAAACGCCAACTCCGCCCGGGCGTTGCGTACTGCCGTCATCCGCTGTTCGACCTGGGGCAACAGGTAGCTGAAAAAGAACCCCGCCGTCTCAAGCTTGGCCCCACGCAGCGGATCGCCCTCGGGCAGCCTGCGCGACACCCGTGCCGCCCGCGCCCAGGCAAGTGCCAGTAGGCTCAGGCCACACAACGCCAGAAAATCCCCGGCCGCGCGATACGGGTACTCGGCATCCTCCAGCGCCCACTGTTGCACCTCGCCCACCCGTTCCTGCAACGCCTCGGCCAGATCCCCTAACGACCGGGCAAACCCTGCGCACTCGGGCAACTGTGCGCCGCGCCCAGCCTCGGCGCACAGTTGCTCAAGCAACAGCGCGAAGCCCTGTCCCCCATCCCCAAGCACCTTGCGCAACAGCAGGTCGTTGGCCTGAATCTCGTTGCTGCCTTCGTAGATCATGGCGATGCGGCTGTCGCGCAGGGTCTGCTCGATGGCGAACTCGGCGACGTAGCCGTAGCCGCCGAAGACCTGCAAGGCGTTGCTGGCCTGACGAAAGCCCTGCTCGGTAAAGAAGGCCTTGATGATCGGCGTCAGCAGTTGCGCCAGTTGATCGGCCTGGCGCCGGACCTGGGGCTCAGGGTGATGTTCGGCCTCATCCAGCAGGTGCGCAGCCCAATAACCGATGGCCCGCAAGCCCTCGCTGGTGGCGCGCAATTCCAACAGCACGCGGCGCATGGCCGGGTGGTAGCGAATCGGGTCGGCGGCCTGGGCGGCGACACCGGCGGGGCGCAATGGCGCACGCATCTGTTGGCGTTCGCCAGCGTAGTCGCGGGCGTTCTGCCACGCCGCTTCGACATGCCCCAGGCCCTGCAGGCCCACGTGCAGGCGCGCCGAATTCATCATCACGAACATCGCCGCCAGGCCGCGATGGGCCTCGCCCACCAACCAGCCCTGGGCCGCCTCGAACACCAGGGAACAGGTGGCGCTGCCCTTGATCCCCATCTTGTGTTCGATGCCGTCGCAGCGCACGCCGTTGCCCTGGCCCCGCTCGAGGCGCTTGGGCACCAGGAACAGCGAGATTCCCCGGCTGCCCTCCGGCGCGCCCGGCAGCCGGGCCAGCACCAGATGCAGGATGTTGTCGGTGAGGTCATGCTCGCCGCCGGAAATGAACAGCTTGCTGCCGCTGAGGCGATAGCTGCCGTCGGCCTGGGGCTCGGCACGACAGCGCAACAGGCCGACATCACTGCCGGCCTGGGGCTCGGTCAGGCACATGGTGGGCAGGCTCGCGCCACTGATGATCTCGGGCAGGTAGCGCTCCTGGAGCCAGGGCGCGCCGTGGGTCTTGAGGCACAGGTAAGCGCCATGGGCGATGCCGGTGTACATGGCCCAGGCGTGGTTGCTGGCGTAGAGCATCTCTTGCAGCGCCGCGTCCAGCAGCTGCGGCAGGCCCTGGCCACCCAAAGCTTCGGCGCAGACCAGGGCCGGCCAGCCGCCCTCGACATAGGCCCGATAGGCCTCGGCAAAACCCTCCGGGGTGCTGACCTGCCCGTCCGCCCACTGGCAGCCCTGGCGATCGCCTCTGGCGTTCAGCGGGGCCAGCACGTCCTGGCTGAAACGCGCGGCCTGCTCCAGCACCTGCAGCGCCAGGGGCAAGTCCAGCACGTCGAACGCCGGGCTCCGACGCCACGCTTCGGGGGCCTCCAGCCAGTGCTCAAGGACAAATTGCATATCGCGCAGCGGCGCATGGTAGCTCCACATGGGGACACCTCATCGAGTAGAAATAGAGTGGCCCGCCAGGGGCGGCGGGCCGGTCGGACTCAGCCGCGCCAGGCCGGGTTTTCGATCAACAGCGCCATGCCCTGGCCACCACCCACGCAGGCGGCGGCGATCCCGTAGCGCAGGTTGTGCTCGCGCAGTTGCCGGGCCAGGGTCAGCACCAGGCGCAGGCCACTGGCGGCCAGGGGATGACCCAGGGCCAGGGAGCCGCCCTGGGCATTCAGGCGATCTCTGTCCAGCTCCAGCTCCCGGGCCACGGCCAGCACCTGGGCGGCCTGAGCCTCGTTGATTTCAAGGCGACCGATCTGCTTGAGGCTCAGGCCACTGCGCTGCAGGAGCAGGCGGATCGCCGGGGCCGGGCCGATGCCCATGCACTCCGGCGCCACCCCGACCACCGCACTGGCCAGCAACAGCGCCAGGGGTGGCGTGCTGCAGGCCGATGCCCGCCCGACCAGGGCCGCCGCCGCGCCATCGACCACCGCGCAACTGTTGCCGGCGGTCTGCACCCCGCCCTCGTGGATCGTCCGCAGTCGCGCCAGGGCAGAAAGCTCACTGGGGCGCGGATGACTGTCCTGGCTGACTGCCTCGACACCCCGTGGCAGGCGAATGCCGCGCGCTTGATAGCCGTCGAGCTCGAAGGCCTGCTGGCTCACGGCGACGATTTCCGGCGCGAACCAGCCCGCCTGCTGGGCCGCCAGGGCCCGCTGATGGCTGGCGCAGGCATAGCCGTCCACGGCTTCGCGGGTCAGCCCATAACGCCGCGCCAGGTTGTCGGCGGTGGCGATCATGTCCAGCCCCGGCGCCGGGTCGTACAGTGCCTCCCATAAAAAGTCCTTGAACTGCACCGCCGCCCCCAGGCGGAAGCCGCCGCGATGGGTGTAGGCGGCAATCGGGTTGCGCGACATCGATTCACTGGCCACGCACAACGCCAGTTGCACCTCGCCCCGCACCTGCTCGGCTGCCTGGCGCAGCAGCTCGAAACCGGTGGCGCAGATGCGCTGCACCCCCAGGGCCGGCACCGCTTGCCCGACACCGCTGTACAGGCCGATGTGCCGAGGCAGCAGGTAGGCGTCGAAACTGGCCTGGGCCATGGAACCGGCCAGCACGCTGTCCACCGCCCGGGCATCGATGCCGGCGCGCAACAGTACCTCGCGCCCGACCTTGATCCCCAGATCGATCGGCGAGATCTCCGCCAGGTCCCCGCCAAGGTCGACCCAGGGCGTGCGCAACGCCTCAAGGATCGCCACATCGGCAAACCCGCTGTACTGCCCGGCGCCGTTCATAGCTTGGGCTCGGCGCGCAGGATCGACGGCTCGCGGCCGCGATACAGGTCCTCGACCTGTTCGGCACGCCACTGCAACACCGCGCGCTGGTTGATCGAGCCCTTGTCGGTGATTTCCCCGCGGTCGATGGACGCCGGCTCTACCTGTAGGGCGATCCACTCCAGGCGGCTGGCATTGCCGCTGGCCTCGCGATTCAGGCGCTGCAACCAGTCGCTGAACCACTGGCGCACCGGCGCGCTGGCCAGCACCTGGGCATCGCTGGCCTCGGCGCCCAGCGCCGCCAGCCGCCGGCATTCATACAGGCGCGGGAACACCAGGGCCCCCAGGCACTCGCGATCGGGTGCCGCCACCACCAGGTCCTGGACATAGGGCGAGCCTTCGAGCACCGCGCGATTGCGCAGCGGGCCGACGCTGACAAAGACCCCGGACGACAACTTGAAATCCTCGGCGATGCGCCCGTCGAACATCAGCCCCAACTGCGGGTCGTGGGGGTCGGCGAGCTTGAGCGCATCCCCCGAGCAGTAGAAGCCCTGGGCGTCGAACACCTCGGCGGTCTGCTGCGCCGCGCGCCAGTAGCCGGGCATGATGTGCGGCCCGCGAAAACGCCCTTCGAGCTTGCCGTCCACCGGCACCAGGCGCACTTCGCAACCCGGCGCCGGCAGGCCGATGTAACCGGCCATCGACAGCGGCCCGGTGGTGAAGGTGCAAGACGGCGCGGCCTCGGTCATGCCGAGCCCGGCCATCATGCGGATACGTTCGCCGCAATGCTGCTCGGCAACCCGGTCGAGACGGTCCCAGACACTTTGCGAAAGCCCGGCGGCGGCGAAGAAGAACAGGCTCATGCGCTTGAAAAAACACTCGCGCAGCTCGGCATCCTGCTCCAGGGCATTGACCAGCTCCTCCCAGCCCTTGGGCACGGTCAGGTAGGCGGTGGGCGAAATCTCCTTGAGGTTGCGCAAGGTTTCGGCAAAGCCCTGGGCCGTGGGCTTGCCATCGTCCAGATAAAAACTGCCGCCGTTGTAGAGCACGATGCCGACGTTATGGCTGCCACCGAAGGTGTGGTTCCAGGGCAGCCAGTCCACCAGCACCGGCGGCTCTTCACCGAACACCGGAAAAGTCTGCAACAGCATCTGCTGGTTGGCGCAGAGCATGCGCTGGGTGGTGATCACCGCCTTGGGCAGCTTGGTCGAGCCCGAAGTGAAGAGAAACTTGGCGATGCTGTCGGGGCCGGTGGCGGCAAAGGCCGCATCGGCCTCGGCACCACCGGGCTCGGCCAGCAGGCTGGCGAAGCTCGCCTGGCGCCGCCCCGGCACCTGGCCACGCACGCAGATCAGCGGCGTCTCGGGCGGCAGCACCGCGTCGATGGCCCGCTGGTAAGCGCCAGCATCGCTGACAAACACCAGCCCCGGCTGCAACAGGTCGCAGACATGGCGCAGCTTGGCAAAGTCCTGGGACAGCAGCGAATAGGCCGGCGACACCGGACAATAGGGAATCCCGGCGTACATCGCGCCCAGGGCCAGTTGCAGGTGTTCGATGTCATTGCCCGAGAGCAGCGCCAGCGGCTTGTCGGCCGACAACCCGTAGCCGAGCAGGCCCTGGGCGATGGCGCGCACGCTGTCGAGCATCTGCCCATAGCTGACCCGGCGCCAGTCGCCGCCGGCCTCGCGGGCGGCAATGAAGGTCTGCTCGGGACGCACCCGGGCCCAGTGCAACAGACGATCGAGCAAGCGCTGCGGCAAGGGCGCCAGGGGTTCCAGGGAACGCATATGCAACACGCCCTGCTCTTCACTGACGGCAACCGCCGGCCGGCCAATGGACACCTGACGGTAACGCGGCGGTTCGGCCACGGGTGGGGATGGCGCTCTGAATTGGCAACTCACGTACATGTCCTCCATCAAGGCACGCCTGCGCCGCGCACGCAGGGCGACAGCTGGCAAGCGTGGCAGCCGGTGGCTGCGGCCTTGTTATTGTTATGCCTGGCCGGCACACGGGCCGCGTGCTCAAGGCACCGCGCCCGTGGCGACGGATCAGATCGGGTAGTGCCGCGGGCCGTTCTGCAAGGTGACCCAGCGCAATTGGGTGAAGTGCTCGATCGAGGCCTTGCCGCCAAAACTGCCGTAGCCGCTGGACTTGACGCCGCCAAACGGCATCTGCGCCTCGTCATGCACGGTGGGCCCGTTGATATGGCAGATGCCCGACTCGACCCGTTGCGCCAGGGCCAGGGCACGCCCGGTGTCGCGGCTGAAAATCGCCGCCGACAGGCCGAACTCGGAATCGTTGGCCAGGCGCAACAGTTCTTCATCACCGCTGCCGCGCAGTACTACCGCCACCGGGCCGAAGGACTCTTCGCGGTACAGGCGCATGGCGTCGGTGACGCCGTCGAGCAGGGTCGGCTGCAGAATGCTGCCGTCCAGTTGCCCGCCGACCACCCGCCGCGCGCCCTGCTCCAGGGCGTCGTCGATCAGCGCCTTGATGCGTGTCCCGGCGCTGGCATCCACCAGCGAGCCGAGCACCGAATCTGCGGCCGCCGGATCGCCGGCGCACAGGCTCTCGACCTTGGCCGCCAGCTTGGCGACGAAGGCATCGGCCACCTTGGCATCGACGATCAGGCGCTCGGTGGACATGCAGATCTGCCCCTGGTTGAAGTAGGCGCCAAACGCCGCGGCCGCGACAGCCGCATCCAGGTCGGCATCGTCCAGCACCAGCAGCGGCGCCTTGCCCCCCAGCTCCAGCAGGGCCGGCTTGAGGTGGCGCGCCGCAAGCTCGCCGACAATCCGCCCAACATGGGTCGAACCGGTGAAGTTGACCCGGCGCACCGCCGGGTTGGCGATCAGCCGCTCGACAATCGCCGCGGCATCGGCCGGGGCATTGCTGATGACGTTGACCACGCCATCGCCCAGGCCGGCGTCCTGCAGCACCTGGCCGATCAGGCGATGAGCCGCCGGGCTCAGTTCGGAAGCCTTGAGCACCACGCTGTTGCCACAGGCCAGGGGCATGGCAATGGCCCGGGTGGCGAGAATCACCGGGGCGTTCCACGGGGCAATGCCCAGCACCACGCCGCAGGGTTGGCGCAGGGCCATGGCGAAGCTGCCGGGGACATCCGAGGGAATGACTTCGCCGTTGATCTGGGTGGTCATCGACGCTGCTTCACGCAGCATGTTGGCCGCCAGGCGGACGTTGAAGCCGTACCAGTTGGCCATGGCCCCGGTCTCGCCAGCGGCGGCAATGAATTCGCCGCTGCGGGCCTGCAATTGCTCGGCGGCCCTGAGCAGACGGCTGCGGCGTTCGTTGGGGGCCAGGGCCGCCCAGGCGGGGAATGCGGCCTGGGCCGCGGCCACGGCGGCGTCGGCATCGTCCAGGGTCGCGGCGGCCACGCGCGATACCACAGCGCCGGTCACCGGGTTGCGGCGTTCGAAGGTTCGACCGTCGCCGGCGGGGCGCGACTGGCCACCGATCAGCAGGGGCACGTCCAGCATGGTGATTCCTCTTGTTATCTTTGTCGGGAATACAGCGCAGCGGTGTAACAGTAATGCCAGGGGCATGGCGAACAGCGGGATGCGCCCGCCGTTCGCCGGCCGGGCTCAGCGTTTATACGCCTGCAGGCCGGGCTTGATGCTCTTGTCGTCGAGGAACTGCTTCATGCCCTGCTCGCGTCCGCCTTCGGTATCCAGCAGGCGCGACTGATCGAGCTTGGCGTACAGGTAGTCTTCGTTCTGCTCCCAGGTCAGCTCGCGGCAACGCTTGAAGCCATGCTTGGCGGCACGCAGCACCACCGGGTTTTTCTCCAACAGATTGCGCGCCAGCTCGATCGTGACTTCACGCAGTTGCGCCAGGGGCACGCTGTCGTTGACCAGGCCCATTTCTGCGGCTTTCTGCCCGCCAAAGGTCTTGCCGGTCATGATGTAGTACAGCGACTGGCGATGACCGACGGTGTCGGCCATGGCCTTGCTCACCAGGTTGCCCGGCGGGATGCCCCAGTTGATTTCCGAGAGGCCGAAGGTCGCCTCATCGGCGCAGATCGCCAGGTCGCAGGCAACCAGCGGGCTGAAGCCGCCACCAAAGCACCAGCCGTTGACCATGGCAATGGTCGGCTTGGCGTACATGCGCAGCAGTTTCCACTGCCACTGGGAGGCTTCGCGGCGGATTTTTTCCTGAAGGATCTCCGGGCCGGCATCCACCTCGCGAAAGTACTCCTTGAGGTCCATGCCGGCAGTCCAGGCTTCACCGGCGCCAGTCAGCACCAGCACGCCGGCGGCCGGGTCCTGCTCCAGGGTTTCCAGCACGTCGATCATTTCCCGGTTCAGGGTCGGGCTCATGGCGTTGCGTTTTTCCGGGCGATTGAGGATGACCCAGGCAATGCCGTCTTCGATTTCGACCTTGACCGTTGTCCAGCGACCTTCGTAGTTGCTCATGGCGATGCTCTCTTGTTCTGGCTTGAAGATGGATCGAAATTAAACCGCAAATATAGTTATGTCAATTAACCATTAATCAGATTAACCATTTTCCTTAGCCCTGGAAAAATCCTTCTGCAACGCCTGCCAACATAGGCAAACGTAGCTATCAGCGGCCGACCCCGGCAAACTGGATAGCCTTGTTAACCGACCCAGGATGTTTTTGTCATGGCCAAGCCTGCTCCCCTCGCCGACCCGCGCGAGGCCCCACCCGCCAACGCCGAGGTCCAGGCGCCGCTGGATTCGGCATTGGACGAACTGATTGGCTACGCCATGCGGCGCGCCCAGCTCAAGCTGTTCCAGAACCTGATCGGCCGGCTCTCGGCCCACGACCTGCGGCCCGCACAGTTCTCGGCCCTGGCGATCATCGACAGCAACCCGGGGCTGATGCAGGCCGATCTGGCTCGCGCCCTCGCCATCGAGCCGCCGCAAGTGGTGCCCCTGCTCAACAAACTGGAAAGCCGCGCTCTGGCGGTGCGGGTGCGCTGCAAGCCGGACAAGCGCTCTTACGGGATTTTTCTGAGCAAGACCGGCGAAACCCTGCTCAAGGAGCTCAAGCAGATCGCCGCGCAAAGCGACGTCGACGCCACCTCGGCCTTGAGCGCCGGGGAGCGCGAAGAGCTGCTGCGCCTGCTGAAGAAGGTTTACCAGGACTGAACCCAAGGTGCCGGCACAGGGCCGGCACGCTGACGCAGCAAGGCGCTTGCGGGCCTACCAGATCGGCAAGGTGTAGAGCACCAGGAAGCGGGTCTGGTTTTCATCGCGGAACGCCGCGCCCGCCGGAAAATCATTGCGATAGATCGACTTGCGCGCCACCAGCCCGAGGTTCTTCAACGGGCCGCTCTGCAGCACGTACCCCAACTCCATTTGAAACTCGCGCTCCTTGCGCTCACTGGCATTGAAGGCCGCCAGCTCGATATTGTCGCCGCGCACGTAACGCAGCCGACTCTTGAGCCCGGGCAGGCCGGAGGCGGCAAAGTCATAGTCGTAGATGGCTTGCCAGGTGCGCTCCTTGGCATTGAGAAAGTCCGAACTCATGGTCAGCTCGCTCATGCCCATCAACTCGGTGCCGGAGATGTAGGGCGTGGCCGTGTCGCCGCTGGAATACATGTAGCCCAGGCTCACCCGGTGCCCGCCGAACTTGTAGCCAAACAGCGCCGAGAGGTTGCGGTTGTCGACCCGGCCGGCCTTGGCACTGCCGTCTTCCCGGCTGAAAAAACTGCGCAGGTCGCTGCTCAGCACGCCATCGCCCAGGGGCAGGTTGTGCAGCAGGGCCAGAGTGTCCTGCTGGTAGAGGTCGGTCACCTGCGCGTGATAGGCGCGCAGGCTGAGGTCCTTGTTGACCTGGTAGTCGCCCCCCAGGTACGCCAGGTGCGAGGTGCTGGCCGTGGCATTGAAACGCCGGTTGGGCGAGGCAATGGTCATGGCCTGGTAGTCAGTGGAGTCGCGCTTGTTGATGCGGTCGATGTAGCCGGTGTTGAGGGTCAGGCCGTCGATATCCCTGGAACTCAGGGTGGTGCCGCGAAAGGTCTGCGGCAGCAGGCGCGACGGGCTGGCAAAGGCGAACGGCAGGAAGATCGAGACATCGCCGGTCTTCACCGTGGTCTGGGCAAAGCGCAGTTTGGCGGTGGGCGCCAGCCGCGAGTATTCATCGGCGGCGCGCTTGTCGCTGGCCGACACCGGCAGCAGTTCGGTGCCGCTGCGGTCCGGCGAGGAATCGAGCTTGACCCCCAGCAGCCCGCGCACATCCAGGCCGAAACCGACGCTGCCCTCGGTGAACCCCGACTCCATGTTCATGATGAAACCCTGCGCCCATTCCCGCGCGGCGGTCTTCGCCCCATCGTCCTTGTAGTCGCGATCCAGGTAGTAATTGCGCAGGGTCAGGGTGCCGTGGCTGTCATCGATAAAACCCGCCGCCCAGAGTGGGCCAGGCAACAGGCTCAAGCCCAGCAAGGCCAGAGCCAGCCGCGTGGGGCGACTGGGCACACAGGAAGCTGACGCCGCAGCAACGGCGTTGGTGGGGATATTTGGCATGTCCGATGTCCATTTTTTGTTGTTGTTTTAGGTGTCGAGCGAGGGCCTGGCAGCCGACGTCGCGGACAGAGAATGGAAACAGCCCAAGCCTTACGTCAACCACAAATGACCGATAATCGAACATTAATAATATTATCTATTTTTTAAACAAATCCTTATTGCCAGTTTATCTATCTGATTTAAATCACTTTATTCGCATTTATTGGCTGAAATTAAGGCGCTATTCATTTTTTAGTTATCTTTGTTATCTTAATCACCAGCCACCAGTACCGGCGCATTCAGGCCCGGCGTCCGGTTGGCCACCACAACAAAAACAACAATGAGGTTTGCCCATGGACAGTCCATCGCGTCGTTCGACGCTGACCATCGCTTTGTGCTTTATCGTTGCGCTGATCGAGGGGTTCGATCTGCAAGCGGCCGGCACCGCCGCTGCCGGATTGCGCCAGAGCTTCGCCCTGGACCCGAAGATGATGGGCTGGGTGTTCAGCGCCGGGATCATCGGCCTGCTGCCCGGGGCGTTCTTCGGCGGCTGGGTCGCCGACCGTATCGGGCGCAAGAAGATCCTGGTCGGCGCGGTGCTGCTGTTCGGCCTGTTCTCGCTGTGCACGGCCTACGTCGAGAGTTATTCGAGCCTGCTGCTGGTGCGTTTCATGACCGGCCTCGGCCTCGGCGCGGCGCTGCCCAACCTGATCGCCCTGTGCGCCGAAGCGGTGAGTGAACGCCGCCGGGGCACGGCCATCAGCATCATGTACTGCGGCGTGCCCCTGGGTGGCGCGCTGGCGGCAGTGGTGGCGATGTTCTCCAGCGAACATTGGCAGACCACCTTCATCATCGGCGGCCTGGCGCCGCTGCTGGTGGTGCCGCTGATGGCCGGGTTGCTGCCCGAATCCAGTGCCTTTCGCCAACACACCGCCAGCGCCGGCACCCAGCGTGCCTCCACCGCCCAGGCGCTGTTCGGCGAAGGTCGCGCGCGCACCACGCTGGCCCTGTGGCTCAGCTACTTCTTCACCCTGACCGTGATGTACATGCTGCTCAACTGGCTGCCCTCGCTGCTGCTCGAACAGGGCTTCAGCAAACCCCAGGCGGGCCTGGTGCAGATGCTGTTCAACATCGGCGGCGCCCTCGGTTCGTTGCTCGGCGGCCTGCTGCTGGACCGTTGCAACGGGCTCAAAGTGGTGCTGTTCGTGTACGCCGGGTTGCTGGCGGCGCTGGCCGGGGTCGGGCTGTCGCAGGGCATTGTGCCAATGGCCATGGCCGGGTTTGCCGCAGGGCTGTTCGTGATGGCCGCACAATTGGTGCTCTACGCGCTGGCACCGCCCTCCTACCCGACCGCAGTGCGTGCCACCGGCGTGGGCGCTGCCGTGGCCATCGGCCGCCTGGGCTCGGTGGCCGGGCCCCTGGCCGCCGGGCAGATCCTCGCCGCCGGCGCCGGCACCGCCGGGGTCCTGCTGGCCACCTCGCCAGGGCTGGTCATCGCTGCGCTGTCGATCCTCACTGTCATCGCCCGGGCCAACGCCACGCCCGAGCTCAAGCCAGCGCATTGAACCTTGCATAGGGCGGTTACCGGGTTCCCGGTAGCCGCTGCAAGAAGGTTCGACAGCGGCTGCGCAATGTTCGAGGACGGCCCTAGAACCCCACCGTGGCCGACACCAGCCAGGTGCGCGGCGTCGACAAGGTCAACCCCGCCGCGCTGTCGGACGAGGTAGCGGCCGAGGCCCAGTAGGTGGTGTTGAGCACGTTCTCGACACTGGCGCGCAGGGTGATCGGTTTTTCGCCCAGCTCGAAGGCGTAGCGCGCCCCCAGGTCATAGCGTTCCCAACCAGGGATTTTCTGCTGGTTGGCTGGGTCCAGGTATTGCGAACTGGAGTGAATCGCCCGAGCGGTAAGGGTCAGGCCGCGCAAGCTGTCGATGTCCCATTCGGCGCCAAGGTTGGCGTTGACCACCGGCGAACCGGTGCCGCGATTGCCGTCATACAGGCCCTTGCCGGTTTCGGTCTGCACACTGTCGAGCAGCATCAGCCCGCCCAGCAGGCGCACACCGTCATGGGGTTCGCCGAAGACATTCAGCTCCAGGCCCTGGTTGCGCAACTGGCCATCGGGCTTGAAGTTGTTGTTCTCGTCGTAGACATACGACGGCTGCTGGATGCGAAACAGGCTGGCGCTCATACCGAAGCTGCCCAGGTCGTACTTGGCGCCGACTTCCACCTGTTTGCTGCGGTACGGCGCGAACACTTGATTGGCATTGGTCGCCGTGGTCGGCGCGGTTTCGCCCTGGCTCAGGCCTTCCATGTAATTGCTGTACAGCGACAGGCGATCGCTGACCTTGACCACCAGGCCCAGCGCCGGGGACAGGGCCTTTTCATCATTCACCGGCTCGTCACGCACGCCGTTGCTCCAGGTGCTGACCTGGACCCGCTGCAAGCGTGCGCCCAGGGTCAGCAGCACCTGGTCCTCGGCAAAGCTCAGGGTGTCGGCCAGGGCCAGGCTGGTGAAACGGTTTTCCGTGTGGGTGCTGGTGTCGATGCGGTTGGGGCGCCCGGGCAACGGCAGCTCCACCGGCCGGTAGAGGTTGCTGACACGGCGCAGGTAGCGCTCGCCGGCGTTGTCGAAATCCATGTTGAAGCGGTTCAGACTCAGGTTCACCGTGTGCCCGATCGGCCCGGTCTGAAACCCGCTGCGCAGGCCGATGACGGCGGTCTTGACGTCTTCATCGCGACGGAAGGTACGCGGGGTCACGGTGAAGTCGCCCGCGCTGTTGGTCACCTGCACCGCATGACGCAGAAAGTCGTAGTTGCCTTTGCGCGCCCCCAGAGCGGCATACACCATCAGTGAATCGCTGAGGTCGTACTCGCCGCGCAGCGCGCCGAAGCTGTCCTTGGAATGGGCGTAGGTCCAGGACTGGGCGATGTTGTGTCGGATGTCTTCGGCCTTGGGCATTTTCGCCGTGGCCGCCACTTCGACCCGCTCGATCGGCGCGTCAGCGTGGCGCTCCTGGTGCCCCAGGTCCAGGGACAGGCGCAGCCGCTCATCACGCAGGTCGAGGCCGATGACTCCGGTTTCACGCTGGAGTTGCTGGTGGTCCCACTCGGTGTCGCCGGACTGGCGCACACCATTGAAGCGCAGGCCAAAGCGGTTGCCCTCGCCAAAACGCCGGCCGATGTCCACCGCGCCACCGGTCTGCCCGGCGGACGCGTAGTTGGCGGTGAACTCAGTCAAGGGCGTGTCCTGGGCGCGCTTGGGCTCGATGTTGATGCCGCCCCCCACACTGCCCCGGGGCGCAATGCCGCCCAGCAGCATGCCCGGCCCCTTGAGCACATCCAGGCGGCCGACCATTTCCATGTCGATGGCGTAGGTCGGCAGGATCCCGTACAGGCCGCCGTAGGACACGTCACTGTTGAACAGGCTGAAGCCGCGCACCGAGAACTGCTCGAAACGCCCGCTGGCCGGGTTGGTGGTACGGACCGAGGGGTCGCTGGCCACGGCGTCGCCGAGGGTTCGCGCCTGTTGGTTCTTCAGCGCCTCGGCGGTGTAGGACGTGAGGTTGAACGGGGTGTCCATGAAATCGCGGTCGCCGAGCAGGCCCTGGCCACCCTTGCGATCCACCTGGCCACCGGCATAGGGCTCGCCGCTGCCTGGGAGATCGCTGCCGAGAATCGAGGTGGCGGGCAGCGCCAGGCCGCCTGCCTCGGGGACCGGCGCCAAGGTGTAGGCCTGTTCGCCCACGGCGTGCAACTGCAGACCCGAACCCTGCAGCAGTCGGGCAAAGCCCTCCTGCACCGCGAACTCACCGGAAAGCCCGGGGCTGCTGCGCCCTTCGACCAGCCCCGGGTCCACCGCCAGATCGACGCCGGACAGCCCGGCAAACCGGGTCAGGGCAGCGCCCAGGCTGCCGGCCGGCACCTGGTAGCTGCGGCGGCCACCCTCCTCGGCCCAGCTCAAGGGAACCAGCAACGGGCTGGCGCTCAGGCTCAGCATCAGACTCAGACGCAACAAGGGACGCACAGCAGCAGGCATGACGCGGGGCATTGAAGAGGCTCTCTTTTTCGTTCACTTACCTGCAATGACAGGCACCTGGAAAAAAGGGGACAGCCCTCAAGCCAGTTTTTTACGCGAGCGCAGCGTGACCCAGAACCGCGTCCGCGCCTGCACCTCCAGCGGTAGGCTGGCGGCCAGCAAGGCCAGCACCCGGTCAGTGTCATCGACGCGGAAACTGCCGGTGACCCGCAGCGCCTCCAACTCCGGGTCCCAACGCAACACACCGCTGCGGTAACGACTCAACTCGCGCAAAAAATCCCCCAGTGGCTGGTCCTGGGCCATCAATACCCCTTCGCGCCAACCGGGTATCGCACTGTCGAAGACTTGCAGCAACCCGGCGCCGGAAGCCTGCAGACTAACCTGCTGTCCGCCGTGCAAAGTCAGGGCAGGCCCCTGCAAAGGCTGCACCTGCACTACGCCACTGAGCACAGACACCCGACAGCCGATGCGCTCCTGACGCACGCAGACTTCGCTCTGGCTGACCCGCACCCGGCCGAAGTCGGTGTACAGGGTCAGGGCCGAGCGGCCCGGCACTTTGAGCGCCATCTCGCCCTGCACCAGGGTCAGGCGGCGCGCCGCCAGGTCCAGGTCCACCGCCGTGGCGGTATTGAGTTGCAGGAAACTGCCGTCGGCCAGGGGCACCTGTTTGCGCTCGCCAGTGGCGGTGTACAGGTCGGCGCGCCACACCTCCAGGGGCAATTGCCGGCTCAGCCACCAGGCACTCGGCACCAGCAGTGCCACCCCCAGGCCGCGCTTGAGCAGCGCCCGACGTCCCGGTTGCGGGCGATCGAGGCTGGCCAGGGCCAGGGCCGTGGGCAGCTCGGCGAAGCGTTGGCGCAGCAGTTGGGCTTTCTGCCAGGCCTGTTCGTGGCTGGCGCAGCGCTCGCGCCATTGTTGCAGGCCCTGCTGGTCGCTCTCGCTGGCGCTGCCCGACTCCAGCAAGGCCAGCCAGCGCGCGGCGGCGCGGGCGACCTGACGCGGATCGCTGCCGGTGGACGTGGTCACAGCTCCACCAGCAGGCAGTGTTCGTAGGCTTGGGCCATGTAGCGCTTGACCGTGCGCTCACTCACCCGCAGGCGCTCGGCAATCTCGCGGTAACCCAGGCCTTCCAGCTGGCTCCAGAGAAACGCCCGGCGCACCCGATGCGGCAGGCCATCGAGCAGCTCGTCCAGCGCCTGCAGGGCTTGCAGAACGATCCAGCGCTGTTCAGGCGAGGGCACGCAGGCCTCGGGCAGGGTCGCCAAGGCGTTGAGGTAAGCCTGTTCGAGACTGCGCCGCTGATGGAAGTTGATCAGCAAGCGCTTGCCCACGGTCAGCAGATAGGCCCGTGGCTCCTGCAACTGGGCCAGGGGCTGGGTGCTGCCGAGCACACGCAGGAAGGTGTCCTGGCTCAGGTCGGCGGCATCCCAGGCGTTGCCCAGGCGTCGCCGCAGCCAGCTTTCGAGCCAACTGCGGTGATCACGGTACAGGTTGTCGAAGGTGTGCTCCGTTGGCAGTACGGCGTCATTCATGGCAAGGGCACCCGGCGTGGCACGTTAAATCAAATGAGACTCATTCTATTTAATATCGCTCGCCGACACACCTTCTTTCATTGCCTTTGCCGTAGCTGCCCCGCCCCGCTCATGCCTCATCTGCGGACTTGCCATGTTCAGACGAACGCCGCGCTGCCCCTGACAGCACGAACGCCACAACCGGCTACCACAGCGCAATATGGGAATCTGCCTGGGATTCAGTGCCGCCACAGATCACGCCGCTGACCGGGTCGCGCAGGATGATCTGGCCGCGTCCGTAGTGGGCCCGGTCGTGGGCGATCAACGCCTCAGAATGTCAGGCAGATTTTCCCCAGGTGCGCGCCCGAGGCTTCATGGGCGAAGGCCTTGGCGATCTCGGCCAGGGGGAAGGTGCTGTCGATCACTGGCCTGATGCCGGTGGCTTCCAGGCCACGGACCATCTCGATCTGCTGCTGGCGACTGCCGACGATCAAGCCCTGCAGGCGCTGCTGCTTGGCCATCAGCGCCGCCGTCGGCACCGGCCCGGCCCAACCGGTGAGCACACCGATCAGGGCGATATGACCGCCGATACGGCAAGCGGTGATGGACTGCGGCAAGGTGCCCGGCCCGCCCACTTCCACCACATGGTCGACGCCCCGGCCGCCAGTCAGTTTGAGTACTTCGTCACCCCATTCAGGCTGGGTGCGGTAGTTGATGGTGTGGTCGGCGCCCAGCTCACGAACCTTGGCCAGCTTGGCGTCCGACGAAGAGGTGGCAATCACCGTAGCACCCATGGCCTTGGCCAGTTGCAGGGCGAAGATCGACACTCCGCCGGTGCCCAGTACCAGCACGGTTTCCCCAGCCTTGAGCCCGCCGTCCACCACCAGTGCACGCCAGGCAGTGAGACCGGCAGTGGTCAGGGTCGCCGCTTCGGCGTGGCTGTAGCCCTTGGGCGCATGGGTGAACCAATGGCTGGGCTGGATCACCACTTCACGGGCATAACCGTCGACGCCGTCGCCCGGCGTGGTGCTGAAGTCGGCGATGGCCGGGCCACCGTCATGCCAGTGGGGGAAGAAACAGGAGACTACCGAATCCCCAACCTGGAACTCGCTGACACCTGCGCCCACCGCTTCCACCACCCCGGCACCGTCGGCCATGGGAATCCGTCCGTCGGCGGTGGGCAGTGCGCCAGTCACCACCGCGTAGTCGTGAAAGTTCAGGGAACAGGCATGAATACGCACACGGATCTCACCGGCACCGGGCTGGCCGGGATCCGGCTGCGCCACGGTTTTCAGGTTGTCCAGGGATGCCGGCAGGCTGAGCTTGATGGCTTGCATGGGGTGCTTCTCCACAGATCGGTAATGTCTTCAAGACCGACGCTCAAGGCGTCGGCACAACCAGGGGGCTCACCCTAACACCGATGCCGACTCTCTGTTGCCACCGGGGCGCCAACCAGCGAGCTCAAGCCAGCACCCGGCAGCCGCCTCGATCAAGCTGCGCCGGCCCGCACGAAACACTGTTCAGTCACCGCTGCACCCCACTGCTCGCCCAATTGCTCCTGCACCAGTTCAAAGCCGTATTGCTCATAGAGCGTGCGCGCCGCATCCAGGCCCTTGAAGGTCCACAAGCGGGTGGCTGTAAAACCCCACTGGTCACAGAACCCCAGGGCCTCGACCAGTAGCCGTCGGCCCAAGCCCTGGCCACGCACCGAATCATCGAGGATGAAGCAACGCAGGATCGCCTCGCCGTCCGCGCCCTCCCCGTCAATGGCGATGGAACCGACAATCCGCTCACCCTGCAGCGCCACCCAGACCTGATTGCGCGGGTTGTGCAAACGTCCCATCAGCTCAGCCATGTCCGCTGCCACCAGGCTTTCAAAGGCCTGGCCGAAACCGGCGCGGGCGGCGTAGTAGCAGGCATGCATTTCGGTAATGCGGCCAATCACCCCCGGCCTATAGCCACGAGCGATGGACCAGCACGCGGGCGGCTCGGGCGCCTCGCCCAGGCGCACCGCACGCAGTGCCCGGGCGTAGTCGGCGATGCCCGTCGAGGCGCAAAGCTGCTGGTCCGCGCTCAGGTGCACCAGGGCTGCGGCCACCTGGGCCTGGGCAAAACGGTCGATACCGTTCAGGGTCTGGCGTCCCTGGGCGGTGAGGTGCAGGCGCTTCGAGCGGGCATCCTGTGCATCGGCCTGTTCGCTGATCTCGCCGGCCTCCACCAGCTTGCGCACCAGACGACTGACGCTGGATTTTTCCAGCCCCAGCAGCGTCACCAGATCGCCAGCGGTCAAGGCATTGCCCTGGCCGATCTCCAGCAACGCATGCACTGCCGAGGGCGAGTAGTCGGTGGCGGCCAGGGTGCTGTGCATGAAGCCCAGCTCACGGACCATCTGCCGGGAAGCCTGGCGCAATTGCGGGATGAAACCTGCGGATGGGCTCGACATAAAGGTGACCTCGCTCGTGGAATATTTAGTTGTAACCTACAACTATATGACCGACAAGCCCGGCGTGCTCAGACCCTGGCCGGCAGCGATAAAAACTTGAGCGCTCACTAATGAGAAGCATTACCATAAACACCCTTTTCGCCCGCCTCGGTCCCGGAACCCCTATCGATGGTGCCCAACTCTTCGCTACAGCACGCCGTGGGCGAGCTCTACGTCCAGCATCACAACTGGGTGGTGCAACTGCTGCGACGCAAGCTCGGTAACCAGGACCAGGCCATGGACCTGGCACAGGACACCTTCCTGCGGATTCTGCACAGCGAACAGCTGCCGGTACTGCGTGAACCCCGGGCCTATCTGAACACCGTGGCCAGCCGGCTGTGCGGCCAGTATTTCCGCCGCCAGGCCCTGGAGCGGGCCTACCTGGAATCCCTGGCGCAGTTGGAGCCGCAACACCAGCCTTCACCAGAAACCCGCCTGCTGGTGCTCGAAGCCCTGGACGCCGTGGGTCAGGTGCTGGACGGACTGGGCCATCGGGTGCGGGAAGTGTTTCTGCTGTCCCAGCTCGAAGGCCTGACCTACCCGCAGATTGCCGAGCGCCTGCAGCTCTCGGTCAACGTGGTACAGAAAGCCATGCTCAAGGCCTACCGCCACTGCTACGCGGCGGTGTACCCGGCATGAGCGCCTTTGAGCCCATGGACGATCAGGGCGCGCTGGATCACCGGGTACTGGATCAGGCCCTGGAATGGCTGGTGCTCCTGCAGTCGGGCACCAGCAGCGTCGAGCAACAGGCCGGGTGCCTGGCCTGGCGCCGGGCCGACCCGCAACATGAACTGGCCTGGCAACGCCTGGCCGGGCTCGGCCAGGACCTGCGCGACAGCACCCGCAGCCTGCCCGCCGCTCGCACCCGGCAGTTGCTCCAGGCCCGCAGCCACCCCACGCGACGGACCTTGCTCAAGGGCGTCGTCGGCCTTGGAGTGGTGGCCGCCAGCAGTTGGAGCGTGCGTGAGCGGCTGCTGTTGCCGCAGCTGTTCAGCGACTACCACACCGCCACCGGCGAACGCCGCCAACTGCAACTGGCCATCGGCACGGCGCTGCAGTTGGACACCCGCACCACGGTGGATCTTCAGGACCGCGTGCAAGGACCGCAACTACGGCTCAACAGCGGGCGCCTGCTGCTGACCCTGGGCAACGCCGCGCCGGTGCGGATCGTCACCGCCGACGCCAGGATCAACCTGGCACCGCTGTCGCAGTTGATGGTCAGCGTCGGCTTGCCGGGACACCACGGCACCCGGGTGCAACTGCTGAGCGGCAGCGCCTCGGTCAGTCTGGCTCAGGGGCCCGGACAGGTCCTGGGCCCGCGCCAGCAGGTGGACATCGAGCAACGCATGAGCCCCATAACGCCAGTGGCCCCCGCGGCCAGCGCCTGGACCCAGGGCCTGCTGATCGCCGAACGCATGCCGTTGGGCGAGGTGATCGCCGAACTCGACCGCTATCGTCCGGGCCTGCTGCGCTGCGCCGCCGAGGTCGCCGGGCTGCGGGTATCCGGTTCGTTCTCCCTCGACCAGCCGGACGCCAGCCTCGACTTGCTGGCCCGAACCCTGCCCATTCGCATTCAGCGGGTCATGGGCTATTGGGCCTCCGTGACGGCAGCCTGATTTTTTTCCAAGACGGCGGCAGTTTTTCCAATCTCACGCATCAAGACCAGGGAAGAAGCTGGAAAACAGCTCGGCGCCAACCCTTCCCAACCCATGGACTTTCTTATGCACATCCGCCTCACGCCCCTTGCCGCGGCCCTGCGCCCGTTCCTCATCGGCCTGTCGATCGCCAGCACCAGCCTGCCGCTGCTGGCCGCCGAGGCCAACGCCGAAGTGGCCGACAGCCAGCGCCACGACTACGCAATCGCCCCAGGCAACCTGGATCAGGTACTGGGGGCTTTCGGCCAGCAATCCGGGGCCATGATCGCCGTCGATGCCAGCCTCAGCGCCGGCAAGCACAGCCCAGGCCTGAGCGGCCGCTTCGCCATCGGCGAAGGCCTGCAACGCCTGCTGGCGCCCCTGGGCCTGCAAGCGGTGGCCGAAGGTGCGGGTTATCGAGTGCTCAGGGCCGGCGGCGGCGAACGCGTGGAACTCGGAGCCACCACCGTCAGCACCAACCAGCTGGGGACCATCACCGAAGGCTCCGGCTCCTACACCCCCGGCACCATCGCCACCGCCACCCGGCTGGTGCTGACACCCCGGGAAACCCCGCAGTCGATCTCGGTGGTAACCCGCCAGGCCATGGACGATTTCGGCCTCAACTCCATCGACGACGTGATGCGCCATACCCCGGGCATCACCGTGGCCACCTACGACAGTGACCGCACCAGCTACTTCTCTCGCGGCTTTGCCATTCAGAACTTCCAGTACGACGGGATTCCGATCCTGCAGGACGCGCAGTACTCCTCGGGCCATACCCTCACCGACACGGTGATCTATGACCGCGTGGAAATCCTCAAGGGCGCCACCGGCCTGCTCACCGGTGCCGGGGGCCCCGGCGGCACCATCAACATGGTGCGCAAGAAACCCACCGCCGAATTCGCCGGACACATCGACCTGGGGGCCGGCTCCTGGGACAACTACCGCTCGCAGGTCGATGTCAGTGGCCCCCTGACCGACAGCGGCAATGTCCGCGGCCGGATGGTCGCCGCCTATCAGGACAAGAAATCCTTCCTTGACCACTACCAGCGCCAGACCAGCGTCTACTACGGCATCCTCGAGTTCGACCTGTCGCCGGACACCCTGCTGACCGTCGGCGCCGACTATCAGGACAACGACCCCAAGGGTTCCAGCTGGTCGGGCAGCAGCTCGCTGTACGACTCCAAGGGCAACGCCATCAGCACCTCGCGCTCCTACAACAACGGCGCGAGCTGGAGCCGCTGGTCGCAATACACCCGCACCGTGTTCAGCACCCTGGAGCACAGCTTCGCCAACGGCTGGGTGGCCAAGGCCCAGTACAACCACCAGATCAATGGCTACAACGCCCCCCTGGGTTCGTTGATGTCGCCCAATGCCGAGACCGGCATCGCCTCGCTGCTGACCCGCAAGTACACCGGCGAAACCGTCAGCGACAGCGGCGACCTCTACGCCACGGGCCCCTTCGACCTGCTGGGGCGCGAGCATCAGTTGGTGGTCGGGGCATCGATTTCCAACTCGCACTGGAAAGGCCGGGACTTCACCAACGCCACCAATCACAACAATTTCTACGACTACTTCAACTGGGACGGGCACAGCCCCAAGCCCGACTGGGGCAGCATGACCAAGAAGAACGACGAGACCACCCGCCAGAGTGCCGGCTACATGACCGCGCGCTTTAGCCTCAACGATGATCTTTCGTTGCTGCTGGGCAGCCGGGTCAACAACTACGAGGTCAGCGGCACCAGCCAGACCAAGGACACCGGCAAGGTCATTCCCTACGCCGGGGTGGTCTACGACCTCGATCAGAACTTCTCCGTCTATGCCAGCTACACCGAGATCTACCTGCCCCAGGACGACTACCGCGACCGCAACGACAAGGTGCTCAAGCCCGACGAAGGCACCAACTACGAGGTCGGCCTCAAGGGCGAGTTCTTCGACGGTCGCCTGAACTCCAGCCTGGCCTACTTCGAGGTGCATGAAGAAAACCGCCCGGTGGATGACCTGGCCTATAACGCCAACCCCACTACCCCCGGGCTGGACTATGCCTCCAAGGGCATCAAGTCCAAGGCCAAGGGTTATGAAGCGGAAATCTCCGGAGAGCTCGCCCCCGGCTGGCAGCTGCAGGCCGGTTACACCCACAAGATCATTCGCGACCAGAGCGGGGCCAAGGTCTCCACCTGGGAACCGGAAGATCAGGTCAACCTCTACACCAGCTACAAATTGACCGGCAGCCTCGACAAACTGACCCTGGGCAGCGGCGTCCGCTGGCAGGGCACCGGCTGGAAGATACTCAGCAACTACGGCAAGGGCACCGAGGAAAAATTCGCCCAGGACCCTTACTGGCTGGTGGACCTGATGGCCCGCTACCAGATCACCGAGAACGTCTCGGCCACCCTCAACGTCAACAACCTGTTCGACAAGAAGTACTTCACCAACATCGGCTTCTACAACTCGTCGTACTACGGCGACCCGCGTAATGTGATGCTCAGCACTCGCTGGAACTTCTAAAACCTCAGCCGCGTCGTGGCCCACTGCGTTAGCGGCTGGCCACGGCGCTGCCCCCCTCCCGTAGCATTTGCTAACCCTTGCCACTGACCACTGCGCCGAAATCCCTGCAGCCATCCCGGCACATCTGTTAAAACGCGTTTTCGACTGTTCTGTGGTGAAGCCTTCCATGTCCCCAACCCTGTCCCAGCGCCTGCGCCGTCGCTGGTTTCCCCTGCTGTGCATGGCCGCGCTGCTGGTCGGCCTGCCGGTGAGCTGCGCGGTGCTCGAACACAAGGAACGCCAACTGGTGTTTCGCATCGAGCCTGGCACGGCCGGGTGGTACCGCGGCCTGCCGAGCACGGTGCAGGAGCTCGAGCTCAAGCCGAAAAACTTCAAGCCCGGGCAGAACATCCACGCCTGGTGGTGGCCGGCGCAACGCGCCGATGCCCCGGCGATCCTCTACCTGCACGGAGTGCGCTGGAACCTTACCGGCCAGTTGTTTCGCATCGAGCAACTGCACGCCCTGGGCTACTCGGTGCTGGCCATCGACTACCGGGGTTTTGGCCAGAGCCACGGCGACCTGCCCTCGGAAACCAGCGTCTATGAAGATGCCAGAGTGGCCTGGGAGCGGCTCAAGGCGCTGCAGCCCGATGCCAGCAAACGCCTGATCTACGGTCACTCCCTGGGAGGCGCGGTGGCCATCGACCTGGCTGCCGAACTGGGGCGCAATGCCGCCGCCGACAAGTCCCCGATTGCCGCTCGCGGGCTGATTGTCGAATCCACCTTCACCACCCTGGCCGATGCCGCAGCAGCGGCGACCAAGACCTCCCTGCCGGTGCGCTGGCTGATGTCGCAGAAGTTCGACTCCATCGACAAGATCCGCGAGATCGGCATGCCCTTGCTGGTGGTCCACGGCCTCAAAGACGACTACGTGCCGCCGCGCCTGAGCCAGCAACTGTTCAAGGCCGCCCTGGAGCCGAAGAAACTGCTGCTGGTGCCCGGCGGCACCCACAACAACAGCATGAGCCTGGCGGGCAAGGACTATGGCCAGGCCATCAACGCCCTGCTGAGGGCCAAGCCCAACCACAAAGTCGCCGGCCCGCCCCCCAGCGCCGTCCCCACCAGCTGAAGCTGGCTTGTGTAGGAGCTGGCTTGCCAGCGAAGGGGCCCGCAAGAGCGCCACATTCCCTCGCTATAAACCGCGCCCACCGGCCGCTACGCGGTTCGCCGGCAAGCCGGCTCCTACAGGTGCACACCTGCTCATCCGTAGGAGCTGGCTTGCCAGCGAAGGGGCCCGCAAGAGCGCCACATTCCCTCGCCACAAACCGCGCCAACTGGCCGCTGCGCGGTTCGCCGGCAAGCCGGCTCCTACAGGGAGAGGCCGCGTTTTTCGTAGGTGCTGGCCGGTTGCGGACGCAGGGCTTCGCCGATGGTGCGCAACTTCAGGCAGGTTTCCTGATATTCGCTCAGAGGGTCCGACTCGCCGACGATGCCGCAGCCGGCAAACAGGTGCGCCTGGTTGCCGCGAATCAGCGCCGAGCGCAGGGCCACGGCAAACTCACCATCGCCCTCGGCGTTCAGCCAGCCCACCGGAGCGGCGTACCAGCCACGGTCCAGTTGTTCATGCTCGCGGATATAGCCCAGGGCCTTGGCCCGGGGCAGGCCGCCCACCGCCGGGGTCGGGTGCAGCGCGTCGACTATTTGCAGCAGGTCCACCTGGGGCCGCAGCCGCCCCAGCACCGGGGTCAGCAGGTGCTGGACGTGGGCCAGGCGGTGCAGTTGCGGCTGCGCAGGAATTTCCAGCATGGCGCAATAGGGCTGCAGCGCTTCGCGCAGGGTCTGCACCACCAGGGCGTGTTCGTGGCGATCCTTGGCGCTGTCCATCAGGCCCTGACCCAGTTCGGCGTCCTGTTGATCGTGCTGGCCGCGGGCGCAGGTGCCGGCCAGGGCCACGGTGCTCAAGGTGCCCCGGGCCACGCGCACCAGACGTTCTGGGGTGGCGCCGAGGAAGCAGCTGTCGCCTCGGCTGAAGGCAAACAGGAAGGCCTGGGGGTAGGCCGCCCTGAGGTTCTCCAGCAAGGGGCCGCAGGGAATGCTGCGCTGGGCCCGCAGGCAGACTTCCCGGGCCAGCACCACCTTGCTCAGTTCACCGGCGTTGATCCGGTCGATGGCGCCGGCGACCGTGGCCTGCCACTGCTCGGCGCCCAGGGCATCGTCGTCCTGCCGGGTGCCCGCCGGCACCTGCAGTGACGGTGCATGGGCATAGCGGGCCTGCAACAGGTTCCATTCCGCCGCAAGGCCGGCAGCGCAATGGGCCACATCGGCACCAGGCTCGATCCACAGGCTGAACAGCCAGTGTTGCTGTTCGCCTTCGCGCAACAACAGAATCCGCGGCAGCACCAGGGAGGTGGCGGCAAACGACTGCCACTGGGCGCTGCGCGGCCCCTGGGGGTCAAAGGCGAACCCGCCGCACAGATAGGCCTTGCGCGGGCCGACCTGATGGGCCTGCTCCAGTAGCTGGTGCCAGGCCTGGGTAGTGGCGGCAAAGCGCTCGGCGGCCGGCGGGCTGATTTCCTCGGTGCAGCCGAATCCCGCCAGGGCCAGAGCGCCCTGGTCGCTGGACCAGAACAGGCTCTGGCCGAACACCTGGCGGTTGGCGGCAAACAACCGCAATGGCTCCAGGCGCTCGGCGGCGAGGCTGAACACCACCAGTACCGCGCGACTATTGCGCCGAGCCTGGGCCTCGCCTTCGCGCAGGGCCTGGGTCAGCCCGGACAGGCACGACTCATTCATCGCCAACTCCTTGTTCAAGCCCGCGCTGGACGCGCCAATGGCGCACTTGCTGGGCGATGTTCCAGTGGATGATCTGGGCAAACAGCGGCACCACGAACATCGGGTCCAGGCCTGCCTGCTCGGCCCATTGCTGACGCTGCGGGAGCATCGCCGCGACCCGCTCCGGCGCGGCGATGCTGTCCTGGGTCGGTTTGAATTGCGCGGCCGCCTTGACGTAGGCCAGGCGTTGGCCGAGGGCCTGGATGATCTGCTGGTCCAGGGTGTCGATCGCCCAGCGGATGTCATCCAGGGCGCTGCATTGCTCGGGGGTTTTCATGTCGATTACTACCAAAGGAAAATTCACGGGGTCGAGGGCCAGCACTGCCACGGCTGCTCGCCGTGGCCCGCCAGCAGCCGGGTCAGGTGCCGCAGCACTTCGGCCTGCTGCTCGCGCAAATAGAAGTGCCCACCGGGGAAACTCTGGAAGTCGGTGACCTGGGCGCTGACCTCGGCCCAGGCATAGGCTTCGTCCGCATCGACTTCAGTGTCCTGGCCGCCCAGGCACACGCTCAGGGGCAGGTCCAGGGCACGGCCGATGTCGCCGCGATAGGACTCGATCAGCCGATAGTCATTACGCAGTGCCGGCAGGTACAGGTCCCGCAGCGTCGGGTCGTCCAACAGTGACGGCGCGCCATCGGACAGGCGCTGTACATCCGCCAGCAACGCCTCGTCCGACCCCAGGTGCAGCTCGCTGTGGCGCTGGCGATGGGGCGCCGGGTGTGCGGACACAATCAGCCGCTGAGGGGCCGAGCCTTGCTGCTGCATGCGCCCTGCCACTTCATAGGCCAGGGCCGCGCCCATGCTGTGGCCGAACAGCACCAGCGGCCGGTCCACCAGGTCCGACAGGGCCCGGGTGATAGTGCCCGCCATCCACTCCAGGCTGCCGGGCCAGGTTTCGCTCAGGCGCTCCTCGCGCCCCGGGTACTGCACGCTGATCAGCTCGACATCCGCCGGCATCTGACGGCGCCAGTCATTGAAAAAACTCGCACTGCCGCCGGCATGGGGCAGGCACACCAGCCGGCAGCGTGGCGGTTGCGGCTGCGGGTAACGGCGCAGCCAGGCACTGGGAGCCTTTCTCACAGCACACCCTCCTCTAGCTCGACCAGTGGGGTACCGGCGCTGTGGCCCAGGCTGACCCGGGTGTCCGGCAACCACTGACAGACCTGTTCCAGGCAGGCCTCGGCATCCAGCACCTGGGCCGCGTAGTGCAGGCCTTGCGGCAATAGCTGCCAATGCAGCGCGCAGAACGCCGCAACGCTGCCGGTCAGCCGCGAACCGTCGCCGGCCCGCAGCCAGGCGCTGGCCTGCTGCTGGCGGCCGTCACGCAGGCCGTCGACCTCCACCGCCAGCAGTTGGTACGGCCGCCGTCCAGCGACATCCAAGGCGCTGGCCTGAACCAGCGCGGCCACATTCTGCGGACAGTGGCGCGCTTCTGGCGCCGAGCCCTGGATACGCTGCAGGGCGGCCGCCAACTGCCCGCCCTCGAACAGGTTGAAGCCCTGGCCGTGAGGCACTTGCAGTTGGCTGAACAAGCGCTGCTGCTCGGTGCTCAGGTAGGGATAGGCCTGCACCCCGGCCACCGGCAGCCAGTCCCGTTCCAGGTGCTGCTCGGCACTCGCCGTGCTGCGCACCACCTGTCCCTCGCGCCAGCCGCACTGGGCCTGGCCAAAGCCGTTGCCCAGGCTCAACAGGAAGTCCTCGGCGGCCGTGGCGGACAGACGCCCCAGGCCACCGGCATAGCAGCGCATCTCATCCACGCGTTGGAAGGACTGCGCCAGCAACCGCGGGAACAACCCCGACAGCCCCGGCAGCATGCCCGCCGACAACAGCACCCGGCGCCCTTCGGGCACCTGCCCGGCCAGACGCTCGTGCAGCGGATCGTCGCCGCCCACATCCAGGTAGTCGGCGCCCGCCGCCAGCGCGACCCGGGCCACCCGATCGAGAATCCGGTAGCTGGGCCCGGCGCAATTGATCACCAGGGCGCAGCCGGCGCAGAAATCGGCCAGGCTCGACTCATCCCACAGGTCCAGGGCGCGCACTTCGGCGCACGCCCCCAACTGCTGGTTCAACTGCTCGGCCTGCTGCGGGGCACGCCCGCCCAGGCGCAGCGCTACGTGGCCGGCCAACAGCTGCGCCACCTGACGACCGACGCTGCCATAGGCCCCAACCAGTCCAATGACCGCCCCACTCATGCCGCCACCTCGGTGACGGCATCGAAGGCCTGGGCCACGGCTTGCACCTGGGGCTGCTGCATGCAACTGAAGTGATCCCCGGGCACATCCACCACCCGCAGCTCACCCAGGCACAGGGCCTGCCAGTAGGCGCTCATGTCGCGGTGCATGCCGGGCAGCACCTGAACCTCGCCGCTCTGGCGAATGAACAGCATGTCCCCCTGATACGGCGTGGCTTCATGCAGAGCCACCGCCGCCAGGCTGTGGCGCAGCACCCGCAGTTGCTCCTGCAGCCAGTCCAGGTCACTCAGTTGCGAACCGGCATGGCGCATGGCCTCGGCAATTGCCTGCAGGCGCTGCTCCGGGGTCTTCTCTGCCAGGCGCTGCAGACAGGCCAGGGCCGAGGTGCATTGGCCATCGTCGCTCAAGGCCAGCAGCGAACCCTGGGGCACCCGCCCCGGGGTCTGGGCCAGAACCCGGGCGATGCTGCGTTCCATGGCCTGTTCGTCCTCGGGGTAACCCAGGGCCAGCGGATCGGCCTGCATCACCCGGGCGAACACGTACTCGGCCAGCAGGTCATCCTCGATCATGAACGGCACCCGGTAACTGCTGATCACGCTCAGTTGCAGCACCTCGATGGAGCGCGCCGCCAGGCACGCCGCCAGTTCGGTGGCCAGCAACCCGCCCAGGCAGTAGCCGACGATGCTCACCTGGCGCCGGCCTTCGGCCTGCAGGGTGTCGGCATAACGTTCGGCCAGCTGACGAATCGCCGTGGCCGGCTCCAGCGCCAGGTAACCCGGCACATCGTTGAGCACCAGCCCTTCCAGGGGCGCTTCCTCCCCCAGGGCAGCGAACAGCGCACGGTACGGCGCCAGGGTGCCGCTGCCGTCGTGGACGAAGATCCGCGTCGGGCCCTGGGCCTTGTCGCAGATGCGCACCAGAGGCGAATCGCTTTGTACCCCTTGCCCGCGCAGGTAGTCGGCCAGGGCCGCTACCGTGGGCTGGTTGATCAACTGCCGCAGCAAGTCGCTCCAGGGCAACTGCCGGGCCTGGGGCAAGGCTTCGCGCAGGCGGCCCACCACTTGGGCCACCAGCAGCGAGTCGCCGCCGAGCTCGAAGAAGCCCTGCTCGCGGCCTACCGCCGGCACCCGCAACAGGGTCTGCCAGACCTCGGCGATGCTGCGTTCCAGATCGTCCAGGGGCGCCGCGCCGCTGTTGACCTGTTGCTCGGGCCCGGCCACACCGATCCGGGCCAGGGCCTGACGGTCGACCTTGCCGTTGGCGGTCAGGGGCATTTCATCGAGAATCTGCCAGTCCGCCGGGATCATGTAGTCCGGCAGACGCTGGGCCAGATGGGCACGCAGTTGCTCGGGCTCCAGGGTCTGGCGCTCGCTCTTGAAGCGGGTGATGAACAGGTGCTGACCGATCTGCGACATGGCGTCATCGGCCTGGGGCAGGCACAGCGGGGTTTCGCCCCCGGCCTCCAGCAGCAGCTGCTGCCACTGCTCGCGACGGATGAAAGTGGTGTCCAGTTCCGCGCGGAAATCTTCGAAAGCGCTCAGGCCTTCCTTGAACTCCATGGAGGCCATGATCTGGTAAGTGTCGCGAGTGGCCTCGATGAAGATCAGCCAGCCACCCGGGGCCAGCATCTCCCGCAGCCGCGCCAGCACCCGGCTGGCATGCCGCGAGTTGTGCAGCACGTTGGCGCAGAGAATCACGTCCAGGGAGTTGGCAGCCACGCCCTGGGCCCAGTGATCCTGGTTGAGGTCGAACAGCCCGTAGCTGACCCAGGGATAAGCAGCGAAATGCTCCCGGGCCTCATTAAGGAAGAACTGCGACAGGTCGGTGAACTGGTAGTCCACCGGCAGGCCGTCCAGGGCCGGGATCAAATCGGCGCTGGTGCCGCCGACCCCGGCGCCGATCTCCAGCAGGCGCAGGCGCTGGCCGGCGGGACGCTGGCGGATGATCTCCTGCACCGCGGCGCACACTGCCTGGTTCAGGTACTGGCTGATCAGGTTCTTGCGGTAGGCGCCCTCGGCGGTGTCGGTGCGGCCCTCGGGGAACAGCAGATGCAGCGGGTCCAGCTGGTCGCTCATCAGCGCCGGCAGTTGCTCCTGGCTCTCGCGCAAATAACGCAGGACCTCGGCGCCCCAGCCCACGGAAGGCTCCAGGGCTTCGATGCGCTGCCACAGCTGACGGTATTCCTCGCGCTGCACCCGCAGGTCCGAGTAGCCACCGGACTGCCGGTCATGCTGCACCAGCCCTTCTTTGGCCAGGGCCTGCAACCAGCGCCGGATCAAGCGCTGGTTGCGCGGCGCGACTTCGCTCAAGGCCAACACCTCTTCCAGGGAGTGACTCTGTCCCGCCTGCTGGAACAGCCCGGGACGCTGCAGGGCCAGGCCCATGGACAGCAGCGCGGCGCGCTCGACACAGGCCGACATCTCGCTGACCAGGGCATCGCTCAGATCGCCGCGCACGGCCTGGGCCGCTGCCTGGGTGCGCGCCTCCAAGTGCTCCGGCCACGCCAGCGGCATGTCCCGCAGACTGGCCCGCAGGCAGGCCTGCAGACGCCGATCGAAGGCCCCTTCGCCCGCGGCCACCACCACCGCGGACTCCACATGGGGATGGCTGAGCAAGGCGCTCTCCACCTCCGCCAGTTCGATGCGATGGCCGCGGACCTTGACCTGGAAATCCTCGCGACCGAGGAACTCGATCAGGCCATCTTCCAGGTAGCGGCCCAGGTCGCCGGTGCGGTACAGGCGCTCGCCACTGCGGGGATGATCGACAAAACGCTCGGCGGTTTTCTCGGCATCCCCCAGATAACCCAGGGCCAGGCCGCTACCTGCGATGTACAGCTCGCCGGCCACGCCTTGGGGACGGTCGCGGCCCTGCTCGTCGAGGACCATGAACCGCTGGTTGGCCAGAGGCGCGCCGTAGGGAATGCTGCGCCATTGCGGATCGACCTGGGTGATCGGGTAGTAGATCGACCAGATCGCCGCTTCCGTGGCCCCACCGAGGCTGATCAGCCGCAACTGCGGCAACAGTTGCGCAGCCTCCGCCGGCAGGTTCAGGGGAATCCAGTCCCCCGACAGCAGCGCCAGACGCAGGGCCGCAGGAGCCATGGACGGCACCGCCTGCAGGTAGTGGGTGAGCATCTGCAATTGCGCCGGCACCGAGTTCCACAGGGTCACCCCATGCTCCCGGGCGCACTCGGCCCAGTGCGACGGATCGGCGCGGCGTTGCGGGTCCGGCAGCACCAGTGCGCCGCCTACTGCCAGCAGGCCGAAGAGGTCGTACACCGACAGGTCGAAGCCCAGGCTGGCCAGGGCCAGGACCCGATCCTCGGCGTTGATGGCAAAGCGCTGGTTGATGTCGACGATGGTATTGAGCGCCGCCTGATGGCTGATCATCACGCCCTTGGGCACCCCGGTGGAGCCGGAGGTGTAGATCACATAGGCCAGTTGCTGCGGATCGATGTCCTGCACCGGCAACGGAGCTTGCGCCGCCAGCGGGCTCTGATCGACCTGGATCACCTGAGTCACCCGCGCCGGCCAGCACAGTTCATCGCTCAACCAGGACTGACTGAGCACCCGGCCGACCTCGGCGTTGTCCAGGATCAACTGGCGCCGGGCTTCGGGCTGATTGGTGTCCAGGGGCAGGTAGGCCGCCCCCGCCCGCAGAATGCCCAGCACCGCGATCACCTGCTCCAGGCCCTTGTCCATGCACACCGCGACCCGCTCGCCCGGCTGGCAGCCGGCCTTCAGCAGGGCCTCGGCCACGGCCTCGGCGCGTCCGGCCAGTTCGCCGTAGCTCAGTTGCCCGGCGCCCTGGATCAAGGCCACACGCTGGGGCGTGGCGGCCGCCTGACGCCAGAACGGCTCATGCAGCCCTCCGGCGGGCAACGGCGCCGCTGTCTGGTTCACCAGCTCGCGCTGCAGGCGCTGGGCCGCCGGCAATTCCAGGCAATCGTCCAGGGTCCAGGCCGAGGGTTCCCGGGCCAGGCGCTTGAGCAACCGTTCGAAGGTATCGAACAGGTCGTCGAGCAGCGCCTCACTGAATACCCCTTCGCGAATGTCCCAGTTGATCGCCAGACCGTTGTCCCGTTCGCTGACCTGGCAATCGATCAGCACCTGGGGAGTCTGGCTGATGCCGAACACCAGCTCGGCTCCCGGCATGAAGGCCCCGCCGCCGCTTTCGCCACCCGCGCCCAGGGTGCTGGTGAAGGCGTACGGCATCAGCGCCGCATCCTGACCCTTGCGCCGCGCCAGCTCGCGCAGCACTTCGATGCCCGAGCACAGGCGATGGTCCATGTCCTGCCACAGGCGCTCCTGCAACTGCTGGCTGCGCTGGCCGAAACTGCCCCCTTGCAGGGTCTGCACTTCCAGCAGTTCCACCGAGCTGAAATCCCCCACCAGGCGATCCACCTGGGGGTGCAGCGACAAGCGATTGAGCAGGGTCAGGCTCAGGCAGAAGTGCCCGCGACGGCTCCAGCGGCCCAGGGTTTCGGCATAGGCCGACAGGATCGCCGCCGACACGCCGACCCCGGCGGCGGCCGCATTCAGGCGCAGCGCGTTGCAGTCCCGCGCTTCCAGGCTCATGGCCCGGCGCTGGAAGCGTGGCCCGGTGGGTGCTCCCAGCAGCGGCAGCTCCGGCGCCCCCGGCAGGCTGTCGACCCGCGCCCACCAATAGTCACGGTCGCGCTGGTAGCGCGGTTGCTCGCGCAGGCGCCGCTCGCCCAGCACGTAGTCGCGGAAGCTGATCTGCGCCGGTGCCGGCAGGGCCTCGCCACGGTACAGCTGCTGCAACTCGGCCAGCAGCATGCGCACGCTCTGGTAGTCGCACACCAGCAGATCCACCGACAGGTGCAGCCGCGAGGTGTCGCGGCCCTGGCTCACGCACAGTTCGATCAACGGCCATTGCTGGGGCGTGGCCCGGCGCAGTTCCATGCGCTCGCGCAAGGCCTGCAAGGCACTGCCGTCGTCCTGGCTCAGGTCGTGGCTCGCGATGGTGTAATGCGGCACCTGGGGCAGGATGCGCTGGTAGCCCTCCTCCAGCACCACCGCGCGGAGCATCTCGTGGCGGGCGATCAGCTGGTTCCAGGCCTGTTCCAGGCGCAGCGGGTCGAGGTCCTGCTGGGCGAACTCCAGATAACCGTGACAGGCCACGCCGCCAAAGCTGAACGCCGTGGTGCGGCCCAGCAGATAGGCCGCCTGCACATCGGTCAGCGGGAAGGGTTCTTCCCGGGCCGGCAGATCGGCCTCCAGGGTCGGCATCTGCGCCGCCTGCAGCTGTTGCAGCAGCGCGTCCTTGTGTTGCCGAAGCTGCTGCAGGCGCGCTTCGTCCATGACCCCGGCCGGAGCCCGATAGCGCAGGCGGCCCTGTTCTTCCCAGAGCTCCACGCCCAGTTGTTGCAGATCCTGTTGCAGTTGCTGCAGCGTCATAACACGCCCTCCACCATTGCGTTCTGATTGACGGGCCGCTGTTCCCGGCGCGAGGCGAGCAACTGCCCCTGCAGGGCCACGGTGGCCGCGTTGAAAAAGTCCTTGAGCGACAGTTCCAGCTGGAACTGCCGAGCGATGCGTTCGATCAAGCGGGCTGCCAGCAGGCTGTTGCCGCCCAGGGCGAAAAAGCCCTGGTGCCGGCCCACCTGTGGCACCTCCAGCAACTCCTGCCAGAGGGCGGCTACGGCCTCTTCCCACGGCCCTTGCGGGGCCTCGCAGCTCTGTGGCTGGATGCCGCGCCGCTGCTCCTGCAACAGCCACAGCAAGGCGGCGCGATCGACCTTGCCGTTGCTGCTCAGCGGCAGTTCGGCCAGGGTCAGCCAGCTGTCCGGGAGCATGTGTTCGGGCAGCCATTGACCCAGCCACTGCCGCAGGGCCTGGGGCTGTGGCAGCGCCTCGTTGGCCACCAGCACCGCCGCCAGCTGCGGCTCGCTGCCGGGCAGCACCAGGCTCAGGGCACGGCTGATGGCCGGGTGGCGTTCCAGGGCCGCGTCGATTTCCGCCAGCTCGATGCGAAAGCCGCGGACCTTGACCTGATGGTCCAGGCGCCCGAGGAACTCCAGGGTGCCGTCGGCCCAGTAGCGCCCCTGGTCGCCGGTGCGGTACCAGCGTCCGCCGTCATGCTCGACAAAGCGCTGGGCACTGAGGCTGGGCAGGCCGCGATAGCCCGCGGCAACGCCGGCGCCGCCAATCCACAGCTCGCCGGGCACCCAGTCCGGGCAATCCCGGCCCTGGCTGTCCACTACCCGGAAGCACTGGTTGTCCAGGGGCCGGCCATAGGGGATCGAACGCCAGTGCCCGGGCACCGCTTCCACGTCCTGGTAGTTGGACCAGATCGCCGCCTCGGTGGCGCCACCCAGGGCCACGAACTGCAGGTCACGCCCCGCCGCCTGGCGCAGGCGACGGGGCAGATCGAGGCCGACCCAGTCCCCGGAAACCATGGCCAGGCGCAACGACGCCAGGCCGGCACCGTCCCGTACCTGCAAGGTCAGCATGTCCAGCAGCGCTGGCACCGAATTCCACAGAGTGACCCGCTGTTCGCGGATCAGGCGCAGCCATTCCTGGGGCTCCTTGCGCATGGCGTCGGCCGGCAGCACCAGGGCGCCACCGACACTCAAGAGGCCGAACAGGTCGTACACCGACAGGTCGAAATCCAGGGCCGAGACGCCCAGCACCCGATCCTCGGCGCTGACCCGATAACGCCGGTTGAGCGCCTCGATGGTGTTCATCGCTGCCTGGTGCGAAAGCTCCACCCCCTTGGGTTCACCGGTGGTGCCAGAGGTGAAGATCACATACGCCAGGGCATCCGCCGCAAGCGGTAACGGCTGCGCCAGGGCAACTGCCGGGCGCGCCTGGGCCAGGGTCACCACCCGCAGTGCGGCGAGCCAGATGCCGCCGTCGCGGTGAGCCGTGTCGGTGAGTACCACACGCACCCCGGCACGCTGATAGATCACGTCGCGCCGGGCCGGCGGCTGCTCGATGCCCACCGGCACGTAGACCGCACCAGCCGCCAGAATCCCCAGCACCGCGATCACTTGCTCGCGGCCCTTGGGCAGGGTGACCGCCACCGCCTCGCCGGGCTGCACGCCCCACTCCACCAGGGCGCCCGCCAGCTGCAGGGCTTGCCGGGCCAGCTCGGCATAGCTCAGCTGGCCCTGGTCACAGATCAGCGCCAGCCCCTCGGGATGGGCCTGGGCCTGCTGGAAGAAACCCTGGTGCAGTAGCCGGGCCGGGGTCGCGTGCCGGCAGTCGTTGACCGCGCTGCGCACTCGCTCCTGCTCGGCCGGCAGGGGCAACGGCGCCACCTGTTGCCAGTCATGCTCGCAGAGCCACAGCAGCAGACCGCGATAAGCCTCGAACATCTGCTCCAACAGGCCCTCAGGGAACAGCCCCTGCACCGCGTCCCAGTTCAGCAGCAGGCCGTCGGCCATGGGGTAGCTCTGGTGATCCAGCCACACCTGGGGCGTCTGCGACAACGCCCAGCCGGGCTCGCCCAGTTGCTGGCGGCAGGTGTCATCGACAAAGGCCGGACCCAGGTTGCAGGCAAAGACCACCGGTGCGCCCTGACCGCCGCCCTGGCGCAGGCGTGCACGCTCGCGCAGCACCTCGACCCCGGGCCAGGCACTGTGGGCGATATCCCGGTGCAACTGAGCCTGCAGTGCCAGGGCCTGCCGGCAGAAATCCAGGGGCTGGCGCTGATCCACTTCCAGCAGCACCAGATTGGAGAAGTCCGCCAGCAGATGGGGCACGCAAGGGTGCAGTTCCTGGCGGTTGAACAGCGGCACGTTGAGCAGGAAATGCTGACTGGCACTCCAGCGCCCCAGCACCTGGGCATAAGCACAGGCCAGCACGCTGGCCAGGGTCAGTCCATGCTGCCGGCCCTTGTGCTCCAGGACCTGCAACTGGTGTTTATCCAGGCGCATGGCCAGACGCCGGAAGCGTGGCGTGCCCAGTTGCTGCGGCTCCTGGGCCAGGGGCAATTGCGGGCCGTCGGGCAGATCCTCCAGGCGCGGTAGCCAGTAGTCCCGGGCCGCCGCCAGTTGCGGCGCCCGAGCCGCCTGTTCGGCCTTCAGGTAGTGGGCAAAGTCCCACTCCAGGGCCGGCAGTTGCTGTTCGAGACCGGCATGGATCAGGGCCAGATCCCGCAGCAGGATGCCAATGCTCAGGACATCCGCCACCAGCAGGTCGATGTTCAGGTGCAGACGGCTACGGCCTTCGGGCAGCAGGCTCAGTTGCACATCGAAGACTTCCCCGCGGCCGACCTCCAGGCAGCGATGGGACAGGCGCTGACGAATCTGCTCCAGGGTCTGGGCCACGACCACGCTGCCAGCCTGGCGCAGGTCGTGAACGCTGAGCCCGGGCCAGGGGCTCTGCGGCAGGATGCGCTGGCAGGTGTCATTGACAAAGCAGGCCCGCAGCATCGGATGACGCTGGCACAGGCGGCGCAAAGCCTGTTCCAGACGCTCAGGCTCCAGGCCCTGGCCATCGAGCTCCTGATACAGGTGGCAACCCACGCCCCCCAGGGGCATGCCCGGATCGCGACCGAACCAGTAGGCCTGTTGCAGGGAGGTCAGTGGAAAATCAGGGTTTTCGCCGGCGCCGGCTACCGCCTGCAGGCGCGGCGCCGCGAGGCCGCGACGGGCCTCGATCAGCGCCCACCAGGCGTCCAGGGTCGGGTGCTGGATGAGTTCGGCAAAGCTCAGGGTCACGCCCTCGGCGGCCAGCAACGCCGGCAGGCGCATGATGCTCACCGAATCGAGGCCCTGCTCGATCAGCGAAGCATCCGCCTCCAGGTCCTCGGGCTCGTAGTTGAGCAGCCGCGCAATGCCTGCGCAGAGTCCTTGGGGTGAATGACTCAGGCTGGCGTGCGCTGGATGAGCGCGTGCCAGTGCTGGGTTATCAGTCATGGTGGACGGTCCTATGGGGTACGGAAGGGGTGGGTCGCAAGCGCCAGCGATTGATCGCCTCGCGCTCGTGGAACAGTTCGCGATAACGGCCCGCAGCCGCCATCAGTTGGGCATGGGTGCCGCGCTGGGCCAGGCGGCCCTGGTCCAGCAGGAAGATCTGCCCGGCATCGGGGGCCAGGGTCGGCTTGTGGGTCACCAGCAGCACCGTGTGCTTACGCGCCAGTTGCAGCAGGCTGCGGTTGACCCGTGCTTCGCTGATGGCGTCCAGGGCGGCGGTGGGTTCATCCAGCAGGATCAGGGTGGCGTCCTTGAGCATGACCCGGGCCAGGGCCAGGCACTGGCGTTCGCCGCCGGAGAGGCTGACGCCGCCCTCGCCCACCCGGGTCTGCCAGCCCTGGGGCAGGCGCTGGGCCAGGCGGTCTAGGCCGGTGGCGTGGGCGGCGGCCATCAGTTGCGCCTCACTGGCCTCGGGGCGTCCCAGGCGCAGGTTGTCCAGCAGGCTGGCGGCCAGCGGCGGACAGTCCTGGAACATCAGGGCAATGTCCTGGTCGCGCTGCCGGGCCGAGAGCTGGCGCAGGTCCACGCCCCCCAGCAGGATGGCGCCGCTGCTGACATCGCAAAAACGCGCCAGCAAGCGCAACAGGCTCGACTTGCCGGAGCCCGAGGCCCCCACCAGCAGGTTCAGGGAGCCCGGTTCCAGCTCGAAGCTGATGTCCTGCAGGACCGCACGATCCTGGCGAACCAGCCCCAGCTCTCGCACCTCGACCCGTTGCCCCTGCGGCGTCTGGGGCTCGGCCGGCTCCGGCAGGGGCGCCAGGCTCAGCAACTGGCACAGGCTGTCCACGCCGTGGCGAGTCTGGCGCAAGGTGGTGCCCAGGTTGACCAGGGCCCCCATGGGCTCCACCAGGCAGCTGGCAAGCACCGCCAGGGCCAGGTATTGCACGGCCCCGAGGCTGCCGCCGAGCACCGCATAAAGCCCGCACAGCAACACGGCGGTGTAGCCGGCCTGGAGCACCACCACCAGCCCCAGGGCCGCCGGAAAGGTGCGCCAGTGGGCCCGGCGCTGAGCCTGACGCTGTTGCTGCAAGGCTTCGCCCAGCAGGCTGAAGCCTTCAGCGTTGCGCCCGCAGGAGCGCAGCAGCGGCTGCTGACGCAGAAACTCCAGGACCCGCGCCGCCGCTTCGCCGGCCGCCGCTTCGCTGAGGCGCTCGGCCTGCCCGCCCCAACGCACGCCCCAGTGATAGAACAACAGCAGCAGGGGCACACTGGCCAGGGCGGCCAGGGCCATTGAACGGTCGTAGAAAAACAGCGCCAGCAGCAACGCCAGGGGCGTCAGCAGGGCATTGGCCATGGGCTGCAACAGGTGCGCCGGGGCACTCATGATCTGCGCCACGGTATGGGTCACCAAACGGTTGAGCTCGGCACCGCGACGCTCGACGAACCACTCCAGGGGCAGGCGCGCCAACTGCTGGCCGATGCGCAGGTTCAGCGACTGCGCTGCCGCAGCCCCGGCCCTGTAGCCGGCAAGCTGGGCATAACGACGCAACCACAGGCACAGCCCGGCGAACCCGGCAAAGGCCCCGGCCCAGAGCCAGGGCGCCTTGCCCGACGCGGCGTCGAAGCCACAGGCAAACGCCATGGGCAGCAAGGCCAGCGCCAGGCCCTGGGCCAAGGCACTGGCCGCCATGGCCAGCAGCGCCCGGCGCAGCAGGCCGGCTTCCTTGGGCTGCAAGCTGCGTAACAGGGCAGCGATCATGGCAGGGCCCTCGCCAACGCGGCAGCGCCAAGCTGCTCCGCCGCCCACAGTTCGGCATACACCCCCTGCTGATCCAGCAAGGCCTGGTGCCGACCGCACTCCAGCAATTGCCCGCCCTGGAGCACGGCAATCTGATCGGCGTCCTGAATGCTGCTCAAGCGATGGGCGATCACCAGCACCGTGCGCCCTGCCGCCAACCGCGACAGGGCCTGCTGGATCGCCGCTTCGGATTGCGGATCGCTGGCCGCAGTGGCCTCGTCGAGTACCAGGATCGGTGCCTGGCTGAGCATGGCCCGGGCAATGCCCAGACGCTGGACCTCGCCGCCGGACAACTGCACGCCGGTCCCCAACAGGGTGTGATAACCCTCGGGCAAGGCGCTGATGCGCTCATGGATCTGCGCGGCCCGGGCCGCCTCCTCGACCTGTGCGAGGCTGGCCTCGGGGCGCCCCAGGCGCAGGTTATCGAAGACGCTGGCGCGCAGCAGACGCACCTCTTGAAAGACAAAGGCCACCTGGCGATACAGGGTCGCGCTGTCCATGTCCCGCAGGTCGACACCGCCGATGCGGATCGCCCCGGCGCTGACATCGGCAAAGCGCGCAAGCAAGGTGGCCAGGGTGGATTTGCCGGCCCCGGAATCCCCCACCAGGGCGGTCAGGGTGCCGGGCTGCAGACGCAGATCGATGCCCCGCAGCACCTGGGTGCCGTCGGGGTAGCTGAAGTCCACGGCATCGAAGGTCACCAGGGCCCCTTCAGGTTCCCGGGAGAACGCCGGCTGCGCCAGCACCGGGGTGCTCAGCACCGCGCTGATGCGCTGCGCCGCCGTCCGGCCCTGGACCAGGGAATCGGCGCCATGCCCCAGAGCCGCCACCGGCGCCGCCAGGGCCGGGCCAAGCAAGGCGAACGCCAGCAACTGCACGGGCTGCAACCAGCCGCCGGCAATCAGCGGCACCCCGCCCACCAGCACCAGGGCCAGCACCAGCAGAGGCGAGAGCAGCACTTCGACACTGGCCCCCAGGCCGGCCCAGCGCTCGACCCACTGGGAGAAGAAACCGGCAAAATCCTCTACTGCCTTGAAGAAGTCGTCCTGTACCCGCTCCACCCGGCCAAAGGATTTGACCATGGCAATGCTCTGCACAAAGTTCAGGGTCGCCGTCGACAGTGCGCCCATGGCCCCGCCCAAGCGCTGGCGCTCGGCGTGGTAAGCCGGGGTACGCATCACCCGCAGGCGCCACAGCGCAACCAGCGGTGGCGCCAGCACCACCAGGGTCATGGGCAAGCTCACGGTCAGCAGGTAGATCAGGCTGGCCAAAGGCACCACCAACGCCGCCACCAGATTGTTGGGCAGGTGTGCCACCAACTGATGCAGAGCACCAACATCCTCCAGCAGCACCCGCTCGGCGGTTTCCCGCTGACCACCCAACCAGGCCAGGGGCACCCGCGCCAGATGGGCTGCAATGCGCTGGCGCAGATGGCGCTGCAGGTCACTGTCGGCCAAATGGGTAATCTGCAACCCCGCCGCCAACCCCAACAAGCGCAAGAGCAAGGCCCCGCCCCCGGCCAGCAGCCAGAAGCCCGCGCGGTCCACGTCCAGCTCGCCCGCCAGCAACAGCGGCGCCAGTTCGGCCACGGCAATCAGCGGCAGCAGGCCCACCAGCGCCGCCAGCACCTGCAGCAGCATCGCCGCCAGCAGACGCCCGCGCACCGGTTGCAACAGTTCAGTCAATCCTGGTTGTTCAGCCACGGGCATCACTTCCCACCTGAGCTTCGGCCTCAGCGCCGAAGTACAAGGCCTGGATCGCCTCACGCAGGTGTTTGCGGCTGACCTTGCCGACCCCGGTCTGGGGAAAGGCCGGGATGAATTCGAAGCGATCCGGCAGCTTGAACGCCGCCAGGCCCTGAGCCCGCAGATGGCGCAGCAGTTCCGGAGCCCGGGGCGCCGGGCCACGGGGAATGACGAAGGCGCAGGTGCGCTCGCCGAGGAAGGCATCGGGCATCGCCACCAGGGCGATGTCGGCCACCGCCGGATGGCTCAGCAGCAGGTTCTCCACTTCTTCGGCGGCGATCTTTTCGCCGCCGCGGTTGATCAGGTCCTTGTCCCGCCCTTCCACCATCAGGTAGCCGTCGGCGGTGAGCTGCACCCGGTCACCGGTACGATAGAAACCGTCGGCGGTGAAGGCTTGGGCGTTGTGCTCGGGATAGCGGTAATAGCCGCGAATGGTGTAGGGACCACGGGTCAGCAACTGGCCCACCTGCCCCACCGGGACGGGCTGGTCCTGCTCGTCCACCACGCGGATTTCGTCAGCCGGCGACAGGGGCCGGCCCTGGGTGTGCAGCACCCGCTCGGGCGGGTCTTGCGGGTCGGTGTAGCAGATCAGTCCTTCGGCCATGCCGAACACTTGTTGCAGGCGGCAACCGAGTACCGGCTCGATGCGCCGCGCCGCCTCGAAGCTGAGCTTGGCCCCGCCCACCTGCAACAGCTGCAACGACGGCAATCCGCGTCCGCGTGCCTGGGCCGCCTCCATCCAGACCAGGGCCAGGGGCGGCACCAGGGCGGTGTGGGTCACGGCTTCGCGCTCGATCAGTGCAAAACAGACTTCCGGGCTCGGTGAGTGGCCGAGCACCACCCGCCCGCCGACCGACAAGGTGCCCATGAATCCCGGGCAGCACATGGGAAAGTTGTGGGCCATGGGCAGCACCGCCAAGTACACGCTGGCACTGGACAAGCTGCAGCGCTCGACGCTGGCCCGCAGGTTGTAGAGGTATTCGTTGTGCCGCCGCGGGATCAGCTTGGGAATCCCGGTGGAGCCACCGGACAACTGGAAGCAAGCGACGGCATCGGCACTCGGCACCGGGAAAGCCGGCGACGGGGCCGGGTCATACAGGCCATCGAGGGCGGTGAATTCCTCGGCCTCGCCGGCCACTATCACCCACTCCAGGTGCGGATTGCCGGCCTTGAGATCCCGGGCCATGGCCCGGAAATCGAAGCTGGCGTCACGGTCGGCGCACAGGTAGGCGCGGGCCTGGGCGAATTCGCAGAAGCGACCGATCTCCAGATGCCGGTGCGCGGGCAAGGCGAAGATCGGCCGCACGCCGAGGCGGTACAGGGCAAAGCAGGTTTCGACGAAGGCGCTGCAATTGGGCAGTTGCAGGACCACGTTGTCCCCGGCCCGTAACCCCAGGCGGTACAGGCCGGCGGCCAGTTGGTCGACCCGCAGGTCCAACTGCCGATAGCTCAGGCGCTGTTCGCCATCGGTCAGCGCCTCGCGCTCGGCGAAGGCCTGGGCAGCCACCCGCAGCAGGTCGCCAAAGGTTTCATCGCGCCAGTACCCGGCCTGGCGATAGTGCTGGGCAAACGCCTCGGGCCAAGAGGGGCAATCCTGCAGATCATCGAAAGTGGACATGCTGTCTCCTGAGTTTTTTGACGCAAAAAGCGGCCCCGGACCTGAGGTGCCAGGCCCTTGGAATGAACGGGAAAACGCCGTCAGCGCGGAAGGAAATGAAGGTCCACAGGCGCTCCTGCGGTGCTGTTGCGTGGGGTGTCATCCATGAAGGGCTGCCGTGCCTGCAAATGAGAGTGATTATTAACCGGCAATTTCCAGGGCCCGGCAATCGGCAGGACATTCGTTTGCGCGGCTTTTTCTTTTGATTGCGCGGCGAGGCCCCGGCCGGCCCTGACAGGACGGGGTCAGAAAGCTAAAGGATAATCATTCTTAATTACAGGGGAGGATTTTCCTGCTAGCTTATGGCCTCTTTTTCGGGTTCACAGGGAGTTCGCCATGCTCAGCCCCCACGCTGCGCCGCAGCCTGTCCAAAGGGATTTCACCCTGCAGTTTCCCAATCCGCAGCACGCCGGCACGGCGGCTGTGGTGCCGGAAATCACCTTGTCCACCGGGACTGTGCTGATGGACAGCCAGATGTGGATGCAAGAGCCGCTCTGGCAAGGTTTGAAAATCATCCTGGTGCTCAGCGGCCAGCTCAATTGCCGGGTCGAGGGCCAACCGGAAGTGGAAATTCGCGGCCCGACCCTGTGCGCCGTGGCCAACCAGGGCGAGCACTGCGGCGACCACCTGTTCGCCAGTGGCGTACCGGTGCGCTACACCACGGTGCAGCTGGACTTCCCGTCGATCCGCAATGCCGGCCTGGAACCCGAGCGCCTGCTGGACCCGCTCGGCGGCGGGCCGATGCTGTTCTGCCAGCCGGCCAGCAAGCCACTGCTGGCCCTGGCCCAGCAGATCTTCACCTGCCCGCTGCAGGGCCCGACCCGCTCCTTCTACCTGGGAGGCAAGGCCCTGGAGCTCACCGCCCTGGGAGTCGAGGGCATCCTCGCCCATGCCGAGTCCCGACCACTGCAGGACAGCCTGTGCAGCTCGGCGGACATCGAACGCATCCATGCCGCAAGGGACCTGCTGCTCAACTCATTGCAGGACTCGCCGTCGCTGTCCGAGCTGTCGCGTCAGGTGGGTCTCAATCCGCGCAAGCTCACCGCCGGCTTTCGCCAGGTGTTCGGCACCAGCGTCTATGCCTACCTGCAGGAACAGCGCCTGGGCGAGGCTTACCGCTTGCTGGCCAGCGGCGAAACCAATGTCTCCAGCGCGGCCTATCGGGTCGGCTACAGCCCGGCGCATTTCTCCACCGCCTTTCGCAAGCGCTTCGGGGTTTCGCCCAAGTCCCTGCGCTGAGTCGGGCGCGCTTGCCCTTGACCTTGCCCCGCCGTACCGCAAACGAAAGAAATGATCGCTCAAGCCAAAGTTTTAGGCCCTAACCCATGCTCACAAATGAGATACGTTTGCATTCTCATTTAATCCCCATCACGGAGTGAAGCATGGGCACCAGCGTTGCGCACCGAAACACCTCAGGTTGGCCTGTCGATTCTGCGGTTCCTCGCCCGACCCTGCGCCGCAGTCCGCTGGCGTGCCTGATCCACGGCGTGGCCCTGGGCCTGACGTTGACCCAGGCAGGTAGCGCGCTGGCCGCGGACGCCGAGCGCGAACCGCAACAGCCGCTGACCCTGGACACCAGCGTGATCAGCGCCACCCAGGTCGACTCCCCCACCGGCCAGCAAAGCGGCTATGTGGCCAAGCGCAGCCTCAGCGGCACCAAGACCGATGCCTCGCTGAGTGAAATTCCCCAGTCGATTTCCGTGATCACCCGCGACCAGATGGATGCCCAGCAGGTGCAGTCGGTGAACGAGGCGCTGCGCTACACCGCCGGGGTCCAGGCCAATACCACCGCCGCCAGCCAGCGCTTCGACACCCTCTCGATCCGCGGTTTCGACGTCACCACCGGCATGCTCCGCGATGGCCTCAAGGGCAATACCGCCCAGGCCTGGCCCAAGGTCGAAGCCTATGGCCTGGAGCGCATCGATGTGCTCAAGGGCCCGGCCTCGGTACTGTTCGGTCAGAACTCCCCGGGGGGCGTGGTCAACCAGATCAGCAAGCGCCCGCTGGACAAACCCTTCCATGAAGTGCAGATCCAGGGTGGCAGCTTCGACCGGGCCCAGGGCCAGTTCGACTTCAGCGGCCCCCTGGACGATGAAGGGCAGTTCCTCTACCGCCTGGTGGGCCTGGAGCGCGACAGCGGCACCCAGTTCGATCACATCAAGGACGACAAACAGTACTTCGCGCCCTCCTTCACCTGGAAGCCCAACGACGACACCAGCCTGACCCTGCTGGCCGACTACACCCAGGACACGTTCGGCGCGCCGCGGGTGTTCCTGCCGGCCCGGGGCACCCTGCTTGGCAACCCCAATGGCAAGGTCAAGCACAACGTCTTCCTCGATGAACCGGGGCTGGACAACGACCGCACCCAATACTCCCTGGGCTACCTGCTGGAGCACCGCCTGAATGACGTCTGGAGTCTCAATTCCAGCGCCCGCTACGGCCACGTCAACCTGCTGACCAACACCGCCAGCGGCATGTCCCTGGCCCCGGACCTGCGCACCTTGAACCGCGCCGCCTATCGCTTTCGCATCGTCGGCGACACCTACTCCCTGGACAACAATGCCCAGGCCCGCTGGAACCTGGGCAACACGCAAATGGTGTCGCTGCTGGGAGTGGACTACCGACGCACCCGCGAGGACTACTACCTGCGCGGCGGCACCGCTTCGCCCATCGACATCTACAACCCGGTGCATGGCGGCGTGTTCAACCCCACCACCCCCTTCACCAATACCGTGCAGCGCGCCGATCAGGTCGGGGTCTACGCCCAGCAGCAGTTCACCTTCGATGAGCATTGGGTGCTCACCGTCGGCGGACGTCAGGACCGCTCCAGCGCCCGTACCGACAATCGCCTGGAGCATACCGGGAGCAAGCAGGACGACGAGAAGTTCACTTACCGCACCGGGCTGGTGTACCTGGCGGACAACGGCCTGGCGCCCTACATCAGCTACTCCACGTCCTTCGACCCGGTGCTGGGCACCAACTTCTACGGCACGCCGTACAAGCCCACCAGCGCCAAGCAGTCGGAAGTGGGGATCAAGTACCAGCCGCCGGGGATCGACAGCTACATCACCCTGTCGCTGTTCGACCTGACCCAGGAAAACGTCCTGACCACCGACCCGGCCGAACGCCTGAACAAGATCCAGACCGGCGAGATCAACGTGCGCGGCATCGAGCTCGAAGGCAAGGCCAGCCTGGCCCGGGGCCTGGACCTGCTGGCGGCGCTGACCTACAACGACGCCGAGGTGAGCAAGAGCAACAACCCGCTGGAGAAGGGCAAACGCCCCACCGACACCCCGGAAAAAATGGCCTCGCTGTGGGCCGACTACACCCTGCCCGAAGGCCCCCTGAGCGGCCTGGGCTTTGGCGCCGGGGTGCGTTACATCGGCTCCACCGAGGCCGATGCCGCCAACACCCAGCGCGTGCCCTCCTACACCCTGCTGGACGCGGCGGTGCACTACGACTTCGACAAGCTGATCCCGGCGGCCAAGGGCCTGCGCCTGGCGGTGAACGCCACCAACCTCACCGACAAGCGCTACTACGAAGGCTGCTCGCTGACCAATTGCAGCGCCGGTTATGACCGCAGCGTCATCGCCAGCCTGCGCTACCGCTGGTAAGTCGCCGATGCTGCCCATGCGTGAAATCTGGCTCCGGCTGCATCGTTGGCTGGCCCTGAGCCTGGGGTTGCTCCTGGCGTTGTTGGGCCTCAGTGGTTCGCTGCTGGAACTCAAGGGACCGATCCTGCGCTGGGAGGTCGGTGCGCCGATGCTGCAACTGGCCCCCGGCGAGCACGGCACGCTGCTGGAACAGGAGGCCTGGATCAGGGCCGCCTCCGACGCCTACCCGCAGTTGCACAAAGTCTTCGGCGCGGCGCCGCCGCGCCAGGGCTTTCTCGAATCGGACAATGTGATCGTCTTCGGTGCCCTCAAGGAGCGCCCCGGAACCGGCATCGCCATGATCGATCCCTACACCGGCGAGCCCCGGGGCTTCTTTGTCTTCGAAGACCTGTGGCTGGCCAAGCTGGTGGCGCTGCACCGCAGCCTGCTGTTGCCGCAGGCCTGGGGTTCGACCCTGGTGCTGGTGTGCGGCCTGGTGTTGCTGGGCTCGCTGGGCAGCGGCTTGTACCTCTGGTGGCCAGGGCGCCGCAGCTGGTGGAAAGCCGCCAGCCTGCGTCGCGGCAGCCAGGGCACCCGGCGCCTGCGCGAATGGCACAACCTCGCCGCCGCGTGGCTGTGCCTACCGCTGCTGCTGATCGCCGCAAGCGGTGCCTGGCTCGCGCGCCCGGAACTGTTCACCTGGCTGGCGGCCCGGCCCATGGCCGTCAAGCCGCTGTTTTCCGCTGCCCACGGGCATTTGCTGCTGGGCACACCCGGCGCCTGGCTGGCTTTTCTCTGCGGTATTTCGTTACCCCTGCTGTACATCACCGGCCTGCTGTTGTGGTGGCGCAAGCGCGTCACTCGCCGGGCCGTTCAATCGTTCAAGGAAACCTCCCATGACACACCGTGATTTCTTGCGCCGCGCCCAGCGCGGGCTCTTGCTCGGCCTGCTGCCCCTGGGCCTGCTATGGGCCGCCACGGCCAGCGCCGCGACCCTCACCGATCTGGCCGGACGCCAGGTCCAGGTGCCGGAGAAGGTCGAGCACATCCTCCTGGGTGAAGGCCGGATGATCTATTCCCTGTCGCTGCTCGAAGGCCAGAATCCCTTCGCCCGTCTCGCCGGTTGGCAAGGGGACTTTCGCGGCCTCGACGTACAGGGCTACGAGGCCTATCACAAGGCCTTCCCGGAGGCGGAAAAGGTGCCGCTGGTAGGAGGAACTTCCGCCGAAACCTTCAGCGTCGAAAAGGCCCTGGCAGTGCACCCGGACCTGGCGATCATGGCCCTGAGCGGCGGCCACGGGCCGAGCCCCGACAGCGAGGCGGTGAAGCAGCTGGAAGCCGCTGGGGTGGCGGTGATCTTCGTCGACTTCAGCGACCATCCCCTGAGCCATACCGTGCCCAGCATGCGCCTGCTGGGGCAGGCCCTGGGCCGTGAACAGCAGGCCGAGGCGTTCATCGCCTTCTACCAGCAGTCCCTGGCCCGGGTCAGCGAAACCCTGGCCAAGGCCGGCAACGTCAAACAGCCGAAGATCTTCGTCGACATGCTCGCCGGCTTGCAGGATTGCTGCGGCTCGCCGGGCACCGGCAACTTCGGCGAAATGATCAAGTTGGCCGGCGGGCGCAACATCGCCGACGGGCGCATTCCCGGGCCCATTGGTGTGCTCAATGTGGAGTACATCCTCTCCAGCGATCCGGATGTGTACGTGGCCACCGGGGTGTTCGCTGCCGGTCAGGGCGGCGTGACCCTGGGGTACTCCGCCACCCTGCAACAGGCTCGGGACAGCCTGCGCCAGGCCGCCCAGCGCCCACCGCTGAACGAGCTGCGGGCGGTGCGCGAGGGCAATGTGCATGGCCTGTGGCACATCTTCTATGACTCGCCGGAGCACCTGATCGCGGTCCAGGCCCTGGCCAAGTGGCTGCACCCTGAACTGTTCAAGGACCTGGACCCGGACCAGACCCGCCGGGAGCTGTACCAGCGTTTCATGCCGATTCCCGCCAGCGGCGTATTCACCACGAGCCTGGTGCCATGACCCAGGCTGCCACCGACGTGCAGGAGCGCGTTGCCTCAGGGCACTACCAAAGACGCCATGGCCGCCGGGTGCTGCTGTTGTCCGGGCTGGCCCTGGCCTTGCTGCTGTCACTGGCCCTGGACATCACCACCGGGCCTTCGGGCATGAGCCTCTCGCGCCTGCTGCAGGTGCTCTGGGACCCGGGCTCGATGCCCCGGGTCGAAGCGGTGATCGTGTGGAACGTGCGCCTGCCCTACGCCCTGATGGCGGTGCTGGTGGGTGCCGCCCTGGCCCTGGCCGGGGCGGAGATGCAGACCGTGCTCGACAACCCCCTGGCCAGCCCCTTCACCCTCGGCGTATCCGCGGCCGCAGCCTTTGGCGCGGCCCTGGCCATTGTCCTGGGCCTGGGCATTCCCGGAGTGCCGGCGCAGTACCTGATTTCGGCCAACGCCTTCCTCTTCGCCCTGGCCTCGGTGGCCTTGTTGTACCTGCTGGCACGCTGGCGCGGCTTCGGCGTGGAAAGCCTGGTGCTGTTCGGCATCGCCCTGGTGTTCGCCTTCAACGCCCTGGTGGCCCTGCTGCAGTTTGTCGCCACCCAGGACAGCCTGCAGCAACTGGTGTTCTGGACCCTGGGCAGCCTGGCCCGGGCCTCCTGGGAAAAGCTCGGGGTGCTGGCCCTGGCGCTGTTGCTGTGCCTGCCGTTTTCCCTGCGCCAGAGCTGGGCCCTGACCGCCCTGACCCTGGGCGAGGAACGGGCCCGCAGCTTCGGCATCGACGTCGGTCGCCTGCGCCTGCTGTCGCTGCTGCGCATCAGCCTGCTGTCGGCCCTGGCGGTGTCCTTTGTCGGCACCATCGGATTTATCGGCCTGATTGCCCCGCACATCGCCCGGCTGCTGGTGGGCGAGGACCATCGGCTGTTCCTGCCGGCCAGCGTGCTCAGTGGCGGGCTGATCCTGTCCATGGCCTCCATCGCCAGCAAGGCCCTGATCCCCGGGGTACTGGTGCCGGTGGGCATCGTCACGGCCCTGGTGGGCATTCCATTTTTCATGGCCATCGTCATGCGCAACCGTCGAGGTGTCCTGTGAGCCTTATCGCCTCCTCCACGCCCGGGCTGTGCACTGCCGGCCTGAACATGCACTACGGCAGCCGCCAGGTACTGCGCGACGTGAGCCTGCCACCCCTGGCCGCCGGCACCCTGACCGCGCTGATCGGCCCCAACGCGGCGGGCAAATCGACCCTGCTGCGGGGCATCGCCGGGTTGCAGAAAACCACCGGGCAGGTGCTGCTCGATGGCGTCGACCTCAACCGCCTGCCCCAGGTCGAACGTGCTCAACATATCGTCTACTTGCCCCAGAGCCTGCCGGAACGCACACGCCTGTGCGCCTTCGAAGCCGTGCTCAGCGCCGCCATGGCCGGGCATCGCAGCGCCGGTTTCGCCCCCGGCCGCCCCAGCGCCGCGGTGCTGCACGGGGTCGAACAGGTGCTCCGGGACCTGGACCTGACGGCCCTGGCCGACCGCCCCATCGATGCCCTCTCCGGCGGCCAGCGCCAGCTGGTGGGGCTGGCCCAGGCCCTGGTGCGTCAGCCCCGGGTGCTGCTGCTGGACGAACCCACCAGCGCCCTGGACCTGTACCACCAGTGCCAGGTGGTGGACGCCATTACCCGGGCCACCCGCGAGCGCCAACTGATCACCCTGGTGGTGGTCCACGACATCAACCTGGCCCTGGGTTTCAGCCAGCAGGTGGTGGTCCTGCACAACGGCCGCCTGGCCGCCGCCGGACCGGCCCTGGAAGTGGTCAACCAACAACTGCTGCGCGACGTCTATGGCGTCGACGGCAGCCTGGAACAGGTGCGCGGTCGACCGCTGGTGATGGTCGACGGCCGCCTGCCCTTTCACTCAGCCCTGGGATAACTCATGAGCGACATGCAACAGCTGCCCCTCGACACCCTGGAAACGCCCCAGGACGCACCGGCCTTCGACCTGCGTCCGCTGCTGGTGGCCAACCTGGCCTGCACCATGGCGATGATGGCGTTTGTCTCGCTGATCGGTCCCATTGCGCGGATTCTGGGCCTGGCCACCTGGCAAGCGGGAATGGCGGTGACCGTCTCCGGCGTGATCTGGATGCTCCTGGCCCGCCCCTGGGGCCGGGCCAGTGACCGCCTGGGTCGGCGGCAGATCCTGCTGCTGGGCACCGGCGGCTTCACCCTGGCCTTTCTCGCCCTCAGCGTATTCATCGACCTGTCGCTGCACGCCCTGCCTTCGGCACTGCTGGCGTTTGCCGGGCTGCTGCTGGGCCGCGGCCTGATCGGGGTGTTCTATGCAGCGATTCCGGTGGGCGGTTATGCGCTGATCGCCGATAACATCGAGCCCGAGCACCGGGCTCGGGCCATGGCTTCCCTGGGGGCGGCCAACGCTTGCGGCCTGGTCCTGGGCCCGGCGATTGCCGCGCTGCTGGCACGCCATAGCCTGAGTCTGCCGTTCTATGTGCTGGCGCTGCTGCCGCTGCTGGGCTTCGCCTTCCTCAAGGCACGACTGCCGCGCCAGGAACTGCACCTCAAGCAACCGCCAAAGTCGGTGAGCCTGACAGACCCGCGCCTGCGCCGGCCGCTGCTGGTGGCCTTTATCTCCATGCTGTGCGTGGCCATGGCACAGATCACCGTGGGCTTCTTCGCCCTCGACCGCCTGGGCATGGGCCCGGCGGACGCGGCGCAGACCGCCGGTGTCGCCCTGACCCTGGTGGGGGTGGCGTTGATCGCTGCGCAACTGCTGGTGCGCAAGTTGGAGTGGCCGCCACTGCGAATGATCCGCGTCGGCGCCCTGGTGGCCGCAGTGGGCTTTGCCGCGAGCATCCTCGCCGCCCACGCCTGGGTGCTATGGCTGGGGTTCTTTGTCTCGGCCGCCGGCATGGGCTGGATCTTCCCTTCCTTCGCCGCCCTGGCCAGCAACGCAGTGGACGCTGCCGAGCAAGGCGCCACCGCCGGTTCCGTCGGTGCAGCCCAGGGCCTGGGGGTGGTGGTCGGGCCCTTGGCAGGCACCCTGATCTACGCCGTGGAGCCGCGCCTGCCCTACCTGCTGGCGGCGCTGCTGTTGTTGCTGGTGGCCTGCTGGCCGGATCGCCGCAAGCCGGTGCACGCCTGAAGCCTGGCGCTGCCGAGGAACACCAAAGCGCCAGCGGCGTCGGGCAATGCCTGCCTCAATTGCCCGGCGCGGCGGCGGCCATGCGCCGGATCGCCAGGCCATAGAACAGCAAGGCCACGGTGGCCAGTGCACCGCCCGCCAGGCCGACATAGGCGAACCCCAACTGGCCGCCCACCCAACTGCCCAGCAACGCGCCACCGCCGATGCCGATGTTGTAGATCCCGGAGAACATCGCCATCGCCACGTCGGTGGCGTCCGGCGCCAGCACCAGCACTTTCGATTGCAGGGCCAGGCCGAAGCCCATGATCGCCATGCCCCAGACCACGCTCAGCGCCACCAGGGACCAGACGTGGCCGTTGAGAGGCAACAGCAGACTCAAGCACAGCGCCAGCAGGGTCACCGCCGTCAGCAGGAAACCCTGGGGACTGTGACGGTGCAGCCAGCTGAACAGCAGCGAGCCGATGATTCCGGCACCGCCGAACACCAGCAGGATCAGAGTCACTACATCGCCCCCCAGGCCCGCCGCCACCTTGATGAACGGTTCGATGTAGCTGTAGGCGGTGAACTGCGCGGTGACCACCAGGGCCGTCAGCACATAGATCGCCACCAGCGCCGGGCGCTTGAACAGCAGCGGCAGGCTGCGCAGGGAGCCGGAGTTCTGGCTGGGCAGCAGCGGCAAGGTACGGATCAACCACAACACCAGCAGACCGGCCATGGCCGCAATCACGCTGAAGGTGGTGCGCCAGCCCAGGGCCTCGCCCAGCAGGCGCCCCAGGGGAATGCCCAGGACCATGGCCAGGGAGGTGCCGGTGGCCAGCAGGCCCAGGGCCTGCACTTGCTTGCCCGGCGGTGCCAGGCGCACCGCCAGTGACGCGGTGATGGACCAGAACAGGGCATGGGCCAGGGCCACGCCGATGCGGCTGAGCATTAACAGGCCGAAACTGTTGGCCAGGCTGGAAAGGACATGGCTGACGATGAACAGCCCGAACAGCACCGTGAGCAGCTTGCGCCGCTCGACGTTGCGGGTCAGCAGCATCACCGGCAGCGAGGTCAGGGACACCACCCAGGCATAGAGGGTCAGCATCAGCCCGACCCGCGCAGTAGGCAGGTCGAAGCTGGCGCCGATGGCGCTGAGCAGCCCCACCGGCACGAATTCCGTCGTGTTGAAGACAAAGGCCGCCAGCGCCAACGCGATGACCGGCTGCCAGTTACCTTGAGGTGTAGCCGCGGAGTTACTCATGTGCGGGTCGTAATACTCTATCGATGATCGAACAGGTCCAGGACCCGATAAAAATGCACAAGCCGGGCCAGGAACAATGACCCGGGCTGCCCGCTTGCGCACCTGGTGCGCGCTGCGCGGCAGACGCTGGCAGGCGCCTGGTCAGTTGCCCCGCGCCGCCTCGAAGACCGTCATGGCCAGCGCCACCCCATTGAGCAGGCGCGCCTGGGTGACCCCGTCCCGGGCCTGTACCGACAGTCCGTGCAGCACCGTAGAGTAATAATCCCCTAGGGAAGTTGCATCGGTGTGTGCCGGCAGTTCCCCCGACTGCACCGCCGTTTCCAGGCGCTGGATGATGCTGGCGGTACGTGCCCGGCGATGCTCGGCCAGCCACTCACGCACGCTGTCGTTGTCGCTGGAGCAGTTCACCGCCGAGGACACCACCATGCAGCCCTGGGGATGACCGACCCGGGTGTAAAGCGCCACCGCCTCCTTGAGCATGCGCTCGATGGCGACGTAAGCGCTGGCTTCGCCCAGGGCCTGATCGGCAAAGCCGCCCTCATGGCTTTCATAGAGTTCGATGGCCTCGCGAAACAGCGCCTCCTTGGAACCGAAGGCGGCGTAGATCCGCGCCGAAGCGATCCCCAGGGCCGCCACCAGATCGGCCATGGAGGTGGTTTCAAATCCACGGGCCCAGAACAGCTCGAGCGCTTGGCGCAACGCCTGGTTGCGATCGAATTCGCGGGGTCTTCCAGCCATGGGGGTCGGGTATCTCGTCAAGACAAGGAAACTGACCGGCAGGGGCCGGTCAGTGAGTGGGCGCAGGCGCCGCGACGAAATGATATTAGATTTGCACCGGCCCCGGCCATTTTCCATGCCCCGGGGCCGTCTGCACCGAACTTCAGTCGGCGCCTTCCTGAAGAAAGGGCAGCAGGTGAGCGAGGAACTCCTCGGGCGCCTCTTCCATGATGAAGTGCCCGCAGTCGGGCACGATGGCGCCGCGCAGATCCGTGGCGTGGCCCTGCAGGGTCAGCAAGGGCGCATCGTTGGTGGCGTGCTCGGCACCGATGGCCAGCACCGGCATCGCCAGCGGCCGCTGCGCGCGCAGCTGATTCTGGCGCACCGTCTCGGGAATCGCCCGGTAGTAGGCAAAGCCCGCGCGCAGGCCGCCCGGCACAGCATAGGCCTCGATATAGACCTCGGCGGCTACCGCCTCGCGACGATGGGACCAGTGATCGAAGATGTAATTCAGGTAGGCCCGCTCGCGCCCGGCGATCAAGGCTTCCGGCAAATCCCGCAACTGGTTGAACATGAAATGCCAGAGAAAGATGTTCTGCTCTGGCGCGACAAAGATCGGCGGCGCCTCCGCCAGCCCCGGGATCACCGCTTCGGTCAACGCCAGACGCTCCACCGCCTGCGGATGATCGCTGGCCAGGGCGTAGGCGATCCACATGCCGACGTCGTGGCCGACCACGCTGTAGCGCTCGAAGCCCAACTGCCCCATCACCTGGTGCAGCACCCCGGCCACATGGCCGGTGTCGTAGCCCTGCTCCGGGCGGTCGGACTGACCGCTGCCCGGCGGGTCCACGGCGATGGCCTGGAAGCCCCGGGCAGCCAGGGCCCGGATCACTTCTCGCCAGGCGTACCAGGTCTGCGGCCAGCCGGGAATCAGCAGCACCGGTCGGCCCGTGCCGGCGCTGACACAGTGGATGCGCTGGCCATCGACGCGCACGTAACGGTGAACCAGGTCGACGCTGTCGGCCTGGAGGTTGTCAGTCAAAGCATTCATGGTTTTTTCTCGATGAAGGGTTTCAGGCAATGCCGAGCATGGCGTTGATCTGTTGGCGGTCGATCCCGGCTCCGGCGAAGTCGTCGAAGATCCGCTCGGTGACCTGGATCATGTGGCGGTTGATGAACTCGACACCCTCCCGGGCGCCGTCCTCCTGATCCTTGAGGCAGCACTCCCACTCCAGGGTCGCCCAGCCCGGGTAGTCGTATTGCGCCAGTTTGGAAAAGATCCCCTTGAAATCCACCTGGCCATCGCCCAGGGAGCGGAAGCGCCCGGCCCGCTCGACCCAGGAGCTATAGCCGCCGTAGATGCCCTGGCGGCCGCTGGGATTGAACTCGGCATCCTTGACGTGAAACATGCGGATGCGCTCGTGGTAGATGTCCAGGTAACTCAGGTAGTCCAGCTGCTGCAGCACGAAGTGGCTGGGGTCGAAGAGGATGTTGCAGCGCGGGTGGCGATCCACCAATTCATAGAAACGCTCGAAGCTGGTGCCGTCGTGCAGGTCCTCGCTGGGATGGATCTCGTAGCACAGGTTGACCCCCTGCTCGTCGCACACATCGAGGATCGGCCGCCAGCGCCGCGCCAGCTCCTCGAAAGCGGCTTCGATCAAGCCTTCTGGGCGTTGCGGAAAGGGAAACAGATAGGGCCAGGCTAGGGACCCGGAAAAGGTGCCCATGTCGCTCAGCCCCAGGCGGCGCGAAGCCTTGGCCGCCAGCTTCATCTGCTCTATGGCCCAGGCCGTTCTGGCTTGAGGATGGCCCCGCAGCGCCTGAGGGGCGAAGTTGTCGCACATCGCGTCGTAGGCCGGATGCACCGCCACCAGCTGGCCGAAGATATGGCTGGTCAGCTCACTGATCACCAAACCCTTTTGTGCCAGCTGGCCCTTGAGGTCATCGCAGTAGTCCTGGCTGTCCGCCGCGGTGGCGACATCGAACAACCGCGCATCCCAGGCGGGAATCTGCAGCGCCTTGAAACCCAGGTCGGCGGCCCATTGGGCAATGCTCGGCAGATTGTTGAAAGGTGCAGTATCGGCACTGAATTGTGCCAGGTGCAGGCTGGGACCCTTGAGGGTTTTCATCGAATTGCTCCCTATTCTTTGTCGGTCGACAAAGAATAGGGAGGCGCTGTTGCCGCGTCAATCATCGGTGTGCAGAAAAGTGCTTTTGAGGCGAGCTGATCACCTGTAGGAGCTGGCTTGCCAGCGAGGGCGTCGACAAAAAAACCGCGATCAAGATCGCGGGCCCGCTTCGCGTTACCGCCGAATCACGGCCGGCGGTACACCTCGCGTCCGGCAAAATAGGTCGTCAGTACCTGGGTATCCGCCAACTGCTCCTGAGGCACCTGAAACACATCGCGGTCCAGCACAATCAGGTCGGCCTGCTTGCCCGGGGCCAGGCTGCCGATCTGTTGCTCCAGGCCAATGGCTCGCGCGGCATTGCGGGTGTAGGCGTAGAACAGGGCTTCCCGGTCGATGCCTTGATCCTTGTTCAATACGCCCTTGGGGCCCTTGCGACTGATGGCCTGGGCGATGGCCTTCCAGGGCTCGGGGGTGCTCACCGGCCAGTCGCTGGCGCCGGCAATGGTGGCGCCGTTCTTCAAGAGCGAGCGCGCCGGGTACATGAACTGGAACTGCATGGCGCTGATGTAGGGCTGGAGCAGGTCGATGCTCAACTCGTCGGCGGACGCCCAGTACAGCTGCATGGAGGCAATCACGTCCAGAGGCTTGAAGCGGGCGAACTCCTTGGGGTTGACCATCTGCAGATGAGTGATGGAGTGCACCACGCCACTCTGACGGTCGCGCCGCGCCTGCTCGATGCCGTTGAGGGATTCGCGCACCGCGCGATCGCCAATGGCGTGCACGTGCACCAACCAGCCCCGGGCATCGGCGGCGCTGACCAACTCGCCGAAATGCGCCGGGTCGATCAGCAGTTCGCCGTCCTTCTTCGAGTTCTTGTAAGGGGTGAGCAAAGAGGCGGTCTGCGCCGGGAACTCGGCCACGCCGTCGGCGAAGATCTTGATCCCTGGCAGGCTCAGGTTCTCGACGCCGAGGAACTGCCTGCGTACCTGGTCCAGCACCTCGAGGTCCGCCGGGCGGCTCTTGGGATTGGCCACCATCAGCGCCGCGACCCGCAGGTTCAACTCGCCTTGCTGTGACAGCGCCTTGTACACCGGCAGCACGCCAACCGTCTTGGCAGTGGGGTGCATGGCGAACAGCGCGTCGCCGGGGGTGGCGTTGGCCGCCGGGTCCATCAGCGCGGTAATCCCCAGGCTGAGGTTGAGATCACGGGCGGCGCGCCCGGCATCCAGCAACTGCTCGAAGCTCGGCGGCGGCAGTTGCGAAGTCAGCGCCGAGAGCCCAGCGTCGGCGACAAAGCCGTTGGGGCTGTGGTCGGGGTGGTGGCCGATGGTGGCCTGCGCTTCGCCCTGCAGCGCCTTGACCCGCGCGGCATCGATCCCGGCGCGTTTGAGCATGGCGCGGTTGGCCCAGCCGGTGTGGTAGTCCCAGCCGACGAACAGTACCGGCGTGGTGGCCCATTCGCCCTGGTTGAAACGTTGCTCCAGGGCATCCACCTGGCTCCAGTAGGTCGAAGGAAAACCGCTGACGCTGAGGATGTCGCCATGCCGCGCCCTACCGTCATCGCGCCAGCCGCGCAGGCGCTGCTCCAGCTCATCCAGGGGCAGTTGCTGGCTGTCCAGATCGGCGGCCTTGAGCTTCAGGCCCCCGAAGATGGCGTGGCTGTGGCTGTCGATGAACCCCGGCATCAGCACCTTGCCCTGCAGGTCGATGATCCGGGTCCCGGCAGCCTTGAGCGCCAGGACCTCGGTATCGCTGCCGACCTTGACGATCCGTCCCTGCTCCACCGCCACAGCCTGTTGCAGGGGCTGGCCCTGTTCGGCGGTGAACACCTTGCCGTTGTGCAGTAGCAGGTCCACCGCTGCCTGGCTGTGCATCGAGGCCAATACCAGCGCCGAGGCCAGCGTGATCTTCAGAGCGTTTTTCATTGTTGTTGGCACCCTTGGGTCAGAATGGGCGAGAGACTAGCCAACTCATCGGCGCTTAAGAATACTGCTTCGCGCAAGACATCCTTTCCAAAGAGGCAAGACTGAAATGGACCAGCTGGGCGCCATCACCATGTTCGTGACCACCGCGGACCAGGGCAGCTTCACTCGCGCCGCCGCGTGCCTGGGCAAGACCACCTCGGCCCTGACCAAGGCGGTCAGCCACCTGGAAAGTCAGCTGGGCACCCGGCTGTTCGAGCGTTCGACCCGACGCATCGCCCTCACCGAAGCCGGGCATATCTACCTGGCCAGCGCCCGGCAGGTGCTGCGCCAACTGCAGCAGGCCCAGGAAGACATCGAGCGCCTGCAGCAGGAAATGTGCGGCACCCTGCGCCTGGTGGCGCCGCCCTCCTTTGCCCCGGCCTTTCTCAATGGCGCCTGCTATGACTTTCTTGAGCAATACCCGCAGATGCGGCTGGAAGTGGAGCTCACTGACGAGTTCGTCGACCTGCACAGTGGCGGCTATGACCTGGCGGTGCGCGACGGCCCGGTGGAGCTGCCGGACCTGATCGCCCGCCCGCTGACGGCCAACCGCATCCTGCTCTGCGCCAGCCCGCGCTACCTGGAACGCCAGACCCTGCCGGTGACCCCGGCGCATTTTGCCGCGCATGACTGGCTGATCTTCCGTCATCCGGCGCTGAACCCGCATTTCTGGCGCTTTACCTTGAATGGCGAGCAGCAGCGTGTGCCCCAGCCGGTGCCGCGACTGGCCAGTGACAATTACGACTTTCTGTTCGGCGGGCTATTGGCCGGGCTGGGCCTGCAACTGTGCCCGCAGTGGAGCGCGGCGCCCTACCTGCGTCGCGGCGAGCTGGTGCAACTGCTGCCCGAGGCGCAGCTCGACCCGGAGCAATTCGGCCCGCGAATCCATGTGATCTACCCGGCTCACCGGCGCCAGACCCGCAAGCACCAGGCCTTTATCGAATGCCTTAACCGCTACCTGGACGAACAGCAATTGCATTGATGGGACAGGTCCCCGGTCGCTGCGTGCCCAGGCCCCCTCTGGCTGTGATCTGAAGCCCATCGAGTTTTGCCAAAACTGCCACGGGTCGGATTGCGCCAGGGCCCGAGCGCTGCGGCTCTTCAAGCCTTGAAGATGTTCTGTCATGCGATGGCCAACTCCCCACGCACTCGCCAACTCGCACACCTTCAGTTGCTTGTTTCGCCGATCAGTAAATCCTGTGGGAAATAGACTTTTACAACTGAATGAACATCACATCATGAATGTGACTAAAGGCTCAGTGAAATCAATTCATTTTCACTCAATTAATAGCTCAGCATAAAATGCGCCTAAATTATAGATAACATAAAGACTACTGAGCAAAAGAAACCAGAAATAAAATTGGGAAGCACTAAGAACCCACAAATGAATTCAGGTTCTATCTCGGAAACCAGGATGCCAGATTACCATGAGCAAAGAATTTACATTTACCATTAAAAGCATTTGCTTCGACGAGCACTATCACCCTTCCGAAAACACACGCATCACTACCAATTTCGCCAACTTGGCCCGTGGAAAGAGCCGCCAAGAGAACTTGCGCAACACCTTGAGAATGATTGACAACCGTTTCAATGCATTGGCGCATTGGGACAACCCCAAAGGCGATCGTTATACCGTCGAACTTGAAATCATTTCCGTTGAAATGGGTATCGATACTGAAAGCAGTGACAATGCCATCCCTCTGATTGAAATATTGAAAACGAATATTTTTGATCGAAAGACCAATGAACGCCTCGAAGGCATTGTCGGAAACAACTTCTCCTCTTACGTACGAGATTATGACTTTAGCGTGCTGTTATTGGGGCACAACAAGGATCAACCAACATTCAGCGCTCCTGACAATTTCGGAGAGCTGCATGGAAAGCTATTCCAGCACTTCATCAACTCAAGCGCTTACAAGGAAAACTTTAATAAGCCACCGGTCATTTGCCTCAGTGTTTCGAGCAGCAAGACCTATCATCGGACTGAAAACCAGCATCCTGTATTGGGCATCGAGTACCAGCAGGATGAATACTCCTTAACTGATGATTACTTCAAGAAAATGGGCTTGAAAGTTCGCTACTTCATGCCTTCAAATAGCGTTGCGCCTTTGGCTTTCTATTTCGTCGGCGACTTGCTCAGTGACTACACTAATCTTGAGCTTATCAGCACCATCAGCACGATGGACACTTTCCAGAAAATTTACCGCCCTGAAATTTACAACGCCAACTCTGCTGCAGGTAAATCCTACCAGCCAAGTCTGCAACATCAGGACTATTCATTAACTCGAATTGTCTATGACCGAGAAGAACGTAGCCGCCTGGCTGTTGAGCAGGGGCAGTTTGTTGAAAACAACTTCATCAAGCCGTACCAGGCCATTCTTGAGCAGTGGTCCGCCAATTACGCTCTTTGACTGATTAAAAACACAAGGCCATTCATGATGAAAAAACTGTTACCCACTTCAACTGCCGGCAGCTTGCCTAAACCCTCCTGGCTGGCACAACCTGAAACACTGTGGTCGCCCTGGAAGTTGCAAGACGAGGAATTAGTTGAGGGCAAACACGATGCGTTACGTTTGTCACTGCAGGAACAACAACAGGCCGGTATTGATATCGTCAGTGATGGCGAACAAACGCGCCAACACTTTGTCACTACTTTTATTGAGCACCTCAGCGGCGTTGATTTCGCGAAACGTGAAACCGTTAGAATTCGTGATCGCTATGATGCGAGCGTGCCAACGGTGGTGGGTGCTGTTACTCGGCAAAAGCCGGTGTTTGTTGAAGATGCCAAGTTTTTACGTCAGCAAACCAAGCAACCCATAAAGTGGGCGCTGCCAGGCCCGATGACGATGATCGACACGCTGTATGACAGCCACTATAAAAGCCGCGAAAAACTGGCGTGGGAATTCGCCAAGATCCTCAATCAGGAAGCCCTGGAGTTAGAGGCTGCCGGTGTGGATATCATCCAGTTTGATGAGCCCGCCTTTAACGTTTTCTTTGATGAGGTGAATGATTGGGGAGTGGCCACCCTGGAAAGGGCAATTGAAGGTCTTAAGTGTGAAACGGCGGTCCATATTTGCTATGGCTATGGCATCAAGGCCAATACAGACTGGAAGAAGACCCTGGGATCAGAGTGGCGACAATATGAAGAGGCTTTCCCCAAGCTGCAAAAGTCCAGTATCGATATAGTCTCACTGGAATGTCACAACTCTCATGTCCCAATGGATCTCATTGAACTCATCAGAGGCAAGAAAGTGATGGTCGGGGCCATTGATGTGGCATCCAATACCATTGAAACACCAGAGGAAGTGGCCAATACCCTACGCAAAGCACTGCAGTTCGTGGATGCCGACAAACTCTATCCTTGCACTAACTGTGGCATGGCGCCCTTATCTCGTGGAGTGGCAAGAGGCAAGCTAAAGGCTTTGAGCGCCGGTGCAGAAATTATCCGAAGAGAACTCTCGAACCCGTGCTGAACTAAAGCCGGAAGTGCTGTGCGGGGGGATTGAAGCGGCGGATTGAAAAGTTACGGGACTGTTTCAGGCCCTCCTCAACATTTTCGAGCAGCACCCAATATTTAGGACCCACTATGTCACTTCCCAGTACTGCTATCGAGCCATTGAACTTTCGCGAAGCGCTCGGGCACTACGCATCCGGTATCACGGTGATTACCTCACAGGTTGATGGCGAGCCGATTGGCTTTACCTGTCAGTCGTTTTATAGCGTGTCGATGAGCCCGCCGCTGGTGTCATTCAGCGTCATGTCCAGCTCGGCCAGCTATCCCAAGATTCGCCAGGCGGGTCGATTCGTGGTCAATATCCTGTCAGGTGAACAGGTCAAGATTTCCAACCAGTTCGCTCGCAAAGGCACAGACAAATGGCATGGCGTTCAATGGCAGGAATCGCCGTTGGGTAATCCGATCATCACCGGCAGCCTGCACTGGCTGGATTGTGAAATTCATGCCGAACACGCCGCAGGTGATCACCTGATCGTGGTTGGTGAAGTGAAAGCGTTAAACCTGCAACAAGCGGCTGCTACGCGGCCATTGCTGTATTTCAAAGGGCAGTATTGCAACCTCGCGGCCCATGGCGCGGTTTGAGCCTTGACCTGCACTGCGCTCTTTCGCTGCGGGCCTGTTTCAGGCAGCTCGATTGCTTGTGAAGCAGCGGGACGCCATCGCCGCGGCCTCTGGGCGATCGCGCTGAACAACAACGGCGCCGATCGCCGCCAAACGGCCGCCGCTCTTACTCTTGTACCGGAATCTGCCGCAACGGCTTCACCGATTTGAAGGAAAAGCTCGAATAGATCTCCTTCACCGCCGGCAGGGCCTGCAACACCTCCCGGGCAAATTCACCGAAGGACTCCAGGTCCCTGGCCAGCACTTCGAGAAGAAAGTCATAGCGTCCGGAGACGTTGTGGCAGGCAATGATTTCCGGGATCTCCAGCAGCCGCTGCTCGAAAGCCCGGGCGGTCTCCTGGGAGTGTGACTCCATCATCACGCTGACAAAGGCAGTGACCCCATAACCCAGAGCCTTGGGCGAGAGGATCGCCTGGTAGCCGGTGATCACCCCGCTCTCTTCAAGGATTTTCACCCGTCGCCAGCACGGCGACGTGGTCAGGGCAACGTTGTCGGCCAGTTCGGCGTTGGTGAGCCGGGCATTGTCTTGCAGGGCGATCAGCAGGGCTTTGTCCGTGCGATCCAGACCTTGGGGCATGTTTTGCCTCTTTATCTTGTTTTTATGAGGATTTATTCCAATCACTCAACTTTTAAGGGGTCAGATTAGAATTTATTGCGCCGAATTTGAGCATAGCATTAAGGCCTGTACCAAAACTCACCGAGCAAAGATCAGGCAAGGCAAAAACAGGCGAGGAAGGGCCGGAGTCGCGGTCGACTGTAGGGCCTACATGAGCATTCCGATCGGACTCGCGCACGAGCCTGTTTCTACGTAGCGCCGAAGGCGCGAAGTGCACAGCATGGTCGAAGCGCAGGCAGTTTTCGTATAGAGCCTAGAGCAAATCCGGGAGTGTTCACCATGCACACCAAAAGCGGCGACCTTGGTTTTTCCACCCGAGCCATCCACCACGGCTATAACCCTCAGGAGCACCAGGGCGCGCTGATTCCACCGATCTACCTGACCTCCACCTTTACCTTCGCCACCGCCGAATATGGCGCCGGCTGCTTTGCCGGCGAAGAACCCGGCTACTTCTACACCCGCATCGGCAACCCGACCCTGGCGTTGCTCGAAGCGCGCATGGCGGCCCTGGAAAATGGCGAAGCCGCAGTGGCCTTCGGTTCCGGCATGGGCGCCATTGCCGCCACCCTGTGGACCCTGCTGCGCCCCACCGACGAAATCATCGTCTGCCGGACCTTGTATGGCTGTACCTTCGCCCTCTTGCACCACGGTCTGGCCGAGTTCGGGGTCAAGGTGCGCCATGTGGACATGAGCGACCTGGGCAACCTGCGGGCCGCCATCAGCCCTGCCACACGCATGATCTATTGCGAGTCCCCGGCCAACCCCAACATGCAACTGGTGGACATTGCCGCCGTGGCCGAAATCGCCCGCCAGCACCCGCGCATCACCTTTGCCGTGGACAACACCTTTTGCACCCCCTATCTGCAGCGTCCGCTGGAGCTGGGGGCCGATCTGGTCGTGCACTCAGCCACCAAATACCTCAACGGCCACGGCGACATCACCGCCGGTATCGTGGTCACCCGCCAAGGTCTGGCAGAGCGGATTCGCCTGCAGGGCCTGAAGGACCTCACCGGCGCGGTGCTCTCGCCCCAGGACGCCTTTCTCCTGATGCGCGGCCTCAAGACCCTGGCCCTGCGCATGGACCGCCACTGCAGCAACGCCCAGACCCTCGCCGAGTACCTGGAGGAACATCCGCTGGTGCAGTGGGTCGCCTACCCCGGCCTGCCGTCCTTCGCGCAATACAGCCTGGCGCAACAGCAGATGAAATTGCCCGGCGGCATGATCGCCTTCGAACTCAAGGGCGGTCTGGCCAGCGGCAGCCGCTTCATGAACGCCCTGCAACTGTTCAGCCGCGCCGTGAGCCTGGGGGACGCCGAGTCCCTGGCCCAGCATCCGGCGAGCATGACCCATTCCACCTACACCCCGGAAGAACGGGCCGAACATGGCATTGCCGAAGGCCTGGTGCGCCTGTCGGTGGGTCTGGAAGACATCGCCGACCTGCTGGCCGATATCGCCCAGGCCCTGGATGCCTGTGTCGAACCCGCGGCGCCGCTGCCGGCCTTCGAGGCGGTGGCCAGGATCGGCAAGGCCCTTCCTTGAGCGGGGTCAAAACCGTCCCGGGCTGGCCGGTCTACAACCCCGAGTTGCCGATGCGCCGCTGTCTGCGACGCATCATGCATTCACGCAACACCCGCAACACCCCTTGAACCGTTACCCACAGGAGTGGAACAACATATGAGTCGTATCAATAACAAAGCCACCCAACTGCTCAGCGCCATGATTCTTGCCGGCCTCGCCTGCCATTCCCTGGCAGCCGACAGCATCAGGATCGGCATCGCCGGGGCCAAGACCGGCCCGGTGGCGCAATACGGAGACATGCAGTTCAGCGGCGCGCGCATGGCCATCGAGCAGATCAACGCCAAGGGTGGCGTCGACGGCAAGCAACTGGTGGCCGTGGAATACGACGATGCCTGCGACCCCAAGCAAGCGGTGGCCGTGGCCAACAAAGTGGTGAATGACGGCGTCAAGTTCGTGGTCGGGCACCTGTGCTCCAGCTCCACTCAGCCAGCGTCCGACATCTACGAAGATGAAGGCATCGTGATGATCACCCCGGCCGCCACCAGCCCGGAGCTGACCGCCCGGGGCTACAAGATGGTGTTCCGCACCATCGGCCTGGACAACGCCCAGGGCCCGGCGGCGGCACGCTACATCGCCCAGTTGAAACCGACCAATGTGGCGGTGCTGCACGACAAGCAGCAGTACGGTGAAGGTATCGCCAGCTCGGTCAAGGACATCCTCGGCAAGGAAGGCATCAAGGTCGCGATGTTCGAAGGCATCAACGTCGGCGAGCGCGACTATTCGTCGATCCTGGCCAAGCTCAAGCAGGCCAATGTCGACTTCGTGTACTTCGGCGGCTACCACCCGGAAATGGGCCTGCTGCTGCGCCAGGCCAAGGAAAAGGGCCTGACCGCACGCTTCATGGGGCCTGAAGGCGTAGGCAACGACTCGATCTCGCAGATCGCCAAGGATGCCTCCGAAGGCATGCTGGTGACGCTGCCCAAGTCCTTCGACCAGGACCCGGCCAACAAGGCCCTGGTGGAAGCCTTCGAAGCCAAGAAGGAAAACCCCAGCGGCCCGTTCGTGCTGCCGTCCTACTCGGCAGTGGAAGTGATTGCCGGGGCCATCGCCGCGGCCAAGAGCGAAGACCCGGAGAAAGTCGCCGAGGCGATCCACGCCGGCACCTTCAAGACCCCCACCGGCGACCTGAGCTTCGACGAGAAAGGCGACCTCAAGGACTTCAAGTTCGTGGTCTATGAGTGGCACTACGGCAAGCCGAAGAGCGTGGCGGCAGAAAGCGCCGGGCTGTAAGTCAGTGACAAGGTGCCGCCCCGCCCGGGGCGGCATTCTACTGGCGCCAGGAAACAATCAATAAACTCAATTAAAACCAATACTTAGATTCTGCTATCGAGTTAGCGCTGTTCTTTCTCGAACAATACCCGACGCTTTTACTCTGAAATCCCGCCTCTAGCAGACGCAACTAAAACAGGCGCAAACGGCATTCAACAACCGTTTGAAACGCATAAGACCTTAGACTAAGCATCCAGTACTTTCGTACAGAATCGTTAGCCTGCTTAGTTTCCTGACACTCAACTTAGAAGCCCAAGCCCAGCGCATTCTAAAAGTGAAGCCCAGCCTGTAGCGCATGCAGACCGGGGCTTACCCCCTATAAAAATCGATTTCCCCGGTAACAGACAAAGCGCATCAAGCGCTCTTACGGCCAATACAAAAGTTGAGCAGCAACGTCAACCTTTGGCGTTACAACGAACGCTTAATCAAGCGCCACCGAACAACTAAAAAATAAAATTTGCGAACTAAATTCAATTCTGTTTATTGTGCATTCGCGCACTCGCTAGCTTTAGCGAAAGATGGATTACCGACGCCAATATTTTGTTCAAGGAGAAAAGAACGTGGATCCCTTTATCGGAGAAATTCGCTTGTTCCCTTGGGGTTGGGCACCTCAGGGTTGGCTGCCTTGCGAGGGCCAGGTTCTGCAAATCAACTCCAATGTGGCGCTGGCTTCCCTCCTGGGCAAAACCTATGGCGGTAACGGCACCACCACATTCGGCCTGCCGGACCTGCGTGGCCGGGTCGCCCTGGGGCAGAACTACAGAGCCTCCACCGTCGATCCGATCATGGATGTGCACGCGCTGGGCAGCATCGGCGGTAGCGAGACCGTTACGATGCCGCAAAACTCGGTGGCCCTGCACAACCATGCCACACATGTCTCGACCGACCCGGGCAACGATGACCCGGCAGGCAACATTCCCGCCGTCAGCTCGAACTCCAAGGGGGCCGCGGCAAAACCGACCTACGCCGTGGCCACCGGCGCCCTGATCAGCCTCAATCCCGCCACTATCACCCAAACCCAAGGCGCGGCCATGCCGAACATGCAGCCCTCCATCGTCGGCTGTTTCTGCATCGCTACGACGGGCATCTACCCGCCGCGCCAGTAACGGCTGTCTACAGACCCTCAAGCAAGGAAACTGACATGTCTGAAGCCTTCGTCGGAGAGATCCGCATGTTTGCCGGTAACTATGCGCCGGAAAATTGGGCGTTTTGTGACGGTACGTTGCTGCCGATCAGCAACTTCCAGGTCCTGTATTCATTACTGGGCACCCTGTACGGCGGCAATGGCAGCACCAACTTCGGCCTGCCGGACTACCGGGGTCGCCTGCCCGTGGGCCAGGGCACCGGAACGGGTCTGACCCCAAGAACGCTGACCCAAACCTTTGGCGTGGCAGCCGTGACCATGAGGCCGGAAAACACCGCGCCCCATACCCATGGCTTCATGGTGAGCAGCCAGGATGCCACATCGGCGAGCCCGTCCCCCGCCGCCACGCCCAACAACATGACCTTTGCCACATTCCCGGGCGTGGGGATCATCACCGGGCTGTACAGCGCAGGCACCGGAACCTCCGCCAGCGTCCCGCTGAACCCACAGTTTCTCGACTCGGCACTGACCCCGGCCGGTGGCGCCACGACCCCCCATAGCAACCTGATGGGTTCATTGGCGATCAACTACATCATTTGCCTGCTCGGCCTCTATCCGACCCGACAGCAGTGACCCCCTCACTCAATCTGGAATGACCGATCATGGATGCGTTTACCGGTGAAATCAGACTGTTTCCCTACAACTTCGTCCCGCAAAACTGGGCGTACTGCGATGGCTCGCTCATCACCGTCCAGCAAAATCCAGCCCTCTATTCGGTGATTGGCAACCTGTATGGCGGCACCCCCGGCCAGAACTTCAAGCTGCCCGATCTCAACGGGCGCGTGGCCATGGGCGCCGGGCTGAGCGATATCCCAGTTGGCAAGGCCCTCGGCGCCGACCGGATAACCATGGTGGCCAGCAATTTCGCCCCGCACACCCATCAGGTGGTGGCCAAGGACGGCAACGAATCAGCGGCCGCCCTCGATATCCCCAACAGCACCGCCTACCTGGCGCAGCCCCGCAATATACGCCTGTACAACAACACTGCACCGACCGCGACAGGCCCGAGACTGGCGGCCATCACGGTGGGCAACGCCGGCAGCGGCGCAACGTCGACGGCCTTGCGCAACACCATGCAACCCTTCCAGACGCTGTCCTACTGCATCTGCCTGGATGGCGAGTACCCGATCAGAGCCTCATGACTCACATCACCCCTCTCCAGTTGCCGGCAGACAGCGTGGCCGTACTGCGCAAGCAGAACGGCCACGACCTGGGATTTCTCCAGGCGCTGTACGCCTCGCGCCGTTGGGCCGAAGTCAGTGCAGTGCCTGGCTGGAACGACGCCCAGCGCCGGGCTTTCCTGCACACCCAGGCCGAACTGCAACGCCAGCACTATGAAAAGCACTTCCCTGCTGCGGACTTTCTGATCGTCGAGCAGGCCGGTAGCCCGATCGGGCGCCTGTGCGTGCAGTACGCAGCCGACGATGTGCGAATTGTCGATATCGCCCTGCTGCCGGACTGGCATGGCCGGGGCATCGGCACCGAGTTGCTGCACACAGTACTGGCCAAGGCCGACGCCCAGCATCAGACCTGCAGCCTGAGTGTCGAGCACGGCAACCGGGCCCGCGGATTGTATGAGCGACTGGGCTTCCGCGCCGGCGCCGATACTGGCCTGTACACCCAGATGCAGCGTCCCGCGCGGATTGCCGCACGAGAAGAAATCGACAGTCCCTGAGCATCAAGTAATACCTGCCCCCAAGGGGCCGGCTGTAGCCGTGCTGTAACCGCTGGACCTTTATCAACACTGACGCTGGACACGACCCTGAACCGGTCGCAAGGCAGGAAGCCCTCATGAGAACACCGCTGATCGCGCCAGGTACCTGGCTGACACGCCCGCTGATTTCACTGTTTCTGCTGCTGGTCATGCTGCCCCTGGCCAGCCAGGCCATGGCGGCCGCCCCCGTGATCACCAGCCCGGCGTCCGGCAGCACCTTGCCCACCATTGCGGTGGGCCAGAGCATGAGCATCACCATCACGTCCGTCGGCGGCACCATGCCCCTGGACCGTTGGGTGGAGTGCGATGCCAACGACCCGGACTACGATGGTGTGACCCCCTGCCTGCCGCCGGGCCTGATCCTCAACGCGTCACCCGGCAGCGCCACCACGTTGTTGCACGGCACCCCGACCACCGCCGGCAACTACACCTTCAGCATCACCCTCAATGACGGCCACAACGATGGCGGGGTCGCCACCTACAACCTGCTGGTCACCAGCTCCGCGACTCCGACCCTGACTTCAGTCAACCCAAGCAGCGGCAGCACCGCAGGCGCCACCTCCGTCACCCTCACCGGCACCAACTTTACCGGTGCCACAGCGGTGACCTTTGGCGGAACAGCAGCCAGCAGTTTCACCGTCAACAACGCCACCACCATCACCGCCACCACCCCGGCCCACGCCGCAGGCACGGTGAATGTGGCGGTCACCACGCCGGGCGGTAGCGCGACCCTGACCAATGGTTATACCTATACAGCGGCAGCGCCCACGGTCGGCCCGGTCAGCGCCACGGTGGCGGCCAACAGCAGCGCCAACCCGATCACCCTGAGCCTGAGCGGCGGCGCGGCCACCAGCGTCGCCGTGGCCAGCGCGGCCAGCCACGGCACCGCCACCGCCAGCGGCACCAGCATCACCTACACCCCGACCGCCGGCTTCTCCGGCGCCGACAGCTTTACCTACACCGCCACCAACGCCAGCGGCACCTCCAGCCCAGCCACGGTGACCATTACCGTCAGCGCGCCGACGCTGGCGATAACGCCGACCACTCTGCCCAATGGCACTCAGGGCACGGCCTATAGCCAGACCCTAACCGCCTCCGGCGGTACCGCGCCCTACAGCTTCGCCATCAGCGCCGGCAGCCTGCCTGCCGGCCTCAGCCTGAACACCGGCACCGGCGTGATCAGTGGCACACCGAGCGCCAGTGGCACCTTCAACCTGACCGTCACCGCCACCGACGCCAACAGCGCTACTGGTTCCCGCGCCTACAGCTTGCTGATCAACGGTCTGGCGCCACCCGTGGCCAACGCCGTCAGCGTCATCGTCGCCGCCAACAGCAGTGCCAACCCGATCACCCTCAACATCACCGGTGGCGCGGCCACCAGCGTCGCCGTGGCCAGCGCGGCCAGCCACGGCACCGCCACCGCCAGCGGCACCAGCATCACCTACACCCCGACCGCCGGCTTCTCCGGCGCCGACAGTTTTACCTATACCGCCACCAACGCCGGCGGCACCTCCAGCCCAGCCACGGTGACCATTAGCGTCAGCGCGCCGACGCTGGCGATAACGCCAACCACTCTGCCCAACGGCACTCAGGGCACGGCCTATAGCCAGACCCTAACCGCCTCCGGCGGCACCGCGCCCTACAGCTTCGCCATCAGCGCCGGCAGCCTGCCGGCCGGCCTCAGCTTGAACACCGGCACCGGCGTGATCAGTGGCACACCGAGCGCCAGTGGCACCTTCAACCTGACCGTCACCGCCACCGACGCCAACAGCGCTACTGGTTCCCGCGCCTACAGCTTGCTGATCAACGGTCTGGCGCCACCCGTGGCCAACGCCGTCAGCGTCATCGTCGCCGCCAACAGCAGCGCCAACCCGATCACCCTCAACATCACCGGCGGCGCGGCCACCAGCGTTGCCGTGGCCAGCGCGGCCAGCCACGGCACCGCCACCGCCAGCGGCACCAGCATCACCTACACCCCGACCGCCGGCTTCTCCGGCGCCGACAGTTTTACCTACACCGCCACCAACGCCGGCGGCACCTCCAGCCCAGCCACGGTGACCATTACCGTCAGCGCGCCGACGCTGGCGATAACGCCGACCACTCTGCCCAACGGCACTCAGGGCACGGCCTATAGCCAGACCCTAACCGCCTCCGGCGGCACCGCGCCCTACAGCTTCGCCATCAGCGCCGGCAGCCTGCCGGCCGGCCTGAGCCTGAACACCGGCACCGGCGTGATCAGTGGCACACCGAGCGCCAGTGGCACCTTCAACCTGACCGTCAACGCCACCGACGCCAACAGCGCCACCGGCTCTCGCGCCTACAGCATCGTGATCAATGGCCTGGCGCCGGTCGCCGGCGCCGTCAGCGCCACGGTCGCCGCCAACAGCAGCGCCAACCCCATCACCCTGAACATCACCGGTGGCGCCGCCACCAGCGTCGCCGTGGCCAGCGCCGCCAGCCATGGCACCGCTACCGCCAGTGGCACCAGCATCAGCTACACCCCGACCGCCGGCTTCTCCGGCGCCGACAGCTTCACCTACACCGCCACCAACGCCAACGGCACCTCCAGCCCAGCCACGGTGACTATTACCGTCAGTGCACCAAGCATCAGCCTGAGCCCCGGCTCCCTGAGCAACGGCACCGTCGGTACGGCCTACAGCGCCAGCATCAGCGCTTCCGGCGGTACTGCGCCCTACAGCTACACGATCACCACCGGCAGCCTGCCGGCCGGCCTGAGCTTGAACACCAGCAGCGGCGCGCTCAGCGGCACGCCGAGCGCCAGCGGCACCTTCAACCTGACCGTCACCGCCACCGACGCCAACAGCGCCAGCGGTTCCCAGGCCTACTCGATCACCGTCGCCGTCCAGACGCCTGTGGCCAACGCCGTCAGCGCTTCGCTAGCGGCCAACAGCAGCGCCAACCCCATTACCCTGAACATCACCGGTGGCGCGGCCACCAGCGTCGCCGTGGCCAGTGCAGCCAGCCATGGCACCGCCACTGCCAGTGGCACCAGCATCAGCTACACCCCGACCGCCGGCTTCTCCGGCGCCGACAGTTTCACCTACACCGCCACCAACGCCAGCGGCACCTCCAGCCCGGCCACGGTGAGCATCACCGTCAGCGCGCCGGTCCTGACGGTGACACCAGCGTCCCTGGGCGCCGGCACGGCGGGTAGCCCCTACAGCGCGACCCTCAGTGTCTCCGGCGGTACCGCGCCCTACAGCTACAGCATCACCAGCGGCAGCCTGCCCGCAGGCCTCAGCCTGAACACCGCCAGCGGTCTGATCAGCGGTTCGCCGAGCACCAGCGGCACCAGCAACCTGAGCATCACCGCCACCGACGCCAATGGGGCGACGGGCTCACAGGCCTACTCGATCGTGATCGCGAGCGTGGCGATCACCGTACCCGCCTCCAGCCAGATCCTCGCCGCAGGCCAATCGGCCACCGTCGACCTGACTCAAGGCGCCACCGGCGGCCCGTTCACCCAGGCCACCCTGGGTTCGGTCACACCTGCATCGGCCGGCAGGGCGATGATGATGGGCCCGTTCTCGATGCGTTTCGTGCCCTCGGCCGCCTTCGCCGGCACCGCCATCGTCAGCTTCAGCCTGCAGAACGGCAGCGGTTCCAGCGCCGCGAGCACCGTCAGCTTCATGATCCAGGAGCGCCCGGACCCGACCAAGGACGCCGAAGTCATCGGCCTGCTCAACGCCCAGACCCGGGCCGCGGAACGCTTTGCCAGCACCCAGATGGACAACTTCAACCGGCGTCTGGAGCAACTGCACCAGATCAGTTGCGACCGCAATTCGTTCAACGCCAGCCTGCGCAAGGAAGGTCGCGAAGTGCCGCTGGGCGAGATCGCCAAGACCGTCCAGGACCAACTGGGGGCCTCGGCCAACCAGACCGAGCAGGAAAAACGCGAAGCCGCTGCCGCCCTCCAAGACAATTGCCAACAGGATGCCCTGGCGTTCTGGAGCGACGGCTTCGTCAACGTCGGCTCGACCCATGCACGGGGCGCGCGGGACAACAGTTTCACCACCCTGGGCCTGAGCGCCGGGGTCGACTATCGCCTGTCGCCGACCGCGATTGCCGGTGTCGGTTTCGGCTACGGCAACGACCGCAGTGACATCGGCAAAAACCACACCCGCAGTGATGCAGACGCCATCGGTATCGCCACCTACCTGAGCCTGAATCTGGCCCCACAGGTGTATGTCGACGGCCTGCTGGGCTACAACCGCATCAGCTTCGACTCACGCCGCTACATCACTGGCAGTGCCGATGACTATGCCCGTGGCTCGCGGGATGCCGATCAGTTGTTCGCCTCCTTGACCGCCAGCTACGAGTACCGCCAGGGCCCGCTGTCGCTGACCCCTTACAGCCGCCTGAATGCCAGCACCACGCGCATGGACGCCTACCGTGAAAGTGGCGGCGGCATTTACGCTTTGTCCTACGACGAGCAGCGCCAGCAGAACTTCACCTCCTACCTCGGCGTGCGCTCAGGCTACGACCTGATGACCCGCATCGGTGTGGTCACGCCCAAGGTCGGCCTGGCCTGGGGCCACAACTTCAGTAGCAGCAGCGACTACAAGATGCGCTACACCGACCAGGGCGACGAAGGCACGCTGTACCGACTCAAGCCCGATGCCCTGGACAGCGATTTCGCCAGTCTGGACATGGGCGTCGACTTCAACCTCGGACGCGCCTGGCAACTGGGGCTCTCGTACAAGACCGCCCTGGGCTCGGACGAACGCAACGACACCTTCCGCCTAGGTTTCAACGGCAAGTTCTGAACCCTGGCCACAGATTAGTGGCCCGGATCTGAACCCCACAGCAGGAAATGGCTCCCCCTGAGCCATGGCAACAACACAACACCCCGCCAGAGTCCGACTCTGGCGGGGTGTTGTGTTTTAACAGCGCCGACAAGCGCTCGATCCAGCGCCAGCCCTCAGGCCGTCGGCAACTGCCCGGACTCGATTTCCTGCGCCGTGCGCTCCACCGCGCGACGGGTCTTGTCGATCAGCTCATCAATGTCGCCACGACTGGCCACCAGAGCCGGAGCCATGATCATGCGCCCGAAGGTCGAGCGAATGATCACGCCCTCTTCAAAGCCCAGGGTGCGACAGCGCCAGGCGATGTCGTTCTCGTTGGCAAAGCGTTTGCGCGTGGCCTTGTCCTCGGCGAACTGCAGGGCCGCCACCAGTCCGGTGCCCTGGATCTCGCCGATCAACGGATGGTTGCCGAACACTTCACGCAGGCATTGCTGCAGATAGGGACCGGTGTCGCTCTTGACCTGGGTCACCACGCCCTCATCGCGCAGGGCCTTGAGGTTGGCGATGGCCACGGCGGCCGCCACCGGGTGCCCGGAATAGGTCAGGCCGTGGGCGAACACCCCGCCCTGCTCCACCAGCACCTGGGCGATGCGCTTGCTCAGCACCAGGCCGCCCATGGGGATGTAGCCCGAGGTCAGGCCCTTGGCGATGGACAGGGTATCGGGCTCGAAACCGAAGTGCTGGTGAGCGAACCACTCCCCGGTACGGCCGAAACCACCGATCACCTCGTCGGCACACAGCAGCACGTCGTACTGGCGGCAGATGCGCTGGATCTCGGGCCAGTAACTGTCCGGCGGGAAGATCATGCCGCCCGCGCCCTGGAACGGTTCGGCGATGAAACCGGCAACGTTCTCGGCCCCCAGTTCGAGGATCTTCTCCTCCAGCTGGCGGGCGCAGCGCAGGCCGAACTCGGCGGGTGTCAGGTTGCCTTCATGGGCGAACCAGTAAGGCTCGTCGATATGCGCCACGTCCGGGATCAACCCGCCCATGTCGTGCATGAACTTCATCCCGCCCAGGGCGGTGGCCGCCAGGGTCGAGCCGTGGTAGCCGTTCCAGCGGCCGATCATCACCTTCTTCTGCGGCTGGCCGAGGATCTGCCAGTAACGGCGCACGCTGCGGATCAGCACCTCGTTGGCCTCGGAACCGGAGTTGGTGTAGATGGCGTGGCTGTAGTGCCCCGGCAGCAGGCTGAACAGCAACTCCGACAGCTCCACCACCGCCGGGTGGGTGGTGTGGAAGAACATGTTGTAGTACGGCAGCTGTTCCAGCTGGGCGGTGGCGGCGGCCGCCAGGTCCTTGCGGCCGTAGCCCAGGTTGGTGCACCACAGGCCGGACATGCCGTCCAGGTAGCGCTTGCCGTCGTTGTCCCACAGGTGCAGGCCCTGGCCACGGACGATGACCCGCGGGCCTTCGGCATTCAGCGCCTTCTGGTCGAGAAAGGCATGGATATGGTGGGCGGCGTCCAGGGCCTGGTAGTCCTGGGTACTGCGTTGCGGGGCGTTGTCTGGCTGAGGGTTGGAAGCACTCATGGTCATTCTCCTGCACGGCAAGTGGATTCAAGGGAAGGGGTTGCAGCGGGACCCGGGTCAAGGGGCAACAGCGGCTCGGGAACAAACAGTGGCTTGCGCATCACCCATTTGATCCAGACCACGGCGATCACCGAGATCACCCCGAGCACCACCCCGGCGCTGCCGAAGATCCGCGCAGTCATCTGCGGCGACGGCGAAACGTGATAGATCGCAAACAGCATGCCGACGATGCCCAGCACCTGGGGCCAGGGGTAGAACGGCGAGCGGAACGGCCGTGGCGCCTCGGGATAGCGACGCCGCAGGGCGATCACGTCGATGTGCACAATGATGTAGGCCAGCAGCCAGGCCAGGGCCGCGGCCAATAGCAGCAGGCTGATGGAATCCGGGTCCTGGCCCAGCAGCAGGATCGGCAGGCCCGTGAGGGCGGCAATGAACAGCACCGCCACCCAGGGCGTACGGGTGCGCGGACTCAGGCGCTTGAACTGGGGAAAGGCCTGGCCGTTCTGCGCCATGCCGTAAAGCATGCGCGGCAGCGCCGCCAGGGACGAATTGACCGTGCTGCAGGTCGCGGTGATCACCGCGCCCACCAGGAACAGCTTGCCGGCCTCACCGAACACCGAGGTGGCGAAGAGGAAATGCGGCAGCGGGTGGCTCGCCAGTTGCTCCCGGGGAATGCACAGCAGTGCGCCGAGGCAGTACAGAGTGATCACCAGGAAAATAATGCTCAGGCCAATGATCATCGAACGCGGGATATTGCGTTCCGGGTTGCGGGTTTCCTCCACCAGCGGGCAGACGAATTCGGCACCGACAAAGCCCCAGATGGCCATCGCCGCCAACGCCAGCGCCCCCACTTCCATGGGGTTCCAGCCCTGATCCAGCGGCAGTTGCAGATCCGCTTGCGCGCTGCCGATGGCGCCCAGGCCCAGGGTCAGCAGAATCACCACCATCACCACCGCCAGTACCGTCTGCAGCTTGGCGAAGACATCGATGCCCAGCAGGTTGAGCAAGGTGAAGGTGCCCAGTACGCCATAGGCCACCAGCATCGGCGGCAGCGCGCCGGGGTAGACCTTGCCGATGATCAGGTCCAGGAGCAGCAGTTCGGCGGACAGGGCGAACATCGCCACCACCATGTAGCCGGAGAAGGTGGCGAGGATCGCCGGGAAGTGCCCGATGGCCACTTCGGTGTAGCTGCTCAAGCTGCCGGCCCGAGGCACCATCAGCGCCAATTCGGAAAAGGACAGCGCGTAGGTCAGGGCCATCAGATACGCCAGCAGCAGAGGCATGAAGAAGCCCAGTCCGGCCATCCCCGCCCCTTGCAGCATCAGCACCATCACCCCCTGGGACACCACCAGGCCGACGGCCACCGAGACCAGCGAACCCAGGCCCAGGACCCGGCGCAAACCGCCGCGTTGCAGGGGGCTTGCAACCCCGATGGAGACACTTGCAGTCATGGCACACACTCCGTTTTTTATTGTTGTGGGCCTGCCGCCGGAGCGGCAGGCAAAGACGCGCTCTGACGGCGCGGCACTGGACCCGGCGAGCGGGTCGCAAGGCATGGCTCAGCGCAACTGGAACCAGGTGGTTTTCAGTTGGGTGTACTTGTCGAAGGCATGCAGCGACAGGTCGCGGCCAAACCCCGATTGCCGGCCGCCGCCAAAGGGCACGGTAACGTCCAGGGCGTCCACGGTGTTCACCGACACCGTGCCGGCCCGCAGTTGCCGGGCCACCCGGTGGGCACGGTTGAGGTCATCGCTCCACAGCGACGCAGCCAGGCCATAGACACTGTCGTTGGCCAGCGCAACAGCCTGCTCCTCCTGGTCAAAGGGGGTCACCGCCAGCACCGGGCCAAACAGCTCCTCGCGGAACAGGGTCATCTGGCGATCCACGCCAGTGAAAATGGTCGGCTCGATGTAGTTGTCGCTACCATCGATGATCAACTGCCGGCCGCCACACGCCAGCTCGGCACCCTGCTCCCGGGCGCCCTTGATGAAGCCAATGACACTGGCGGTCTGGCGGGCGTCGACCATGGCCCCGGCACGGCTGGCCGGATCCAGGGGATTGCCCGGCCGCCAGTCCCGAGCCTTGGCCTGCAAGCGCTCGACGAACTCGTCATGAATGCTGCGTTCCACCAGCAGCCGCGAGTTGGCCGAACACACCTCGCCCTGGTTGAAGAAGATGCCAAAGGCGGCCTTCTCGGCGGCCAGGTCCAGGTCCTGGCAGTCGGCGAACACCAGATTCGGGCTTTTGCCGCCACATTCCAGCCAGACCTGCTTGAGGTTGGATTGGGCCGAATACTGCATGAAGTACTTGCCCACTTCGGTGGAGCCGGTGAACACCAGGCAATCCACGTCCGGGTGCAGGCCCAGGGCGCGGCCGGCCTCGGCACCCAGGCCCGGCACCACGTTGAGCACCCCTTCCGGCAACCCGGCCTCCAGGGCCAGTTCGGCCAGGCGCAGTGCCGAGAACGGCGACTGCTCGGCGGGCTTGAGCACCACCGAGTTGCCCACCGCCAGGGCCGGTGCCAGCTTCCAGGCAGCCATGTCCAGGGGGAAGTTCCAGGGCACCACGGCGCCGATCACCCCCAAGGCTTCACGGCTGATGCTGGCGTGGCTGTTACGGGCGCCGGGGGCCACCTGATCGTAGAGCTTGTCGACGCTTTCGGCGTACCAGGCGAAGACGTTGGCGGCGCCGGGCACATCCATGTTCCAGGCATCCATCACCGGCTTGCCCATGTTCAGGGATTCCAGCAGGGCCAGTTCCTCGCGGTGGGCAAGCATCAGCTCGGCCAGGCGCAGCAGCACCTTCTTGCGTTCCACCGGGGCCATGCGCGCCCAGGGCCCCTGGTCGAAGGCCCGGCGCGCGGCAGCCACCGCCAGGTCCACCTCGGCTGCGCCACAGGCGCTGACCCGGGCCAAAAGTTGATTGGTGGCGGGGTTGATGGCGTCGAACGTGGCGCCGGACTGGGCGGACAACCGTTGGCCGCCGATCAGCGCCTGGTCAATGAATGTTTGCCGGGCAGCTCGCTGCTGCCAGTAACCGAGATCGAACACGCTGCACTCCCTCGTCGACCGTTGTAACGGCCTGGTTGTTATGTAGGTAGGGAGGATGGTGCGTCACCGCGAGCGAGAGGAAAAATACTAAAAATATGCTCCGGCACCATGAAAAAGCTCTGTAGCCAAGGCCCTGGACCGGCCGCGCAAACGCCAACGCCCAGGCCATCCGGGAGATGGCCTGGGGGCGTAAAACAGCACCCGTCAACCGCCGGACAGGGTCAGGCGGGACGTTCCAGCCAGTCCCCCAGGCGCAGCAGCATGGCGTCACAGGCGTGCAACTGCTCAAGGCTGATGAACTCGTCCGGCTTGTGGCCCTGGTCCATGCTGCCCGGGCCGCAGACCACCGTAGGGATGCCGGCCTGATGAAACAGCCCACCCTCGGTGCCGAACGCCACAGTGCCGAACGCCCGCGAACCGCTGAGCAGCGCCAGCAGTTCGGCGGCCTCGCTGTCGGCGGCGGTGGCCAGCCCCGGGTAGGCGCTCAAGGGTTGCAGGGCGATCCCGGTGTCGGCCTGTACCGCCTGCATCTGCGGCAGCAATTGGTCTTGGGCATAACGCTGCAGTTCATCCACCACGGCCTGGGCATCGAACTGCGGCAGGGTGCGCACCTCGAAATCGAACTCGCAGTCCGCCGGCACTATGTTCAGTGCCCGGCCGCCCTGGATGGTGCCGGTCTGCACCGTGGAGAACGGCGGATCGAAGCGCGGATCGTGGTGTTCGGGACGGGCCAGTTGGCTGCCGATCTCCCCCAGCTTGCCGATCAGCCGCGCCGCATACTCGATGGCATTGACCCCGTACGGCGCATAGGCGGAATGACAGGCCGCGCCACGCACCTGGCAACGCATGGCCAGCTTGCCCTTGTGGCCCAGCACCGGGCGCAGTTCGGTGGGCTCGCCGATCAGACACAGCAACGGCTTGTGCGGCCGCTGCTGCAATCGTTCGAGCATCGGCCGTACGCCCAGGCAGCCCACCTCCTCGTCATAGGAGAAGGCCAGGTGGATCGGCATGCGCAGCTCTCGCCGGACCAAGCCCGGCACCGCCGCCAGCACCGAGGCGATAAAGCCCTTCATGTCGGCGGTGCCACGGCCATACAGACGCCCTTCCCGCTCGCTCAAGACAAACGGCTCGACGCTCCAGGCCTGGCCATCCACGGGCACCACGTCGGTGTGCCCGGACAACACCACACCGCTACGATCGCTGGGGCCGATGCTGGCAAACAGGTTGGCCTTGGTGCGCTGCGGGTTGTAGATCAGTTCGCTGTCCACCCCATGGCCCGCCAGGTAGTCGCGGATAAAACCGATCAGCTCCAGGTTGGAGTCGCGGCTGACCGTGGCAAAACCCACCAGCCGCGCCAACAGCTCGCGGCTCGAATGCTCACTCATTGCCCGGTACTCCATAACTGGGGGCCGCCGTGGGGTCCAGGGCCCGGGTCAGGTAGTCCTGCATCTGCGGGCGATAGGCCTGCCACAGGCCCGCGAGCTGGCCAATGGGATCTGCATCGGCCCAGTCCACCCGCAGGTCGACGATGGGCCAGGTCAGGTCGTCCACCACGCTCAGCGCCGCCGAATGCACCGGCCCCGCCTCGCCCCCCGCAGCCATCGCCGCCTGCATGGCCGCCAGCAGGCGCTCCACCAGCATGCCCGGGGTGTTTTCAAAGGCCTGGACCATGGCCTCGATCACCTCGGGCCGCGCCAGCAGGTTGCCGGCAGCCACGCACTGCTCCCCCGCCACCGCGTTGTGCAGGCCCAGGGCTTGCTGGCCACTGAACAGCGCCGTGCGCCCCTGGCCGTCGATCACCGTGACCTGGCGGTACTGGCTCCAGCCGTTGCGCCCCAGGGCCTGATCGAGGGCGGCGCCGGGCTCAAGTTTCTGATGCTCCAGCAGGTCGAGGATCTGCGGCCCCAGGGCCGGCAGGGTCACGTTCTGGGTCGCCACCGCCCCCACTCCGGCCCGCAGCCAGGGGCAGCGGGCGCCGACGGCAATGCTCGACGAACTGATAGCGATGCCCAACTGGCCGGTTTCGGCGCAACGGCCAACGATGGAAAAAGTCATGGGAACTCCTTGGCCCACTGGGCCCGCATGGACGCTCGACGCGGCGCCGCTGGAAACAACCGCACAGGGGTCACTCGGGAATCACCGCGATCACGTCGATCTCCATCAGCCACTGCGGCTGGCCGAGGGCCGAGACCACCAGGCCGGTGGAAATCGGGAACACGCCCTTGAGCCACTTGCCCACCTCCTGATACACCGGCTCGCGGTAACGCGGGTCGGTGAGGTAGGTGGTGGTCTTGACGATATGGGACAGGTCGCTGCCGGCTTCTTCCAGCAGTTGCTTGACGTTTTTCATCGCCTGCTCGGCCTGGGCCCGCGGGTCGCCGAGGCCCACCAGCCGACCGTCGAAATCGGTGCCGACCTGACCGCGCACGTACACCGTGTTGCCGGCGCGCACCGCCTGGCACAGGTCGTTGTCCAGGGACTGGTTGGGGTAAGTGTCCTTGGTATTGAACATGCGAATACGGGTATGAGTAGGCATCAGTGGGCTCCCACGCTGTCGAGGTTGTGGACCGGCGTCTCCGGCTGCGCGCAGGTCTGCGCCGAAGTCTGCCGGGCTTGGCTGTAGGCAAGGTATTTACGCTGGGTGGCGATGTGATCGGCGACGTGCTTGGCGTCGTGCCAGACGCCCCAGATAAAGGAGGAGCCCCGGCGCGACAACCAGGGCAGGCCAAGGAAATAGATTCCTGGTTCGCGGGACACACCGCGCTGATGCAAGGGCTTGCCCTGTTCGCTGAAGGTATCCACCTGCAGCCAGGAAAAGTCCACGGCATAGCCGGTAGCCCAGATGATCGAGGTAACCCCCGCCGCCAGCAGATCCAGTTCCAGGATCGGCTGCTTTACGCACTGCGGATCCGGGACACGCTGCCGAGCCTCGGGCTCCGGCGGCAGGTCGAGGCCGTTGCGGGCGATATAGGCATCGGCCGCGTCCAGCAGCGCCAGGTAGTTCTCGTCGCCACGGGCCAGGTTGTCCACCAGGTCCGCCTGGAAGGTCACGCGCTCACCGTCGAAGGCCTGGGTCAGACCCACCAGGGTGATGCCTTGATGGGCCAGGGCGCGGAAGTCGATGGTCTGGCCTCCGCGGGCACCACTGACGGCAATGGTCACGTGCTCCCGGCCCGGCTTGGCAATCTCCGCGTCCCATTCCCCCAGCACTCCGAGCCACCAGCAGAAATCCCGGCCGCGATAGGAGCGCGGTGGACGGTCATGGGCACCCACCGACAGGTAGACCTGGCGCCCCGCGCGCTGCAGCTCATCGGCGATCTGCACGCCGGAAGAGCCCGCCCCCACCACCAGCACCGCCCCCGCGGGCAGTTGCTGCGGATTGCGGTACGCGGCGGAATGGATCTGCTCGACCCGTGCATTCTTGGGCGCGATCGGCGGAATCACCGGGCGCTGGAAAGGTCCGGTGGCGGCCACCACGCGATTGGCCTGGATCACCCCCTCGGAAGTCTCGACGGTGAAGCCCGGGCGTCCGACATTGCGCTGCACCTTGCGCACGTCCACGCCGGTGCGGATCGGCGCATTGAACTGGCGGGCATAGGCCTCGAAGTAGTCCGCCACCTGATCCTTGGCCGGGAAGGCATCGGCAGGGATATCGAATTCCAGCCCCGGAAAGCGGTCATGCCAGGCCGGCCCATTGGCCACCAGCGAGTCCCAGCGCCCGGTGCGCCAGGCCTCGGCGACCCGGCTGCGCTCCAGCACCAGATGGGGCACCCCCAGCTTGCTCAGATGTTCGCTCATGGCCACGCCGGCCTGGCCTGCGCCGACCACCAGGGTATCGACTTGTATTTGTTCTACGGTCATGTCTGTGTCCTTCTGCGAGACGAGGGGCGCCAGCGCGAGCGCTGGGCGCCTTGTTCAGAACCCGGGTGTGAGTCGGATGCAGCAGATGGTGCGACAGACGTCGGCGAAGGAAAATGACTAAAAATGTGCTCCCTGGATAAGAAAAAACGAGGCAGCGCCAAGGCCTGCAGCCCAGGGTTGCCGAGGGCCGGACTGTAGTCGGGGGACATCCGGGCGCAAGCCAATGGCGATCAGACTGATCGGCAGGGCCTTTCAGATGATTACCCGGCGAAAATGCATTTCCGAGCTTTCGATCTGCAGGCACTGAAGGCACAATGCGTACCTTTTTGGCTGGCCCTGCCGGAGACCCTGAAATGATCAAGACGCCGTACTACCTCATCGACAAGCAGAAGCTTTTGAGCAACATGCAGAAGATCGCCTACGTGCGCGAGCAGTCCGGCGCCAAGGCCCTGCTGGCCCTCAAGTGTTTCGCCACCTGGTCGGTGTTCGATCTGATGCAGCAGTACATGGACGGCACCACCTCCTCGTCGCTGTACGAGCTCAAGCTCGGCCGGCAGAAGTTCGCAGGCGAGACCCATGCCTACAGCGTGGCCTGGGCCGATGACGAGATCGAGGACATGCTCGCCAACTGCGACAAGATCATCTTCAACTCCATCAGCCAGCTGCAGCGTTTTGCCGAAGCCTCCAGTGGCAAGGTCCGCGGTCTGCGGGTCAACCCTCAGGTGAGCAGCTCGGACTACCTGCTGGCCGACCCGGCGCGGCCCTTCAGCCGCCTGGGCGAATGGGACCCGGCCAAGATCGAGCAAGTCATCGAGCAGATCTCGGGCTTCATGTTCCACAACAACTGCGAGAACGGCGACTTCGGCCTGTTCGACCAGATGTTGACCACCATCGAAGAGCGCTTCGGCCACCTGCTGCACAAGGTGGAGTGGGTCAGCCTCGGCGGCGGCATTCACTTTACCGGCGAGGACTACGCCCTGGACGCCTTCTGCGCGCGCCTCAAGGCCTTCTCCCAGAAGTACGGCGTGCAGGTCTACCTGGAGCCGGGCGAAGCCGCCATCACCCAGAGCGCGTCCCTGGAAGTGACCGTGCTCGACACCCTGTACAACGGCAAACACCTGGCGGTGGTGGACAGTTCCATCGAAGCGCACATGCTCGATCTGCTGATCTATCGCCTGAACGCCAAGCTGTCACCAAGCTCGGGTGAACATACCTACATGGTGTGCGGCAAATCCTGCCTGGCCGGGGACATCTTCGGCGAATACCAATTTGATCGTCCGCTGGCCATCGGCGATCGACTGTCGTTCATCGACGCAGCGGGTTACACCATGGTCAAGAAAAACTGGTTCAACGGTCTGAAAATGCCGTCCATTGTCGTGAAGCAGCTCGATGGCAGCATCGAAGTGGTTCGCGAGTTTGGTTTCGAAGACTACCTGTCCAGCCTTTCCTGAGCGGACAGTAACGAGGAGACGTAAATAAATTGAAGAAGAATGTTCTTATCATTGGTGCAGGAGGTGTCGCCAAGGTGGTGGCCCACAAGTGCGCGCAGCACAACGACGAACTCGGTCGTATTGCTATCGCGTCGCGCAACATCTCCAAATGCCAGGCCATCATCGACAGCGTCAAGGCCAAGGGCAGCCTCAAACAGCCCGCTGAAATAAACGCCTTCGCCCTCAACGCGCTGGACATCGAAGCGACCAAGGCGCTGATCCGCGAGACGCAATCGCAGATCGTCATCAACGTCGGTTCCGCCTTCCTCAACATGTCGGTGCTGCGTGCCTGCATCGATACCGGTGTGGCCTACCTGGACACCGCGATTCACGAAGAGCCGGGCAAGATCTGCGAGACCCCACCCTGGTACGGCAACTACGAGTGGAAGCACCTCGAGGAATGCCAGGAGAAGAAGGTCACCGCCATTCTCGGCGTGGGCTTCGATCCGGGCGTGGTCAACGCCTATGCCGCCCTGGCCAAGCAAGAACATTTCGACCGCATTGATTCCATCGACATCCTCGACGTCAATGCCGGTTCCCATGGCAAATATTTCGCCACCAATTTCGACCCGGAAATCAACTTCCGCGAATTCACCGGACAGGTGTGGAGCTGGCAGGACAGCCAGTGGACCAGCAACACCATGTTCGAAGTCAAGCGTACCGATGACCTGCCCGTGGTGGGCTCGCAGAACCTGTACCTGACCGGTCACGACGAAGTGCACTCGCTGTCGAAGAACCTCGACGTGCCCAACGTGCGCTTCTGGATGAGCTTCGGCGAACACTACATCAATGTGTTTACCGTGCTGCGCAACCTCGGCCTGCTCTCCGAGCAACCGGTCAAGACCGCCGAAGGTCTGGAAGTGGTGCCGTTGAAAGTGGTCAAGGCCGTACTGCCTGACCCGGCCTCCCTGGCCCCGGGCTACACCGGCAAGACCTGCATCGGTGACCTGGTCAAGGGCACCAAGGATGGCCAGCCTCGCGAAGTCTTCATCTACAACGTGGCTGACCACGAAGAAGCCTACGCCGAGACCGACAGCCAGGGCATTTCCTACACCGCCGGCGTACCGCCAGTGGCTGCCGCCCTGCTGGTCGCCCGTGGCGAGTGGGACGTGCAGCGCATGGTCAACGTCGAGGAGCTGGCGGCCAAGCCGTTCCTCAAGGCGCTGGACGTGATGGGCCTGCCGACCCGCATCAAGGACGAGCATGGCGACCGTCCTTGGGACGCTGCCATCTGATCCTGCCTCACCCACAGGGGGCGCCCACCCAGGCGCCCCCTGTTCCTCGCTCTGCAACATCTTTCGTTTGTGCGCCGCTTTTGCAGTTCTGTGCGACAGATCCCACATCCGGGACTCCCGCCGCCCTCCTTCGTAGTGTTAGCTTGGGAACGTTTCTGTCTGAACCATCAGACAGTTCCTACTCACCGCCTGCAAAGGAATGCCCTCAACAATGGATTTCTCTCTCAAGCACCTGGCTGCGGCCACCCTGATGCTCGCCAGCCTGTCCGCGTTCTCCAGCGCCGCCCAGGCCAATATCACCCCGCAACAGAGCGCGGCCATCCTCAAGTCCTTCAGTGATGCCTCGGTCAGCGACTTCCGTCAGTTCCTCGGCAGCCTGGCCAAGAGCGAAGCGGGCAAGGACGCCAACCTGGGCCCGGCCATCGGCGCCTTTCTCGACAACAAGAGCCTGTCCGCCGAACAGCAGAACGAGATCCATCGCCTGCTGGGCCTCTACGCCCGGGTGAAGTACGGCAAGGCCGCCACCGAAACCCTGCGTGAACTGGTGGCCATTCCCACCTTCAACATCGACGGTGTGCCGCAGTACAAGAACCCCGAGTTTCTCAAGATCGCCGAGAAGATCCAGGGCCTGGCCAAGGCCTTCAACCTGAATTTTCGCAACATCGACAACCGGGTCTACGAGATTTCCCTGGAAGGCACCGGCGACGAAGTGGTCGGTATCCACGCCCACGCCGACGTGGTGCCGGTAACCCCGGAAAACTGGGTCCTGGAAGACGGCACCCGCCTCGACCCGTTCAAGGTCACCCTGATCGGCGACCGCATGTATGGCCGCGGCACCGAGGACGACAAGAACGGCATCGTGGTAACGCTCTACGCCATGAAGATCATCAAGGAAGAGCAGCTGCCCCTGGCCCGGAACTTCAAACTGCTGGTGGACACCACCGAGGAAACCAGCGGCGACGCCATCCCCTACTACTTCGAACGCAATCCGACGCCCAACTACAACCTGGCGCTGGATGGCGGCTACCCGGTGGTGATCGCCGAGAAAGGCTACGGCACGGTGATGGCGACCTTTGCCCGGCGTGCCGCCGAGGGCAAGGGCGCGGAAATTACCGGGCTGACCGGTGGCCTGGCCACCAACCAGATTCCTTCCACCTCGGTGGCCACCCTCAAGACCGACACACCCGCCGAACTGGTGGCCAGCCTGCAGCAAGCCGGTGCCGCCTATGCCAAGGCCAACGGCGGCAACTTCCAAGTGGCCGCCAAGGTGGTGGGCAAGGAGGTGCAGTTGACCGTCACCGGCGTGTCCGCCCACTCCTCCGAACCCGAGTCCGGGGTCAACCCGGTGGCGCGGATGCTGGACTTCATCCACAGCCTCGACGGCAAGGTCGCCCTCAAGCACAACGCGTTCACCGACGGTGCCCGCTACGCCGCCGACAACTGGGGCCTGGACTACCTGGGGAACAAGCTGGGCATCGGTTTCGCCGACGCTTTCATGGGCCCGCTGACCACCTCCCCGACCTTCGTCGGCGTGGATGACAAGGCCTTCAAGCTGGCGGTCAACCTGCGGGTGCCCAAGGGCAAGACCCCGGACGTGCTGAAGGCTGAAATCACCGACAAGCTGGCGGCCTGGAGCAAGAAGACCCAGGTGGCGGTGAAGCTCGACACCTCCATCGCCGCGCCGATGTACCGCAACCCCGAAGGCGAATGGGTCAAGGCCTTGCTGGCGGTGGCCAGCGAGAACCTGGGCATGGAACACAAGTTCGGCACCTCCGCCGGTGCCACCTCGGTGCATGAACTGCCCAACGGCGTGCAATTCGGCCTGGCGCGGCCCGAAGTCAAGTACACCGGCCACACCGACAACGAGTTCAAGACCGTGGAGCAGTTCCTCCTGGACTTGCAGATCGTCACCGAAATGGTCGGGCGTATCGGGCAACTGCCCAAGCTCTGACGCTACTGTCGGACCCGCCGCAATGGCGGGTCCGATGGCCTTGTTCCGGTTGATTGCCCAGCGCCTTCTACACCTCCCTTCCTATAGCCTCGATCAGTATCCGGAGGATGGGTGCGCAGATGCCATGAGCAGTCAGGCCGTCGGCGGCTTCAACGCCGGGTAGCTGACATCCCGCAATACCCCGATGTAACCGCCATAGAGATTCCCGGCAGGCAGTAACTGCCGCGCTGCCAGTTGCTCATGCAGATGGCGCAAATGGTAGAACGGCACGCGCACATAGAGGTGATGCTCGATGTGGTAGTGGATCCCATGGGGACCGAAGAAGAAGGTCTGCCCGTTCGGACGCACGATGCTGCGGGCGTTCTGGCTCTGGTCAGCATGGGCGGGCAATCCGGCGTGTTCCATGAGCGCCCGGACCCGGCCCATCAAGGGCAGCAAAGTGATGGCTGGCAACAACCACAAGCCCAGGTAGAGCCAGGGATGCCCGAACGCACTCAGCAGACCGAACAGCACGCCATTGCCCAGCAGCATTGAGCAGATCTCCCAGGACACCTGCCCCGCAGACTTGTCGACCTTGGGCATGATGGCGCGGTAGTCGCCCCGGGCAAATCTGTAGGCGCTGATGAAGTAGCCCACCCCGAACAGGTCCGCCAGCAACCGCCTGGCCAGCTTGCCCCGAGGCAGCGGGTAGTCCCCCATGCCGAACACCGCCATCACCGGGTCGTCATGCAGCATCGGTTGCCGGTGGTGCTTCAGGTGGCCGGCGCGGTAGGTCGCCATGGAAAGAAACAGCGGGCCAGCCGCCAACAACTGCCCCACGCAATCATTGAGTGCCTGCCGGCGCAAAAGCACGCCGTGGGCACTCTCATGCATGATCACCGCCAGGGCCAGCTGGCTGCGGGCAATGATCAGCGCCGCCAAAAAGTAAATGACCGGGTGCGGCCAGCGTGCGGCACAGACGAACGCAGCGGCGATCAGGGCCCAGTCGGCCAACAGCGCCAGCATGCCGATCCAGGGCTTGATGACAAACAGCTCGGCGGCCGGGACAAAGGCATTGAGCGCCTGATTGTCGCCGGCACGGGCATTAGGCTGGGACACGGGCATGGCTTCCTTGTCGTTGGGTGGCCAGGGCGCAGGCCAGGGCCAGCAGTAGGCCGCCTGCGACATCCAGCAGCGTGTGTTGCTTGAGGGTCAGGGTCGACAGGCAGATCAACAGGCCGGTAATGCCGATCAGCCATTTTCCGGGGTGAGACCAAAGGGCACGGCAGGCCAGGCACGTCACTGCCACATGCAGGCTGGGGCAGCCGTTGGACGCCAGGTCCAGTTGCCACATGCGGCTCAGGCGCTGATACACAAAGGCATTGTCGAGGCTGCCAAGATCGGGCCTGGGCAGGTGTTCGGGGAACAGCCAGAAACACAGGATGGCGACGACGAAGGCCATGCCCGTGGTGTTCTTGAACGCCCTGAACGCCTCGCCACTGGCGTAGGTTGCCGCCAGCAGCACGAAGGGAAAGAACAGCACATACAACCACCAGGACTGGGCAATGAAAGGAATCCCTTCATCCAGCGGCGTGACCCAGGTGTAGCGCGGCGTGATCAGCCGCTGCAGGCCGATGAAAATGCCCAGGCCCAGCAACAGTCCAAGCAGCGCAACCAGCGCCTGTCGATAGTTGGCTCTTGGGGTCGGGCTGGGCAAGGGATTGCTCATGGCTGCTCGCTTAGCGGGTGCAGGGGTGGATAACGGCCCACAGCGGCGCGCTCACAGGCTGAGCAGGCGGCTGACCCAGGCGTCGATCCGCCCCTGGGCCCGCGCCCGACCTGCAGCCGCTGTCGACTCGGCCCCCGCCGCTGCAGTCAATTGCTGCGCCGCCTCAGCCACCTGGCGACGAAAATCCGCGGCGTCGCCGCGCCAGGTCACCACCCGATGCAGCAGCTGTAGCTGGGCGGCACGCGCCGCATTGCTGGTCTGTTCGGGCTGATCGCTGAGCACCAGGATGATCGGCCGCTGATAGACCCGAGCGATGGACAGTGCCGCCATGCCCGGCGCTGACACTATCAGCCGTGCCTGGGCGGCGCGACTGGCCCAGTGCGGATCAACCCCGAGCCAGCCACGGCGCCCGGCATAGCCCTCGCCCACCCGATGCCCGTCCAGGCCGGCGCCCTCCAGACCCGCGCTCAAGGCATCGGCCAGGCTGGGCTCGCTGAAATGCGGATTGAGGTACACCGCAGCGCCGGGGGCCGATGGTTCCAGCATCACCGCCGCCAGGGCCACCGGGGTCGGCAGGCGATACAGCAACGGCGCCTGGGCGTCGTCCACTTCATAGGCGAAATCATGCTCGATGCGGGCTCGCGCCGCGTTGATCTGGCGCTCGACAATCCAGCCGAACAACCGCCCGAACTGACGCGGCCACATGCCCGCGAAATTGTTCAGCAGCGCCACCTTGAGGCTCGCACCGTACACATGCACGACCTTGCGTCGCCATCCCGGCAGCATGCCCATGTACAGCAGCGCCGGGTGGAAGGAGTCGTTGATCACCCGATCCACACTGCGCAGCCTGCGCCCCAGATGGAGAATGTCCCGCAGCATCCGCCCGGGACGAAACAGGTAATGGGCGACATTGCGATTGGTGGCCTGGCGCAGCATGTTCTGCTCGCTGTCGAACTGCACCGCATAGTGCCTGGACAGCAGCTCGGCCTCGATGCCGAAGCGTTGCAGAAAGTGCTGCCCCTGCTCCGAGGTCGTCAGCACGTCGACCTGGGCCCCTGCCTCGCGCAGGGCATGCACCAGCAACTGCGCACGCATCAGGTGGCCACGGGCATCGGCGGTCGCCAGGTAAAGAATCCGTTGACTCATCGAGCCGCGCTGCCCACACCGCCCAGGACCCAACCGGCGATGTACATGGCCAGGGCACCGGTCACGCCGAAACTGGCATCCACTGCGCGAATGTCCTTGAGCAACAGGTCCAGGTGTGCCGACTCATGGGGCGCGACGATGCGGCGCAAGGTGTTCTCGCACAAGCGCACGTGGCCCTGCTCGTCGGCCAGGACCCGGGACAGCAGCGGATACAGCTCATGCCCGGCCCCTATCACCGCACAATGACGGCTCAATACCCGCTGGGCCATCTGCTCGGCACAGAGCCCGGTGGCGTAGGCCGGCACCAGCAGGCCATGCGCGAAATGTGCCGCATAGCGATGGGCCAGGCGCTGCCAACGCCGGATCTTGCGCCGGCTGAGCCAGTCCGGTTCCAGGCGTACCGAGCCGTCGTCGCCCAGGCCGCGCAAGGCGTCGGCAAACAGCGTCACATGGCGACGCTCATCGGCCAGATGCTGTTGCACCTGACGCTCCAGCCAGGGCGGTGACTGGGGGAGCAAGTCTTCCAGCAGCGTGCGCTCGGTGGCGTCTTCGCCGGCCAGGTACATGCGCAACAACAAGCGCTCCCCGCGGGGGCTACGGTGCAGGCGCCGCAGCGCAGCGCGCTTGATGCGATCCACCAGGCGCGCCTGCACCGCCCCCAGGCCCTGGGCCTGAGGCATGCTCAGGCAGCTGAAGTTCGCCTCGGTGGCGACCGCTTCACCCACACTCATTGCGCGGGCTGCGGGGCAGTGGCGGATGCCGTGGCCACCTGCTGGCTGCGGTGCCAGGCCAGGATCAGGCCGATAAAGCTGTCACGCATAAAGGCCGCTCCGGATGCCCCGGCATCGGCAAAGGGTTGTTCATGGCCGTTGTAACGCAGGTAGCCCTTGCCGTTGACCGCCCCCAATTCGAGGATGTCGCGCTTGTTCAGGCCGCGTTGGCGCACCTCCTTGAGCAGAGGACTGTCTTCGAGGCCGAACACGAACAGTTGGCGTTGAACCACCCACAACGGAATCTGGCCACTCAAGGCCTGCAGGTTAAGGTTCCAGGTGCCCGTTGCCAGTAACGCGTCCAGTTCGCCAGTGCCCGGTTGCGTGGCGCTGAAGCTGGCACGCATCACCGACTTGGACAGCCGCCCGACACCCAGGCCGATGGTGATGTCGTCGGCCGCCGGGTTCCGGGCATCGCTGGGGCGCACGACCACGAAGTAGCTGGCCACTCGCGCGGCGATTGACGGCTGCGCCAGGACCTTGCGCGCCTGCTCGGCGGTGAACAGCACGCGCTCAGCGGTGCCTTCGCGGACGCTGATCTGATAAGGGTCGAGGACGATGTCGCTGAACTTGCCACGCACGGGCGAGTGCACATAGGTGTCGGACTTCCACTTCGTGCCCGAGCGCCGCAACAGCACCTGCAGGCTCAGCGGCACACGCTGGCCATCGGCGGCGATGCCACTGCCGTGCAGCAGCACGTCGCCGATCACCGTCTTGCTGTCATGGTGGTCGTCAGCGCCAATCACGATGGCGCGGGTTTGCGGGTCGACGCTGGCCTGGGCATCCGCCACATCCAGGGCAATCCGGTTGCAGTCGCGCTCAGCGCTGCGGGTGGCGGTCGCGCAGCCACTGTCCGAGGCGAAGTGATACACCCCGCGACCACTGAACTCGGAAGGCGCGGCAGTGGCCTGACCGCTCAATGCCAGCAGTGCCAGGCACGCCAGGGAGTAGCCGAATGAAGCGAGCGAAGGTGTTTTCATGGGGTCTTCCTGTGGGCACGCAGCCTGCGTGCGACGGTACGGCGCGACACGGATCAATCCAGGTTGCGGTGATAGGACAAGGCTTCACTGTGACCGGCGCTCCGACGCCCGACACTGATGCCCATGCCACGCACCACAGCACCGGCGGTATCGAGCAACGACATGCCGATGACCACCAGCGTCGCCCCAAGACGTCGGAGCCCGCGCAAGGGCGGCAAGTCCTGATGGTTGAGGGCCCGCAGGCTGTAGCCGAGGCGCCCGAGCATCACGCATAGCGGCCCGATCGGACCGCTGCGTCCAAGCCATTGCAGCCAGCCCGGCATATAGGCGCGGACCAGATAGGGGGTCAGGCCGACGCTGTCGCCGCCCCTGAGCCAGCGCAGCTTGACCACTTCGCCATGGCTGTCAGGCAGTCGATGCTCGGTATGGGCGCCTGGCGCATAGGCCACCGCCACGCCCGCCGCTTGCAGACGCAGGCCCATGACCTGGCAGTGGGCGCGATAGACGCCATCCAGAGGCTCATAGCGGTACTGCTCGAAGGTGTCACAGCGAAAGGCCACGTTGTTGGCGTAGAAGTTACGCGTGGCGCCGTGGCGCAAGGGGCTGGGGAAATACATGAAATCGATGGCGGTCAGGGCACTGCCGGCGACGCTGGCTGCATAACTGGTACGCCCGGCAACCGCCAGCGGCGCATCGTCCTCGGCAAAAGGCACGAGCAACTGCTCCAGCCAATGGCTACAGGGAATGCAATCGGCATCGGCAAAGACCACGTACTGGCAACGCCCCTGATCGACCGCGTCGAAGCCGACATTCTTGGCATCGTAGTAACCGGTAAGAGTATCGATCTCGACGAAGTCCAGTTCCCGTCCGGCCAGTGCACACAATGCCTGGCGTGCCACAGGATCGAGGCCGTCATGGGTGATGACCCACTGGGCAAAACTCTGGGGTGGCAGGCTCTGCAGGGCAAGGCGTGCGATCAGCCGCTTGAGGCTGTTCAAGGCCTCCTCTGCATCCTTGCCGCCACGCAGGTTGTTGGTCTCCAACACCAGTGCGGTATGGGCTGCGATACCCTCCAGGTGCTCGCGCCTATCGCTGCCGGGAGGCAGCTGCGACGTCCTGGTTGTCATTGCTTGGCTATCCATTTCACTGTGTCTCTGAAAAAAGCGCGGCCACCCGGAGGGCGCGACGGGCGCAATCACAGCATTATTCCCGAGATTATTCAAACGCCACGTACGTCCGGTGTGATGGTCCACGCAGTCGGCTCCCCCGACAGCGCTTCCAGGCTCGGGATTGTTCACAAGCCCAACGAGGCGCACGCCGGGTAGCCGCCGCTTTCTGTGCGGATGAGGCGATGGGATAAGGTATTCTTCGGCGCAAAACGGCTATCACCACTGTCGGACCAGTTCCAGCGGGCAAACACCATGGACATCAAGCAACATCACCAGGACGTCTTTCACAAGATCACCTTCATCCTGCAACAGGATGCTGACGGTTATCCGCCCGTCACCGCCGAGTCCCTGTGGGGCATCAAGCAAGGCGAAACCACCTACCTCGTCGACAACACGCCCTATTACATTTATGGACTCAGCAAAGGCGACCTGATTGATACGCGACAGGAAAACAGCGAGCTGATCGCTACCGTCGTTATTCAACAAGGAGGCCACTCCACCCTCAGAGTCTTCGCTGAAAACCCACAAGACAAAGCCAACATCATCAAGAAACTGCGGCAGCTGGGTGCCCACTGCACAGTGACGCGTAGCCTGTCACTCTTCTCGGTTGACATACCGCCAGCGTGCAGCTTCGAAGCTATAGACTCCTACCTGTCCTCGATAGCTGACGATGACCAGATCGCCTATGAAGACGCCTGCCTGCAACATCACGGGATCGACTTCGCCCGACAGTCGGAATGTTCATCCCTGGCATCGTTACGACGCATGACCCATTGATCATTGAACAGTGCCTGGAGACAGCCGGCGTTGCCAACCAGAGTTCTGGACGGCTCTAGCAAAACCCGATGACGCAATGGATCAACTCGATGGCAGAACAGATTGCAACCCAAGGGTTCAGCTCAATAACAGGCAAGCGCCATGGCACTCTATAACTTCCTCGCCGGAGAAGCCGTTACCGGCGCCGACCATGATCTGATTGAGATCAGCTCAAGTTTGCGAGGTGTCTTTGCAAACCTGGAAAGAAACGTCGATCGCTTTGGAAACAGCAGAGGGAAAGTCGTTAAATACTCGGAGAAAAATCTCCATAAAAGCCTTCTGCATCCTGAGAACGGAGGCGTTGAACTCTTCTCACAACCTGTCCTTGCGAAGGATGAATGCGAAGAAGTGTTCAACTGCGAACTGGCCGCCCTGTTCTCTCGGGATCGTGGCTTAGCGATCAGCGCCAGCAGCAACATCTTCTCTATTGAAGACCTGCTCACTGCATCATCGGCATGCTGTGGATTTCTGGATCGCTTTGACTACCTGTACGGCTACCGCGAAACACAAGCCTTCGGAACGGGATTTGCCCGCGGCTACCACCTGGTGGATCAAGAGCACCCGTTGCTCTGGCCCGGAAAAAAGCAGATTGGCAATTGGGCAAGCATTGTCAGGACCTCTCGACACCTCGACTTCATTAGAGACGTCTTCGATGTAAACCTGTTCTCCCCATCCAGACTCGAGTCCCTGCCCCGAGAAAAAAGAATGGCGTTATCGACGGCCACTGAACACTTCGGAAAATCCGCACACTTCCATTCCTTCATCAGGTGGGACCTGGACAACCAAGAACAGCCCCGTGCCAGATCCTTTCTAATCGAACACAAGGTCCTTGGCGCCTATGCGGATGATTGAACCTGCCACTGAAAAAACGGGACTGCCCGCCAACGTGATGGGCTAAGGGGCGATAGCAAATATCGCTACCTGACTAACACTGCGCACCTGCTTTGGGGCCGCTAGCGATCAGGCTGGCACCACACGCGGTTTTCATACCGTCAAGGGCCACCGCAACACCACCGACATCCAACAGCGCACTGCCTTCTGAAATAGGAAACACCCCTTTGCACAACGGGCACACAACCTTGTGCCCAACGCCCGCCATGGGTTTACCGTTCAAGTCGGTTTGGCTGAATGCCTCAATGACAGTACCGCCATGACTGGTACTGTCCCCCAGTCGAATAATGTCCATGTCCACTCCTTTGCGACCTTAAAGGTCATCCATTCCGTTTTTCTTCGGCTGAAGTTCAGCCAGAAACGCTTCCTGCGTGTAGTCCTCTTCCACAACCGACATCCGCGATGCCGCAGGCGCAGCAGTTGCAGGTTTTGCAGAGGCGCCGTCATCGCTGCTGGCGGTTTGGGGCATCAGGTTGATGCCAAATTTTTTGCCAATAGGCTTTTGCCCAGGTGTCGGCGAGGTGATGGTGATGAGGGTCGCTTGATCCTTACGGCGCAGAGGTATGACCACGCTGGTGTCGGCATTCTGGTAACTGGCCATGGTGGCCAGCGCGATGCCCACGAATGGCGAAGCAGCGCCGGTATCGCCCAGGCGCTGGGTCAGGTCGTAGCCTTCGCGGGAGTCGAGCAGGTCCAGGGAGCTGCGGGCAGCAGTCAGAGCAGGAAGCAGCTCGGCCAGTGGTGTGCTGTTCAGGCCGCCGTCGTAGAACACCCGGGCCGGTGCTGGTGTAACTGTGTCAGTGGCTTTTTTCCAGCCAGCGGCCAGTTGTGCGGTCAAGGCTTCGCGTTTGAGGCGCTCGCCGTTGTCCGGACGCTGCAAGGAAACACTGACCGGACGATTGATCCTGGCCAGCACCGGCAAGGCGTCCCACTGTTCAAAAGCGCGCTCGGTCCAGGGTTGCGGGATGAACTCCGAAGGTTGGAATTCGACAGCAGGTTTACGCCAACCCCAACCGGTGAATTCGGGATCGATCTTGTTCTTGTTGACCTTGGTGAAGGGGGCGTAATAGCGCAGCCATTCGACACGTTCGGGGCGGCCAACGACCAGGGCTACCATTGCGTCAGTGAGCTTGTCGGGTTGGCGTGGGCCAGCAACGGCGCCGAGCGATCTTAGAGTAACGTCCTTACTTGATAGCGCACCTAACATGCTGATGCCTTCGACGTTATAAATCAGCACCGCGGGTAGATCAGGATTGAGTTCAAACAATTGGAATAGATTTTCTACCAATCCTTCGGGCGTGTCATTGCAAACAATACCGTCATGCACATTACGGATTCGATGCCAATGCAAACCCGCTTCTGTACGGTAACTGTTCACCATGCTGGTCAACATTTCTTGCGTTCTTTCGGGCCTAAAACGTAGATTTGGTACTTGAGGACTCCAACCACGAACTACAGTGATGGTTGGAATGGACCACTTCTCCAAAAAGCTCCGTAACCCCAACTCCAGAGCATCCGCCTTACGCTTGTCATAGGCCATATCCTTGTCATCAGCAGTCTGGGGATACTGCTTCGGGTCCGTAGGCAGAACACTGCCTACGTGCAGTGATTCCGTCTGCTTTGTACTCTGCTCTTGCAATGCCTGCCAAACCTGCCCCTGACGAAAAACATCCAGACTCACGCCAATACTGAGCACATCCAGGGTTTCCAATCGCGGCGAAGTAGTGGGTGCACGGTAACGAGGTTCAACAGTCATGGTGGAAGCCTTCCTGGCTGAGGTATAGGCCGTCACGGCAGTGGCTGAACTGGCAAAGCAACGACCAGAAGTCAGGGGCAGTTCAGCGGCTTGGACCCAGTGACTGAGTAACGACAGACAGCCAATAAACAACAGTATGCGATGCACCAGAACAGCCCTCTCCTTTTGAATCGGATCTTCAGCGCGGCTTGATCAGCCAGCGCTAGAGATCATCCATCCAATTGTCCTTGGGTCTCAACTCAGCCAGAAACTCTTCCAGCGCATAGTCCTCTTCCACAACCGACATCCGCGATGCCGCAGGAGCGGCAGTTACAGGTTCTACAGCAGCACCGTCGTCACTGCTGGCAGTTTGGGGCATCAGGTTGATGCCAAATTTGTTGCCAACGGGCTTTTGCCCAGGTGTCGGTGAGGTGATGGTGATGAAGGTCGCTTGATCCTTACGGCGCAGAGGCATGACCACGCTGGTGTCGGCATTCTGGTAACTGGCCATGGTGGCCAAGGCAATGCCCACGAAAGGTGAGGCAGCGCCGGTATCGCCCAGGCGCTGGGTCAGGTCGTAACCCTCGCGGGAATCGAGCAGATCCAGAGAGCTGTGGGCAGCAGTCAGAGCAGGAAGCAACTCTGCCAGTGGCGTGCTGTTCAGGCCGCCGTCGTAGAACACCCGGGCCGGTGCAGACGTAACGGCATCAGTGGCTTTTTTCCAGCCCGCGGCCAGTTGTGTGGTCAAAGCTTCGCGTTTGAGGCGCTCGCCGTTGTCCGGACGCTGCAAGGAAACGCTGACCGGACGATGGATCCTGGCCAGCACTGGCAAGGCGTCCCATTGCTCAAAGGCGCGCTCGGTCCAGGGTTGCGGGATGAACTCCGAAGGTTGGAACTCCACCGCCGGTTTACGCCAGCCCCAACCTGTGAATTCGGGATCGATCTTGTTCTTGTTGACCTTGGTGAAGGGGGCGTAATAGCGCAGCCATTCGACACGTTCGGGACGGCCGATGACCAGGGCTACCATTGAATCGGTGAGTTCGTCCGGTAAACGAGGGCCATTTCCCTGGCCAACCGGCCAAGTATTTTTATCCTTGTTTGCAAGCGCAAATCTCATGTTATGACCTTCAGCGCTATAAACCAGAACGGCCGGTAAGTCTGGATTACGTTCGAATATTAGAAAAAGTTTTTCAAGCAAATCCTCGGGGGAATTTCTACAGATAACTCCATCAGGAAAATTTCGGATACGGTGCCAATGTAACCCTGCGGGGGTTCGCATATTGTTGACCATTACGGACAAACTGCGTTGAGTTCTCTCAGGAGTAAAACGTAGATTCGGTGTCTCAGGACTCCACTCACTTACTACGGTGATAGTGGGGATTGGCCATTTTTCCAGAAAGTCTCGTAATCCCATTTCCAGCGCATCCGCCTTACGCTTATCCCAAGCCATATCCTTATCACTGGCAGTTACCGGGTACTTCTTCGGGTCCATAGGAAGAACACTACCTACATGCAGTGACTCCACCTGTTTTTTACTCTGTTCTTGCAGTGCCTGCCAAACCTGCCCCTGACGAAAAACATCCAGACTCACACCGATACTGAGCACATCCAGAGTTTCTAATTGAGTCGAAGTAGTGGGTGCGCGGTAACGAGTTTCAACAGTCATGTTGGAAGCCTTCCTGGGCGAGGTATAAGCGGTTATTGCCGTAGCCGAACTGGCAAAGCAACGAATAGATGCCAGTGAGAGTTCATCAGCCTGGGTCAAGTGACTAGTCAGTAGCAGGCTGGTGAGAGAACAGTACGTAAGCATGCGGCGCATCAGACGGTTCCCCCAAAACGGAGGGGGACTCCGGTTTTGCGTCCCACAAGAGACTGAGTAGCCACTAAGAGGGGCATTTTGTCCTCCACACTAAGCGGCAGTACACCATTCATGCGATACGCAACTGTGGAGTCAATCAGCTCCCGGTTCTCGACCTCTTCTAAAAAGTAGAGCTTCTCCACCGCGTCGTCTGGCAGGTCTTGTTCCGAACTCTTTACCTCATACCCTCCACCGTCCGTGCTCTCCCAATCCAACCGCCAATCCGCCACCCGACACAAATACGCATAAAACGTCACATCATCCACGCTCTCCCCCGCCCCTATCGCG
>NZ_VXCY01000008.1:0-345611 GCF_052850735.1 Pseudomonas sp. 910_21 | reverse complement strand
GCAAACCCTTCTATACAACTGATCAGTGCTGAGTACTGATCGATTCAAGGCCGGTGTGGCCAGGCCTTGAACTGCAAATTTGGTGGAGCTAGACGGGATCGAACCGTCGACCTCTTGCATGCCATGCAAGCGCTCTCCCAGCTGAGCTATAGCCCCTCGTCGGTGAGGACGGGGCGAATCTTAAGGGGCGATCGGAAGGCTGTCAATTTTTTTTCCGCATTTTGAAAAAAAATTTGCCGGGATAACAACCACTTACCGCCCCGCCCTAAAAACCCTGGCTTTTTCAGTCTCACCAGCCCGCGCCAACTCCCGTAAAAGGGGCGCCGCGAGCCGCCAGTAGCCTACTTGGTCAGCGACCAACCCGCCTCGCGCCTGAGACTCAAGCGTAGTCGAAAAGCCCGCTGCCCCTGGCAGCTCCCCTGCCGCGAAGCGCTATCAGCCGATGGCGCTCAGCAGTTTTTCCCATTCCTTATTTTCTTTCTTCGATACGCCGCCGAGCAGGTCGATAGCCTGGCGCAGACGGAAACGAGTCAGGTCCGGGCCAAGGATCTCCATGGCATCGAGCACCGACACCGAGCTGGCCTGGCCAGTGATCGCGGCGAACATCAGCGGCATCGCGTCACGCAGCTTCAGCTCCAAGGATTCGACCACTGCCTGAATGGTCGCGGTGATGCTGTCTTTCTCCCACTGGCGCAGGCTTTCGAGCTTCCACAAGATCAACTGCATCAGTTGCCGCACCTGATCGCCAGAGAGCTTCTTGGATTCGAACAGCTTGGCATCCGGGGTCACGCCACCGGCGAAGAAGAAGCCGGCCAACGGTGCGATCTGACTGAAGGTCTCCACCCGCCCTTGCACATGAGGCGCTATCTTCATCAGGTACTCAGGATTCAGCGCCCAGGTCTGCACACGGCTGGCGAACTCTTCCACCGGCAGGTCACGCAGCCACTGGCCGTTGAGCCAGGACAGTTTCTCGATATCGAAGATCGGCCCACCCAGGGATACCCGCGAAAGATCAAAGTTATCGACCATTTCCTGCAACGAGAACTTCTCGCGCTCGTCCGGCATCGACCAACCCATGCGCCCCAGGTAATTGAGCATGGCTTCCGGCATGAAGCCCATGCGCTCATAAAAGGTCACAGAGGTCGGATTCTTGCGCTTGGACAGCTTGCTCTTGTCCGGATTGCGCAGCAATGGCATGTAGCACAGCTGCGGCTGCTCCCAGCCGAAGTACTCGTAGAGCAGGATCAGCTTCGGTGCCGAAGGCAGCCACTCTTCGCCACGCAGCACGTGGGTGATGCCCATCAGGTGGTCATCGACCACGTTGGCCAGAAAGTAGGTCGGCAGGCCATCGGTCTTCATCAACACCTGCATGTCCATGCGATCCCACGGGATCTCGACATCGCCACGCAGCAGGTCTGGCACCACGCAGACACCTTCAGTCGGCACCTTCATGCGGATCACGTGAGGCTCGCCGGCCGCCAGACGCTGGGCCACTTCTTCCTTGGACAGCAGCAAGGCACGGCCGTCATAACGCGGGGTTTCGCCACGAGCCATCTGCTCGGCGCGCATCTGATCCAGCTCTTCAGCAGTGCAGAAGCACGGGAAGGCGTGGCCCAGGTCCACCAGTTGCTGAGCGTACTTCTGGTAGATGTCGCCGCGCTCGCTCTGGCGATACGGACCATGGGGACCGCCCACATCCGGCCCTTCGCTCCAGTTGATACCCAACCAGCGCAAGGCATCGAAAATCTGCTGCTCGGATTCGCGAGTCGAACGCAACTGATCGGTGTCTTCGATCCGCAGGATGAACTCACCGCCGTGCTGCTTGGCAAAGCAATAGTTGAACAAAGCGATGTAAGCGGTACCTACGTGGGGGTCCCCGGTAGGCGATGGCGCGATGCGCGTGCGGACGGTGGTCATGGCATGTCTCGAAAAGATAGAAAAACGAGGAATAAAACAGGGGGCGAATGGTAACAGGCGACCCCGGCCCGGCTCCAGTGAGGAGGGCATTTAAGCCAAGGTTGCGACTACAGACCGCTGCCGAGCCCATGAATGGCCAAATATCAGCACCTGGCATTTACCACCCACGAGCTATCTGACAGATTCGCCCACTGATAAATTTCCTTACACTTTTTGACTACAGCCTGCCCATGCCTGCCCAACTCAAGCGTCGCCTGTTCGTTTTCCTGTCCCTGGTGCTACTGGTCGTCCTGGGCTTCCTCGCCCACTGGTGGTTTCATGGGCGCTTTTATGAAACCACCGACAACGCCTATGTGCAGGGTGAAATCACCCGGGTCTCCAGCCAACTCAGTGCACGGATCGACGAAGTCCTGGTGCAAGACAACCAGCATGTGGCCAAGGGTCAATTGCTGGTACGCCTGGAGGGCAAGGATTTCCAACTGGCGGTGGACCGCGCCCAGGCCGCCCTCGCCACCCGTGAAGCCGAACGCCTGCAAGCCCAGAGCAAACTGACCCAACAAGCCAGCCTGATTGCCGCGAGCCAGGCCCAGGTTGCATCGAGCCAAGCCAGCCTCGGCCGTTCGCAGATCGACCTTTCCCGGGCCCAGGCTCTGCGCAAACCCGGTTATGTCTCTGAAGAACGGGTGACCACCCTGTCCGCCGACAACCATATCGCCCGCTCCCAGGTGACCAAGGCCGAGGCCGACCTGCAAGCCCAGCGCCAGCAAGTCAACGCACTGAGCGCCGAAATCAAGCGCCTCGATGCACAGATCGCCAATGCCCAGGCAGACTTGGCCCAAACCCAACTGAATCTGACCCGCAGCGAAATCCACGCCCCCATCGGCGGCATCATCGGCCAACGCGCCGCACGCAACGGCCAGGTGGTGCAAGCAGGCGCCTACCTGCTGTCGATCGTTCCGGACCAGGACATCTGGGTCCAGGCCAACTTCAAGGAGACCCAGATCGGCCACATGCTGCCCGGACAAAAGGCCGAACTGACCTTCGACGCCTACGGCGACACACCGATCCAGGCCCGGGTCGACAGCCTGTTCGCCGCCTCCGGCGCACAGTTCAGCCTGCTGCCACCGGACAATGCCACCGGCAACTTCACCAAGGTGGTACAGCGCATTCCGGTAAAGCTGACCTTCGCTGCCGATAATCCCCTACAGGGCAAGATCCGCCCGGGCATGTCGGTCACTGTCAAAGTGAATATCAAAGACCCTGTCGATGGCCGGTGATCAACTGCTGCGTCCGCAAGGCGAGCCCAGCCGGCGCGACTGGATCGCGGTGATGAGCGCCATGCTCGGCGCCTTCATGGCGGTGCTCGACATCCAGATCACCAACTCCTCGCTGAAGGACATCCAGGGCGCACTGTCCGCCACCCTGGAGGAAGGCTCGTGGATCTCCACCTCCTACCTGGTGGCGGAGATCATCATGATTCCCCTCACTGCCTGGCTGGTGCAGTTGCTATCGGCACGGCGGCTGGCGGTCTGGGTCTCGGTGGGTTTCCTGATCGCCTCCCTGCTCTGCTCTATGGCCTGGAGCCTGGAAAGCATGATCGTGTTCCGCGCCCTGCAGGGTTTTACCGGCGGCGCGCTGATTCCCCTGGCGTTCACCCTGACCCTGATCAAGCTCCCCGAGCACCATCGGGCCAAGGGCATGGCGATGTTCGCCATGACCGCCACCTTCGCCCCGTCTATCGGACCGACCCTGGGCGGCTGGCTCACGGAAAACTGGGGCTGGGAGTACATCTTCTATATCAATGTACCGCCAGGCTTGCTGATGATCGCCGGTCTGCTCTATGGCCTGGGGAAGAAGGAAGCCCACTGGGAGCTGCTGAAAAGCACCGATTACGTCGGCATTTTCACCCTCGGCCTGGGCCTGGGCTGCTTGCAGGTGTTCCTGGAAGAGGGGCATCGCAAGGACTGGCTGGAATCGAGCCTGATCGTGACCCTGGGCAGCATTGCCCTGATCAGCCTCATCACCTTCGTCATCGTGCAACTCTCCCGGCCCAATCCTCTGATCAACCTGGGCATCCTGCGCAATCGCAATTTCGGCCTGTCGAGCATTTCCAGCCTGGGCATGGGCGTTGGTCTGTACGGTTCGATCTACCTCTTGCCGCTGTACCTGGCGCAAATCCAGAACTACAACGCCCTGCAAATCGGCGAAGTGATCATGTGGATGGGCGTGCCGCAGCTGTTCCTGATTCCGCTGGTGCCCAAGCTGATGCAATTCGTTTCGCCAAAATGGCTATGCGCCCTGGGATTTGGCCTGTTCGGGCTGGCGAGCTTTTCTTCCGGGGTGCTCAACCCGGACTTCGCCGGGCCGCAGTTCAATCAGATCCAGATCATCCGCGCCCTGGGCCAGCCGCTGATCATGGTCACCATCTCGCTGATTGCCACGGCTTATATACAACCCCAGGACGCGGGATCGGCTTCCAGCCTGTTCAACATCCTGCGCAATCTCGGCGGTGCCATTGGCATCGCCCTGCTGGCAACATTGCTGGACGCCCGAACCAAGACCTACTTCGACTATCTGCGTGAAGCGTTGGTACCGAGTAATCCCCAGGTGGCGGAACGCCTGGCGAACCTCACCGACAAATTCGGCAATGAAACCGCGGCACTGGGCAAGCTCAGCGAGATCACCCATCAGCAGGCGATGATCATGGCCTACAACGACGCCTTCCACTTTGTCGGCATCGCCCTGGGCATCAGCATGCTGGCGGTGCTGTTGACCAAAGCCCTACCCAAGGGTCTGAAGGCAGGAGAAGCCCACTGACCCACGAATTGCCTGCTGGGGCTGGCTTGCCAGCGAAGAGACTCTCGATCCATGCACAGAACTTGAGCGCCTCTTCGCCGGCAAGCCGGCTCCTACGAGGGATTAAGCGGCGTTAAACGGTGAGCAAGCGCTCGCGCAACTTGGTGATTTCGTCGCGCATCTGCGCCGCCGCTTCGAACTCCAGGTCCCGGGCCAGTTGGTACATTTTCTCTTCGAGCTGGCGAATGCGCTTGGTGATCTCGCTGGGCGAACGCAGTTCGTTTTCGTAGCGGGCACTTTCTTCGGCGGCCTTGGCCATGCCCTTGCGCTTCTTGCTGCGCGACCCCGGCACTGTGGCGCCTTCCATGATGTCGGCGACATCCTTGAACACCCCTTTGGGGGTGATGCCGTTGGCCAGGTTGAAGGCAATCTGCTTGTCGCGCCGGCGTTCGGTCTCGCCAATCGCCCGCTCCATAGAGCCGGTGATGCGGTCAGCATAGAGAATCGCCCGGCCATTGAGGTTACGCGCGGCCCGGCCGATGGTCTGGATCAGCGAACGCTCGGAACGCAGGAAGCCTTCCTTGTCGGCATCGAGAATCGCCACCAGGGACACTTCCGGCATGTCCAGGCCTTCACGCAGCAGGTTGATCCCCACCAGCACATCGAAAGTGCCCAGGCGCAGATCGCGAATGATTTCCACCCGCTCCACGGTGTCGATGTCCGAGTGCAGGTAACGTACGCGCACGCCGTGGTCGGCCAAGTAATCGGTGAGGTCCTCGGCCATGCGCTTGGTCAGGGTGGTCACCAGCACTCGTTCTTCCACCGCCACGCGCTTGGTGATTTCCGATAGCAGATCGTCCACCTGGGTCAGGGCCGGGCGCACCTCCACTTGCGGGTCCACCAGACCGGTGGGGCGTACCACCTGCTCCACCACGCGCCCGGCGTGTTCAGCCTCATAGTTGCCCGGGGTGGCGGAAACAAAGATGGTCTGCGGGCTGACTCCTTCCCACTCATCAAAACGCATCGGCCGGTTGTCCAGCGCCGAAGGCAGGCGGAAGCCGTATTCCACCAGGGTTTCCTTGCGCGAGCGGTCGCCCTTATACATGGCACCGACCTGCGGCACGCTGACGTGGGATTCGTCGATCACCAGCAACGCATCCGCCGGCAGGTAGTCGTACAAGGTGGGTGGCGCGGCACCGGCGGGACGGCCGGAGAGGTAGCGCGAGTAGTTCTCGATGCCGTTGCAGTAGCCCAGTTCGAGAATCATCTCCAGGTCGAATCGGGTGCGTTGCTCCAGACGCTGGGCTTCCACCAGCTTGTTGTTGGAGCGCAGGTATTCCAAGCGTTCCTGCAGTTCCACCTTGATCCCCTCGATGGCGTCCAGCAGGGTTTCCCGCGGGGTCACGTAATGGCTCTTGGGGTAGAAGGTGAAACGCGGCAGCTTGCGAATCACTTCGCCGGTCAGGGGATCGAAGGCGCTGATGCTTTCCACCTCGTCGTCGAACAGCTCGATGCGGATCGCTTCCAGGTCGGATTCCGCCGGGTAGATGTCGATCACATCGCCGCGCACACGGAAGGTGGCGCGGGCAAAGTCCATGTCGTTGCGGGTGTATTGCAGGTCCGCCAGACGCCGCAGCAAAGCGCGCTGGTCAAGTTTGTCGCCGCGGTCCACGTGCAGGACCATTTTCAGGTAGGTTTCCGGACTGCCCAGACCATAGATGCAGGACACCGTGGTCACGATGATCGCGTCCTTGCGCTCCAGCAACGCCTTGGTGGCAGACAGGCGCATCTGCTCGATATGGTCGTTGATCGAGGCGTCCTTCTCGATAAAGGTGTCCGAGGACGGCACGTAAGCTTCGGGCTGGTAGTAGTCGTAGTAGGAAACGAAGTACTCAACCGCATTGTTCGGGAAGAAGGCCTTGAACTCTCCGTACAACTGCGCGGCCAAGGTCTTGTTCGGCGCCAGCACCAGGGTCGGGCGCTGTACCTGGGCGATCACGTTGGCGATGCTGAACGTCTTGCCCGAACCGGTCACACCGAGCAGGGTCTGGTGCGCCAGCCCGGCCTCGATGCCTTCGACCATCAGACGGATGGCTTCCGGCTGGTCGCCGGCGGGCTGGAAGCGGGTGACTAGCTGGAATTCGGACATAACGTACCTCTGGGATCATTCGTGCGCGGCGATACCGTACAGGAACGAGAAAGACCGCGTACGACCCATGTCGCCGAGGAAAAAACGGGAATGTGCTAGATGTGGAGCCAAATACTACGGCTTTCAAGGGAAAGGCCTGACACCCGCTAACACCCAGGATGTTGCAATAAGACTAACGGTCGAAAAATAAAGCGAAAAACTTGCCGCAAAAGGTCAATCGGCTGTCGCCCGCCGCGATGATGGCCTCTATACTAGCTCCCCGTTTGTGCACCGCTCTAGTGCATTCGGCTGGAGCGCGACACGTCCCTCCACACTCCATTCAGAGCCGCCGTAAAAATGAGCCTGTTCTCCGCTGTCGAAATGGCACCACGCGATCCAATCCTGGGCCTCAACGAAGCATTCAACGCCGACACCCGTACCAACAAGGTCAACCTTGGGGTGGGCGTGTACTGCAACGAGGAGGGACGCATTCCACTCCTGCGCGCCGTTGTCGAAGCCGAGACGATTCGCGCCGCTCAACACGCTTCCCGCGGCTACCTGCCGATCGACGGTATCGCTGCCTACGACCAGGCGGTACAGAAGCTGCTGTTCGGCAACGACTCGCCCCTGCTGGCCGCTGGCCGCGTAGTGACCACCCAGGCCGTCGGCGGTACTGGCGCACTGAAGATCGGTGCCGACTTCCTCAAGCAACTGCTGCCCAACGCCGTGGTCGCTATCAGTGATCCAAGCTGGGAAAACCACCGCGCGCTGTTCGAAACCGCCGGCTTCCCGGTGCAGAACTACCGTTATTACGACGCCAGCACCCACGATGTGAACCGTACCGGTCTGCTGGAAGACCTCAACGCCCTGCCGGCCCAGTCGATCGTGGTGCTGCACGCCTGCTGCCACAACCCGACCGGTGTCGACCTGAGCCCTCAGGACTGGAAAAACGTCTTGGAAGTGGTCAAGGCGAAAAACCTCGTGCCATTCCTCGACATGGCCTATCAGGGCTTTGGCGACGGCATCGACGAAGACGCCGCCGCAGTGCGCCTGTTCGCAGAGTCGGGCCTGACCTTCTTCGTCTCCAGCTCGTTCTCCAAGTCGTTCTCGCTGTACGGCGAGCGTGTCGGTGCCCTGTCCATCGTCAGCAGCTCGAAGGAAGAAAGCGCTCGCGTGCTGTCCCAGGTCAAGCGCGTGATCCGCACCAACTACTCCAACCCGCCAACCCATGGCGCAACCATCGTTGCCGCAGTGCTGAACAACCCGGAACTGCGCGCCCAGTGGGAGCAGGAACTGGCGGAAATGCGCCTGCGGATTCGCGGCATGCGCACCCAGATGGTCGACTTGCTGGCCAAAGGCGCCCCTGAGCACGACTTCAGCTTTGTCGGTCGCCAATGCGGCATGTTCTCCTACTCGGGCCTGACCGTTGAGCAAGTGACCCGCCTGCGCAACGAGTTCGGTATCTACGCCCTGGACACCGGCCGCATCTGCGTGGCCGCGCTGAACCAGAACAACATCGACGTGGTGACCAAGGCCATCCTGCAGGTGATCTGATTCACCGCAGCGCTAACAAAAGGGGAAGCCAACAGGCTTCCCCTTTTTTTTGTCGGCGTCGCGCCATTCCCCTGCCTGGCCCCACAGCCTCTAGACTGTGACCCTGTGTTCCCCTGCTGATCGAGAAACCGATGAAAAACGATGACCTGCGGGCCGACCGCGACGAACTGGAGCATTACCTGCCCCGTTCGCAAAAACGCGAGAAAAGCCTGGTACTGCAAATTGCTCTCGGCGTGTTTCTCGGCGGGCTGGCCTTGTGGCTGGTGCAACTGGCGGCCAGCTCGCTGATGGCCAAGCTGATGCTCGGCACCCTGACCTTTGGTGGCTGAGCAGCCTCAACCCTTCAGTTCAGCCAAGCGTTGGCTGGCGGCATCATCAAAGGCCACGTACAGCGCCTCGGCCACCTGGCTCTTGATGGCCTTGGCACTTTCCAGCCCGAGGACAAAACCTTCGGCCTTACCGCCGGCACGATTCAGATCGGGCGCCGATCCGGCCTGAACAATGGCGTCCAACAGCTTGCTGGCCTGAGGCCCCACCCCTTTGGGCAGATTGATCTGCTCGATGCTCATGACAGCACCCCGCAGCGAGGTGCGAAAAACCGGGAAGGAACCTGGGACAAATCGAAGCGAATCATAAAGGTTTACCTCTGCGACTTAAGGCCGGCAGCGCGTGAAACCACTTCCGGGGAGCCATGGTAGCCCCTATCGGATCACGTATAGGCCCGCTAGCCGATAAAACCCTCGAAGTAATGTCAGCAGATCATTCAAATCCTCGCTGCACTGAAAAAATATTCACGGCTTGTTGACTTCCCTTTCTGAATCAGTAAGATACGGCGCATTCCGCGATAGCTCAGTTGGTAGAGCAAGTGACTGTTAATCACTGGGTCCCTGGTTCGAGTCCAGGTCGTGGAGCCAGACAAGGTTCCAGAGAAGGCTTCCAAAATCTCTGAACCACCCGAAAAACCCGCCTTCTGGCGGGTTTTTTCGTTTTGGCGTTCCGTCGGATTCCGGTGGGTACCAGCCGTTTTAAGGGTAGAGTTTGGGATAAAGGTCAGTTCGATAATAGGGAGTACCCTTATGTCGCGCACCACTGCTCCACTCTCCGATTCCGCTTGCCGTTCGGCCAAGCCCACAGACCGCGCCTACAAGCTTTTCGACGGCGACGGCCTTTACCTTCTCGTCCAACCCAATGGCCGCAAAGGCTGGCGTCTCAGATACGTTAAACCTGATGGCCGGGAAGGACTGACCTCATTCGGCAACTATCCCATCGTTAGCCTCGCAGATGCGCGCCGCAAGCGCTTGGAGGTCAAGCGAATGCTGGCGGATGGCATTGATCCCATAGGAGCCAAGAACCAAGCCAAGACGCAAGCCCTGATCAAAGGCCGCACCTTTGAAAGCGTTGCCCTCGGCTGGCACACGGAAATGTCAGCCAAGTGGGCACCAGACTATTCCAAGACAGTGATGAGCCGCCTCAAAACCCATCTCTTCCCGCTAATCGGCGCCCGCGCCATTGTCGACCTAGACACCCACGACCTTATGCAGCCCTTGGAAGCGATCAAGAAGCGCGGAACGATAGACATTGCTTTAAGGGTACAAAACTACCTGCAGAGCATCATGCGCGAAGCAAAGCGCCTCCGGCTTATCACCGTGAACCCTGCGTATGACCTCGTAGGCTCGATCAAAGCCTCGCGAGTCGTCCACCGCCCCGCTTTATCCTTATCGCGCTTGCCTGAATTGCAGGAACGGATCGACACCCATAAAGGCCGCGCACTTACCCGGCTGACGGTCTTACTCTCGCTGCACGTGTTTGTACGCTCCAGCGAGCTGCGCTTCGCCCGCTGGAGCGAGTTCGACCTCAAGCGTGGCGTCTGGGAAATACCCGACACGCGACCAGCGTTGGAAGGCGTACCCTTTTCCACAAGGGGTACGAAGATGGCCGGGGACATCCACCTTGTACCCTTATCACCGCAAGCGGTCGCCCTACTCGAGCAGATCCACGCAATCACAGGCAAATTTGACTTGGTGTTCGCAGGCGATACCAAGTCTTGGAAACCGATGTCCGAAAACACTGTGAACAGCGCGCTTCGGAAGATGGGTTACGACACCAAAACTGAGATCTGCGGCCATGGCTTTCGTTCGATGGCCTGCAGCGCACTGATCGAGTCGGGTTTGTGGACGGATACAGCCATCGAGCGGCAGATGAGCCACAAGGAGCGCAACAACGTCCGAGCGGCCTACATCCACAAGGCCGAGTTCATCGAGGAGCGCAGGCTGATCATGAACTGGTGGAGTCGCTACCTTGAGGCTAATCAGCAGGAGCATGTCAGCCCACGCGAATTCGCCAATCAGACGGGTGTGAACGTCACTCGACTAAAAGCAAAACATGGCGCAACCGAGTAAGCGATCGGTCTTCATATCTCGGTGATCCGCTTGTCCACGCAGGTCCATCCAAAGAGGGCTGCAAAGCCGCCCTCTTTGGATGGACCTCACTTAAAAAATCTTAAAACTCCCGCAATCGTCTTTTGGAAACCACGAACTTCCATAGACGGCTAATGTCATTTTCAGCCGCAGAGTTCTCGGAAAATCGAGCCTTGACCCTGTCTATCCGTGGGCGTAGAAAAGATCGTACAAGTGCTGTCGTTGACAGCAACCCAGGTAGCCAGAACCTTTGAGGCTACGCCACTCAGTGGTGGTTCTCCCCCAAGTGCGATTAGCGTCCGGCGGCTCGCACAGTCACAGCGATGTGATGGATGCCTACTTCTACCAGAGTGCCCACTGCGGCAACTCATACCTCTACATTCCTGCCCTGCAGCAACCTATCCGCTTGGCCATTTCACTGCGCCAACCTGCGTTCGTCTCTTACTTCCTGGAAGAGACGAACGCTCCTACCGCTGCTGCAGCCCAACTCGTACAAGGCTTTGCGGCATTCCCCCTCGTGACAATCGGCGTGACAAACACCGAAGTCACCAGCAACAGCGATGCAGATGATGGTGCCGCAGCCCACGGAATGGACTGCACCTGACTGACAGTCAGGCATGCCCCGGTCATCGCACCACTGCCTTCACTCGACTCAGGATCTCGCGGCACTTGGTCTCGTCAGTCAGTGCAGCCTCCACCCGCCCACTTCTTCGGAAGTGCTCAGGAGGCCAGATCATGAGATGCCCATGCTCCCGGTCGTAAGGAGCCGCCAGTCCCGCGTTAGTGGACAACCCTCACAGGTCGCAGGGGCCTTGATCCCTGATAACACTCAACTTCCGTGGCGGGATGACGTGGGGAAGGTTTTAAGGGTTTGGCTTCGAGAGGAGTTTGATCATGGCATTGGTCGGTAGACGGGATGGGCGCAATTTCGGCTATGGCCGGCAGCTGAGCTATGCCGGGCCGCAGGCACTGCGTGATCTTTTTGGCGGCGGTCATTATGGCACGGTCAAAGCGCACAGTGATCGGTGGCAGGCGTTTGTACGCTGGTGTCGGTCGGAGGATGGTCCCGGGTTTAACGATGCGCGAAAAATTGATCGGCAGACCTTGCTAAACTACGCCGGACATCTGCGGCAGCAAGTTGAACAAGGGGCTATCTGCATCGCCACCGCGCAAAATCGGTTGTCCAGCGTGAACCGAACCATGGCCGCGCTTCGCGGTGATCAGTATGTGAAGGTGCCGAGTCCGAGCAAGGCCCTGGGAATGCGGCGCACCAGTGTTCGTCGTTCGGTGCCGCAAGGCCAAGACCGCGAACACGTGAAGCGGATCGTCGACGTGCTCTGCGAACACCAAATGCCGCGCGACGCGGCCATCGCTCAGTTGGCGCGAGCAACCGGTATGCGCTTGCGCGAGACCATCTTGGCCGACCTTCCGCGCCTCAAACGTGAGGCCGAACAATACGGAAAAATCAACATCCAGAATGGCACTAAGGGTGGCCGTTCAGGTGCGTCGGCACCCCGCTGGATCACAGTAGATGATCATATTCGTGATGCGCTGAGATTTGCCGAACAGGTCTCGCCTGGCGGTAGCCACAACCTGCTTGCACAAAACGAGAGCTACCTCGATTTTCAACGGGAAATCGTCCGCCCTGCCCGGGACATCCTCCATCAGCACAACCTCAATGGCTTCCACGAATTACGGGCGGCCTATGCGTGCGAACGCTATGAGCAGATCACCCATTACCTAGCGCCCATCAACGGTGGCAGGTGCAGGCACCTCGATCCGCGCCTTGATCGAGAGGCACGTTTACAAATCAGCTATGAGCTGGGGCACGGCCGCATCGGCGTGGTATCGGCGTATATTGGTGGTCGAGCATGAGCACGGCATTCGATATGGAACTCTTCCTGGCGAGCGTCTTGACTGGGTCACATACCACACGCCAACGCCACCTGCGTCAGGCGAAGACTATCCAAACAGCAGTCGCTGAGCGCTGGCAACGCGACAATCCATGGACTTGGCAGAGAAAACACCTTGCGTGGTTTTTGACTCACCACCTAAACCAGCGCACTGAATCGACGCGCTATTACTATTTGCTGACCATGCAATTACTCACTTATCGCCTAGGAAAATCCTGGCAGTTCAACCGCTAGGCGAAGGTCATAAATCACCAAAAGCAGACATTTTCGATCTGCCGCCGATCGCTATACGAATGGAAAACTCAGCGTTCATGCCGCAGCGCATCAACCACGACGCCGAACGCTGACGACTGCTCACGCCGGTTGGGGTAGTAGAGATGGTAGCCAGGAAATGGCTGACACCAATCCTCCATCACCCGAACCAACGCTCCCTCGGCAATTTCCTTCGCTACCATGTCTTCCGGCAAAAAAGCCAAACCACAGCCAGCTACCGCCGCGCGCAAAATCGGCACGCTGCTATTGAATGTCCATTGACCTTCGACACGTGCTTTGAGCTCGTGGCCGCCCTTTTCAAAGTCCCATTGCAGCAGGCTACCGTGGGTTGGCAAGCGCAGGTTGATGCAGTTGTGTGCCGCTAAATCTGCAGGGGCTTCAGGTGGGGTGTACTTGCGGAAGTATTCGGGTGATGCCACTACCGCCATGTGCAGCCGAGGGCCGATAGGTACGGCGATCATATCCTTTGCCACTTGGTCGCCCAGTCGTACGCCAGCATCGTAGCGCTGGGCGACGATGTCGGAGAGGGCGTAGTCCACGGTGATTTCCACGTGGATATCCGGATAGCCAGGAAGCACCTTCAACAGCTTTGGCCAGAGAATGTTGTTGGCTGCATGTTCGGACGCTGAAATGCGTACGGTGCCCGACGGGGTATCGCGAAACTCGCTGACTGCCGCCAATTCCAATTCGATCTCTTCGAACCGTGGAGCCATGGACTTGTACAAGCGCAAACCCGCTTCAGTGGGCGATACACTGCGCGTTGTCCGAGTCAGCAGGCGCACACCAAGGCGCGATTCAAGGGCGCGCATGGTGTGGCTAATTGCAGATTGCGAAACGCCTAGCTGAGCAGCAGCGCGGGTAAAGCTGCCTTCGCGAGCGATGATCACGAAGGCTTGCAGATCGTTGAGATTGGCGCGGGACATTGATGAGGACCCTTCATAAAGGTGCGCTGAATTGTCCTATCTAACCATGTCTCGAGTGCTTCGAGACAGTTGCAATCCTCTCAACATGTATCAATGGTTACTTCGCGAGGGTTCTTGCGTAAAACGGCGTGAGTTTGCTCAGTGCGGCGTCGACGTATTTGGGTACCCAGTAGGTTTCGATATGGGTTGCGCCTTCAATCTTGAAGAACTCTTTGTCCTTGGTGCCAGTGGCTTTGGCGAATGCATCCTCAGTCATGTACAGGCTATCGGCCTTGGTGCCGGCGATCATCAACAATGGTTGGCCAATCAGTTCGATTTGGTTGGTAGCGTCGAAGCGCATCAGGTCGAGCAAGCTGCTGGTGGTGTACTTGAAGGTCGAGTTCGGGTGCGCGTGGGTTTTCCAGTAGTACTCGTAACCTTGGCGGTAGAGATCAAACGGCAATTTGGCAATCTGCTCATCGGTCAGGTTGGCATCGCCCGAGTAACGAACCTCGCCACCGGCAGCTTCCAGGGCGCGTGCCTCAGACGCTTGCTTGAGGCGATCCTGTATGGTGTCCAGTTGGGAGTCGACGTAGCCGTTACGGCGCACACGGCCTGAGTTGAACATGCTGATTGTGGCAATCGATTTGAAGCGCTTGTCGGTCTCGGCAGCGGCCAGGGAGTAACCGCCCCCGCCGCAGATGCCGAGCAGGCCCAGACGCTGAGCATCAACTCCGGCGTACTGGGTAATGAAGTCCGCCATGCCGTGGATATCTTCGATACGGTTGGCTGGTTTGTCGACGCTGCGCGGTTGGCCGCCGCTGCCACCTTGATAGGCCGCATCGGCGGTAATAGTGATGTAGCCCTGTTCGGCCAGGCGCTGCGCGTACAGCCCCGCGACTTGCTCTTTCACACCGCCGTTAGGGTGCGCCACCACAACGGTGGGGTAGGCCTTTTTCGGGTCGTAGCTGGCCGGGGTGTAAACGTTGGCGACGATGTCCAGGCCGTTGAGCTTGTAGGTCACCGGATGGATGTTGACCTTGCCCGGCTCATTCTTGGTAATCGCACCGTCATAGACCAGCGTGAACGGGTTCTTCTTGTAGTCAGCCGCCATGCTCTTGCCGGCCGAAATGCCGATCATCGCGGCCATAAAAGTGGCTTTGAGAACAGTGTTTCTCATACGATTTCTCCAAACGATTGAAGTGTGAAGTAGCAGGTTTTTTTCTGATTCGGCAGGCCTGCATTCCAGATCAATTCAGATGTTTCTCGGCAAGGAACTTGGCCACCAAGTCCGCGATCTGAATGTTGTTCAGGTCTGACATAGGAAAGTGCGTGTTGCCCTTGATGCCAATTTCCGGAAGATGAATTAGCTTCACGTCACCGCCGTGTTTGTTAACGCTGTCGCGCCACAGCCGCGCCATCGCGAGTCGGGCCCGCCAGCTGTCTTGGGCCGGTAGGTCGATGGCGTGATCAGGAATGTTGTCACCGTAGAGGATCAGGATCGGAATCCGCGTCAATGCCATGAACTGGCTCATCGGCACCTCAGCGCCTTGCACCGTGTCGAAAGCGCTGGGTATCGGTGCCGGAACCTCTCCTGAAGGAAAGACAAAGCTGCTACCCGGCTCGAACGCGACGATGGCTTTCACCTTGTCGTTCTTGATCGCGGTGAGCCAGCCGGGGCCGCCGCCCTGGGAGTGAGTGAATAAAATGCCGGGGCCGATCCGGTTGAACGCAGCGGATACTCCATCGGAAACCACGTCCATATCGAACGGACCTGTGTTGGGGGTCATGGCGCGAAAGAACTGGTCGCGTGTTTGCTCATCGCGCGCGACCTGCACGCCATCAAAGTAGTTGGGCCACAAACCGATGCGGAACTGGTTAAACCACAGCTGTTCGTCCGGCGTGGGCTTGAGCGTTGCCTCTACCATGCTGCGACCGGCGTTACCGCGGCGGGGTTGGTCGATCAGGTACACGCTAAACTGACGGCGCAGAAAAATGTTCTGGAAGCCTTCGCGGCCATCGGCTGTGGTTTCCCAGGTTTTGGAAAACTGGCCGGCACCGTGCCACATGACGATCGGCAGTTTTCGCGCGTTGACCGGCAATTGGTAAAACACATAGGCGTGATCGCCATGGTAGGTCTGGCCATCGGGCGCCATGGGTTTGCGCGGGTCGAACGTACCCGGTGCAGTGATCAGGGTGCCGCCGGCGGCGAAGCTGCCTTGCTCCTGAATCTGCAACGGCGCGGCGGTGTTGCCAGGGCTGCTGATAGGCGCCGCACAGGCGGCAAGTAGGCACGTGATAGCGAGGGTCAGAACGTTCCTTGTGCTCTTCATGTTCAACTACCCGACGCCGCAAGGGCTTGAGTCAGCGCCGCACTCGCACGCGTGGCGACTGCTTCGTCTGCGTGTTTGGCGAGTATTTCGGTCACCTGGCGCAGTTGGCCAGCACTCAGGCCGACCCGCATGCTCGCCAGCATATGGGAGCGCAGCTGCGGCTCGGCACCCGGCGTTGCAGCCAAAGCGCCGACGGTGGCCAGTTCACGGCTTTGCCAGTCCAGGTTGTCACGCTCGAAGATGTCGCCGAACAGATGGGCCTGCAGGTACTGGTTGATGACCGGCGCAAAGTCGAACACCGGACTTTTCACCGCTCCACCGGATATGCGGGTCTGGTTAACAGTACCGACCTCAACCAATTCCTGGCCCGTTGGGGCGGGCCGACTGGGTTCGCGTCCTGTTACATCCTGAATACCTCGCGCTTTGCGCGCATCAACGACCTTCATCAGTTCGCCCAGCGCATTCAGGCTGCGTGGGAAGCCCGCGTACGCATAGAGCTGCACCAGAATTTCCTTGGCCTCACTGATGGTCAGGCCCGCATCCAATCCTTGATTCAACGCCTGGTTAAGGCGGGGAATGTCGCTGGATGCCATAAACGCAGCGATCAATGGAATGGCCTGTTGTCTGCTCGACAATGCTTCGGAGGGCGGTGCTGTATTGGCTGGGGTAGACGGTGCCACGCTTTCTTGGGCGACAACGCCGGGAACGTCCCCCAAGCCAAGGCACAATGCCAGGAAAGCGGCAATGGAGCGGGTTTCGCGATATCTCAGGGCACGCAAGATCGATGCAGTCATTTTGGCGCGCCTCCGTACTCGGCATCGGAGACCTTGTCGCCCCAGGTCACGGCGCTGCCATCCAGGGATTCTGCCAACGCGATATGGGTCATAGCTGTGGTAGCGGTAGCCCCATGCCAGTGACGCACGTTGGCCGGAATCCATACGGTGTCGCCTGGGCGAATTTCCTGGCGGGGGCCGCCTGCCTGCTGCACATAGCCCACGCCAGCGGTGACGATGAGCGTTTGGCCCAGCGGATGGGTATGCCAAGCCGTGCGTGCTCCAGGCTCGAAGGTCACTGTACCGCCGCCAATGCGTGCGGGAGCATCGCCCTTGAATAGGCCATCAACCCGCACGGTGCCGGTGAAGTTGTCAGCAGGGCCTTGAACGGAAGGCTGAGTGCCAACACGGGTGACGCGAACTTCCTTGGTGTCCTCGGCTGTGGCTTCGCCAGCCATAAGCGAAAGGGCAACCAGTGGGGCGATCAGGGGGTTCATAGCCGTAACTCCTGGCAGGGAAGGGATCAAAGCCCAGTCATCTTCAGTACGGCCTCAGGCAGGCGTTCGCCGAGGACCTGGACCTGCGAGATCTGCTCACGGATCGCACGCAGCTCATCGCGGCTCAATTCCAGCTCGATAGCGCCAAGGTTTTCATCAAGGCGATGCTGTTTCGTGGTGCCGGGGATTGGCACGATCCAAGGCTTCTGTGCCAGCAGCCAAGCCAATGCCACTTGGGCAGGCGTGGCATTTTTGCGCTGTGCGACTGCTTTCACCACCTCGACCAACGCCAGGTTGGCCTTGCGTGCCTCTACGGAGAAGCGCGGTACGAAGTTACGGAAGTCCGATGCATCAAACTGGGTGTTCTCATCGATCTTGCCGGTGAGAAAACCGGCGCCAAGTGGGCTGAACGGCACGAAGCCGATGCCCAACTCCTCCAGCACGGGCAGCAGCTCTTGCTCAGGGCCACGCCAGAACAACGAGTACTCGCTCTGCACCGCAGACAGCGGCTGCACCGCGTGTGCGCGGCGGATAGTCTCGACACCGGCTTCAGAGAGGCCAAAGTGTTTTACCTTGCCTTCAGCGATCAGGTCTTTGATTGTGCCCGCGACCTCTTCGATGGGCACCGCAGGATCGACACGGTGCTGGTAGAACAGATCGATACGGTCGGTGCGCAGTCGCTTCAACGCGGCGTCAGCCACTGCGCGGATATGCTCCGGTCGACTGTTGAGGCCAGCCCCTCGGGCGCCGGAAATCAAGTCGATGTCGAAACCGAATTTGGTGGCGATCACCACCTGGTCGCGGATTGGCTGCAGGGCCTCGCCGAGCAGCTCTTCATTGCTGAACGGTCCGTAGGCCTCGGCGGTGTCGAACAGGTTCACGCCACGTTCGTGGGCGGTGCGGATCAGTTTGATCATGTCCTGCTTGTCGGCGGCCGGGCCGTAGACCTGAGTCATGTTCATGCAGCCAAGACCGAGTGCGGACACTTCCAGGCCATTGCCCAAAATGCGGGTTTTCATTGGTGTCTCCTAGTTGGAAATGGGGGGGCGCAGCGGGTCGATGACTTGCGTCGCACGTTTAACGTTTGAAGTTGCTGTCGCTTATCCATTCGTTCACGCACTCCATGGTTTTGCGCTCTTGCTCGCCCTCCATCACGAACCCCACCAGCACCTTGGCCTTGGGTGCGTGACGGTCGAGCACGGCACGGCTGTTGCCTAAGCCATAGCCGCCATGGGTGTTGAATGGAATGATGGTCTTGCCCGCAAGGTCATGTGCCGAAAGAAACGCGCGCACCACTGGGGGCATGGTTTCACCCCAGATGGGAAAGCCGAGAAACAGGGTGTCGTACGCGTCCAAGTTGTGGACCCTGCTTTCCAGTGCCGGCTCGAAGCCGCTATCGCGCTCCCGGCGCGCCTGTTCCACCGTTTGCAGGTAGTCCTCAGGGTAGGCGGTGGCAGGGCGAATTTCGTACAGGTCAGCACCCAGGCCGCGCTGGATAAGCCCGGCCACGACCCGCGTGTTGCCAGAACGAGAGAAGTACGCCACCAAGGTGCGAGAGCCGGAAGGTGCAGAGCGCTCGTCGCTGGCGTCCGTGCTGGCCCGCGCCAGAAACGGCGAGCTGGCCAACGCAAAAACTACCGTGCGGCGTAGCGAGTCGTGGTCGTTCATTCAGCCTCCCTTAGCGTCCGACACGCGCTTTAAGCGCCTCGGGGTAGCGGTCACCTTGAATGCTGATCTGCGATAAGGCGCAGGCGATGGCTTCCAGCTCCGCTTCGGTAAGGTTGACCGACGCACTGCCGATGTTTTCTTGAAGGCGATGCAGCTTGGTCGTCCCCGGAATCGGTACGATGCACGGCGCCTGGGCGAGCAGCCAGGCGAGGGCGATCTGCGCAGGGGTTACCCCTTTTTGCGCGGCGATCTCGCGCAGTCGGATGACCAGGTTCTGATTGGCCAGCAGCGCCTCCTGGCCAAAGCGTGGAACGACGCTGCGAAAGTCATCGCTGCCAAACGATGCGTCGGATGAAATAGCACCGGTGAGAAAACCTTTGCCCAACGGGCTAAACGGTACGAAGCCGATGCCCAGCTCGGAGAGGGTTGGGAAAATCTCCAACTCGGGCTCTCGCCACCACATCGAATATTCACTTTGCAGCGCCGTGACCGGTTGCACGGCGTGCGCTCGGCGGATGGTCTGTGCGCCTGCTTCCGAGAGGCCGAAGTGCTTCACTTTGCCTTCTGCGATCAGGGCTTTGACGGTGCCGGCAACGTCTTCGATGGGCACATCCGGATCGACCCGATGCTGGTAAAGAAGATCGATGTAATCGGTCCTGAGCCGCCGCAGCGAGCCCTCAACGGCCTCGCGAATATGCTCTGGGCGGCTGTTGAGAATCTGCTGTTTGTTGTCCGCGCCAAAGGTGAAACCAAACTTGGTGGCGATCACCACTTGATCGCGCACGGGCGCCAAGGCCTGCCCCACCACGTCTTCGTTCAAGTAGGGGCCGTACACCTCTGCGGTGTCAAAGAAGGTAACGCCCAGGTCCACGGCGGCGCGGATCAGGGACACGGCATCCTGGGTGTTCGTGGCCGGACCATAGCCGTGGCTCAGGCCCATGCAGCCCAGGCCAAGGGCCGAGACTTCTAACGAACTGTTGCCCAAATAGCGCTTTTGCATTGCGTTCTCTCCCGGCGTAAGCAAACCCGCCTGGCCCTTGAGCCAAGGTGGGGGAGGGTTGCAGTCACTCGGCTGCAACCTCGATGGGAGGACGTTAAGTGATGACCTGCGATTGGACTACCCGGGTAAAACGGCAAGGACATATGAAGAGAACTAATCAATCCGAAGCTCCGTCGCTGCAAGCGCTGATGCACCGGGGCATTCATGAGCAGTGCTCATTTCCCCTTGCGGGATTAAGGGGTTAATCGAACATTCAGTAACACTTACGCTGGCGAGCTACTTACCGGCTATAGGCAAATTCCATGTCATCTCTTGGCCCTGCCGAGACAGAACGCAACGCTGGCAGCCCATCGGACGTGCCGCGCACAACCAACAACGTGCGGTTGATGCTTAACCTGAGTGCGTTGATGTCGTTCGCCTCGATTTCTACTGATATGTATCTGCCTGCCCTGCCCGCCATTAGTCGCGCGTTGCATACCGATTCAGCGGGCGTTGAGCTGACGTTTTCCGCCTTCCTGATCGGGTTCAGCCTTGGCCAGTTGATATGGGGGCCAATCAGCGACCGGTTTGGACGCAAGTTTCCGATCCTTATTGGGATGGTCCTTTTCATCATCGGCTCGGTTGGCTGTGCGCTGTCGACGACAGTCACTGAAATGATGGTGTGGCGGGTGGTTCAGGCACTGGGCGCCTGTGTGGGGCCGGTGCTGTCGCGGGCAATGGTGCGCGACCTGTACGGCAGGGAACAGTCGGCGAAGATGCTGTCGACGCTGATTTTGATCATGGGCGTAGCTCCGATTGCCGGCCCGCTGGTTGGCGGCCAGATCCTGTTGCTGTGGTCGTGGCCGGCAATCTTTTGGGCACTGGCTATCGTCGGGCTGGTGACGCTCTTTTCGTTCGGCAGGCTGCCAGAGAGTCTCCCTCCCAAGCACAGAACGCGTGAGCCACTGCGGCATACGTTTGCCACTTATCTGCAGCTAATCCGCGATCCTCGTCTGATCGGCTACGCGTTGTCGGGCGGATTTTTTTACGGCGGTGCCTACGCGTTTATCGTCGGAACACCGTTCGCCTACATCGACTTCTACCAGGTGTCACCTCAGGCCTACGGGTGGCTGTTCGGGGTAAATATCGTCGGCATGATGATCGCCAATTTCATCAATGGCCGATTGCTGAGCCGCATGAGTAGCGAGCAGCTTTTCTATCGCGGCGCATGGACGTTGGCTTTTTTCGGTGTGGTGCTCAGTGTTTGCGTGTTGTTTGGTTGGGGTGGGATTTGGGGCTTGGTCATCCCCATATTTTTCTACATGTCCATGAACGGGCTTATCGTCGCCAATTCCGTCGCGGGCGCGTTGGCCTTCTTTCCCCACAGAGCGGGTTCTGCTTCGTCGCTCGTCGGGGCCATGCACTACGGCAGCGGCATTTTCAGCGCAGCATTAGTCAGCTGGTTGGCGGATGGAACGCCGAAGGGCATGGCGCTGGTGATGGGTGGGGCTGGCATCGGCTGCCTGGTGGCGGCGTTGTGGTCGAAGGGAGCTCGCGGAGAGAGGTCCTGACCCAATCGCCATGTCCATCGATGCTGAAACCGAGCACAAATTGAACAATTGTTCTTATCGGGGTAAATCTCAACTGTCCTTCTGGCCGATTGCTTTCCTGTCACAACTCAACAGTTCGGATTGCCGTGCTCATGGGGATCCAAAGAGTTTGTATAAAATCCGGGCTTAATTAGGATAATAGTAGGGGTAAAGATTTTGGAGATCAGCACAATTTTATTGGAAAACAGGTACTTATTTTTCTATTCGAGTCCAGGTCGTGGAGCCATATTCCTATACTGATTTGCCTTTTTCATCATGAGAGCGCCCTGCTCTTTCGGCCAATCAGCTCAAGCAAAACTCCCCAACGAATAAATAATCCGCCTGTCAGTCAGACCTGCGGATGCATCAGCGTTGCACGGCAGAAACTCCCTCGCCCCCCCCCTGTTGCATTACCGCAAAGGCCTGACGTAGGCTGTGCGCCTCTCTATCCAAGCAGCCAGACGATGTGATGTTTCTGCCAGCACAGTCACCGTGCCCCTCCCCCTCGATGAGCCCCTCGGCAACCCTGGCTGTTGCCCAGCATGACTGCGCGATCAATCGTCGGCGCCGTAGCGTCCTGTTTGCCTTCACCTTCTCTCCGCACCCGGGCACTCGCTAGCCGCGATTGAGCCTGGCACCGCGCCGCCACCTTTGCGCCGGTTGCAGGAGCTGACTCGCTAGCGAAGACGTCCTGACGAGCAACTACCACTCGATGACTGCTTCGCCGGCAAGCCGGCTTCTACGCCAATGGCACATGCCCGGCCATCGCCCGTATCTCGGCGTGCGTTGTTACGCAGCGTGCGCAACACCTCTATTGTTTGCCGCCTGAACCTTCAGGCGCGAGTCTTGATCATGAACAAAGCCTTGCTAGCCGCCCTGATCCTGGGCATTTCCATTGTCGGCCTGAGCATCGGTTCCACAGTGCCGATCCTTGCCCTGCGCCTGTATCAGGCCGGCGCGTCGAACAACCAGATTGGCATCATGTCAGCCCTGCCTGCGGCGGGCATGATGCTTTCGGCATTCCTGGTCAATGCCCTGTGCCAGCGCCTGACCCGGCGCCAGATCTACCTGCTGTGTTTCAGTTTCTGTGCCCTGAGCGTGGCAGCCCTGGAACTGCCGGGCGCCAGCCTCTTCAGCCTGGGATTGGCCCGAGTCGCCATGGGACTTGGGGCGGGGCTGATCATCATTCTTGGGGAAACCTGGGTCAATGAAATGGCCGAAGACGCCACCCGCGGCCGCTTGGTGGCGGTCTACACCACCTGTTTCACCTTCTTCCAACTGCTGGGCCCTGGCCTGGTGTCACTGCTGGGCACCGAGGGACCGCTCGTACTCGCCATTGTCAGCCTAGGTTATGCCGTGGCGATCGCCGTGGTCTGGCTGACTCTGCCCCAGGAAGACACCCCAAGCCCTCACGAGGAAAGCCGGACCTTCTCGGTGCTGGGCTTTATCCGCATCGCCCCGGCGCTGTGCGTGGGCATATTGTTCTTCGCCTTCTTCGACAGCGTGGTGCTGTCACTATTTCCGGTGTACGCGGCTACGCATGGCTACAGCATCAAACTGGCGGCACTGATGGTGACCATCATTCTCCTGGGAGATACAGCGTTCCAGTTCCCCCTGGGCTGGCTCTCGGACAAGCTGGGGCGCCCGGGGATCTACCTCGGCTGCGGCATCATCGCCCTGCTGATCGGCCTGTGCCTGCCGCTGTTGATGGCGTCCCCCGGCCTGCTCTGGCCGAGCCTGGTCATCCTCGGCGCGGCGGCGGGCGGCATCTACACCCTGGCGATCGTGCTGATCGGGCAATCCTTCAGCGGAGCGGATCTGGTGACCGCCAATGCCAGCGCCGGTCTGCTCTGGGGCATCGGCAGCCTGCTGGGACCGCTGCTCAGTGGTGCCGCCATGAGTGGCGGCAGCTATGGCTTGCCCCTGACCCTGTCGGCCGCTGCCGCAGTGGTGGTGGTATTTGCTCTGTCCCTGGTGCGCCAGGGGCAGTTCAGCAAAGTCACGGAGTAAGTCACGCTTCTCGAAGAGGCGGCCTGGAAACATTCACAGGCGGCCTCTTTGTCATTACCATCGCGCCATCCGAATCCCCTGATGGAAACTCTGCGATGGACCGACCTCTGCGCCTGCTGTCCCTGTGCGGGCTGTTGTCTGTGTTACCCCTGCCGGCCCTGGCCGCCTCCACGGTGGATTGCGCCACTCTGAGCGACAACGCCTCCCTGGAAGCCGGCGAATACAGACCGCCCCTGGAAGCCAAGGTCATAGGCGAAGGACGGCTGCACTTTCACAGCGCGCCGAACGCCGCCTGCGTGAACCAGAAACTCTATGTGATTCCGGGCGACGGCCTGACCCTGTACGCCTCTACCGACAGCGGCTGGGCCCAAGTCATGTACATCGCCAAAAACGGCGAGGACTACAGTGGCTGGGTCGAGGAAAAACGCCTGCAACTGGGCGGTCACTACGGCGGCCCACAGCTGCCGGCCGAGGTCACGGCCTTTATCCAGCGTCACGAAGATTGCCAGCACTTTGCCGGCGAGGAAGCGTATGACGAGGAGCGCCGGGCCGAATTGGAGAAAGCCGTCAATGACGTCTGCGTCGGCCATGATCGCCAGCTCGCAACCTTGCGCGGGCAGTACAAGGACAACCCCGAGGTCTTGCAAGCCCTGGAGCCCCTGGACAACCTCGAATAATCACTCTTCCATAAAAAACGGCGCCTTTCAGGGCGCCGTTTTTTATGGCGAAACGATTGCACTCAGTGCGTGGTTTGCGCACTGCCTCGAGCATGGCTCGGTGCCGAACCGTCTCCTGGCGAATTCGACGACTGCCCCGAAACCTCAGCCACCAGCGGCACTTCATTGCCTTCGGCATCGTGCAGCTTGCCACCGCTGAAGTAGTCCCCTTCACGCAGCACGGCGATGTCCTGGAAGCGCAGGCTGCGCTCGGTGCCGGCGACGAACACCGACTGCTGGTCAGAGTTGCCCGCGGTGAAATGGTTGAACGCCAGGTTCAGCAGGATCGCCATGATCGCCGACGAGCTGATGCCCGAGTGGAAGATCGTCGCGAACCAGCTGGGGAAGTGATCGTAGAAGCTCGGCGCAGCAATCGGGATCATGCCGAAGCCGATGGAAGTTGCGACGATGATCAGGTTCATGTTGTTGCGGTAGTCGACCTTGGACAGGGTACGAATGCCACTGGCCGCCACGGTGCCAAACAGTACGATACCGGCACCGCCCAGCACCGAGGTGGGCACCGCAGCGATCACCCGCCCCATGAAGGGCAGCAGGCCGAGGATCACCAGAAACACGCCCCCGGTAGCCACCACAAAACGACTCTTGATTCCGGTGACCGCCACCAGCCCGACGTTCTGGGCAAAAGCACTCTGAGTAAAGGAACCGAAGATCGGCGCGATCATGCTCGACAGCATATCGGCACGCAGGCCATCTCCCAGGCGCTTGGAGTCGACCTTGGTATGGATGATTTCACCCACCGCCAGGATGTCCGCCGAGGTTTCCACCAGAGTCACCATGACCACGATGCACATCGACAGGATCGCCGCGACATGGAAAGTCGGCATACCGAAGTGGAACGGCGTGGGCAGGCCGAACATCGGCCCCTGGGCAACACCGGAGAAGTCCGCCATGCCCAGAAACACCGCGATCACCGTACCAATGACCATGGCCAGAAGAATCGACAGCCGGGAAATCGCCGCGCTGCCGATCTTGCTCAACAGCAGCACCAGCACCAGGGTGAGAGCCGCCAGACCGATGTTCGACATGCTGCCGAAATCCGCCGCGCGGCTATTGCCGCCCATGGCCCAGCGCGCCGCCACGGGCATCAGCGTCAAGCCGATGGTGGTGATGACAATGCCGGTGACCAGCGGGGGAAAGAACTTGGTAATGCGAGAGAACACCGGCGTAATCAGCAGGCCGATCAGCGAAGCCGCAATCACCGCCCCCAGAATTGACTGGAAGCCGCCCTCCCCGCTGCTGGTGACAATCGCCACCATGGTCGAAACGCCCGCAAAGGACACCCCTTGAACCAACGGCAGCTTGCAGCCGAAAAACGGCACACCAAGCGTTTGCAGCAAGGTTGCCAGCCCCCCTGCGAACAACGAAGCGGCGATCAGCAGGCCGATTTCCGCCGGCGACAGACCGGCTGCCTGGCCGACGATCAGTGGCACCGCAACGATACCGCCATACATGGTCAGAACGTGTTGCAGGCCATAAGCCATATTCGCGGCAATACCCAAATTTTCATCTTCGGGACGTTGCTGTGAAACCTGGGGCGTATTCATGGTGTGGGGTTCCCTGTTTTTGTTATGCGCACACTGTATGCAACAACAAAGACAACTGTCCATAGGATTGTATACAGTTTATCGGTCAACCTTCGGGCACTTTCCCCCTGCTGATTCACCGATAAAAAGCCCTGCTCGGACTGCGTGGATCACCCTCTTTCCAGCCTGAAAGGCCGCCCCAGAGCCACCACTCAACATCGGATTCACAGGGGCTGTGCAGCGCCCCTCCCCCCCCTCGACCCCAGACCCACCTTCTGAAACGCAACGCAAAAAAAAGGTCGATCCATTGGCTGGATCGACCCTTACTGCACACAAAAAGACGAATCAGTTGGCCGGCACGCGGATCTTGTACACATTAGGTGCGATACGAATCCACTGATCGCTGACCAGCGGATAGACCCGGGTCCGCGCCGACAAGCGCAGCAGCTGCGAGTTGATGTCGGCCAGGGTCTTCACGTTGCCGTCACGCTGATAGCTCAGCATGTTGTCGCGCACATTGATGATGGTGTTCCAGGTGTCCTTGTTGTTGATGATGTACTGGGCATTGGTTTCGAATTGCTCACCCGGGTCATCATTGCGACCATTCGGACCGAGAAACAGGTTCCAGGGCATCCAGGTGTAGAAGCCATGGAAGGTGTCCCAACCCAGAGGCCGTGGCGGCACGCCCGCATTGGCCCGCACCACGCCCCGACCGATCTCCTCGAGCAAAGTCTTGGCCTGGTCATAGTCCGCCGCTACCGGCGGGGTGACGTTGACCCGATTGTCCTGGCCATAGCTGAGGAAACGCCCGCCAAAACCGTCCCAGAAGCCCTTCAGCTCCTTCAAGTGCCCACGCTGCACCACGGACATGTAGAAATCCCGCAGTTGGTTATAGGCGATGATGTGGTGCCGGCTCACCGGCACCGTGAACGCTGGCCCGACTCCGGAAGTCTTGAGATCGGCGCTGTAGTTGTCGGACGGTGGATAGGGCGACCCGGCCCGGGCGTCCATGCTCAAGTTGTAGTTGCCGTCGGGGTTGGGGACCGCGAAGCTGCTGGTGGAACACAGGCTGACCACTGCCAGCAGCGCGGCGAACAGCCCCTGCTTGAAACGCCGCAGCGGTGTTGCGGTACTGCTGGACACCGTGGATCGATATATTTTCTGCATGATTCTCTCCATAGAAAATTGCCGGTTTGCCGGTGGATTCTATGGAGCGCCAGTCTGGGAATTTAATCGGGAAGCACTTCCGTATTCGGCTCCCACCCCCGGTGCGGCAGGTCGTGATCAGTCCTCCAGCAAGCCTTCGAGCACTCGCGACAGCTCGGGATGCTCCGGCAGACGCAAGGCAAACTCGTCTCGCAACAACTGCATCAGTTCCCCCGCATCGGTGATCTGCCGCCGCTCGCTGGGCAGCCCCATGCGATGCAAGGCGTAGTTGCCGTTATTCAGGGTTCGACGCACCCCCGGCCCGATCAGCGCCACCTTCAACTGGCCGAGGAAAGGTGAATCACGGTGAGTCGAGACGTACCAGTTGCCCATTTCGTAGTCCACATCGCCCTGTATCTGCAGATCGAAGACGTACAGGGCCCGCCACTCATCCATGACCTTGGCGCGCAGGGTGTAACTGCCGTCTCGCTGGGTAATGCGATAGGGCTCGTGGGGCGTCGCCTGCTCTGCTTCGGTATCCAGCAGCAAGGGCGCCGTGGGCACCATGCCGCCGAAGCCGACATCGGCGATGTAGCGCTGTCCGTCCAAGTGCACCAGCGTCAACCTGTGACTGCGCGCGGTGAGCGCATCTTCCGGCCCCCCCATGACCACCCGCCCGGTGATGCCTCGGGCCTCGTAGCCCAGATGCTGCAACAACACCAGGAAGGTCTGATTGAGTTCATAGCAATACCCACCGCGCCCTTCTTGGAGAATCTTGCGTTCCACCGTACCCAGGTCGATGGGCACCGGCAGCCGCAACAAGGTGGAAAGGCTCTCGAAGGCAAACTCGCAGACATGCCGCCATTGCAGCTCCCGCAGGGTTTCCAGGGTCGGCGGCGGCGCGCTGGGGTAACCCAGTCGGCGTAAATAGAGGTCAATGTTCATCAGGTGCGGCTGGCTCATGCACAAATCCTTGAAATGAGTGTCGCGCAGGGCTGCGGAGAATCTTGTGCCGATCCGTTTGTCCAGCACCGGCCCCTGCCAGGTCGAGGATATGTATAAGCCAGAAACGGGGTAATCCAACAATCGATTCGGCTGATATTTTTTATCGCATTGGCCCCGGATTGGCTCTTGCCAAGGCCTGGCGGTGATTCTGTAATAGCCAGCGCCCTGCCCCTTCGCCCCACCTGGAGAGCCACACGCCATGCCACCATTGGAAGGCCCGCGGATCATTCTGCGTCCCCTGCAAGCCAGCGATGCCGACGCCCTGGTCAATGCCGCACAAAACGGTGAACTGTGGAACCTGCCCTTCACCGTGGTGCCCTCTCCCAGCACCATCGATCATTACCTGGAGGTGGCGCTCAAGGGGCGCGAGGCCGGCAGCGTGCAACCCTTTGTCACCTTGCTCAAGTCCACAGGCGAAGTCATAGGCTGTACCCGCTTCTGGAAGATCGACCCGAACAACCGCAAGCTGGAAATCGGCAGCACCTGGATCGCCAGCCGCTGGCAGCGCAGCTTCGTCAACACCGAGGCCAAGTACCTGATGCTGCGTCACGCATTCGAAGACATGTCCTGCGTACGGGTGCAGTTCACCACCGACGAAATCAACCATAAATCCCGCGCGGCGATCCTGCGTCTCGGCGCACACCAGGAAGGCATTGTGCGTCACGAGCGCATCATGCCCGATGGCCGCAAGCGAAACTCCGTACGGTTCAGCATCATCGATGATGAGTGGCCCGCCGTACGCCAGCATCTGCAACACCTGCTCGGCCAGTCCTGGCCGCGCTGAATCTCGGCAATCACCTACAAGGATGCAGTCATGTCTACCCCCCTCTCCTTTCGTCAAGGCCGCCTTGAGGACGCCCTGTGTATCAGCGGCCTCGCCACCCAGGTCTTCCTCGACACCTATGCCACTGACGGCATGCGTGCCGATCTGGCCGAGGAAGCCTTGAGCGTCTACGCGCCTCAGCAGTTCCAGCAGCGCCTGGCGGACCCTCACAGAATCCTGCTGCTGGCAGAACGCAATGAACACGTGCTGGGCTTCGTGGAAATCGCCAACGGCACCCGGGCGCCCCAGGCACATCTGGCTCAAGGAATGGAGTTGGTGCGTTTGTATGTACAGCGACACGCTCATCGACAAGGCGTCGGCCAAGCGCTGTTGCGGCAAGCCGAAAACTTCGCCCGGACGCAACGGGCACCCTGCCTGTGGCTCACCGCCTGGTCGGAAAATCATTCGGCGCTGGCCTTCTACCGGGCCCAGGGATATGACGCTACAGGCACCACCACCTATGAGTTTGGTGGCAATACCTACGCCAATCAGATCTTTTGCAAAGCCTGGCAATGACTCAACGGTCGGAGCGCTGTAGCAGGTCCTCGGCGCTCTCCACAGCCAGGGCCATCACCCGGTTGCGACCCGTGGCCTTGGCCTGATACAGCGCAGCATCCGCCCGCTCAATGAAGACCTCGATGCTGTCACGCCCCGAGGGCACGAAGGAGTAGCAGCCCAGGCTGATGGTCACGCGCCCCACTGGAGAGCCGGAGTGGCTGATGTTGTGCTCCATGACGCTCTGGCGAATCTGTTCGGCCATGGCCAGGGCACCGTGTATATCGGTATCGGGCAGCAGCACCGCGAACTCTTCCCCGCCATAACGCACGGCCAGATCGGTCTTGCGTTGACAGCATCCCTTCAGCGCCTGAGCCACTTGCGCCAGACAATGGTCGCCGGCCACATGGCCGTAGGTGTCGTTGTAACGCTTGAAGTAATCGATATCGGCCATGATCAGGCTCAGCGCAGTGCCCTGCCGTGCCCCACGACCGAACTCGATCTCCAGGGAGCGTTCGAACAGACGCCGATTGCCCAGACCGGTCAGGCTGTCATGGGTGGCAATCACCTCCAACGCCTCCTGGGCCTTGCGCAGGTCGGTTTCGATCCGCTCGTTGTTGCGCACCTGGCTCACGAACACCCAGCCGAACAGCCCCACTCCCAGCAGCACCAGAGCGACGATGGCTGTGGATTGATAGGCCGAGGCGTACCAGCCCTTGAGAATAGAATCCTTGGAGTTTGCCGCCGCCACCACCAGCGGATACGCCTGCAACTGGCGATAGCCATACAAGCGCGTCACCCCATCCACGATCGAGGTGATCATGGCGTTGCCGGAGGTGGCCTCGGGCAGGTACTTGCTGAAGATCTCGCCCCGGGACAGGGAGGCGCCCACCTGCCGCTCCTCGAACGGCCGCCGTGCGATCAGGGTGCCATCGGACAACGCCAGGAACATCACGCCCTGCTCGTCGATATTGAAGCTTTTGAAGAATTGGTCGAAGTACGCCAGCTTGATGCCGGCCATCAGCACTCCCTGGAAATTCCCGTCCTGGTCATTGATCCGCCGCGAAATGGGGATGATCCACTCGCCATTGGCGCGACTGCGAATCGCCGGGCTGATATGCGCCTGCAGCGAAGCGTTCTGCTGGTGGAACCTGAAGTAGTCGCGGTCCGCCACATCCTTGCCGTGAGGCGAATCGTTAAAGGAACTGACAACCCACTGGCCTTCCTTGTCATAGAGAAACACCCCGCTGAGCTGCACCAGGGCCTGTACCCGGCGGGCAAAGATCTGTTGCAGGCGCTGGCGCTGACGGGGCCCTTCACCGATGGCCTGGATCCACTCGGAAAGGCTCATCAACACTAGGTCGGCTTCCATGAAGGTGTCCTCCGCCTGCTGGGCAATGGCCCGAGTCAGGTTGGTGGAGTTGACCTCTGCCTGCATCAGGTCATGGCGCCAGGACTGCTCCAGCTGGAGGTAGAGCAAACCGCACAGGCACAGGAACACCGTGGCGATGAAGGCCACCGCGGCCTTGAGCAGCGGCAAACGCTTCAGGGTGCCGCCCGGGGCGTGTTGAGAATCGTAAATGGGGACAGGCAAAAGGATCGTCCTGACGGGAAAGGCCTGAGCTACAGGGCAGATCCCTGGTTGTTTTCGAGACTGGCTCAATGACCAGCTCCCTGTAAAGCATCGGTTCCGTGGCATTCGAACGCAGGCTGGGGCCGCTCGCAACCGCATTCGATCTTGCCCCACCCAGGGGTTATCGGCCGCAGAAGGCGATGCCTAAAGCGCGGATCGCCGGCTGGAACAATATTCGACGATGACCTGAGTCAGCGCCGCCACAACGGCCGGGTCCGCGTCGGGGGCAGTAAACAGTCGAAACTGAGCCTGAGGCAACTCTGGCAAACCGTATTCCGCCCCCAGTGCACAGAGCCCGGCTCCCAACTGACTAACCGCCATGGGCGCCACGGCGAAGCCCGACAGCACCGCTGCACGCAAGGCCGAATTGCTGCTGCAGAGCATGGCGGTACGCTGGGCAATGCCGGCTTTGGCCAACCGCCCCAAGGCCACCGCCCGATAAGGACAAGGCTCAGGAAACAGCGCCAGAGGCAAAGGCTCGGGCAAGGGCGTCACTGATGGCGGCAGACCGGCCCAGACCAGGGGTTCGGACCAGAGCAACTGGCCCGGCGCTGCTGTTTCGCACAAGGACCCCACCACCAGCTGCAAACTGCCCTGGGCCAGAAGATCCAGGAGGGTACCAGGAATGCTCACCTGCACATCAAGCTGGATCCCCGGGAACTGCCCGGCAAAACCCAGCAATGCACGCAGCAGACGGGGCTCGGCAAAATCCTCCGACAATCCAATTCCTACACGTCCGTGGAACGGCACCCGGGTCAACTCGGTCCAGGCGTCGCGGTTCAACGCCAGAATGGCCCGGGCGTAGGCCATCAGCCGCTCGCCATCGGCTGTCAGTTGCTGTGAACGGGTGGTGCGTTGCAACAGCGGCTTGCCGACCTGCTGTTCCAGGCGCCGCAGATGGCCGCTGACCGCCGACTGGGTCAAATGCAGTTTGTGCGCCGCACGACTGAACCCCTGCTCATCGACAACCGCGACAAAGGTGCGGAGTAGCAAGGCATCAAACATATTTCAATACGCCATCAATAAGACTACAATCGACAATTTATATTTAAAAAACAACTATGTTGCAATAGCGGTCATCCCTGCCCACCAAGAGACTCGTTCATGACCCGGCTTCTGCACATCCAATGCTCCCCTCGCTTGCGTCGCTCCGCCTCCCAGGAAATCGCCCGCAGTTTTATCCAGCGCTATCAACAACAGGTACCCGACACCCAAGCCAGCACCCTGGACCTGTGGAGCCTGGAACTGCCGGAGCTCGATCAAACGGCAATGGACGCCAAGTACGCCCGACTCGCCGGCCAGCCGTTGAATGCTGGCGAGCAAGCCGCTTGGGACCGACTCCAGGAACTCGCCGCCCCTCTGCATCAAGCCGACCTGCTGGTGCTCTCCGTACCGCTGTGGAATTTCAGCATTCCCTACAAGCTCAAGCATTTCATTGACCTGGTATCGCACCAGGGAGTCCTCTTCAGCTTCGACCCCGAGCACGGGCTGCAGGGCCTGTTGCGCAACAAGACAGCGGTGGTGAGCTACGCCCGCGGCCTGGATTTTTCAGCCCAGTCGAACACTCCGGCCCAAGCGTTCGATTTCCAGAAACCCTACATCGAGGCCTGGCTGAACTTCATCGGCATTGCCGACCAGCACTCGCTGGTGGTGGAGAAAACCATTCTCGGGCCTGACATCGACCAGGCCTCCCGGCAAGCGACCGCGCGCCAGGCACAAGACCTGGCCGAGTATCTGGCAGCACGCCGCCCCTGATCCCCGTAAAAGGCCGGTGGAGCAGTTGACAGCTTCCGCCGGTTCCCGACCTGCCTGCGCCCCCTCACCCAGACGGAACTCCTTCCGCTTCTTCGTCTTTTCTCAACAGGCATCCCCTCATCGACGTGGGTCATCAAAAAGCTCACAAAAACACCGTCGAATCATGCATTTGTGGTCTATACACAACTCATAAAATATTCGATTCAAACCGCCGTCCCGTTCCTGTGAATTTCCAGGTCGTACGGATGGCGGTGTTGGAAGCTGATCACCAAGGAGCGGACGTTGATTGGGGGTAACACGCTTAACCGTTTCACGTTCAGGCCCTGGCACCATCGGGAACTGCTATTGGCACTGATCGAGCGTGAGGTCACAGGCCGCTATCGAGGATCGATCGCCGGCCTGCTCTGGTCCTTCCTCAACCCTCTGCTCATGCTGCTGGTGCTCACCGGCATGATGATCTTCAACCTATTTTCAGAATGCATCAGCCGTGCACCGGGACTGATCCCGAGTAACGTCAACTACGTGAAAGAAGGCCCACCAGGGGTTTGCCGATGTGCTCTGATCCAGTGATCAAGACCCAGGGCCTGGGCAAGTGCTATCAGATCTACGACCAGCCTCGGGATCGTCTGCTGCAATTGCTGCTGCCCCGCGGCAAACAGCGCTATCGCGAATTCTGGGCCTTGAAAGAGGTCTCCCTGGAGATTCGCAAAGGCGAAGCCCTGGGCATCATCGGGCGCAACGGCAGCGGCAAATCGACCTTGCTGCAACTGATTTGCGGCACCACCGGTGCCTCTTGCGGCAGCCTGACCCGCCACGGCCGGATCGCTGCCTTGCTGGAGCTGGGCTCGGGATTCAATCCGGAGTTCACCGGCCGCGAGAACGTCTACCTGAACGGTGCGGTGCTGGGGCTCAAGCGCGCGGAAATCGAAGCACGTTTCGAGGAAATCGCCGCCTTCGCCAATATTGGTGAGTTCATCGACCAGCCCACCCGGACCTACTCCAGCGGCATGCAGGTACGCTTGGCCTTTGCCGTCTCGGTGTGCGTGGAGCCGGACATCCTGATTGTCGATGAAGCCCTGGCCGTCGGCGACGCGTCCTTTCAGTTCAAGTGCCTGGAGCGCCTCGAGCGCCTGACGCGGCAAGGCATGACCCTGCTGTTCGTGTCTCACGACATGAGCCTGATCAAGCGCTTCTGCAACCGCGCTGTGTATCTGCGCAACGGCGAAATCCGCGCCAGTGGCGCGCCGGAAACGATGGCCGAGCTCTACCTGCTGGACATGCGCGACGAACAGCGACGCTGGGCCAGCGCCGGCGCCGTCCAGGTCACGGCCAAGACAGCGCTCAACCCGGAACACGGCATAGCTTTTGGCACCAATGAAGGACGCATCACTTCGGCGGTCTTCAGCAACACCGGGGCGTTGTACTCGAGCTTTGTCCATGGCGACACCATCGAGATCGCCATCGACACGCTCGTCAGCGACACCGTCACCCGCCCCAACATCAGCCTGACCATCCAGGAGGCCAGGCTGCTGGTGATCAGCGGAATCAATGCGCCTCTGCAGAGCAGCGCCTCGGAAGATGGCTGGCGCCGCGCTTCGATCCGTCTGCAGTTCGCAGCCAACCTGGCTGCCGGGCGTTACCACATCACCCTCAAGCTGATGGATGGCGAAACGGAAGAAACCTCCCACCTGATTGAAAAGCAGGTCGCCCTCCTGGCCTTCGACACTCTGCCGGGCAACAAGCACTTTCTGGGCATGGTCGACTTGCACATCAAGCCCGTCACCCGCGAAGGGCAAACAACCAGGACGATCGAGGAACACTCATGAAGGACAAGGAGTGGCAGGTAGCGATCTTCGGTACCTTTGACGTGGCCAACTACGGCGATCTGTTGTTTCCCCTCATCGCCGCAGCCGAGTTGCAGGCGCGCTTGGGCACTGTGCACCTGCATGCTTTCTCCTATAACGCCCGCACCACACCACAGTGGCCCTACACCGTCACCTCGGTCAGCGAGCTGCCCCGGTTGATCGAGACCCTGGACGGGGTACTGATCGGAGGGGGGTTCATCATCCGCTTCGACAAACTGGTGGCCCCGGGGTATTACCCGCCAGACCCGCAGATCCACCATCCCACGGGTTATTGGCTGTCCCCCGCACTGATTGCCCTGCAGCACGATGTACCACTGATCTGGAATGCCCCGGGCATGCACTGCAACAACGTGCCGACCTGGGCGGTCCCTCTGGTCAAACGGGCCCTGGAACTCAGCCCCCACGTACAAGTACGGGATACCTTGTCTCAAGACACCCTGTCGGCGCTGAGCGATCAGGCCCGGGTCGAGGTACTGCCGGATACCGCATTCGGCCTGCCCAACCTGATCGACCTGCAGCAGCCCTCCGTGGAATACCGCCAACTCTGTGAACAGGCCGGCTTGCACGGGCCCTATCTGGTGTTGCATGCGATTGCCGGCCTGGAGGGGTTCCTGCAACTGTGGAAAACCCACAACCCGCTGTTTGCCCAGTGGCAGTTGCTGCTGTTGCCCATCGGCCCGGTACTGGGAGATCACGAATCGATTCTTGGCGACGACCTGCCAAGGGCCATATGCCTGCCCACTTGGCCAGCACCGCTGCTGCTGGCCGAAATCCTCGGCCACGCCCAAGGCGTGATCGGCCACAGTTACCACCTGGCGATCACCGCCCTGGCCTTCGGTGTGCCCCTTTTCAGCTCGGCCCGCCTGGACCTGGGCAAGTACACCGCCCTCAGGGACTACGAGGGAATCCATCCCCTGCACGCTGTTCAAGAGATAGATCCCCAGTGGTTCCTGGAGCGCCTAGTGCGGCGTACGCCCTGCCCGCGCCGGGTCGATGCCCGAGAGCAATTGCAGCGCCATTGGGATCGAGTGGCCGAACTCATCAGCCAGGGCCGCCGCCCCACCCGCCAGTCAATGGACCGACTCTGGCAGACACTGCCTGGACTACTGGAAGAGAGTCATCTGGACTGGCGTGAGGAATGCCTGGAAAAACAGGCTGAGCTGGAGGCAATGCACAAGCAAATGGAACAGTTGAAACAACAACAGTGGCAACAACAGGAACTCATGGGACACGCCTGCGGCGAACTCGATCGGGTATATCGCTCCAGCTCCTTTCGCATCACTGCGCCACTGCGTTCCCTTCGACGCCGTTTCAACCATCTACTGGGAAGATGAACAGGATGCTAGATCTGACGATGCTCACCAAACGGCCGTTGCACAGCCAACCTTTTCGCTGGGGCCAGATCGATGGTCTGTACACAGCGCAAGACGCTGCTGCGTTGGCAGCGACCTACCCCCATGACGCCTTCAAGCGGGTCTATGGATATGGTGGCGAAAAAGACTATGAGTACCAGGCGCGGCAATTGGTGGAAATGGGCACTGGGCGCATCGTCCACCCCGAAGGGCTTAGCCCCGCATGGCTGGCGCTCGCTACAGAACTGACCTCAGCGGCCTATTGTCTGGCAATGTCGACACTGACTGACCTGGACCTGCGCACAGCCCCCATGGAAATCAATGTATTTCACTATGGACCGCAGGCCTGCCTGGGCCCCCATCCCGACCTCAGCGACAAGCTGGTGACCCATATCCTGTATTTCAACGAATCCTGGGACATCAAAGAGGGTGGCTGCCTGAACATCCTCGGCTCCGCGGATCCGACAGATGTGGTAGCAGTGATCCCGCCTCTGGTCGGTAACTCTGCCGTCCTGGTGCGTGCCGAGCATTCATGGCACGCCGTATCGCAGGTAGTGGACAACTGCCGGACCTCACGCCGCAGCATGACCGTGACCTTCTACCGTGCCGGCTCTCTCAGCTCGATGTGGCCAGCCGATGAACAGACTTCTCTGCATGACTATGAAGGGCCTCATGACTAAACCCTGCGCAAACCTGAATGGCAACGTCATAGCCCTAAAGGAAACCGGGAATGTCACGGCCTGACCCCAAAGCGATGTTCAGGCACCTGCACAACACCTATCGGAGACTGCCACTGCCCTATCCTCTGCGTGCCTTGCTGAGCCGAATTTATCGCCAAATGTCGTCAATGCGGCGAGCACTGCGCCGCCAGGCAATAACCGACCGTCTGTTTCAACCTCCCCTTTGCCCCTTGCAGGAGCCGCTGGAGAATTCGCCCGACTACATATTCTGGGGCGTCATCGACTGGGATTTTCGACACCAGCGCCCGCAACACCTGGCCGAGCAGTTGAGCCTTGGCGGACGCCGCGTGTTCTACATCGCGGCCGCTCTGGAGGATGACCCACGCGACGGTTTTACGCTGCGCCCTCTTGATGAAACGGGGCGCCTGTTCGAAGTGCGGCTCTTTGCCCACACCGCGCCGATCATTTACCACGCAGTACCGGATGAAACCTTGATCTGGCAGTTGCGGCGCAGCGTCGGTGAGCTCCTGAGTTGGGCGAACTCGCCCCAGGTGGTATCGCTGATCCAGCACCCTTTCTGGGCTCCCGTGGCTGGAGTGCTGCCCAACAGTCGCGTGGTCTATGACTGCATGGATCACCATCAGGGGTTTGGCAACAACGCCGCGCAGTTGCAACAAGTGGAGTGCAGTCTGATCCGCGAAGCCGATGTGGTGCTGTTTGCCTCGGCATGGCTTGAACAGCATTGGCACCCGCAGATTCCAAGCACACCTGCCCAGCAGCGAGCGGTTCTGCGAAACGCCGCCGACTTCGACTACTTCTCAACACCCACGGAGCACTGCTATCAAGATCCGGAGAAACGCCCTGTAATCGGCTACTACGGTGCATTGGCCCATTGGTTCGACGTGGACCTAGTGTCTGCCATAGCCGAAGCATTTGCCCACTGCAGCGTACTGCTGATCGGCGCTGATACCGCGCGTATCGGCGCACGGCTGCGGGGTCACACCAATATCAAGCTCACGGGCGAGATTCCTTATGCGCAGCTGTCCGCGTATCTGCAGGCTTTCGACGTCTGCATCCTGCCGTTCCGTATCGAACCGCTGACCCTGGCCACCAACCCGGTCAAGGTCTATGAGTACCTGAGCGCCGGTAAACCGGTAGTGACGGTGGATCTCCCTGAGCTGCACGAGTTCAAGCAACAGGTCGCCATCGCCGAAGACACGCCGGCTTTTATCAATGCCATCGCCCGAGCGTTGCAGGAGCCTGGATGCAGTGCTGCTTCTCGGCAACGCCAGGCCTTTGCCGCGCAGCAGACCTGGCAGCACCGGATACAGGTCCTACTCGCCCTGACTGAGAGCGTTGACCCGCAACCGCTGGTGAGCGTGATAGTGGTGACCTACAACAACCTGGCCTTCACTCGGGACTGCCTGGCGAGCCTGGCCGCCGATCCCCTGGGCGAGCCGCTGGAAGTCATCGTCGTGGACAACGCCTCCACCGATGGCAGCGTCGAGTTCCTCCAGCAGTGGTCAGCGAGCAGCGGACACTCGCTGATTCTCAACAGCAGCAACCTGGGTTTCGCCGCCGCCAACAATCAGGGCCTGGCCCTGGCCAAGGGCGAGTTCCTGGCACTGCTCAACAATGACACCCAGGTCACCTGCGGCTGGGCACAGACCCTGCGCCGCCACTTACAGCGCGACCCTGGGCTCGGTCTGATCGGACCGGTTACCAACAACATCGGCAATGAAGCAAAGATCGACATCCGCTATCAGGACTCACGGGAGATGGCCATCCGTGCCCGCCAATACACCTGGCGCCACGCCGGCCTGAGCGTGCCTTGCGCCACCCTCGGTTTCTTCGCGGTGATGATGTCCAGGTCGACCTATCAGCGCATAGGCCCCCTGGACGAAGCCTTCGGGCTGGGCTTTTTCGAGGACGACGATTATTGCCGCCGGGTCGAGCAAGCCGGCTTGTCCTGTGCCTTCGCTGAGGACGTGTTCGTTCATCACCACCTGTCCGCGTCCTTCGAGCAGATGCCCGAGAACCAGCGCCAGCAACTGTTCAACCGCAACAAGGCTTTCTATGAAGCCAAGTGGGACCGCCCATGGGTCCCGCACGCCTCCCGGGAGGAGCCATGAGACTGGTCTATCTGTCGCCTGTCAGTTGGCACAGTTTCGACCAGCGGCCCCATGAACTGGTTCGACAGTTCCATGCCAGCACCCAGGCTCCGGTGCTGTGGATCGAACCCTATCCCACTCGCCTCCCGGTTCCCCGTGACCTGTTGCAGCAGCACTCGCCCGCCCCTCCCAGTGAACCTCTGCCTGACTGGCTGACCTTGATCCGCCCTTGGGCCCTACCGATAGAGCCCCTGCCCGGTTCGGGGTGGTTGAATCGACTGTTCTGGGGACGCCTGATGCAGCAGGTCAGGGACTTCGCTCAGGAACCGACCCAGCTAGGCATCGGCAAGCCCTCGCGACTGGCCCTGCAACTGCTGCGTGAGCCGATCTTCGTCGGCAGTTTCTATGACGTGATGGACAACGTGCCGGCTTTCTATAGCGGCTGGTCCCGGCGCGCCATGCAGCAACGCCAGCTCGAAACGGCCAGAGCCGTGACCACCGCCCTGACCTCCTGCTCGAGCCTGCAGCACTATTGGTTGCAGCAACAGGTCAATGCACGCCTGCTGCTCAATGGCTGTGCCAGCGAACGGCTGCCGTCCCTGCCACTGTGCCGATCCACGGCCCATGCGGCTCGCCCCGTATTCGGCTACATCGGCACCCTCGCCAAGTGGTTCGACTGGGACTTCATCCTCGCCCTGGCCCAGGCCTTCCCCGAAGCCGAAGTACGCCTGATAGGTCCGCAACACGGCGCCTCTCCCGTCGTACTACCCGCCAATGTCCTGCGCTTACCGGCGCTATCGCACCCAGCCGCATTGGTGGCGATGAGCGAATTCGACGTCGGGCTGATTCCGTTCAAGAGAAACGACATCACCCGCTTTGTCGATCCGATCAAGTACTACGAATACCGAGCCCTGGGCCTGCCGGTGGTCAGCACCGTCTTTGGCGAAATGAACGTTCGCCGCCACACACCAGGAGTCTTTCTCAGTGACACCGCCGCGGACATCGCCCAAGTGATGCGCCAAGCCCTGGCGTTCAGCGAGCCGCTGGCGAATACCCTGCAGTTCCGCGAGGCCAACTCCTGGGCGAAACGTTTCGAGGTGGCCCATGCCGCAATCCTGTGATGTGGTGGTCCGCGCCCTCAACCTGTCGGGCCTGGCCTGGCTATCGCCCCGCTTGTTTTCCGACTTTCTCCAGCACCGCGAGCCCTGCCGGCCCGGCCAACCAACTTCGAAGCCATTTCCGGCGCCTGCATGCTGGTCAAGCGCATAGCCCTGGACAGCGTCGGCGGCTGGGACGAAGGTTCTTTCCTGGTGCATTTGCGCGGGGGTATGGCTGAGGTTCGGCGTCATGGTCGGGTATTACTCCGCGGTGCGATTGGGGCGGATAGTTGGCGTAACTCGTTAACTTGCCAATCACCACCCGTCGATCCCGGGGACAAACAAATTGCCCCTGCGCTTTCCTGATAAACTCCGCGCTATCAGATTTTTTTGTTCACGATGCGAAGAAGCTTGCTTCATTTGCCGCCGTAACGTCTCAAAGCAGAACCTCATGCCCTTGAACACCGAAGCTTCCCTACAGCAAACCTTTTCCCGTCGTTTCTCCGTGGCGCCGATGATGGATTGGACCGACCGTCACTGCCGATTCTTCCTCCGTCTACTGTCCAAACACACCCTGCTCTACACCGAGATGGTCACCACCGGCGCCTTGCTCAACGGCGATCATGAGCGCTTCCTGCGCTATCACCAGTCCGAACATCCTCTGGCGCTGCAACTGGGCGGCAGTACTCCAGCGGATCTGGCGGCCTGTGCGCGCATGGCCCAGGAGCACGGTTATGACGAGGTCAACCTGAATGTCGGTTGCCCCAGCGATCGGGTGCAGAACAATATGATCGGCGCCTGCCTGATGGGGCATCCGGCGCTGGTGGCCGATTGCGTGAAGGCCATGCGCGATGCGGTGTCGATTCCGGTGACGGTCAAGCATCGAATCGGGATCAACGGTCGCGACAGTTATGCCGAACTGTGTGATTTCGTCGGCCAGGTCCAGGATGCCGGCTGCACCAGTTTTACCGTGCATGCGCGAATCGCGATTCTCGAAGGGCTCTCGCCCAAGGAAAACCGGGATATTCCACCACTGCGCTATGACGTGGCGGCACAGTTGAAAGCGGATTTCCCGCAGTTGGAAGTCATCCTGAACGGTGGAATCAAGACCCTGGAGGCCTGCCATGAACATCTGCAGACCTTTGACGGTGTGATGCTGGGTCGCGAGGCTTATCACAATCCCTATCTGCTGGCCGAGGTGGACCAACAGCTGTTCGGCAGCACCGCACCGGTAATTTCCCGGGCCGAAGCTCTGGCGCAACTGCGACCTTATATTGCCGAGCATCTGGCTTGTGGTGGCGCGATGCACCACATCACTCGCCATGTGCTGGGACTCGGAACCGGGTTCCCCGGGGCTCGCAAGTTTCGCCAGTTGTTGTCGGTGGATATTCACAAGACCAAGGACCCGTTGGGCCTGCTGGATCAGGCTGGGCAACTGCTTGAAGGGCGTTAACCGTCAGCCGGGTTGAACCTGATCCGGCTTTTGGTATCTCAATTACCTGAATCACGCCCCTGCATTCAAACACCTGTTTTCAGGTCACAGCCCTCGGGGCCGCTGTAAGCCTTCCGCGCCCTTGAGCGCCTGACAGCGCTCGGGTAATGTCATCAGACCCATAGGACAGAGCACGCTCATGACTTCCAAGCTGGAACAACTGAAGAAAATCACTACCGTGGTAGCCGATACCGGCGACTTCGACGCCATCGCCCGGGTCAAGCCGGTGGATGCCACCACCAACCCTTCGCTACTGCTCAAGGCCGCGGCCATTCCTGGCTATGCCGACCTGTTGAACGCTTGTGTCAGTGACTGCAAGGGCGATGTTGGCCTGGCCAGCGATCGCTTTGGCGTGGCTGTCGGCCAGGAGATTCTCAAGGTCATTCCCGGTCGCATTTCCACCGAAGTGGACGCTCGGCTGTCGTTCGACACCGACGCGATGCTCAAGCGTGCCCATCGCTTGGTCGAACTCTATGAAAAAGCTGGCGTAGGGCGCGATCGAGTGCTGATCAAGATCGCTTCCACCTGGGAAGGCATCCGTGCCGCCGAGAAGCTGGAGCGCGAAGGCATCCAGACCAACCTGACCCTGCTGTTTTCCTTCGCCCAGGCCGTGGCCTGCGCCGAAGCCGGAGTTTTCCTGATCTCGCCATTCGTGGGTCGGATCTACGATTGGTACAAGAAAGCCAACGGCAGCGACTACACCGGCGCCGATGATCCGGGCGTACAGTCGGTAACCCGCATCTACAACTACTACAAGGCCAACGACTACAAGACCGTGGTCATGGGTGCCAGCTTCCGCAACCTGAACCAGATCGAGCAACTGGCCGGCTGTGACCGCCTGACCATCAGTCCGGACCTGATCGAGAAGCTCGCAGCCGACACTGGCAAGCTAGAGCGCAAGCTGAGCCCGGGCAAGCCCGGCGAAGCCCGTCAGAGCCTGAACGAATCCCAGTTCCGCTGGGCCTCCAATGAAGACGCCATGGCCACCGAGAAACTGGCCGAAGGCATTCGCCAGTTTGCCCGTGACCAGGAAAAGCTCGAAGCCCTGCTGGCTGCCAAGCTCTGATTGCTCAGTGGTAACGCAAAAAGGGCGAACCCTCACGGGTTCGCCCTTTTTTATGTCGTGCGTTTCAGCGAATCAGTGACGCTCCAGGGCGTTCACCAGATCGTGGAAGGCTTCGCGGTTGGAGTCGTTGAGGCCCATCAGGATCTTGTGAGCCTCCAGGACCTTGATCCGCACTACTTCTTCCGACTGGTCCTGGGAAGGCAAGTCAGCCAGGCATTCCGGGCAAGGAATCGGACGATCGACGATGTTGAACACCTGATCGAAACCCATGGACTGCAACAGCCGGGTAATGTCTTCGTGGGTGGTGACGACGGTGGGCAATAGACCTACCTTCTGCCGCGACAGAATCGACAACTTGGCCAGCAGGCCCAGAGTGGTGCTGTCGATGCTGCGGGTTTCAGTCAGGTCGATCACGATCGCCGAGAAGTTCAGCGCAGTGAAAATCCGCTCAATAGTTGCATCCAACGCCGAACACAGGGTCAGGCGCACTTCACCGATGAACTTCAGAACGAAGGTGCCGTCCTGCTCGGCGAACTGGATTCTACCGGTACTCATTAAAGGTTCCTGCTCAACACTAACAGGGCGATATCATCCGGCATCTCCCCTAGCGTGGCCAATCCAAAAACTTGCCGCAGGCCATCCAGGCTGCCGCCCGCCGCTCTCACCCGTTCAGGCAAGGCCGCTTCTTTTTCTTTGAGTGTAGGTTCGGGCAAAAGGTCCAGAATGCCGTCGGACATCAGCGTCAGGCTGAACACCGGGGGCAGTTCCAGAATGTGGTCCTCATAGGTAGCCTCGTTGAACAGGCCCACCGGCAAACCACGCCCTTCCAGATAACGCACACTGTCTGGGGTATACAACACCGGCAACGGCAAGTGCCCACCAATGCTATAGGTCAACAAACCAGTCTCCTCGTCGATGACTCCACCGACCATCGTGACGTGTTTGCCCAGCTTACAACTGATCAGGCCACGGTTGATATGGCCCAGTACTTCCGAAGGCTTGAATTCCGGCAAGGTACCGTTGCGCTTGGATTCGAACAGCAGGCGCGTGGTCATGAACTTCAACAGCACGGTGACGAAGGCTGATGACGCACCATGGCCGGAAACGTCAGCCAGGTAGAAGGCTACCCGACGCTCGTCGACACGGAAGTAGTCGACGAAATCCCCCGACAGGTAGAGCGAAGGGATGATCTGGTGCGCGAAATGAAACTCATCGATCGACCAGGGACTGGTGGGCAGCATGTTCATCTGCACCTGGCGACCGGCGTTCTGATCTTCCTGAAGCAGATTGAGGCTGGCCTCGAGTTCGCGGTTGGCGGCTTCGAGCTTTTCTCGATAACGCTGGTTTTCCAGCAGCAGGCGCGCACGATCCAGGGCTCGACGCACCGAGTGCTCGAGCACGGCCAAGTCTTCCAGAGGCTTGATCAGGTAGTCCGCCGCACCCAGGCGCAGCGCTTCAACCGCGTCGTTCATCACGCCCGCGCCCGAAACTACTATCACCGGGGTTTGCGGCGACAACTCGGTCACTTGACGGATAAGTTCGAGACCGCCCATCTGCGGCATGCGCAGATCGCAGATCACCAGATCGGGGTTGTCGCGCTGGAATACCTGAAGACCCTGCTGGCCGTTAGCAGCCTGCAGTACGCTGAAGCCACTGTCTTCCAAATAGGCCGCGAGACTCGCGCGTACTACTTCGTCGTCATCGATTATCAGCAGCGTGGCACTGGTTTTTTGCATGTGGGCAAACGGCGCCAGAATTAGGTTGGCGTAGGTGGCTCGGCCCGGGAGGCTGGCGCACGCTACTGGATTCGCTTTCTAGCCACTCTGGAAGTGGAGCCAGGACCTTCAGCCCTGCACGCCCGCTTATCAGAGGTGCCCTTCTAAGGCGCAGACGGTACTCCCATCCGCGGGGCGTTTCAAGCTCATGCCGATGGTCGCCTGACGTCTTTACACCGCAAATCACCGGGAGTTATAAAAACCGCTAAAACCGCAACTCAATCGCAGGATGGAACCCATGAATCAAAACCAGCGTGACTACAGTGAAAAGCGCGATTACATCCGTATGCGGGTGGATGCCGAGGTCACGCTGATCCACCAGGGACAGGTGATAGAAGCGGTCTGCATTGACCTTTCCAGCAGCGGTATGCAGGTCCAGGCACCCCGCTCATTCCAGGTCGGCGACCAACTGAGTGTGCGTATCGACTCGGAGCACGCAGCCCTCAGAGGCCTGGAAGCGGAGACGGAAGTGGTCTGGGTCAACTCACAGGAGGGTGGAAGCCAGAAACTTGGGCTTACAATCCTTAAGATGAAGTAAAACGTCTCCCCCATGAAAAAGGCGGCCTGAAGGCCGCCTTTTCAGTTTCTGCTGGACAATCGCCTGATCAGAAGTCGTCTTCGACCTGACCATCCTTGACCTTGAATTCGCGGTTCTGCAGATAGGCATTGCGAATGAAGGTATAGCGATCACCGCGGATCAGCTTGTCCGCAGCCAGCAGGCTGGCACGAGTATCAACCACGTTCACGCCCATGGTGATGTTGCGCGCGGGAATGTCGTTCATGTAGCGATAAGGCAAGGTGTAGCTGTCCACATACTTGGCCGGCGCATCACGCAGGGTACTAGGGCCCAGCAACGGCAACATCACGTAGGGACCGCTCCCCACGCCCCAGTAGCCGAGGGTCTGTCCGAAGTCTTCGTCGTTGCGCTGCAGCCCCATCTTGGTACCGACGTCAAAGAAGCCCGCCAGACCCAAAGTGGTGTTCATCAGCAGGCGCGCAGTATCCACACCGGCGGCACGGGGCTTGGCCTGGAGGACGTCGTTGGCCAGGTTGCCGACGTCACCGAGGTTGCGGAACATGTTGTGGATGCCGTCTTCCAGAAACTGCGGCGTTACAGCCTGATAGCCTTGAGCCAATGGCTTCAGGGCATAAGTGTCGAGGGTGTCGTTGAACGTGAAGATGGGACGGTTGATGCTTTCCCATGGGTCCTCTTCGGCCGCCTGGGCGACCAGGGGAGCCAGCGTCACACCGGCACTCATACATAGCGGAACTAGATAACGGCTCCAGCGCATAGCAGGAAACTCCTTGGATTGTTCTCTCGTGGGGCTATGCCCTGAGGTTAGGCTCAGGAGTATAAAACGGATAGGCCTGTTTAGGCAGCATCACTGCAAGCAGCCTTCACGCATCAGTCAGTCAATCCTGTTCGCATTCACCTCACTGTCACCTGCATGTCATCTTCCCCGGCTAGCCTCGAAAGGAATTTCAAGGACGTTGATATGCCCCACGCCGATGCCTTAGCCCAGACTGCAGCGCCTTTGACCGCCGTGCTCTTCGGCCTCAGTGGCTGCCTGGTGGATTTCGGTGCGCGCTCGCGCCTGCAAACCACCACGCGCCCTGGCCCGGAACAGGCCCGCACCACTCCCGGTGCGCTGGATACCTTGCGTGATCTGCAACAACTGGGCATTCCCTGTGCCTGGCTCGAGCAACTACCCTGCGCCAGCAGCAGCCACCTGGCAGCCGCCCTGCCCGACTGGATCAAACCCACTCCCGCCGTCCCCGCTCCCTGGCCCGCTCCCGACGCCTGCTGGCAGGCACTGATGACCCTCAAGGTGTCCCACCTCGATGGCTGCGTACTGGTCAGCGGCGAACCACAACTTCTGCAGTCGGGGCTCAACGCCGGTCTCTGGACCATTGGCCTGGCTTCCTGCGGCTCCCTGTGCGGCCTGACGCCCAGCGAATGGCAAGCGCTGAGCGAGCAAGAGCGCGAACTCAAGCGCGGCAAGGCCACCATGCAACTTTTCGGTCTGGGGGTGCACTCGGTTATCGACCACCTGGGGGACTTGAACACCTGCCTGGCGGACATCGAACTGCGCCGGCTCAAAGGCGAAAAACCCTGACATAAGCCTGTTGATCAGGATCATGCACAGTGCCTGGGAGTGGATTACTCTAAGCCGTGGGCATGGACCTTTGCCTCAACCGCGCGGTCCATCCCTGTGCCTATCAATAAAGGGAGAACGCCATGCCTGCCCGCGAACTGCAAGAACAACTCGATACCCTGCGCGAGCAATTGGAGCAGAACCCACCGCTTTCGGAAGCCGAGCGCGCCAATCTGCAGGAACTGATGCAGCAGATCGAGCTGCAACTCAAGCTGGAGACCAGCACCCACGACGCCAGCCTCGCCGACGGCGTCAACCTGGCAGTGGAACGCTTCGAACTGGAACATCCGGCCATCGCCGGAACCCTGCGCAATATCGTCCAGACCCTGGGCAACATCGGTATCTGATGGCGCCCGACAACACCACCCCATAAAAACAAAGCCCCGCATCATCTGCGGGGCTTCTGCTTACTGGCGAACCAATCGCTGATTGGCGAACTCCGCCGTTTCGGTACTGCGGTACGGATTGATATCCAGCCCGCCACGACGCACATAGCGAGCGTAGACGGTGAGTTTCTCGGGTTTGAGCAACCGCTGCAGATCAAGGAAGATCCGCTCCACGCATTGCTCATGAAAGTCCGAGTGCTGACGGAAACTCACCAGATAGGCCAGCAGGCTGGCGTGATCCAGCGCCGCACCACGGTACTCCACCACGACACTGCCCCAGTCCGGCTGGCTGGTCACAGGGCAATTGGATTTGAGCAAGTGGCTGTGCACGCTCTCCTCCACCACTTGCGAGTCATCGCAACGCAACAGTTCCGGTCGCGGATGCTCATAGCTGTCGACGCTGATATCCAGCTCGTCGATGCAGATGCCTGGCAGTGCCACTACACCTTGCGCCTCGACCTCCCCAAGGCTGCGAATACGCACACCCACAGGCTTGCCTGCCGCGGCTGAGAGATCCTGACGCAAAGTCGCCTCAAGCGTCGTTCGATCAGCGAATGGAGTCTGGTTCAGCGAATTGAGGTACAGCTTGAAAGACTTGGACTCGATGATATTCGGCGAATCAGCAGGAATGCTGAATTCGCCAATGGCCACCACCGGCTTGCCCGAAGGCAGCAGCCAGGACAATTCGAAGCAGTTCCAGAAATCCACTCCCTTATACGGCAGGGTATCGGCACTCAAGCCCAGCTCGGCCCATTTCGCCGCCCGAGGAATCGGGAACAGCAGGGATGGCGTGTAAGTGGAAACGTATTCACTGGACTTGCCCAGCGGCGAATGTTCGGCTGCGGGATGCATGGCGGAAACCTGACTGAAGAATCAGCGGATTCTACCAGCCTTTGCTTCCACCTTTGAGCCCCGAGCGCTTACGGACTGACCGTCAGCTTGCCGACCATGCCCGCCTGGTAGTGCCCGGGAATATTGCAGGCGAACTCCAGGCTGCCGCTTTTGCTGAAGGTCCAGGTCAGCTCGGCCTGCTTGCCCGGCTCCACCAGCACACTGTTGGGATCATCATGCTGCATGCCGTGATCCATGCCCGCCATGGAGCCGTGCCCCATGGCTGCGTGATCCATGGTTTTCATTGCCGTAGGCGTAAGCATCCCGCTTTGCTGCATCTTGAGCATCTCCTGCTGGTGCTCGGCATGCATCGCCGCATTGCCCAAGTTGAACTCATGGAGCAGCTGCCCCTTGTTGATCAACACAAAACGTACGGTCTCGCCGGCCTTGATCTCCAGGGCCTTGGGACTGAACGACATATCGCCCATCACCACCTCGACAACCCGAGTGGCCTTAGCGGCCGCGGCCGGCTGACCGAAGTCATAAGAGGCTGCCGGTGATGCCCATAGCGGAACGCTCAACAGCATCAGACAGCCTCCCACGGCCGAGCGGCTTCGCAACAACAGGTTTTGCAGATTCATCATCAGGCTCCAACAAGATCAGGATTGAGCATGTGGCAAACTCTAACGGCCCAGCGCTGCCAGCCAGCTGACGGCTAGATTACAACTTTGTCAGTTTGATCTGCCCAGGGGCCCCGGCAAGGTATAAAGCCCGGGCTCCACAAGCCACGAGTGCCACCATGAAACTGTTGATCGTCGAAGACCAGCCGAAAACCGGCCAGTACCTGCGCCAAGGCCTGAGCGAGGCCGGCTTCAATGCCGAGCTGGCGGCAGATGGCAATACCGGCCAGCACCTGGCGCTGACCGGTGACTACGCGCTGTTGATTCTCGACGTGATGCTTCCGGGGCGCGACGGCTGGCAGATCCTCCAGGCCGTACGCAGCGCCGGCCTGGACATGCCAGTGCTGTTTCTCACCGCCAGGGACGCCGTGGAGGACCGAGTCCACGGCCTGGAGCTGGGAGCCGACGACTATCTGGTCAAGCCCTTCGCCTTCTCCGAACTGCTGGCCCGGGTTCGCAGCCTGCTGCGCCGGGGCAGTGTGATTGCCCAGGAAACCACTCTGCAACTGGCTGACCTGCGCCTGGACCTGATCCGCCGCCGCGTAGAACGCAGCGGCCAGCGCATCGATCTGACCGCCAAGGAGTTCGCCCTGCTGGAAATGTTCCTGCGACGCCAGGGAGAAGTCCTGCCCAAATCGCTGATCGCCTCCCAGGTCTGGGACATGAACTTTGACAGCGACACCAACGTCATCGAAGTGGCGATCCGCCGCCTGCGCCTGAAAATCGATGACGATTACCCGAACAAGTTGATCCATACCGTACGCGGCATGGGTTATGTGCTCGAAGAGCATCCGGCCTGATGCGCCGCCTGTCACTCAGCGCACGCCTGGCGCTGCTGTTCGCCGCCTGCACTGCCGTGGTCTCGTTGTTGGCAGGGGTGCTGTTCAGTCGCGCCAGCGAAGCCCACTTCATCGAGCTGGACCAGCAACTGCTGGACGGCAAGCTGATCGCCCTGCGCAGCGTCTTGCGGGATGTGACCGAGGCCAGGGATTTTGCCCGGCATCAGGCAAGGCTGCAGGATGAGCTAAGCCATCAACCGGACCTGGCCCTGCGGATCATCGGCAGCGACGGCCAGCTCTGGTTCGACAGTGCTCCTGCCCTGCCCGCCTCCTTGCCCAGCGACACCGGCCTGCACAGCCTGAATCTGAGCAGCGCCGCCTACCGGATCTACACCGCGCCGCTCAAGCCAGATCAAGCCGACTCGCCACGGCTGGCCCTGCTGCTGGATATCACCCACCACCAGCACTTTCTGCAGCGCATGCAGCATCTGATCTGGCTCACCGTAGGCCTCTCGGCCCTGGCCACTGCCCTGCTTGGCGCCTGGTCCGCCCGCAGCGGTCTGCGCCCCTTGCGCCGCATGAGCGCAGTGGCCGCAGGAGTATCCGCCAGTTCCCTGACCCAGCGCCTGCCCCAGGCACAGATGCCCGCCGAACTGGCCGACCTGGCCAGCAGCTTCAACGCCATGCTCAGCCGCCTTGAGGAATCCTTCCAACGCCTTTCGGCCTTTTCCGCCGATATTGCCCACGAATTACGCACGCCCCTATCGAACCTGCTGACCCATACCCAAGTCACCCTGACCCGTCCGAGACCGATCGAAGACTACCGCGAAGCCTTGCACAGCAACCTCGAGGAACTGCAGTGGATGGCACAACTGGTCAACGACATGCTGTACCTGGCCAAGGCCGACCACGGGCTGCTGGCCCCGAAACGCGAAGCACTGGAGTTGGCCGAGGAAACCGACATGCTATTGGAGTTCTATGGGCCTCTGGCGGAAGACACGAACGTCAGCCTGAGTCGTGAAGGCCATGCCGGCTTTGTCGGCGATCGCAGCATGCTGCGCCGAGCGCTGTCCAACCTGCTGGACAATGCCCTGCGCTTCACTCCCCCTGGAGGATCGGTCCAGGTACGGATCAGCGACAGCCCACAGAACTTGAGCCTGAGCATCGAAAACAGTGGAGAGGGTATTGCCAGGGAGGTACTGCCGCGCTTGTTCGACCGCTTTTACCGGGCAGACCCGGCGCGGCGCGAGGGCAGCAGTGAACATGCGGGATTGGGGCTGGCGATCACGCAATCGATCATTCGTGCCCATGGCGGGCAGATCCGTTGCGAATCAGAGGCGGGCTGGACCCGCTTTGTGATCGAGTTGCCGAGCAAGCGTTAAGAGCCGGCTCCTACACCAATCAGGCAGGAGCCGGCTTGCCGGCGAAAGCGGATCTCAGGAATACCGCAAAGCGTGAGCCGGCTCGACTTTGGACGCGCGCCAGGCCGGATACACAGTCGCCAGGAAACTCAGAACGAAGCCGGCACCGCAGATCAGCGCCACATCCCCACCCTGCAGTTCGGAAGGCAGATTGCTGACGAAGTACACGTCGGAACTGAAAATCTGCTGGCCGCTGATCCGCTCCAGCCAGCCCACCAGCTCGCTCACGTTCAACGCCGCAATGACCCCCAGCACGCCACCAATCAAGGTACCGACAATCCCGATTACCGTGCCCTGAACCATGAAAATCGCCATCACTTGCCGCGGCGTGGCGCCAATAGTGCGCAGGATCGCGATGTCCGCGCCCTTGTCGTTCACCACCATGATCAGGGTGGCAATGATGTTGAACGCTGCCACTGCGACAATCATCAGCAGCAACAGACCGATCATGGTCTTTTCCATCTTCATCGCGCTGAACAGGCTGCCTTGGGTGTGGGTCCAGTCATCGGCCCGGAAGTCCGCACCCAAGCCCTTGGCGATATCCACCGCTACCTGTGGTGCGGCATACAGATCCTTGACCGCCAGGCGCACGCTCTGCACCTGATTGGGCTGCCAGTGCTGCATCTGCGCCGCATCGGCCATATGGATCAGGCCCATGGAGCCATCCAGTTCGGCGCCCACCTTGAACACCCCCACCACGTTCAGGCGCTGCATACGCGGGGTGATGCCCCCTGGCGCCGTGCTCACTTCAGGCACGATCAGGGTCAGCTTGTCGCCGACATTCAAGCGGAAACGCCGGGCCGTGATCTCGCCGATCACCACGCCGAATTCGCCGGGTTTCAGGTCTTGCAGGCTGCCCTGGACAATATGCTGGGCAACGATAGACACCTTGCCCTCCTGGGCCGGATCGATACCGCTGATCTGGATCGGTTGCATCGCCCCCTTGTAGGAGAGCATGCCCTCCATCTCGGTAAAGGGCACCGCCGCAGTGACTTCCGGATTCTTCAGCGCCGCAGCGGCTACTGGCTGCCAGTCATCGATGGGCTTGACCCCCACGATGGTGGCGTGAGGCACCATACCGAGGATGCGCGAGCTCATTTCCCGCTGGAAGCCGTTCATCACCGACAGCACCACGATCATCGCCAGCACGCCCAGGGCGAGGCCGATCATCGAGGTCATGGAAATGAACGAGACAAAACGATTGCGCCGCTTGGCGCGGGTGTAGCGCGTGCCGATAAAGATCGATAAGGGTCTGAACATGGGCAAGGCACCCTGGAAAAATTAATGACCCGGTGTCGACGGACAAGCCGCCGACACCGCGTGCGGCCGCATCAGATGGCGACCAGGTGACCTTCTTGCAGGTGCAGTACGCGATCCATCTGCCGGGCCAGGTTCATGTCGTGCGTCACCACCAGGAAGGCGGTACGCATCGAAGTGCTGAGCTCCAGCATCAGGTCCTGAATGCCCTGGGCAGTATGGGAGTCGAGGTTGCCGGTGGGTTCGTCGAGCATCACCAGCCCCGGCTGGTTCACCAGGGCCCGAGCGATGGCTACTCGCTGACGCTCACCGCCGGACAGCTCGGCCGGCTTGTGCTCCAGGCGATGACCCAGGCCGACTCGCTCCAGCAGCGCGGTTGCACGCTGACGGGCTTCAGGGATCGGCGTGCGGCCGATCAGCAGCGGCATGCAGACGTTTTCCAGAGCGGTGAACTCTGGCAACAAGTGGTGGAACTGATAAACAAAACCCAGAGCACGATTGCGCAATTGACCACGGGCCTTTTCACCCAGTGCCGAAAGCTCCTCGCCGGCCAGCCAGACACTGCCTTTGGTCGGTGTATCCAGACCGCCCAGCAGGTTGAGCAAGGTACTTTTGCCAGAACCGGACGTACCCACGATGGCCACTCGCTCCCCCGGATGCAGCTCCAGTTGCAGGCCGGAAAGGACCACCACAGACTCCGGGCCTTCCTCGTAGGACTTGCCCAGGTCACGGCAGCTCAGGATTGCTTTTTCACTCATGCCCAACTCACTCATAACGTAGCGCCTCCGCAGGCTGGGTGCGCGCTGCACGCCAGGCTGGATACAGGGTGGCGAGGAAACTCAGGACCAACGCCGCACCGCAGACCATCAACACGTCCTCGGCCATCAGTTGCGACGGCAGGTAGTCGATGAAGTACACGTCGGCGTTCAGGAATTTGTGTCCGATCAGGCCTTCGAGGGCGGAGATCGCGGCGCTGACATTCAACGCGGCAAGCATCCCCAGCACAGCGCCGATCAGGGTACCGACCACACCGATCACCGTGCCCTGGACCATGAAGATCGCCATGATGGTGCCCGGCGTGGCGCCCAGGGTGCGCAGAATGGCGATGTCGCCCTTCTTGTCGTTCACCACCATCACCAGGGTCGAGATAATGTTGAACGCAGCCACCGCGACGATCAGCAGCAACAGCAGGCCGATCATGGCTTTTTCCATGCGGATGGCCTGGTACAGGTTGCCGTGGGTACGGGTCCAGTCACGGGCGTAGAAATGATTCTCACCCAGTTGCTGGGCGATTTCCCAAGCAGTGCGTGGAGCCTGGAACAGGTCGTCGAACTTCAACCGCAGGCCCTGGACCTGATCCGGCTTCCAGCGATGCAGGCGCCCCAGGTCTTCAAGGTTGGTCAAGCCCAGGTAGCCGTCGATCTCGCCAGCGCCAACGTGAAAGATGCCCACCACGGTAAAACGCTTCATCCGCGGGAACATGCCGGCGGGGGTTACCGTGACCTCCGGGGCAACGAAGGTCAGCTTGTCTCCCAGGCCAACACCCAGCTTGGCGGCCGCCTTGTCGCCGATGACGATACCGAAACTGCCAGGAGCCAGAGCATCCAACTGCCCCTGCTGCATGAAGTGGTCGATGATCGACACCTGCCGCTCTTTGCCAGGATCTATGGCGTTGAGCAGCACCTTCTGCACCTGGCCATTGTTGGTCAGCAGGCCCTGCATCTGGGTGAAGGGTGCCACCGCCAGCACTTTCGGGTTCTGCTTGACCTTGTCGGCCAGGCTTTGCCAGTCGCTGATGGGTTCACCGGATTCGATGGTGGCGTGGGGAACCATGCCCAGCACGCGGGTGCGCATCTCATGATCGAAGCCGTTCATCACCGACAGCACCACGATCATCACGATCACGCCGAGGGCGAGTCCGATCATCGAGGTCAGGGAAATGAATGACACAAAATGATTGCGACGCTTTGCACGGGTGTAACGCGTGCCGATAAAAGCAAACAGAGGTCTGAACATGTCGGGGCTTGTGCAGAGGAAAAGAAGACGTCCTTGTGGCGGGGCCTGGTAAGCAGCTTTACACTCAGACCACTGCCTCTACCATGGGTTCGCCATGTCGACATTAGATGAAGAAGATCGCCGCGAATACTACCGTATCGAGGACACGATCGCACTGGAAATTAGCCCCTTGTCCGCCCACGACGCGGCGAGCAAGGAAGTGTTGCAGGATGAGTCTCCGCTGTTCAATTTGCTCAGCGAACTGCACCTGAGTGAATTCGAATCCCAGCACCTGCTGCGCCAGGTCAGCGAGCGCGATCGCACCCTGGCCAGCTACCTCAAGGCCATGAACAAGCGCATCGACCTGCTCAGCCAGGTGGTGGCGCAGACGGTGTTCGGCAAGTTCGGGGAGCCGCAGCGGGTCACCCTTTCCGAAGGCGGCATCGAGTTCAACCACCATCTTAGTTATCCCAGCGGCAGCCAACTGGCAGTGAAACTGCTCTTGATGCCGCAAGCCCTGGGCCTGCTGCTGCGAGCTCGGGTCACCCATTGCGAGCCACACAGCTTCGGCACCTTCGAGATCGGCACCGAATTCGAAGCATTGACCGATGCCCAGCGCCAGCTACTGGCGCGCTATATCCTGCAAAAACAGGCCCAGCAACGCCGCCTGGCCCGGGAACAGAGTGATCCCGCCGCTGGTTGAGCCGCAAGCCTGACCCCTCTTAAGGAACAACATCCGTGAAGGAGCAATTGTGACCCTGATCTATGGCCATCGCGGCGCTAAAGGCGAAGCACCGGAAAACACCCTGACCAGCTTTCAGGAATGTCTCAAGCACGGCGTGCGCCGTTGCGAGCTCGACCTGCACCTGTCCATGGACGGCGAGCTGATGGTGATTCACGACCCGACCCTCAAGCGCACCACCGACCGGCGCGGCAAGGTGGTAGAGCATTCCGCCGCCGAACTGGTGACCTACGATGCGCGCAAAGGCGGCCCGGGCTGGGTCAACCCCTGTCCCATTCCGCGCTTGGAAGAACTGTTCGAAAAATGCGATTTCGAACACTGGCAGCTGGAGGTCAAGAGCGCCTCGCGCACCCGCGCCGCCACCACCGTGCTGGCAATTCGGGAAATGGCCCAACGCTTCGGCCTGCTGGACAAGGTCACGGTGACCTCAAGTTCTCGGGAAGTGCTGAAAGCCGCAGTCGAGCTGACCCCGGACCTGTCTCGCGGGCTGGTAGCCGAATACGCCTGGCTCGACCCATTGAAGGTCGCCCAGAGCTATGGCTGCGAGATTCTTGCGCTGAACTGGACCCTGTGCACCCCGGAGCGGCTGCAACGAGCGCAGCGTCAGGGCTTGCATGTGTCGGTGTGGACAGTCAACGAGCCTGCGCTGATGCGCAGGCTCGCCGACTTCGGCGTAGATAGCCTGATTACAGACTTTCCCGGTTTGGCCAGCGCCACTCTCGAGAATTACTGAAATCGGTCTCCCCGGCCGGCTCAGGCCACCGGCCGGAGCCGCTCAAAAAAGCCGGTTGAGGCCGTCGTACGCCGCTACCCGATAGGCTTCGGCCATGGTCGGGTAGTTGAAGGTGGTGTTGACGAAGTACTTCAGGGTATTGAGCTCGCCCGGCTGGCTCATGATCGCCTGGCCGATATGCACGATCTCCGAAGCCTGGTAGCCGAAGCAGTGCACGCCAAGGACTTCCAGGGTTTCGCGGTGGAACAGGATCTTCAGCATGCCTTGCGGCTCGCCGGCGATCTGCGCACGGGCCATGCCCTTGAAGAACGCCTTCCCAACTTCGTATGGCACCTTGGCTTGGGTCAGCTCCTGCTCGTTCTTGCCGATGGAGCTGATCTCGGGAATGGTGTAGATCCCGGTCGGTACGTCGTTGACGAAGCGCCAGCTACCGTTGTCGACAATGCTGCCGGCAGCGGAGCGACCCTGGTCATGGGCGGCACTGGCCAGGCTCGGCCAGCCGATCACGTCACCGGCGCCATAGATGTTTGGCACGCAGGTGCGATAGTTCTCGTCAACTTCGATCTGGCCGCGGCTGTTGACCTTGACGCCGATATTCTCCATGCCCAGCTTGTCGGTGTTGCCGGTACGGCCGTTGCACCAGAGCAAGGCATCGGCCTTGATCTTCTTGCCCGACTTCAGATGCAGGATCACTCCGTTGTCGACACCCTCAACGCGGTCGTATTCCTCGTTGTGGCGCACGGTGATGTTGTTGTTGCTGAAGTGGTAGCTCAGGGCCTGGGAAATCTCCGAGTCCAGGAAACTCAGCAACTGGCCACGGTTGTCCACCAGCTCAACCAGCACGCCAAGACCACTGAAGATCGAGGCGTATTCGCAGCCAATGACCCCGGCGCCATAAACGATAAGTTTGCGCGGGGTGTGGCCGAGGCTGAGGATGGTGTCGCTATCGTAGATACGCGGGTGGCTGAAATCGATGTCCGCCGGGCGATACGGGCGCGAGCCGGTGGCGATGATGATGTGCTTGGCTACCAGCTTTTCCACCACGCCATTGGCACAGACCACTTCCACGGTCTGCTCGTCGGCAAAGCTGCCAGTACCGAAGAACACATCGACCCGGTTGCGGGCGTAGTAACCGGTGCGCGAAGCCACTTGTTTGGAGATGACCTTCTCGGCGCTCTTGAGCACGTCCGGGAAAGAGAACCAGCGCGGCTCGCCAATAGCCCGGAACATCGGGTTGGTGTTGAACTGCATGATCTGCCGGACCGAGTGACGCAGGGCCTTGGACGGAATGGTACCCAAGTGGGTGCAGTTACCGCCGACCTGGCGACGGCTATCGACCATCGCCACTTTGCGTCCTGCTTTCGCGGCGTTCATTGCCGCACCTTCTCCAGCGGGGCCTGAGCCCAGCACCACTACGTCGTAGTTGTAGACAGCCATGCGTACTCCTCAGAACAGGCCGAGATGCCCTTCTGGCATCTCCGGCTAAATCATGCCGCGGCCAGCGACATGAAGGATCAATTTGGCTCGGTTACGAACCCGGGCACAGTCTATAGAAGCGTCAACGCCGCGCACATTAACCCTTGGTCGCGTCGTAGGCTACTTTTGCCTGCACTACAGGACCCACAAGCGTGCGCAGAGTTATTGTTTTTGCCCGCCCAGAAACGCATCGAAGGCCGGGTTGCTGCGTGTGACGAAACCTTTATCGGCACGCATCACAAAAAATGCGCCAATGCGGTGTTTTTCCGCGTAGTCCCAGCCCGCTTCGGGCCCAAGAATCAGTAACAGCGTCGACAGGCCATCGGCCATGAGTGCCGAAGGATGAATCACTGTCACTGAGGCCAGCTTGTGAGTGATGGGCTTGCCGACCCGGGCATCGAACGTATGGGAAAAACGCTGACCGTCCTGCTCGAAATAATTACGGTAGTCGCCGGACGTGGATACGCCATAACCGTCCAGGGCGATCACCCGCTGGGCCACCTGCTGGTCGTCCCGCGGCTCCTCCAGGGCGATGCGCCAGGGCGAGCCGTCCACCTTGTGGCCCACCGCCTTGAGCTCGCCGGTGGCCTCAACCAGAAAGTTGTCGACGCCCAATTCCGTGAGCCGGGCAGCCATTCGATCCACAGCGTAACCAGCGGCAATGCTGTTGAAATCCACCTCCACGGCCGCGTCCTTGCACAGCTGCGCACCCTCGATACGCAAGTGTCCATGCCCAACCCGCTGCTGTACCTGCGCCAACGCCGGGGCACTGGGGACCTTTTCCTCACGCCCCTGGGGGCCAAAGCCCCAGAGATTCAGCAAGGGCTCCACTGTCAGGTCGAAGGCCCCGTCACTGTCACGAGACAACTGTTCGCCGACACGCACCAACTGCAGCACCGGCTCTGGCATCGACTGGCAGCTGTTGGCCGGCAGCTCATTGAAACGCTCGATATCCGAGTCACTGCGATAGGTGGACACCTGCCGGTCGACCTCAGCGAGGATCCCGTCGATTTCGCGCTTGACCAAAGACACTGCCGGGCCATTGGAATGACGCACGTACTGTACGGAGTAGGTGCTACCCATGGTCGGACCAGAGGTGCTTTCCAGGCGATCGCCACCGCATCCCTGCAAAAGCACTGCCGCCCCCCACAATGCGCCCCCTAGATACCGACACTTACCCAACAAGGCTATCCCTCCTGATCAACCGCCCCGGAGGGTCGATTCGCCACACAAGACGCCATTATGCGACAGACGGAACCTGCTCGCGCGCCTCCCCTCACCCCTCGTTTACTGCATAAGCCTTGACCTAGAGCCATCAAACCCATCCAAGAGTTTTTGTTGCCTGAAGGCCCTCATACACATATGGTTACAAAACTGTTCAGCGTGCAGCCTCGAGCCCCGACTTTGCAGTAAGGGACGCATAACGACCAGGGATTGCTAACAAGACAGCCAAAGTGAGTGAAAAAATGTCCACGACCACGGGCAAAGGCAAGGCGATCTTTCGCGTTGTCAGCGGCAACTTTCTCGAGATGTTCGACTTCATGGTCTATGGCTTCTACGCCACTGCAATCGCCAAGACCTTCTTTCCTGCCGACAGCGCCTTCGCCTCACTGATGCTGTCCCTGGCCACCTTTGGCGCCGGCTTCCTGATGCGCCCCCTGGGGGCGATCTTCCTCGGTGCCTACATCGACCGTCACGGCCGCCGCCAGGGCCTGATCATCACCCTGGCACTAATGGCCGCGGGCACCGTGCTGATTGCCTGTGTGCCGGGCTACGCCACCCTCGGCATCGCCGCCCCGCTGCTGGTGCTACTGGGTCGCTTGCTGCAGGGCTTCTCCGCGGGCGTGGAGCTGGGCGGCGTGTCGGTGTACCTGGCCGAGATCTCGACGCCAGGCCGCAAGGGCTTCTTCGTCAGCTGGCAATCGGCAAGCCAACAGGCGGCCGTGGTGTTTGCCGGCTTGCTGGGGGTGGGTCTGAACCACTGGCTGAGCCCCGAACAAATGGGTGAATGGGGCTGGCGCGTGCCGTTCCTGGTGGGCTGCATGATTGTTCCAGCGATCTTCATGATCCGCCGCTCTCTCGAGGAAACACCCGAGTTCCAGGCCCGCAAACATCGCCCTACCTTGCAGGAAATCATCCGCTCCATCGGCCAGAACTTCGGCATCGTCATCGCCGGCATGGCCCTGGTGGTAATGACCACCGTGTCCTTCTACCTGATCACCGCCTACACCCCGACCTTCGGCAAGGCCGAGCTGCACCTGTCGGACTTCGACGCCCTGCTGGTGACCGTGTGCATCGGCCTGTCGAACTTCTTCTGGCTGCCGGTCATGGGCTCGCTGTCGGACAAGATCGGCCGCAAGCCACTGCTACTGGGCGCGACCATCCTGGCCATCTTCACCGCTTACCCAGCGCTGTCCTGGCTGGTAGCCAACCCCAGCTTCAGTCACCTGCTGATCGTCGAGCTGTGGCTGTCCTTCCTTTATGGCTCGTATAACGGCGCGATGGTGGTGGCGCTGACTGAAATCATGCCAGTGGAAGTGCGCACCACCGGCTTCTCCCTGGCCTACAGCCTGGCCACTGCGACCTTCGGCGGCTTTACTCCAGCGGCCTGCACCTACCTGATCCATGTACTGGGTAACCAGGCAGCACCGGGCATCTGGCTCAGTGGCGCGGCGGTGCTGGGGCTGATCGCTACCCTGGTACTGTTCCGTGGCAACCGCCACGAACTGCGTACCGCGCAAGCGGCTGGCGGCGCCTGATACACAGCTTCGCCGGCAAGCCGGCTCCTAAGGGATCATGCCGGCGTGGCTTGTCGGCGAAACCTGCGGGAACGACGTTGTTGCAAGAATCGACTTGCCGGCGATAGCCGCAAACAAAAACGCCCCGACGAGTCGGGGCGTTTTCATTTCAGCTGTCGCTTAGCGTGGGAACGCTGGCGGGTTGACCCCAGCCATGTCTTCCATCACGCGTACTACCTGGCAGCTGTAACCGAACTCGTTGTCGTACCAGACATACAGAACAACGCGGTTGTCCTGAACGATGGTCGCTTCAGCGTCGACCACACCGGCGTGACGCGAACCCACGAAGTCGGTGGATACCACTTCCTGCGAGTTGACGAAGTCGATTTGCTTGTGCAGATCAGAATGCAGCGCCATGTAGCGCAAGTACTCGTTCATCTCTTCACGAGTGGCGGCTTTCTCAAGGTTCAGATTGAGAATAGCCATCGACACGTTTGGCGTCGGAACGCGGATCGCGTTACCGGTCAGCTTGCCGGCCAGCTCAGGCAGGGCCTTGGCAGCAGCGGTAGCAGCACCGGTCTCGGTGATGACCATGTTCAGCGCAGCGGAACGACCACGGCGATCGCCCTTGTGGAAGTTGTCAATCAGGTTCTGGTCGTTGGTGTACGAGTGAACGGTTTCGACGTGACCATTGATGATGCCGAACTTGTCATTCACAGCCTTCAGCACCGGCACGATGGCGTTGGTGGTGCAGGAAGCGGCGGACACGATCTTGTCGTCAGCGGTGATCTCGGCATGGTTGATACCGTGCACGATGTTCTTCAGCTTGCCTTTGCCAGGCGCGGTCAGAACAACGCGGTCGATACCCGGGCAGGCCAAGTGCTGACCCAGACCATCGGCGTCACGCCATACACCCGTGTTGTCCACCAGCAGCGCGTCTTTGATGCCGTACTGGGTGTAATCCACCTCGGTCGGGTTCTTCGCGTAGATCACCTGGATCAGGTTGCCGTTGGCAGTGATGGTGTTGTTTTCTTCGTCGATGGTGATGGTGCCGTTGAACGAACCGTGCACCGAATCGCGACGCAGCAGGCTGGCGCGCTTGGTCAGGTCGTTTTCGGCGCCTTTGCGCACGACGATGGCACGCAGACGCAGGCCGTCGCCACCACCGGTTTTCTCGATCAGGATGCGCGCCAGCAGACGGCCGATACGACCGAAACCGTACAGCACCACGTCAGTGCCTTTGCGAGCCGAAGCATTTTGCTGACCAACCACATCAGCCATTTCTTCGCGAACGAACTGCTCGGCGCTGCGGCCATTGCCTTCGTTACGGAATTTGAACGCCAACTTGCCCAGGTCTACCGAAGCCGCGCCGAGCTTGAGCTCGCTCATGGCTTTAAGCAGAGGGAATGTTTCGTGGACGGAGAGTTCGCTATCGTCGGAGGAACGGTGGCGAGCAAAGCGGTGGGCTTTGAGAATCGCGATGACAGACTGGTTGATCAGGCTGCGGCCATAGATCGAGCTCACCACATTGTTATTGCGGTAAAGCTGACCGATAAGCGGAATCATCGCTTCTGCGAGTGCTTCACGGTCGATCCATTCACCAAGACACTGGTCGGGCTTCTGAGTCACGGGAACCTTCCACATGTAGGGGCAGAAAAAAGGGGCTACATTATGACGCCGAGTCCCTCTCGTAGCAATGCGCGCCTGTCGTGCAGAAGGTAACAAAAAGCCCTTGCAAAAAAATATCACTGCGCTACAGCCCAGTAAAACCGGGGCTTCCAGCACCGTCAATTTTTTGAACATGCCGGCAACCTGTCTGTAACCCTCCGTAACACCAGCCCGATCCGGCACTACATTTCGCTGTAAAAAGCGCATTTTGTTGTCATAGCCACTACATTTCCCCTAACCGGCGTAATAGACGCATCAGCCACTGACAGTGGCCGCCCGGGACCGTTACAATTACCGACTTTGTCGCAACGCTTGGAGCTTGACCGTCCGTGCCCGTCCTGCGTCTACCGCTACTCCCTGCCGCCGCCGGTAAACAGCATTGGGGCAATCTGCCCGGTGCCGCCCTGAGCCTGGCCATCGCCGAAGCCGCCAGCGCTGCCAAGCGCTTTACCCTCCTGCTGACTGCCGACAGCCAAAGCGCTGACCGGCTGGAACAGGAGCTGAGCTTCTTCGCCCCGGATCTGCCGGTGCTGCATTTCCCCGATTGGGAAACCCTGCCCTACGATCTGTTCTCGCCCCATCAGGACATCATTTCCCAGCGCATCGCCAGCCTGTATCGACTCCCGGAACTGGAGCACGGTGTGCTGGTGGTGCCGATCACCACCGCCCTGCACCGCCTGGCGCCGACCCAGTTCCTGCTGGGCAGCAGCCTGGTGCTGGACGTTGGCCAGAAGCTCGATGTGGAACAGATGCGCACCCGCCTGGAAGCCAGCGGCTACCGCTACGTCGACACTGTCTATGAACACGGCGAATTCACCGTGCGCGGCGCCCTGATCGACCTGTTCCCCATGGGCAGCAAGTTGCCTTACCGCATCGACCTGTTCGACGACGAAATCGAGACCTTGCGTACCTTCGATCCGGAGAACCAGCGCTCCATCGACAAGGTCGACTCGGTGCGCCTGTTGCCGGCCAAGGAATTCCCTCTACAGAAAGAAGCGGTGACCCGTTTCAAGGCGCGCTTTCGCGAACGCTTCGACGTGGACTTCCGCCGCTGCCCGATCTTCCAGGACCTGAGCAGCGGGATTACCCCGGCCGGTATCGAGTACTACCTGCCACTGTTCTTCGAAGACACCTCGACCCTGTTCGACTACCTGCCCCAGGACACCCAGGTGTTCTCCCTGCCGGGCATCGAGCAGGCCGCCGAAAACTTCTGGAACGATGTGCGCAACCGCTACGAAGAGCGCCGCGTCGATCCATCGCGCCCCCTCCTGCCTCCAGCAGAACTGTTCCTGCCGGTGGAAGACTGCTTCGCCCGCCTGAAAAACTGGCCGCGCGTGGTGGCCAGCCAACAGGATATCGAGACCGGCGTCGGCCGCGAACGTTTCCCAGCCCACGAATTGCCCAACCTGGCCATCGAGGCCAAGGCCAACCAACCGTTGGCAGCGCTCTCGGGCTTTCTTGACGAATTCCCCGGCCGAGTGCTGTTCACCGCCGAATCCGCCGGCCGCCGGGAAGTGCTGCTGGAGTTGCTGGAACGCCTCAAGCTGCGGCCGAAGACCGTCGACAGCTGGCCGGATTTCGTCGCCAGCAAGGAGCGCCTTGCGATCACCATCGCTCCACTGGACGAAGGTTTGGTGCTGGACGATCCGGCCCTGGCCCTGGTGGCGGAAAGCCCGTTGTTCGGTCAGCGAGTGATGCAGCGCCGGCGCCGGGAAAAACGCGCCGATGCCAACAACGACGCGGTGATCAAGAACCTCACCGAGCTGCGTGAAGGCGCGCCGGTCGTGCACATCGATCATGGTGTCGGCCGCTACCTGGGGCTGGCCACACTGGAAATCGACAATCAGGTCGCCGAATTCCTCACTCTGGAATACGCCGAGGGCGCCAGGCTCTATGTGCCCGTGGCCAACCTGCACCTGATCGCCCGCTACACCGGCAGCGACGATGCACTCGCCCCACTGCACCGCCTGGGATCGGAAGCCTGGCAGAAAGCCAAGCGCAAAGCCGCCGAACAGGTGCGGGACGTGGCGGCCGAGCTGCTGGACATCTACGCCCGCCGCGCCGCCCGGGAAGGCTATGCCTTTGCCGACCCTAAGGCCGACTACGCCACCTTCAGCGCCGGCTTCCCCTTCGAGGAAACCCCGGACCAGCAAAGCACCATCGAGGCCGTGCGCGAAGACATGCTCTCGGGCAAACCGATGGACCGACTGGTCTGTGGCGACGTGGGCTTCGGCAAGACCGAAGTGGCCATGCGCGCCGCTTTCATTGCAGTCCACGGCGGCAAGCAAGTGGCAATCCTGGTGCCTACCACCCTGCTCGCCCAACAGCACTACAACAGCTTCCGCGACCGTTTCGCCGACTGGCCGGTGACCGTGGAAGTGATGAGCCGCTTCAAATCGACCAAGGAAGTGAATGCCGCAGTGGCGGACCTGGCCGAAGGCAAGATCGACATCGTCATCGGCACCCACAAGCTGCTGCAGGACGATGTGAAGATCAAGAACCTGGGGCTGGTGATCATCGACGAAGAACACCGTTTCGGGGTGCGCCAGAAGGAACAGCTCAAGGCCCTGCGCAGCGAAGTCGACATCCTCACCCTGACCGCTACGCCGATCCCTCGGACCCTGAACATGGCGGTCTCGGGCATGCGAGACCTGTCGATCATCGCCACGCCACCGGCGCGACGCCTGTCGGTGCGCACCTTTGTCATGGAGCAGAACAAGAGCACGGTCAAAGAGGCTCTGTTGCGAGAACTGCTGCGTGGCGGCCAGGTGTACTACCTGCACAACGACGTGAAAACCATCGAGAAATGCGCCGCCGACCTGGCGGAACTAGTGCCCGAAGCACGGATCGGCATCGGCCATGGGCAGATGCGCGAACGCGAACTCGAACAGGTGATGAGCGACTTCTACCACAAGCGCTTCAACGTGCTGATCGCCTCGACCATCATCGAGACCGGGATCGACGTGCCGAGCGCCAACACCATCATCATCGAGCGCGCCGACAAGTTCGGCCTGGCCCAACTGCACCAGTTGCGTGGCCGGGTCGGCCGTAGTCACCACCAGGCCTACGCCTACCTGCTGACACCACCGCGCCAGCAAATCACCCCGGACGCCGAAAAGCGCCTGGAAGCTATCGCCAACACCCAGGACCTGGGGGCCGGTTTCGTGCTGGCCACCAACGACCTGGAAATTCGTGGCGCCGGCGAACTGCTGGGCGACGGCCAGAGCGGGCAGATCCAGGCTGTGGGCTTCACCCTTTATATGGAGATGCTCGAGCGCGCGGTGAAAGCCATCCGCAAGGGCGAGCAGCCGAACCTCGACCAGCCTCTGGGGGGCGGCCCGGAAATCAACCTGCGCCTGCCGGCACTGATTCCCGAGGACTACCTGCCGGATGTCCACGCCCGCCTGATCCTCTACAAGCGCATCGCCTCGGCGACCGACGAGGACGGCCTGAAGGATCTGCAAGTGGAGATGATCGACCGCTTCGGCCTGCTGCCCGAGCCCACCAAGAACCTGATCCGCCTGACCCTGCTGAAACTCCAGGCCGAAACCCTGGGAATCAAGAAGGTCGACGGCGGCCCTCAAGGCGGGCGCATCGAGTTTGCCGCGGATACTCCAGTGGACCCATTGGCGCTGATCAAACTGATCCAGGGCCAACCCAAACGCTACAAATTCGAAGGTGCAACCCTGTTCAAGTTCATGGTGCCAATGGAACGCCCGGAAGAGCGCTTTAATACACTGGAGGCGCTGTTTGAACGCCTCACCCCGAAAACTGCTTGAAGGACGCCCCATGCGCCTATTCCGCTCCCTGACCCTGCTCCTGACTCTGGTCGCGCCGATGGCGTTTGCCGACGACCTGTATCAGGTGGAAATGATCCTTGTCCGGCAGAACGCCGAGCCGCAGATCCTCAGCCGTGCCGCCCCGGAAGACTGGGCCACCGGCGCTCAACATCTGAGCCCGGACAGCCAGCGCACCCCATCCCTGGGCGGGATCGTCGAGAAGCTCAATGCCAGCGGCAACTACAGCGTGCTGCTGCACAAGGCCTGGCAGCAGACCCTGGGGGAAACCCCGGTCAAGGTGGCCCTCAGCGACGGGCCGGAACAATTCGGCCAGTTCCCCATCGAAGGCACCCTGAACCTCAAGCTCGGGCGCTTCACTGATGTGGACGCGGATTTCTGGATCAACCAGATCGACAGCAATGGCCTGGTGACCCGTAGCGAGCGCCTGAAGCAGCAAAGTCACACCAAGAACGGTCAGCTCAACTACCTGGATAACGGCCATCTGGCGCTGCTGATCAAGATCACCTCGCTCACCGCACCGGCACCTCGCCCTGCTCCAACTGAAATACCGGACTGATCGAAGTCCCTATGACCCCACCCCTGACCAAACCCCTGGCCCCATCCTGGGTCAATCGCTTCAAGGAACAAACCTTGGAGCGCGGCCGGCGCTACACCCTGGAAAGACGTGTACGCATCGTTACCGCTGGAGACAGCGCTATCACCGCCAGTTGCGAAGGCTCCGGAGGCAATGTCTATCGGCAGAACATCAGCCTGCGGGAATCGAGCAAGGGCAACCTGCTGCTGATCGACGCCCATTGCACCTGCCCGGTCCGCAGCAACTGCAAACACATCGCCGCCGTGCTGCTGCAAGTGGAAGAAACCCTGGCCTTCCCCGCCGCAGCCAAGGATGCCGAACTGCTGGAAAAACTCTCCGCCGTCCTCGACAGCCGCCGCCCCGCCGCCCTGCCACAGCACTTGCTGGATGATGTTCAACCCGTACCGCGCCTGTGGCTGGCAAGCATCGAATTCAGCGCCTTCGAACCACGCAACGGCAAGATGCAACGCTATATCCAGCACCGTGCCGCACTGTCATTCAACTACATGGGCGAGTACGTCAGCGGCCAGAAGAATGCCGATGTGATCATCCGCCAGGAACATCAGACCCTGCGCATAAAGCGCCACCCCGAGCTGGAACAAGGCTGGCGCGAACAGCTGCGAAACCTGGGCTTCAAGATCGCCACTCGGCAGAGCAAGGCATTACCGGAAAGCGCCGGCGAGTTGTTCGAGATGGTCAACGACAGCGCCTGGCTGACCTTCACCCTCAATGAGCTGCCCAAGCTGCGCAACCGGAACTGGGAGCTGCAGATCGACGAAGGCTTCGGCTTCGACCTGACCGCCGTGGACGACTGGTACGCCAGTGTCGACGAAGCCCCTGGGCGCGACTGGTTCGACCTGGAGCTGGGGATCATCGTCAATGGCGAGCGTCTGAGCCTGCTGCCGATCCTGCTCAACCTGATGCGCTCCCACACCGAGATCCTCAACCCGGAGCGCCTGGCCAGGCGCCGTGACGACGAGTTGATCCTGGTGAACATTCCCAACCGACCCAACTCCTTGCACGGCCCGCTGCAAGTGGCACTGCCCTACGGCCGCCTGAAACCGGTGCTGGCAACCCTGGGGGAGTTCTATCTGCAGGAGCCCGGAGAAACCACCCTGCGCTTGAGCAGCGCCGATGCCACACGCCTGAACCCACTGCAGGACCTGCCGCTGCTCTGGGAAGGCGGTGAACATATCCGCACATTTGCCCAGCGCCTGCGCGACATCAAGGACTACTCGGCGCCGGTACCGGAGGGGTTGAATGCCACCCTGCGCCCCTATCAGCAGGAAGGCTTGAGCTGGATGCAGTCCCTGCGCCAACTGGAAGTGGGCGGCATCCTCGCCGATGACATGGGCCTGGGCAAAACCCTGCAGACCCTGGCGCATATCCTCAGCGAGAAAAACGCCGGCCGCCTGGACCGCCCTTGCATGGTGGTCATGCCCACCAGCCTGATTCCCAATTGGCTGGACGAAGCGGCGCACTTCACTCCCCAGCTCAAGGTGCTGGCACTGTATGGTGCCGGGCGCAAAAAACACTTCAAGCAGTTGGCCGAATACGACCTGTTGCTGACCACCTACGCATTGCTGCCCAAGGACGTCGAGCTGCTGGCAGCCCAGCCCTTGCACATGCTGATTCTGGATGAGGCTCAATACATCAAGAATCCGTCGAGCAAGGCTGCCCAGGCCGCGCGGGAGCTTAATGCCCGACAGCGTCTGTGCCTCTCCGGCACGCCCCTGGAAAACCATCTGGGTGAACTCTGGTCGCTATTCCACTTCCTGTTGCCGGGCTGGCTCGGCGACGCCAAGAGCTTCAACCGCGACTACCGAGTGCCCATCGAAAAGCACGCCAGCGAAGTGCGCCTGCAGCACCTCAACGGCCGGATCAAACCCTTCCTGCTACGCCGTACCAAAGAGCAGGTGGCCACCGAGTTGCCGCCCAAGACCGAGATCATCCATTGGGTCGAGCTCAACGAGGCGCAACGTGATGTCTACGAAACCATGCGCCTGGCCATGGACAAGAAAGTCCGCGACGAGATCACTCGCAAAGGCGTGGCGCGCAGCCAGATCATTATCCTCGAAGCCCTGCTCAAGCTGCGCCAGGTGTGCTGCGACCTGCGCCTGGTCAACGACTCGCCCCCGGCACGGGGCAGCTCGTCGGGCAAACTCGACAGCCTGATGGAGATGCTTGAGGAGCTGTTCGAAGAAGGCCGGCGCATTCTGCTATTTTCGCAGTTCACCTCGATGCTGAGCCTGATCGAAGCCGAGCTCAAACGACGCAAAATCGCCTACGCCCTGCTCACCGGCCAGACCCGGGACCGGCGCACGCCAGTGCGGGATTTCCAGAGCGGCAAGCTGCAGATCTTTTTGATCAGCCTCAAAGCCGGCGGCGTAGGTCTCAACCTCACCGAGGCCGACACCGTGATCCACTACGATCCATGGTGGAACCCGGCGACCGAGAGCCAGGCCACCGACCGTGCCTACCGCATCGGCCAGGAAAAACCGGTGTTCGTCTACAAGCTGATTGCCCGGGGCACCGTGGAGGAGAAGATCCAGCTCCTGCAACAAGAGAAGTCGGACCTGGCGGCAGGCGTGCTGGACGGGCGCAAGGCCGGCGACTGGAAGCTGCAGAGCGAAGACATCGAAGCCCTGTTCGCCCCGCTGCCGGACAAGAAAGCCGGCCGCTGACCCAATGTGGGCACCCGGGAGTTGCTCCTGGCGCCCATTTAGTCAGGCGTCCTCAGTCAATCAACTGGGCAGCCCTCAACGCCTCCAGGGCCTTGAGCCAGCGAGGGTCCTGCTTGTACTCGACATTGGCAAACGCCTGGCCACGCATCCGTGCAATGCGCGGCGACGGCTGCACTTTAAGGCGTTGAGCCGCGCTCAATGCCAACTCGGCCGCAGCACGGTCATTACACACCAGGCCCATGTCACAACCGGCGCCAAGAGCAGCTTCGATCCGGCTCGCGGCATCCCCCACCACATGAGCGCCGGCCATGGACAAGTCATCACTGAAGATCACCCCGTCAAATTGCAGTTCGCCGCGCAGGATGTCCTGCAACCAGCGCCGAGAGAAACCGGCCGGCTGGGGGTCGACTTGCGGGTAGATCACATGAGCCGGCATCACTGCCGCCAGCTGCTTGCTCAGACGAGCGAACGGCAGCAGGTCCTTGGCGCGAATCTCATCCAGGCTGCGCTCGTCGTTGGGGATCGCTACATGGGAATCGGCCTCGGCCCAGCCATGTCCGGGGAAATGCTTGCCCGTGGCCGCCATCCCGGCGCTGTTCATACCGCGGATAAAGGCCCCGGCCAACAGCGCCGCGCGCTCCGGATTCCCCTCGAAAGCCCGACTGCCCACCACCGCACTACGCTGATGATCAAGGTCCAGGACCGGAGCGAAGCTCAGATCCAGCCCCACCGCCAGCACTTCAGTGGCCATGATCCAGCCACACTGTTCAGCCAGGTACTCGGCATTCGGGTTGTCCGCGAGTGCGCGCATGGCCGGCAGACGAACAAAGCCCTGGCGTAGCCGCTGCACCCGGCCGCCTTCCTGATCCACCGCCAACAGCAGGTCTGGACGGATGGCGCGGATCGCCGCACTGAGCTCGCGCACCTGGCGCGGATGCTCGATATTGCGAGCAAAGATGATCAATCCACCCACTTCCGGCTGACGCAGGAGTTGGCGATCTTCAGCCGTCAGCCAGGTACCGGCGACGTCCACCATCAAGGAGCCTTGCAGGCCAACGGTCATAAAATTTCCTTAAACACAAATGCGCGCGCCATCAACGATGGCTTCCTGGAGACGCAGGCAGGGCCGCATCCGCGATGGGCACGACCGAACCGATCGACATCGACGAGAGGAAAGCACAGGGGGTAAAAACGAGAATCGGCATGGGCGGCTAGCTTAGCGGATGTAAGCTGTCGCGCCCACCCGTGAGGTCAAGCCTTGGCGACTGCCGGGGCCGACTTGCTACGCGGCTTGAGCTGAGCGCTAGCCATGGCTTCGTCCGTGACCCCGGTTTCGGCACGCATGCCGGCAGCGAGGAACGGCACCATCAGCCGCATCACCTGCTCGATGGAGGTATTGACCCCGAAATCAGTCTCGGCGATGGCGCGCAGCGCCTTGATCCCGGACATGCTGAAGGCCGCAGCACCCAGCATGAAGTGCACACGCCAGAACAATTCGATGGGAGGAATACGCGGCGCTGCTTCGTTAACCAGCAACATATAGCGGCGGAATACTTTGCCGTACATGTCTTCCAGATAACGCCGCAAATGGCCCTGGCTCTGACTAAAGGCCAGTCCCAGCAGACGCATGAAAATCGACAGGTCGTTGCCGCTGCGAGGCTGCACCACCAGCGCCTGCTCGACGAGGATTTCCAACAGTTCCTCAAGACTCGGCTTGCTGTCCGGTTTTGACTGACGCCGCTCCAGCTCGCGATCAAGACTGATGCAGAAAGGCCCAAGAAAGCGCGAGAAAACTGCCTGGATCAACGCCTTCTTGGAACCGAAATGATAGTTGACTGCCGCCAGGTTGACCCCGGCCTTGCTGGTGATCAGCCGCAACGAGGTTTCGGCAAAACCTTTTTCCGCGAACAACTGCTCGGCAGCATCGAGAATGCGTTCAACGGTTTCCGACTGGGCCATGGCTACTCCGCCTGACAAACACTTGTTTGAAACATACGTTTCAGGCTCTGCAATGTCAAGCCTGCCAGCCTCTGCAGAGACCGTTCGGCGCGCTATTTAATCATACCTGCCGACCTCTGTAGCCAGGCATCGGCGACGGATTCCACCATCAGGATGACGACCGCCCGGCCGACCCGGGAAAAAGGAGGATTGCCAAGTGACGTTCACTGTATATAATCCCAGTCACTGTATAAAAAGACAGAGCGATCGACATGCTAAAACTGACGCCACGCCAAGCTGAGATTCTGGCTTTTATCAAACGCTGCCTTGAAGACAACGGGTATCCCCCCACACGCGCCGAGATTGCCCAGGAGCTGGGCTTCAAGTCGCCCAACGCCGCCGAAGAACACCTCAAAGCCCTGGCCCGCAAAGGCGCCATCGAGATGACTCCGGGAGCCTCTCGCGGCATCCGTATCCCCGGCTTCGAAGCCAAAACCGACGACTCGCTGCCCATCATTGGTCGTGTTGCCGCCGGCGCCCCCATTCTGGCCCAGCAGCACATCGAAGAGTCCTGCAACATCAATCCGACCTTCTTTCACCCTCGCGCCGACTACCTGCTTCGGGTCCAAGGCATGAGCATGAAGGACATCGGCATCTTCGACGGCGACCTGCTCGCGGTGCACACCACCCGCGAAGCCCGCAATGGCCAGGTTGTAGTCGCACGGATCGGCGACGAGGTAACGGTCAAACGCTTCAAACGCGAAGGCAGCAAAGTCTGGCTGATCGCCGAGAATCCGGAATTTGCCCCCATCGAAGTCAACCTGAAAGATCAGGACCTGGTGATCGAAGGCTTGAGTGTCGGCGTCATTCGCCGCTAAAGGAGGCTCCATGCAGTTCCCCCAGACACCACAGCAAGCACAACTGCCACTGTTCGAAGCGTTCCTGGCCCAGCCACTGGCGCCTGTACTCAAGGAAGCAGTCGAATCGCCCTGGAACAAAGATCCAGAAGCCTTCAGTGAACTGTCGTTACGCGGCGCCACCGGGAACTGCCTGAACCTTCTGGCCCCCATTCTCAGGGAGCTGAGCCAGGATCAGGACGCTCGCTGGCTGACCCTGATCGCCCCTCCATCCAGCCTGACCCAGAGCTGGTTGCGAGAGGCTGGACTGAATCGCGAGCGCATCCTGCTGCTGCATCCACGGGGCAATCAAAGCCCGCAGCAGCTGGCCTGTGAAGCCTTACGACTGGGCCGCAGCCATACCGTGGTCAGTTGGCTGAACCCGCTAAGCGGCAGCGCCCGGCAACAACTGATCAGCGCCGCACGCACGGGTGATGCGCAAAGCCTGAATATTCGCCTGGGATAAACACCGGGAAGTCGCTGTAAATGCGCTTGAATGACGCGAGGCTTCTCCAGGATTGAGAAGCCGAAATAAATATGACGAATAACCGGAAGAAAACCGATAAACGGGCTTAGTGGAGAACCCGTGGACCGTCTTCTTTATCGATTTCACCTTCAACCAGGCGTCCGGCCATCTGCACGCCGACGCTCAACATGGCCTTGGCCACTTCCACATGCTGACCTTGCAAAAAGGCTTTGGCATCCTCGGAGAAATCCAAAGTAACCAGAGAACCCTCGTCCTCAGCTCTGCGCAGCTCGATACGGCCGTCTGGCAATTCGACAATTTCTAGAAAGGACGTTGGCATAAAGGTCTGGTCTCCACGAAAGGCGGGGATTATATCAGTCATAACCCCAGCCTCGCTCAGGATCTTGCATGGCAGCGGCTACTGCTCGACGCTCCCCTTCCCTTCTCCACCCGATGAACGCTAACCCGAACCTGCCACAGAGGCGCAGCAGAGCCCCTCAGAAATTCGGCTTGTATTCAAAACCCGCCGACGCCTGGCTGTCGGAAAACGGCGTGACCCGTGACTTTCTCAGGGTCAACCGATTGACCAGCGAGCCGGGAAACAACTGAATGCTGTTATTGAAATGCTCCACATTCAGATTGAACAGTGTAATGGCGCCGCTGACATTGCTTTCCTGCTCGGCAACTTCACGCATCAAGTTGTTCATCAGCCCAGCGGAATTGAGCTCAGGATAGGCTTCAAACGCCAGATTCAACCCTCCCAGCAACGCCTTGGTACCCTGATCCACCGACTTCAGCGCATCGCCATCCGCCACAGACGGCAAGCTGGCGATAGCGCCACGGAGCCCGACTATTTTCTCCAGCAACTGGCTCTCATAAGCCTGAAAACCGGCCACTTGCGGCTCAAGCACATCTAGCACCTTGATCTTCTGCCTCTGGTAGGTCAGCACATCCGACCAGGCCCCCTGCACACGGTTATATGCACCGACGATCTTGTTGTAATGCACATAGGCAAGAACACCCAAGACAATCGCAATGACTACCAACAACTCCATAACCTACTGCTCCATATCATCAGTGACTGTCAGCGGAAGCTCGAAATTGTTGTCCTGCAACTCCGCCAACTCGTGCACAAGGGCCAGAACCGGAAACAGGTTCGGCAATTTCAGCCCCTGCTCGATCTTTGCGTAGAAGCCCGGCAGATCCTCTAGGGCTCCCGGGTCCTGATAGGCCATGACTTCGGCATCATCGAAGCTCAGGCACAAGTGGCCCTGGCTGGAAAACTCCAGATTCACGTTCTTCAGCCGCTGGCAAAGACTCAGCAAGAAAACCAGGGTGGTGGGCGTTGCGAACCTCGCGCAGGCCAGCTCGCTATCGCCACAAAACATGAAAGTCCTGTTGAAGGCATCGAAGGTGGTCTCGAAAACCTTGCGCTTGGCAACTTTCTTATCCGGGAGATTGCTGCGCACTGCCACGCCCTTCACCCAGGGGAAGTCCACTACCAGGCTGAAGCGATCGAAGCTCTCGTACACCCGCTCGGACTCGCCATCGGATTTGTTCTTGATATGAGAGTTCACATAACGCAGGTGGTGAAAGACAAAAGACAGCTCATGCCGAGCTCCCTGATAGGTTCCCTTGGCCGAAGCCTCGATGCGACGACTGTCATTGCCACGGTCATAGTCGTCAAACTCATCACTCAGCTGACTGAAACGCTCATCAGCTGATCCACCCGGGTCCCACAGACCATTACTGAGGAACGAACACTTACGAGCTATCTTCTTCGGCAGCTCGTCAAAGGCTGCCTTACGGCTCATCCAGATGTACAGACTGGCAAAACCCAGGCACGCCGCAACAAACACCATCGGGATCACACCGGCCATCGCAGGCACGGCCGCAGCAATAGCCAGCATCAACAGCACCAGGGGCTGGGCATGATCGAACGCCAACCCCCCCTTGAAGGTACGGAGCTTGTCGATGACCTTCAGCAGATCCTCGTTGGACCTGGCGCGCGCAACTTCCGAATCGCAGTTGGCCAACAACCGGACCAGCTCGGCATCATGCTTGAGAAACTGCATCACTTTTCCTTGATCAATTCGCCGGGTTCAGCAGCCTGTGGAACGCTAGCAGGAACAACATGACCGTCGTGCTGCTGGGCCAGCCGCTCTATCAGCCCCAACAACGGATACAACTTCGGCAACTCGATGCCAGCCTCGATCCGCTCACGAAAGACCGCCAGATCACTCAACAACCCCGGATCGAGATAAGCCATGGTGTCTTCATTGTTGAAGCTCAGGCAGAGCCGTCCCTGGCTGGAGAACTCCAGATTGACCCCATGGAGCTGACGCGAAAGCTCCATCAACAAATCCAGCGTCGCAGGCCTGGCGAAGTGCTCGCAAAGGGCCGAGTCCATGCCGCGCAGCACAAAGGTTTGATTGAAATCGTCGCGGTCGGTCTTGAAGGGCTGTCCCGACAGCTGTATTTCCAAGGGACTGGATCGAACCGCAATCTCCCTCACCCAAGGAAAATCCACCACCAGACTGTAGCGGTGGTAGTTCGTGTAAACCGTCCTGAAGTCTCCGCTGGCCCCGCGCTCGCGACTGGAGATCACATATCGTAGATGGTGATACTCGAATGCCAGCGAATGCCACTCTCCTCGATACACCCCCTGGAGCGAGTCCAGGATACGGCGCCGCTCACTCTCGCTGCCCCGCTGGTAATCGGTGAACTCGTTGTCCAGTCTCTTCAGGCGCCAGTCAGCGCTACTGTCGAGTTCGCTCAAATCGTTGCCCAACATCATGCACTTGCGGGTAATGCTCGCCGCCAGATCCGTCAACGTCCCAGAGACGCCTTTGCTGACCCGGTAGCTGAAGAAACAAAGAGCCACAAACACCCAGAACATCCCGCCCATGCCATCCATCAACAACCCAGCCGCGAGCGCGGCAAACGCCAGCACCAAGAGCGTTATTGATTGCACATGATCGAATTCCAGGCCGCCGGGGAATATCTCCAGCCGGTCGAGCACTTCCAGCAGATCCGCCTTGGACTGAGCGTTGATGACTCGCATCTGGCAATCGCTCAGCAGGCGAACCAGCGCCTGGTCACGCAAGAAGAACAACATGAATCTTCCTTGATCAATTAAACGCGCCGCGCATCAAGCGACGCTAAGGTTCAACACTCGTTCAAGCCGTCACGAAAGCGAATGGCCAGGGCCTTGAGGTTTTGTCGCCAGCTTTCCAGCTCTTCACGACTCAACTCCTCTTCCGACTCCTCTTCATTCAGGTTGACCGCCACAATCAGCGGCTGAGTCACGTCCCCCTTGGGCTTGTGCGGCGCACGCGGCGGCTGGAACAGCTCCCCGTAAGCGGACAACAATTGCGCCAGCCAGGTTTGCGGGCTATGCGCCAGTTCCACCAATTCCGCCAGTTCGGGAATGGCAATGCTCTGCAGCACTTCACGATTGAGGATCTGCTCGACCCGGGGAGCATTGGCCTGGGGCAAGCGGTAGAAGCCGGCAATCTCGTGACAAAGCCCCAGCAAGGCTCCATAGAGATGAAACAACACCGACTCGCGCCCGGCCTGGACCAGCGCCTGGGCGTTCATCGCCCGCCCCTCTTCAGCCCGACCCAGGGCTTCCAGGGACAAGCCGGCAAAGTAGATCTTCTGATTGGTACGGGTATAGAGCTCGTGGGCCATATAGGCAGCCTCCACTATAGGAAGAGAACCGGATGCGGATGGCACAGTTTCAAGGATCACTCCAACTTGCCGCAAGACAAAAGAAAGGCCGCATGACACCCGAAGATGTCATGCGGCCTTTTTCATCGATGTGCCAGAAAACAAGTCCCCCAGCACGACAGTCGCTTAGCGCTTGTCTTCGACCTTCCAAGTGCCACCATCGTAGAAGGCACGCCAGCCGGTAGGCTTGCCATCGACCTCGGTCTGCACGTACTGCTCCTTGGTCTTGCGGCTGTAGCGCACCACGGCTGGACGACCATCCGGGTCCTTCTTCGGCGCTTCGCAGAGGAAGTGATACTTCGGATCGATCTCATCCTTGTGCGGGATCAGCTCCAGCACCAGCGGTGCACGGGTCTCGCGGTTCTTCGGGAACTGGCTGGCAGCCAGGAACAGGCCCGAAGCACCGTCGCGCAGGATGTAGGTGTCGTTGACCTTCTCGCATTTCAGCTCAGGCATCTTCACCGGGTCCATCTTCGGCGGCGCCGCATCACCGCTTTTCAGCAGCTTGCGGGTGTTCTTGCAGGTCGGGTTGGTGCAACCGAAGAACTTGCCGAAACGACCTGTCTTGAGCTGCATCTCGCTGCCGCACTTGTCACATTCCAGGCTCGGACCTTCATAGCCCTTGATCCGGTAGCTGCCCTCTTCGATCTCGTAGCCGGCGCAATCCGGATTGTTACCGCAGATGTGCAGCTTGCGCTTCTCATCCAGCAGGTAAGCATCCATCGCCGTACTGCAGATCGGGCAACGGTGCTTGCCGCGCAGTACCAAGGATTCAGATTCACCCTCGTCGTCCGCAGCGATCTCGTCGCCCGGCACCAGGTTGACGGTGGCCTTGCAACGCTCTTTGGGTGGCAGGCTGTAACCCGAGCACCCCAGGAACACGCCAGTGGAGGCGGTACGAATCTGCATCGGCCGACCACAGGTCTGGCACGGAATATCGGTCATCACCGGCTGATTGGCACGCATGCCGGTTTCAGCGCCCTCGGCCACTTCGAGCTTCTTCTTGAAGTCGCCATAGAACTCGTCAAGGACGTTTTTCCAGTCGCGCTCGCCTTGAGCCACGTCATCGAGGTTCTCTTCCATACCGGCAGTGAAGCCGTAGTCCATCAGGTTGGAGAAGCTCTCGGAGAGACGCTCAGTGACGATATCGCCCATCTTTTCCGAATAGAAACGACGGTTGTGCAAGGTCACGTAACCGCGATCCTGGATAGTGGAAATGATTGCCGCATAGGTCGAAGGACGGCCAATACCGCGTTTTTCCATTTCCTTCACCAGGCTGGCTTCGGAGTAACGCGCCGGCGGTTTGGTGAAGTGCTGGCTCGGGTCGAGCTTGATCAACTTCAGCACTTCGCCCTGAGCCATGTCCGGCAATACGTCGTCGTCTCCCGGCTTGCTGATCTGCGGCATGACCCGGGTGTAACCGTCGAACTTGAGGATGCGGCCCTTGGCGCGCAGTTCGAAGTCACCAGCAGCGACGCTGACGGTGGTGGACAAGTATTGCGCCGGCAGCATCTGGCAGGCGACGAACTGGCGCCAGATCAGCTCGTAGAGGCGCTCAGCGTCACGTTCCATGCCCGACAGCTTGCTTGGATGGGTATTCACGTCGGACGGACGAATCGCTTCGTGCGCCTCCTGAGCCCCTTCCTTGCTGCTGTAGACGTTAGGCGAGGCCGGCAGGTACTTATTGCCGAACTCATCTTCGATATAGGTCCGCGCCATCGCCACGGCATCAGCCGAGAGGTTGGTGGAGTCGGTACGCATATAGGTGATGTAACCAGCCTCATACAGACGCTGGGCCATCATCATGGTCTTCTTCACCCCGAAGCCCAGGCGATTGCTCGCGGCCTGCTGCAGGGTAGACGTAATGAACGGCGCCGACGGCTTGCTGCTGGTGGGCTTGTCTTCACGCTTGGCGACGCTGTAGGCCGAAGCCTTGAGCTTCTCCAGGGCAGCCATCGCCTGTGTTTCATTGAGCGGTTTGAAGGCCTCGCCGTTTTCACGGGCTACTTCAAAACGCACATTCGAGCCCTTGGCTGTGCCCAGGTCGGCGTGTACTTCCCAGTATTCTTCAGGGATGAAGGCACGAATCTCACGCTCACGCTCCACCACCAGCTTCACCGCAACCGACTGCACGCGGCCGGCAGACAGGCCACGGGCAATCTTCGCCCACAGCAGCGGCGAGACCATGTAGCCCACCACACGATCGAGGAAGCGACGAGCCTGTTGGGCGTTGACCCGATGAATATCCAGCTCGCCCGGCTGGGAGAAGGCTTCCTGGATCGCCTTCTTGGTGATTTCGTTGAACACCACGCGCTTGTAGCGGCTGTCGTCACCGCCGATGGCTTCCCGCAGGTGCCAGGCGATGGCTTCCCCTTCGCGGTCCAAGTCCGTTGCGAGATAGATGGTGTCGGCATCCTTGGCAAGGCGGCGCAGCTCTTCAATGACCTTTTCCTTGCCAGGAAGGATTTCGTACTTGGCCTTCCAGCCGTGCTCGGGGTCGACGCCCATGCGTGACACCAGCTGCTTGCGCGCTTTTTCCTTCGGCGACAAGGCCGGGGCTTCGCCCGCAGCGGCCTTGCCACGCTTGGCGGCTGGCTCTTTGGCGGCACTCGCCGAACCGCTGGTGGGCAGGTCTCGGATATGGCCGATACTCGACTTCACCACGTATTGGTTGCCCAAGTACTTGTTGATGGTCTTGGCCTTAGCCGGGGATTCCACAATGACCAGCGATTTGCCCATGGATCAGAAAATTCCTGAATTCGAGAAGTGAAAGGCGGTTGGCGCCTGACGCGGCCCCGCTATATATAGTGGCAACAAGGTGAGGTCAAGCGCAGGGTACTGCGCGACCTGCGCTCAAGCCGGTGAAAAAAGACTGAGTTCGGCCTGCACCAAAGCAAAGCGTGGGACCTGCTCGCCGTCAACTTCGACCGACTCCAGGAACATGCTCAAGGGGCGTACCCAAAAGCCGTAATCCCCATACAGGGCTTGGTAAAACACCACTTCTTCTTCCGTTTCCGAGTGCCGCGCCACGCTGAAAACGCGGTACTGCGGCCCCTTGTAATGCTGATAGAGCCCGGGTTGTAACTGCATGCTCTGGCCCTCGTGCAATTCTTTTCAAAATAAAAACAAATAAATCTACAGAAAAACAAAAACCGGGGCACAGGGCCCCGGCTTCCATCAACCCAACGCTTAAACGCGTTCGAAGACGGTCGAGATGCCCTGGCCAAGGCCGATGCACATGGTGGACACACCGAAGGTGCCGCCATTCTGCTTCATGACGTTGAGCAGGGTCCCGGAGATACGCGCACCGGAGCAACCGAATGGGTGACCCAAGGCGATCGCGCCGCCGTGCAGGTTAACCTTCTCGTTCATCTTGTCGAGCACTTTCAAATCTTTCAGCACTGGCAGGGCCTGTGCGGCGAAAGCTTCGTTGAGCTCGAAGAAGTCGATATCGTTGATGCCCAGGCCCGCGCGCTTCAGGGCTTTCTGCGTGGCCGGTACTGGACCATAGCCCATGATGGCCGGATCCACACCCGCCACCGCCATGGAACGGATCACTGCCAGCGGCTGGATGCCCAGATCCTGGGCACGCTGGGCCGACATCACGATCATGCACGAGGCGCCGTCGGTGATCTGCGACGAAGTACCGGCAGTCACGGTACCACCTTTAGGGTTGAACGCCGGCTTCAGGGCCGCCAGGCTCTCTAGGGTGGTCTCGGGACGGATGGTTTCGTCGTAATCGAACAGTTTCAGGAAACCGTTCTCGTCGTAGCCCTGCATCGGGATGATCTCATCCTTGAACTTGCCTTCCACAGTCGCCTTGTGGGCGAGCTGGTGGGAACGCACGCCGAAGGCGTCCTGCTGCTCACGGGTGATGCCGTGCATCTTGCCCAGCATCTCGGCGGTCAGGCCCATCATGCCCGAGGCTTTGGCCGCGTACAGGGACATGTGCGGGTTCGGATCGACACCGTGCATCATGCTCACGTGACCCATGTGCTCGACGCCGCCGACCACGAACACGTCACCGTTGCCGGTCATGATCGCTTGCGCAGCGGTGTGCAGGGCACTCATGGACGAGCCACACAGGCGGCTGACGGTCTGGCCAGCCGAGGTGTGCGGGATCTGGGTCATCAGCGACGCCATGCGCGCGATGTTCCAGCCCTGCTCCAGGGTCTGGTTGACACAGCCCCAGATCACGTCCTCGACTTCCGCCGGGTCGACCTTGCTGTTGCGTTCCAGCAGTTTGCTGATCAGGTGCGCCGACATGTCTTCGGCGCGGGTGTTGCGGTGCATGCCGCCCTTGGAGCGGCCCATCGGAGTACGACCGAAGTCTACAATCACGACGTCTCTAGGATTCAAGCTCATATGTTCACTCTCGCTCTAGTGTGGGCGCTTAACCGAAGAAGCTCTGGCCGTTCTTGGCCATTTCACGCAGCTTCGCGGTCGGGTGGTACAGCGCGCCCAGATCGGCGTACTGGTCGGCCAGGGCAACGAACTGGGCAACACCGATGGAATCGATGTAGCGCAGCGCACCGCCACGGAATGGAGGGAAACCAATGCCGTAGACCAGGCCCATGTCCGCTTCGGCAGCGGTTTCGACGATGCCGTCTTCCAGGCAACGAACGGTTTCCAGGCACAGCGGGATCATCATCCAGTTGATGATGTCTTCGTCGGTGACTTCACGCTGCTCGTAGACAATTGGCTTGAGCACTTCCAGTACCGATGGATCGGCGACCTTCTTCTGCTTGCCCTTCTTGTCGGTTTCGTAGGCGTAGAAACCCTTGCCGTTCTTCTGTCCCAGGCGCTTGGCCTCATAAAGCACGTCCACGGCCGAGCGGCGGTCGTCCTTCATGCGATCCGGGAAACCTTCAGCCATGACGTCGCGACCGTGGTGGCCGGTGTCGATACCGACCACGTCCATCAGGTACGCCGGGCCCATTGGCCAGCCGAATTTTTCCATGATCTTGTCGATGCGCACGAAATCCACACCGGCGCTGACCAGCTTGGCGAAGCCGCCGAAATACGGGAACAGCACGCGGTTGACCAAAAAGCCCGGGCAGTCGTTGACCACGATCGGGTTCTTGCCCATTTTCTTGGCGTAGGCAACGGTGGTGGCAACGGCCAGCTCGCTGGACTTCTCGCCACGGATCACTTCCACCAGCGGCATCATGTGCACCGGGTTGAAGAAGTGCATGCCGACGAAATTTTCCGGACGCTTGAGGGCCTTGGCCAGCAGGCTGATGGAAATGGTCGAGGTGTTGGACGCCAGGATGGTGTCTTCCTTGACCTGACCTTCCACTTCAGCCAGCACGATCTGCTTGACCTTGGGGTTCTCGACTACGGCTTCGACCACCAGGTCGACGTTGCCGAAATCACCGTAGGACAGGGTCGGACGAATGCCATTGAGCACTTCGGCCATCTTCGCTGCGGTCATGCGGCCTTTATCAACGCGGCCTACCAGCAGTTTCGCGGCTTCTGCCAGACCCTGCTCGATACCGTGCTCGTTGATGTCCTTCATCAGGATCGGCGTGCCCTTGGAGGCAGACTGATAGGCGATACCGCCGCCCATGATGCCGGCGCCCAGCACGGCAGCCTGCTTCACATCCTTGGCGATCTCGTCGTAGGCCTTGGCCTTTTTCTTCAGCTCCTGATCGTTCAGGAACAGACCGATCAGGCTCTGTGCGGCAGAGGTCTTGGCCAGTTTGACGAAGCCGGCGGCTTCCACTTCCAGAGCCTTGTCGCGGCCAAAGTTGGCGGCTTTCTGAATGGTCTTGATCGCTTCCACCGGCGCCGGGTAGTTCGGACCCGCCTGGCCGGCAACGAAACCTTTGGCGGTTTCGAAAGCCATCATCTGCTCAATGGCGTTGAGCTTGAGCTTTTCCAGCTTAGGCTGACGCTTTGCCTTGTAGTCGAACTCGCCGGAAATGGCGCGCTTGACCAGGGCCAGAGCGGCATCCTTGAGTTTATCGGGAGCAACCACAGCATCGACGGCACCGACTTTCAGCGCGTCTTCAGCACGGTTTTCCTTGCCAGCAGCGATCCACTCGATGGCGTTGTCGGCACCGATGATGCGCGGCAGACGCACGGTACCGCCGAAGCCCGGGTAGATGCCCAGCTTGACTTCCGGCAGGCCGATCTTGGCACTGGCAGCCATGACGCGGTAATCCGCGGCCAGGCACATTTCCAGACCACCGCCCAGGGCGATGCCATTGATCGCGGCAACGGTCGGCACGTTGAGGTCTTCGAAATCGCTGAAGATCTTGTTGGCTTCGAGGTTGCCAGCCACCAGCTCGGCATCCGGCAGCTTGAAGTTGTCGACAAACTCGGTGATGTCGGCGCCGACGATGAACACGTCCTTGCCACTGCTGACGATCACGCCCTTGATCGAAGCATCTGCCTTGATGGTGTCAACAGCCTGACGCAATTCATTCAGGGTTAGACGGTTGAACTTGTTGACGGACTCACCCTTGAGGTCGAAATTCAATTCGACGATGCCACTTTCAAGAGCCTTAACCGTGATGGCTTTACCTTCGTAAATCATCAACTGATCTCCACGATATGGAAGCTGAACAGTACACGTCGGACGCTGACTTCTGGCTTGGCACTAACGTCACCGTCGATGCTAACGCCAATCCGCCAGGCACACCCGCCAACGCGATAGTCGGGATTCTGTATAGAGCCGCCTGCGATGCAAACGCTCATTTCATACGCCCGTTTGATTTGGGTACGCCACATTCAGGGAAAATCCGACAATTGTCAATCGTACAAAACGCTGTTTGAAACGCGACTTTGCGGTCACTTCACTGCTCCCCGGACGATCAACACGACCCTGCATTCATCGCCATTCATAGGATCAATATTTAGAAAAATCGCCCTAAATCGTCCGCCCACAGGGAACGATAACGACTAAGCTGGGGATATATCTGAAGAAAAGATCAGAAAGTTTTTATCGAATAGGGGCACAGCCCAGACAGCAAGAAGCCACCCGAGAGTGGCTCAAACAAGATTACCGGCCTGCCTGGCCATCCCGCCCGATGCTGAGTCGGGCTTTTTATTACCAAACACCCACGATTGCGGCGGGTGCCCTCCTCCATGGCTTCAGGCCAAGGCCTTGAGCACCGAGGCGATATCCTGCAGGACACTGACCTCGCCGCGCTCGCTCCAGTACAGGGCAATCAGCTGCCTGTCCGCTTCAACCTTGAAGACCCCTGGCGGCAAGGTCTGCAGATGCTGGAGCAGCGACTCATCGACACAGGGCTCACGCCACTGATTGACCCAGCTCCCGGGGGCTATCTGCCAGTAACTCCAGCAGGCCGATTGTGCGCCGCGCCTCGGCCGGTGGTATTGCGGGCAAGGATTGGGCGGCTCCTGAGCCAGCCAATGCGGCCATTCCTGGGGTGCCAGTTGCATGGCCAACCCCATGCGCCGCGCCTCCATGCGCAAGGCGATCAAGCCGCTCTGGCGGCGCGAGGGCCGCAGCCACGCCAACGGGCTCAGAACCACCGCAAGGATTGACACCACTATCCAGACCGTCATATCAGTACTCTCGATTTTTTGATGAGCGGGGCCTGGGTGAAACCAACCCGCTTGAAACCAGCCATACTTGAAGCTATTGCAATCCTCAGGAGGAGCGCCTCATGTCCTACCACCATATTCTGGTCGCCGTAGATTTAACCGAAGAGTGCGATCCTGTTATCCACCGCGCTCGCGAGCTGTCGGTGAGCAATGGGGCCAAGCTGTCCCTGGTGCACATCGTCGAACCGATGGCCATGGCCTTCGGCGGTGACGTGCCCATGGATCTTTCGCAACTGCAGCAGCAACAGTTCGACCAAGCCAAGGAACGCCTGGATCGACTGATCCACAAGTACCCAGAGCTGACCAAGGAATACAGTCACCTGACTTATGGACAGCCGCGCCAGGAAATACACCATCTGGCCAAGGAACAGGAATGCGACCTGATTGTGGTGGGCAGCCACGGCCGTCATGGCCTGGCCCTGCTGCTGGGCTCCACCGCCAATGACGTCCTGCACGGCGCACCGTGTGACGTGCTGGCTGTGCACCTGGCCAAACGCTAAGCCCTCGCCCGACAGCTGCCAAACCGGTAACTGCTGCGAAAAAAAGCCCGACGCTGAAGTCGGGCTTTTTTATCACTCGCCAGTCACTCAGGCATCCAGTTCGGCCCAGCGCTCGACCATCTGCTCCAGCTCGGCATTCAACTGCTCCAACCGGGCAATGACCGCAGCGGTTTCAGCCGCCGGGCGCTGATAGAAGCCGGCATCGGCCATTTCCGCCTCGACCCCGGCGATCTGTTGCTCCATGGCATCGATCTGCCCCGGCAACGCCTCAAGCTCACGCTGCAATTTGTAGCTGAGCTTCTTCTTCGCCGGAGCCTCCTGCACAGGGGCTGGCGCTGCGGCTTGCACCGGCGCAACCACGGCGGAATTCAGTTCGGCCTTGCCGGACTTGTTCTCGGTAACCCCCAGCAACCGCGGCGAGCCGCCCTGGCGCAGCCAGTCCTGATAACCGCCAACGTACTCGCGAACCTTGCCTTCACCCTCAAAGACCAGGGTGCTGGTCACCACGTTGTCGAGGAAGGCCCGGTCGTGGCTGACCATCAGCACCGTGCCCTGGAAGGTCAGCAACACCTCTTCCAGCAGCTCGAGGGTTTCCACATCAAGGTCGTTGGTCGGTTCGTCGAGGACCAGCAGGTTGGCCGGCTTGCTGAACAGCTTCGCCAACAACAACCGGGCACGCTCACCGCCAGACAATGCCTTGACCGGCGTACGAGCACGTTGCGGGCTGAACAGGAAGTCACCGAGGTAGCTGAGGACGTGACGGCTCTGCCCATCGATCTCGATGAAGTCACGACCTTCGGCAACGTTGTCGATCACGGTCTTTTCCAGGTCCAACTGATGGCGCAACTGGTCGAAGTAGGCCACGTCGATCCGCGTCCCCTCTTCCACCTTGCCGCTGCTAGGCACCAGGCCGCCGAGCATCAGCTTGAGCAACGTGGTCTTGCCGGTGCCGTTGGCGCCCAGAAGGCCAATGCGGTCGCCGCGCTGCAGGACCATGGAGAAGTCCTTGACCAGGAACGGGCCGTCCGGGTGAGCGAAGCTGACATTCTCCAGCACCATCACCTGTTTGCCGGACTTGTCGGCGGTTTCCAGCTGGATATTGGCCTTGCCGGTACGCTCGCGACGTTCGCTACGCTCCACGCGCAGCGCCTTGAGGGCCCGCACACGACCTTCGTTACGGGTACGCCGGGCCTTGATGCCCTGGCGAATCCACACTTCTTCCTGGGCCAGACGTTTGTCGAACAGTGCGTTGGCGGTCTCTTCAGCCGCCAACATGGCTTCCTTGTGTACCAGGAAGCTGGCGTAGTCGCCGTTCCAGTCGATCAGGCCACCGCGGTCCAGTTCGAGGATGCGGGTGGCCAGGTTCTGCAGGAAGGAACGGTCGTGGGTAATAAAGAGGACGGCGCCCTGGAAATCCTTCAGCGCCTCTTCCAGCCAGGCAATGGCGCCGATGTCCAGGTGGTTGGTCGGCTCGTCGAGGAGCAGCAGATCTGGCTCGGATACCAGGGCCTGCGCCAACAGCACGCGACGCCGCCAGCCACCGGACAACTCGGCGAGGGTCTTGTCGGCGGGCAGCTGGAGGCGGCTCAGGGTGCTGTCCACCAGTTGCTGCAGGCGCCAGCCGTCACGGGCTTCGAGGTCGTGCTGGACGTGCATCAGTTTTTCCAGATCGGCATCGGTGACGATGTTCTGGCTCAGATGGTGGTACTGGGCCAGCAGCTCGCCAACACCGTCCAGGCCCTGGGCAACCACGTCGAACACGGTCCGCTCGTCGGCCACAGGCAGTTCCTGGGGCAATTCGCCGATCTTCAGACCGGGTGCGCGCCATACGGAGCCGTCGTCGGGCTTCTGATCGCCCTTGACCAGCTTCATCATGCTGGATTTGCCAGTACCGTTACGGCCGATGATGCACACCCGCTCACCACGGGCGATCTGCCAGGACACCTTGTCCAACAACGGCATGGCGCCGAAAGCAAGGGACACATCGCTGAATTTGAGCAGGGTCATGTTCTTCTCCAAAAACTGGGCGCGCATTCTACCTGACTTGCGCCCTCAGAAGGCCCGCTATTTCGCCACCGGCGACCCCAAAGGCACTTTTGTTGCCAACTGATGCCAAGGGCTCGGCAAAGCTTTCACCGGTTGCTGGCAAAAGGCTAAGCTAGTGAACAATCAGTGTTGGCCCTGTCGGCACTTGTCATGATTTCTCTGCCCGGATGTCTCATGCGCAGTCGCCTTTTCAGCCTTTTATCCTGTCTGCTTCTTTCCGCCACTGCCGTCCAATCCACACAGGCGGCGGACCTGACCCAACAACGCCAATATTACGATGAAGCCAAGCGCGCCCTGGCCAAGGGCGATTCAGGCCCTTACTTCCGTTATGCCGATGCCCTGCGCGACTACCCGCTGGAGCCTTACCTGGCCTATGACGAACTTACCGCCCGCCTGAAGAGCGCCAGCAACGCCGAGATCGAGAAATTCCTCGCCGAACATGGCGACCTGCCTCAAGCCAACTGGATGAAACTGCGCTGGTTGCGCTGGCTGGCGGAACGCGGCGACTGGGCCACCTTCACCCGGTATTACGACCCAAAACTCAACTTCACCGAGCTGGACTGCCTCAACGGCCAGTACCAACTGGGCCATAACCTCAAGGCCGAGGGCTACGCCGCCACCGAAAAGCTCTGGCTGACCGGCAAATCCCAACCGGCCGCCTGTGACGCGCTGTTCGCCCAATGGGCCGCCGAAGGCCAACTGACCGAACAGAAGCGCTGGCAGCGGGCCAAGCTGGCGGCCGAAGCCCGCAACTATCCCCTGGCCAACAGCCTGGTCAAGAGCATGACCACCCTCGCGCCCCAGGGCCGCCTGCTGGTGGACGTGGCACAAAAACCGGAGCTACTGAGCCAGCCTTCGCGCTTCCAGCCCGCCGATGAAGCGATGTCCGACGTGGTCGGCCTGGGCCTGCGCCGCCTGGCTCGCCAGGACCCGGACAAGGCCATGGCCCTGCTGGACGGCTATGCCAGCAGCATGCACTTCTCCCGTGACGAAAAAGTGGCCATTGCCCGCGAAATCGGCCTGACCCTGGCCCGGCGCTTCGATAGCCGCGCTCTGGACGTCATGACCAAGTACGACCCCGAGCTGCGGGACAACACCGTCTCCGAATGGCGCCTGCGCCTGCTGCTGCGTCTGGCGCGCTGGGAAGATGCCTACCAGTTGACCCGCAAGCTGCCTCAGGACCTGGCCAGCACCAACCGCTGGCGCTACTGGCAGGCGCGCAGCCTGGAACTGGCCCAGCCAAAGAACCCCCAGGCCCTGGTGTTGTTCAAAGGCCTGGCCCGGGAGCGTGACTTCTACGGTTTCCTCGCCGCCGATCACGCCAAGGCCCCTTATCAGCTGAACAACCAGCCGCTGATGTTGAGCCAGGCGGTCATCAACAAAGTGCGCAATACCCCAGGCGTGCGTCGCGCCCTGGAGTTTCATGCCCGAGGCCAGATCGTCGACGGTCGCCGTGAGTGGTACCACGTCAGCCGGCACTTCAACCGCGACGAAATGGTGGCCCAGGCCAGGCTGGCCTACGACCTGAAATGGTACTTCCCGGCCATTCGCACCATCAGCCAGGCCCAGTACTGGGATGACCTGGACATCCGCTTCCCCATGGCTCACCGCGACACCCTGGTGCGCGAAGCCAAGGTCCGCGGCCTGCATTCCAGCTGGGTGTTCGCCATCACCCGCCAGGAAAGCGCCTTTATGGACGATGCCCGTTCCCACGTGGGCGCCAGCGGCCTGATGCAATTGATGCCCGGCACTGCCAAGGAGACCGCGCGCAAGTTCAGCATTCCCCTGGCCTCTCCCCAGCAAGTGCTGGACCCGGACAAGAACATCCAACTGGGTGCGGCGTACCTGAGCCAGGTCCACAGCCAGTTCAACGGCAACCGGGTACTGGCATCTGCCGCCTATAACGCGGGGCCTGGACGGGTGCGTCAATGGCTCAAGGGCGCCGACCATTTGAGTTTCGACGTGTGGGTGGAAAGCATTCCCTTCGACGAAACCCGCCAGTATGTGCAGAACGTGCTGTCCTACTCGGTGATCTACGGCCAGAAGCTCAACTCGCCACAGCCGCTGGTCGACTGGCATGAGCGCTACTTCGACGATCAGTGAAACCAGCCTCCCCACAAGCCCGCAGTGATGCGGGCTTTTTATTGGGCTGCCACCCCCACGGGAGCTGGCTTGCCAGCGAAGAGGCCTTCGAGCTCGGCGCCAACCTGATGGCCGCTTTCGCCGGCCAGCCGGCTCCTACACAGATGCCTGAGGGCCGTCGTTGAATTGCAGGGCCGCCAGGCGCGCATACAGCGGGTTGCTGGCAATCAGTTGCTGATGAGTGCCCACGGCCACCAGCCTGCCCTGGTCCATGACCGCAATCCGGTCGGCATTTTTCACCGTGGCCAAGCGATGAGCGATCACCAGGGTGGTACGGTTCTTCATCAGGCTGGGCAAGGCTTGCTGAATCAGATGCTCACTCTGCGCATCCAGGGCGCTGGTGGCCTCGTCCAGCAAAAGGATCGGCGCATCCACCAACAGCGCGCGAGCGATTGCCAGGCGTTGTCGCTGTCCGCCGGAAAGCCCCAGCCCGCCATCCCCTAGATGAGTCTGATAACCCTCTGGCATCTGCTCGATGAACTCGTGGGCATAGGCGATCTTCGCCGCGTCCTGGACCTGGCTCAGGGTCGCATCAGGATTGCCGTAGCGAATGTTCTCTTCGATGCTGCCGTAGAACAACGCCGGACTCTGCGACACCAGGGCAAAACAGCGCCGCAGATCCAGCGGATCGAGCTGGGTCAGGGGCACGCCATCCAGCAGTATCCGCCCCTGCTGCGGGTCGTAGAAACGCAGCAGTAGATCGTAGAGGGTGGATTTGCCCGCCCCCGACGGCCCGACCAACGCCAGGGTTTCTCCGGCATGGATCTTCAGGCTCAGGCCATCGACGGCGTAGCGGTCCGGCCGTGACGGATAGGAAAAGCCCAGGCCGTCCAGTTCCAGATCACCCCGCACGCGTGCCGGTAAGCTCACCAGGCCGCTACTGGGTGCCTGGATGATGTTGTCCGCCCGCAGCAGTTCGGCGATCCGCTCCGCAGCCCCAGCAGCGCGTTGCAGTTCGCCTATGACCTCACTCAAGGTGCCGAAGGCGCTACCGACGATCAGGCTGTAGAACACGAACGCCGCCAGCTCACCACCGGAAATGCGCCCGGCGATCACATCCATGCCACCGACCCAGAGCATCACCCCCACCGCGCCCAAGACCAGCACGATCACCAGGGTGATCAACCAGGCACGTTGGACAATACGCTTGCGCGCGGTATCGAAGGCCTGCTCCACCGTCACGGCAAAACGCTGCTCGTCCTGGGCCTGGTGGTTGTAGGCCTGGACCGTCTTGATCTGACCAAGCGTCTCGGACACATAGCTGCCGACATCGGCGATCCGGTCCTGGCTCAGCCGCGACAGACTACGCACCCGACGGCCGAAAATCAGGATCGGCACCAGCACCAGAGGCAAGGCCACCACCACTATGCTGGTGAGCTTGGGATTGGTGACGAACAGCAAGACGATCCCCCCCAACACCATCAGCGCATTACGCAGGAACAACGACAACGAAGAACCGATCACCGACTGCAGCAAGGTGGTGTCCGCCGTGAGTCGCGACTGGATCTCCGAACTGCGATTGTTCTCGTAGAATCCGGGATGCAGGTAGATCAGGTGATTGAACACCTGGCGCCGGATATCCGCTACACAGCGCTCACCGATCCAGGACACCAGATAGAAACGCACGAAAGTGCCTACCGCCAGGGCCAGGACCAGCAGCAGGAACAGAGCAATGGACTGATTCAGCAAATGCGGGGACTGGGTCATGAAACCCTGATCCACCAAAAGGCGAATCCCCTGCCCCATGGACAGGGTGATGCCCGCAGTGACAATCAATGCCAGCAAGGCACCAAGCGCCTGCCAACGGTAGGGAGCGATAAAACGGCTGGCCAGATGCAACGCCCGGCGATGACGAGAAGAGAGCATGCAGTTCATCCATTGGCGCACCGGCGACCGACCCGTTGTAGCGGCAGCAACGAGAGGAATTCGCAGGAACTTTGCTAAATCACAATGAGTCAGGTTGATTATGACCGCTGACACTAGAGCCTAGAGATTATCGGTCTAATCTGTGGCTGGCACTCCCCGGGCATTTCTGTTGGAGTGAAGTCGCCGGGCCAGCCCTTGTGGAGTTCTGTAACAGCTTGGTCACCCGGCCATTCTAGAGTAAGCACACAACCTGATGAGGAGACAGGCCATGTCCTTGCAACACAGCAGCAATGACAAGATTCAAGTGATCCGTACCCAGCCGAACCAGTCTCTGGGGTGTGCCATCATCGACGCCCAGGGTCGCGAAGTACCTATTACTGAAGACATGATCCAGAACGCCTGCCGCGAACTGGAAAAGCGACTGGTCAAGCCTGCTCAGCAAGATTGACACTCAGCCTCACGTCCTCTTGACCCGGCCAGACGGCCGGGTTTTTTATGCGCGCGCAATACTGCTTGCACGGGTTCAGAGTTCGCTGGCGCCCAGGGCTCGGACGATCTGGCTCAGAGCTGGCGAATCACCCTGAATCCGTACTTGCAGCCCGTCGATCTCGCGACGCTCCGGATAATGCTTGCGCAGGCCATCAAAGGCGCTGCGTTGCTGGGCGACATCATCCGCCAGGCTGCGGCGAAAATCCGCATCATCACGGCGCGGGTCGTACACCGCCCGACAGATCATCGCCAGGGCCCAGGCCGGGTCGGCATTGGCATTCAGGCTGACTTGCGGCACCCACGGCGCCGGCAGCAAGGTGGCCAGGCTGACCTGTTCGGCCTGACCGAGGAAGCGGCAATAGGCCTGGTAGATCTGCGCCGTGCCACGCTGCTTGCCATCCAGGCTGTAGCCGGCGATATGGGGCGTAGCCAGCACGCAAAGGTCCGCCAGCTCGCGATCCACTGTCGGCTCCTCTTCCCAGACATCCAGCACCGCCTGCAAATCCTCACGCTGCAGCAACACTTCACGCAGCGCCTGGTTATCCACCACCGGGCCACGGGCCGCATTGATCAGCCAGGTACCTTGCTTGAGCTGATTCAAGCGCTGCCGATCCAGCAGGTGCCAGGTGGAATGCTCGCCCTGCCGAGCCAGTGGCGTATGCAGGCTGATGACGTCGCAACGCTCGATCAATTGCTCCAGGCTGACGTAGTCACCGCCTTCCGCTGCCTGTCGCTGCGGGTCACAGACCAGGACCTGCCAACCCAGACCACGCAGGACCTTGATCAAACGCCCGCCGACTTCACCGGCCCCCACCACGCCGTAACAGCGTTGAGCCAGGTCCGCCCCTTCGATTTCGGCCAGGGTCAACAGACTGCCCAGCACATAATCCACCACACCACGGGCATTGCAGCCCGGCGCACTGGACCAGCTGATCCCCGCTTGCTGGAAGTAGTCCAGGTCCAGATGATCGGTGCCGATGGTGCAAGTGCCGACAAACCGCACCGGACTGCCTTCCAGCAATTGGCGGTCGACTTGCGTCACCGAGCGCACTAGCAACACATCCGCCTGCTCCACGGTAGCCCGATCAATGGCGCGCCCGGGGAAACGCCGGATCTCGCCGAAACCGGCAAAGAACTCTTCGATCAGGGGAATATTTTCGTCGGCAACAATCAACATGGCAGGCTCCTCGTGCGGAGCCGCAGTGTAGGCGCAGATGACAGGGCGAGCCAGCACGGCTTGAGGCCGAGCGCTCATTTCCCGGCGGCGGGCCATTACAAATCCACAACACTGGATTTTTTCCTGACCAGAGTGTCAACGCGTAGACTGTCGCGTCCCGCGCAACACACTTATGGACGCTACGCCCCGTGAATTCCGTGACCGACACCCCCTTCACCCCTGCCACCAGCCGCCCTGCCCGGGTCGGGCGCGAACTGCGCGACCTGCTGCGCCTGGCCTTGCCCATCATGATTGCCCAGGTGGCCACCACCGCCATGGGCTTTGTCGACGCCGTCATGGCCGGTCGGGTCAGTCCCCGGGATCTCGCGGCCGTAGCCCTGGGCAACTCGATCTGGATTCCGGTGTTCCTGCTGATGACCGGCACTCTGCTGGCCACCACACCCAAGGTGGCGCAGCGCTTTGGTGCCGGCACGCTGCATGAGATCGGTCCGCTGGTGCGCCAGGCCTTGTGGCTGGCTGTAGTGACCGGCATCTCGGCCACGCTGATACTGATCAGCGCCGAACCGATACTGCACCTGATGAAGGTCGACCCGGAACTGATCAAACCCTGCATGGGCTATCTGCACGGCATCGCCAGCGGCCTGCCGGCAGTCGCGCTGTACTACGTGCTGCGCTGCTTGAGCGACGGACTGGGCCGCACAGTGCCGAGCATGGTCATCGGGCTTTGTGGCCTGGCCCTCAACATCCCCATCAACTACATCTTCATCTATGGTCACTTCGGCGTGCCGGCCATGGGTGGCGTCGGCTGTGGCTGGGCCACGGCGATCGTGATGTGGGTCATGATGCTGGGCATGGCCGGCTGGGTTCACTGGGCGCCGGCCTATCGCAAGATCCAGCTGTTCAGCCAGTTCGACTGGCCACAATGGGCGGTGATCAAGCGCCTGGTGAGTATCGGTCTGCCCATTGGCATCGCGGTATTCGCCGAGTCGAGCATCTTCGCGGTGATTGCCCTGTTGATCGGCAGCCTGGGAGCCACAGTAGTGGCCGGACACCAGATCGCCCTCAACGTCAGCGCCCTGATGTTCATGATCCCCTACTCCCTGGCCATGGCCGTAACGGTACGGGTCGGCCAGTCTCTGGGGCGCCAGCAACCGCGCGACGCACGCTTCAGCGCCGGAGTCGGCATGGGCGCGGCACTGGCCTACGCCTGCTTGTCGGCGAGCCTGATGTACCTGCTGCGCGAACCCATCGCCTCGATCTACACCAACGACCCGATGGTGATCCAGGTGGCCTCGATGCTCATTGTGTACTCGGCGTTGTTCCAGTTTTCCGATGGCATTCAGGTCACCGCCGCCGGCGCACTGCGGGGCTATCAGGACACCCGGGTGACCATGATCCTGACCTTGTTCGCCTACTGGGGGATTGGTTTGCCGGTGGGCTACGCCCTGGGCCTGACCGATTGGTTCGGCGCGGCGCGGGGCCCGAGCGGTCTGTGGGAGGGGTTGATTGCCGGTTTGACCTGCGCAGCGCTGATGCTGTTGATCCGCCTGACACGCAGTGCGCGCAAGCAGATCCGCATCGGCCGTTCGGCGGGTTAATCGAGCTTCTTGCGAATCCAGTAGAGATAGGTGCCAGCCTCTTCCTGCTGCGCCACCAGTTCGTGATCAAGGAACACACAGAACTTGGGAATGTCGCGGCGGGTGGAGGGGTCGGTAGCGATCACTTTCAACAACCCGCCGGCGGGCAGGTCACGAATGTGCTGGTGCAGCATCATCACCGGCTCGGGGCAATTGAGACCGGTGGCGTCGAGGGTGCCGTCAACCGGCGTATCGATGATTTGACTCATGGTTCACTCCTGAAACAGGCGGCCATTGTCGCGCAATGGCGCCATCCGGTCATCTGTTGCGGTGATCCTGCGGGCGTCACCACAACACCCCGCGCCCGCAAGAGCTGGCGGGTGTAGGCGCTGGCTTGCCAGCGAAAACGTCCTCCTGGGCAACACAAGGCTCCAGGGCCCTTTCGCCGGCAAGCCGGCTCCTACGGGGCGTTGCGTGGTATGGCGGGGCTACGCCGATTTGGGCTTTTTCACATCCAGACGGCGCAGGTGGCAAGTGACTTCCTCGCGGTCGTGATACAGCTGCTTGCAGCCGATCGCCACACGAATCCCCCGCGCTTTGAAGCCCTCTTCAATCCGCTCCAGCAAACGCTTCACTTCGGCGTAACGCTGCTTCATCGGCAGTTTCAGGTTGACCACGGCCTCGCGACAATGACCCTCGCCGATCCAGGTTTCCAGAAGTGCGGCGTTGCGCGCCGGCTTCTCGACGATGTCGCAGACCATCCAGTCCACCGGCTGCCGTGGTTTGAAGGTAAAGCCGTCCGCCATCAGGTGCTGCACCAGGCCGGTGTCCATCAGGCTTTCGGCCATCGGGCCGTTATCGACGGCCGTCACCAGCATGCCGCGATTGACCAACTGCCAGGTCCAGCCGCCCGGCGCCGCGCCCAGGTCGACTCCGGTCATGTCGCTGTGCAGACGCTCGTCCCACTGATCCCGGGGGATGAAGTGATGCCAGGCCTCTTCCAGTTTCAGGGTCGAACGGCTTGGCGCTTCCCGCGGGAACTTCAACCGTGGAATGCCCATCGGCCACATGGCCGAGTTGCCGGCATCCGCCAGTCCGACAAAGACTTCACGCCCACTCTTGAAGGTCAACAGCAAGCGCGGCTTGGCGGCATCCTCCACCAGCTTGCCGGCAGCAGTCAGGGCCTTGCGCAGCGGACCTTCGAACTTCTTGCAGAAGTTCGACAGTTCCTTGCCGTCGTTGGTGTCCACCACTTCCAGCCACAGGCTGCCGCACTGGGGGAAGTGGGCCAGATGGGCGAGGATCACACTGATGCGGTCGGTTTCCGGCAGCTCGACGAAACCGCCACGGGCCCACTGCCGGGGGAAGATCAGGTCGGCAAAGTGCAGCCCCTGCATCAGGCGCTGGGTGCCGTCGTCCTCGGTACAGATGAACTCGGCGCAGGCGGTGCTGGGTTTGGCCTTGGCGTAGCCGGCAACATTCAGCCGGGCCGCGTGGTCGGCGATCTCGGAGCAGACTTCACCCTCGAAACCGGGCCGGCAATGGATAAACAGGGTGTTCATTGAATCTCCTGGGCAAATGGCGACGAATCGATGCGCAAACCTGCCCTGTAGCAAAGCCTGTCACGAAAACCGGCGCATGATAACCGAGTTCGGAACCTTGGACTGAACCCAGGAGTCCAGTGATTAGCTATAAGCCCCAAACAGAGCTAGGTTAACTCTCTGTCCGTATCACAGGCCCGTAGCCGTGCGGGCCACAAGGAGTCATTCAATGCCATCCCTCGATAGCCTGAAAACCCTTAAAACCCTAAAAGTCGACGACAAGACTTATCACTATTTCAGCCTGCCGGACGCCGCCAAGAGCCTGGGCGATATCGACGCCCTGCCCATGTCACTAAAAGTCCTGCTGGAAAACCTACTGCGCTGGGAAGACGACAAGACCGTCACCGGTGCCGACCTCAAGGCCCTCGCCGCCTGGCTCAAGGAGCGTCGCTCCGACCGGGAAATCCAGTATCGCCCCGCTCGTGTCCTGATGCAGGACTTTACCGGCGTGCCCGCCGTGGTCGACCTGGCCGCCATGCGCGCCGCCATGGCCAAGGCCGGTGGCGATCCACAACGGATCAACCCGCTGTCACCCGTGGACCTGGTGATCGACCACTCAGTGATGGTGGACAAGTTCGCCAGCAGCAGCGCCTTCGAACAGAACGTCGACATCGAGATGCAGCGCAACGGCGAACGCTATGCCTTCCTGCGCTGGGGCCAGAGCGCCTTCGACAACTTCAGTGTGGTACCGCCGGGCACCGGCATCTGTCATCAGGTCAACCTGGAGTACCTGGGGCGCACGGTCTGGACCAAGGACGAGGACGGCCGCACCTACGCCTTCCCCGACACCCTGGTGGGCACCGATTCCCACACCACCATGATCAACGGCCTCGGCGTGCTGGGCTGGGGCGTGGGCGGGATCGAAGCAGAGGCGGCGATGCTGGGCCAGCCGGTGTCCATGCTGATCCCGGAAGTCATCGGCTTCAAACTCACCGGCAAGCTCAAGGAGGGCATCACCGCCACCGATCTGGTGCTGACGGTGACCCAGATGCTGCGCAAGAAGGGCGTAGTGGGCAAGTTCGTCGAGTTCTATGGCGATGGCCTGGCCGACCTGCCCCTGGCAGACCGCGCCACCATTGCCAACATGGCCCCGGAATACGGCGCCACCTGCGGCTTCTTCCCGGTGGATGAGATCACTCTCGACTACCTGCGCCTGTCCGGGCGCCCGAGCGAACTGGTGAAACTTGTCGAGGCCTACAGCAAGGCCCAGGGCCTGTGGCGCCTGCCGGGCAAGGAGCCGGTGTTCACCGACAGCCTGGCCTTGGACATGGGCACCGTGGAAGCCAGCCTCGCCGGACCAAAACGGCCGCAGGACCGGGTTGCACTGCCCAATGTGGCCCAGGCTTTCACGGACTTCCTCGACCTGCAGTTCAAGCCCACCAGCAAGGAAGAGGGTCGCCTGGAAAGCGAGGGCGGCGGCGGTGTCGCCGTGGGCAATGCCGATCTGGTGGGAGAAACCGACTACCAGTACGAAGGCCAGACCTACCGCCTGAAAAACGGTGCGGTGGTCATTGCCGCAATCACCTCCTGCACCAACACCTCCAACCCCAGCGTGATGATGGCGGCCGGGCTGGTGGCGAAAAAAGCTGTAGAGAAAGGCCTGCAACGCAAGCCCTGGGTCAAGAGCTCACTGGCCCCTGGCTCCAAGGTGGTCACCGACTACTACAAGGCCGCCGGGCTCACGCCTTACCTGGACCAGTTGGGCTTCGACCTGGTGGGTTATGGCTGCACCACCTGCATCGGCAACTCCGGTCCGCTACAGGAGCCGATCGAGAAAGCCATCCAGCAAGCCGACCTCACCGTGGCTTCAGTGCTGTCGGGCAACCGCAACTTCGAAGGCCGGGTGCACCCGCTGGTCAAAACCAACTGGCTGGCCTCCCCGCCCCTGGTGGTGGCCTATGCCCTGGCCGGCACAGTGCGTATCGACATCAGCAGCGAACCGCTGGGTCAAGACAAGAACGGCCAGCCGGTGTACCTGCGGGACATCTGGCCCAGCAGCAAGGAGATCGCCGAGGCTGTGGCCCAGGTCAACACGCGGATGTTCCACAAGGAATACGCCGAGGTGTTTGCCGGTGATGCCCAATGGCAAGCCATTGACGTGCCCCAGGCCGCCACCTATGTCTGGCAGGACGACTCCACCTACATCCAGCATCCCCCTTTCTTCGACGACATTGCCGGCCCCCTGCCGGAAATCAAGGACGTCAGCGGTGCCCGGGTACTGGCGCTACTGGGGGACTCAGTGACCACCGACCACATCTCTCCCGCCGGCAATATCAAGGCCGACAGCCCTGCCGGCCGTTACCTGCGGGACAAGGGCGTGGAACCCCGGGACTTCAATTCCTACGGCTCGCGTCGGGGCAATCACCAAGTGATGATGCGCGGCACCTTCGCCAACATCCGCATCCGCAACGAAATGCTCGGCGGCGAAGAAGGCGGCAATACGTTCTACATCCCCAGCGGCGAGAAAATGTCGATCTACGACGCAGCCATGAAATATCAGGCCTCGGGCACGCCGCTGGTGGTCATCGCCGGTCAGGAGTACGGCACCGGCTCCAGTCGTGACTGGGCCGCCAAGGGCACCAACCTGCTGGGGGTCAAGGCGGTGATTGCCGAAAGCTTCGAGCGTATTCACCGCTCCAATCTGGTGGGCATGGGGGTCTTGCCCTTGCAGTTCAAGCTCGACCAGAACCGCAAGAGTCTGAAACTCACCGGCAAGGAGACCCTGGACATCCTTGGCCTGAGCGATGTGGAACTGACTCCACGGATGAACCTGCCCCTGGTGATCACCCGCGAGGATGGCAGCCAGGAGAAAATCGAGGTGCTGTGCCGCATCGATACCTTGAACGAAGTCGAGTACTTCAAGTCTGGAGGGATCCTGCACTACGTGTTGCGACAGCTGATTGCATCCTGATCCGCTACGAAACCAGACACCGCCTTAGGGCGGTGTTTTTCGTCGGGCTGTCGTACAAAACTCAGCTGGTTATACTTGCCGCCCGCCGAAGCTGACTCACCGGTCGCAATGGCGACTACAGATCCGGCGCTGAACAACGTTTCTGCAACACCCCTTTCTTTTGCAACAAGGATTCCACATGACCGCTTTGCCATGGATGTATCTGGCACTCCTTTCTATTGGCTACGCACTGGCTCTGAGCTACGGGCAACTGGGACTGCTGGCCGCCCTCTCGATCTTCCTGCTGCTCTGCGCCGGATTCGCCGTACGCCAGCAACGCAGCCGCATCGGCCAATACCTGGGCCACGGCCTGTTCGTGGTGATCGCCCTGGCCCTGGCCATGCACTGGCTGCCAGGCTTTTACAACGGCCGGGCCATTGATCCGCAGCGTTTTACCGACGACGCCGTGCCCTTCTCCATGTACCTGAATCAGGACAAACCGCTGATCGGCTTCTGGCTGCTGCTGGTCTGCCCCTGGATCGTCGGTCGGCGCTCGCTGCGCCTGTCGCTCTACGCCACGGTGCTGGCCCTGGCGGTGTGCGCAGTCGCCGCATTGGGTGGCGCATTGCTGCTGGGAATCATCAGTTGGGCGCCGAAATGGCCGGATCAGGCCTGGTTGTGGGTATTGAACAATCTGCTGCTGGTGACCCTGGTGGAGGAAGCGCTGTTCCGTGGTTACATCCAGGGCGGCCTGGGCCGGAGGTTCAAGGCCCTTCCCTATGGCGAGAACCTGGCACTGCTGTGTGCGGCCCTGCTATTCGGCCTGGTACACCTGGGTGCTGGCTGGCAATGGACCCTACTGGCGGCCATCGCCGGGGTCGGCTACGGTCTGGCCTATCGCTTTGGTGGCCTGGGTGCGGCAATCGCCACTCACTTTGCTCTCAATCTGCTGCATTTCGGCTTGTTCACCTATCCGATGCTCGCCGGATAACCCAGCGAAAAGTTGTCAAAACCAGTACTTCAGGACAATTGACTATCAAGGAAGAAGGTCAATGATTAGCGCCTCGCCAAAGCCACCGGAACCTCGGTGGCGCATTTTGCAAGCGACAGCTTCTGCCAATGAGACCCAGCGCCGATTATTGAAAAATAATTTCAATAATCGGCTGAAGCGGCCGACAACCCATCAAAGCCTTGCGGATTGAAAAACCATGCGTAATAACCAGCCTGTCACTCAGCGCGAACGTACCTTCCCGGCTCAACAACGGTTGATTTCCACCACCGACGCCAAAGGCGTGATCACCTACTGCAACGATGCTTTTGTCGAGATCAGTGGGTTCTCCCGTGAAGAACTGGTTCGCGCGCCGCACAACCTGGTCCGTCACCCTGATGTACCCGCGGCAGTGTTCGCGCACATGTGGGGCACCTTGAAACAAGGCCTGCCATGGATGGGCATCGTCAAGAACCGCTGCAAGACCGGCGACCACTACTGGGTCAACGCCTATGTGACACCAGTGTTCGAAGGCAACCAGGTGGTGGGCTACGAATCGGTACGGGTCAAGCCCACTGCCGAACAGGTGCGCCGCGCCGAAGCCCTCTATCAGCGCATCAACCAGGGCAAGTCGGCCATTCCCAAGCGTGACAAGTGGTTGCCGATCCTTCAGGACTGGCTGCCGTTCATTCTGGTCAGCCAACTGAGCTTCATGATCGGCGCCTGGCTCAACTCCCACTGGGGCTTTGCCCTGGCCGCAGCCCTCTCGGTGCCGCTGGGCCTGTTGGGCCTGAGCTGGCAGCAACGAGGCCTCAAGCGCCTGCTGCGCCTGGCCGAACAAACCACTTCCGACCCGCTGATCGCCCAGATGTACACCGACAGCCGTGGCGCCCAGGCGCGCCTGGAAATGTCGATCTTGAGCCAGGAAGCCCGCCTGAAGACTTGCCTGACCCGCTTGCAGGACACTGCGGAGCACCTCAACGAACAGGCCCGACAGTCCGACACCCTGGCCCACAACAGCTCCAGCGGCCTGGAACGTCAGCGGGTCGAGACCGAGCAGGTGGCCACAGCGGTCAACCAGATGGCCGCCACCACCCAGGAAGTGGCCAGTCACGTACAACGCACCGCTGACGCTACCCAGGAGGCCAATCGTCTCACCGGTCGCGGCCGGGATATCGCCGGGGAAACCCGCGAAGCCATCCAGCGCCTGTCGGTGGTGGTGGGCGAAACCGGCCTGACCGTGACCCAACTGGCCAAGGACAGCGACGAGATCGGCGGCGTAGTGGATGTGATCAAGGGCATCGCCGACCAGACCAACCTGCTGGCCTTGAACGCCGCCATCGAAGCGGCGCGCGCTGGGGAAATGGGCCGCGGCTTTGCCGTGGTCGCCGATGAAGTGCGCCAGCTGGCGCAACGCACCAGCGAGTCCACCGGACAGATCCACACCCTGATCGCCAAGCTGCAACAAACCGCCGCCACCGCAGTGCAAACCATGGATGCCGGTCACCGTCAGGCCGAAGAAGGCGTGGCCCGGGTGCTGGAAGCCGACCAGGCGCTGGTGGGCATCAGTGAAGCGGTGGCCAACATCACCGACATGACCACCCAGATCGCTGCAGCCACCGAAGAGCAAAGCTCGGTGGCCGAAGAAATCAGCCGCAACATCAGCACCATCGCGCAACTGGCGGACCAGACTTCGGAGCAGGCCCAGCACTCGGCCGAACTCAGCGAAGCCCTGACCCGCACGGCGCACACGCAGTACTCGCTGGTGGAGCGCTTCAACCGCTGAGTCCCTGGACTGGCGACAAAAAACCGGAAGCCAAGGCTTCCGGTTTTTTTATGCCCGCAAACCCGCCCAACAAATGTTGGAGCGAGCTTGCTCGCGATAAATCTTCACCGCGATACAAGTTCGAGGACCGAGTGAACGCTTCGCGAGCCAGCTCGCTCCTACAGGATCAGGTCGGCGCTTGCAGGAACGCAGCGACCTTGGTCGCCGCGGACTCCAGGTGCTGCTCGTGGGTGAAACCGGAAGCCTTCAGGGGCTTGAGATCGTGATCAGCGGCCGTCAGCCAGTACAACTCGATAGCAGGTGCCAGTGAGTAGGCTTCGACCGCCTGGCGATTACCCAGGGCGTCACGCTCGCCCTGCACGATCAGGGTCGGCGTCACCAGTTCGGCCAGGTGCGCCACTCGCGGCTTCTCCGGCTTGCCGGCGGCATAGAAGGGATAGCCCAGGCACACCAGGGCATCGGCAGCCAGCTCATCGGCCAACAAGCTGGCCATCCGCCCGCCCATGGACTTGCCGCCCACCGCCAAAACCCCAGTGACATAAGGTCGCACCAAGGCATGCACCTCGCGCCAGCACTCCAGAAGCTTGGGTGCCGGGTTGGGCGGTCGCTTGCCACCGTCCAGGCGCCGCTGGGCCATGTAGGGAAACTCGAAGCGCAAGACGTTCACCCCATGCCCGGCAAGGCGTGCAGCGATGTCGCTCATGAACCCGCTGTCCATTGGCGCGCCGGCACCGTGGGCCAGGATCAGGGTCGGTGCCTGCAACGGGTCGGCAACAGCGGCGACCTCCCATAACCAGCCCCGCTCGCGCACGCACTGCGCCCATTGATCCCCGTCAATACTGGCCTTGTGCTCATTGCTCATGCTTGCCTCGCTTTTAGTCTGCCTATAACTCCAGACGAAGTGAGCGCGCCTTGCCGTGCGCAGTCGCTTTCACTTCAGCTGAACCGTGGATGGGGAACCATGAACACTTCTATCAGTACCGCCTACAACTACAAGGTGGTCCGCCAATTCGCCATTATGACGGTGGTGTGGGGCATCGTCGGCATGGGGCTCGGGGTTTTTCTCGCTGCCCAGTTGGTCTGGCCCGAACTCAACTTCGATCTACCGTGGACCAGCTTCGGCCGTCTACGTCCGCTGCACACCAACGCAGTGATCTTCGCCTTTGGCGGCTGCGCACTGTTTGCCAGCTCGTTCTACTCGGTGCAACGCACCTGTCAGACCCAGTTGTTCGCGCCGAAAATCGCCGCGTTCTGCTTCTGGGGCTGGCAGCTGGTCATCCTCTTGGCGGCTATCAGCCTGCCACTGGGCTACACCAGCTCCAAGGAATACGCCGAACTGGAATGGCCGATCGATATCCTGATCACCATTGTCTGGGTGGCCTACGCCATCGTGTTCTTCGGCACCCTGGTGAAGCGCAAGACCAAGCACATTTATGTGGGTAACTGGTTCTTCGGCGCCTTCATCATCACCGTGGCCATCCTGCACATCGTCAACAACCTGGAACTGCCGGTCAGCTTCACCAAGTCCTACTCGGTGTATGCCGGTGCGACCGATGCAATGGTGCAATGGTGGTACGGCCACAATGCCGTGGGCTTCTTCCTGACCGCGGGCTTCCTGGGGATGATGTACTACTTCGTACCCAAGCAGGCCGAGCGTCCGGTTTACTCCTATCGCTTGTCCATCGTGCACTTCTGGGCACTGATCACCCTGTACATCTGGGCCGGTCCGCACCACCTGCACTACACCGCGCTGCCGGACTGGGCACAATCCCTGGGGATGGTGATGTCCCTGGTACTGCTGGCGCCAAGCTGGGGCGGCATGATCAACGGGATGATGACCCTCTCGGGCGCTTGGCATAAGTTGCGCAGCGACCCGATTCTGCGCTTCCTGGTTGTGTCGCTGGCGTTCTACGGCATGTCGACCTTCGAAGGTCCGATGATGGCGATCAAGACCGTCAACGCCCTCTCCCACTACACCGACTGGACCATCGGCCACGTACACGCCGGCGCTCTGGGCTGGGTGGCGATGATCTCCATTGGCGCGCTGTACCACCTGATCCCGAAAGTCTTCGGTCGCGAGCAGATGTACAGCGTCGGCCTGATCAACACCCACTTCTGGCTCGCCACCATCGGTACCGTGCTCTACATCGCTTCGATGTGGGTCAACGGCATCGCCCAGGGCCTGATGTGGCGTGCAGTCAACGAAGACGGCACCCTGACCTACTCGTTCGTCGAAACCCTGGTGGCCAGCCACCCAGGCTTCATCGTGCGACTGGTGGGTGGTGCGATCTTCCTCAGCGGCATGTTCCTGATGGCCTACAACACCTGGCGCACCGTACGTGCCGCCGTGCCAGCCGAAGTCAACGCCGCTGCGCAGATGGCCTGAGGAGTCCGCCATGAAACACGAAACGATTGAAAAAAACGTCGGCCTGCTGATGCTGCTGATGGTCTTCGCGGTGAGCATCGGCGGTCTGACCCAGATCGTCCCGCTGTTCTTCCAGGACGTCACCAACAAGCCGGTGGAAGGCATGAAGCCCTACACCGCCCTGCAACTGGAAGGCCGTGACATTTACATCCGCGAAGGCTGCGTACAGTGCCACTCGCAGATGATCCGTCCGTTCCGCGCTGAAACCGAACGCTATGGTCACTACTCGGTGGCCGGTGAAAGCGTCTGGGACCACCCGTTCCTGTGGGGTTCCAAGCGTACCGGTCCGGACCTGGCCCGTGTCGGCGGCCGCTACTCCGATGACTGGCACCGTGCGCACTTGTACAACCCGCGCAACGTCGTGCCCGAGTCGAAGATGCCGGCCTACCCGTGGCTGGTAACAGCACCGGTGGACAGCAGCCATACCGAAACCAAGCTCAAGGTCATGCGCACTCTCGGCGTGCCCTACACCGACGACGACATCGCCGGGGCCACCGCCTCGCTCAAGGGCAAGACCGAGATGGACGCCCTGGTGTCCTACCTGCAAGTGCTTGGCACTGCGATCAAGAGCAAGAGGTGAGCCATGGGTTTTGAACTCGATAGCGGCATGATCCGCGGGCTCGGGACCCTGGTGGTGATGATCGCCTTCATCGGCCTGTCGATCTGGGTATTCAACGCCAAACGCAACCCCGAGTTTGCCCAGGCACGCCTGCTGCCCTTCGCCGACGATCCGGCGCCGGGCGCGGCGCACGCCGGCCATTCATCTGATGACGCTCAACCTCAAGAGCCTGCGACAAGGAGCATTCGGCCATGACCACCTTCTGGAGTACGTGGATCTGCGTACTGACCATCGGCAGCCTGATCGGCCTGACCTGGCTGCTGGTCGGCACCCGCAAGGGTGAAACCAAGGGCAGCGTGGACCAGACCATGGGCCACGCTTTCGATGGCATCGAGGAGTACGACAACCCCCTGCCGCAATGGTGGTTCCTGTTGTTCGCCGGGACCCTGGTGTTTTCCGTGGGCTACCTGATCCTCTACCCGGGTCTGGGCAACTGGAAAGGCATCCTGCCGGGCTATGAAGACGGCTGGACCCAGACCAAGGAATGGGAAAAGGAAATGGCCAAGGCGGACGTGAAATTTGGGCCGATCTTCGCCAAATTCGCTGCCATGCCCGTGGAAGAAGTGGCCAAGGACCCACAAGCACTGAAGATGGGTGGACGCCTGTTCGCTTCCAACTGCTCGGTGTGCCACGGCTCTGACGCCAAGGGTGCTTTCGGCTTCCCCAACCTGGCGGACGACAACTGGCGGTGGGGCGGCAGCGCTGACACCATCAAGGCCACCATCATGGGCGGCCGCATGGCGGCCATGCCGGCCTGGGGTGAAGTGCTCAAGGAAAACGGGGTGAAGAACGTTGCGGCCTATGTTCGTCATGAACTGGCCGGCCTGCCTCTGCCTGCAGACAGCGATGCTGACCTGCTGGCCGGACAGCAAGCATTCAGCACCACTTGCGTAGCCTGCCACGGCGCCAACGGCAAGGGCACCGAGATCATGGGCGCGCCCGATCTGACCCAGCCTGCCGGCTTCATCTACGGCACCAGCCTGGCGCAACTGCAACAGACCATCCGCCACGGTCGCCAGGGCCATATGCCGGCGCAGAGCGAACTGCTCGGCAATGACAAGGTGCAACTGCTGGCCGCCTACGTGTACAGCCTCTCCCACGGCAACAAGCAACAAGCCGCAAACGACCAGTAAGGCAACATCCGCAGGCTGCAGGTTTTCAACTTGCAGCCTGTCACTTGAAGTTCCCCCTGCCTCTTTGCGACCAAGTGTCGCACCCCTCTCCCCCGCCGCGTTTGCACTGATCCGAATCAGGTCTAAGCTTGCCCCGAAGCGCACTGGCAATGACCGGTCACAGGCCATCGGTATCCTAGACGTTCGAAGCTTTCGCTCGATGACAGGCCGCAAAGGCTGGTTTATACCGGCTGTCGACTGGCTTACCGCCTGTCAGCTGATCCGCGGGCTTCCACACACCCGGTTACATCTGACCTGACACCCCGAGTTTTTTGTCCACTGCGACATTTTGTCCGAGGGCATTTTTTGTCCCTACTCGGCATAGGGAAAGGCCGCAGAATCAGGCATGGAACGCATTGACCCAGGTCATGGCGCGTTGCAATGACCCCCTGCTTTCTCCATACTTGCGGCCGATTTTTATCCCTAATAAAACACCCAAACCGTGGAACCTTAGAATGAGCACAGCAATCAGTCCGACTGCTTATAACTATAAGGTAGTCCGCCAGTTCGCCATCATGACGGTGGTCTGGGGGATCCTTGGCATGGGGCTCGGTGTCTTCATCGCCTCGCAACTGGTCTGGCCGGAGTTGAACTTCGGTCTGCCATGGACGACCTTTGGACGCCTGCGCCCGCTGCACACCAACCTGGTGATCTTCGCCTTCGGTGGATGTGCATTGTTTGCCACCTCTTACTATGTCGTGCAGCGAACCTGCCAGACGCGACTGATTTCCGACAGCCTTGCGGCCTTCACCTTCTGGGGTTGGCAAGCGGTGATCGTCGGTGCGATCGTGACCCTGCCACTGGGTTACACCACCACCAAGGAATACGCCGAACTGGAATGGCCTCTGGCTATCCTGCTGGCGATCGTCTGGGTCACCTACGGCCTGGTGTTCTTTGGCACCATCACCAAGCGCAAGACCAAGCACATCTACGTCGGTAACTGGTTCTACGGTGCCTTCATCGTGGTGACCGCGATGCTGCACATCGTCAACCACGCCTCCCTGCCGGTCAGCTTCTTCAAGTCCTACTCGGCCTATGCCGGTGCGACTGACGCCATGATCCAGTGGTGGTATGGCCACAACGCCGTGGGCTTCTTCCTGACCACCGGCTTCCTGGGGATGATGTACTACTTCGTACCCAAGCAGGCCGAGCGTCCGATCTACTCCTATCGCCTGTCCATCGTGCACTTCTGGGCGCTGATCACCCTGTACATCTGGGCCGGTCCGCACCACCTGCATTACACCGCTCTGCCGGACTGGGCCCAGTCCCTGGGCATGGCCATGTCGATCATCCTGCTGGCACCCAGCTGGGGCGGCATGATCAACGGCATGATGACCCTGTCGGGCGCCTGGCATAAGCTGCGCACCGACCCGATCCTGCGCTTTTTGGTGGTATCCCTGGCGTTCTACGGCATGTCGACCTTCGAAGGTCCGATGATGGCGATCAAGACCGTCAACTCGCTCTCGCACTACACCGACTGGACCATCGGCCACGTACACGCCGGCGCTCTGGGCTGGGTAGCGATGATCTCCATCGGCGCCCTGTATCACCTGATTCCGAAAGTCTTCGGTCGTCAGCAGATGCACAGCACCGGCCTGATCAACACCCACTTCTGGCTGGCTACCATCGGTACCGTGCTCTACATCGCCTCGATGTGGGTCAACGGTATTACCCAGGGTCTGATGTGGCGTGCAATCAACGATGACGGCACCCTCACCTACTCCTTCGTCGAAGCGCTGCAAGCCAGCCACCCGGGCTTTATCGTCCGTGCTCTGGGCGGTGCGTTCTTCGCCACCGGCATGCTGATCATGGCGTACAACGTGTTCCGTACCGTTCGCGCCTCGAACCCGGCTGAAGCTGAAGCCGCCGCTCAGATCGCTGTAGTTGGAGCTCACTGATGAAGCACGAAGTAGTCGAGAAGAATATTGGCCTGCTGGCCTTCTTCATGGTCATCGCCGTCAGCATCGGCGGCCTGACCCAGATCGTTCCGCTGTTCTTCCAGGACGTCACCAACAAGCCGGTGGAAGGCATGAAGCCGCGCACCGCACTGGAACTGGAAGGCCGCGACGTGTACATCGCCAACGGCTGTGTCGGCTGCCACTCGCAGATGATCCGTCCGTTCCGTGCTGAAACCGAACGCTACGGTCACTACTCGGTGGCCGGCGAAAGCGTCTGGGACCACCCGTTCCTGTGGGGTTCCAAGCGTACCGGCCCGGACCTGGCCCGTGTCGGCGGCCGCTACTCCGATGACTGGCAGCGTGCGCACCTGTACAACCCGCGCAACGTTGTTCCCGAGTCGAAGATGCCGGCTTATCCGTTCCTCGTAGAAAACAAGCTCGACGGCAAAGACACCGCGAAGAAAATGGAAGTCTTGCGCACGCTCGGCGTCCCTTACACCGACGAAGACATCGCCGGTGCCAAGGATGCCGTGAAGGGCAAAACCGAAATGGACGCGCTGGTGGCCTATCTGCAAGGCCTGGGCACCATCATCAAAAGCAAACGGTGATCTAGATGGATATCGGGATGATTCGTGGCCTGGGCACCCTTGTTGTGATGGTGGCCTTCATCGGCTTGGCGCTCTGGGTGTTCAGCCCCAAGCGCAAGTCCGAGTTTGAAGACGCGACCTTGCTGCCGTTCGCGGATGATCCCGACGCCATCAAGCACGTCGAGCAAGCTTCTAGGAGTAACAAAGAATGACTACGTTCTGGAGTCTGTACGTCACAGTCCTCAGTCTGGGTACCATCTTCGCCCTGACCTGGCTGCTGCTGTCGACCCGCAAGGGCCAGCGCACCGAGCAGACCGACGAGACGGTCGGCCACTCCTTCGACGGGATCGAGGAGTACGACAACCCCCTGCCGAAGTGGTGGTTCATGCTGTTCGTCGGCACCATCGTCTTCGCCCTGGGTTACCTGGTGCTGTACCCGGGCCTGGGCAACTGGAAAGGCGTCCTGCCTGGCTACAACTACCTCGATAACGAGAAGCAGACCCCGTTCGCCAACGGCCAGTCCGGCTGGACCGGCGTGCATGAGTGGGAAAAGGAAATGGCCAAGTCGGACGCCAAGTTCGGTCCGATCTTCGCCAAATACGCCGCCATGCCTATCGAAGAAGTGGCCAAGGACCCGCAAGCCCTGAAAATGGGCGGTCGCCTGTTCGCTTCCAACTGCTCGGTCTGCCACGGTTCCGACGCCAAGGGCGCCTATGGCTTCCCCAACCTGACCGACGCCGACTGGCGCTGGGGCGGCGAGCCGGAAACCATCAAGGCCACCATCATGGGCGGTCGCCACGCGGTGATGCCCGCCTGGGTGGACGTGATCAAGGAACAGGGCGTCAGTGACGTTGCCGCTTATGTCCTGACCAACCTCGACGGCCGCAAACTGCCGGAAGGCATCAAGGCCGACCCGGTCAATGGCCAGAAGCTGTTCGCCGCCAACTGCGCGGTCTGCCACGGTCCGGAAGGCAAAGGCACCCCAGCCATGGGCGCCCCGAACCTGACTCACCCGGCAGCGTTCATCTACGGCTCGAGCTTCGCCCAACTGCAGCAGACCATTCGTCACGGCCGTCAGGGCGTGATGCCTGCTCAGGAACAACTGCAAGGCAATGACAAGGTTCACCTGCTGGCGGCTTATGTCTACAGCCTGTCCCACGGTGACAAGCAGGCCGACGCCGAGTAAGAGCGACGACTGAAAGCAACACTCAACGGCCCCGCCAATCAGCATTGGCGGGGCCGTTTTGTTTGCGCCTTACATCGGCTGAGCTCGACGGTGGATCACCCTTCGCGGCAACCCGGCAGTAACGTTTCTACAATATGGAGGACTTCGAGGCCTGCTGCGTAGGCCTGATCAACCCATGGAAGAATTGAACGGCGCGCCGTGCAAAACGGTCCATAATCCACAAGTCAATTGATTCAAGTCATTACACCATCAGTTGATTTCCCCCAACGCGACCAAAGGTCGCACCCTTGCGCTAGAGCTACAGGCGTATCATTGCGCCACTGCAACACCCCTTTTGACCCCGGCCGGCATGTACTGGCCGAGGCATTTTTCCACTGCCGTGGGATGCAATGATGAGCAACCAGATTCCCGTACAAGACGTTACCCCGCCTGCCAAAAACGCGACCAACAGCGTCGACCTCTACGCCTCCAGGGAAAAAATCTACACCCGCGCCTTCACTGGCCTGTTCCGTAACCTGCGCATACTGGGCGGCGCCGGATTATTCCTGCTGTACTTCGGCACCGTGTGGCTCAACTGGGGTGGCCACCAGGCTGTCTGGTGGAACCTGCCGGAACGTAAATTCTTCATCTTTGGCGCCACGTTCTGGCCCCAGGACTTCATCCTGCTCTCGGGCCTGTTGATCATTGCCGCTTTCGGCCTGTTCTTCATCACCGTCTATGCCGGACGTGTCTGGTGCGGCTACACCTGCCCGCAGAGCGTCTGGACCTGGATCTTCATGTGGTGCGAAAAAGTCACCGAAGGCGATCGCAACCAGCGCATCAAGCTGGACAAGGCGCCCATGAGCGCCAACAAGTTCCTGCGCAAGCTCAGCAAGCACAGCCTCTGGCTACTGATCGGTTTCGTCACTGGCATGACCTTCGTCGGCTACTTCTCGCCCATCCGCGAACTGGTCATCGACTTCTTCACTGGCCAGGCCGATGGCTGGTCGTACTTCTGGGTGGGCTTCTTCACCCTGGCCACCTACGGCAACGCCGGCTGGTTGCGCGAGCAAGTGTGCATCTACATGTGCCCCTATGCGCGCTTCCAGAGCGTGATGTTCGACAAGGACACCCTGATCGTTTCCTATGACCCACGCCGTGGCGAAAGCCGTGGCCCACGCAAGAAAGGCGCCGACTACAAGGCCCAGGGCCTGGGCGACTGCATCGATTGCACCATGTGTGTCCAGGTCTGCCCCACCGGCATCGACATCCGTGATGGCCTGCAGATCGAATGTATCGGCTGCGCCGCCTGTATCGACGCCTGTGACAGCATCATGGACAAGATGGAGTACCCCCGCGGGCTCATCAGCTACACCACCGAACACAACCTCTCCGGACAGAAAACCCATAAACTGCGTCCGCGCCTGATCGGTTACGCCCTGGTGTTGCTGGCCATGATCAGCCTGCTGGTCACCGCGTTCTTCATGCGTTCACTGGTGGGCTTCGATGTCAGCAAGGACCGGGTGCTGTACCGCGAAAACTCAGAAGGCCGGATCGAAAACGTCTATAGCCTGAAGATCATGAACAAGGACCAGCGCGACCACACCTACGTGCTCGATGCCGCTGGCCTGCCGGACCTGAAGCTGCAGGGCAAGCGCGAGATCCATGTGGTGGCCGGCGATATCGTCAGCATGCCAGTGGAACTGTCCATCGCTCCAGAGCAACTGCCATCGACCACCAACGAGGTGAAATTCATCCTCAAGGATGCCGACGATGACAGCGTCCACGTTGAAGCCAAGAGCCGGTTCATCGGCCCACAAATTCGTTAAGAGCCAAGAGAAGTGATCATGCCCGCAGCTACCACCACCAGCCCCTGGTACAAACACCTCTGGCCCTGGATCATCATCGGCATCCTCGCCTGCTCGGTGACCCTGACCCTGTCCATGGTGACCATTGCCGTGAACAACCCGGACAACCTGGTGAACGACAACTACTACGAGGCCGGCAAGGGCATCAACCGCTCCCTGGACCGCGAGTTGCTGGCCCAGACGCTGAAGATGCGCGCCAACGTGCACCTCGACGAACTGACCGGCGAAGTGGAGCTGCGCCTGAGCGGTAACAGCCAGCCCAAGACCCTGGAGCTGAACCTGATCTCGCCGACCCAGCCGGAGAAAGATCGCAAGATCAACCTCACCCGCAGCGAAACCGAACAAGGTCGCTACATTGGCCAGTTGACCGATCAGGTCGAAGGCCGGCGCTTCGTCGAACTGCTGGGAGTCGAAGGCGACAAGACCTGGCGCATGTTCGAAGAGGAACAAGTCAGTCACGACAAGGACCTGCTGCTGGGCGATGAGCCGCTGCAAGGGGCGGAAGACCTGAACTGATCAACACCTGTCGTCCATCGCCGGCGCGCCGCCTTTGCCCTCACCCGGGTTGCAGGCGACTTGCCGGCGATGAGTTTTTCCCCGACCACAAAGACCGCCGATGACCACGCCACTGCCTTGCTACCACTGCGCCCTGCCGGTTCCCACCGGCAGCCGGTTCACCGCCGTCGTGCTCGGCGAATCCCGGGAGTTCTGCTGCCCGGGTTGCCAGGCGGTCGCCGAGGCCATTGTCGCTGGCGGCCTGGAGCATTACTACAGCCACCGCAGTGAAGCCTCGGCCAACCCCGAAGCCTTGCCTGTGCAGTTGCTGGATGAGTTGGCGCTATACGATCGTGCCGACGTGCAACAACCCTTTGTCCGCCACGAAGGCGAGCTGGCGGAAACCACTCTGCTCATGGAAGGCATCAGTTGCGCCGCCTGTGGCTGGCTGATCGAAAAGCATCTGCGTAGCCTGCCGGCAGTGGTCGAGGCCCGCCTCAACCTTTCCAACCACCGCCTGCATGTGCGCTGGGCCGATAGCCAGCTCCCGCTGAGCCAAGTCCTTAGCGAGCTACGACACATCGGCTACGCTGCCCACCCCTATCAACCGGACCGCGCCTCTGAACAACTGGCCAGCGAGAACCGCCTGGCGCTGCGCCAGCTGGGGGTCGCCGGGTTACTGTGGTTCCAAGCGATGATGGCAACCATGGCCACCTGGCCGGAATTCAATATCGACCTGAGCCCGGAGCTGCACACCATCCTGCGCTGGGTTGCGCTTTTCCTCACCACCCCCATCGTGTTCTACAGCTGTGCACCTTTCTTCAAGGGCGCCATGCGCGACTTGCGCACCCGTCACCTGACCATGGATGTTTCGGTGTCCCTGGCCATCGGCGGAGCCTATCTGGCCGGGATCTGGACTGCCATCAGCGGCGTCGGCGAGCTGTATTTTGACGCCGTGGGCATGTTCGCCCTGTTTCTGCTGGCCGGACGCTACCTGGAACGCCGGGCCCGGGAACGCACTGCAGCAGCCACCGCACAACTGGTCAACCTGCTGCCAGCCTCCTGCCTGCGCCTGAGTGAAGACGGCCAGAGCGAACGCATCCTGCTCACTGAGCTGCGCCTGGGGGACCGGGTGCTGGTGCATCCCGGCGCGGTACTGCCGGCGGATGGCAAGATCCTTGACGGCCAATCGAGCATCGACGAGTCCCTGCTCACTGGCGAGTACCTACCCCAGCCCCGCAGTCAGGGCGACATGGTCACCGCAGGCACGCTGAACGTCGAAGGTGCATTGACGGTGGAAGTCCAGGCCCTGGGCCAGGACACCCGGCTGTCAGCCATCGTGCGCCTGCTGGACCGGGCTCAGGCAGAGAAACCTCGACTCGCGGAGGTCGCCGACCGCGCGGCCCAGTGGTTCCTGCTGTTCTCGTTGATCGCCGCTGCGGCCATCGGCCTGCTGTGGTGGCAACTGGACGCCTCGCGCGCCTTCTGGATCGTCCTGGCCATGCTGGTTGCCACCTGCCCTTGCGCGCTGTCCCTGGCCACTCCAACGGCCTTGACCGCCGCCACCGGCACCCTGCACAAGCTCGGCCTGCTGCTGACCCGCGGCCATGTGCTCGAAGGCCTGAACCAGATCGACACGGTGATTTTCGACAAGACCGGCACCCTCACCGAAGGACGCTTGGCACTGCGCGCCATTCGCCCCCTGGGTTGCGTGACCAGCGATGACTGCCTGAGCCTGGCGGCGGCCCTGGAGAACCGCTCCGAGCACCCTATCGCTCGGGCTTTTGGCCGCGCCCCAGTGGCGGCCGAAGAGGTCACCAGCAGCCCGGGACTGGGCCTGGAAGGTCTGGTGGGCACACAGCGCTTGCGCATCGGCCAGCCGGCATTCGTCTGCGAACTCAGCGGCTGCCCGGTGCCCTTGATGCCTGATGAAGCCGGCCAGTGGTTGTTGTTGGGTGACAGCCTGGGCGCCCTCGCCTGGCTGGTGCTCGATGACCGGCTGCGCAGCGACGCCCCAGCCCTCCTGGCCACCTGCAAGGCTCGCGGCTGGCATACCTTGCTGCTTTCCGGGGACAGCTCACCGATGGTGGCCAGCGTCGCCGCCGAACTGCAGATCGACGAAGCCCGTGGCGGCCTGCGCCCGGATGACAAGCTGCAGGTACTGCAACAGCTGCATCAACAGGGCCGCAAAGTGCTGATGCTCGGCGACGGGGTCAACGATGTGCCGGTACTAGCCGCCGCCGACATCAGCGTGGCCATGGGTTCGGCCACTGACCTGGCCAAGACCAGCGCCGATGCAGTGCTCCTGTCCAACCGCCTGGACGCACTGGTGCAGGCCTTCAGCCTGGCCCGTCGGACCCGCCGGGTAATCATCGAGAACCTGCTCTGGGCCGGGCTGTACAATGGCCTGATGCTGCCGTTCGCCGCCCTGGGCTGGATCACTCCGGTCTGGGCTGCGGTCGGCATGTCCATCAGTTCCCTGACCGTGGTGCTTAATGCCCTGCGCCTGACCCGCATGCCGCGGTCAGCCGACAGCGCCGGCGCCCCCGAAACCCGCCTGTTGCCGGCCTGAGCCGCCGGGCCTGGAGTCCAGATGCCAGCTCTTTATGTGATGATTCCGGCCGCCCTGCTGATCGTGGCCATCGCCATCTACATCTTCTTCTGGGCCGTCGACAGCGGTCAGTACGACGACCTCGACGGCCCGGCCCACAGCATCCTATTCGACGATCAGGACCCTAGCCACACCGCAGCGGTGGACGAAGCCAAGGGCCAGACAGACAACGACGCCGAGCCGGTCAAGAAAGCGGAACCACCCCATGCTTGAGCTGGCTCCCCTACTGGTTTCGGCGGTGATCCTTGGCTTGCTGGGTGGAGGGCATTGCCTGGGCATGTGCGGTGGGCTGATGGGCGCTCTGACCCTGGCCATTCCCCAGGACCAACGCAGCCGGCGTTTCCGACTGTTACTGGCCTACAACCTCGGACGCATCCTCAGTTATGCCCTGGCCGGCCTGCTGCTGGGTCTGGCTGGCTGGGCCGTGGCCAGCAGTCCGGTGGCGCTGTTCATGCGGGTACTAGCTGGCTTGTTGTTGATCGCCATGGGCCTGTACCTGGCCGGCTGGTGGAGCGGCCTGACCCGTATCGAAGGCCTTGGACGGGGCCTGTGGCGGCATATCCAGCCAGTCGCCAACCGCCTGCTGCCGGTTTCCAGCCTGCCTCGCGCACTGCTCCTGGGTGCGCTCTGGGGCTGGCTGCCTTGCGGTTTGGTGTACAGCACCCTGCTGTGGTCGGCGAGCCAGGGCAACGCCCTGGATAGCGCTCTGCTGATGCTGGCGTTCGGCCTCGGCACCTGGCCTGTGCTGTTGGCCACTGGTCTTGCGGCGGAACGGGTTACCGCCCTGCTGCGCCGTCGCAGTGTGCGCATGGCCGGAGGACTGTTGGTCATGCTGTTCGGCATCTGGACCCTGCCGGGGCCTCATCAGCACTGGCTGATGGGCCACTGATCCCTGGAAAGGGCCCGGCTACAGGGCTTGTACGCCCCGTCGGCGCTACCTCAGCGGCTCCCGAACACCCTTGATACAAATCAAGATGGCCGCAGCCCTAACCCCCTAGACTCGCGAACACTGCCAGCCTATCCGGGGGAATTCCCGCATGCTCGACGCCATTCGTTGGGACACAGATCTGATCCGCCGCTATGACCTGGCGGGACCACGCTACACCTCATATCCGACCGCGGTGCAATTCAACAGCCAGGTCGGCGCCTTCGATCTGCTGCACGCCCTGCGCGACAGCCGCAAGGCCCAGCGTCCGTTGTCGCTTTACGTGCACATCCCGTTCTGCGCCAACATCTGCTACTACTGCGCCTGCAACAAGGTCATCACCAAGGATCGCAGCCGCGCCCTGCCCTACCTGCAACGCCTGGAACAGGAGATGCAACTGATTGCCTGCCACCTGGCGCCCAACCAGCGGGTCGAGCAACTGCACTTCGGCGGCGGCACCCCGACCTTTCTCAATCACGATGAGCTGCGCCAACTGATGGCGCTGCTGCGCAAGCACTTCAACCTGCTGGACGATGACTCCGGGGACTACGGCATCGAGATCGACCCCCGAGAAGCCGACTGGTCCACCATGGGACTGCTCCGGGAGCTGGGCTTCAATCGGGTCAGCATTGGCCTGCAGGATCTGGACCCGGCGGTACAACGGGCGGTCAATCGCCTGCAGAGCCTGGAGGAAACCCGGGCCGTGATCGAAGCGGCCCGCACCCTGCAGTTCCGCTCCATCAACATCGACCTGATCTACGGCTTGCCCAAGCAGACCCCAGAGCACTTCGCCCGCACCGTGGAAGAAGTGATCAGCCTGCAACCGGATCGCCTCTCAGTCTTCAACTATGCCCATCTGCCCGAGCGCTTCATGCCGCAACGGCGGATCAATGGCAATGAGCTGCCGGCTCCGGCAGAGAAACTGGAGATGCTGCAACGCACCATCGAGCAGTTGACGGCAGCCGGTTATCGCTACATCGGCATGGACCACTTTGCCCTGCCCGACGACGAGCTGGCGATCGCTCAGGAAGAGTCGACCCTGCAACGCAACTTCCAGGGTTACACCACTCATGGCCATTGCGACTTGATTGGGCTGGGAGTATCGGCCATCAGCCAGATCGGCGATCTCTACTGCCAGAACAGCAGTGACTTGACCCAGTATCAAAATGCCTTGGCGGGCGCACAACTGGCCACTAGTCGTGGTCTGGTATGCAACGCCGACGACCGTCTGCGCCGTGAAGTTATTCAACAACTGATCTGCAACTTTAGTCTTAAGTTCGAAGATATAGAGAAGGCATTCAATATCGACTTTCGCGGCTACTTCAACGAACTATGGCCGGACCTGCAGGAGATGGCCGACGATGGCCTGATTCAACTCAGCGCCGAGGCCATTACCGTACTTCCGGCAGGACGCCTGTTGGTGCGTTCGGTGTGCATGATCTTCGATGCGTATCTGGGCCAACAGAATCGCCAGCGTTTTTCCCGGGTCATCTAGGACTTCATGATCAGGGAAGCGGCTTTCATCACCTGCTCGGGGCTCAGGCCTGCCTCTTTCATCGCCTTGGCCAGGGAGGCATTGGCCGTCAGCAAACCGCTGTTCAGGGCCGCCAGGGCAGACTGCAGGCTGCCGATCCGGGCCTTGGCCTCTTCCGGGCTCAGGCGTTTGTCGGCCATGACCGCCTGAAGCCGGGCAAGCTTCTCAGTAATCTGTTGTTGCAATTTTCTGATCATCTTGAGGAGTTGTTGAATATTTTCGGGCAGGCCGCTTTCCTCGATGTCACGGTCATCGCCCGCAGCACTGGAGGATTTCTGTAGTCCAACACCCGACAGCGACACTTTGACGCCCTCTCCGACCACAGATTCAGCAACTAGTGGAGAGCCCTTTAGTTCATCGTCATCAATGCCTTTCGAGGTCTCGGAAAGTAGCTGCAAGTTGTTGCTGCCATTAGTAATACCGCCAACAGAGGACATAGTTGCAGCTCTCCAAGTTACTTTCGTTAACAGGTTATCGACTCATAAAAGGAATGCTTTACGACTAACAGTCAATACGGCACGGACTGGCCGGAACCTCCTCCCGTGAGTTACCCTTACGGCTTATGTGTGTTTTCCCACAAGGATTCTAGAATGTCCGAGCCAGTTAAACTGCGCGCTCATAACCAGGCCCATTGCAAGGATTGCAGCCTGGCCCCTCTGTGCCTGCCACTTTCCTTGAATTTGGAAGACATGGACGCGCTGGACGAAATCGTCAAACGTGGCCGCCCATTGAAAAAAGGCGAATTCCTGTTCCGTCAGGGTGACGGCTTCGACTCGGTGTATGCCGTGCGTTCAGGTGCCCTGAAAACCTTCAGCCTCAGTGACAGCGGCGAAGAACAGATCACCGGCTTCCACCTCCCCAGCGAGCTGGTGGGGCTGTCCGGCATGGATACCGAAAGCCATCCGGTTTCGGCACAAGCCCTGGAAACCACCTCGGTGTGCGAGATCCCCTTCGAACGCCTCGACGAACTGGCTCTGCAACTGCCGCAACTGCGCCGCCAATTGATGCGAGTCATGAGCCGTGAAATCCGTGACGATCAGCAGATGATGCTGCTGCTGTCGAAAAAGACCGCAGACGAGCGCATCGCCACCTTCCTGGTCAACCTCTCCGCGCGTTTCCGCGCACGGGGCTTTTCGGCCAACCAGTTCCGCTTGAGCATGTCGCGCAACGAAATTGGCAACTACCTGGGCCTGGCAGTGGAAACCGTGTCCCGGGTATTCACCCGTTTCCAGCAGAACGAACTGATTGCCGCCGAAGGCAAGGAAGTGCACATCCTCGATCCGATCCAGCTCTGCGCCCTGGCCGGCGGCTCGGTAGAAGGCTGAACCACAGCGCTGGCGACTGAGCCAAGCCGCTCGGTCGCGGGTATACTGGCGCGGCCTATTTGCCCGCCAGGACACCTGAAGATGGCCTTCGATTCCTTCGACATCAAATCCCTGATCCGCCCCGTCATCGACTTCCCGAAACCGGGCGTGATCTTCCGCGACATTACCCCTCTGTTCCAGTCTCCCCGGGCCCTGCGCCTGGTGGCCGACAGTTTCGCCCAGCGTTATGTCGAAGAAGACTTCAGCCACATCGGTGCCATGGACGCCCGGGGTTTCCTGATCGGCTCAATCATCGCCTACCAACTGAATAAACCGCTGATCCTGTTTCGCAAACAGGGCAAGCTGCCTGCGGACGTACTCGCCGAGGGCTATCAGACCGAATACGGCGAAGCCTTCCTCGAAGTCCACGCCGACAGTCTGTGCGAAGGCGATTCAGTACTGATGTTCGATGACCTGATTGCCACCGGCGGCACCCTGATTGCCGCGGCCAATCTGGTACGGCGCATGGGGGCGAAGATCTACGAGGCCGCCGCCATCATCGACCTGCCGGAACTGGGCGGCTCGCAGAAGCTGCAAGACATGGGCATACCCACCTTCTGCCTGACGCAGTTTTCGCTGACTGAGCGCTAGAGTCCACCCGCGTATTCATCGGCAAGCAGGTTCCTACAGGCCCATCTGCTTGCTGATGATTTCGTTCATCACCTCGCGGGTGCCGCCACCGATCGAGAGAATGCGGTTGTCGCGATACAGGCGCTCCACCAGGCTCTCGCGCATGTAGCCCATGCCACCGAGTATCTGCACCGCATCATGGGTAATACGGTCAGCGGTGTCGGTGGCAAAGTTCTTGGCCATGGAAATCTCCTTGATCACGCTCTTGCCGGCGGCCATCTTCGCCGCCTGGCGATAGGTGAACTCCCGCGAGACCTCCAGAGCCGTAGCCATCTCTGCCAGACGATGCTTGAGCACCTGGAACTTGGCGATGGGCTTGCCGAACGCCTCCCGCTCGCGAGCCCACTTCAAGCTTTCCTCCAGGGCCATCTGTGCGGTCATGTTGGCCATCAGCGCCAGGGCCAGGCGCTCGCTCTGGAAATTGCCCATGATGCAGGCAAAGCCCATGTTCTCGGCGCCGATCAGGTTGCCCACCGGCACCCGGCAATCGTCGAAGAACAACTCGGCAGTGTCCGAGGCCCACCAACCCATCTTTTTCAGCTGTCGACCGATAGTGAAGCCCGGCGCGCCCTTTTCGATCAGCAGCAAGCTGATACCGCCGTAACCGGACTCACCGGTACGCACCGCAACGGTATAGAAATCGGCGCGTACGCCGCTGGTGATAAAGGTCTTGCTGCCGCTGACCCGATAATGATCGCCGTCGCGCACAGCGCGTGTCTGCAGATTGGCCACGTCCGAGCCGCCCCCGGGCTCGGTCACCGCCAGAGCGCAGATTTTCTCTCCGGACAGCACTTGGGGCGCCACTCGGTCCCGCACCTCGGGACGGGCCCATTTGACGATGGGCGGCAGGCCGATATCCAGGGAGCCCAGCCCCGCTACCAGGCCACCGGAACCGCTGCGCATCAGCTCTTCACTGGCGGCGATCTTGGCAAACAGGTCACCTTCGTGACTGCCCCCCAGCGCTTCGGGATAACCGATACCCAGAATCCCTGCAGCACCGGCCTTGAGATACAGCTCGCGGGGGAAGCTTTCAACCTCCTCCCACTGATCGATCTCGGGGAGGATTTCCCGTTCGACGAAACGTCGCACGCTGTCACGGACCAACTGGTGGCTGGGGTCGAAGTATTCCTGGCAGGCAGACATCGGCAAGATCCTCTGAAGGGTCGAGGAAACTTACCAAGCGCTTGCTTGGTTTTCAAGAAGATGTGTGACGCGTCTTTCGCCGGCAAGCCGGCTCCTACCGCCTTATAGCGCTATGGGTTTGCGGCCGGCGAAAGAATGGGCCAGGGTGCCACCATCCACCAGCTCCAGCTCGCCACCCAGGGGCACGCCGTGGGCGATACGCGAGGTGATCAGGCCTTTGTTGGTCAGCAACTGGGCAATGTAATGGGCCGTGGCCTCACCTTCCACCGTGGGGTTGGTGGCCAGGATGACCTCGGTAAAGCTGCCCTGCTCTTCAATCCGCGTCAGTAACTGAGGGATGCCGATGGCTTCCGGGCCCAGGCCATCCAAAGGTGAAAGATGCCCCTTGAGCACGAAGTAGCGACCGCGGTAACCGGTCTGCTCCACCGCGTAGACATCCATCGGCCCTTCCACCACACACAACAAGCTGTCGTCACGGCGAGGATCGGCGCACTGCGGGCACAACTCGTCTTCAGTCAGGGTCCGGCATTGACGGCAATGGCCCACCCCTTCCATGGCCTGGCTCAGGGCCTGGGCCAGGCGCAAACCGCCACTGCGATCACGTTCAAGCAGCTGCAAGGCCATGCGCTGGGCGGTTTTCTGACCCACGCCCGGCAAGGTGCGCAGGGCATCGATCAGTTGGCGAATCAGGGGGCTGAAGCTCATGAGCAAAGGTCCGACAAAACAACGAGACGCGGTTTATACCCGCGCCTCAGGGTAGCGTCAAATACTCGCGTGCGCGGCAACCTTGACCACCAGCTTGCCGAAGTTGCGCCCTTCCAGCAGGCCGATGAAGGCTTCAGGCGCCTGCTCCAGGCCTTCGACCACATCCTCCTTGAACTTGACCTTGCCTTCGCGCACCCAGGGCGCCATGGCCTTGATGAACTCTGGATGCCGGTCGCCATAGTCGTCAAAAACGATAAAGCCCTGAATCCGCACCCGCTTGGTCAGCATGGTGCGCTGCAACAGCGGCAGGCGGTCCGGACCCGGCGGCAGCTCTTGGGCGTTGTACTGGGCGATCAGCCCGCACAGAGGAATGCGCGCCTTGGGATTGAGCAACGGCAGAACGGCATCGAACACCTTGCCACCGACGTTCTCGAAGTAGATATCCACACCCTTGAAGCAGGCCTGGGCCAGTTCATCGGCAAAACTGGCGCTCTTGTGATCGATGCAGGCGTCGAAACCCAATTCCTCGACCACGTAACGGCACTTGTCCGCACCGCCGGCCACACCCACCACCCGCAACCCCTTGAGCTTGGCCACTTGCCCCACAACAGAGCCCACAGCTCCGGACGCCGCAGCCACCACCAGGGTTTCCCCGGCCTTGGGCTGACCGATGTCCATCAGCCCCATGTAGGCGGTCATCCCGGGCATGCCCAGCACGCCCAAGGCCATGGAGGGGCTGGGCAGGCCGGAAGGCACGGGAATCAGGTTACGGCCATCACTGATGCAGTGGCTCTGCCAGCCAGTGGCCCCCACCACCAGATCGCCTTCCTGGAACTTCGGATTCAGCGAACGTTCGACCCGACTCACTGCGCCACCGGTCATGACTTCATTGATTTCCACCGGTGCGGCGTAGGACGGTGCGTCGCTCATGCGGCCACGCATGTAGGGGTCCAGGGACAGGTAGAGGGTCTTCAGCAGGACCTGGCCGTCCGCCAGTTCCGGCAAGGCGACCCGCTCCAGGCGGAAGTTCTCAGGGACCGGTGCACCCTGGGGACGAGAGACCAGCACCACACGCTGGTTGAGGGTCAATGTTTGCGGCATCACAGACACTCCTGTATCGAGGGTTGGATAGGACTGTATAGGGTGCAGACCCTGAGAGGGCCGTGGCGTTCGATGTTTCTGCAGAGAGATCGGGGGGCGGCCTTCGCCGGCAAGCCGGCTCATGCGAACAGCGCAGTGCTTATCGACAGGATAAAAAAAGCCAGGCTCAAGGCCTGGCTTTTTTACGTCCATCCGAAACGCCCGGGCGAATCAGAACGGCAGTTTCATGCCTGGAGGCAGTTGCATGCCGGCAGTCATGCCGGACATTTTTTCCTGGCTGTTGGACTCGATCTTGCGCACGGCATCATTGACCGCCGCCGCAAACAGATCTTCCAGCACTTCACGGTCATCTTCGCTGACGCCTTCCAGCAGGCTCGGGTCGATGCTCACACGCTTGATGTCGTGACGACCGGTCATGACCACAGTGACCATGTCGCCGCCGGCCTTGCCGGTGACTTCGGCGTTGGCCAGTTCTTCCTGCATCTTGGCCATTTTTTCCTGCATCTGCTGTGCCTGCTTCATCAGGCCGGCCATGCCACCTTTCATCATGGGAATTACCTCAAAGTACGGGGATTGAAACAGCGCCCGGCCCATGGCCCGACGCCCTTTAAGTGATCAACCCTGAGCGGCCAGGGCCTCGACAGGTTCAATAGTATCCTGGCGCACCACGGCACCGAACTCCTGGACCATCTGCTGGATGAACGGATCGCCGTGAATCGACTCCTCCGCCTCGCGCTGACGGTCGGCCCGGCGCCGTGAAGCCGCCTGGGCCGGGGTTTCCTGCTCGGGCTTGATCAGCTCGATGGCCAGGGTCAGGGTACGTCCGTGGTACTGGTTCAGCGCGTCATTGAGCCGGCGCTGCTGAGTGGCGTTGAACAGCGCGCTGTGGGCCGGGTCCAGGTGCAACAGCCAGTTGTCGCCCTCTACGGCCATCAGGGTGCAGTTGGCGGCGATGCTGCCAGTCATGCCGGAGATCGGTAGTTTCGGGAACAGCTGCAGCCATTCCAGGGCCAGGCCGGTGGCCGGCTTGGCCGCGGGTTCCGGCTCGGGTTCCGGGGCCGGATCGGCGGCGTGCTCACTGGCCAGCTCGTCAAGATAGCTGTAGGCCGAGTCCATGTCCGGCTCGATGTAGTCCTCGTCCAGGGGCGGCTCGTCATCCAGATCGATGCCCGGGGTGGCAGCCTCGACCTCGGCGACACTCGGCTCAGGCACCGGCGCACTGACCCACTCCGGCGCATCCGGCACCACACTGTCGGGCGTTGGAGTTGGCATTGGCGTCAGCTCGGGCTGTTCGGCCACCACTTCCAGCACCGGTTCAACAGCTGGTTGCTGCTCGATCTGCGGCGCTACCGGATCGTTCCAAGGCAGGTCGACCACCTCCTCGGCGGCCACCGGCCCAGGCTCGACGTCAACCGCTTCGACGGCAACCGCTTCGGCAACCGGCGGGGCGACAGGTACAGGCGCAACCGGCGGAGCGGGAATCGCTGCCGGTGCGACCGGCGCGCTGGCAATCGGAGTAACGGGAGCCACAGGCACAGCAGGTGCTGGTACCGCCACGGCTTGGGCGGAATCAACTGTGGCCTGGCTGATCCCCACTGGCTTTAGCGGCTGTCTCGGCGCATCCGCGGTGTCCGCCGGACGGAAGGCCAGCATCCGCAGCAAGACCATTTCGAAGCCCCCCCGCGGGTCCGGAGCCAATGGCAGATCGCGACGGCCGATCAGGCCCATCTGGTAATAAAACTGTACGTCTTCGGCCGGCAGCGCCTGGGCCAGGGCCAGTACCCGGTCACGATCGCCATGACCGTTGTCGACCCCTTCGGGCAATGCCTGGGCAATCGCCACCCGGTGCAGCACGTTGAGAATTTCCGAGAGCACGCCGTTCCAGTCCGGGCCCTGCTCCGCCAGATGGCGCACAGCCTCCAGCAACGCCTTGGCGTCACCATTGATCAACGCATGGAGAACGTCATAGACCTGGCCGTGATCAAGGGTGCCGAGCATCGCTCGCACATCGGCGGCCATGACCTTGCCTTCACCGAAAGCAATGGCCTGGTCAGTCAGACTCATGGCGTCACGCATCGATCCGTCGGCGGCACGGCCCAGCAGCCACAATGCGTCGTCTTCGAACGGCACGTTCTCCACACCCAGCACATGACTCAGGTGCTCGACCACCCGTTCGGGCGTCATGTTCTTCAGGGAGAACTGCAGGCAACGGGACAAAATGGTCGCCGGCAGCTTCTGCGGGTCGGTGGTTGCGAGGATGAACTTGACGTAGGGTGGCGGCTCTTCGAGGGTCTTGAGCAAGGCGTTGAACGAGTGACTGGAGAGCATGTGCACTTCGTCGATCAGGTAGACCTTGAAGCGTCCGCGACTCGGTGCGTATTGCACGTTATCCAGCAATTCACGGGTGTCCTCGACCTTGGTCCGGCTAGCGGCGTCGATCTCGATCAGGTCGACGAAGCGCCCTTCATCGATCTCGCAGCACACCGAGCAGGTGCCGCACGGTGTGGAAGTGATGCCTGTTTCACAATTCAGACATTTGGCAATGATCCGCGCGATGGTGGTCTTGCCCACCCCGCGGGTGCCGGTAAACAGATAGGCGTGGTGCAGCCGCTGGCTGTCCAAGGCATTGATCAGAGCCTTGAGCACATGGGTCTGGCCGACCATTTCGCGGAACGAGCGCGGACGCCATTTACGTGCAAGAACCTGATAACTCATCGAAAACCGTCGCAACTGGAAAGCGGAAGCCGGTAATGCTAGCGGAGCAAGGGCGAAATTGCATCCGGCGCGCTCGTCTAATCTGTCTAAGCTGCATTTTGCAAAGGATTGCTCGGCCGTTTGAACCGTGGGAGACCGTATGCGTTTGACCTGGGGCGCCCTGCTACTCCTGAGCACCAGCCTGGAAGCCGCCGAAGCGCCTTTACGCTTTGTCATCGCCGACAGCTGGGCCATGCCGACCATCGAGGTCGATGGCGAGCAGCCCACCGCCGGCATCCTTTACGACACCATGAACAGCCTCGCCCGACATATGGGCACCCGCGCCGAGTTCCACGTCCTGGCCCGCGCCCGGGTGCAGAACGCCATGGCCCAGGGCGAAGTCGATGTGCGCTGCTTCGCCGCCCAGGCCTGGCTACCGAACCTGTCCGGGGATTACCTGTGGAGCGTGCCGCTGTTCGTGCAACGCAACCTGCTGGTCAGCGATCGCTACCATCATGAGCCGATCAATCCGCAGGAGTTGCCCACTCAGCACATCGGCACCGTACTGAGCTACACCTACACGTCACTGCAACCCCTGTTCGAGAGCGCCCGGTTGATTCGTGACGATGCCCGCAACGAGGAGCAAGTCCTGCAAAAGCTTCAGATAGGACGCTACCAGTACGCAGTCGCCAGCCAGTGGACCCTTGACTGGTTCAACAAGACCCAGGCCTCCAGCAAACCCTTGCACCGCGTCGCGCTGCTGCAGGAACAAGCCGTGGGCTGCTATGTGCGCAATGACCCTGCAGTACCGGCCCAGCGGATTCTGCGGACCCTGCTGAAGATGAAGATGTCCGGCGAGATCGATGCCATCGTCCAGCGCTACGTCGACCCGCAGACCGGCGCTCAGGCCTCCGACACCGCCTCGCCCTGAAGCGTGCCGCACCGCCACGGCAGCGGCGGCTCGAAACTGCTGACCCACTCCAGCACGGCGTCGGCGGGCATGGGCGCAGCAATGAAATCCCCCTGAGCCACCTCACACCCGAGGGCCATCAATCGCTCCCCATGGGCCAGGCTTTCCAGGCCTTCCGCCACTACTTGGCGGCCAAACGCCCGGGCCAGCCCGACCAGAGCCTGGATCAGGGCCTGATCATCCTGGTCGTGAAGCATGTCGCGGACAAACAATCGATCGATCTTGATGGTCTGGGTACGCAGACGCTTGAGGTAGCTGAGGGACGAATGCCCAGTGCCGAAATCCCCCAGGGAGAACTGCACACCAAAGCCCTGACAGGCATCGAGGCAATCGCTGACACGCTGGATATTGTCGATGGCCACCGACTCGACGATCTCCAGATCCAGCAAGACCGGTGACACATCCGGGTAGCGATCGAGCATCCCCTTGAGCCGCTCGACAAAATCCGTGCGCTGGAAATGCCGGGCCGCGACGTTCAGGCTCACCGGCCAGACATGGCCCGCCGCCTGCCAGCGTTGCAGTTGGCTCATCACCTGATCCATGACCCACTCGCCGATGTCGACGATCAGGTCGGTCTCCTCCACCTGAGGCAGGAAGTCCTGGGAACCCAACATCCCGCGCTGCGGGTGCTGCCAGCGCAACATCGCCTCGAACCCCACCACCGCGCCGCTGCGCATGTTGACCTTGGGCTGGAAATACAGATGCAGCTCGCCGCTGTTCAGCGCCTGGCGCACGTGCTCTACCGTCTGGTAGGTGACCATCACTTCGCGATCACGCAGAACATCGAACAGGTGGAAGCGGTTGCGCCCGCTTTGCTTGGCCACGTACATCGCCTGGTCGGCGTGGCGCAACAAGGTATCGGCATCATGGTTATCGGTGGGAAACAGAGTCACTCCAATGCTGGCAAAGACATTGATGTCCTTGCCCTGGATCGAATACGGCTGGGAAATGCTCGCCAACACCCGCTGCAGCGCAGCACGCAGCTCCAGCATGTCCCGTACGTAACGCAGGATCAGCACGAACTCGTCCCCGGCCAGGCGCGCCACTACATCCTCGCCCCTGATGATCGAACGCAGGCGCGCAGCCACTTCCACCAGCAGCAGGTCGCCACAGGCGTGACCGTAGCCATCATTGACCGCCTTGAAGCCGTCCAGATCGAGCATGCATACCGCCAGGGGGATATTCTCCTGGCGGGAGAAATCCAGGGCCTGATGCAGCAAATCGGAAAGGAAGGCTCGATTGGGCAGACCAGTGAGCACGTCATGCCCAACGCGCCATTGCAGCGAGTGCAGCAACTGGCGCTTCTCACTGACATCGAAGCGGATCGACACGTAGCGCATCACCTTGCCGGAACGCTGGTCCACCAGGGGCACCATGGTGCTGTCGACCCAGTACAGGCTGCCATCCTTGGCACGGTTGCAGATCTCCCCCTTCCACACCCTGCCCTGGACGATGGTCTGCCACAGCTCGGTAAAGAACTCCGGAGGGTGTAGTCCCGAACTGAGCATCCGGTGGTTGGCTCCGATCAACTCTTCACGGCTGTAGCCCGATACCTGGCAGAACAGGTCGTTGACATAGGTGATGCAACCGCCGAGATCTGTCTCGGAGAAGATGGCGGCAGCATCGACGGCCCTGCGGTATTTCTCATCCATGAGTCGAACTCACTGTCGCTAGCGGTTGAACCGCTCGACCAAGGCACGTAGCCCGGAAGAGATGTTTTCCAGCTCCGCGCCGCGAACCACGCCAGCGCTGGCATTCTCGGCAGTGCGCTGCACCGTGGCGGCGACACTGTTGATCTGTTCGGAAACCGATTCCGCTACATGGGACTGCTCCTGGGACGCCGCAGCCATCTGCTGGCTCATGTCGGTGATGCGCTCCACCGCCGCGCCTATGCCCTGCAACGCCTGCTGCGCCTGCAAGACCTGTTGCACCCCTTGCTCGGCCTCCTCGATGCCGAGGCTGGCGATCTGCACCGCCTCGTCGGCACCGGCCCGCAGGCTTTGGATGATCCCCTGGATCTGCTGGGTGGACTCACGGGTCTTGCCGGCCAAGGCGCGCACCTCGTCGGCCACCACGGCAAACCCGCGCCCCTGCTCACCGGCGCGAGCGGCTTCGATGGCTGCGTTCAAGGCCAGCAGGTTGGTCTGGTCGGCAATCGCCTGGATCATGCTCGCCGCCACCATGATGTCCTGGGTCTGCCCGGCCAGATCGCCCACCGCCTGGTTGATCTGGGTAACAGTGCGGGCCAGCAACTGGATGGCGTCACGGGAAGTGCCCGCCACCTGACTGCCCTGCTGGGCCAGCAGGTTGGCTGTGTGGGCCTCGCTGGCGGTGTGCTGTACGTGTTCGGCAACCTCGGTGATCGAAGCGGCCATCTGGGTCATGGCGGCGGCCGTCATATCGGTCTCCGCTCGCTGCTCCAGTAGCGCCGACTCAGTACGGCTGGACAGCTGGCTGGAGTCGGCGGCCGCCGTTGCCATCTGTCGGGCCAGGTCGCTGAGGCGGGTCAAGGCGGTTTTCAGCCGCGCCTCTTCACTGAGCAGAATCAGTTGCAACTGCGCCGCTGGCCCCAGTGCGTCGCTGTAAGCCAGGGCACAGATCGGATCGGCAAAGGTGTTCGCAGTGCTACGCACAATCTGCTTGAGCTGCTGCCCCAAGCGGCGCTGGGCCAGCAGCCCGACAGCCACGAATCCCGTGACCGTCAGTCCCTGGGCCACCAACGTCGGCAGCCAGGTGAATGCCGCCAGGCAACCCACCGCCACCGCCACCGGCAATAGCAATGGCCTGGCTGCAGCCTCCAGGCGCCGCCAGGCCGAGACCGGTGCCTTGTCGGCGCGCAATCGCGCGTAGAGGATTTCAGCGCGGTTCACTTGCTCCCGGGTCGGCTTCACCCGCACCGACTCATAACCCACCAGTCGCCCCTCTTCGAGGATGGGCGTGACATAGGCGCTGACCCAGTAGAAATTGCCGTTTTTGCAGCGGTTCTTCACCACACCCATCCAGCTCTGTCCCGCCTTGAGATACCCCCACATCGACTCGAACACCGCTGCCGGCATGTCCGGGTGGCGCACCAGATTATGGGTGCTGCCGATCAGCTCGGCCTGGCTGAAACCACTCATCGCGGCAAACTCGGCATTGCAGTAGGTGATGTGGCTGTTGGTATCGGTGGCGGATATGAGCCGCTGCTGGTCGGGAAAGGTCTGCTCAACAGAGGTGACCGGCAAATTGAGACGCACTTTAGAACTCCATAGACAGCCTGCGATCAACAGTACCGGGAGGCCGGCAACAGCTTGATTCGCGACGTACTTTCCTGGCGGCACGACTCAATCGAAAGGTTCGCCCTGATTGCAGCCGTACAGCGGTTTGCGCGGCAGTTGACCATCGATTCGACGAAGATCAACTAGGATCAGATAAGGCGTCAGGTGGGGACGGCGGACGGAACGTTGGCGGGATTTACGAGACGGTCGGGCCTCTGCCAAGTCCTCGGTTTAGGTGAACAAGGGAAATGCAATGATTTCTTGTTTCATAAACCTGCCTTCTGAAACTAGATCACCAAATACCTGTCCGAAGCGCCGATTCTACGAAATGCATCACATTTTGCAAAGCAAGGTGATGAACCATGGTGTTGTCTAATGCCAATATTTATCGTTAAGTTCTTGATTCTAAATGGGAATTGAGCGATGCAAATTTCAAGTTTGGGTGCAGCCATCAAGCGTTATCGAAAGGTAGCGGGGCTTACTCAGGCTGAACTAGGTGAAAAAACCGGTTTTGACCCAAAAACCATCAGCCGCTTCGAAACCGGCACCTACACCCCCAGCGTTGAAGCTCTATTTCTGCTAGCCGAAGTACTGGGAGTGAAGCTGAAAGCCTTCTTCGCCGATCTGGGCGACGAAGAGGAACAGCGGGCTTATTTGTTCGGTGTCATTCACAAAGCCACCCCGAAGGATCTGGGAAAGCTGATAGCAGCGGTAGACCAGGCCTTGTCCAAGCCTTGAGCCCCGCAACAAATCAACGAGAAGAGGCACGCTTATCAACCCTGATAAGTTGGCCTCTTTTTTAATCCACGACTCCTGACAGGAACTGACAGACCCAGCCCATAAGCTTGTGCCCACAACACAGCCCAAAGGACCCTGGAGTCGTCATGATCACTAACACCTACTTCCTGCTTTATGTGGACAGCCCGACCGCCAGCGCGGAGTTCTACAGTCGCCTGCTGGACAAGCCACCGGTGGAGTCATCGCCGACCTTTGCCCTGTTCATCCTCGATTCGGGGATCAAGCTCGGCCTCTGGTCCCGCCACACGGTTGAACCGAGCGCCCAGGCAACCGGTGGTGGCGGCGAACTGGGCTGGGCCGTGGACAGTCGAGAAGCCGTGGACGAACTGCATCACCACTGGCATGCCCTGGACATGACCATCGCCCAGCCCCCCACCCAGATGGATTTCGGCTACACCCTGCTCGCCCTTGATCCGGACGGGCATCGCTTGCGCGTGCTCTATCTCACTGTCGACTGAGCCCATGACCCAGCAGAGGCGCCGATACCGGCGCCTTCCTCGCCCCAGACGGAAAATTAATAGAAACGTCTCATTGAGCGCCCCGACACTCATCGTTATCCTCCCCGCCGACTTGTCACAATTTGTAAGGGAATACGATGAAGTACCTGCGCCTCCTCATGGCGATGGCCGTCCTCTGCGCCACGCCACTCCTTGCCTTTGCTGCCACGCCGAACGAGAGCAAAGACGCCGAATCCCAGACCGCCGAACAGTTTCTCGCCTCGCTCTCCCCACGCCACGGTAACGTCAAGCTACCCGGGGATATCGCCAGCCTCGACCTGAGCCAGGAGTTCTACTACCTCAATCCCAAGGACACCGAGAAGCTGCTGACCGAAGGCTGGGGCAACCCGCCCGGCTTCACCACCTTGGGCATGATCGTGCCCAGCGCAGTCAGCCCGCTGTCCGCCGAAGGCTGGGGCGTAATCATCAGCTACAAGAATGACGGCCACATTTCCGACGACGACGCGGCGAAAATCGATTACCAGGACCTGCTCAAGCAAATGCAGGAAGCGGACGAGGAAGACAATAAGCAACGCAAGGAACAGGGCTACGGCGCCATCCACCTGCTGGGCTGGGCCGAACAGCCAAGCTATGACGCGCAATCCCACAAGATGTACTGGGCCCGCGAACTCAAGGCCGAAGGCGCCCAGAGCAACACCTTGAACTACAGCATCCGCGTGCTGGGACGCGAAGGCGTGCTGGAACTCAACGCAGTCGCTTCCATGGACGACCTGGCAACTATCAAACGCGAGATTCCCAAGGTCCTGGCCTTCACCAACTTCACCGACGGCAACCGCTACGCCGACTACAACCCCAGCACCGACAAACTGGCGTCCTATGGCCTGGCCGCTCTGGTGGCCGGAGGCCTGGCCAGCAAGGCTGGCTTGTTCGCCAAGCTGGGGGTACTGCTCCTGGCCGGCAAGAAGTTCATTGTCATAGGCGTGCTCGCCCTTGCCGCGTTCGCCGGCCGGCTGTTCAAGAAGAAAGGCTGACTGCAAGCTGCAACGCCCCTGCATGACGGGGTGTTGCAGCTCATCAACCACCCTGTTTCACCTGCACATCACACTCTTTCTCAGGCGATGTCCGCAGCCGCCAACGTCCTTCCAATTGCATGGCCATCACACTGCCCAGCACCACGGCCGCCCCCAGCACCACAGAAGATTGCACCCTCTCTGCAAGGACCATCGCAGCCAGCAGCATCGCCACCGGCGGAATCAGATACATCGCGATCGATGCCCGGCTGACCTCCACCCGCGCCAACACGTAAGCCCAGGCCAGATACGCCAGAGCACTGGGAAACAGCCCCAGCAACAACACCGCCAGATTCACCCGCCACGACGCCTGTGCCACCGCCTCGGGTAACCCGGGCGCATACACCGACAACAGCAACGTGCCGCCCCAAACCATGTAGCACACCGTGGTCAACACTCCGTAGCGCCCGGAAAAGCGCCGCTGCAAAACGAAGTACAAGCCCCAGGAAAACGCCGCCAACAACACCAGCAATCCACGCGGCTCGATCGATCCCAGCCCCTTGTCGGCGGCAACCACCAGCACCGCCCCAAGCAAACCCGCCAGCACGCAGCCCCAGCGCCAACCACTGACCGGCTCCTTGAGCCAGAAGAAGGCGATCAGCGTGCTGAAGATCGGCGCCGACTGCGCCAGCACGCTGGACGCTCCGGCACTCAAGCCCTGCTGACCATAGTTGAGGCTGACGTGATGCAGGGCGATGGCAAAGAACCCCAGCACCAGCAGCCAGGGCAGATCACGCCAACGCGGCAGGGATATTTTCAACAGCACTGCCATTGCCGCCATGAACAGCGAAGCGATCAGGAAACGCAACAGCGCCAGATGCCCAGGACTGTAGCCCTCAAGGCCAATATGGATGCCCACCGGCGAATAGGCCCAGCACAGAATGACCGCAGCGGTAGCCAGCAATAGCTTGAACCCAGGTAAGCGCTTCACGACACAGGCATCCAGACAGAGAGAAGAAACCCAGTCTCTCGCCCTCCACAACTCACCACAACTAACCGATACTGAGGCCATTCCTCACTGGAAATGAGCAATGGAACTGACCCAACTGAAGATGGTGAAAGCCGTGGCTCGCACCGGCAGCATTGCCCGCGCGGCCGAGCAATTGCATTGCGTGCCCTCCAACATCACCAACCGCCTCAAGCAGCTGGAGAACGAGCTCGGTACCCCGCTGTTCACCCGGGTCGGACGCGGCCTGAAGATCAGCCCGGCCGGGGACATATTCCTCGGCTACAGTGAGCGCATCCTGGCCCTGGTCGACGAAGCCAAACGCGCCGTGGACAGCCAGGCGGAGCCCAGCGGGTTGCTGCGCCTGGGCTCGATCGAATCCTGCGCCGGCGGCCGTTTGCCACCGCTGCTGGCGCAATACCACCGACGCTATCCCCAAGTGAACGTGGAACTGGTGACCGGCACCTGGTCGCAACTCTTTGAAGAACTGCAACACCAGCGTATCGACGGCGCCCTGGTGGCCATCGACACCTTGCCGACAAAGCTGCAGCAAACCGTGCTCTACCACGAGCCGCTGGTACTGATTTCCAGTGCAGGCACCGCCCCCATCCGCAACGCAAGCGATTTGCAGGGGCAAAATCTGTTCATGTGGCCACCGGGCTGCCCTTATCGCCGCGCCCTGGAAAACTGGCTGGCCAGGCACGGCCTGAACCTGCCCATTACCGGGTATGCCAGTTGGGGCACCATTATCGGCTGCGTCAGTGTGGGTGCCGGCGTCTCGCTAATACCGGAAGGCGTGCTGGAGCGCTATTCACAGTCGGCGACCCTGAACGTGCAGCGTTTCAGCGACCTGCTGCCAGTGGACAACCGCTTTGTCTGGCACCAGGACGTGCAGCGACACAGTGCGCGGGATGCGTTTGCCCAGCTGTTACGGGAACAGTTGGGGGCATGACGACGCCCCTCCTCGGCAAGCCAGCGAGCGTTTCGGCACAATGCACGAGCGCCCCGGCACAACAGCGGATTCTGCCTGCCAATAAACTCGTCTTTCATCACCAACACCCAGACGAGCCCCTCATGAAAAACCGACTTTTACTCAGCGCGCTTTCCTTGGGTCTGAGCCTTGGCGCTCACGCCGCCGAGTTCAGCATCAGCAGTCAAGACATCAGCGACGGCCAACCCTTGAGCCCTGGTGAAGTGTTCCAGGGCTTTGGCTGCGAAGGCGGCAACACCTCTCCCGAACTGTCCTGGAAAAATGCCCCACCGGGCACCAAAAGCTTTGCCATCACTGTTTATGATCCGGACGCCCCCACCGGCAGCGGCTGGTGGCACTGGACCCTGGTCAACCTCCCGGCTTCCACTCAGCAATTGCCCAGGGGCGCCGGCAGTGCCAAAGGCGAGCAACTGCCACCCGGCGCCATCCAGGGTCGTACCGATTACGGCCAACCCGGCTTTGGCGGCGCCTGCCCGCCAACGGGCGATAAACCGCATCGTTATCAGTTCACCGTCTGGGCATTGAAGGTGGATAAACTGCCCGTCGATGCCCAGGCCAGCGGCGCATTGGTGGGCTACATGCTCAACGCCAACGCCCTGGCCAAGACCACACTGACCGCTACTTACGGACGCTAGTAACGATGAACGCCCCTGCCGGCCTGCAGCATCATGAAAGCCGTATCGACACCTGCATCATCCGCGCCCGGCAAGCCCATGCCCTGCAACGGGTACCGATTTTCGTCAGCGCTCTGTGCCGAGTGCGCCAGGGCGAGAAACGCATGAACTGGGACGACCGCGAAATGCGCGTGGGCGGCCAGCACCTGATCCTGCTACCGGCGGGACGCGAAGTGGGCATCAGCAACTATCCGGGCGCGCAAGGTCACTACATCGCCGATGTCGTGACCTTTCCTGCCTCGGCCTTGCGGGCGTTCAGCCTGCGCTACCACCAGCAGATCATTACCCGTCCCGGGCGCAGCGGCGCGGACCTCTGCGTCCCCCTGGAGCGGCACACCGCCCTGGCCTGGGACAACCTGCTGGAATGCATTGCCAGCAATGCACCGGATGCCCTGCGCAGCCACTACGGCGAAGCGGTGCTGCTAGCCCTGGCCCTTGGCGGCTGGATTGGTCCGTTGTTGCTGGATCGTCACGACCCACTGTGCGAACGGGTGCAACAGATACTCATGAGCAACCCGGCGCGGGACTGGACGGTAGCCTGCGTTGCCGAGCGCTTGAACCTCGGGGCTTCCACATTGCGCCGCCAGCTGGCGCACGAGGACAACAGCTTCAGCAACATCCTCGAGAACGTCAGGCTGGGCCTGGCCCTGCAGTGGCTGCAAACCACGCCACGTCCCATCGGTGAAATCGCCGCAGCCAGCGGCTACGCCTCGGCTTCACGCTTTGCGGTGCGCTTTCGCAAGCATTACGGGCTTTCGCCCCGAGCGCTGCGGGCAGCGATCTAGCCAGCGCGCCTCACCGCGACAGGCCATCCATCACCGCATCGATGAAGGGAGCCTTTTGCGCGAGATACTCGCCAATGCCCTCGCGATTGCGAGCTTCAAGCTCAAGCTTCAGGTTTTGGTATTGCTGACGCAGATCGCCGTCCTGGCGCAGCAGGTCGCGAAAATGCAGCATGCGCTCGATCTGCTCATGACCCGAGAGACAGACATGCACTTTGTGGGTGCGCACGCCATCGACATCACGACGATAAAAATGATGTCCCTGGCTAAGGTTACTGCCTCGGACATAACCCAAAGTGACCATGAAGGCATTGCGCGCCAGTTCATCTCGGTGTTCTGCAACCACGACCAGCAGATCGATTTCCGGCTTGGCCGCCAACCCGGGAACAGCAGTGCTGCCCACGTGATGTACATCCATCAGTTCGCAACTGAAACCTTTGGCTATGCGCTCCTTCTCAGCTCTGAATGCCGCAGGCCACTGATCGTCATAGAGGGAAATCTTACTGGTAAGCGCCATGACCACTCCTTGATGCAAAGGCGTTGGATATTCCAGGAACGAACCGCACGGGCTGACTGGACAAGGGATTCGCGAGCCAGAAACCGGGCGCACGACAAAAAACACGCCAACAGAAATACTGCGCGAGTTCGAAGATTTTCAAGTGCTTTAAGAGTTTTGATCAATCTCGTTGAGGACCAACGAGAGGCGTTATGGAGGCAACCCCACCAGCCACACCCCGGCACACAATGTTCCCGCTGTGGCTGCTGCCTTCCGGCTCTGACCAGGTTCACGGGTAATCGTTGCGGGGGGACCGATGGGGTCACCATAACGACGCTCACCTGACGGCGAGCCGCGCCATTGTACCTATCTGAGTTGAACTTACAACCGCTCGTTGCAGATTAAAAAATCCGATGAGCTTCAAGCACTTGGATGTGGTCCGCCGACCGTACGGAGAGGCTCAGTCCAGGGACAGCACTTCGTCGGCGCGGCCACCTTCTTGCTGGATCACCAAGTGGATGAAATGCAGCTTGGCAATCACCGCCGGCGGCAGGATGAAGGGATAGAAATCCGGCTGGCCCATGCTGCGGGACAGTTCGTTGAGCATCCCCGCCAGTTCGATCCAGGCGTTGACGAAGGCCAGGAACGCCGGGCCGCCAGGGTGCTGCGGGTCGTACAGGCTGCTCAGGGGAAACGGCTGGTAGTCGAGATCGACGTCGCGGGCACTCATGCCAAAGCCCAGGGCGGTGTCCACCGCGTCCATCATGTGCAGGTAGTGAGCCCAGGTTTCCGCCCAATCCTCCCAGGGGTGCATGGTGGCGTAGGCGCTGACGTGGCTGTGTTGCCAGCCGTTTGGTGCGCCCTTCTGATAGTGCCGCTCCAGAGCCTCAGCGTAGCTATAGCGCTCGTCGCCGAACAGGCTGCGAAACGACTCCAGCCAGGGGCTATTGGCAATCAGCCGATCCCAGTAGTAATGCCCTACCTCATGACGGAAGTGCCCAAGCAGGGTGCGGTAAGGCTCATGCATCTGTGCCCGTACCCGCTCGCGATGGGCGTCATCGGCTTCCTTGATGTCCAGGGTGACCAGGCCATTGGCGTGTCCGGTAATCGGCGCCCTGCCCTCAAGATCGACACCAATGAAGTCGAAAGCCAGGCCCCGTTCTTCGTCGTCGCTCTTGGGGATCACTTGCAGGCCGAGGGCAATCAGCTGTGCTACCAGGCGGCGCTTGGCAATTTCCACTTTGCGCCAGCGCTCCGGATTCTCCGGGACGGACAAGTCGGGGATGGTGCGGTTAAGGTTGCAGGCTACGCACAGGGTGTCGGTCAGGTGGGCCGGCAGCAGCCAGTTACAAGCCGCGGGAGTATCGAGGTTGGCGCAGCGCTTGAAGGCACCCGCCTCAGGCTCGGCATCCAACACCCAGGTCCCAACAGCGGGTCCCGGCTGCAGGGACGACAGACAGCCCAGTTGCGGCGCGTAACCGAGCAAGGCCGAGCACGCCAGGCACTGGCTGTTGCGAAAGAACAGCGACTGCCCACAGCGGCATGACCAGAGTTTGCTGTTGCGTGAGCGGTCACCGACGAAGGGCGCGGCGATCCGGGAACTGAGCTGCTCGAAGAAACGGTACATGGCGCATCCTCCCTGGGGCTTGCCAAGACTAGATCATCCTGGCTGCCTCATCGTTCCCTCGGCCAGTCAGGAGCCGGCTTGCTGGCGAAACCATCACTGCCCAGCCGGCTCCAAGGATCACGCGGGGACGGGGATGCCGTGGTCGCCGAGGAAGGCAACAAAGGCCGCTTCATCCAGGACCTTGAGCCCCAACTCATTGGCCTTGGCCAGCTTGGAACCGGCTCCGGGGCCCGCGACGACGCAGTGGGTTTTCGCCGAAACGGACCCCGCTACCTTGGCGCCCAGGCTCTCCAGCTTTTCCTTGGCCACATCGCGACTCATCAACTCCAGGGAGCCGGTGAGCACCCAGGTCTTGCCAGCCAGGGGTAGGCCTTCGACCACCTTCTTCTCGCTCTGCCAATGCATGCCAAAGGCCTTGAGCTGCTCCTCGATGGCCTGGGCCAACCGAGCATTGGCCGGGATGTCGAAGAACTCCCGCACCGACTTGGCCTGCTTCTCCGGCAGGGCCTGGCGCATATCCAGCCAGTCTGCCGCAATCACGCCCTGCAGGGAGCCGAACTTGTCCGCCAGTTTCTGCGCCGCACCCGGCCCCACCGAGGGGATATTGAGCTTGTCGAGCATGCCGCCCAGCGTGGTACTGGCGGCGAACTCCGCCCCCAGCTCGCCCTGATCCTGCAACACCAGGCCGCATTGATCCGCGGCCAGCAAGGCACCAATCACATCCTGGTTATGGCTGTCTTCGAAGAAACTGTGAATCTCATGAGCCACTTCCAACCCCACATCCGGCAGGTAGGTCAGCACCTGGGGCAAAGCCTGCTGGACCCGCTCCAGGGTTCCCAGGGAACGGGCCAGGACCTTGGCGGTTTCCTCGCCTACGTCAGGAATACCCAAGGCATAGATGAAGCGAGCCAAAGCTGGACGCTTGCTGTCTTCGATAGCCTTGAGCAGCTTGTTGCTGGAAACCTCGGCAAAACCTTCCAGGTCGATGATCTGCTCGTACTTGAGCTGATAGAGATCCGCGGGCGAAGCGATGAGCTTTTCGTCCACCAGTTGCTCGATGGTCTTGTCCCCCAGGCCTTCGATGTCCATGGCGCGACGGGAAACGAAGTGGATGATCGCCTGCTTGAGCTGGGCACCGCAGGCCAGACGACCGACGCAGCGATACACCGCGCCTTCGCTGACGGTTTCCCGGCCCTTGCTGCGCTTGACCAGTTGCGTGCGCTCGACATGAGAGCCACAGACCGGGCAGCTTTGCGGAATCTGCACCGGCCGAGCGTTTTCGGGGCGGCGCTCAACCACCACTTGCACCACTTGCGGAATCACGTCACCGGCGCGGCGGATGATCACGGTGTCGCCGATCATCAGCCCCAGGCGCGCCACCTCATCCATGTTATGCAAGGTGGCGTTGGACACAGTGACTCCCGCCACCTTGACTGGCTTCAGGCGTGCCACAGGCGTCACGGCGCCGGTGCGGCCAACCTGGAATTCCACATCCAGCAACTCGGTGAGTTCTTCCATGGCCGGGAATTTATGGGCAATGGCCCAACGCGGCTCCCGGGCACGGAAGCCCAGTTCACGCTGAGAGGCGATGCTGTTGACCTTGAACACCACACCGTCGATCTCATAGGGCAGCGCGTTGCGTCGCTCGCCGATCTCACGGTAATAGTCCAGGCATTCGTCAACCCCTTTGGCCAGGCGTAGCTCTCGACTGATGGGCATGCCCCACTGCTTGAGTTGCTCCAGGTTGCCGATATGGGTGTCGGCAATGTCGGCAGTGACCTGGCCCAGGCCGTAGCAGCAGAACTCCAGCGGCCGGCTGGCAGTGATCTTCGAGTCCAGCTGGCGCAGGCTACCCGCCGCGGCGTTGCGCGGGTTGGCAAAGGTCTTGCCACCCGCCTCGAGTTGCGCCGCGTTCAGGCGCTCGAAACCAGCCTTGGACATGAAGACTTCGCCGCGCACTTCCAGGGTCGCCGGCCAGCCGCTGCCTTGCAGCTTGAGCGGAATATTGCGCACGGTACGCACGTTGACACTGATGTCTTCGCCGGTGGTGCCATCGCCACGGGTGGCGCCCCGGACCAATACGCCGTCCTGATACAGCAGGCTGACCGCCAGGCCGTCGAGCTTGGGCTCGCAGCTGTACTCCACCGCCGCGCCACCACCGAACAGATCGCCCGCCGGCAGGTCCAGGCCTTCGTTGACTCGACGATCAAACTCGCGCATGTCGACTTCTTCGAAGGCGTTGCCCAGGCTGAGCATGGGGATTTCATGGCGCACCTGAGTGAAGGCCGAGAGCGCCGCGCTGCCCACACGCTGGGTAGGCGAATCGCTGGTCACCAGCTCCGGGTGCTCGGCCTCCAGGGCCTTGAGCTCGTGGTACAAGCGGTCGTACTCGACGTCCGGAATGCTCGGCTCGTCCAGTACGTGGTAACGGTAGTTGTGTTGGTCCAGCTCAGCGCGCAGCTCAAGAATGCGGGTTTCAGCGGCGGTCATGGGGTTCTCTCATAAAGCAAAAGAGCAGCCTAGGCTGCTCGATCTGAAGATGGGGGCAAGGGCTTCGCTGGCAAGCCAGCTCCTGCGAGAGGAGCTGACTGTGGAAGCTTAGCGCTTTTGGGTCAGAGCACGGCGTTCGAATTCGACGATACGCTGACGGTAGTGCTCGATGGTCTGGGCAGTCAGCACGCTGCGCTGGTCGTCCTTGAGTTCGCCGTTGAGCTCCTGGGACAGCTTGCGCGCCGCCGCCACCATCACGTCGAAGGCTTGCTTCGGGTGACGCGGGCCAGGCAAGCCGAGGAAGAAGCTCACCGCCGGAGTGCTGAAGTGATCGATATCATCCAGATCGAACACACCGGGTTTGACCGCATTGGCCATGGAGAAAAGCACTTCGCCATTGCCTGCCATGCTTTCGTGGCGGTGGAAGATATCCATCTCGCCAAAACGCAGGCCGCTTTCAAGGATGTTCTGCAACAGTGCCGGGCCTTTGAAACCGGCGCTGTCGCGGCAGATCACACTGATCACCAGGACTTCTTCGGCTTGCGGCTGTTCCTTGTCACTGTGACCGGCGGCCTTGCCTTCATCCGCCGGGAAGTCATCGTCGCGGCTACTGAAGCTTGGGCCGCTATCCAGATCCAGGTCCAGATTGAGGTCGCCCTGATGAGGCTCGCCACCGCGCTTGCCGCGCTTGGATGAAGAACTTTCCCGGGGCTCGCGGGCAGGCATGCTGACTGACGGCAGATCGTGCTCGTCCAGTTGCGGTTCTTTATGAGTATCCAGCACCCGAGGCGGCCCCAGAAGTTCGGCACTGCCTTCATCATCCGGCAGATTGGAAAGACTTCGATCAAGACGGAACTTCAACTTCCCCTTGCCGCCGCGCATACGCCGCCAGCCATCAAAAAGAATACCGGCGATAACAATAATGCCGATGACGATCAGCCACTCGCGCAGACCGATTTCCATGTAATCCCGTGCCTCTATAAAAAATGCTGAAAAATAAGGGGTTTACAATCTGTAAACCGCTTTAAAACGTGGCGCCAACTCTATGTTCTGAATGGCGTTTTGCCCACGCATAGGAAAAATTGACATTAAACTAGCACGACCAAAGGCAACTTTACACCGTCTGTCGCAACGGTTACGGCCAATATGTCGATTGGCCAGCTTGGTAATGGGAAAAATCCCCTGAATTGCCCTCCAACAGTCGCCTTAGTCGCACGGACTCAAGCGTCCACCATCGCCATCGCCTCCTCGACATCCACGGCTACCAGCCGCGAACAACCGGGTTCGTGCATCGTCACCCCCATCAACTGATCGGCCATTTCCATGGCGATCTTGTTGTGGGTGATATAGATGAACTGCACAGTCTGCGACATCTCTTTAACCAATCTTGCATAGCGTCCAACGTTAGCGTCATCCAGCGGCGCGTCAACTTCATCGAGCATGCAGAACGGCGCCGGATTCAACTTGAAGATAGCGAATACCAGAGCCAATGCAGTCAATGCCTTTTCGCCACCCGAGAGCAAATGAATGGTGCTGTTCTTCTTCCCGGGAGGACGCGCCATGATCGTTACCCCTGTATCGAGTAGATCTTCGCCCGTCAGTTCCAAATAAGCGCTGCCGCCACCGAAAACTTTTGGAAAGAGTGCCTGCAAACCGCCGTTGATCTGATCAAAGGTATCCTTGAATCGATTGCGGGTTTCCTTGTCGATCTTGCGAATCACGTTTTCCAGGGTTTCCAGGGCTTCCACCAGATCGGCGTCCTGGGCATCCAGATAGCGCTTGCGCTCGGACTGCTGCTGATACTCGTCGATGGCCGCTAGGTTGATCGCGCCCAAACGTTGAATTCTTGCCGCAATGCGTTCCAGCTCTTCTTCGGCGGCCTGCTCGCTGGCCTCCCCGGTCAGGGTCGCCAGCACGCCGTCCAGGTCGTAGCCATCGGCCAGCAACTGCTCCTGCAAGGTCTTGCGACGCACGGTCAGGGCTTGCCATTCCATGCGCTGCTGTTCGAGCTGGCCGCGGATCAGCTGGGATTGCTGCTCGGCCTGGTTACGGCGCTTCTCGGCATCGCGCAGTTCGCGATCGGCATCTTCCAGGGCGATCTGCGCGGTCTTGAGCTCGACATCCACGGTCATGCGCTTTTCCAGCAGCTCTTCGAGCTTGAGGCGCAGTTCTTCCAGTGGCGCCTCGCCCTCCTCCAGGTTGAGGCTGAGCTGTTCGCGCTTCTCGGTCAGACGCTCGGACTGCAGCTCCAGGCGCTCCAGGGCCTGACGCGTGGAATCATGCTGGGCCTTGAGGGAGCCCATGCGCACCGCCAATTGATGAGCATGATCCTTGTGCTGGCGTGCCTCCTGGCGCACCCGATCAAGGCGCTCGCGCAAGCTGTCGCGCTGAGCCAACAGCAACTCACGCTGCTCGGTATCCAGGGCCATGCTGTCGAGGGCTTCCTGCAACTGCAGGCGCGCCTCGCCCACCTGTTCATGCTCCAGCTCACGCTGTTCGCCAAGCTCTACCAATTCTTCATCGAGGCGAGTACGACGCAGATTCAACTGCTCGGCCTTCGCCTTGCCGGCGGACAGCTTGGCTTTCAATTCACCCTGCTGGCGAGCCTCGTCCTGCAACAGGCGACGCAAGTGTTCGCGACCGTTCTCCTGCTGACGTTGCTGGGCCCGCAAGTTGAGCAATTGGCTCTCCAGGGCTTCAACACTGGCTTCGCGCTCATCGCGCTCCAGCGTCAATTGCTGGATTTCCTGGCCCCGTGCCAGCACGCCACTCTCCGCTTCACTGGCCCGTCGCACCCGCAGGAAATGCCGACCGACCCAATAGCCGTCGCGGCTGATCAGACTCTGCCCGGCTGCCAGTTGCCCACGCAGGGCCAGGGCCTGTTCGAGATTTTCCACCGGTTTGACCTGACCCAGCCAGGGCGACAGATCCACTGTGGATTCCACCTTGTCCAGCAGGCTGCCGGGGATGCGCAAGGCATCGCCCTGCAGGCTCAGCAGACGCAGATCGCCTTGCTGGAAACCGGCCAGATCGATGCTGGAAAAATCGTCCACCAACACCGCTTGCAGGTCGGCACCCAGCACGGTTTCCACTGCCAGCTCCCAACCCGCCTCCACGTGCATGCCATCGGCCAGGCGCGGACGCTCGGCCAACTGCTGCTCACGCAACCATTCTGCAGTGCCGGTGCCAGGGTCCAGCGCAGCCTGCTGCAAGGCTTCCAGGGACGCCAGCCGGCCATTGAGGCGCTGCAATTCACCCTGGGCCTGCTGCTGTGCCTGGGTCGCCTGCTGTAATTGCTGGCGCAGTTGTTCCAGGCGCTCGACCTGGGATTCCTCGCTGGCTTGCAGGTCTTCCAGAGTTGCTTCGCTGGCAGCCAGTTGCTCGTTGAGCTCGAGGATCGCCGCGTCTTCCGGGTCGGCCGAGAGCAACTCGCGCTCCTCCCCCAGGCGCCGCTGGCGCTCGGACAAACGCTCCATGCTGCCTTCGAGCTGCTGGATCCGCGACTGCTGCACTTCCGCCTGGCGCCGCGGCTCGGCGGAGCTCAGGTTGAAGGCGTCCCACTGCTCCTGCCAGCCATGCATGGTGGTTTCGGCTTCTTCCAGGGTCGCGGCAGCTTCCTCCGCGGCGGCCGCCGTGACCTCCTGCTCGGGCTCGAGCATGGCCAGCTCTTCCCCCAGGGTTGCCAGCAAGGTGCGGTCGTGCCCCAGGTGCGACTCGGTCTCCAGGCGCGCACGCTCGGCTTCCTTGAGATCGTCCTGCAACTGCCGCAGGCGCTGCTGGCCGTGCTGGATGCTTTGCTCGACCCGAGCAATGTCGCCACCCACCGAGTAGAAGCGCCCCTGCACCAGATTGAAGCGCTCGGACAATTCATGGTGACCGTCACGAAAGCGTTCGATAGCAGCATCGGCATTACGCTGCTCGGCCACCAGGGCCTCGAAACTGACTTCCTGGCTACCGATCACCGACTCGCGCTGGCCAACCTGCTCATTCAATGCCTGCCAGCGCAGAGCCGACAGTTGCGCCTTGAGCTGGCGCTCCTCGGCCTTGTATTCCTGATACTTCTCGGCGGCCTGGGCCTGGCGATGCAGACGCTCCAGCTGACGCTCCAGCTCTTCGCGCAGGTCGGTCAGGCGGGCGAGGTTCTCGTGGGTGCGGCGGATGCGGTTTTCCGTCTCGCGCCGGCGCTCCTTGTACTTGGAGATGCCCGCGGCTTCTTCGATGAAATTGCGCAGATCCTCCGGCTTGGCCTCGATCAGCTTGGAGATCATGCCCTGCTCGATGATCGAGTAGCTGCGCGGCCCCAGGCCAGTGCCGAGGAAGATGTCGGTGATATCCCGACGGCGGCACTTGGCGCCGTTGAGGAAATAGCTGTTCTGGCTGTCGCGGGTCACCTTGCGGCGGATGGAGATTTCCGCATAGGCGGCGTACTCGCCCACCAAGGTGCCGTCGGAGTTGTCGAACACCAGTTCGATACTGGCCTGGCTCACCGGTTTGCGACTGGTGGAGCCATTGAAGATGACGTCGGTCATCGACTCGCCGCGCAGGTTTTTCGCCGAGCTTTCGCCCATCACCCAGCGCACGGCGTCGATGATATTCGACTTGCCGCAGCCATTGGGGCCCACCACTGCCGCCATGTTACTGGGGAAGTTCACCGTGGTCGGATCGACGAAGGACTTGAACCCCGCCAGCTTGATGCACTTGAGTCGCACGCTTAAGCATCCGCCAACGCAGACACCACCAGATCGCTGCTGCGCTGGGCGTAGGCCGTCAACACCTGGCGGATCTGCTCCAGATCACGGGCCAGCACCGCGGCCAGCAACTGCTCGAACAACGCCAGGTACTCGCTCATCGACGCCTTGCGCTGATCCAGTGCCAGGTAATAGGCACGGCTCATGGCCGGCTGCAGGTTCTCGACGGTTTCCTGCAGATAAGGGTTGTTGGCGAAAGGATAGGCCGCGCGCATCACGCTGAAGCTGTCCTCGACGAAGGCGCGGATGTCCTGGCGCTCGTAGGCGCCCTCCAGGCGCTGCTGAATCTGCAGGAACGGCGTCATGTCGCTCTGCTGCGCCCAGCCGCTGGCCACCGAATTACCCAGCAGGATGTACAGCTCGCTCATCAGGGTGCAGAGACTGCGGACCTTGTGCTCGGTGAGCTCGGTCACATGAGCACCACGGCGCGGCAGGATGGCAATCAGATGGCGGCGCTCAAGAATCAGCAAGGCCTCGCGGACCGAACCACGGCTGACATTGAGGGCCAAGGTGACCTTCTGTTCCTGGATGCGCTCTCCAGGCTTGAGATCCCCGCGAATGATACGTTCGGCGAGGTGGTGAGCAATCTGCTCGGCGAGGCTGTCCGGCGCCTTGAACGTCATGGTTTTCCTTCAAAATCTTTAATCGGCACAAGCGGCGCAGTGTAGCGCAATTGCTACATCATCGCGGAGTGCCCCGACAGGGGAATTTGGCATGAAACAAGCAGATTGATGTTGATTCAAGGGTTTCTCAAATGCCGTTCATACTTGAAATGTTGAGCATGGAAAATTCCTGACCTCAAAGTCAGAAAATCATTGACCGAAAAGTCAGACATGACTAAATTCGGCTCAGTTCGCTTAACAACAATAAAGAGTCTGCGAGGCCTTCCGTGATCCAGTTTTTACTCAACCAGGAACTCCGTAGCGAGCACGCCCTGGACCCAAACCTGACCGTGCTCAACTATCTGCGCGAGCATCTGGGAAAACCCGGTACCAAGGAGGGCTGCGCCAGCGGTGACTGCGGCGCCTGCACCGTGGTGGTGGGCGAGTTGCAGATGGATGCCCAGGGCGGCGAATCCATTCGCTATCGCAGCCTCAACTCGTGCCTGACCTTCGTCTCCTCCTTGCACGGCAAACAGCTGATCAGCGTCGAAGGCCTCAAGCACCAGGGCCAACTGCACAGCGTGCAGCAGGCCATGGTCGAGTGCCACGGTTCACAATGCGGCTTCTGCACCCCCGGGTTCGTCATGTCGCTGTTCGCCCTGCAAAAGAACAGCAGCGAGCCGAACGCCCACAAAGCCCATGAAGCCCTGGCCGGCAACCTGTGCCGTTGCACCGGCTACCGGCCGATCCTCGCTGCCGCCGAGCAGGCCTGCTGCGGCCAGCAGAGCGATCAGTTCGACGCCCGCCAGACCGAGACCATCAGTCGCCTCAAGGCCATCGCACCCAAGGACACCGGTGAACTCAACAGCGGCGACAAGCGCTGCCTGGTGCCGCTGACCGTGGCCGACCTGGCCGACCTCTACGACGCCTACCCCCAGGCACGGCTGCTGGCCGGCGGCACAGACCTGGCCCTGGAAGTCACCCAGTTCCACCGCACCCTGCCGGTGATGATCTACGTCGGTAACATTGCCGAAATGAAGCGCATCGAGCGCTTTGACGATCGCCTGGAGATTGGCGCGGCCACAGCCCTCACCGACTGCTACGACGCACTGCACGCCGAGTACCCGGATTTCGGCGAATTGCTCCAGCGCTTCGCCTCGTTGCAGATCCGCAACCAGGGCACTCTGGGGGGCAATATCGGCAATGCCTCACCCATCGGCGACTCACCGCCCCTGCTGATCGCCCTGGGCGCGCAAATCGTACTGTGCAAGGGCGAAGTACGCCGCACCCTGGCCCTGGAAGACTATTTCATCGATTACCGGGTCACGGCCCGTCAGGACAGCGAGTTCATCGAGAAGATCATCGTGCCCCGGGCCAGCGCCGAACGGCTGTTCCGTGCGTACAAGGTCTCCAAGCGCCTGGACGACGATATCTCCGCGGTCTGCGCGGCCTTCAACCTGCAGATTGAAAACAGCGTGGTCAGCGACGCCCGCATTGCCTTCGGCGGCATGGCGGCGATCCCGAAACGAGCCAAGAGTTGTGAAACCGCACTGATTGGCGCGTCCTGGAACCTGTCCACGGTGGAGCGCGCCTGCGCCGCCCTGGCAGAGGATTTCACCCCGCTTTCGGATTTTCGTGCGAGCAAGGAATACCGCCTGCTGAGTGCACAGAACCTGCTGCGCAAGTACTTCATCGAACTGCAAACACCGCACATCGAGACCCGGGTGACCGCTTATGTCTAATCATCACAAAGTCGAGAAGACTCAAGCCGAACTGACGGCCCTGTTTCACCAGGACCTGACCACGGGCGTCGGCCGCAGCGTCAAGCACGACAGCGCCGACAAACACGTGTCCGGTGAGGCGCAGTACATCGACGACCGCCTGGAATTCCCCAACCAGTTGCACGTCTACGCGCGACTGTCGGACCGAGCCCACGCCAAGGTCATCAGCATCGATACCGCGCCCTGCTATGCCTTCGAGGGTGTGCGCATCGCCATCACCCACGAGGACATTCCCGGCCTGAAGGACATTGGCCCGCTGATGCCCGGCGATCCGCTGCTGGCCATCGACACCGTACAGTTCGTCGGCCAACCGGTGCTGGCGGTGGCGGCCCACGATCTGGAAACCGCGCGCAAGGCGGCCATGGCCGCGATCATCGAGTATGAAGACCTGGAGCCGGTGCTGGACGTAGTGGAAGCCCTGCGCAAGCGTCACTTTGTGCTGGACAGCCACACCCACCAGCGCGGCGACTCGGCCGGCGCGCTGGCCAGTGCCGAACACCGCATTCAGGGCACGCTGCACATCGGCGGCCAGGAACACTTCTACCTGGAAACCCAGATTTCCTCGGTAATGCCCACCGAGGACGGCGGCATGATTGTCTACTGCTCGACCCAGAACCCCACCGAAGTGCAGAAACTGGTGGCGGAAGTGCTCGACGTGTCGATGAACAAGATAGTGGTCGACATGCGGCGCATGGGCGGCGGTTTCGGCGGCAAGGAAACCCAGGCTGCCAGTCCCGCCTGCCTATGCGCCGTGATCGCCCGCCTCACCGGCCAGCCGACCAAGATGCGCCTGCCACGGGTCGAAGACATGCTGATGACCGGCAAGCGCCACCCCTTCTACGTCGAATACGACGTGGGCTTCGACAGTACCGGACGCCTGCACGGCATCCAGCTGGAACTGGCAGGCAACTGCGGCTGCTCACCGGACCTCTCGGCGTCCATCGTCGACCGCGCCATGTTTCACTCCGACAACTCGTACTACCTGGGCGATGCCACCATCAACGGCCATCGCTGCAAGACCAACACCGCGTCGAACACTGCCTATCGCGGCTTCGGCGGCCCGCAAGGCATGGTTGCCATCGAGGAGGTGATGGACGCCATTGCCCGCCACCTGCACCTGGACCCGCTGGCGGTACGCAAGGCCAACTACTACGGCAAGACCGAGCGCAACGTCACCCACTACTACCAGACCGTCGAGCACAACATGCTCGAAGAGATGACTGCCGAATTGGAAGCCAGCAGCCAGTATGCCGAGCGCCGCGAAGCCATACGGCTGTACAACGCCAACAGCCCGATCCTGAAAAAGGGCCTGGCACTGACCCCGGTGAAGTTCGGCATCTCCTTCACCGCCAGTTTCCTCAACCAGGCCGGCGCGCTGATCCACATCTACACCGACGGCAGCATCCACCTGAACCACGGCGGCACCGAAATGGGCCAGGGCCTGAACGTCAAGGTGGCCCAGGTAGTGGCCGAAGTGTTCCAGGTGGATATCGAGCGGGTACAGATCACTGCCACCAACACCGACAAAGTACCCAACACCTCACCGACCGCTGCATCCAGTGGCGCCGACCTCAACGGCAAGGCCGCGCAGAACGCAGCGCAGACCATCAAGTCGCGCCTGGTGGAGTTTGCCGCGCGCAAGTACCAGGTCAGCGAAGAAGATGTGGAATTCCACAACGGCCACGTGCGTGTCCGCGAGCATATCCTGACCTTCGAGGAACTGATCCAGCAGGCGTATTTCGCCCAGGTGTCGCTGTCCAGCACCGGTTTCTACAAGACCCCGAAGATCTACTACGATCGCGCCCAGGCTCGGGGTCGGCCGTTCTACTACTTCGCCTTTGGCGCAGCCTGCGCCGAGGTCATAGTCGATACCCTGACCGGCGAGTACAAGATGCTGCGTACCGACATCCTGCACGACGTCGGTGCCTCGTTGAACCCGGCCATCGACATCGGCCAGGTAGAAGGCGGTTACATCCAGGGCATGGGCTGGCTGACCACCGAAGAACTGGTGTGGAACGCCAAGGGCAAACTGGTGACCAATGGTCCCGCCAGCTACAAGATCCCGGCGGTGGCCGACATGCCCCTGGACCTGCGGGTCAAGCTGGTGGAGAACCGCAAGAACCCGGAAGACACAGTGTTCCACTCCAAGGCCGTGGGCGAGCCGCCGTTCATGCTTGGCATCGCCGCCTGGTGCGCGATCAAGGACGCAGTGGCCAGCCTTGGCGACTACCGCCATCAACCGCAGATCGATGCCCCGGCGACACCGGAGCGAGTGTTGTGGGGCTGCGAGCAGATGCGTCGCTTGCAGGTGACCAGGGCCGCGGATCAGCAAGTCGAGCTGGCGCCGCTGTAACGGCCTTCGCCGGCAAACCTGCTCCTGCCTCACGCCCGTAGGAGCCGGCTTGCCGGCGCAGAAGCCTGAACAGACCACCAAGATGTCGAGGTAAACATGTACAACTGGATCAGCGCCCTCGCCGACCTGCAGACCCAGGGTGAACCCTGTGTGCTGGTGACCATCATCGAGGAGCTCGGCTCGACGCCGCGTAACGCCGGTTCGAAAATGGTCGTCAGCGCCACCCAGGCCTTCGACACCATCGGCGGCGGGCACCTGGAACACAAGGCCATGCAGATCGCCCGAGACATGCTCGCCAGCGGCCAGCAGGCCACCCATCTGGAGCGCTTCAGCCTCGGCGCCAGCCTTGGCCAGTGCTGCGGCGGCGCCACGGTGCTGCTGTTCGAACCCATGGGCCAGGTGCAAGCGCAGATCGCCGTATTCGGTGCCGGCCATGTCGGCCGCGCTCTGGTGCCGCTCCTGGCCAGCCTGCCGTGCCGGGTACGCTGGATCGATTCCCGGGAACAGGAATTCCCCGAACAGATTCCCCAGGGCGTGCGCAAGATCGTCAGCGACGAGCCGGTGGAGGAAATCGATAACCTGCCGCCTGGCAGCTATTGCATCGTCATGACCCATAATCACCAACTGGACCTGGAGCTGACCGCCGCCCTGCTCAAGCGCAACGATTTCGCCTATTTCGGCCTGATCGGCTCGAAGACCAAGCGGGTGAAGTTCGAGCACCGCTTGCGCGATCGCGGCTTCGACGCGGCCACCTTGCAGCGCATGCGTTGCCCGATGGGGCTCGCTGAAGTCAAAGGCAAGTTGCCCGTGGAAATCGCCATCTCCATTGCCGGTGAGATCATTGCTACCTACAACGCCCATTTCGGCCAGTCCAGCGCCAGCGCCGAACCCATTGCCAAACTGCTGCCGGCCTCGCGCCGCAGCCAGACTTCGAACTGACAAGCCACACACTGAGAACGACCATGCCTTTGACTCGCAAAGCCTACCGTGCCGCCATCCTGCACAGCATCGCCGACCCGGCCGAAGTCGGAATCGAAGCCTCCTATGAGTATTTCGAAGACGGCCTGCTGGTGGTCGAGGACGGCCGGATCAGCGCCCTCGGCCACGCCAGTGAACTGCTTGCCGGCCTGCCTGCCGATGTGCAGATCAATCATTACCCCGACGCCCTGATCACCCCGGGCTTCATCGACACCCACATCCATCTGCCCCAGACCGGCATGGTCGGTGCCTATGGTGAACAGTTGCTGGACTGGCTGAACACCTACACCTTCCCCTGTGAGAGCCAGTTCGCCGATCAGGCCCACGCCGATGAAGTGGCGGACATCTTCATCAAGGAACTGCTGCGCAACGGCACCACCACCGCGCTGGTGTTCGGCAGCGTGCACCCACAGTCGGTCAATGCCTTCTTCGCCGCCGCCGAGAAACTCGACCTGCGGATGATCGCCGGCAAGGTGATGATGGACCGCAACGCCCCGGACTACCTGACCGACACCGCAGAGTCCGGCTACCTGGAAAGCAAGGCACTGATCGAGCGCTGGCACGGCAAGGGCCGCCTGCACTACGCGGTGACCCCGCGTTTCGCCCCGACCAGCACCCCGGAACAACTGACCCTGGCCGGCAAACTGCTGACCGAGTACCCCGATCTCTACATGCAGACTCACATCAGTGAAAACCTGCAGGAGATCGAATGGGTCAAGGAACTGTTCCCGGAGCGCAAGGGTTACCTGGACGTATACGACCACTACCAACTGCTGGGGGAGCGCTCGGTATTCGCCCACGGCGTGCACCTGTGCGACGACGAATGCGCGCGTCTGGCAGAAACCGGTTCGGCCGTGGCCTTCTGCCCAACCTCGAACTTCTTCCTCGGCAGCGGCCTGTTCAACCTGCCCATGGCGGAAAAACACAAACTCAATGTCGGCCTGGGCACCGACGTCGGTGGCGGCACCAGCTTCTCGCTGCTGCAGACCCTGAACGAAGCCTACAAAGTCATGCAGTTGCAAGGCGCACGCCTGAGCCCGTTCAAGTCCCTGTACCTGGCAACCCTGGGCGGCGCCCGCGCCCTGCGCCTGGAAGAGCGGATCGGCACCCTGCACCCTGGCACCGACGCCGACTTCGTGGTCCTCGACTACCACGCCACGCCCTTGCTCAGCTATCGCCTGAAGCAGGCCAACAGCATCGCTGAAACCCTGTTTGTGCTGATGACCCTGGGAGATGATCGCACCGTGCTGCAAACCTACGCCGCCGGCCGGCCAGTCCACCAGCGCTAACCCCGCAAACGAAAAATCCCCCGCTCGCCGAACATCGAACGGGGGATTTTTCATGCCTGAGTCCCAGGCGATCAGGTGAAGACTAGAACGTCACTTCCATGTTCAAGGTCGGCGCCGTGGTCCGCGTACCCCGTCCACCGTCCACCCCGAACTTGTTGTGCCAGTACTCGTAGCCGACGCCCAGGTACAGGTTGGGCTTGACGTTCTTGCCCGGCAGCACCGCAAACATCAGCGACGTCCGCACCAGGGTTTCCGGCGCAGTGTCTCGGTAGTTGTAGTCGTGGCCCTTTTCCCCGATGTAGTTGACGAAGCCCTGGAACTTGGCGGCGTGACTGCCAACTTCGAAGGGGCGCATCCAGGCCAGGTTGAGCAGGTAGGTATCGTCGAAGGTGTGATCCGGGTCCTTGGCCCCGGGGATGCCGGAATGGTTGTTTTCCTTGTAGTACAGCAAGCTCAGGTCCAGCACGCCGACGGTATTGAACTTCAGGGTCGGACCGAAGACCAGGGCGCGTTTCTTGGCCGAGCCCAGGTTGTTGTTGCGGCTGGCATCGAAGCCCAGGGTCAGCGCGTAGTCCTTGACGAGGCCAGTGCCCAGGGGCGTATCGAACACCCGGGACGCGAAGAGCTGGTGACGATAGACGCCGTAGACTTCGCTACTGCCCTTGTTGGTGCCCTTGCGCGGATCGTCGTTGTCGGAGAGCAGTACGTCCAGGTGCAGGTAGTTGCTGCCGTACTGGTAGCCACTGGCGTGGGTGAAACTGTAGATGCGCTTGCTGATGTAGTGCGGATTGTTCGGGTTGGTGAACTCCTTGCCGTACCGAAAGCCGACGCTGTTGTTCATCCACTCCAGGGCGGCTGCTTCCCCTGCTCCGATCAATGTCATCAGCAGGGTTGCGCCTTGTAATGCCTTTTTCATTTTTATTATGTCCTGTGGCGGTGTGGCGTAAGGCAGCTTCGCTGGCTGCCGTCCGCACGCAGTATCGGCACAAGCACCACAGGGCCCAAAGAACAGAATATCGATCAGCGCGCTGCCAAAACGGCAACAGCCGCCCACAGCCATGGACTCAGAGCACTGGCTGGCCGAAGGCGCGCTCGGCCCGCTCGCGAATGGCGATCTCCTCGCCGAGCAGATGCGCCAGCGCCTCCACCGCGCTGGGCAGATCCCGACCGCTGCGGGCATAGAGCCCCAGGTCGCTGTAGATACCACCCTGGTCGCTCAGCGGGATATGCACCAGCTCTCCCTTGCTCAAGTCGCCCTCGACCCCGACCCGGGTCTGGAAGGCCACCCCCATGTTGTGCCGGGCCATCTGCCGCGCCAGCTCCATGGAGTTGCTCTGCAAGGGCGGCTTGTCCAACAGGCCCAGGCGCTTGTGCAACGGCGCCAGCAAGTGATGGATCGACAGCTCGCTCTTGGCCAGGATCAGCCCGTGCTCGGCGCAAGTGGCGAAATTGACGCTGCCCCGCTCGGCCAGGGGATGATCGGGGCTGACCAGGGCCCCCAGGCGAAAATGACCGACGCTCAACGGACGGATCTCCGGCGCCCTGGGCAGGGCGAACGCCAGGCCCAGGTCCGCACGACTGTTGATCAAGGCCTGGGGAATGGATTGCGAGCCCTGTACCGTGACGCCGATGGTCACCTGTGGATAGAGATCGCGCATGCGCTTGAGCACCGAGGGCAGCAGGTCCACCGTCGCGCCTTCCACAGCGGCGATCTCCACATGCCCGCTCTTGAGGCCACGCAAGGCATCGAACTCCAGGCGCACCCGCTCCAGGTCCTGCAGCACCAGATTGACATGACGGCTCATGACCTCTCCCGCCAGTGTCAGGCGCAAGCCGCCCGGCAGGCGTTCGAACAGTGGCGCGCCGATTTCATCCTCGATCTTCAGGATCTGCCGGTTTACCGCCGAAGACGCGACATTCAGGCGCCGAGCGGCCTCGCGGATCGAGTGACAGCGGCGAACCATATCGAAGTAATGGATGGCGGAAGAATGAATGCGTAGCGTTCTACCGATCATGCCGCGGCTCCTTTCGCAGGACCAGAGGCGCACCGATTGCCGGCCGTGAGCCTCGAAGCAGGCACTGTATACAATCCTCACAAGAATATAAAACAATCTTCCTACTCAGCAGGCAGACCCGCCGCCAAACAAAAATCCCCCGCTGCATAGGGTTACGCAGCGAGGGATTTTCAGTCTGATCGAGGCTTACAGCTTGGCGGTCGGCCGCCCCGGCTTCTTGGTTTGCAGCAGGTGCGAGAACACAGCATGCAGGTCGTCCGAGGCGCTTTCCTCGTCCAGGTTGAGCTTGCTGTCGATGTGATCCATGTGATGCATCATCAAGTTCACCGCCAGCTCGCCGTCTCGGGCCTCGATGGCGTCGATCAGCTGAGTGTGCTCATCGTAGGAGCAGTGGGAGCGGTTGCCGCTTTCGTACTGAGCGATGATCAGCGACGTCTGGGACACCAGGCTGCGCTGAAAGCTGATCAGCGGCGCATTCTTCGCCGCTTCCGCCAGCTTCAGGTGGAACTCCCCGGACAGGCGGATACCGGCACCACGATCACCTCGGGAAAAGCTGTCGCGCTCCTCGTTGACCATCTGCCGCAACTCCAGCAACTGCTCGGCGGTGGCGTGCTGGACCGCCAGCTCGGTAATGGCTCGCTCCACCAGACGCCGGGCGAGAAATACCTGACGGGCTTCCTCGACGCTCGGGCTGGCAACCACCGCCCCCCGATTGGGCCGCAACAGGACCACGCCTTCATGGGCCAGCCGCGACAATGCACGGCGGATGATAGTCCGACTGACTCCGAATATTTCCCCAAGCGCCTCTTCACTCAACTTGGTGCCGGGCGCCAGGCGCTGCTCGAGGATGGCCTCAAAGATGTGCGCGTAGACAATATCGTCCTGGGTTCCGCTGCGACCGGCTTTGCCTGCTCGCGGTTGTTTCTTGAGAGGTTGCAACTGTTCGTTCATGGGCACTCGGGTCGGGAGGACTGCGGCGATTTCGGCGTGACTTTAATACGCCACGGTGGGTCGCTGGCAAGTATCGCGTTAAAACAGGGGCACATTGTACACAACCGCTGGGGATCATTAGCAAAAAGTGTTACCGGCCCCACCACTTATTCAACGACTGTACGGCTATTTGTAGTCACGGCTGTATTGCAATGCAAAGTTGCTTTTAAGTTTAGGCTTGAACCTTGAACCCTATTACCGGCTCGTTGCTTGCGCAGGCTGCAAGCAGCGTTAGCTGGGTGTGGGGTTTGCGTCTTTCAAGAACAAGGAATAGCAGTAATGTCCGATGCCACCCACGCGCAATTACGCCCCCTAGCGGACACTTCGCCCTCCGCCATAGTCGCCGGTTTCATCGCCATGATGACCGGCTACACCAGCTCCCTGGTGCTGATGTTCCAGGCTGGGCAAGCCGCCGGCCTGACCAGTGGTCAGATCTCCTCCTGGATCTGGGCCATCTCCATTGGCATGGCGGTGTGCAGCATCGGCCTGTCCCTGCGCTATCGCACCCCCATCACCATCGCCTGGTCCACACCCGGCGCCGCCCTGCTGATCACCAGCCTGTCGGGGGTGACTTACGGCGAAGCCATTGGCGCCTACATCACTTGCGCGGTCCTGGTGACCATTTGCGGACTCACCGGCAGCTTCGAGCGCCTGGTGAAAAAGATCCCAGCGTCCCTGGCCGCCGCCCTGCTGGCCGGAATCCTGTTCAAGATCGGCAGTGAAATCTTTGTGGCGGCCCAGCACCGCACTGGTCTGGTACTGGGCATGTTCTTCACCTACCTGGTGGTCAAGCGCCTGTCGCCACGTTATGCCGTTCTCGCGGCCCTGCTGATCGGCACTGCACTTTCCGGGCTGATGGGCTTGCTGGACTTCAGTGGCTTCCACCTGGAAGTGGCGACCCCGGTCTGGACCACGCCACACTTCTCCCTGGCGGCCACCATCAGCATCGGTATTCCGCTGTTCGTGGTAGCCATGACCTCGCAAAACATGCCCGGGATCGCGGTGCTGCGCGCCGACGGCTACAACGTTCCGGCCTCGCCACTGATCACCGCCACCGGCCTGGCTTCGTTGCTGCTGGCGCCGTTCGGTTCCCACGGCATCAACCTGGCGGCCATCAGCGCTGCGATCTGCACCGGCCCCCACGCCCATGAAGATCACAGCAAGCGTTACACCGCCGCAGTGTGGTGCGGAATTTTCTATGGCATCGCCGGGGTCTTCGGCGCCACCCTGGCCGCACTGTTCGCGGCCTTGCCCAAGGAACTGGTGCTGTCCATCGCCGCCCTGGCGCTGTTCGGCTCGATCATCAACGGCTTGAGCATCGCCATGAGTGAAGTGAAGGAGCGAGAAGCGGCGCTGATCACCTTTATGGTGACGGCCTCGGGGCTGACGCTGTTTTCCATTGGCTCGGCATTCTGGGGAATTGTCGCGGGGGTGGTGACCTTGATGATTCTGAATTGGCGCAGCGCCTGATGGGCTTCGCTGGCAAGCCAGCTCCTACACAGACCGGCGCCCGCTGCAGGAGCCGGCCTGCCGGCGAATAGCGCCCACGACAAAACCCGGGGCTGGCCCGTGGCAGAGGCAAGGATACAAAGGGGAAAATCGACAGGTTGCCCTGGGGCAACAACGCATGAGCGACCCGGACGGGCCGCTCATGCATGACATCACGCGACTGGGTTGATCGCGTTGTCCGGGTACCAGACGTCCAGCAGCGGGCTGACTTCAACGCTGGTCAGCTCGGTACGGCCTTTGAGCCAGGCTTCAACAGCTGCACGCTGTGCTTCGCTGACGGAACCGCGCTTGCTCAGGCAAACCAGACCGAAGTCATCGCCGCCGACATAGCCCAGACCGTTGGCTTCCATCGCTTCTTTGAGGAACGCGTCGAGGAAAGCGTCAATAGCTTCTTCAGCCAGATCTTCTTTGAAATCCAGGTTCAGCTCAAAACCCAGCTCCTGAAATTCATCTACGCAGAGTTTTTTGCGCAGACGGCGGGAACGGTTAGTGGCCATGGAACAATCCTCATAAGTAATAACGGGCGGCACTTTACCAGTTTAGGCGGGCGATTGCCTGACTCTATGAGGATGCAGGACCGCCATTGGTAAAAAAAATACCGCCCTGGCGGCCCGTGGCACGGCACAAGCCGCTATACCTTGGGGCATAATGCCGACACTTTCATGACCACTGAGGGATTTTATCTGCATGCCCTCGCCTTTTTTCCCCTCGACTGCAGGGTTCCACTTCATATGATCAAATCGTTGCGTCCTCTGTTGCTTGCCAGTGTTTTTCTTCCCCTGGCATTCCCTGTCTCCGCGGCTCCGGTCAACACCACCCTGACCCCCAAGGTTCAACAAGCCCTCAAAGCCAGCAAACTCCCGGACAACGCCCTGTCGCTGGTGATGATTCCCCTTAACGGCCCTGGCACACCGACGATTTTCAACGCCGATGTCTCGGTCAACCCGGCCTCCACCATGAAGCTGGTGACCACCTACGCGGCCCTGGAAATGCTCGGCCCGACCCATCAATGGAAGACCGAGTTCTACACCGACGGCACCCTCAGCGGTGGGATTCTCAACGGTAATCTCTATCTCAAGGGCGGCGGCGATCCCAAGCTGAACATGGAGAAGCTCTGGCTGCTGATGCGTGACCTGCGGGCCAATGGCGTGCAGCAAGTCACCGGCGACCTGGTGCTGGACCGCAACTACTTCGTGCAACCGCAATTGCCGGAGTTCAATGACGACGGCAACGACGAGAACAAGCCGTTCCTGGTCAAGCCTGACGCGCTGATGGTCAACCTCAAGGCCCTACGCTTCGTCGCCCGCAATGATTCCGGCCGGGTGCTGGTGTCGGTGGAGCCGCCGATCGCCAAGATCCGCATCGACAACCAGGTCAAGGCCGTCAACACCAAGCAGTGCACTGGCGATGTTCGCTACAACCCGGTGACCCAGGCCGATGGCAGCGTAATCGTCACCGTTGGCGGCCAGCTCGGTGATGGCTGCAGCTCCCAGACCTACCTGTCGCTGCTGGACCATGCCACCTACACCGCCGGCGCGGTGCGGGCGATCTGGAGCGAGCTGGGCGGCAGCATCCAGGGCAAGGACCGCCTCGCGGTAGTCCCCAAGGATGCCAAGGTCCTGGCCCGTGCCTTCTCTCCGGACCTCGCGGAGATCATCCGCGACATCAACAAATACAGTAACAACACCATGGCCCAGCAGCTGTTCCTGAGCCTGGGGGCCAAGTACCGCAACGAAGCCGACGGCGATGACGCCAAGGCGGCCCAGCGCGTGGTGCGCCAGTGGCTGGCGAAAAAAGGCATCACCGCGCCGCATCTGGTGATGGAGAACGGCTCCGGCCTGTCCCGTGCCGAACGGGTCAGCGCCCGAGAAATGGCCGGCCTGCTGCAAGCGGCATGGAAGAGCCCCTACGCCGCCGAGTTCATCAGCTCCATGCCCATTGCCGGCATGGACGGCACCATGCGCAAGCGCCTGAAGCGTACCGCCATGTCCGGTGAGGCCCACATCAAGACCGGCACCCTGAACACCGTGCGCGCCATCGCCGGCTATAGCCGCGACGACAACGGCAACACCTGGGCGGTGGTGGCGATCCTCAACGATCCACGCCCCTTCGGCGCCTCTTCGGTGCTGGATCAGGTGCTGCTGGATCTGTATCGCCAGCCAAAACTGGCCACCAGCGCATCAGTTCTGTAACTCGCTGTTCCGACAGTGGCGGCCCCGCTCCGCCACTGTCAGCGATCAGGGCAGCTCTGGCTGGACTCGATCGCGTCCGGCCTGCTTGGCGGCATAGACCCCGGAGTCGGCCCGCAACAGCAAGCCATCCGCCCCCTCGCCTTCGCGCCAGCTGGCAATGCCAAAGCTGGCGGTGACACTGCCCACCGGCTCGATCGGCGAGCTGCGCAGTCCCTGCCACAGTTCCTGAGCCAGGATCAGCGCCTGCTGGGCACTGGTGCCCGGACACAGCACCATGAACTCCTCACCGCCGAGGCGGCAGAACACATCGGTACGCCGCAGACGCCCGCCAATGCGAGCACACAACCCCCGCAACACTTGATCCCCCACTCCGTGCCCGTACTGGTCGTTGATCCGCTTGAAATGATCGATGTCCAGCATGATCACCGCCATATCGCCTCCGACACGTTCCAGACGCTGCATTTCATTCTGCAACTGTTCCTGGAAATAGCGCCGGTTGTGAATGCCCGTCAGGGAGTCGGTCACCGACAATGCGCGCAACTCTTCCTCGACCCGCTTGAGGTCTGAAATGTCCGAGATATAGCCGTGCCAGAGCACCCCGCCGCCCTTCAGGCTTTCCGGGGTCGCCGCGCCACGCATCCAGCGCAGCCCCCGTTGCGGCAGGCAGACCCGGTACTCCTCGCGCCACGGACTGAGCTGCTGAGCGGAAACCTGGATCGACTTGCGTACCCGCTGCACATCCTCGGGATGGATACGCTCGAACACCGCCTCGGCATTCTCCTGCAGCAACTGCGGCTCGATCTCGTAGATTTCGCGAATGCCATCGCTGGCATAGGTGAAGCTCGCGTGTCCGGCGGCATCCAGCTTGAACTGGTAGATCCCTCCGGGAACATGGGCACTGAGCCTTTTCAACAGGCGATCCCTTGCCGCCAGGGCTTCGTGCACCCGCTTGCGCTCGGTGATGTCAATGCAGATGGCCAGGTGACCGATCCACAGCCCCTGGTCATCCAGCACCGGAGTCGCCAGCATATTCACTTGCAGGTGGCTGCCGTCACGCCTGACCAGCGTCCACTCCCGCGCCTCATGGCCACCGGCCAGGCCTTCTTCCACCAGCATGGCCTGAGACACCGGAATCGCCTTGCCATAGCGCTGGGTAAGACTCTGGGCCCAGCTTTCCAGCTCCTGGGGCAGGTGCAGGCTTTCCAGGGTCAGGTGGCCCACCGCTTCACTGCTGCTGTAGCCGAGCATCTGCTCGGCCCCGGCATTGAAGGTACTGATGACCCCACGCAGGTCCGTGGCGATGATCGCCACCTGGGTAGCGGCATTGAGGACGCAACGCAACTGACTGTGAGTGCCACGCAATTCCTGTTCGCGACTGCGCAGCTCCCCAGTGCGTTGCTCCACCAGGGCCAAAGCCCGTTGCCGCTGGCTCACCAGCACATAGAGCAAGGCGCTGAGCAGCAGACTGAGCATGCCACCGAGAATCACCAGACTGCTCAGGGAAGAGTGGTTGGCATGCAGGAACGCCGCGCTGGGGCGAATATCTACCTGATAATCCCGGTCCGCCAGGCGTAGCAGGCGGCTGGCCGTCAGGTGACTGGTGATCGGTGGATTGTTCGATTCATAGAGCACCTCGTGCTGACCCTCGGTGGACAGATCGAGAATCCGCACCGACAGGTTATCGCTGGCCGGCACCGGCAAGCCGTCCGCCACCAGTTGCCGCAGGCTGATCACCGCCAGCACATAACCGTAGGGCCTGGCCTGGGGCAAGGGGCTGTCCTGGGGTCGCCTGACCGGCGCCGCCAGCAGCACACCCCGGGCATAGGCAGGGTCCACGGCAACCAGATGCAAAGGCGGCGAAACCGCCAGGCCGTTGAGCTCCCTGGCCCGCTCCAGAGTAGCCCGGCGCTGAGGCTGGGCCAGCAAGTCATACCCCAGAGGCGAGCCCAGAGGGCTTTGGGTCTGGCTATACAGAACCGGGGCAAAGTCTTCCTGCTCACCCGCCGGCTCCATCTGGCCGCTGGCGTTCAATTGCAGAATGGTAAACCCCGGAACGCCCTGATCCCGCACCGCCTGTTCGAACGCCGGCCGCTGGGCACGACTCACCAGAGGCGCCCAGGCATAGGCCTGGGTGCGCCGCAGCAAGGGCTTGGCGTAACCATCGAAGTCCTGGCGGGTTACCAGATCGGAATTAACAAAGAAACGCCGCAAACCGTCCAGGCGTTGCTCCTGGTCTTGAAAGCGCTCTTCGATACGGCTGTAGCGTTCGCTGGCCAGCAATTGAAAGCGTTGGCGCAGCTGCTGTTTGTTCAGGTTGTAAGTGGACCAGGCCAGCAGCCCGGTGAGAATGCTGCCCGCAAGCAACACCAGCACGGCCACTAGCCAGGCAGATACTTCTTCACTAATGAAACCCAGGATTTTCGGGCGTACCACATGCAACGGCATAAGTAGAACTCATCACGCCAGCGAGTTTGGGTGTCATCCGGACTTGGTGTGAGTTATAGCTATTAGCCATTAATTTGACCAGCGTTAAACAGCCCCCAAAGCCCGAAAAAACGGGCTTTGGGGACTTATCCGGCCATCAGCGGGCGCTGATTTTCCAGGCGCGGTGAATTTTGCTGTTACGGGCAAAATCCGGGTCGATGGTTTTCGCCGTGATCTCCTCGACCTGATAGCGCGCGGCGAGGTTCTCATCCAACTGGAACTTGCGGAAGTTGTTGGAGAAGTACAGCACGCCACCCGGGGCCAGGCGGGCCATGGCCAGGTCCAGCAACTGCACCTGGTCACGCTGGACGTCGAACACCCCTTCCATGCGCTTGGAGTTGGAGAAGGTCGGCGGATCGATGAAGATCAGGTCGAACTCGTCACGGCAGCTGTCCAGCCAGGCCATCACATCGCCCTGCTCCAGACGGTTCTTGTCGGAGAAACCGTTGAGGGAGAAGTTGCGTCGCGCCCAGTCCAGGTAGGTTTTCGACAGGTCGACACTGGTGGTGCTGCGGGCTCCGCCCTTGGCCGCGTGCACACTGGCGGTGGCGGTGTAGCAGAACAGGTTGAGGAAACGCTTGCCGGCAGCCTCTTTCTGAATGCGCATGCGCATCGGCCGATGATCGAGAAACAGCCCGGTATCCAGGTAGTCGGTCAGGTTCACCAGCAGCTTGACTCCGCCTTCGCGGACTTCGGTGAACTGGCCCTGGGCGCTCTGGCGCACGTATTGCTTGGTGCCGCTCTGACGCTCGCGACGCTTGATCACCACCCGGCTCTTGTCCACGTTCAATGCCTGGGGAATCGCCGCCAGGGCATCGAACAGACGCGCCTGGGCCTTCTCCGGGTCCACCGACTTGGGCGCCGCGTACTCCTGAACGTGCACCCAGTCCTGATACAGGTCGATGGCCAGGGAGTATTCCGGCATGTCGGCGTCATAGACCCGGTAGCACTCGACACCTTCGCGCTTGGCCCACTTGCCCAGCAGCTTGAGGTTCTTTTGCAGACGGTTGGCAAACATCTGCCCGCCCTCGCTCAGGCGGGCCTGCTCGACCACCGGAGCCGGGGTCGGAGCCGGCTTGATCGGGTTGCCGTTCTTGTTGTACTGGCGCACTGGCGCTTCGTCAGCAGCGGCCTGGGCCTGCTCGCGTTCCACCTGACGCTGCTCGGCAGTGCGACGCTCGCCGGTGACGAACTGATCCGGCAGCACCTTGATCAGCAGCAGCTTGCACGGCAAGGCGCCGTTCCAGAACGAGTACTGCTTGTGGCTGCGAATGCCCATGCGCTTGCCCAGGTCCGGGGCGCCGGTGAACACCGCCGCTTCCCAGTTCAGGCAGGCCTGACGCAGGCGCTCGCCGAGGTTCTGGTAGAGGTAAAGCAGGCTGGCTTCATCACCCAGGCGCTCGCCGTAGGGCGGGTTGCAGATCACCAGCCCTTTCTGGTTCTGGTCCGGGCGCGGCTCGAACGTGCCCACTTCGCCCTGGTAGATCTTGATCCAGTCGCTGAGACCGGCGCGCTCGACGTTGTTGCGACCCGGCTGGATCAATCGTGGATCGGCCTCGTAGCCGCGAATCCACAGCGGTGGCTTGGCCAAGCCGGCCTGGGCCCGAGCCAGTGCTTCATCGTGCAGTTTGCGCCACAGCGCCGGCACATGGCCGAGCCAGGCGGTAAAGCCCCACTGCTCGCGCTTGAGGTTGGGGGCAATGTCCGCGGCAATCATCGCCGCTTCCACCAGGAAGGTGCCGACACCGCACATCGGGTCAGCCAGTGCTCCGCCTTGCGCGGCGATACGTGGCCAGCCGGAGCGGATCAGGATCGCCGCCGCCAGGTTTTCCTTGAGCGGCGCGGCGCCTTGCTGCAGGCGGTAGCCGCGCTGGTGCAGGCTGTGGCCGGAAAGATCCAGGGACAGGATGGCTTCACCGCGATCCAGGCGCAGGTGGATGCGCAAGTCCGGATTGAGCTTGTCCACCGAAGGACGCTCACCAGTAGGTGTGCGCAGCTTGTCGACAATGGCGTCCTTGACCTTAAGGGCGCCGAAGTGGGTGTTGTCGATGCCTGAACCGTGACCGCTGAACTCCACCGCCAGGGTGCCATCGGCCAGCATATGGTCTTGCCAGTCGACATCCAGCACACCGTGGTAGAGGTCCTCGGCGTCCTTCATTGGAAAGCGCTTGAGGACCAGCAGCACCCGGTTGGCCAAGCGCGACCACAGACACAACCGATAGGCCGTCTCCATGTCAGCCATGCCGCGCACGGCAGAAGTGTGCTCACGCGCTTGCTCAAGGCCAAGCCCGACGGCTTCCTCGATCAGCAGGCCTTCAAGGCCTTTGGGACAGGTGAGGAAGAGTTCGTAACGATCCGACATGGGAGTACCAGGGCCTTTAGCAATAAGTGAACGGACAACGCATCGCCCGTTCGGTTTTCAATCAAGCGCTTTTCTTCAAGAGCGCTCGTGTGGCACGAAACTGTGCCGTCCCACCCCGGCAGGCAGGCTTTCTTGCAAGGCAAAAGAGCTTAGAGGCCGGGACAGATAAAAAGTCAGGGCAACAAAATGACATAAGTCGACCCTTCGTCGAATAGTAGTTGAGTGCAACCGTTCGACATTCTCACTAAAGCATTAACCTCATCATCTAGTGAGAGGCTGATCACAGCGGGCTTTGCCTGACAAACAGGCTAAAAAACCCGCCCCGGCTTATGGCCTGGACAGCATTTTCGTTACGTCCTTATGACAAAACGATCATTCACTTGCTGTGACCTATTGGTTAGAACTCAACACAGGTTGGCGCCGCAATGGCGTCAACATCAAGGCTCGCGACGCCGGCAGCGAGCACCAACGGCAGAGACAATCTGCCCGACCTCAGAAGAAGGTCGACGGGACATAAGACAGTCAACAAGTGAGGGAAACACCCTATGAGAAGACTAAAGCGTGATCCGTTGGAAAGAGCATTTTTACGCGGATATCAGTATGGCGTTAATGGCAAGTCCCGTGAGCTTTGCCCATTTACTCTACCGTCGGTACGCCAAGCCTGGATTAACGGCTGGCGAGAAGGACGCGGCGACAACTGGGACGGTATGACAGGCACTGCGGGCATCCACAGACTCAACGAACTTCGCGCTGTCGGCTGATCAGGGCACATTCCGACACCTAAAACTTGAATAGATGACGACTTAACCACGCACGCCCCATCCGGGCGGCGGGCTTCGGCCCAGGGGCTCCTTCGAGGAGCCCTTTTTTATGCCCGCGCTTGCGCCCGTTCTTATCGGCCCATGGCCGCGATAGCATCCACCGACTCGCGAATCAACGCCGGCCCCTTATAGATGAAGCCCGAATACAGCTGCACCAGGCTGGCGCCCGCGGCGATCTTCTCAGCCGCGTGCTTGCCTTCAGTGATGCCGCCCACGGCAATGATCGGTAAACGGCCGGCCAGCTCAGTCGCCAGTACCTTGACCGTATGGGTGCTCTTGTCTCGCACCGGCGCGCCGGATAGACCGCCCGCCTCGTCGCCATACTCCATGCCTTCGACGCCTTCACGGCTCAGGGTAGTGTTGGTGGCGATCACTGCGTCCATGCCGGTTTCCAGCAGGGCGCGGGCCACTTCCAAGGTTTCCTCGTCGCTCATGTCCGGGGCAATCTTGATGGCCAGCGGCACACGCTTGCCGTGGATTGCGGCCAATTCCTGCTGGCGCTGGCTCAAAGCCGCCAGCAGCTGCTTGAGGGACTCGCCGAACTGCAGGCTGCGCAAGCCCGGGGTGTTGGGCGAGCTGACATTGACCGTGACATAGCTGGCATGGGCATAGACCTTGTCCAGGCAGATCAGGTAGTCATCCACCGCTCGCTCTACCGGCGTGTCGAAGTTCTTGCCGATATTGATCCCCAGCACGCCCTTGTATTGGGAGGCAGCGACCCGCGCCAGCAGATTATCGACCCCAAGATTGTTGAAGCCCATGCGGTTGATGATGGCTTCGGCCTGAGGCAGACGGAAGATCCGCGGCTTGGGGTTGCCCGGCTGCGGACGCGGGGTGACGGTGCCGATTTCGACGAAGCCAAAGCCCAGTTGAGCGAAGCCGTCGATGGCGGCGCCGTTCTTGTCCAGACCGGCAGCCAGACCCACCGGATTCGGAAACTCCAGGCCCATGACCTGCACCGGCAACTGCGCCGGCGCCTTGCACAACAGACCGTTAAGGCCCAAACGCCCGCCCGCACCGATCAGGTCCAGGGACAGATCGTGGGAGGTTTCCGGGGAGAGTTTGAACAACAGCTGGCGGGCCAGGGTATACATGGGCGGGATGAACTCGGTTGGCGGCGAATAAGGCGCCGATTATAGCCGCGCCTGGGGCTTGCAGGCGAGGCGCAGAATGAAATCCCCGGCAATGGCATATGCCTTGCACCCACTTGCTTCATCAGACCTGCGCCAATGGCGGTCCAGGTTCAAGGACAACGGCGTCGTCACCCGCACGGGCTTTGCCTGACCAGTGGGTACGACGCTTTTTTATGCAAGGTGCCAAGCCATGACTGAACACCCCAACTCCGCGCTGGCCTGGGTCAACGGCAGCGACGCCCCGGAAAAGTCCGCCATCAACCTGGGCTTCATGGCCCTGACCGATTGCGCTTCAGTGGTGGTCGCCGCCACCCAGGGCTTTGCCCAGCCCTACGGGCTGACCCTGAACCTCAAGCGCCAGAGCTCCTGGGCCGGGCTGCGGGACAAGCTGGTGAGCGGCGAACTGGACGCAGCCCACAGTCTGTACGGCCTGATCTACGCCGTGCACCTGGGCATCGGCGGGACCCATGCCTGCGACATGGCCGTGCTCATGGGCCTGAACCAGAACGGCCAGAGCATCAACCTGTCCCGGGAACTGCAGGCCCTCAAGGTGACCAGCCCTGATGCATTGGACCGCCATGTGCACCAAAGCCGGGCACGACTGACCTTCGCCCAGACCTTCCCCACCGGTACCCACGCCATGTGGCTGTACTACTGGCTGGCCAGCCAGGGTATCCACCCGCTGCAGGATGTCGACAGCGTGGTGGTGCCGCCGCCGCAGATGGTGGCTCATCTGCAGGCCGGGCGCATCGACGGGTTCTGCGTCGGCGAACCCTGGAGCGCCAGTGCAGTGCAGCAGGATCAGGGCTTCACCCTGGCCACCAGCCAGGCGATTTGGCCGGATCACCCGGAAAAAGTCCTTGGCTGCACCCGTGCCTTCGTCGAGCAATACCCCAACACCGCCCGGGTCCTGGTGATGGCGATTCTCGAAGCCAGCCGCTTTATCGAGCAAAGCCCGGAAAACCGCCGCAGCACTGCCCAGTTGCTGAGCGCCGCCGATTACCTGAATGCACCGCTGGACTGCATCGAGCCGCGGCTGCTGGGGGATTACGCCGACGGCCTGGGCAATCGCTGGCAGGACCCCCACGCCCTGCGCTTTCACCACCATGGCGCCGTCAACCTGCCCTACCTGTCCGACGGCATGTGGTTCATGACCCAGTTCCGGCGCTGGGGCCTGCTGCGTGAGGACCCGGATTACCTGGGCGTCGCTCGCCAGGTGCAGCAGCTTGAGCTGTACCGCGAAGCCGCCACCGCGCTGGGCATCGCCGCCTGGGGCCAGGACATGCGCAGCAGCCAGTTGATCGATGGCAAGGTGTGGGACGGTTCTCAGCCTGCCGCCTATGCCCGCAGCTTCCGCCTGCATGCGCTGAACGACACCCCTCCCCTTGTTGCCCAGCGCTGACCGGAGCCCGCGAACATGCTGCGTATCCTGCTGATCAACGACACCGCGAAAAAAGTCGGAAGGCTCAAGGCCGCCCTCAGCGAAGCCGGTTTCGAGGTGATTGACGAATCCGGCCTGACCATCGACCTGCCGGGCCGCGTCGAAACGGTGCGTCCGGACGTGATCCTGATCGATACCGAGTCACCCAGCCGCGATGTCATGGAGCAAGTGGTGCTGGTCAGCCGCGATCAACCACGACCCATCGTGATGTTCACCGATGAACACGATCCGGGGGTGATGCGCCAGGCGATCAAGTCCGGGGTCAGCGCCTACATCGTCGAGGGCATCCAGGTCCAGCGCCTGCAACCGATTCTCGACGTGGCCATGGCACGTTTTGAAAGCGACCAGGCCCTGCGCGCGCAACTCCAGGCCCGGGACCAGCAACTGGCCGAACGCAAGCGCATCGAGCTGGCCAAGGGCCTGTTGATGAAGATGAAAGACTGCGACGAAGAACAGGCCTACACCCTGATGCGCCGCCAGGCCATGAGCAAACAACAGAAGCTGATCCAGGTCGCGGAACAGATCATCGCCATGCAGGAACTGCTGGGCTGACCCCCGCCCCGTAGGAGCCGGCTTGCCGGCGAACAGGCGTATGAACCTTGGGCCAGTCTTGAGGACGTCTTCGCTGGCAAGCCAGCTCCACAGCCAGCTCCTGAGCCAGTTCCTGCCGCCGGTGTCGACCGGGGTTGGCGCGGCTCTTGCTATCAGATCCACAACGGTAACCAACGGCGGTTGCCCCACCTACGACAAAGACGTCGCGCACCCTGCTCGCCCTCAACGAGCCGGGTGCCGACGTTTTTTCGTTTTGGCCCCATTGACCGGGGTCGGTGGCGCGGCCGTGGCGGCGCTCCACCTGCAAGCTCATGACGACTCCAACGATTCTTATCAGCTGAGGTGCGCGATGAATTCAAGCTTCTGGAAATCCGGCCACACCCCGACCCTGTTCGCGGCCTTTCTGTATTTCGACCTGAGCTTCATGGTCTGGTACCTGCTGGGGCCCCTGGCGGTGCAGATCGCCGCCGACCTGCACCTGAGCACCCAGCAACGCGGGCTGATGGTGGCCACGCCGATCCTTGCCGGCGCGGTACTGCGCTTCATCATGGGCCTGCTGGCCGATCGTCTGTCGCCCAAGACCGCTGGCCTGATCGGCCAGGTCATCGTCATCGGCGCCTTGTTCGGCGCCTGGAAGCTGGGCATCCACAGCTATGAGCAAGCGCTGCTACTGGGGGTATTCCTCGGCATGGCCGGCGCCTCCTTCGCCGTAGCCCTGCCCCTGGCGTCGCAGTGGTATCCGCCACAACACCAGGGCAAGGCCATGGGCATCGCCGGTGCCGGCAACTCCGGCACCGTGTTCGCCGCACTGATCGCTCCGGTGCTGGCGGCGGCTTTCGGTTGGAGCAATGTCTTCGGCTTCGCCCTGATCCCGCTGATCCTGACACTGGTGCTGTTCGCCTGGCTGGCGAAGAACGCCCCCGAGCGGCCGCGAGCCAAATCCATGGGCGACTACTTCAAGGCCCTGGGGGACCGCGACAGCTGGTGGTTCATGTTCTTCTACAGCGTGACCTTCGGCGGTTTCATCGGCCTGGCCAGCGCCCTGCCCGGTTACTTCAATGACCAGTATGGCTTGAGCCCCGTCACCGCCGGCTACTACACCGCCGCCTGTGTCTTCGGCGGTAGCCTGATGCGCCCTCTGGGCGGCGCCATGGCCGACCGTTTCGGCGGTATCCGCACCTTGCTGGCGATGTACGGCGTGGCGGTGATCTGCATCGCCGCCGTGGGTTTCAACCTGCCCAGTTCCTACGCTGCCCTGGCCCTGTTCGTCTGCACCATGCTGGGCCTCGGCGCTGGCAACGGCGCGGTGTTCCAACTGGTACCGCAACGTTTTCGCCGGGAAATCGGGGTCATGACCGGGCTGATCGGCATGGCCGGCGGCATCGGCGGCTTTGCCTTGGCCGCCGGCATGGGCGCGATCAAGCAAAGCACCGGCAGCTATCAACTGGCGCTGTGGCTGTTCGCCAGTCTCGGGGTCCTGGCCTGGTTTGGCCTGCACGGGGTCAAGCGCCGCTGGAGAACCACCTGGGGCTCCGCCGCCGTGACTGCGGCGCGAGTCTGAGCGCGCCATGGGCCTGCAACTGAGCCACGCCGAGGCCAGCGCCACCGGACCGCGGGCGGAGAATCAGGACGCCTTGCGCCGGGTCACCCCGGCGCCGGATCTGGCGGCGAGCAAAGGCCAGCTGTTCGCCATCGCCGATGGCGTCAGTCAGTGCGCCGACGGCGGCCTGGCAGCGCGTTCGAGCCTGCAGGCCCTGGCCCTGGATTACTACGCCACCCCGGAAACCTGGGCCGTGGCCGAGGCCCTGGAACGCCTGCTGACCGCTCAGAACCGCTGGCTCCAGGCCAACGGCGGCGGTCAGCCCCTGCTCACCACCCTCAGCGCCCTGGTGCTGCGGGGCCAACGCTTTACCCTGGCCCATGTTGGCGACTGCCGGGTCTACCGCTGGCACCAGCAGCAGTTGCAACGCATCAGCGAGGACCACGTCTGGGATCAGCCGGGTATGCAGCATGTGCTCAAGCGTGCCCTGGGCCTGGACCAGCATCTGGTGCTGGACTTCCTCGATGGCGAACTGCGCCAGGGGGAAAGCTTTCTGATGCTCAGCGACGGGGTCTGGGCCACCCTGGGCGACAGCGCCATCGCCGCCATTCTGCGGGACCAGCCCGACCTGGACAGTGCGACACAGACCCTGGTCAACGCCGCGCACCTGGCCGGTAGCCAGGACAACGCCAGCGCGCTGCTGGTGCGGGTCGACGAGCTCGGCGAAAGCAGCCTCGGCGATGCCCTGCTGCACCTGCGGCAATGGCCCTTGCCGCCGGCGCTGAAACCCGGGCAGCGCTTTGAGGGCTGGCAGGTCGAGGCGCTGATCAACCAGAGCCAGCAATCCCTGCTGTACCGAGTACGTGACGAGCAGCACCAAGCCTGGCTGCTGAAAACCCTGCCCGAAGCCCTGCATGACGATCCCGGCGCCTGCCAGGCGCTGCTGTCCGAAGAATGGCTGCTGCGGCGGATCGCCGGCCGCCACTTTCCCCAGGTACATGGCAGCCCTTCGCGCCAGCACCTGTATTTCCTGATGCGCGAATACCCCGGCCAGACCCTGGCACAACTGTTCCAACAACACGGCCCCCTGCCCCTGGCTCAGTGGCAGTCCCTAGCCGAGCGCCTGTTGCGGGCCGTGGGCCTGCTCCATCGGCGGCAGATTCTGCACCGGGACATCAAGCCGGAAAACCTGCTGTTGGGGGACGATGGCGAACTGCGGGTGCTGGATTTCGGCCTGGCCTACTGCCCGGGCCTGTCGGCCGACCCGGCGCATTTGCTGCCCGGCACCCCGAGTTTCATCGCCCCGGAAGCGTTCAATGGCGAACCGCCCAGCCCACAGCAAGACCTCTACGCAGTGGGCGTGAGCCTGTACTTCCTGCTGACCGGGCACTACCCCCATGGTGAGATCGAAGCCTTCCAGCGTCCGCGCTTCGGCGTGCCGACCAGCCCCAGCCGCTATCGCCCGGACCTGCCGGAATGGCTGGAGCAGAGCCTGGAGCGCGCAGTGGCCAGCACCCCGGCACAGCGCTATGAAACCGCCGAAGAATGGCTGCTGGCACTGGAACAGGGCGAACGCCGCAGCCTGAACAGCCGACCCCGGCCCTTGCTGGAACGCGAACCGCTGAAGGTCTGGCGCGGCATCGCCCTGGCCGCCCTGCTGCTCAATCTGCTGCTGGTATTGCTGTTGCTGCATCGCTGACTGCCACTGCGGCAGCGCCTAGCAGTACCGAAAGTGGGCGTGGCGCCTCGATTCGGTGCAGCGCTCAACATCGGCCAGGACGAAATCTGTGCCTGAGCCCGGTAAAACCGCGCCCTCGGCAACTTGGCACAAGCGCTGCATTAGATCAGGCAACAGACATAAAGCCCGGCCTTCAACGACGAAGGCAGGCTTCCCGAGAGAACGGGATCGGACAAAGGCGTCCTCGTCAGGCCACTGACGGGACGCCTTTTTTGTTTGCGCGCATTTTGTCGAGCCAGGCCTCACTGACCCTGCCTGAGCTCCGGAGAAGCCCATGAAAAGACTCAAACTGGTGATGATCGGCAACGGCATGGCCGGGGTACGTACCCTGGAAGAGCTGCTCAAGCTGAGCGATGAGCTGTACGACATCACGGTCTTCGGCGCCGAACCCCACACCAACTACAACCGCATCTTGCTATCGCCAGTGCTGGCCGGTGAACAGACTTTCGAGGACATCGTCCTCAACGACCTGGACTGGTACCTGGACCACAACATCAAGCTGCTGCTCAACCGCAAGGTGGTAGAGATCGACCGGATCAAGCGCCGGGTAATCGCCGAGGACGGCAGCGAAGCCGAGTATGACCGTCTGCTGATCGCCACCGGCTCCACGCCCTTTATCCTGCCGATTCCCGGTAAGGACCTGCAGGGGGTAATCGGCTATCGCGACATTGCCGACACCCAGGCGATGATCGACACGGCCAGGACTCACAAGCATGCGGTGGTGATCGGCGGCGGCCTGCTGGGCCTGGAAGCCGCCAACGGCCTCAAGCTGCGCGGCATGGACGTGACCGTGGTGCATATCGGCGAATGGCTGCTGGAACGACAACTGGACCAGACCAGCGGCCAGTTGCTGCAAAGCGCCCTGGAAAACCGCGGCCTGAAGTTCCGCCTGTGCGAACAGACCCAGGCCCTGATCGATGCCGGCAATGGTCGGGTCGGGTCGGTGCAGTTCAAGAATGGCGAGATCATCCCCGCCGATCTGGTGGTGATGGCCGCCGGCATCCGCCCCAACACCGAGCTGGCGGAACGGGCCGGCCTGCCCTGCAACCGCGGAATACTGGTCAACGACACCCTGCAAACCTTTGACCCGCGCATCTACGCCATCGGCGAGTGCGCCAGCCACCGCGGTATCGCCTACGGGCTGGTGGCGCCGTTGTTCGAACAGGCCAAGGTCTGCGCCAACCACCTGGCCCAACTGGGTTTCGCCCGCTACCAGGGCTCGGTGACTTCCACCAAGTTGAAGGTCACTGGCATCGATCTGTTTTCCGCCGGGGATTTCATGGGTGGCGACGGCACCGAAACCATCACCCTCGCCGACCCCATTGGCGGGGTCTACAAAAAGCTGGTGATCAAGGACGACGTGCTGGTCGGCGCCTGCCTGTATGGCGACACCGCGGATGGCGGCTGGTACTTCCGGCAAATCCGCGAGCAGCAGGCCATCGGCGAGATCCGCGACCACCTGATGTTCGGTGAGAACGCGTTGGGCGACGTCGGCCATCAGGGCCAGGACAAGGCCATGAGCATGGCCGACACCGCCGAGGTCTGCGGTTGCAATGGGGTGTGCAAGGGCACCATCGTCAAGGCCATTCAGGAACAGGGGCTGTTCAGCGTCGACGAGGTCAAGAAGCACACCAAGGCCGCCAGTTCCTGCGGCTCCTGTGCCGGGCTGGTGGAGCAGATACTGATCAACACCGTGGGCGGCGCGGCGGACGTCAAGCCGAAAAGCGAAAAAGCCATCTGCGCCTGCAGCGACCTGAACCACGGGCAGATCCGCCAGGCAATTCGCGACCAGCATCTGCTGACCATCGCCGGCACCATGAGCTACCTCAACTGGCGCACCCCCAACGGTTGTGCCACTTGCCGTCCGGCGCTGAACTACTACCTGATCTCCACCTGGCCGGGGGAAGCCCGGGACGATCCGCAATCGCGGCTGATCAACGAGCGGGCCCACGCCAACATCCAGAAAGACGGCACCTATTCGGTGGTCCCCAGGATGTGGGGGGGCGTGACCAATCCGTCCGAGCTGCGACGCATCGCCGATGTCGCCGACAAGTACCAGGTGCCCATGGTCAAGGTCACCGGCGGCCAGCGCATCGACCTGCTGGGCATCCGCAAGGAAGACTTGCCCGGAGTCTGGAAAGACCTGGACATGCCGTCTGGCCACGCCTACGGCAAATCCATCCGCACCGTGAAGACCTGCGTCGGCAGCGAGTTCTGCCGCTTCGGGACGCAGAACTCCACCCAGCTGGGGATCGAGCTGGAACACGACCTGTTCAACATGTGGTCACCGCACAAGGTCAAGCTGGCGGTCTCCGGTTGCCCGCGCAACTGCTCGGAAGCCGGGATCAAGGACGTGGGCATCATCGGCGTCGATTCCGGCTGGGAGATGTACATAGGCGGCAACGGCGGGATCAAGACCGAGGTGGCGGAGTTTTTCGTCAAGCTCAAGACCGCCGAAGAGGTGCGCGAGTACAACGGCGCCTTCCTCCAGCTGTACCGCGAAGAAGCCTTCTACCTCGAACGCACCGTGCACTACCTGCAACGGGTCGGCATGGAGCACGTGAAAAAGGCCGTGCTGGAAGACCCCGAACGGCGCAAGGCGCTGAACGAACGCTTGCAGTTCTCCCTGTCCTTCGAGCAGGACCCATGGCAACAGCGTCTGGCCGAGCCGCAGCTGAAAAAAGAGTACGAGTCGATCCCCGTAAAACAACTGGAGGTGCCGGCATGAACTGGCTGGATATCTGCGCCCTGGAAGAGATCAATGCCCTGGGCTCGCGCATCATCAAGGGCCCCAAAGGCGATATCGCGATTTTTCGTACCAGCGATGATCAAGTCTTCGCTCTCGACGATCGCTGCCCGCACAAGGGCGGCCCCCTGTCCCAGGGATTGATCTACGGCAAGCGCGTGGCCTGCCCACTACACAACTGGCAGATCGACCTGGAATCCGGCGAAGCCCAGGCCCCGGACACCGGCTGCGCCCATCACCATCCGGCGCGGGTGGAAAGTGGCCGGGTGCAGTTGGCCCTGCGGGATGCTGGCTGATGAAGCCCCAGAGCACGGCCTCGACCTGTTGCTACTGCGGGGTCGGCTGCGGTGTGCTGATCGAGCATGACGGCCGGCAGATCCTCGGGGTTAGCGGCGATCCGGCGCACCCGGCCAACTTCGGCAAGCTGTGCAGCAAGGGTGCCAGCCTGCATTTGACCGGCGATCGCGACGCCCGCGCCCTGCACCCGGAACTGCGCCTGGGCAAGGATCTGGCTCGCAGCCGCTGCGACTGGGACAGCGCCCTGGAGCATGCCGCCGGGGTGTTCGCCCAGACCATCACCGAACACGGCCCGGACAGCGTGGCCTTCTATGTCTCCGGGCAATTGCTGACCGAGGACTACTACGCCTTCAACAAACTGGCCCGGGCCCTGGTAGGCACCAACAATATCGACAGCAACTCCCGACTGTGCATGTCCTCGGCGGTGGTGGGCTACAAACGCAGCCTGGGGGCCGATGCGCCACCTTGCAGTTATGAGGACCTGGAGCAGAGCGATTGCGTGGTGATCGTCGGCAGCAACATGGCCTATGCCCATCCGGTGCTGTTTCGGCGCCTGGAACAGGCGAAAAGCCAGCGTCCGGACATGAAAGTCATCGTCATCGACCCGCGCCGTACCGATACCTGCGATCTGGCCGACCTGCACCTGGCGATACTCCCCGGCACCGATGTCGCACTGTTCCACGGGATTCTCCACCTGTTGCTGTGGGAGGACTGGGTCGATCGGGATTTCATCCGTGAACACACCGAGGGCCTGGCCGAGCTGAAAACCCTGGTCCGCGACTACACCCCGGCGATGGTGGCGCAACTCTGTGGTATCAGCCTCGAGCAACTGCAGCAGTGCGCCCAATGGATAGGCACGGCGCCCAGTTTCCTGTCGCTGTGGTGCATGGGCTTGAATCAGTCCAGCGCCGGCAGCGCAAAAAACAGTGCGCTGATCAATCTGCACCTGGCCACCGGGCAAATCGGCCGAGTGGGTGCGGGCCCCTTCTCCCTCACCGGTCAGCCCAATGCCATGGGCGGGCGCGAAACCGGCAGCCTGAGCAACCTGCTCCCCGGGCACCGGGAAGCCGCCGACCCTCAACATCGTGCTGAGGTCGCCGCTTATTGGGGGGTGGAACAGTTGCCCGCCAGCCCCGGACTGACCGCTATCGAGTTGTTTGAACAGCTGCAAAACGGTCGCATCAAGGCCTTGTGGATCGCCTGTACCAACCCGGCGCAGTCCCTGCCGGACCAGAACGCTGTGCGCGCAGCACTGCAGCACTGCCCTTTCGTGGTCCTGCAAGAAGCCTTCGCCACCACGGAAACCGCGGCCTTCGCCGACCTGCTGTTACCTGCCGCCAGTTGGGGCGAAAAGGAAGGCACGGTGACCAACTCGGAACGGCGGGTTTCTCATGTGCGCCAGGCCGTGATCGCGCCCGGCGAGGCACGACCTGATTGGGCCATTACCGTGGATTTCGCTCAGCGCCTGGAGCAACGCCTGCGTCCCGGGCAGCCGAGCCTGTTTGGCTTCGATTCCCCCGTCCAGCTATTCGATGAGTACAAAGGCCTGACCCGGGGCCGCGATCTGGACCTGTCCGGCCTCAGTCACGAGTTGATCGACCGTCTCGGCCCGCAGCAATGGCCCTTCCCCAGCGGCGCGACACAGGGCACGCCGCGCTTGTATGGGGATGGGCGTTTTCCCACCGCCACTGGCCGTGCGCACTTTGTCAGTGATCCTTACCTGGCCGCCAAGGAACAACGGGATGCACGCTTTCCCCTGACCCTGATCACCGGTCGGCTGCGAGACCAATGGCACGGCATGAGCCGCACCGGTACCGCGGCGCAGCTGTTCGGCCATGTCAGCGAAGCGCTGCTGAGCCTGCATCCGGACGAACTGCGGCGCCAGCGGCTACGGGAGGGTGATCTGGTCAACCTGAAAAGCCGCCGTGGCAGCGTGATCGTCGCCGTCAGCAGTGATGACAGCGTGCGCCCCGGCCAGGCCTTTCTGCCGATGCACTGGGGCGATCGCTTCCTCAAGGGCGGGGTCAATGCCGTCACCCAGCCGGCCTTCGATCCTCTGTCCAAACAGCCGGAACTCAAACACAGCGGTGTGCGCCTGGAGCCGGTGCAGTTGCCTTGGCAATTGTTTGCCCTGATCGAGGGCGACGTGCAGGCGCACTTCAGGGCGCTGCGCCCCCTGTGCGAAGCCTTTGCCTATGTCAGCCTCAGCCTGACCGGTCGCGAACGTCCGGCCCTGGTGATTCGGGCCGCTCACCAGGCGGCGCCGCAGTCGGCGTTGCTCAAGCTCATCGATCAGCAGTTGGGGCTGGAAACCGGGCCGGTGCTGGCCTATGACGATCCGCGTCGGGCCATCGGCAAACGGGTGCGCATCGAACAAGGGCGGATCACCGCGATTCGCCTGGCCGGGGAAACCCTGGCCCAGCACTGGCTGCAAGAACTGTGGCTCGAAGGGCGCGCCGATGAGCAACTACGACGCTGGTTGCTGGCGCCGATGAGCAGTCCGCCGGGGGCCAGTGGCCTGGGCGGGGAACGGGAGCGCACCCTGTGCAACTGCAAGAACGTCAGCTACCGGGCGGTTCGTGCCGGTATCGCTGAAGGCCTGAACCTCGACCAACTGAAACAACAACTGGGTTGCGGTAGCCAATGTGGCTCCTGCGTGCCGGAGATCAAGCGCCTGCTGGCGGCTCCGGTGCAACCTGTCGCCGTCCCTGTGTGAGGAAAACGTATGAGCGCAAAAGTCTGGCTGGTAGGAGCAGGGCCTGGAGACCCCGAGCTGTTGACCCTCAAGGCCGTACGCGCCCTCGGCGAAGCCGATGTGGTGTTGATCGACGATCTGGTGAACAGCGCGGTGCTGGAGCATTGCCCCACGGCGCGGGTCATCCCGGTGGGCAAGCGCGGTGGCTGTCGCTCCACGCCCCAGGCCTTCATTCATCGCCTGATGCTGCGCTATGCCCGTCAAGGGCGCTGCGTGGTGCGCCTCAAGGGTGGCGATCCATGCATTTTCGGGCGTGGTGGCGAGGAAGCCCAGTGGCTGAAGGAACGTGGAATCGAGGTGGAGTTGGTCAACGGCATCACTGCCGGACTGGCGGGTGCAACCCGTTGTGATATTCCCTTGACCCTGCGTGGTGTGGCTCGGGGCGTGACCCTGGTGACCGCCCACACTCAGGATGACAGCAGCCTGAACTGGCAGGCTCTGGCTCAAAGCGGTACGACCCTGGTGATCTACATGGGGGTGGCGAAGCTGGCGGAGATTGCCAAACACCTGCGTGACGGTGGTCTGGCAGCCGATACGCCGGTGGCGATGATTGAAAATGCCTCGCTGCCTGAACAGCGGGAATGCCGCAGCGATCTGACGGGAATGGAGCGCGATGCCCTGCGCTTCGAGTTGAAGAGCCCGGCGATCCTGGTGATCGGTGCAGTGGCGGCCACTGAGTCCGCCATCCAAGCCTGCGCGCGACAAGCCTGAGTCGCACCTCTGGGCCAGGTAAATCGCAGACAAAGAAAAACCCGGCCTAGGCCGGGTTTTTCCAAGCTACAAGGCTAATTACTTAGCTTGAGCTTCAACCGAGGCTTCTACGCGACGGTTAACTGCGCGACCAGCTTCAGTTGCGTTGTCGGCAACTGGGCGGGACTCACCGTAACCAACGGATTGAACGCGGTTAGCGCCAACGCCGTACTGGTTGACCAGAACTTGTTTAACGGCGTTTGCACGACGCTCAGACAGCTTCTGGTTGTAAGCGTCAGGACCGACGGAGTCAGTGTGACCTTCAACAACGGTGGTGGTCTGTGGGTACTGATTCATGAAATCAGCCAGGTTTTTGATGTCAGCGTAGCTGTTAGGCTTAACGACCGACTTGTCGAAGTCGAACTTCACGTCCAGCTCAACACGAACAACTTCAGCAACTGGAGCTTCTGGAGCTGGCTCAGGAGCCGGAGCTGGAGCTACTGGAGCTGGAGCAACTTTGCCGCCGCTGCCACCGAAGTTCACACCCAGACCGATAGTAGGAGCGTAGTCCCACTTGCCGTTGTCCAGCTTGTAGTCAGCTTCAACGCCGGCACGGGCGAACAGGTTGTCGGTGAAGTAGTACTTAACACCAGCGCCTGCAGTCAGGAAAGTCGACTGGTCGCGGCCGCTGTGACCGTCAGCGATCACGTTGGTCATGCTCTTGTGAGCAACACCGCCGGAAACGTATGGACGCAGAGCGTCACCCACGGTACCAAAGTGGTACTGAGCGTTCAGGCCGAAGTTGTCGCCTTTGATTTTCTGGTTACCAGTACCGTCGTTAGAACGGGTGTGGTTGGTCTTGTCGTAGGTGGCGTTCAACGACAGATCGTCGGTCAGGAAGTAACCGATCGATGCGCCTGGGTTGAAGCCGTCTTCAACGTGATTAACGCTGTCGTTGTACTGTTTTTTGTAAAACAGTTCACCCTCGACCGCGCCTTGGCCTTGCGCCAGAACGCCGAACGAAGTCACGGCAACAATAGAACCAATGGCAATGCCCAAGGTGTTTTTCAGTTTCATCCGTTAAATCCCCATCTGGTGATTGTAAAGCAGTCCCACATACCGGGGGACAACTCGGCGGTAAGTCTATCAGAACTCACCTAGACGTAAGAGATATTTGCGCCGAACTAAGTTTCAGCAATGCCTGCAAATTTCTCACGCAATTTATCAAGAGCACGTTTGTAACGCATCTTTGTAGCACTCAACCCCATATGCATGATGTCCGCGATCTCCTGAAACTCCAGCTCTGCGACAAATCGTAGCACCAGAATCTCCCGATCAATCGGGTTCACATGCACCAACCAGCGGTCAAGTCCGCCCTTCTCCTCAGGTTTCGGCGCCTTCTCTTCAGAGGCCTCCTCGAGGGGGTCAAGACTTAAAGCGTCCATCAACCGACGCTTGCGCCGCTCCTTGCGATACTGCGTGATGCATTCGTTGTACGTGATGCTATATAGCCATGTCTTGAACTTCGATTTACCCTCAAAGTTCTTAAGGCCATACAGCACCTTCAACATCACTTCCTGACAGACATCATCCGCATCCCGATCGTTCCCTAGATAACGTGCACAAACATTAAATAGGGTCCTCTGATAGCGCCGCATCAACTCTTCATAGGCGCGTGTTACGTGAAACAGCTCCGTATGTGAGCGCGCAACCAACTCCTCATCAGAGAGCTCACGGGGGTCATAGCGCGTGGATAGCGATTGGGTTTTATTCAAAACGAGTCGTGCCGACAGTCAGGTCAATGTCCGCCGCTGCCCGGTGGGGCATTTTGCGGCGGCATACATTAGCAGGGTTTGCCGGGTTAGCGGCTACTTACATGCTGCTCCAGCAGGATCCGATTGGACAGAGAGACTAGCTCACCCTCCTCGGTCAGCAATGTAGTTTTAACCGTGCCGATCTCTTCGATCTGGCCTTCGACCTCACCAACACGTACTTGTTGCCCAACCTGATACAACTCACGCACATAGATTCCCGCAAGAATCTGTCCGGCAATTTCCCGGCTTCCCAAACCCATGGCCAGCGCAACGGCCAGACCAACGGTAATCAACACGATCACGATCACATGGTTGAGCAGGTCGGTTTTGACCTCCAACTGACTGATCGCAACGGAAATACTGATGATGATGACCAGCCCCTGGGCAATCCGTCCCAGGCCACTGGCGTAATCGAGGCCTACACCTTCCGCGGCTCCGCGCACCAGGCCGTTGGCCAATTGCGCCAGCAGAACCCCCACCAACAGCACCAGCGCAGCACCGAAAACCTTCGGCAAATACAGCGCAAGCATGTCGAGCGTAGCCGAAACTCGCTCAAGTCCAAGGGATTCAGCAGCAGAAACCAGAAAAATAAGCAGAACAAACCAATAGACGATCTTGCCGATCAAGGTTGAGATCGGTACTTGCAAGCCAGCGCGGGACAGCAATTTGGTCAAACCGGTACCGCCCATCAGGCGATCCAGGCCCAGCTTGGCCAGCAATTTCGACAGCAGGGTATCCAGCAGCTTGGCCACCACGAAGCCCAGCAACAGCACCACCAGCGCGCCGAACAGGTTCGGAATGAAGTTCGCCACCTTGGTCCACAAGGCAGTCATCGCCGTGACGAGGCTCTGCGTCCAGAGATCAAGTTCCATATTCAATCAGCCTTATCAGCAGTGCGAGCAGAAGATTTACGACGGGAAACCGGCGCGATATGGGCCGATCCGTTATTCAAGGCGATCATCAGCGCCGGCAGCCAACGGCCCAGCAGGCTGAACAGATCCCCCGCCCCAACCTGACGGTTGGCGGTTTTCAGTACGCGGCCCAGGCAGGCATCGTCATCGCGGCTCGATGGCGAAGCTTTGAGCATGTCACGCAAAGACTGTTCAAACGGATCGTGCATACGCACCTCTGGTGATGTCTGGAAAAGACGCGATCAGATTTATTCGGGTCACATGACGCATCATCACACCCAGCGCAAACGGCGAAACAACCACCATTGTCCCAGGGCCACCGACACCAGCAGCAGGCAGGCGATGATGAATCCGTAAGGGCTGGCGGAGAACGGAATGCCGCCAACGTTGATCCCCAGAAGACCGGTGAGAAAACTCATGGGCAGGAAGATCCCGGTGATGATTCCGAAGCGATACATGGTGCGATTCATGCGTACGCTCAAGCGTCGGTCTTCGGCCTCCAGCGCAAGCCCCACGCGCTCTCGAGTCAATTCCAGCTCTTCCAGGTAACGGGTCAGGCTGTTGTGCAGTTCGTTCCAATAGTCACCATCATCGACGGCGAACCAGGGCAGTTTTATTCGACTCAGTTGGGAGAAAATATCCCGCTGCGGCGCCAGAAAACGCTTCAACCCGGCAGCCCGGCGACGGATCTGCAAAATGCTTCCATGCTCAGGGGTATACCGTTCGTCGGCATCTAGCTTTTCCTCTTCAGCATCGACCACTTCAGACAGGTCGCTGACCAGATCCTGCACTTTATGGGTCAGGTACTCGGCCATATAGAGGAGGAGTTCGGCGGCGGTTTTCGGCCCCTTGCCCTCGGCCAGCTGCAACAACAGCTCATCGGTGGCCCGCAAAGGCCGCAAACGCAGGGAAATGACCCGCTGTGCAGACGCAAAGATGCGCACCGAGACCATGTCTTCAGGCTCGGCACCCGGATTGAGATTGATGCCCCGCAGAAACAGCAGCAGTTCCGACTCCGGCAAGGCCAGCAAGCGCGGCCGGGTATTTTCCTCCAGCAGCAGATCACAGCTGAATTCGCTCAAGCCACTGGAGCGGCGTAACCAGGTCTGGGTTTGCGGATGACTGCGATCCCAATGCAGCCACAGGCTTTCATGGGCCTGCAGCTGCAGAGCGTCAAGCTCAGTCCGGGCAATCGAACGCGCACCGCCTTCACCATCCAGTACCAGGGCATGCACCAGCCCCCATTGCGCGTTTTCTTCCTCGAACATCCTCATCCCTTGTCAGGCCAATTGCTTATTCAGGCATTTTCAGCGGGCTCGGCGATACGATCACGCCGTTGTTATCGGCGTAGACATACTGGCCCGGACGGAAAGTCACACCGGCGAAGGTCACCGCTACATTGAGATCACCAATGCCACGCTTGTCGGTCTTCATCGGGTGACTGGCCAGGGCCTGAACACCGAGGTCAGTCTGTGCGATGACATCCACATCGCGGATACAACCGTAGATCACCAGACCTTCCCAGCCATTCTTCGCCGCCTTCTCGGCCAGCAGGTCGCCCAGCAACGCGCGACGCAGGGAACCACCGCCATCGACCACCAGCACCTTGCCGTGACCCTTGAGTTCCACTTGCTCCTTGACCAGCGAGTTGTCTTCGAAGCACTTGATGGTGACGATTTCCCCGCCAAAGGAATCGCGACCACCAAAGTTGCTGAACATGGGCTCAACCACCTGGACCAGGTCCGGGTAAGCGTCGCACAGGTCGGGAGTGAGGTAATGGTTCATCGAGAAACTCCTGTAGCAGAAAGAACACGATCGAAGGTATCGGCAAATTCCAGGGGCTGCCTTGAAAATACGAGCTCAGGCGGCAGATGTTTAACCCGCAGTGCCTGAGGCGCTGACCGGCCTGTCGCGTATTTTGCAGCCGCACCACTGGAACGGAAAGTCGACTCAATAACTGAATGTGACCAAAACAGCACAATTCGTCATATCTTAGCCGCAAGCGCTATCGAGCGAAATGCCCTTGTCAGAGCCTTCGCGTCAGACCACAGCCACCTGCTCGGACGCTGAAACCAGCAACGGCGTCTGCTGATCCCTGAGCCAGCGCTCCACTAACGGCCAGACCTCAGTCTGCGCCGGTTTGCTCACCAACATCTCGACATGACCGAAATTGCTACTGAACCCTAGCTCACGGCCCAGGCAGACAAATTGTTTCTGCTCGCTGGCCAACTGATCGAACAACTTGCGACAGGCCCAGGTCGGGTCCTGATGATCCCCAGTTGCACTGACCGCCAGCGCCGGCACTGAAACCTCCGCGAGCCCCGCCCACCAATCCTTCTCGGCATCACCAAAACGACCGAACAGGCCATGCCAGCGCATGCTTTCCAACGCCAGGCCAATAGGCTCGTCTTCCGGACCGCGCTTGAGCCGGGAACCGGAGAGTTGAGCAAAGCGCTTGATCACCAGGCGCCCACCCCACTCCACCATAGGAATCTTCAGCGGCCAGTAGGTGCGACTGACCTGTGTGCCGAAAAACGCCGCCGAAGCCACCCCCGCATCCCCCAGATACTGCCCGCCCAAAGCCGCCGCCAGGGTGGTACCGCCCAGGGAATGGCCAATCCAGTGGGGTATTTGCGCACTTTGCTCACGAACGAAGGCAGCAATCGCCGGCAGGTCGTAACGGGCGTAGTCGGCCACCCGATTCTTGCGGTAATCGGCGTTGCGTCGCGACAGACCGTGGCCGCGCATCTCGGGAATCCACACATCAAAGCCCGCTCGGGCCAGATAGGCCCCGAGGCCAATGCCCTTGGGCGAATACCAGAAACGCCGGTTGGAAAAACTGCCGTGAAGCAGGACCACAGGCACACCCCGGGCTTCGGGCTCATCGGCCAGCCCCAGACGGGTCACCGCCAGCTCCACGGAGCTGTCCGGACTGTTGCCGGGTTTCAAGCGATAGACATCTTCGCTGAGGTCGCCTCGACGCTCGGCACTGATCAAGGCAACGGGAAATAGGTTGCTGCTGCTTTGCATATTCTTCTTGCACAAAAAAGGGCGGCATCCAGAAGAAGCGCGCCCTGCTTGAATCTTCAAGAGCCGGCCAGTCTCACGAGCGACCGGCTCTTCGTTCACCGATTACGCCGCGCCCTGGCCTTCAGCCAGGAAGAACCAGGTTTCCAGCACCGAATCCGGGTTCAACGAAACGCTTTCAATGCCCTGCTCCATCAGCCACTTGGCCAGGTCCGGGTGATCCGAAGGCCCCTGGCCGCAGATGCCGATGTACTTGCCGGCCTTGTTACAGGCGGCAATGGCATTGGCCAGCAGCTTCTTGACCGCAGGATTACGCTCGTCGAACAGGTGAGCAATGATCCCCGAGTCACGGTCCAGGCCCAGGGTCAGCTGAGTCAGGTCGTTGGAACCGATGGAGAAACCATCGAAGTACTCGAGGAACTCATCCGCCAGGATGGCGTTGGATGGCAGTTCGCACATCATGATCACGCGCAGACCGTTTTCGCCGCGCTTGAGGCCGTTTTCAGCCAGCAGATCCACCACTTGGCTGGCTTCGCCCAGGGTACGCACGAACGGCACCATGATTTCGACGTTGGTCAGGCCCATCTCGTTGCGCACGCGTTTCAGCGCGCGGCATTCGAGCTCGAAGCAGTCACGGAAGGATTCGCTGATGTAACGCGAAGCACCGCGGAAGCCCAGCATCGGGTTTTCTTCTTCCGGCTCGTAGAGCTTGCCGCCGATCAGGTTCGCGTATTCGTTGGACTTGAAGTCCGACAGACGCACGATGACCTTCTTCGGCGTGAACGCTGCCGCCAGGGTGCTGATGCCCTCGACCAGCTTGTCGACATAGAAGTCCACCGGATCGTGGTAACCGGCGATGCGCTTGTCGACGCTGTCCTTGATCTCTTGCGGCAGCCCGGCGTAGTTCAGCAGCGCCTTGGGGTGCACGCCGATCATGCGATTGATGATGAACTCCAGGCGGGCCAGGCCCACGCCGGCATTGGGCAGCTGGGCGAAGTCGAAGGCACGATCCGGGTTACCGACGTTCATCATGATCTTGAACGGCAGCTCCGGCATGGCATCCACGGAGTTCTTCTTGATGTCGAAGCCCAGTTCGCCTTCGAAGATGAAACCGGTGTCACCCTCGGCGCAGGAAACGGTCACACCCTGACCATCCTTCAGCAGCTCGGTGGCGTTGCCACAACCGACCACTGCAGGAATACCCAGCTCGCGAGCGATGATCGCGGCGTGACAGGTACGGCCGCCACGGTTGGTGACAATGGCGCTGGCGCGCTTCATCACCGGTTCCCAGTCCGGGTCGGTCATGTCGGAGACCAGCACGTCACCCGGCTGAACCTTGTCCATCTCGGAAACGTCCTTGATGATCCGCACCTTGCCGGCGCCGATGCGCTGACCGATGGCACGGCCTTCCACCAGTACGGTGCCGGTTTCCTTGAGCAGGTAACGCTCCATGACATTGGCCTGGGTGCGGCTCTTCACGGTTTCCGGACGTGCCTGGACGATGTACAGCTTGCCGTCGTCGCCGTCCTTGGCCCATTCGATGTCCATCGGGCACTGATAGTGCTTCTCGATGATCATCGCCTGCTTGGCCAGCTCGCTGACTTCCGCGTCGGTCAGGCAGAAACGTGCGCGATCGGCCGCGTCCACGTCCACGGTCTTCACCGAACGGCCGGCCTTGGCTTCATCGCCGTAGATCATCTTGATCGCCTTGCTGCCCAGGTTGCGGCGCAGAATGGCCGGACGACCGGCTTCAAGGGTGTTCTTGTGGACGTAGAACTCGTCCGGGTTGACCGCACCCTGAACCACGGTTTCACCCAGGCCGTAGGCGCCGGTGATGAACACCACATCACGGAAGCCCGACTCGGTGTCGAGGGTGAACATCACGCCGGCAGTGCCGGTTTCCGAACGGACCATGCGCTGCACACCGGCAGACAAGGCCACCAGCTTGTGGTCGAAACCCTGGTGTACACGGTAGGAAATGGCGCGATCGTTGAACAGGGAGGCAAACACTTCCTTGGCAGCGCGAATCACGTTCTCCACGCCACGGATGTTGAGGAAGGTTTCCTGCTGGCCGGCGAAGGACGCATCCGGCAAGTCTTCGGCAGTGGCCGAAGAGCGCACAGCCACGGCCACTTCGGGATTGCCCGCCGACAGTGCAGCAAAGGCAGTACGGATCTCGGTGTTGAGGCGCTCGGGGAATTCGGCGTCCATGATCCATTGACGGATCTGCGCACCGGTCTTGGCCAGGGCATTCACGTCATCGACATCCAGCGCATCGAGCGCCGCATGGATCTGGTCGTTCAGACCACTCAACTCAAGAAAATCACGGTAAGCCTGAGCTGTCGTGGCGAAGCCACCAGGGACCGATACGCCCGCACCTGCGAGGTTGCTGATCATCTCGCCCAGGGATGCGTTCTTGCCCCCCACATGCTCAACATCGTGTTTGCCGAGCTTATCGAGGGAAACTACGTACTCTACCAAGGTGATCTCTCCACTAACTGTGTTGGAAAAGCTCAGAAGCCGGCTGCTCTTTGGAGCGTTTGCCCGCTATATGGCCTGGACCTGGAAAATAAGTGAGAATGCGGGCCATTCCCGGCCGACAAATCGCGCCTATCATATCCAAGAATCGTCACTAGCTTAAGGCCCAAGCCGCAAATGAAACGATCTGCTTTCTTTATCTCCGACGGTACCGGCATCACAGCGGAAACCCTCGGCCAGAGCCTGTTGGCGCAGTTCGAAAACGTTACCTTCAGCAAATTCACGCGGCCGTATATCGACAGCATGGAAAAAGCGCGGGCCATGGTACAACAAATCAATATAGCCGCCGAAAAAGACGGCTATCGACCGATTATCTTCGACACCATCGTCAATCAGGACATTCGTGAGATTCTCGCGACCTCCAATGGTTTCATGATCGACATCTTCTCGACCTTCCTCGCGCCCCTGGAACAGGAGCTCAGCGAGCATTCTTCCTACTCCGTCGGCAAGTCCCATTCCATTGGGCACAACTCCAACTACATGGAACGGATCGAGGCGGTGAACTTCGCCCTGGACAACGACGACGGCGCCCGCACCCACTACTACGACAAGGCCGACCTGATCCTGGTGGGCGTGTCCCGCTGTGGCAAGACCCCGACCTGCCTGTACATGGCCATGCAATTCGGCATCCGTGCGGCCAACTACCCGCTGACCGAAGAAGACATGGAGCGCCTGCAACTGCCCAACGCCCTGCGCGCCCATAAACACAAGCTGTTTGGCCTGACCATCGACCCGGACCGCCTCACCGCGATCCGCAACGAGCGCAAACCCAACAGTCGCTACTCCAGCTATGCCCAGTGCGAGTTCGAAGTGCGAGAAGTGGAAAACCTGTTCCGCCGCGAAAACATTCCCCACATCAACTCCACGCATTTCTCGGTGGAAGAGATTTCGGCCAAGATCCTCGTGGAAAAAGGTGTGGAACGGCGCTTCAAGTAAGCATCGACGCCACTTCAGCCGATCCGAGGTGGCAAGGACCCGTCCTTGCCACCTCCCCTTGCTCCTTCAGCGCCTCACCACCCCGGCAATCCGGGTTCCTGACTCAGCGCCGTCGCCAGCGCAGCAAAGCCCTCGGTCAGTTTCCGATCATCGGCCGTGGTATTGCAGACACTGGCACGAATGAACTGCGGCACCGCCGCCTGGCCTACGGCAAAGGCCTCGGCCGTGGCCACCAGATAGTGCTGCTGCTTCAGATGCACTTCGATCTCCGAGGCCCGCCAAGGCTCGGGGACCCGGACCCAGAAATGCGGACACGCCTGCGGACTGCGCCACTCCAACCCTTGCAGCAAACCCGCCACCAGCTCCTTGCGACGAGTGATCTCGGCCATTTGCTGCTGACGCAGGCGCTCGGCAATGCCGTCGTCGATCCACCCGGCAGCAAGCTCCAGGGCTAACGGAGTGGCCATCCAGCAGGTCGCGCGCAATGCTGCGGCCAATCGTCCCACCAAAGGCTGCGGCCCATGCACGAAGCCGACCCGCAACCCAGCCGCCACGGCCTTGCTCAGGCTGCTGATCAGCACCGTGCGCTCCGGGGCAAAATGCGCCAACGGCGCTGGGCGCCGATCCATCAGCACGGCATGGGTTTCGTCTTCAAGAATCAACAGATTATGCCGCCGACAGACCTCGGCAATGGCCCCCCGTCGCGCCGGGGATTGCACCGCAGTGCTGGGGTTCTGCAAGGTCGGCGTGCAATACAGAGCTGCCAGTCGGTGATGTCGGCAAGCTTCCTCCAACGCCTCGGGCAGCAGCCCCTGCTCATCCATGGGCAAACCCAGCAACTTGATCCCCAACATCCGCGCGGTACTGATCAGGCCAGGATAGGTCAGGTGCTCGGTGGCCAGGGTATCCCCGGCCTTGAGCAGCGCCAGCAGGGCGATATGCAGGCCGTGCTGGGCCCCGTTGACACAAATGACCTGACGGGGATCGACCTGCAACCCCTCCTGGGTCAGCCAGCGCGCCCCGGCCTCACGATAGCGGGGCAACCCGGCCTCGGGACTGTAGCGAGCCACCTCCAGCAGCCCGTGGGGATCTTCCGCCAGTGCCCGCAGGCTCTGGGCGATAAAACGACTCTCCGGTCCGGGAATATGGGTATTGCGACTCATGTCGAACAGCGTGGGCGATTCGTCACCGGCAGTGCGGAATCCCGAGTCGCGCTGACGCTGCAAGCCGTCCTGGCGCACATAAGTGCCATCGCCGACCCGCGCCACCACCTGCCCCAGGCGCTCCAGTTCAGCATAGGCACGGCTGATGGTGCCGATGGTCACGCCCAGTTGGTCGGCCAGCAGCCGATGGGGGGACAGTTTGCTGCCGGGCGCCAACAGCCCTTGATCAATGCCTTGCTCCAGCGCCTCTGCCAGACGCTTGTACTTGGGCCCCGAGCCATCTCGCAACGCGGAACGCAACATTGACACCATGTCAATACTTACTTTGACAGCCATCACTTACCCCAATAACGTGCTTTACAGGTTCAATCACCGGAAATGACTCGCTAAATATAGGGGTCAATTGCCGATCACGAAAGGAATGTCAGTGTGAGCACAACCACGGCAGCACCCATTACTCAGGCGCCTTCGCGCCGCTGGCTCGCCGTTCTGGTGACCTGCAGCCTGTTCCTGATTGTCTGCCTGAGCTGGGGTACCACCTGGCTGGGGATCAAGATGGCCGTAGAAAGCACTCCCCCCTTGACCGCTGCCGGACTGCGCTTTCTGATCGCCTTCCCGCTGTTCGCCTGTTTTGCCTGGCTGCGGCGCGAACCCTTGATGTTTCCCAAGGGCAGCCGCGGCTTTCTGCTGTTTGTGACCCTGTGCTACTTCAGCCTGCCCTACACCCTGCTCAACTACGGCGAGTTGCACGTGTCTTCCGGCCTCACTGCATTGCTGTTCAGTTGCATGCCGGTATTCATCCTGATTTTTTCCGCCCTTCTACTGCGGGAAAAGATCCATCTGGCGCAGATGCTCGGCATCGCCATCGGCTTTGCCAGCCTGTACCAGATCATCCGCGGCCAGGGCCTGCACCTCGATCACCAAGGACTCAGCGGCGTACTGGCCATACTCGGCGCGGCGCTGCTGCATGCCTTGTGTTACGTGGTCACCAAGAAACATGGCAGCGCCATCAGCGTCATCACCTACAACACCCTGCCCATCGGCATCGCCGGCCTGCTGCTGTGCCTGGCAGGACTCTGGATCGAGCACCCGGATTTTGCCGCCATCACGCCACGCTCCTGGGGCGCCCTGCTGTACCTGGGGCTGGCGGCTTCGGTGGGTGGGTTCATCGTCTATTTCTTCCTGCTCAAACGCCTGAGCCCGGTCATCCTGTCCTTTGTCTTCATCATCTTTCCGGTGTTCGCGGTGATCATCGGCGCCTGGTATGAAGGCCAGAGCCTGTCCCGGGACTTGCTGCTGTACTGCGCCACCCTGCTCGGCGGCTTCGCCATCACCAAATTGCCATTGGATAAATGGCTGTCCACAAAGCCCACCCAACGCTAAAGAGACACTGTAGGAGCGAGCATGCTCGCGAAGCTTCTCGGAACGCCAGGTTCGCCCGGCAAACCCATGTCATCGTTGACGTTCATCGCGAGCAAGCTCGCTCCTACAAGGGGGGATCAGATCACCAGCAGGTCGACGAACCGGTGCACCGGCGTTGCCTCAAGCCGAGCCGGGTCCTTGCACAGTTGGAAAATCTGCGTCGAACGCTGGGTGGTGAAGCGCGTGGCCAGGTTGGCCCTGAACTTGTCCTCCAGCAATGGAATGCCTTCGGCGCGGCGACGACGGTGACCGATGGGATATTCCACCGCCACCTGTTCGGTGCTGGAGCCGTCCTTGAAGAACACCTGGATCGCATTGGCAATGGAGCGTTTGTCGGCCTCCAGGTATTCACGGGTGTAACGCGGGTCTTCGACGATCTCCATCTTGCCCCGCAACTGATCGATGATCGGATGCGCAGCATGGAAATCATCTTCGTAATGCTCGGCCACCAAGGTGCCGAAGGCCAGGGGCACTGCGGTCATGTATTGCAGACAATGGTCGCGGTCGGCGGCATTGGCCAGCGGCCCGACCTTGGAAATGATGCGGATCGCCGATTCATGGGTGGTGATGACGATCCGCTCGATCTCGGGCAAGCGATTGCGCACCAGGGGGTGCAGAGTCACCGCCGCTTCACAGGCGGTCTGCGCGTGGAACTCCGCCGGGAAGCTGATCTTGAACAGTACGTTTTCCATCACGTAACTGGCGTACTTCTGCGGCAGGCTGAAACAGCGCTGCGCCTCGGACTTCAACGCCAGGTCCTTGTTGGTGTGACTGAACAGCACGTCATAGAAGCCCCACTGCGGCGCCGTCAGGACACCGGGAATGCCCATTTCACCACGCAGGGCGATGTCCGCCAGACGCACCCCACGGCTTGAAGCATCCCCCGCCGCCCAGGATTTGCGCGAACCGGCATTGGGGGCATGACGATAGGTGCGCAGCGCCTGACCGTCGACAAAGGCATGGGACAGCGCCGCCAGCAACTGCTCGCGGTTAGCGCCCAGCAGCTTGGCGCAGACCGCTGTGGAGGCAACCTTTACCAACAGCACATGATCGAGACCGACCCGGTTGAAGGAGTTTTCCAGGGCAATCACCCCCTGGATCTCATGAGCCATGACCATCGCTCGCAACACATCGCCCATGGTCAACGGCGCTTCACCATTGGCCACACGCTTTTGCGAAAGATGGTCGGCCACCGCGAGAATGCCGCCGAGGTTGTCCGAGGGATGCCCCCATTCGGCCGCCAGCCAGGTGTCGTTGTAATCCAGCCAACGCACGATGCAGCCGATATCCCAGGCCGCCTTCACCGGGTCCAGACGATAGCTGGTGCCTGGAACCCGGGCACCGAAAGGCACCACGGTGCCTTCGACAATCGGTCCCAGGTGCTTGGTGCATTCGGGGAAACGCAGGGCCAACAGGCCGCAGCCCAGAGTATCCATCAGGCAATTGCGCGCGGTATCGAGGGCTTCTCGGGAGTCGATGGCATAGTTCAGGACATAGTCGGCAATGTCCTGCAGGACCGGGTCGTAATCGGGACGGTTGTTCAGGTCAACGTTGGCGCTCATGAGTGTGTCACTCCAGTTGCAAGGTTGTAGGTGGGGTCATTCCTCAGGTACAGGTCAATAACGGCATCGCAGGTCTGCGCCTGCTCAGCGATTCAATAACAATGTCACGACTGGCGGTTGTGGCGAGGGAGCCCCGCCACCACCGCCAGCATTACTCTGCCTAGAAACTGTCGCCGGGCACTCGCACCCAGCCTTCCATCAGCACGCGGGCGCTGCGGCTCATGATGGCCTTGACCACGGTCCAGTCACCGCCGCTTTGAGTGGCTTCGGCGCCGACGCGCAAGGTGCCCGAAGGGTGACCAAAACGTACCGCGCTGCGCGCACCGCCCCCGGCCGCCAGATTGACCAGGGTCCCGGGAATCGCCGCCGCGGTGCCGATGGCCACCGCTGCGGTGCCCATCATCGCGTGGTGCAACTTGCCCATGGACAGGGCGCGCACCAGCAGGTCGACGTCCCCGGCCTTGATCGCCTTGCCGCTGGAAGCCTGGTAATCCGCCGGCGCGGCGACAAAGGCCACTTTCGGCGTGTGCTGACGCTGGGCGGCTTCGTCCAGGTGCTTGATCAGCCCCATGCGCAGGGCACCGTGGGCGCGGATGGTCTCGAACATGGCCAGGGCCTTGGGGTCGCCATTGATATCGCCCTGCAGCTCGGTGCCGCGATAACCAAGGTCCGCCGCGTTGATGAAGATGGTGGGGATCCCGGCATTGATCAGGGTCGCCTTGAAGGTGCCGACACCGGGCACTTCCAGGTCGTCCACCAGGTTGCCGGTGGGGAACATCGAACCGCCGGCGCCCTCTTCCTCGGCCGCCGGATCGAGAAACTCCAACTGCACTTCGGCCGCTGGGAAGGTCACTCCATCCAGCTCGAAGTCACCGGTTTCCTGAACCTCGCCGTTGGTGATCGGCACGTGGGCAATGATGCTCTTGCCGATATTGGCCTGCCAGATGCGCACCACCGCCACGCCGTTCTGCGGAATGCGACTGGCGTCCACCAGGCCGCTGCTGATGGCGAAAGAGCCCACCGCCGCCGAGAGGTTGCCACAGTTGCCGCTCCAGTCGACGAAGGCCTTGTCGATGGCCACCTGACCGAACAGGTAGTCGACGTCGTGATCGGCCTTGATGCTCTTGGACAGGATCACCGTCTTGCTGGTGCTGGAGGTGGCAGCGCCCATGCCGTCGATCTGCTTGTCATAGGGATCGGGGCTGCCGATCACCCGCAGCAGCAGGGCATCACGCGCCGCGCCCGGCAGCTGGGCCACCTCGGGCAGGTCCTGCAGATTGAAGAACACACCCTTGCTGGTGCCGCCACGCATGTAAGTGGCAGGAATCTTGATTTGCGCTACAAATGCCATGGATTTCTGGTCCTGATAAAGACCGGGGGCGGCACCTTGCGGCCCGCCCCCGGTACGTCACTTAGCTGGCTACTGCCGATTCCAGGAAGTCCTGGGCGAAGCGCTGCAACACCCCGCCCGCGTCGTAGATCGACACCTCTTCGGCGGTGTCGAGGCGGCAAGTCACTGGCACCTCCAACCGCTCGCCGTTGCGGCGATTGATCACCAGGGTCAACTGCGCCCGTGGTGTGCGTTCGCCGATCACGTCATAGGTTTCGGTGCCGTCGATACCCAGGGTCTTGCGGTCGGTGCCCGCCAGGAACTCCAGGGGCAGCACGCCCATGCCCACCAGGTTGGTGCGGTGGATACGCTCGAAGCCTTCGGCAACGATCGCCTCCACCCCGGCCAACCGTACGCCCTTGGCCGCCCAGTCCCGGGACGAGCCCTGACCGTAGTCGGCACCGGCAATGATGATCAGCGGCTGCTTGCGCTCCATGTAGGTTTCGATGGCTTCCCACATCCGCGTGACCTGGCCTTCCGGCTCGATCCGCGCCAGGGAACCCTGCTTGACCTTGCCGTTTTCCTCGACCATTTCGTTGAACAGTTTCGGGTTGGCGAAGGTCGCACGCTGGGCGGTCAGGTGGTCACCACGGTGGGTCGCGTAGGAGTTGAAGTCCTCTTCCGGCAGGCCCATTTTCGCCAGGTACTCGCCGGCCGCGCTGTCGAGCATGATGGCGTTGGACGGCGACAGGTGGTCGGTGGTGATGTTGTCCGGCAGCACCGCCAACGGGCGCATGCCCTTGAGGCTGCGCTCCCCGGCCAGGGCTCCTTCCCAGTAAGGCGGGCGGCGGATGTAGGTGCTCTGTGGACGCCAGTCGTAAAGCGGTTCGACTTTCGGGCCGGTGTCTTCGTGAATGGCGAACATCGGAATGTAGACCTTGCGGAACTGCTCCGGCTTGACCGCCGCTTTGACCACCGCGTCGATCTCTTCATCGCTCGGCCAGATGTCCTTGAGGCGGATTTCACGGCCGTCGGCGTCCAGGCCCAGCACGTCCTTCTCGATATCGAAACGGATGGTGCCGGCAATGGCGTAGGCCACCACCAGCGGCGGCGAAGCCAGGAACGCCTGCTTGGCGTAAGGGTGGATACGCCCATCAAAATTGCGGTTGCCCGAGAGCACCGCGGTGGCGTACAGGTCGCGGTCGATGATCTCTTTCTGGATCACCGGGTCCAGGGCGCCGGACATGCCGTTGCACGTGGTGCAGGCAAAGGCCACCACGCCAAAGCCCAGTTGCTCCAGCTCATGGTCCAGGCCGGCCTCTTCCAGGTACATGGCCACGGTTTTCGAACCCGGGGCCAGGGACGACTTGACCCACGGCTTGCGGGTCAGCCCCAGCTTGTTGGCATTGCGCGCCAGCAGGCCCGCCGCGATCACGTTGCGCGGGTTGCTGGTGTTGGTGCAACTGGTGATGGCGGCGATGATCACCGCGCCGTCCGGCATCTGCCCCGGGGTTTCGGACCACTGCCCGGCGATGCCCTTGGCCGCCAGATCGCTGGTGGCGACCCGGGCGTGAGGGTTGCTCGGCCCGGCCATGTTGCGCACCACCGACGATAGATCGAACTGCAGGCCGCGCTCGTAGCGTGCGCTCTTCAGGCTGTCGGCCCACAGGCCAGTGTGCTTGGCATAGCTCTCCACCAGGCGCACTTGTTCGTCTTCACGGCCGGTGAGCTTGAGGTAGTCGATGGTCTGCTGGTCGATGTAGAACATCGCCGCAGTGGCGCCGTATTCCGGAGCCATGTTGGAGATGGTGGCGCGATCGCCCAGGGTCAGCGCCGCGGCGCCTGCGCCGAAGAACTCCAGCCAGGCACCCACCACTTTCTGCTTGCGCAGGAACTCGGTCAGCGCCAGCACCATGTCGGTGGCAGTGATGCCAGGTTGCAGCTTGCCGGTGAGCTCGACGCCGATGATTTCCGGCAGGCGCATCCACGACGCGCGACCGAGCATGACGTTCTCGGCTTCCAGGCCGCCCACACCAATGGCGATGACCCCCAGGGCATCGACGTGGGGGGTGTGACTGTCGGTGCCGACGCAGGTATCAGGGAAGGCCACCCCGTCGCGCACCTGGATCACCGGGGACATTTTCTCCAGGTTGATCTGGTGCATGATGCCGTTGCCCGGCGGGATCACGTCGACGTTCTTGAAGGCCTTCTTGGTCCAGTTGATGAAGTGGAAACGGTCTTCGTTGCGCCGGTCTTCGATGGCGCGGTTCTTGTCGAAGGCGTCCGGGTCGAAACCGCCGCATTCCACAGCCAGGGAGTGGTCGACGATCAACTGGGTCGGCACCACCGGATTGACCAGCGCCGGGTCACCACCCTGGTCGGCGATGGCGTCGCGCAGGCCGGCCAGGTCCACCAGCGCGGTCTGGCCAAGGATGTCGTGGCACACCACGCGGGCCGGGAACCACGGGAAGTCGAGGTCATCGCGGCGTTCGATCAGTTGGCCCAGGGACGCGTTGAGGGTCGCCGGATCACAGCGACGCACCAGGTTTTCCGCCAGCACGCGGGAGGTGTAGGGCAGGCTGTCGTAGGCGCCTGGCTGGAGCGCATCGACCGCCGCACGGGCGTCGAAATAGTCCAGCTGGCTGCCGGGCAGCGTCTTGCGAAATTCAGTGTTCATGGTCAGGGGACTCGATCACGGTAGTTTCAAAGGGAGCGCCTGGCACCGTATTGAATGAACATCTATCCCTTGTAGGAGCGAGCTTGCTCGCGATGACCGAAGCAGATCCGACATGGCTGTCGGCTGATCCATCGCTATCGCGAGCAAGCTCGCGCCTACAGGTGTGTGGTTCATTCAATGAACAGTGTCGGCACCCTCCCGGTCAGCGACGTTCGATTGGCACGAACTTGCGCTGCTCGACGCCGATGTACTCGGCGCTTGGACGGATGATGCGGTTGTTGCCACGCTGCTCGAACACATGGGCCGCCCAGCCGGTCAGGCGCGAACAAACGAAGATCGGCGTGAACAGCTTGGTGGGGATGCCCATGAAGTGGTACGCCGAGGCGTGGTAGAAGTCGGCGTTGGGGAAGAGTTTCTTCTGCTCCCACATGGTCTGGTCGATGGCCTCGGAAACCGGAAACAGCACCTTGTCGCCCACTTCGTCGGCGAGTTTTTTCGACCAGCCCTTGATCACCTCGTTGCGCGGATCGTTGTCTTTGTAGATCGCGTGGCCAAACCCCATGATCTTGTCCTTGCGCTCCAGCATGCCGAGGGTGCCCTTGATCGCCTCTTGCGGCGAACTGAAGCGCTCGATCATTTCCATGGCCGCTTCGTTGGCGCCGCCGTGCAGCGGGCCACGCAGCGAACCGATGGCCGCGGTGATGCAGGAGTACAGGTCGGACAGGGTCGAAGCACAGACCCGGGCAGTAAAGGTCGAGGCGTTGAACTCATGCTCGGCGTAGAGGATCAGCGATACGTTCATCACCTTGACGTGCAGGTCGCTGGGCTTCTTGCCGTGCAGCAGGTGCAGGAAATGACCGCCAATGGAAGGCTCGTCGCTGACACAGCTGATGCGCACGCCTTCGTGGCTGAAGCGGTACCAGTAGCACATGATCGCCGGGAAGGCCGCCAGCAGGCGGTCGGTGACGTCATGCTGCTGGGAGAAGTCTTTCTCCGGCTCGATGTTGCCGAGGAACGAGCAGCCCGTACGCATCACGTCCATCGGATGGGCCTGGGCCGGAATCCGCTCCAGCACTTCCTTCAGCGCCTGAGGCAGGTCGCGCAGCTTGCCCAGCTTGCTGGTGTAGGCCGCCAGTTGTTCCTGGGTCGGCAGATCGCCGTACAACAGCAGGTAGGCGACTTCCTCGAACTGCGCATCGGCCGCCAGTTCGCGCACGTCATAGCCGCGATAGGTCAACCCGGCACCGGCCTGGCCCACGGTGGACAGCGCGGTTTGCCCGGCCACCTGGCCGCGCAGACCTGCGCCACTCAATACTTTTGCTTCGGCCATTGCTCTCTCCAATCTTGAATTTGTTAGGGACTTGGCAACTTCGTTGGTCGGGACTCACCCCGACCATGGAGGAGCGAGCTTGCTGGCGATCTGGGCCCGCGCGCCCCAGCGTGTCAGGGATTGCGCGTCATTGTTGGTGGCCATCACGAGCACGCTCGCTCCCACAGGGATTGATTCAACCTTTCTTCTGGGCGAACAGCGCATCGAGCTTCTGCTCGAAGCTGTGGTAGTCGATGCGCTCATAGAGCTCCATGCGGGTCTGCATGGTGTCGATCACGTTCTGCTGGGTGCCGTCGCGACGGATCGCGGTGTAGACATTCTCCGCCGCCTTGTTCATGGCACGGAACGCCGACAGCGGGTACAGCACCAGGGAAACATCCACGGATTTCAACTGTTCGGTGGTGTACAGCGGGGTTGCGCCGAATTCGGTGATATTGGCCAGGATCGGCGCTTTCACCCGATCGGCGAAGATCTTGTACATCTCAAGCTCGGTGATGGCTTCCGGGAACACCATGTCGGCGCCGGCCTCGATGCACGCCGCGGCACGCTCCAGGGCCGACTCCAGACCTTCCACCGCCAGGGCGTCGGTGCGCGCCATGATCACGAAGCTGTCGTCGGTGCGGGCATCCACCGCGGCCTTGATGCGGTCGACCATTTCCTGCTGGGACACGATCTCTTTATTGGGACGGTGACCGCAGCGCTTGGCGCCCACCTGGTCTTCGATATGGATCGCCGCGGCGCCGAACTTGATCATCGACTTGACGGTGCGGGCCACGTTGAACGCCGAAGAACCGAAACCGGTGTCCACGTCCACCAGCAATGGCAGGTCGCAGACGTCGGTGATGCGGCGCACGTCGGTGAGGACGTCGTCGAGGCCGGTAATGCCCAGGTCAGGCACGCCGAGGGAACCGGCGGCGACCCCGCCACCGGACAGGTAGATCGCCTTGAAACCGGCGCGTTTGGCCAGCAACGCATGGTTGGCGTTGATCGCGCCCACCACTTGTAACGGCTGTTCGCTGGCGACCGCATCGCGGAAACGCTGGCCTGGAGTGCTCTTGTTGGAACTCATGACTCACCTCGTGGAGTGGCTGTCTGATGGGCGCTGTCCTGGTAGTGACGCGCGATGTTGCGTTTCGAGGCGCCGATGTGGCGGCGCATCAGTAGCTCGGCCAGTTCGCCGTCGCGATCGGCAATGGCGTCGAGAATCCGGTGGTGTTCGGCAAAGGCCTGGTGCGGACGGTTGGGGGTCGCGGAGAACTGGATGCGGTACATGCGCACCAGTTGATACAGCTCGCCACAGAGCATTTGCGTGAGGGTGCGGTTGCCGGCGCCCTGGATGATCCGGTAATGGAAGTCGAAATCCCCTTCCTGCTGGTAGTAGCCGACGCCAGCCTGGAACGCCGCATCGCGCTCGTGGGTATCGAGCACCCGGCGCAGCTCGTCGATTTCCTCGGTGGTCATGCGCTCTGCCGCCAGGCGACAGGCCATGCCTTCCAGGGATTCGCGGATTTCGTAAAGCTCGATCAGCTCGGCGTGGCTGAGGGACACCACCCGGGCGCCGACATGCGGCACTCGTACCAACAGGCGCTGACCTTCCAGGCGATGGATGGCCTCGCGCAGCGGACCACGACTGATGCCGTAAGTACGGGCCAGTTCAGGCTCGGAGATCTTGCTGCCCGGGGCGATCTCGCCCTTGACGATGGCGGCCTGGATCCGCCGGAAGACGTTTTCGGACAGGGTTTCAGAATCGTCCTGCGTCGGCAGCGGATGTTCCAGTTGATCCAGCATATTGTCGACACCTTGAAAATCAATTAGGCAAAAATTAGCCAATACACCCTAAACAGTCAAAGGAAAAATTGAGATTGTCGACAATCGTCTAATAACCCTTTGCACCAAAACGAGACAAAAGGCCCGCCCCCGACGCTGGCGCCATAAAACCAGCATGCTAGAATGCCGCCCGCATTGGCCTGTCATCTTTTTATGGCACGCATACGAGGGAGCTTGCGCAGCAATGCCGGTCGCCTTGAACTGAAGAACCCAAGCCCATCAGGATCTATGAGACTCAAGGCCCTTCCCCTACTCCTCTGTCTGCTTGCCCTGCCCGGCATCAGCGCCGCCGCCGGCAAGACGGTCTACGGTTTGAACGAGTACGCGCAACTGTCAGGTATCGACCTGGAAGTTGCAGCCAAACTCGACACCGGTGCCAAGACTGCTTCCTTAAGTGCCCGCGACATCAAGCGCTTCAAGCGCAACGGCGAATCCTGGGTGCGTTTCTACCTGGCCATCGACGCCGCCCATTCCCACCCCATCGAACGGCCGCTGGCCCGAGTCAGCAAGATCAAGCGCCGCGCCGGCGACTATGACCCCGATGAGGACAAGAACTACACCGCGCGTCCGGTGATCGCCCTGGATGTCTGCATGGGCAGTGCCTTGCGCAGCATCGAAGTGAACTTGACCGACCGCAGCGCCTTCCAATACCCGCTCCTGATTGGCTCCGAAGCCTTGAAACGCTTCGATGCGCTGGTCGACCCCAGTCTTAAATACGCTGCTGGCAAACCCGCCTGCGCCACCGACGCTCATACCGCAGAGTAATTCCAATGCGCTCTCTTACCCTTCATCTGAAAGTCCTGATCGCCATCCTGGTGGTGCTGGGCATTTCGATCACGGCCTATCAGATCTTCGTGCTCGGCATTCCGGTGACCGAAGACGCCACCGACGATCTGTGGAACATCGATGCCAAGGTCGAGTTCGTCGCCAACGGCAAGGACCCGATCAAGATCCAGATGTTCGTGCCGCCCCTGAGCCGCGACTATGTGAGCCTCAACGAGAGCTTCATTTCCAACAACTACGGGGTGGCGGTCAACCGCGTCGACGGCAACCGCAAGGTCACCTGGTCGGCACGCCGGGCCAAGGGCAACCAGACCCTGTACTACCGCCTGGTACTGACCAAGCGCTACAGCGCCGAGAAGTCCAAGATCAAGGGCCCGACCTTCCGCGACAGCATGGCCGTGGAAGGCCCGGAAAAGATCGCCGCAGAAGCCCTGCTGGCGCCGATCCGCCAGCACTCGGCGGACGTCGAGACCTTCATCAGCGAGGCCATCAAGCGCGTCAACAACGCCAATGACGACAACGCCAAGCTGCTGCTGGCCGGCGACCCGTCCAGCGCCAACAAGGCCAAGATCGTCGAACTGCTGCTGTCCATCGCCCACGTGCCGATGGAGAAGGTCCATACCATTCGCCTGGTGGCCGATCAGCCGCAGACTCCGGAACTCTGGCTGCGCAGCTTCAACGGCACCGACTGGCTGTACTTCAACCCGGAAACCGGCGAACAGGGCATGCCCAGCGATCGCCTGCTGTGGTGGACCGGCGATGACAACCTGATCACCGTCGATGGCGGCAAGAAGGCCAACGTCACCTTCAGCCTCAACAACAGCGAAATGAACGCCATTCGCCTGGCCAAGCTGACCGACGAGAACACCGACGCCAACTTCCTCGAATACTCGCTGTACGGCCTGCCGCTGCAGACCCAGCAGACCTTCATGATCATGGTGATGATTCCCATCGGCGTGCTGGTGATCCTGATCCTGCGCAACCTGATCGGCCTGCAGACCCTGGGCACCTTCACCCCGGTGCTGATCGCCCTGGCCTTCCGCGAGACTCAACTGGGCTTCGGCATCGTGCTGTTCACCGTGATTACCGCGCTCGGGCTGTCACTGCGCTCCTACCTGGAACACCTCAAGCTACAGATGCTGCCGCGGCTTTCGGTAGTGCTGACCTTCGTGGTGGTGCTGATCGCCGCCATTAGCCTGTTCAGCCACAAGCTGGGCCTGGAGCGCGGCCTGTCGGTGGCGCTGTTCCCGATGGTGATCCTGACCATGACCATCGAACGCCTGTCCATTACCTGGGAAGAACGCGGCGGCGGCCATGCGATGAAAGTCGCCATCGGCACCCTGTTCGCCGCGTCCCTGGCACACCTGATCATGAGCGTGCCGGAGCTTACGTACTTCGTCTTCACCTTCCCGGCGATGCTGCTGATCCTGGTGGGCTTCATGCTGGCGATGGGTCGCTACCGCGGCTACCGCCTGACGGAGCTGGTGCGCTTCAAAGCCTTCGTCAAGGCCGACTCCTGATGTTCGGCCTGTGGAAGACCTGGAAAGCCCTGGAAGCGCGGGGAATCATGGGCATCAACCGGCGTAACGCCGACTACGTGCTCAAGTACAACAAGCGCAGCCTGTACCCCATCGTCGATGACAAGATCATCACCAAGGAACGGGCGATCAAGGCCGGCATCCATGTACCGGAACTGTACGGGGTGATCTCCACCGAGAAGGAAATCGACAAGCTCGACGAGATCATCAAAGGGCGCAACGACTTCGTGATCAAGCCGGCCCAGGGCGCCGGCGGTGACGGCATCATCGTGATTGCCGACCGCTTCGAGGGCCGCTATCGCACGGTATCCGGCAAGATCATCAGCCATGAGGAGATCGAGCATCATATCTCCAGCATCCTCACCGGCCTGTATTCCCTGGGCGGCCACCGCGACCGGGCACTGATCGAATACCGGGTAACCCCGGACCAGATTTTCAAGAGCATCAGCTACGAAGGCGTGCCGGACATCCGCATCATCGTGCTCATGGGCTACCCGGTGATGGCCATGCTGCGCCTGCCGACCCGCCAGTCCGGAGGCAAGGCCAACCTGCACCAGGGCGCCATCGGCGTCGGCGTCGACCTGGCCACCGGCCTGACCCTGCGCGGCACCTGGCTGAACAACATCATCACCAAGCATCCGGACACCACCAATGCCGTGGACGGTGTGCAACTGCCCTACTGGGACGGTTTCATGAAGCTGGCGGCCGGCTGCTACGAGCTGTGCGGCCTGGGCTACATCGGCGTGGACATGGTGCTGGACCAGGACAAGGGCCCGCTGATTCTCGAACTCAATGCCCGGCCCGGGCTGAATATCCAGATCGCCAACGACTGCGGCCTGACCCAGCGCACCCACGCCATTGAAGCCCACCTTGAGGAACTCAAGGCTCGTGGCATCGAGGAAACCGTCGCAGAGCGTGTGCGCTTCGCCCAGGACCTGTTCGGCCACATTCCTCCCGTCGAAGGCTGACAGCCCCGGCTGTAGCCGCTGCCCCAGGCAACGGCTACAGGTCGGTAAATGCGCCGTTCAAGGGGCAATCGCCGACATCCCCTCTAGGAGCAACTCCTGCAGAGGCATACAATCGCCAGCCGCGCTCCGATGGCTGATCTGCCCCGCATGTTGACCTGCTCCGTACACCCGCTTCCCTATCGCGCCAACCCCGCCGAGTATTTCGCGGCAATCGAACACGCCCCCGGTGCCGTGCTACTGGACAGCGGCCGCCCCAGCGCCGAGCGCGGCCGTTATGACCTGCTCAGCGCCTGGCCCCTGGCAGAACTGACCCTGGCCGCTGACGAGCCTGGCGGCGACTTCCTGCAACGCCTGCGCGATAACCTCCAGCACCTGGGCCAGGCCCAAGTGCCCGCGCCTTATGAATTGCCCTTCGCCGGCGGCCTGATCGGCTACCTCAGCTACGATTTCGGCCGACACCTGGAGCGCCTGCCGAGCCAGGCCCGGGATGACCTGCAATTGCCCGAGGCACGCTTTGGCCTGTATGCCTGGGCGCTGATCAATGACCACCAGACGGGCACCAGCCAACTGCTGTTCCACCCCAGCCTGGAAGCCTCCGAGCGCCAGCGCCTGATCCAGCTGTTCAACCAGCCGCCCATGACGGCAGCAGCCTCGTTCAAGCTGACCAGCGCCATGCGGGCCGACCTGAGCGCCGAGGATTACCGCCAGGCCTTCCAACGCATCCAGCACTACATCCAGGCCGGCGACTGCTATCAGGTGAACTTCGCCCAGCGCTTTCGCGGCCAGTACCAGGGCGATCCCTGGGTCGCCTACTGCGCCTTGCGCGCCGCCTGTCCGACCCCGTTCTCGGGCTTCCAGCGCCTGCCGGATGACGGCGCGGTGCTCAGCCTGTCGCCGGAGCGTTTCGTTCATGTCAGCCAGGGCCGGGTGGAAACCCGGCCGATCAAGGGCACTCGTCCCCGGGGTCGGGATGCCGCAGAAGACGCCGCCAACGCCGCCGAGCTGCTGGCCAGCCCCAAGGACCGGGCGGAAAACCTGATGATCGTCGACCTGCTGCGCAACGACCTGGGGCGCACTTGCCGCACCGGCTCGGTGCGCGTGCCGGAGCTGTTCAGCCTGGAAAGCTACCCCAATGTGCACCACCTGGTGAGCGCCGTGACCGGCGAGCTGGCGGACGACAAGGATGCTCTGGACCTGATCGCCGGCAGCTTCCCCGGCGGCTCGATCACCGGGGCGCCGAAGATCCGTTCGATGCAGATCATCGACGAACTGGAGCCCACCCGGCGCGCGTTGTACTGCGGCTCGCTGCTGTACCTGGACGTACGCGGGGAGATGGACAGCTCCATCGCCATTCGCAGCCTGTTGGCCAAGGACGGGCAGATCTGTTGCTGGGGCGGCGGCGGGATCGTCGCGGATTCGGACTGGCAGGCGGAGTACCAGGAATCCATCACCAAGGTACGGGTGTTGCTGGAGACATTGCAGGGGCTTTAGGGCCTATTCGCCGGCAACCGGCGCCTACAAGAGCACGCCGTTCACCTGTCCGTAGGAGCTGGCTTGCCAGCGAAGGCGTCGACAGGATTTGTGAAAATCCAAGGGCCTCTTCGCCGGCGAACCGGGTTACAGGCTCAAGGTGCGATTGGAAGCCTTGATGAACTCCTGCTTCAACTCGGCAAAGCTGTGCACCGCGGGGAACTGCGGGAACTCGCGAATCACGTTGTCCGGCGCATGGAACAGGATGCCGGCGTCGGCCTCCCCCAGCATCGTCGTGTCGTTGTAGGAATCCCCGGCAGCGATGACCCGGTAGTACAGGCTCTTGAAGGCCAGCACCGACTGGCGCTTGGGGTCTTTCTGACGCAGTTGATAGCCGGTCACCCGGCCACCGTCATCGGTGATCAGGCGGTGACACAGCAGGGTGGGGAAACCCAGCTGGCGCATCAAGGGCTGGGAAAACTCATAGAAGGTATCGGAGAGGATCACCACCTGGAAGCGCTCGCGCAACCAGTTGACGAACTCCACCGCACCATCCAGAGGCTTGAGGGTGGCGATCACTTCCTGGATATCGGAGAGTTTCAGGCCGTGCTCGTCAAGAATCCGCAGGCGCTGCTTCATCAATACGTCGTAGTCGGGAATATCCCGGGTGGTTGCCTTGAGGGATTCAATCCCGGTTTTTTCGGCAAAGGCGATCCAGATTTCCGGGACCAGTACACCTTCCAGATCGAGACAGGCAATTTCCACAAGACACTCCCATTGGTTCTGATTATTTAAATTGAGCGAGCAAAAGGACTGCCGAACTCTAGCGATTCGCCTGCGCAGGCGCAACGCAGAGGAGCGCGCCAGGGCCGGGTGGATTTTGTTAAGATCGCCCCCCTATAGAGCGCACAGCGCCACCGACCTGTAGGAAACCGCCCTGATGAACCCATCGTTCGACGTCACTGAACTCGCCGCGACCTATGCCAACAAATCCGCCCAGGACATTCTCAAGCTGGCCTTCGCCCAGTTCGGCGATGACCTGTGGATTTCCTTCAGCGGCGCCGAGGACGTGGTGCTGGTGGACATGGCCTGGAAGCTGAACAAGAACGTCAAGGTATTCAGCCTCGACACCGGCCGCCTGCACCCGGAAACCTATCGTTTCATCGATCAGGTGCGCGAGCACTATAAGATCGACATCGAGCTGATCTCGCCGGACCACAGCAAGCTCGAACCCTTCGTCAAGGAAAAGGGCCTGTTCAGCTTCTACAAGGATGGCCATGGCGAATGCTGCGGCATCCGCAAGATCGAACCGCTGCGACGCAAACTGTCCACCGTCAGCGCCTGGGCCACCGGCCAGCGCCGCGACCAGAGCCCGGGCACCCGCAGCCAGGTGGCGGCACTGGAGATCGACAGCGCCTTCTCCACGCCGGAGCGCACCCTGTACAAGTTCAACCCGCTGGCGCAGATGAGCAGCGAAGAGATCTGGGGTTACATCCGCATGCTCGAGCTGCCTTACAACAGCTTGCATGAACGCGGTTTCATCAGCATTGGCTGCGAGCCCTGTACCCGTCCGGTGCTGCCGAACCAGCACGAGCGCGAAGGCCGTTGGTGGTGGGAAGAAGCCACCCAGAAGGAATGCGGCCTGCACGCCGGCAACCTCATCAGCAAAGCCTGACCCCTCCCTTCTTCTGTAGCAGCCGGCTTGCCGGCGAATGAGCCCTCCCCCCTGAGGACGCCTTCGCTGGCAAACGCAAGGCTCCCGGCCACCCCCCACAACCAACATGTACACATAAATGTCACTATCAGTGCCATTTTTGTGTGCACTTTCAGCAGCTACCGCCCCAAAAGGTTACAGACCTTTCTTCCGTCAGATTTCATGACATGCGCTGTCGTGCCTGACGAAAAATAAATACCTGTTCAAACGGTCAATTTTTAATCTCACTGTTTCATACAGTTAGGGACAACTCATAACAAAACGAAATCAGCAGCCCATTTCATAGCTGCGCAATTGGCACAGAAGTGGCTTTAGTCGATCTATGTTTTGTATACAAAAAAATCAAAACATACATACACTAACCGTCCGCACGCCTGATCCACGACTCAAGCTGCAGATGCCCCGAACCCAGTGATTCCTCCCCTGCGACGAAGATTGTCGAGCCTTGGGCTCAAGCACAGTCATCCAGGGCCGGAATCAGGAGCCGCCGGAATGCACACCAGCCCTTCCAACAACATCGCACTGGATCTGCCCTCCTCGCCGCACTCGCACAACCTGCAACAGCCCATCACTGCAACCGATCCGGACAGCGTCATCCTCAGCCCGCGCCTGCACAACCGCGACCTGGCGCCGACCAAGGTCGAAGGCCGCCGCTGGGGCGGCTACAGCATCTTCGCCCTATGGACCAACGATGTGCACAACATCGCCAACTACTCCTTTGCCATCGGCCTCTACGCCCTGGGCCTGGGCGGCTGGCAGATCCTCCTGTCCCTGGGAATAGGCGCGGCGCTGGTGTACTGCTTCATGAACCTGTCCGGCTACATGGGCCAGAAGACCGGGGTGCCGTTCCCGGTGATCAGCCGCATCAGCTTCGGCATCCATGGCGCACAGATTCCGGCACTGATCCGCGCGGTGATCGCCATTGCCTGGTTCGGCATCCAGACCTACCTGGCCTCGGTGGTATTTCGCGTGTTGCTGACAGCGATCCATCCGGGCTTCGCCGATTACGACCACAATTCGATCCTCGGCCTGTCCACCCTGGGTTGGGTCTGCTTCGTGGTGATCTGGCTGGTGCAATTGGTAATCCTCGCCTACGGCATGGAGATGATCCGCCGCTACGAAGCCTTCGCCGGGCCGATCATTCTGCTGACCGTGGCCTGCCTCGCCGGGTGGATGTACACCCAGGCCGACGGGCAGATTGCCTGGTCGATCCGCGAACCTTTGACCGGTGGCGAAATGTGGCGGCAGATCTTCGCCGGCGGCGCATTGTGGCTGGCGATCTATGGCACCCTGATTCTCAACTTCTGCGACTTCGCCCGCTCCTCGCCGTGCCGCAAGACCATCAAGGTCGGCAACTTCTGGGGCCTGCCGGTGAACATCCTGGTGTTCGCCACGATCACCGTGCTGCTGTGCGGCGCACAGTTCCAGATCAACGGCCAGGTCATCGAAAGTCCGACCCAGATCATCGCCTCGATCCCCAACACCCTGTTTCTGGTCCTGGGCTGCCTGGCGTTCCTGATCGTCACCGTCGCTGTGAACATCATGGCCAACTTCGTAGCCCCGGCCTTCGTCCTCAGCAATCTCGCGCCCAAGTACCTGACCTTCCGCCGCGCCGGGCTGATCAGTGCCGCGCTGGCGGTGCTGATCCTGCCGTGGAACCTGTACAACAGCCCGCTGGTGATCGTGTATTTCCTCTCCGGCCTGGGCGCCCTGCTGGGCCCGTTGTACGGGGTGATCATGGTGGACTACTGGATCCTGCGCAAAGCCCAGATCCACGTGCCGCAGCTGTACAGCGAAGACCCGCAAGGCGCGTACTTCTACAGCCGCGGGGTCAATCTGCGGGCGGTGGCGGCCTTCGTGCCCGCCGCGCTGATTGCCATCGTGCTGGCCCTGGTGCCGGGCTTTGCCAGCGTCTCGCCCTTTTCCTGGCTGATCGGCGCCGGTATCGCCGGCCTGCTGTACCTGATCATCGCCAAGCGCCAACCCGGGTACGCCGATGTCAGCGGCGAATCCATCGCCGTGGACAACGTCAGTCATTGAACCTGAACGGCCCGGCGCGCCGGGCCTTGAACTGCCCAACCTGTAAGGAACCCCCATGCGCATTCTCGTGGTCAACGTCAACACCACCGACAGCATCACCCAGGCCATCGCCCGCCAGGCACAAAGCGTGGCAGCGCCGGGCACGGAAATCGTCGGACTGACCCCCTACTTCGGCGCCGAATCGGTGGAAGGCAACTTCGAAAGCTACCTGGCGGCCATCGCCGTGATGGATCGCGTACTGGCCTACGACCAGCCCTATGACGCGGTGATCCAGGCCGGTTATGGCGAACACGGCCGCGAAGGTCTGCAGGAGTTGCTCGATGTTCCGGTGGTGGACATCACCGACGCCGCCGCCAGCACGGCGATGTTCCTTGGCCACGCCTACTCGGTGGTGACCACCCTGGATCGTACCGTGCCACTGATCGAGGACCGGCTGAAGCTGTCCGGCCTGTATGAGCGCTGCGCCTCGGTGCGGGCCAGCGGCCTGGCGGTACTGGAACTGGAAGAAGACCCACTACGGGCGGTGGAATCCATTGTGCGCCAGGCCGAGCTGGCGGTGACCCAGGACAAGGCCGAGGTCATCTGCCTGGGTTGTGGCGGCATGGCGGGGCTGGATGAGCAGATCCGCCAGCGCACCGGGGTGCCGGTGGTGGACGGGGTCACGGCGGCGGTGACCATCGCCGAGTCGTTGGTACGCCTGGGGTTGTCCACATCGAAGGTGCGGACCTATGCAACGCCGCGGCCGAAGAAAGTGCTGGGTTGGCCGATGCGCTTGGGGCGCTGAGCCAGGCCACGAGCGGATTCGCCGGCAAGCCGGCGCCTACAGGGCGCTGAAGGTTTGCGCCAGGCCCTGTTCGGCGAACTGCTCGATGACGAAGTCGACGAAGGCCCGGGTCTTGCCCGGGAGCATCTTGTGTTCGGCGTAGTAGATCGAGGTGTAGCCGTCATCGACGTACCAATCCGGCAAGACCCGCTGCAGAGCGCCGCTGCGCAGGTAGTTGACGGCAAACGGCATGCTCACCAGGGCCAGCCCCAGTCCCTGGGCCGCAGCGACGCAAGCCGCTTCGGAATCGCTCATGGTCATGCTGGCCTTGAGCTCCAGTGGGCGCACACCGCCGGCGCGGCCAGTCAGTTGCCAGGTGCGGATGCGCCCGGTCTGCGGTGAGCGAATCAGAATCCCCCGGCAGTGCCGTAGATCCTCCGGCTCGCCAATCGACGCCCGCCCTGCGAGATAGGCCGGGCTGGCCACCAGCACCCGATGGGCCGGTGACAGGCGACGGGCGACCACCCCTTGCGGCAGTTCGAAACCGCCACCGATGGCGGCGTCGAAGCCCTGGCCGATCAGGTCCACTTGGCGATTGTCGAAATGCCAGTCCGGCTGGATGTCCGGGTAACGCTGCAGGAAGGCCCCCAGCATCGGCACTATGTACAGACAGCCAAACACCGTTCCCATGCTGACCTTGAGCGTGCCCGCCGGACGCCCCTGGACGTTGGACAGGCTGCTCACGGCATTCTGGATGGTCAGCAGGCTGTCACTGACTTCTGCCAGGAACAAGCGTCCGGCTTCGGTCAGGGTCAAACGTCGAGTACTGCGCTGAAACAGCCGCACACCGACCCGGGCCTCCAGCTTGGCCACGCTTTTTCCTACCGCGGCCGGGGTCAATCCCAAGCGTCGCGCGGCCTCGGCAAAGCTGCCGACTTCAGCGCTGCGGACAAAACATTCGATACTGCTGAAAGCTTCCATTACCGGGCATTCCAAACTTTTGGTTTACACAGAGTATAGGGATTACCTGCTACACAGCGGCCAATCGACGGTCGATACTCGACGCAAAGCACAAGGCAACCCGCCCTTCAATCTCTGGAGAAGCACATGAGCAAGCACAACCTCAGCGGCAAAGTGGCCTTGATCCAAGGCGGTTCCCGCGGCATCGGCGCCGCCATCGTCGAGCGCCTGGCGGCCGAAGGCGCCAGCGTCGCCTTCACCTACATCAGTTCCGCGAACAAGGCGCAAACCCTGCAGGACAGCATCATCGCCAAGGGCGGCAAGGCCCTGGCGATACAAGCCGACAGTGCCGACGCCGGCGCCATTCGCGATGCCGTGAACAGCACCGTCCAGGCCTTCGGACGCCTCGATATCCTGGTGAACAACGCTGGCGTACTGGCGGTGGCGCCGCTGGACGAATTCAAACTGGAAGACTTCGATCAGACCCTGGCCATCAACGTGCGCAGTGTGTTCATCGCCACCCAGGAGGCCGCACGCCACATGGGCGAAGGCGGACGCATCATCAACATTGGCAGCACCAACGCCGAGCGCATGCCCTTTGCCGGTGGCGGCCCCTACGCCATGAGCAAGGCTGCACTGGTGGGCCTGACCAAAGGCCTGGCACGGGACCTGGGCCCGCGGGGCATCACCATCAACAACGTCCAGCCCGGACCAGTGGACACCGACATGAACCCGGCCGACAGCGATTTTGCCGACAGTCTGATGGACTTCATGGCCGTGCGTCGCTATGGCCGGGCCGAGGAAATCGCTGGCTTCGTGGCCTATCTGGCCGGGCCCGAAGCGGCCTACATCACCGGCGCCAGCTTGAGCATCGACGGCGGTTTCAGCGCCTGATCGGTCAACACAAAAAATAACCGGGCCACCTGTATCAGGGGGCCCGGTTGCTTACGCAGCATCCGCCAGCCGCTGCCGCAGAGGGCGAACCGGCGCGCAACGCCCTGCTTCTCTCTAACAGCGATCTGCTGACTTCAGACCCAGACCAGATGCGGCAAACCACAGGCGGCGGGCTGAAACCCCTTGAGCGAGCGCAGAATCCCGTCAGCGTGGGCGAACTTGGTATCCGCCATGGCCGGATCGGGCACCGCAAGCACCCGCATCCCCGCGGCCTTGGCAGCCGTCACGCCGAAGGGCGAGTCCTCGAACACCAGGCATTCCTCTGGAGCCACACCCAGGCGCCGGGCTGCCGTGAGAAAGATATCCGGCGCCGGCTTGGCCGCCGTCACTTCCGGATCATCGGCGGTGACAATGGTGTCGAACAGCGCGAACCAATCGCCATGACGGGTGATTTTCTCGCCGAAGGACATCTGCGACGAGCTGGTGCCCACTGCGATAGGCACCTGGTGCTGCTTCAAATGACGCACCAGTTGCTGAGCCCCCGGCATGGCCTCGGCTCGAGGAAAGCGCTCACGCATCAATGGCTCACGCATGACCAGGAACTCTTCGGCGCTGATGGGCAGGTCCAGTGCCTCGACCACGTAACGCGCCAGATCGGCGGCGCCACGTCCGATGATGTTTTGCTTGATGGTCCAATCGTAGGTGCGGCCATAACGCTCGGCGATCAACTGCGTGATCTCGGTGTAGATACCTTCGGTATCCAGGAGCAGACCGTCCATATCGAAAATGACCGCCTTGATCGGCCCCAAATCATTCAACTGTGCATTCATCGCATCTGATCCGTTAGCAAAAGTACATTCCAGGGAGCGGCTCAGGTACGGCCCGTTATGTTCGGCAACACGTCAATTAAAGGGTTCAGCAGCATAGCGGCGGGGCTGGCTCAGGAGCAACCGAGGGGCATGGCACAGGGAGCAGGATAGTTTCAGTCGCCAGGATCGAGCTCGTCGTCACCTTCTTCAGGTCCTTCCTGCAGCGGCACCAGCGCATCATCCATCAAGGAGCCGGGATCTTCATTCCCCGGGTCATTGATCACCAGCGGTTGCGCTGGGGCTGGCTCGACATTACCTGGCATTTCGCGGGGCATGATCCTCTCCTTAAACAGCGGGACTGGCTGCATCAAGTATGGCGAAGCCCTGGGTAACGCGCACAAAAAACCCGGCGCAGGGCCGGGTTTTTTGAACGTTGCGCCTAAATCAATGACGCTTCTTGTGCCCCATGCTGCTGCCCAGGGCACCGCCCGCCGCACCACCAATGCCGGCACCCACGGTGGAACCGGTGCTGCCGCCCAGGCGATTGCCGATCAGCGAGCCACCGGCCGAACCCAGACCACCGCCTATCGCGGCCTTGGCCCGGCTGCCCTTGCGCGCGCCCGCCGCACTACCGGCAGCCCCGGCAACTCCCGCACCAATGGCCGCGCCGGTACTGCCGCCGAGCTGTTGCCCGACCACGTTGCCCAGCGCACCGCCGAGACCGCCGCCAATGGCGGCAGTGCCATCGCCGGCCATCGCGCCTTGAGCCAGCAGAAGTCCCACAACCAGGGCAGGTAGAGTTGAACGCATGACTTGAACCTCAAAAAAAGACTGTCGAACTGACACAAAAGCCCAGCGCCGCGCGCCCTGCTACGGAGCGTCACGGCAACACCCGGTTGCTCTCCGGTGGCTTGGACAGCGGATTCTAAAAGAGTTTTATCGCCGCGCAAAAAAAAGCCCGCTGGGGAACGGGCTAGGGGTATTGCTTTTAACGGATGGTTTGAGCGTACTCAGGCAGATGTGAAGATTCTGTGAAAAGTACCCGCGACTGGGAGCAACAGACGCGGATCACACCATTTCTCATCCTGCCAACATCTTCAGTTCACCTTCTGAAGATGCTCGAAGCCGATCAATGCAGGTCAGCCCCTTGGTTGGCTGCCCCGCCACCGCTTCGATAGCGGCCTGAACGCTCACTGGCAACAGTGTTCTCAGCGAATGCTGCGAATGTTGCCCTTGTTGCCTTTGACAGTGACCGAGACTTTCTTGAAGACGAAGTAGTTTTCTTCGCTGACTTCATAGCGTGGAGCCACGATCAGGTCGGCGCCGGAAGACTTGACCGCCTTGAAGGCAGCAGCCGACTTGACTGCACTCACTGGATCCAGGCCCAGACCACCCAGACCGCCGCCGGTATCGCCGCCGTAGGTCACACCATCAGCAAACTGGTTATCGCCACCAAATTGCAGGAAACCAAAGAGGATATTCACCGACGACTGGCCCGAAATTGCCTCGCCCACTGCTACATCTGCCTTCAGGTCAGCCTTGACCTGGCTATCGATGGGCGACGATGGCTGGCTGATGTTGTAGCTGGTGCAACCAGAGGCTGCGGCTACGAGAGTGGACAGTGCGAGGAGTTTGAAAATAGCTTTCACGTTTATTTCCTTATCGCTTTTCATATAAAGGCATCATCGCTGGATGCGCAGCCCCGTTTGAATCGGGATAAAGAACATATCGCCAGTTATAGCCAATTGAGATAAGAAAATTCCTAAAAGCACAAAGGATGCCTCTTTACTTAACCCATCTCACTGGCGACAAACAATTAATACGACTACCCAAAATTGGAAAAAAAATTAATACACAAACAATGACCAAGAAAGTTATGACCTCAATCAACCACCGCAAATGAACCTGACAACTTTGTGACCGGCCCTCACCTCCAGCAGAACCACCCAAGCCCCTTCACAGAGCATCGTCCGGCGCAAACAGGAAGCTCTATCGCCAACAGGGCTGTTGGCCATATCAGGATTTTCCTCAAATTACCCATACCCTCGGATTGCAACTTCAATCCTGATAGACGTCCGGATTTAACTTTTTGCGGACAATAAAAAGCCCCGCATCAAACGGGGCACTCAGAACTAAATATTACTTTCTCTTTGGCATGGCCTTGGGAAAGAACATCGTATTACTGGCTACCGGCAGCGTTGCAGTTTTTTTCCTGCTACTGACCCGGGATTGTTCTTCAACATCGAATGCGGCCTGACCGCAACGCACCAAGTTGTTGATTGGGAACTCATCCCCGTTGTCTTCGATATAGGCAAGACTCCTCATATCCCAGCTCCCTCCAACAACCGATCAGTACCGGCAAGCTCCTGATTGCCTGGAAAATACTAACCGTCACGGCGTCTCAGACTAGCCAGTCATTTGTAGACCTGCCGTCCAAACCAGGCAAGCACCGACGAGCGGCAAGAGACCAGAGAAAAAAATGATCCAGAGCAAATTTCCGGACTCATGAACCCGACGGCCGCTTGATATGGCAGCACGTCCATTTAGAAATTAGCGGGGGCTTTGCTTCCAATTGCTTCATGGGGTGGCGGTGTACCCGCCTAGAAATGGAGACATTTCAGGGAAAACATTAACAACAGGCTCGTCAAACTCGAACTCTCGGGCCGGCCCCCCAATAAAAATCCAGGCTTTTAGCATTTTGTCAATAGTGCTGTTGAGCGACTGTGCGGAAGGCAGCACAGTAGTAGGCTTTCATGGCGCCACACTGCGCGAGCGCCCGATCTGTTCGGATTACTGATAAAGGCAGGTCAGGCTAATGTACAAGCCGCATGTCAGATACCTGAAAGGATTCGAACATGAAAAAGTCCATAGCTGCTCTGGCCGTATCCGCAACGCTCGCTTTCACCGCAACTGTCGCGAACGCCTCCGTGCATCCGACCCCCATCAAGGCTCCTCAGACCGTTAATCAGGTGACAGCCTCTGTTGACACTCCTTTCGGAACCCATCGGACAGCTGGTGAAATCCAGATGGCCAGCCTGGCCAGAAGCTGCTCCGATGATCGATATTCCTGGTGGGAATACAGCGGCTGGGAAATCGTTGGCTGTCTCATAAGCGGCCAGTGGTAACTATTCAGCCAGGCCTGGTGCGTGACTTACTTAATCAGTACGCACCAGAGCCTGCTAGTCCAGCCACATGCGACTTCGAAGATACAGATTCCCTCATACTGCTTACGCAACAATAGCCCTCGCCAGCAGACAATTGCTGGGGGTTTAGAGGCGAGCCTTGTTGCGTATTCGAGCTGGGACTTCAGCAACAAAATACCTTTTCATGCGCATGCTGCCGACGCTTAACGCTCGTCGAATTCGGCCTCGGTCATTTCGCCGAGATCGCTGCAGCCATCTACTACGCAAAGGGCAAACTTTTTAAGCAGATGTTATCCATTCAATGCTACCGAAAAACACCTGCCAGCCCCCTATTGGCCCCAGAGGCCATTTTTCAAACGCCAAAAACCACAAACCCCCGACTTCACTAGGAAAATTAGGGGTTTGTGTTTTCAGAATGTGGCGGTGAAGGAGAGATTCGAAACTACCCGCAAAGTTACTTCTATTATGCAAGTGCCCGGTTTACAAGGGCTGCAGGCCGATTGCTTTCGTGAAAATCGAGGCTCGCCAGTCCCATGGCAGTCCCATGGGTTTGTAAGCCAGGATGCTGCGAGAGGCCAAAAATGCCATTCCCCCCGATTTATGTTGAGCCCTGGGAAAAAGGTAATTTTGGTAATGCGTTGTCAGAACCCCAAGAAAACCCAATGAAATCAGTCATTTGGCGAACCTATCAATAGGTAATAAAAAGGTAAGTAAGAGGTTAGAAAATTACCTTCAGTCCGAGTAATACCTAACAACCCCAAACCCCAGCAAAATAAGGGCTTGAACAAAATATTACCTTTCTTATTACCTAAAATTACCCTCCAAGGTAATGTCTGAAAGCCACGCTCTATAAGGGCTCCAGCCCGTTTTGACCCATCGATTACCAAAATTACCTTTTTCCCAGCCCTCATCTGAAAAATGGTCATGAATCATCAGTCCAGGTGCTTACCTATCAACCCTTTACCTTGAACTCTAGGGCTCTCATGGAACCTGAGGCCCCAGGTATACTTTCAGTCATGCTCCGAGGTAACCCTCACCCACCGTGGACAAAATATGGACACTTTTTACGCTTAAACCAACCTTCACTTGACCACTTTTCGCTGCTGACGAATCATCATGTTGACTAGATCATTTAGAGGTCTGTCGAGCGCCAACTCCCCCCCGAACGATACAAACTTCAATGGCGAAGGATCCACTAGGCGTTGAACCATCAAACGCCCGAGCAGTGCGGCAGCTCTGAGATTGTCTCCGAAACCCTGTCGTAAACACCTCCTGATACCTGCACTTAGCAAATCCGCTAGCTGGACCCCAAAATCGCCTTGAGAATCAACAAACTGAAAGTCTTCTCTGAAGATTTTTCCGAGATTCAGTGATCCCGTTAGGTCTTTCTCAATGCCGTGACTCTCCCTGAGGTAGGTTGGTGCCTCTCCTTTTGCAAACACATAGCCAGAAAAGTGACTGTAATCAAACGCCTCACAGGTGACCAAGGGGGAACTGAGAGACATCGACTGTAAATACACAGGAGATAGCGTTTCAAAAGCAGACTCATACTCGGTCTTTTTCTCGCGAGCTTTCCGGTCAACACGCCACACAAATCCAGACAAGGTCTCCGGGGAGTTCTGCGGGTAGTAAAGGAGTGATTGCTGGAGCACTAACTGCATGAGTTCTACCTGACAGAAAAGCTGGATATAGAGCTGATCTGACAAGCTCCGAAGCAGATCAGCAGTGCTTTGAATAAGCGTGCGTCCCTCCTCGTGATACATTTTTTCTTTGTTTGTGAGTATTGCGCTTGCGGCACCCTCCTTGTGGGCAGCGACGGCTTGAGGAGTGTTAAGGTGGGCGTCAGTTGCCACCCCGTGCAACGTGCAATTCGCCCTCTCAAGCCGCCCTAGAAGGCGGAAGTAGCTCATCTCGTCCTTCAACACGCCAAGCTTGAGCTCTTCCGCAGGAGCACAGCCATTCTCTGATTTGAAGTCTCCTAGCGCACTCCTGGCCTCCTCAAGACTCCCTTCCGGGATAACAACAGCAGCAACCGCGCTCCAGGCTGCTACGTCTGGCGTAAAGACAAAGTTCCCGGACTCATCTATAAAAATGTGCATACCTCACTCCTATATCTTTGAACTCTTAGCTGCATATCATGGCAAGGCGACACAAGATGAAGATGCCAGCATAGTGAGATTTCATCGACCTTATGGACTTCAACCTCCTTTGACAAACTGTGAAATGGGGGCCTCCACCAACTGCCCCGGCGCTAGGTACTCTTGCCCCAAAACAGGAGGTTCCACCACCAGTCCCTGCAGGTAGCCGATACATCCCTTTCAGAAATGAAAAAGGTCTGATTGCGATGATTTTTTCTGCTCTCCCCAAGCGGGCTGGGCTTCTCAGAAAGGTCACTGCTTTAAGAATGCTCCATCGCACCACTAGCGGGAATAACATTTATCTGCAAAACCTTTCACCCTGTGCAATCACCAAACACCCGACAGACCCCGCAGCGGGCCTGGGTGGAGGCATGGTTTGCACCACCACGTGGCTTTGCACAAAAAAGGGACACAGAGCCCGTCGGCGGGAGGGGGATAAGTTTTTTTCAGAGGTTTTTTATTGGTAGGCCTGATTTTTACTTCACAAACTCATTGTGAAGCCCCTGCTACAGCAGGTATTGCGGCCCAAAGAGCCTAAATGTACCCTTGAAGACAGTTATTTGCGTAAAAACGCAACAAAACCCGCTTTGAGGTAAAAAAATGCTCCTTCGATTTGGCACTGCCAACCACCTTTCTATACGCGATTATCAAGAACTGTCCCTTACCGCGACGTCCTTGAAAGATCCTCAGGAGGGGCTGCTGCGAGTGACGCCCGATGTTGAGAAGGGGATTTCGGCTGTACCAGTGGTTGCTCTCTACGGAGCAAATGCCGCCGGTAAATCTACGATTCTGAGAGCATTAGACTTCTATGTAGCAGCCATTAGAAACTCTCAAACTGGTGCCACCGCTCGACGCGGAACGCCTTATGATCCTTTCTTACTAGATGACGACTCAAGAAATGAGCCATCTCGATATGATGCGGACTTCGTAATCGACGGTATACGCTATCATTATGGCTTTGAGCTTGATGGGGAAATTATCAATCGTGAATGGTTGTTCTCATTCCCTCCAGAAACACAAAGGCAAACCCGAAGTGTATTATTCCATCGGCAGGCTACCGAAGAAGAACCATTTTATTTTGGAAAAAACCTAAAAGGTGATAATAAAAGAATCGCCAAGATCACTAGGGAAAATAGCCTATTCTTATCTGCCGCTGCACAGAGTGCTCACCCACAACTATCAGAAATCTATGATTACTTTGATGTAGGCTTCTTGCGTCGGTTCGACAATATCGCTGATGAAAACAGCATGAACAAACAACTATCAGCATATTTCAGCCAAGATGATGAGCAGCGCAAGCGGGCTCTGAGCTTCCTAAAAGCAGCAGACATTGGAATTTCAGATATCCACTTCAAGAAAAAACCTATTGGTGAAAAAACAAAATTACTGATTCAAGAGTTCGAACACCTTTTCAGCAAGCACACAGACATAAACGGCTTAGATTTTGAAGGTTCGCTTTCAACCGTCGAAACTGAAATAGCGCACGCCGGCTCAAACTTCAAATCATACCCAATAAAGCTTCAGGACGAGAGTTCCGGCACAAAAGCACTCCTTCAGCTATTGGGACCAGTATTTACGAGACTGCAAATAGGTGGAATACTAGTTGTTGATGAACTAAACATAGCATTACACCCACTAGTATCACACGAACTAATCCGACTATTCTCTAATCCAGACACAAACCCAGGGGGGGCTCAGCTCATCTTCACGACTCACGATACGAGCATGCTGACCGCAGGCCTACTACGTCGGGATCAAATATGGTTTGTTGAAAAGGACAGAGTCGGTTGCACTTATCTTTATGCACTAAGCTCTATAAAAATTCGCCCTAGCGACAACTTTGAGAAAGGATATATTGAGGGTCGTTTTGGTGCGATCCCGATGTTCGGACTTGGGGAAAACGACTACCAGAAAATAGGACGTCGATTAGAAGAGGCCGAGGACTGAAAACATGGCCAGAAACATACCGGCAGCGCCTTCTCTAAAGCGAAGCGTACAGACAATTGACCCCAAAGTTGAAATATACATAGTCTGCGAAGGAAAAAATACTGAACCAACATACTTCGAAAGCTGCGCCAATTACTATGGTAATGGACTAGTCAAAGTAAAACCGCTACCGGGAGCAGGTGTACCACTAACAATTGTCCAGACCGCCAAAGACCTTAAGGAAAAACTGACTGATAGCCGAAACAAACAAAAAATTAAAAATAGTTTTGACTCATGTTTTAGAGTATGGGCTGTTTTTGATAGAGATGAGCACCCTGAAGTTGAGCGTGCATTAGCAATTGCAGCGGAAAGCAAAATAGATGTTGGCTTTTCAAATCCTTGTTTCGAAATATGGCCGCTTCTCCATCTTATCGAATATGGTAGCCAAGATGGCAGGCATGCGGTGCAAAAAAGACTCTCATCAGAAATGCCTAACTATGACCATGAGCGCGCTGCAATTATTGACTTCGATCTAATAAAAGAGAACTTTGGCACCGCACTAATCCGAGCCAATAAACTCCAAGCAGCAAGAGAGGCTGAAAACTGCATACACGGATGCCCATCTACGAACATTGGAAAACTTGTTGAAAAAATAGTACAAAACGGTAAAAAAGGGACTAAAAAACTCTAGATCTAGCAATAAAACTAAAAACAAAAACCCCTTTATTATTTAAGATATGAAAACCAATACAACCTAATAAATAATAGCCTTTAACTCTGTACTCAGAGCTAATGCCGTGGCTGCGTCAACCTTACAAGATATGGCTTCGCTCGGTATCGGACCTGCTTCATGCACATGCCTCGCGATTTGAGAAGCCATCTGTTCAATCAGACCCAACGTGTTACGTAACACCTGCAGCACATTGACCCACTCCAACCCGTGCCAGGTCTTCGGCGCCTGCAGGCGCTGACTGATCTCGCTCACGCTCTTGCGTAGGCCCTGGATCTGCTCCTGCAGGTCGTCCACGGCCGCCAGGCTCGCGGCCCCGCCGGAAAGCAGCTTGAGCGCCCCAATGGCCTCGATCTTCTTGACCTCTCCCACTGACTCGGTCGAATGGTCGTCCACCGTCCTGGTGTGATTCTGGGAGCGCTCGGCGTTATCCAGGGCCTCTACTTCGCGCTCGATCGCCTTGTCCTGAATCTTTCCGTCTGTCTGGCCCAACCAGTTGCCGTCGGCATCGACGCGGTGCTGGCAGGCCTCGCTGTGATGCCACACCTGATCGTCTTTCGGCACCCGGGGCAGGTTCAGGCCGTGCGGCAGGATCTGTTGGATAAACGGCCTGTGCGGCGTCCCATAGGCGAAGCACACAACCACCGTAGTGTTTTCCTCAGGGAAGCCGAACGCGGCGTGATTATTGAGATGGGTGAAAGTGAAAACAGGGGCCGAAGCCCCTGCCTATTACCGTTATGGTTGCAACAAGATGCGTACTAAACGAATTGACCAGTACGCGGCTTGCAATGCACGGATCAACTCTTCGGGGATGTAGCGATAAATAACTTTCATCGTTTAAACGCTCCGCTAAGTGAATGAAAAAGCTCCCACTAATGGAACTTGCCTCCCACCACCTAGCTGGCTCTTACGTCTGCGAGCTTCCAACTAGAACAACTTGCGTAAGCACTTACGCATATTGCACACGTTTCGCTCGGTTGACTGAGGGCTTGCTAGACCATACCCTTCGAATTGCGAGTACAAAGAGAAATGGCTGAAGCGGTGGTTGAGAGCATCTTCTGGTTTTTTTTGAGCCGGAGCAACCCCAGGTTTCAGCACGTGAAAGCCCAGCCCTAGCTGGGCTTTTTTCGTTTTCGAGGCTCTATAGTGGAAGGCTGGGCCGGACCACCCCCGAAAACAAAGGGCTTTGCTCAGGTCACTGCGCTAAAACCTGAAGCACTATAGTGTTTGCTAGTGTTTACATATCTAAACAACACACCAAAGAACTTTCCGACAAACGGTATGCGCCACTAGGACATAATGTCCTAAACAGGGCCTTATCAACTACCAATCCACTAAGCAAAAAAAACGATCGCAATTTTTAGCCGCTAAAAAACATTCGAAATTTTATGAAAAAACGTCATTCAAAAAAGCACTCCAAATAAACAGTCTCTAATAGGAACATTATTTGAGTTGTACGAAACGACGATAAAATTTCATCACTTTTTTTGGCATGCATAAACTGACGCTGAAAATTACAGCGTAATTGGTTTGAGCTTGATAGCTAGCGCTCCAGCTTTCGCTGCGTCGGACGTGAAGGCAGCGGCATTGCTAGGGAGTGGCGTTTGGCCGTGAGTGTGGCCAGCCAGCTGAACATTCATCTTCTGGACCAGGTCCAGCAGATCGCACATCACCTGCAGCACGTTGACCGACTCCGACCCGAGCCAGGTCTTGGGCGCCTGCTGACGCTGACTGATCCCGCTCACGCTCTTGCGCAGCCCCTGGATCTGCTCCTGCAGGTCGCCGCCCACTGTGGCGTTGAGCTTCTGCCCCACCACCAGGTTTAAGTCGCGGCCGGTGGCCTGGTGCAGGTCGTCTACGGCCGCCAGGCTGGCGGACCCGCCTGAAAGCAGCTTGAGCGCGCCCATGGCCTCAATCTTCTTGACCCCTCCCACTGACTCGGTCGAATGGTCGTCCACCGTCCTGGTGTGATTCTGGAAGCGCTCGGCGTTGTCCAGGGCTTCCACCTCGCGCTCGATCGCCTTGTCCTGGATCTTTCCATCGGTCTGGCGCAGCCAGTTGCCGTCGGCATCGACCCGCTGCTGGCAGGCCTCGCTGTGCTGCCACACCTGATCACCTTTCGGCACCCGGGGCAGGCTCAGGCCGTGGGGCAGGATCTGCTGGATAAAGGGCTTGTGGGGCAGTCCATAGGCGAAGCACACCACCACCGTGGTGTTTTCCTCGGGGAAGCCGAACATGCCGGCCTCTTGGCCGCCCATGGGCGCCGGCAGCGGCAGGCCGGCCAGGATTGGCAGATCCGGATCGGGTTCACCGTCGGGCAGCAGTACCTGGACGTCCACGCCATAGCGCGGCCGGAAGTCGTCGCACAACCCGGGCGCCGCCGGCGCATCCGGTACCGCGACCACACGGCCGAAGCGTGGCAGGTGGTAACCACCGGTGAGTTCGGGGAATTGCCGCTCTACACTGCGGCGGATTGCGTCTTCCATTTGATGGCCATCTGATTGCCGGCAAGCGTCACGCTGGTGACCCGCTCGCCCTGGTTGAAGGTGGCGCCCGGGCGCAGTCCTGGAAGAACCGCGATCATGGCGCTCTGATTGCCCTGGTAGTGGCCACCGCGATCATCGGCGCGGCGGTCATTGGCTACCAGGTGCATAAAACCCCTGAATCACGGACCCGGCTCGAAAGCTTGAGCCAGATGGCCAGCACCTTGGGAGAACTGAGTGACGCAGACGCTGCTGTAGTCGCCCAACTGCTCGCCCACCCCACCGATGGGGGCAAGTCAGGCCATGCCTAACAACACCGCAACAACGCCCGAACGGTCCTTTCCCTGGAATATTGACTACACCAGCGTTTGCGACCAGTGCGGCAAGTGGCGCGCCCAGGGCAATCATAAAAAATGCAGTCGGCGACGCCAGTTGCTGAATGCCCATCTACGCCAACACAAGCCCAAGCCATAGGCCGCGTCCACCAGAAGATGCGCACTTAGATACTTGGCCCGGAAACGGGCCTTTTTGTTTTCGATCATCAGACTGTCGATACACCAGTACAGCGTTAGGGGTTTACATGAGCGGGGTCGAAGCTCGCGGAAATTCCGTGAGAATCTATTTTCAGTACAACGGGGAAAAGTGCAGGGAATCAATCCCAGGAGGCAACAAACCAGCAACCATTGCCCAGGCAAAGCGCCTGATCGACATCATCGAATACGAGATCCAGACCGGCACCTTTGATTACGCAAGGCACTTCCCCAATTCGTCCAAGCTGGTCGAAAACACTTTCGGCCACTACCTAGATCTGTGGTTAAAGATCAAAGCCAACAGCGTGGCAGCATCGAGCTATCGAGGCTACGCAAACAAGGCGGAGGTTCACGTACGGCCACGCTGGGGGAAGGTGCAGATCAACGCGATTGATCACCTGGACCTGCAGGAGTGGATCCAGGGCACCCTGTCGAAGACACTCAAGAACAAGACCATCCGCGACATCATCAGCAACGTGCGACAGGTGTTCAGGCTGTACCGCACCAGGATGAAAGTTGCGCACGACCCCACCGAGGGTCTGATGGTTCGCCTGCCAGATCCCGAGGCACCCGACCCATTCACCAGAGCAGAGATCAAACAGATCCTCGAAACCCCGACCAGCCGCTCACAAGAGCTGCTGATGGTTCAGTTCATGATTTGGGCTGGTCCTCGAGTATCCGAAACCATCGCCCTGGCCTGGGAGGACGTAGACCTGGAGCAAGGCACCGTGACCTTCCGCAGATCAAAGGTCCGCGGAGCCTACCGAGTGACGAAAACCCGCCGATCGACACGCAAGGTGCGCCTGCTCGCCCCCGCATGGGATGCACTGCGCAAGATCGATGCACTCAATAGAAAGAAGAAGGCGGAAACAGTCGAAGTCGTTGAACGGGACAACAAGACGGTCAGGAAACACAAACTGCACTTTGTATTCCTGAACACCAAAAGCGGCCAGCCCCACGCCAATGACTTTGTGGTACGAGACAGGTTCTTCAAGGCACATTTGTTAGCGGCCGGGGTTCGCTATCGCGGCCCCGGCCAGTGCCGGCACACCTACGCCAGTCAGCTACTGACAACCGGCGTGGCCTCGATCGACTGGATAGCCGAACAGATGGGACATACCAACGGGAACATGATCCGTCAGCACTATGGAACGTGGATCAATGAAGACGGACCAGATGTGGTCGGAATGCTGCAGTTAGCCCTGAAGCTTTAAACTAAGCTCCCTTAGCCCAGCGTACCACTCCAGGAGAATTTAGTATCCAGGATCAAACAAAAAGGCCCCCGCACCTGACTTCGGTGTGAGGGCCGATTTGACGTAGGACACGTTATTCATATTCAGCGTTCAGTCTGCTAAACAACTCAGACCCTGGCTATCCACACAAAATAGATTAAGGGTTAATCGTGCCTGCGGCGGAGCCTGACTGGTTAGGAGATATTGATGCCTCTGTAGGACCAGCTTGAGGCGTGGGAACTGCTGCCAATGTCGCATGCGAAGCACCTTGGGAGTTTGCTGGTGCTGCCAGCATCTTTTCCGTTTCTTCTTGCGGTGGATGCATCTCGAACGCTTCTACGTTTTGATTATCTTTGCAGCGAGTAGTCATCGACTTTTGCTCACCCCATCGATCCACCAGCATAACAATGCTCTCGAAAATTTTAGCGTTCTGCGTCTTTTGGGAGGCCTGAATCACGAGGTACGCGCGCTTCTCCAAATTCACCAAGATCCCAACGAAGCACTCCTTCATCAATCGCTCGTCAAAGTCTCCATTCAAAACCCCTACAGAAATGAACTCGTAGTAGTTCAAAACATAGCTGAGATCGCGAGCAGCCTGCATGTATTCTTCAGGGAATTTAGCATTCTGGAATTTCTTGGCACTTGGATCAAGCATGAACTCGCTAAAAATCGGATTGACGGTCTTCTTCCGAGGAAACATCTTCATTACAAAATCATTTTTCGTGACGAAGAGTTCACTATTACGCTGATTCATTATGGTGTTGACGGTATGGGCCTTACGTGCAGCTGCAGAGCTAACCGTAGCTTGCACCCACCACCCCGCCCCGAGTAAAGCTGAAGAAACAAACAAAGCCAAAGAGGTCTGATAATCCTTATCCGCTTGGAGCCACAGTACTAGATAGGTAGCCACTGCAATACCGAACAGCGAATAGGCGATGTATTTTATACCTTTACGGGTCTCTTCATACCTTTCGTAAATTTTTGCATATAGCTTGTTAATTAACAGTGCAGAAATTGAGGAAAATATGACGAACCCAAGCCATTCGTCAATATTCTGCGTTTTCAATTTTTCCAGAATTACATCAAACTTTCTCAAGAATAGCAAAATGCTAATAATGACCGTCGTAGCCAAGAAAACACCATGACGGCATCCATGCTTTTGTTTTTTGTCCAACTTCTATTCCCTTATTCAAAGCGTAAAAAAGGCCTCTAAAGAGAGGCCTTCTCACGGACGTTAAATCTTATTCGTCGCAACCAATCAATACTAGCATCATGCTTCCCTCCATTAAGGTGGCCCTGACTATTGCACGCTCCTTCAGGGGTAAGCCTAATTTAGCTGAAGCGCAACCTCATGCCAAGGGGTATGACTTGATCAGAAGACTGAGTTGGTAGTTCCGACCCGGCCCTAAAAATATGGTCAAGGTCCACTCTTGAACCAAGGTAGTCACACACTGGGCAAGTCGTCCGTAGCCCGATGAATTGCCAACCCACAGATTCAGTGACTGGCGCCACCTTACGCACCAACCTAGCGCACCAGTCCCATGATAGTCCCATGGGGCTATTTTTCAGACGCCAAAAACCACAAACCCCCGACTTTCTCTAGGAAAATCAGGGGTTTGTGTTTTCAGAATGTGGCGGTGAAGGAGAGATTCGAACTCTCGATACAGTTTCCTGTATACACACTTTCCAGGCGTGCTCCTTAAGCCACTCGGACACTTCACCGTATCTCTTCAAACCGATTCAGTCTGTCGAGGCGCGCTAATGTAGTCGATAGCTTTTCAGATGGCAAACTTTTTTTTCAGAATTTTCATGCGCTTAAGGCCGATCCCTCCTTAAAGGGGTTCGCCCCCCCATCGACGACAAGGCAAACCGGCCATTCTCCAGCCTTGCCCACAGCTATATAGAAGAAACCACCCGTTACCCGCAGCGCCATACAGGCCGATGTCGGGCCACAAGCCTGACTCACCAGTCAGTCATGGCGCTTTACCAGATCTGTCGTGGTGGGTAACTTCTGCTGCACTTCAATACAAGGAATTGCGTCATGAGTGAGTTGATTTCCTACCATCTCGAAGACGGTATCGCGACCCTGACCTTGAGCAATGGCAAGGTCAATGCCATCTCCCCGGACGTGATTGCCGCTTTCAATGCCGCGCTGGATCAAGCAACGGCCGATCGCGCAGTGGTGATCATCACCGGTCAGCCGGGGATTCTTTCCGGCGGTTACGACCTCAAGGTGATGACCGCCGGCCCTAAAGAAGCGGTGGCGCTGGTGACCCTGGGTTCGACCCTGGCTCGCCGCCTGCTGTCCCACCCCTTCCCGGTGATCGTGGCCTGCCCCGGTCACGCTGTGGCCAAGGGCGCCTTCCTGTTGCTGTCGGCGGACTACCGTATCGGGGTCGACGGGCCGTTCAGTATCGGCCTCAATGAAGTACAGATCGGCATGACCATGCACCACGCAGGCATCGAACTGGCCCGTGACCGTCTGCGGCGCTCGGCCTTCCATCGCTCGGTGATCAATGGCGAGATGTTCGATCCTCAGAGCGCTGTGGATGCCGGCTTCCTCGACAAAGTGGTGAGCGCCGAGGAACTGCAAGGCGCGGCCCTGGCTGCCGCCCGGCAACTGAAGAAGATCAACATGCTGGCCCACAAGAACACCAAGCTGAAAGTGCGCAAGGCTTTGCTGGAGACGTTGGACAACGCCATCATCCAGGATCAGGAACACCTGAGCTAAAACACCCGCTGCCTCTGAACCAGCCCGACCTTCGTGTCGGGCTTTTTGCATTCGGCTGAACAACCAGCACCAACCGCTCTAGACCGCTGCTGGCCATCACAATCGGAAACATGCCCTTAAACATCGCCCATCTCCCGGCTGAGAACGGTAATTGCCGAAAACAGTGCACATCCGTACACTGCGCCACCTTTTGTCCCCGGTGGGCCGTTTAGATGCTGTATCTGTTTCGTATGTCGTTGATGGGCCTGCACTTTATCCTGGCCGGCAGCCTGGGCCTGCTGTTGGGGCTGTGCCGCCCGTTCAACCCGGACAACAGCCGCCTGTGCGCCCGCTTCTACGCCTGGCCGGCAATGTGCATTCTGCGCCTGCGGGTCAAAGCCGAAGTCGGGCCACTGATGGACAAACCCGAGAGCTGCGTGATCATCGCCAACCACCAATCCAACTACGACCTGTTCGTGTTCGGCAACGTGGTACCACGGCGCACCGTGTGCATCGGTAAGAAAAGCCTGAAATGGGTGCCTCTGTTCGGTCAGCTGTTCTGGTTGGCGGGCAACGTCCTGATCGATCGCGGCAACCCGCACAAGGCCCGACGCTCGATGCTCACCACCACCCACACCCTGCAGCACAAGGACACCTCGATCTGGGTCTTCCCGGAGGGCACACGCAACTTCGGCGAAGAACTGCTGCCCTTCAAGAAAGGCGCCTTCCAGATGGCCATCGCCGCCGGCGTGCCGATCGTGCCGGTGTGCGTCAGCAGTTACATCAAGCACATGCGCCTGAACCGCTGGAACAGTGGCAAGATCCTTATCCGTTCGCTGCCGGCTATCCCTACGGCAGGGTTGACCATGGAGGACATGCCAATGCTGATTGCCCAGTGCCGCGAGCAGATGCGCGAGTGCATCGCCAATATGGATCGCCAACTGCAAGCGGCCTGAAGCTGCCGCCCCATCAGTGACGCCGCCAAGCCCGCCTCGCGCGGGCTTTTATTTGTCGCCGAACTCAAGCTCCGCCAGTGACTCTGATGCTGCATTGCAGGCTAAGCTGCTGATCTGTCATCGCCACCATTGATAAGAAGAAGTGAACCGCAACCATGGGTAGAGTTGTTGCTGCCGCCGTATATAGCGGCGGGAAGAAAGTCGCTGATATCAGCCTCGACGAAGGGGCTGCCTGGGCCGCGAAACCCGGCCACTTCGTCTGGATCGGCCTGGAAGAACCCAATGCCCACGAGCTGGCCAATCTGCAACGCCAGTTCAACCTGCACGAACTGGCCATTGAGGACGCCCTGGAGAAACACAGTCGGCCCAAGCTGGAAACCTTCGGCGACGCGCTGTTCATCGTCACCTACTCACCGGTACGAACCGACGGCAAGCTGGAGTTCATCGAGACCCACATCTTTGCCGGCAACGGCTACATCATCACCGCCCGCAACGGCCACTCGGCGTCCTACGGCTATGTCCGCCAGCGCTGTGAGGCGCGCCCGCTGCTGCTGGAGCACGGCGAAGACTTCGTCCTCTATGCCTTGCTGGATTTCGTCACCGAGAACTACCAGCCGGTCAGCGAGGCCATCCACGGGGAAATCGACGAGCTGGAACGCAACGTGCTGTGCAATTCACTGAACGAGCGGGATATCCAGAACCTTCACGGCCTGCGCCGCGACGTGCTGCGCCTGCGCCGGTATGTGGCGCCCATGGTGGAGATCAGCGAGGAGCTGCAGAAACTCAGCTTTCCGTTCATCGACAAGAACATGCGCCCGTACTTCCGTGATGTGCAGATTCATGTCACTCGGCAAATGGAAGACCTGTCGACCCTGCGCGACATCGCCAGCCAGACCATCGAGATCGGCGTACTGCTGGAGGCTTCTCGGCAAAGCATCGTGCAACGCAAGTTCGCCGCCTGGGCAGCGATCCTGGCGTTTCCAACAGCGGTAGCAGGGATCTACGGGATGAACTTCCAGAACATGCCGGAGCTGAGCTGGCACTACGGCTACTTCGGGGTATTGGGCTTCATCAGTGTGGGCTGTGTCGGTCTCTGGGCCAGCTTCAAGCGTTCAGGCTGGCTCTGAAGAGACAATGGCCCTGCCCTCGCGGCAGGGCCACAGTCGCACTCAGGCGGCTTCCGGCTTGTGAGCGACAAAGCGCATCATCCACTCCGCAACGGTGGTGCCGTGATGATCATGCTCAAGGCTGGCCAGACCTTTCTGGTAGACCTGCTCACCGAGAAACTCCTGGCGCAGATCCAGCAGGGCCCGGGAATAATCGTGAATGAACTCAGGATGCCCCTGGAAGCACAGCACCTGGTCGTTGATGTGGTAGGCCGCGAACGGGCAGAAATCGCTGGAGGCGATCACCGTGGCATTTTCCGGTAACGCGGTGACCTGGTCCTGGTGGCTGATCAACAGGGTCAGTTCCTCCACCACCGGGCTCATCCACGGCGCCTTGGCCGCCAGCTTGTAGTTGTGGGTTCCCACACCCCAGCCCTGACTCGCCCGCTCGCTCTTGCCCCCCAGGAGCAACGCCAGCAACTGATGACCAAAGCAGATGCCCAACAGCTTGTCGCCGCGCTCGTAGCGACCCAGCAGGTAGGTCCTGAGGGTTTCAATCCAGGGATCGGTACCGAAGGAATCGGCCTTGCTGCCCGTCACCAGATAGGCATCGAACTCCAGCTCATCGCCGGGATACTCGCCCTGGACCACGTTGTAGACACTGAATTGGGCGGCGATGGGCTGCTGGGAAAACAGACGCTGGAACATCTGCCCGTAACCCTGATATTGATCGACCAGTTCGGGACGCAGGATATCGGTTTCAAGAATGCAGATGCGTAGCGACATAAAAAATTCCTGACAAGGCGATGGCAATAATGAACACCCCAGAGCCTGCCTTGAAATACCACGGCAAGGCAAGTCCCGGGGATGTCATTTACTGCCCGCTTATGTCAGAACAACTGGCCCTGGCGCGCCTTTTCCAGGAGCAGCGTCGGCGGGGTGAAACGCTCGCCGTACTGCTCCGCCAGGTATTGCGCGCGAGCGACAAAATCCTGCACCCCGTACTGATTGATGAACTGCAGGGCGCCACCGCTCCAGGCCGCAAAACCGATACCGAAGATCGAGCCGATATTGGCGTCAGCGGTGGACTGCAAGACGCCCTCCTCCACACAGCGCACGGTTTCGATGGCCTGGATGAACAGCAGGCGGTCGCGCACATCCTGGGGCGAGATCTGCCCGTCGGCCTTGTAGAAGCGCGTGCGCAATTGCGGCCACAGGTGCTTCTGACCGCCGGCCGGGTAGTCGTAGAAACCGCCACCGGCAGCCTTGCCCGCTCGCTTGTATTCGTTGAGCAGCAAATCGATCACGGCAAATGCCGGATGCTCGATGGCAGGCCGGCCTTCGGCCTGCAAATCCTTGGCGGTCTGCAGGCGAATATGGCTCATCAGGCTAAGGGAAACCTCATCGGAAATTGCCAGCGGCCCGATGGGCATCCCGGCCTTGCGCGCCTCGGCTTCGATCATCGGCGCCGCAATGCCTTCGCCCAGCATGGCGATACCTTCGTTGGTGAACGTGCCGAACACCCGGGAGGTGAAGAAGCCACGACTGTCATTGACCACGATCGGGGTCTTCTTGATCTGCAGGACGAAGTCGAAACCTCGAGCCAGGGTTTCGTCACTGGTCTTCGCCCCTTTGATGATTTCCACCAGGGGCATTTTCTCCACCGGGCTGAAGAAATGCAGGCCGATGAACTTGTCCGGATTGGGTACTGCGGTGGCCAGTCCGGTAATGGGCAAGGTGGAGGTATTGGAAGCAATCACGGCGTCCGCGCCGACCACCTGCTGGGCATCCCTGGACACCTTGGCCTTGAGTTCTCGATCCTCGAACACGGCTTCGATGATCAGGTCGCAGCCGGCCAGGTCGGCCTCTTCGGCCGTGGTGAGAATCCGGGCCAAGGTCGCCTCCCGCTGCTCGTTGCTCAGTTGTCCGCGAGCGACTTTTTTCTCCAGTAGCGCTGCCGAGTGGGCCTTGCCCTTCTCCGCCGCTTCGCGACTGATGTCCTTGAGCACCACCTCGATGCCCGCCACGGCACTGACGTAGGCAATCCCCGCGCCCATCATCCCGGCACCGAGCACCCCGAGTTTTTTCGTGGTCTGCGGCGCTATGCCTTGAGGACGTGAACCGCCGGCATTGATCTCGTTGAGCTGGAACCAGAAGGTACCGATCATGTTCTTCGCCACCTGGCCGGTGGTCAGCTCGGTGAAGTAGCGTGTCTCGATCAGTTGTGCGGTGTCGAAGTCCACCTGGGCGCCTTCGACGGCGGCGCAGAGGATCTTCTCCGGTGCCGGGAAGCAGCCCTGGGTCTTGTTCCGCAGGATCGACGGGGCAATGGCCAGCATTTGCGCCACTTTTGGGTTCGCCGGCGTGCCTCCGGGAATCTGATGGCCGCGCACATCCCAAGGTTGCCTGGCCGCCGGATTGGCCTGAATCCAGGCCCGGGCCTTGGCCAGCAGGTCGTCGCGGTCTGTCGCCAGTTCGTCGATCAGGCCGGCCTGCAGCGCCTGCTGCGGACGCACTTTCTTGCCCTCCAGCAGATAAGGCAAGGCCTTCTCCAGCCCCAGCATGCGCACCATGCGCACCACACCACCGCCACCGGGCAGCAGGCCCAGGGTCACTTCCGGCAGACCGATCTGCACCGAGTTGTCGTCCAGTGCAATTCGGCGATGGCAGGCCAGACAGATCTCCCAGCCACCGCCCAGGGCGGCACCGTTGATCGCGGCGACCACAGGCTTGCCCAGGGTTTCCAGGGCACGCAACTGGCCTTTGAGGGTCAGCACCATGTCGTAAAAGTCCTTGGCCTGCGCCTTGCCGACCTTGATCAGCTCATTGAGGTCACCACCGGCAAAGAAGGTCTTTTTCGCCGAGGTAATGATCACCCCGGCAATGGCATCCTGCTCGGCCTGCAGGCGGGCCACGGCAGCGGCCATGGCATCGCGGTACACCGCGTTCATGGTGTTGGCGCTCTGGCCCGGCATATCGATGGTCAGGACAACGATCTGGTCCTGGCCCTTTTCGTAACGGATGGCATCGGTCATGAAGGAAATTCCTTGAAGTCGGGGCTCAGAGGCGTTCGATGATGGTGGCGATACCCATACCGCCGCCGACACACAGGGTGGCCAGGCCATAGCGCAGGCGCCGGACTTCCAGTTCGTCGAGCAAGGTGCCGAGAATTGCGCAACCGGTGGCGCCCAGTGGATGACCCATGGCGATGGAGCCGCCGTTGACGTTGACCTTGGCCGGATCGATGGCCATGTCCTTGATGAACTTGAGTACGACCGAGGCAAAGGCTTCGTTGACCTCGAACAGGTCGATGTCCTCGACTCGCAGCCCGGCCTTGGCCAGGGCCTTGCGAGTGGCCGGCGCCGGACCGGTCAGCATGATGGTGGGATCGGTGCTGGTCACCGCAGTGGCAACGATCCGCGCCCGGGGCTTGAGACCCAGCTCACGGCCTTTGGCTTGCGAGCCGATGAGCATCAGCGCCGAACCGTCGACGATCCCTGAACTGTTGCCCGGGGTGTGCACATGGTTGATACGTTCCACATGGCTGTAGACCCGCAGCGCAGTGGCGTCGAAACCCATCTGCCCCATCATCTCGAAACTCGGCTTGAGACTACCCAGGCCTTCCAGGGTCGAATCGGCACGAATGAACTCGTCATGCTCCAGCAGCACGATGCCGTTCTGGTCCTGAACCGGCACCAGGGACTTGCTGAAGGCACCGCTGGAGCGCGCACGGGCGGCCTTCTGCTGGGATTGCAGGGCGAACCGGTCGACGTCCTCGCGGGAGAAACCTTCCAGGGTCGCAATCAGGTCGGCACCTATCCCCTGGGGCGTGAAATGACTGTGCATATTGGTCTCGGGGTCCAGTACCCAGGCGCCGCCGTCGCTGCCCATGGGGACCCGCGACATGGACTCAACGCCACCGACCACCACCAGTTCCTCGAAGCCCGAGAGCACCTTCATCGCGCCCAGGTTGACCGCTTCCAGCCCCGAGGCGCAGAAGCGATTGATCTGTACCCCCGCCACGCTCACATCCCAGTCCGCTGCCTGGACGGCGGTCTTGGCGATGTCGGCCCCTTGATCGCCGATGGGGGTCACGCAGCCCAGAACCACATCATCCACCTGGCTGGTGTCCAGCTCGCAACGTTGTTGCAGGGCCCTCAACAGGCCGGCTACCAGATTCACCGGTTTCACACTGTGCAAGGCGCCATCAGCCTTGCCTTTGCCACGGGGCGTGCGTAACGCATCGAATATCAAAGCTTGGGTCATGACGTCCTCGAACCGCTATCCAGGGGAAAATGTCGAGCTCCCACCTTAGGCGCGGCAGCGGCGGATTCAATGACCGATGCGCTCAGCCGCCTTGACGGTGACGCTCAGACGAACGGTAGGCAGCTAAGCGACCCCGCGATCAAGGGTCGCGAGCTGTCTAGCCAAAGGGCGGCCACCCGGTATCCGGGCGGATTTATAGCTTTTTAAGGGAATGCAGCTATAACTTCATACGAATTGGATCTAAGCCAGAGGATTCAAGGCCCCTAAGGTAGAAACTGTAGGAAGTCCCAGACGGATTCTGCGCCGGGACAGATCAGAGAAAGGACACATAGCCGGCTCATCGTAAAAATCAGCGACCGGCATGCATTGATGCTCAGGAATAACAACAAAAGGCATTCAGCCATGTTCAAACATTCGAAAGTACGTCAGGCGGGGCTCATTCTCTTCGCAACCACACTGCTGTTGATCTTGCCGAACCTCACCAAAGTGATCGGCTGATCTGTGGCTGCTCGATCAACGAGACAGAAAATCGTACCCCGGTTCCTACCGGGGTTCAGACTTGTGTGCCAATCTTCCTGAGGAACTGGACGAGGAAGATTCATGCGCCATTGGATTGCACTTGCCACACTCTTGAACGCTTGCGGCGCTCACGCCGGAATCATCGACGTCAACCGTGCGGTAGACGAAATCAATGACGGTGCGCTAATCCTCGATCTGCGCAACGAAAGCGACTTTGCCGCCGGCAACGTCCACAACTCGCTGCAGGTCAATCTCGAACTGGAGGACGGCACCGGCATCAGCGCCGAGGGCCTGGCCTTCCAGTTGCGCAAGGTGGTGCTGGACCCCAACGCTACGGTGGTGATCTACAGCGACACCAGCCAGCATGCCCTGGAAGCCGAAGATACCCTGGTCAAACGTGGCTATTTCGGTATCGTCAACGGCGGTAACTACGAAGAACTCCGGGACGCCCTGTTCGACCATGTGTCGCGACCAGACGATGTACTCCCCGGCGACGAACCCACTGACGACGATCCGACGGCCATCAATTGAAAGCTCTCATCCTTTGCGCTGCTCTGTTGTCGAGCAGTCCGCTATACGCTGCGCAACTGTTGATCGACCTGGGCTCAGGCAGCCGCACCTGGCAAACCGAAGAACTGCTCAAGCACCCCGAAGCCCGGGACATCCGCATCAAGGACGATGTGTCCTACAAGCGCGAGATGCAGTACCGAGCCGTTCCCATGGCGACCCTGCTCAAGGGCCTCAAGGCCGATGACCATCTGCAGGCCGTGGCCCTGGACGGCTTTGCCGCAGAGTTGAACGCCGCGCCCCTGCTCAACCGCAAGGGCGCCCAGGCCTGGTTGGCCATTGAGGACCCTGACAAGCCCTGGCCGGCACTGGCAGCAGACAAGCCCAGCGCCGGACCTTTCTACCTGGTCTGGAGCAATCCTGCGGCCGGGCACATCAGCCCAGAGCAATGGCCGTTCCAGGTTGCGCGCATTCAGCGCCTGGCGCCGGTGGCGGAGCGCTTCCCGGCCCTGGGCCCGGACCCGAAGCTGGCGGTCGATGATCCAGTCAACCAGGGGTTCGCCCTGTTCCAGAAGAACTGCCTGGCCTGCCACCGACTCAATGGTGCCGGCGACTCCCAGTTCGGACCGGATCTGAATATCCCCTATAACCCCACCGAGTATTTCGGCGGCGATTTTCTCAAGCGCTATATCCGCGATCCGCAAAGCCTGAGGCGCTGGCCCCAGGCGAAGATGCCGGGATTCAGCAGCAGTGTCCTGCCGGATGGGGAGTTGGAATTGTTGCTGGAGTATCTTCGGCATATGGCGGGGCGCAAGCAGACTCCTTGAGGACCTGTCATCGGCGAGCCGGCTCCTGCAGGAGTGACTATTGCTGCAGAATCCTGGCATGCATCTGTTCGCCAGCACCGCCCCGGTGCATGCCCCGCACCGGGCAGGCATCCAGGTAGTCCAGGCCCACCGCCAGCTTCAGGTGGCGCTCGGGACGAACCAGTTGATGGGTCACATCGAAGCTGTACCAGGCGCCGTCCAGCCAGGCTTCGGCCCAGGCGTGGCTGACCAGTTCCACGCTGTCCTGGCGATACAGGTAGCCGGAGACAAAGCGCGCCGGGATTCCCAGGCTGCGAGCGCAAGCCAGAAAGGCGTGGGTGTGATCCTGACAGACGCCGGAGCGCCCGGCGAAAGCCTGGGCCGCGCTGGTAGCCACATCCGTTGTCCCCAATGTGTAGGCCATGTGCTGGTGGAGCCCGTGCATCAGGTCGATCAGCCCGATGCGATCGCGGCGCCGTGCGCATTGCTGGCTGGCAAATTCGCGCAGCGCCTCGTCGGGCTCGGTCAGGCGAGTGAAACGCAGGAACGGCAGGGCCGACTGAGGTTCATGCTCGGCTTCACGCCGCTCATCGATCTCCACCTGGCCACGGGCGCCGATGATCACGGCCTCATGGGGCTCATCCAGAGTCAGTACATGAAGGATGTTGCCGAAGGGGTCCAGTTGCGCCCGCACGGGTCGAGGCAGGTCGAGCTGCCAGCAGAGCACCTGCTGGCGCTCGCTGTCGTGGGGTGTCAGGCGCAGGTACTGGATGCTGGCCCGCACCGGATCCTGGTAGTGATAGGCGGTTTCATGACTGATGGAGAGTCTCATGCAGCCTCCAGGTAGGCGCGGTGAATGGCATCGCCCAACTGGCGCACCAGGGGAATGAAGTCGGTCAGCCAGGCATGCAGGCCCTCGTCGAGAATTTCATCGATGCCGATGTAGCGCAGACGCGCATCCATCTCCGCCGCCAGACGCTGGGCCGGACGCCCGTTATCCCCTGGCAGGCTGGCGAGGATCTGGTCGATTTCTTCGGTGCAGGCGCGCAACGAGCGCGGCACGTCGGCACGCAACAGCAGCAACTGGGCTACATGCCGGGCACCGGGAGCTTCGCGGTAGATCTCGGTATAGGCCTCGAAAGACGACAGGGCACGAAGCAAGGCGCTCCATTGATAATAAGCGTGGGCGGTACCGTCACTGGCCGCATCAACCTGATCGCCAGCCATCTCGTAGCGGGCGTCCAGCAGGCGCAGGGTGTTGTCGGCCCGCTCGATAAAGGTGCCCAAGCGGATAAACCGAAAGGCATCATTACGCATGATGGTGCCGTAGGACGCTCCGCGAAACAGGTGGGAGCGCTCCTTGATCCATTCACAGAAGCGGTTCATGCCGTAGGTACTGAGGCCTTGGCGAGCAATCTGGTGAATATCCAGCCAGGTGGCATTGACGTTTTCCCACATATCGGCGGTGATCCGCCCGCGTACCGCATGGGCACAGGCCCGGGCCGATCCCAGGCAACTGTAGATACTGGCGGGATTGGCGGCATCCAGGGCAAAGAACTGCAATAGCCGCTCGGCATGCAGCGTCTCATGGCGGGCCCGGTAATCTTCCAGGGTGTCGGTGATCAACAGCGGCATGGCCAGTTCGTGCAGACCGTCACCGTGCCCATCCTGGGGCATCAGCGACAACGAATAGCTGACGTCGAGCATCCGCGCGAGGTTTTCCGCGCGCTCCAGATAGCGGGACATCCAGTACAGGTCCGAAGCGGTTCGACTCAACATGGCAGGCTTCCTTAATCCTCCACTACCCAGGTGTCCTTGGTGCCGCCACCCTGGGAGGAGTTCACCACCAGGGAGCCTTCCCGCAGGGCCACACGGGTAAGACCACCAGGCACCACACGGGTTTCACGACCGGCGAGGACAAAGGGGCGCAGATCGATATGCCGTGGAGCGATACCGTTCTCGACAAAAGTCGGGCAGGTGGACAGGGACAGGGTCGGCTGAGCGATATAGGCCTGCGGTCGGGCCTTGATCCGGGCACGGAAGGCCTCGATTTCCGCAGCGCTGGCGGTCGGCCCCACCAGCATGCCGTAGCCACCGGAGCCTTGGGTTTCCTTGACCACCAACTCCGGCAAATGCGCCAGCACGTGGGACAGCTCCTCGGGCTTGCGACACTGCCAGGTGGGCACGTTCTTGAGGATCGGCTCCTCGTCCAGATAAAAACGGATCATCTGGGTGACAAAGGGGTACACCGACTTATCGTCGGCCACTCCGGTGCCGATGGCGTTGGCCAGCACCACATTGCCCGAACGATAGGCCGCCAACAGCCCCGGAACACCCAGCATGGAGTCGGGGTTGAATGCCAAGGGATCCAGGAAGGCGTCATCCAGGCGCCGGTAGATCACGTCCACCGCCTGGGGGCCATCGGTGGTGCGCATGAAGACCCGATCGTCGCGAACGAACAGGTCGGCGCCCTCCACCAGTTCCACACCCATTTCCCGGGCCAGGAATGCATGTTCGAAGAAAGCGCTATTGAAGCGGCCCGGGGTCAGCACCACGACACTCGGATCGTCCATCTGGCTGGAGCTCTTCAGGGTATCGAGCAGCAGATTGGGGTAATGATCGATGGGAGCGACGCGCTGGGCGGCGAACAGTTCGGGGAACAGCCGCATCATCATCTTGCGGTCTTCGAGCATGTAGCTGACACCGCTGGGGGTACGCAGATTGTCCTCCAGCACGTAATAGCTGCCGTCGCCGTCACGCACCAGGTCGATGCCGCTGATATGGGAGTAAATGTCCCCGTGCAGATCCAGATCCTGCATGGCCAATTGGTACTGATCATTGGCCAGGACCTGCTCGGCGGGAATGATTCCGGCGCGGATAATTCGCTGCTGATGATAGAGGTCAGCAAGAAACAGGTTCAGCGCCCGCACCCGTTGAATGCAGCCGCGCTCGATGATCTGCCATTCACTGGCCGGAATAATGCGCGCAATGGTGTCGAAGGGAATCAGGCGCTCGGTGCCCAGCTCGTCGCCGTAAAGGGTGAAGGTGATACCGGCGCGGTGGAACAGCAGATCGGCCTCACGACGACGGCGGGCCAGAAGCTCGTCGGGGGTGCGCTCCAACCAGCTGGCAAACTCTCGATAGTGCGGACGCACCTGACCATCGGCCCCATGCATCTCATCAAATCCGCTGCAGTTCATGCCGCACTCCCTGTCACCCGGACATCAGGGCCTGGCAAGCCCCGTGTCATCGGCATAAGCGCCTTGAAATCCAAAAATTGCAGCAATCTGGTGCCCTCCGTTGCGCGGAGCCGCTGCCCTCCCTTGCGCATAATGGCCAGGCACGGGTTTTGGCTATCACCAGCATAGTCAGAGTTGATTTCACTGCCGGGTGGCGCACGGGGATAATCGCCCCATCGAGCAAACACTTCGCCAAGCCTGATGAAGTCGCTGCTGCAACCTTGATGACGCCGATGACAACCGGGTCCGGGCTCTCCCGACCGGTTCCCTCTCCTGACCGGTCTTCCCTTTTAGCCACCCTCTCGGGTGGCTTTTTTTTGCCTTTTCAGCCCCTGAAAACACAATTGGCCGACCCGAAGGTCAGCCAATTGCCAGTCTCGATGCACACAACCTGGGTTATACCAGTCGCCCACGGATTTCCTGTTTCACCCCCCAGCCTTCAATGATGCCGCCCAGGGGTTCGACCACTGCCTCGAAGTCCTGTTCAAAATCCCCGATGCCGCCATGAGTGGCGTACATCACCTTGCTCAACTCCAGATACCAGGCGCCGTCGTCACGCACGCTGACCTGGGCATTCAAGGATTCACCGCGAAACTGTCCTGCCGCCCTGCGCGCCCGCTCCTCATCCGGAAAAATGGCGTAGAACTCGATGGGATGGAATCGTGAAAAGTCAAAACCGCCTTCTTTCATGCGGCGCAACACACTGCTGCTGAGGTCTTCTTGAACGGCTGTGCTCATGAAACGTCCTCCTCAAACCGATGGATAGACTTTCCGTGCTTCCCGACCCGCCAGCCAAAAGTGACCGGCATCACGACCCGGGGTGGGTCGTCAGGAAACAAGCATGGAGCTGACAAGATCAGAGCTTAGCGAAGAATTCGCTGATCTCGTTTGCAGATTAGCGCCAACACCTGGACGACGCCAGAAATTGCTGTCGGAGCCCTCTCTGCTCTCATTGCATCGGCGTAATGCTGAGAATCTGAATGCTGTTCTGCTCTTTCAGGCTCTTGAGGGTGGGGGCATCGGTGCGCCCGTCCAGATCATTGAGATCCAGTTCGGCACTCACCGGCAGCAACCTGGCCCGCACCAATTGTGCGGCGCGCTCCAACGTCGGTTGCTGCTCGCAATCGAACTGCTCGACGGACTGGACGCCATGATCATCCACGAAAGTGACTTGCCACTTTTGCATCAACGCCTCCTCGATAGCCCCATGAGTGGGCCTACAGCATCTCGACCTTGAGTGACGGGCAAACGTTCCACAGTGCCGGCGGGCCAAACCAATAAAAAGACCGCCCGGAGGCGGCCTTGATGAATCCCTTGGACAATCAGCCGATTACGGCTTTTCGGCACGGGCCTTGAGTGCTTTCAAGGTGTTGAAGGGCGCATCCACCACGAACTTGTTGGCCAGCCAGGACGGCACGCTACCACCCGGCTCGGTGTGCACCTGATAGGTCACTTCCACCTGATCGGCACCTTTGGGCACAAACTTCCAATAACCCTCGACCTGAGACACACGCACGAAGCCTTTCTCCTCGGGAATGTAGGTCGGCACGCCTTCCAGCTTACGGATCAGGCTGCCATCGGCGGCTTCGCTGCTGGTGATGTGCAGTACCGAGTCACGGGCAGTGACCGGCCAGGGGGTATTGAACTGGGTGTAGGTCCAGCTTTGATCGCCCTCATGCTTGAGCAGCTTCTGGGTCTTGCACTCGTGAATCCAGGAGCAGGCACCGGCCACGTCTTCCTGCAGCGCGCGAAGCTTGGCGATGGAGGTCTTCATGGTGGTGACGCCGCGATAAGCCTTGTACTTGGAACCGGCCACTTCACTCAGGGAGATCTTGATGCCGTCTTCATCCTTGGCCGTTTGCCAGTCTTCGGCGTGGGCCGTTGCCGACAGCAGCACGGTTAAACCACAGAGCACAGCAATTCGATGCAGCGAACCCATTGTCTTATTCCTTATTGTTGAAGTTCCGTTCATTAAAACTAAGCAGCCGTCACTTGTTCCCACCAACCGAGCAAACGGATGGCATCTTCTCGGCTTTCGCCACACACCTCAGGATCCGCCTGAAATGCCCCACAGACCGCTGGCCGCTCCGGCATGCCGAAAAGACCACACAGGTGTTCGACAGAAAGGTGCAGGCAACGTTCTCCCGCCGGTTTGCCATTGGGCATTCCGGGAATCGGCGTACTGATGGAAGGGGCAATGCAGCAAGCGCCACAACCTTCACGGCAGTTCATGACGAAAAGCTCCTCGCGACAAGCATAGTGTTGAATGAGGCCGAACAAGAGTAACCGCTAAAACAGCCGTTTAAAATTACTCAAAGAACGGATTTGACGCACAACCGTGCGTGACTGATCAGTCTCCGACAAAGTGTCGGTCAACTCGGTCACAGAGAGGTTGAAGAATTTATTGCTTGAACTCGAAATCCAGGGCCGCACCCTCGATATCCCGACGCTCCTCGTTGCGTAACTGCAACTGCATTTCGTTGCTGAGCAACCGGCCGTTGAGTTGGAACGGAGTGCTTTCCTTGGGCTTCTCGCCAAACATCTGCGGCAGCAGAGGCTCGCGCTTGGGCAGCGGCACCGCCCCCACAGGCTGCAAGTGCTTGACCATTTCCGGAGGCAGGCTCAAGTCGAGTTTGGGAGTGGACAGAGGTGTCTTGATATCTTGATAGGCCCACTTGGACTTGGTCTGGGCCTTCTTGGGCGCAGGCTTGGCCTTTTTCTTGGGCTGGGCTTTGCTGGCATTGGCGGAGGGTTTGGTCTTGCTCGCCGGAGCCTGCTTGGCGCTGGAGGCCTTGCTTGAATGAGTAACGCTGGCAGCCGGTTTGTCCGGGGTCGAGGCCGCCTGGACAGGCGCCGCAACGACTCCCAAGAGGCAGGCACTCAACCAGATGGCAGGAAAAAAGGCTTTCATAAAGGCAGGTAGATCGACAAAAGGTGCCCTATGCTCGCTTGTTGCAAGCCCCATGACAAGCACGGGACCGCAGTGTTTAGAATCCGCCGGCCGCTTCTTGGCACAACTGACTGGCGAGCATGCCCAGGGTCATCAAGGCTCGCTCGGCCTCACGATTCCAGGGAGTCCCGCAATTCAGGCGCACGCAGTGGTTGAACTGCTCGGTGTTACTGAAGATCAGCCCCGGAGCGATGCTGATGCCCTGCTGCAAGGCCCGCACGTGCAGTTCCTGGGTATTGACCCGACCCGGCAGGCTGACCCAGAGGATGAACCCTCCGTTGGGCCGGGTAATCTGCGTGCCCTCCGGAAAATACTGCTGCACCGCCAGTTGAAAGGCGCTGAGGTTCTTGCGGTACTCCTGGCGGATGTAGCGCAGATGCCGGTCGTAACCACCATTCTCCAGATACGCCGCAACCCCCATCTGCGTCACGCTGCATGCAGAATGGGTACTGAAGGTCTGCAGACGCTGGATCTCCTGCTGATACTTGCCAGCGATCATCCAGCCGATACGCACTCCCGGCGATAGGGTCTTGGAGAAGCTTGAACAGTAGATCACCCGGTCCAGGCGGTCATAGGCCTTGAGGGCCTTGGTGCGCCCCACTTCGAACATCAATTCGCCGTAGATATCGTCCTCGACCACCTGGATATCAAAGTCCGAAGCCAGACGCAGCAGTTGCTTCTGCCGCTCCTCCGGCATGGTACCGCCCAGGGGATTGCTCAGGCGCGTTGTCAGTACCAGGGCCTTGATCGACCACTGGTTGGCTGCCAGTTGCAGAGCCTCAAGACTCATGCCCGTTGAGGGATCGCTGGGAATCTCGATGACCTTGAGCCCCAGCAGGTCCGCCAGTTGCAGCAGCCCGTAATAGGTCGGCGATTCCGCGGCGATCAGATCACCCGGCCGGGTCAAGACCCGCAGGGACATCTGCAGGGCATCGACGCAACCATGGGTAATCACCACTTCCGAAGGGTCGACCACCACCCCGGCATCGCGCATGCGAATCGCCACCTGGCGCCGCAAGGGCTCGAATCCCGGACTGAACATGTAGCTGAACGCCCGCGGACTGTGAAAGCGCGTGACCTTGGCCAATTGCTGATGCAGCGCCCGTACCGGCAGATAGTCAACGCTGGGCACCGCGGCCCCCAGGGGAAACACCCCTTCACGACGGGACTCCACCAGCACCTGCTGGATGATGCTGCTGCGAGTGACCAGTCCCGGACGTTCGACCCGGGCAATGTCCGGGGTCGGCGCGGTCAGCGCTGGAGTCTGGTGCACGTAATAACCCGATTGGGGACGCGCACGGATCAGCCCCTGGTCTTCCAGATTGGCGTAGGCCTGGAGCACCGTGGCGTGGCTGACATTGAGCTGCGAGCTCATCTTGCGCACCGACGGTACGCGCTCCCCCGGCTGGTAGACACCACGGCGAATATCCTCAGCCAGTTGCTGAGCGATACGTTGATAGAGCAAGAGATTGGTCATGGCGCAGCACTCGATTTCACGGCGTTTTATTCTTGTGTGAAACAATACCGGCACAGTTTAGAAGTGTACTGGGACAGTTTCTACAATAGTCGAGGACACGGGGCAGTGAAAAGTAGAACTCTAGGGTTTTTGCGACACCCTCAGACATAAAAAAACCCGACGCTTGCGAGGCGTCGGGCTTTTCGGGGGCAAAGGGGTCAGTGTTTCAGCGAGCAGCGCCGAGCTGGCCCTTGTCGTCGGAAAAGACAATTTCCACCCGACGGTTCTGCGCCCGGCCCCGCTCGGAGGCATTGGCTTCCACTGGGTAGTCGTCGCCATAGCCCTCGACATGGATACGCTTCTCGTCGAGCCCCAGGTCCACCAGCACATCGGCCACCGCCTGGGCACGATCGCGAGACAGCTGCAGGTTGCTCTGGCGCTCCCCGGTGTTATCGGTGTAGCCCTCGATGCGCACTACCCGCTTGGGGTTCAGCTGGAGGAACTGCACCACCTTGAGCACGGTGCGGTTCGCCGAATTCTTCAACTCAGCTTCACCGGTGTCGAACAGCACGTCTCCCAAAGTCATCACCAGGCCGCGATCGGTCTGGGTGGTGGCGAGGCTGATGATCTGCTCTTCGAGCCATTTGCCCTGCTGCTGCACGCTCAGCAGCTTGGCCTCACGCAGGGCCAGTTGCAGGCGTTGGCGCTCCAGCTCGAGCTTGGCCGCACGCTCCTGATTCAGCGCCTGTTCAGTGTGCTCACGGGCGATTTCGCTGTAACGACGGCTCAGGTAGGCATAGTGCTCTACGTCGCCACCGCTGCCCCAGTAGGTCGACAGGCGATCGGCGCGGGCCAGGGACTCACCGGCGCGTATCACGTCCTTGGGCGCGATACGCAGCACATTGGAGTCTTCCTTGACCTTCTGGAAGTCGTTGCCGGCTTGCTGCAAGGCTTCCTCGCTGTGCTGGCCGGCACAACCATAGAGACCGGCACAGGCCAACAGCACAGCGCCGCCGAAGATACGGATAGAGAGGCTCATTGGGCGTCTCCCAGTTGCTTGCGCAGACGCGTGATGCGGGTATTGAGCACATTCACCTGCTCCTGGCTTTTCTGGGTCAGGACCTTGGCCTCTGCCAGACGCGCATCCAACTCGGCCTGCTCGGCGCGCATCCGCGCCTTCTTGTACGACTCATCCTGCATATTGCCCTGGGCCCGGGAGAACTTGTCTTCGGCCAGTTTCAACTCAGGCATGTCCTCGGCCGAAGCCCCCACGGCCTTGGCTTGTTCCAGGGCCTGGGCAGTGAGGCGCATCTGCTCGTTGGGCGCCGGATCGGTTGCACAACCCGCCATGGCCAGCAGGGCCAGGGCAGCGAAAAGAGGTCGAATAGTCACACGTGATTCCTACGGTTTTGGGCTGCTGACGGGTTGCTGCAACTGGGCCTTCCAGCGCTCCAGATTGCGCTGCAGCAAGGCCTCCGTCAGACCGGACGCGGGCAATTCTGTCATCTTTTTTGCCAGCTGTCCGCGCAACCATGGATCATTGCAGGCGGAGTTGTGGGACAGGGCAAGGAACAGCCCCGGTTTGTCGACCGGCTGAGCAAAGGACGCCAGATCCGCCGCCATCCCCAAGGACTGGGCCATGGCCATGCCCGCGTAACGCGGCGCCAGAACGTAGTCCACTTCCCCCAGGAGCAAGGTCTGGAAGACCTGGGTCAGGTTCGGCAGACGCTTGAGTTGCAGATGCTCCTTGGCCATCGCCTGAAAGGGCTGGGTCAGCCTGGCCTTTTCCGATACCGCGCCGGGATGGCCGGCAAGATCCGCCGGCTGGGTATAGCTCAGGGTCGAGTCCTTGCGGGTCCATACAAGGTAGTCATTCTGCACCAGGGCCGGATGGATGTAGTCCAGGGACTCCAGCTCGTTCAAGGTCAGGGGCGCGTCGGCCAGCAGATCCATGCGCCCGCTGCGCACTTCATCCAGGGCCTCTGAACGTTTGCCGGCATACAGCAAATCGACCTTGAGCCCCAGCTCTCCCGCCACCTGCTGCAACAGGTCGGCGCTGGCCCCGATCAGGTGCTTGGGATTTTGCGGGTCGCGCCACAGGTACGGCGGTGCATCCGGGCTACCGGTAACCACCAGGCGTTCGCACTTGCCTGCAGCCATCGACAGCGATGGCAACAACGTCAGGCCCAACAGCGCTGACCAGCCACTCATGCGGCGCAGATCCATGGCGAAATTCTCCCCAGCAAAAAAAACACATAAAAAAAGCCCGGCCAAGGGGCCGGGCTCTTTATAAGTGAAGCCGCCGGATTAGACCAGCTTCTCCAACTCAGGTACGGCTTCGAACAAGTCCGCCACCAGGCCGTAATCGGCCACCTGGAAGATCGGAGCTTCTTCGTCCTTGTTGATCGCAACGATCACCTTGGAATCTTTCATGCCTGCCAGGTGCTGGATCGCGCCGGAGATACCGACGGCGATGTACAGCTGTGGCGCAACGATCTTGCCGGTCTGGCCGACCTGCATGTCGTTGGGCACGAAGCCTGCGTCCACCGCAGCGCGGGAAGCGCCGACAGCAGCGCCCAGCTTGTCGGCCAGGGCGTACAGGTGCTTGAAGTTGTCACCGTTCTGCATGCCACGGCCGCCGGAAACGACGATCTTGGCAGCGGTCAGTTCAGGACGATCGGACTTGGCCAGCTCTTCGCCAACGAAGCTCGACTTGCCGGCATCGTGAGCGGCGCCGACGGCTTCAACCGCGGCCGAACCACCTTCAGCGGCAACGGCGTCGAAGCCGGTGGCACGCACGGTGATGACTTTCACGGCAGCCGAGGACTGCACGGTAGCGATGGCGTTACCGGCATAGATCGGACGCTTGAAGGTATCAGCGCTTTCTACCGAGATGATCTCGGAGATCTGGTCGACGTCCAGCTGAGCGGCAACCCGCGGCAGGATGTTTTTGCCGTTGGAGGTAGCGGCAGCCAGGATGTGGCTGTAGCCAGCGCCCAGTTCGGCCACCAGCGGCGCAACGTTTTCCGGCAGTTGGTGAGCGTAGGCGGCGTTGTCGGCCACCAGCACTTTGGCCACGCCAGCAATTTTTGCAGCGGCTTCAGCCACGGCGCCAACGCCCTGGCCGGCTACCAGTACATGCACGTCACCACCGATTTTGGCGGCGGCGGCAACGGTGTTCAGGGTGGCCGGAGCCAGCGCCTTGTTATCGTGTTCGGCGATTACCAAGATAGTCATGATCAGATTACCTTCGCTTCGTTTTTCAGTTTCTCGACCAGTTCAGCCACCGACTTGACCTTGATACCCGCGCTGCGTGCAGCCGGCGCTTCGACTTTCAGGGTCTTGTTGGTGGAGGCGGTGGAAACGCCCAAAGCATCAGGAGTCAGCGTTTCAAGCGGCTTCTTCTTGGCTTTCATGATGTTTGGCAGAGACGCATAGCGCGGCTCGTTCAAACGCAAGTCGGTGGTGACGATGGCTGGCAGGTTCAGCGCAACGGTCTGCAGGCCGCCGTCGATTTCGCGAGTGACGTTGACCTTGTCGCCGGACACTTCGACCTTGGAGGCGAAGGTGCCTTGAGCGTAACCGCTCAGGGCCGCCAGCATCTGGCCGGTCTGGTTGTTGTCGCTATCGATGGCCTGTTTGCCCAGGATCACCAGTTGTGGCTGCTCCTTGTCGACCACAGCCTTGAGCAGCTTGGCCACAGCCAGGGAGTTCAACTCTTCAGCGGACTCGACGAGGATTGCGCGATCGGCACCCAGTGCCAGGGCGGTACGCAGTTGCTCTTGAGCAGTAGCAGGACCGATGGAGACGACGACGATTTCAGTCGCTACGCCTTTCTCTTTCAGGCGTACGGCTTCTTCCACTGCGATTTCGCAGAAAGGGTTCATCGACATCTTGACGTTGGCGAGGTCGACGCCGGAGTTGTCCGCTTTGACGCGAACCTTGACGTTATAGTCGACCACTCGTTTGACAGCTACAAGAACCTTCATGGATTCCTCGTTACTCTCCGGTGAAAAGAAAGTCGCCTAGGCGAGAACCTGGCGGTTGATGCTCATCGGCACAAGGGCACCTCCAAAAACGCTGGCGCATATCAGGTTGACCTTGCTCACGGGGTGATGACCGTTCGTCAGTGGTGACCGACGAGTCATTCATTATCGCGGCGTGTAAACTGCGCACTTTCAAGCTGCGCGGTGCGTCACCTTTATTGCCTTTGCCCTGTCTTTAGAGGTGCTCTTGAAACCAACAGTCAGCCTACGGCGAGCGCAAAACCGACCGTATCTTGACCGGAACGCCTTTTCCGGTCAATACGGCAAAATAGCCGTTTATAAGCCGCGCTTCTTTGATTTATCTGGGCTGCGGCAAATTCAAACAAACGTTTGTATTGGACGCTGAGAGTGGTGTAGATATAATGCGCCGCCCAGAGAGAAAGGTCGGCCGTCCTCCCCTTCTCCCCCCATGCGCGATGGGAGAAAGCGGGGATGCAACGCCAAACCTCCAATTAGAAAAAACCGTTGAGCCTTGAGTAGGAGATAGCCTAGTGGAACGCGAATACATGGAATTCGACGTGGTCATCGTCGGTGCCGGCCCCGCAGGCTTGTCCGCCGCTTGCCGCCTTAAGCAGAAGGCCGCTGAAGCCGGTAAGGAAATCAGCGTCTGCGTGGTTGAAAAAGGCTCCGAAGTCGGTGCTCACATCCTTTCCGGTGCCGTGTTCGAGCCTCGGGCCCTGAATGAACTGTTCCCGGACTGGAAGGAACTGGGCGCCCCACTCAACACCCCGGTCACCCGCGACGACATCTATGTCCTGCGCAGCGGCGAAACCTCCACCAAGGTTCCAGACTTCTTTGTGCCCAAGACCATGCACAACGAAGGTAACTACATCATTTCCCTGGGCAATCTGTGCCGCTGGCTGGCCCAGCAGGCCGAGAACCTGGGCGTGGAAATCTACCCGGGCTTTGCCGCCCAGGAAGCCCTGATCGATGAAAATGGCGTGGTCCGCGGAATCATCACCGGCGACCTGGGTGTCGACCGTGAAGGCCATCCGAAAGACGGTCTCTATACCCCAGGCATGGAACTGCGCGGTAAGTACACCCTGTTCGCCGAAGGCTGCCGTGGCCATATCGGCAAGCAACTGATCAAGCAGTTCAACCTGGACAGCGACTCCGATGCCCAGCACTACGGCATCGGCCTCAAGGAAATCTGGGAAATCGATCCGGCCAAGCACCAGCCGGGCCTGGTGGTCCACACCGCCGGCTGGCCGCTGGAGATCATGGGTAACGAGAACACTGGCGGTTCCTTCCTCTATCACCTGGAAAACAACCAGGTCGTGGTGGGCCTGATCGTCGACCTGTCTTACGCCAACACCTATCTGTCGCCGTTCGACGAGTTCCAGCGCCTCAAGCATCACCCGGTGCTCAAGCAGTACCTGGAAGGCGGCAAGCGCATCAGCTACGGCGCCCGCGCCATCTGCAAAGGTGGCCTGAACTCGTTGCCGAAGATGGTATTCAAGGGCGGCGCCCTGATCGGCTGCGACCTGGGCACCCTGAACTTCGCCAAGATCAAGGGCAGCCACACTGCCATGAAGTCCGGCATGCTGGCCGCCGATGCGGTGGCCGACTCGCTGTTCACCGGTTCCGAAGGTGCTGATGAGCTGAAGGGCTATGTCGACTCGTTCAAATCCAGCTGGTTGTACGAAGAACTGTTCGCCAGCCGCAACTTCGGCCCGGCGATCCACAAGTTCGGCGCTATCGTCGGCGGCGGCTTCAACTGGGTGGACCAGAACATCTTCGGCGGCAAACTGCCCTTCACCCTGCGTGATACCAAGCCGGACTACGCCTGCCTGAAGCTGGCCAAGGACTGCGCGAAGATCGACTACCCGAAACCCGACGGCAAACTCAGCTTCGACAAACTGAGCTCGGTGTTCATCTCCGGTACCAACCATGAAGAAGAGCAGCCTTGCCACCTCAAGCTGACCGACCCGAGCATCCCTCTGGGCCGCAACCTGCCGCTGTACGACGAGCCTGCTCAGCGTTACTGCCCGGCCGGCGTGTATGAAGTGATCACTCAGGAAGACGGCGAGAAGCGCTTCCAGATCAACGCCCAGAACTGCGTGCACTGCAAGACCTGCGACATCAAGGACCCAGCCCAGAACATCACCTGGGTCACCCCGGAAGGTGCCGGCGGCCCGACTTATCCGAACATGTAAGTCACCGCGGTACAAAAAAGGCCCCCTTTATGGGGGCCTTTTTCATGCTCGGGATTCGCTGGCACAGCCCCCTGTAGGAGCCGGCTTGCCGGCGAAGCCCCCCCCCAAGCCTTGATCCGGCCCAAGGGCGCATTCGTTGGCAAGGCAACTCCTACAAGGTGCGCGGAGTTTTCAGGCGGCGCGCTCATCCCCGGGATTACGCTCGAAGTAGCGCTTGTACTCGCGACTGAACTGCGAGGTGCTCTGATACCCCACACGATGCGCCACCTGAGCCACCCCCAGCCCCTCCCCCAGCAACAGTTGCTGAGCCTTGAGCAGCCGCAAACGCTTGAGGTACTGCACCGGCGAAAGCAGGGTGCTGCGCTTGAAATGCTCGTGGAAGGTCGAGGTGCTCATGTTGGCGCAGCGGGCCAGAGTCTCGACGTTCAACGGCTCGGTGTAATGCTCGTGCAGATGATTGAGCGAAGCGGCGACCCGGGCGAACTGCCCCTGCTGTTCCACCAGCGCCCGCAACGCATCGGCCTGGGGCCCGCGCAAGGCGGCGAAGAGCAATTCGCGTACCCGCGACGCCCCCATGATCTTGCACTCCAGGGGATCTTGCAGGCAGCGCAGAAGCCGCTCCACGCAGCCGCGCATATGATCGTCGAGTACCGCCGAAGTCATGGACTCCAGAGTCTGCGCCGACGCCGCACGGCCCTCGGTGATGCCCATGGCCAGCACCAGTTCTCCCAGGACCGCCCGGTCGATGGCGATGGAAACCCCCAACAGCGGTGCATTGGGCAGGGCGAAGGTTTCACATTCGAAGGGCACCGACAGGGCCTGGATCAGGTAGTGCCCGGCGCCATATTCCAGGGTCCGCGTCCCCAGGTACGCCAGCTTGCTGCCCTGGACGATGACCATCAGGCTCGGCTCGTAGATCTGCGGTCCCCGGGTCACATCCCGGCTGGCCCGCAGGATCTGCACGCCCGGCAAGGCGGTAGCGACGAAACCCTCGCGACTGGCAAGGGGCTGAATCAGCGAAACCAGGGTGGCGTTGGCGTCCAGATGACGAGTCAGCAGCATGCAGAAATCTTCACGAAAAAAGGGATGAAAACATCATCGCAGGTCTGCTGGCCAATGCCGTGCAAAAACCGCCAATGCCGGAGGAATAGGCATGACATGCCGAGGAATCGCCATGGTTGCCCTCAGGCTCGACGCCGAGAATGCACCGCCTCACTTGTCAGCGTTTTTGCGAGGTTCATCATGTACACCGCCATCGGTTATGCCGCCCAATCGGCCACCACTCCCCTCGCCCCCATGAGCTTCCAGCGCCGCAGCCCCCGTGCGGACGACGTCGCCATCGAGATCCTCTACTGCGGCGTCTGTCACTCCGACATCCATCAGGCTCGCAACGAATGGGGTATCGCCGTCTACCCGTTGATGCCGGGCCACGAGATCGTCGGCAAGGTCACCGCCGTCGGCGCCAATGTCAGCAAGCACAAGGTCGGCGACCTGGTGGGCGTCGGCTGCATGGTCGACTCTTGCCGCCACTGCGAAGCCTGCGCTGCGAACCTGGAACAGTACTGCCTGGAAGGTCCGACCATGACCTACGCCACCCCGGATCGGGTCGATGGCAGCAACACCATGGGCGGCTACTCCGACAGCATCGTGGTCAGCGAGCACTTTGTCGTGCGCATCCCGGAGAAACTCGACCTGGCCAGCGCAGCACCGATTCTCTGCGCCGGCATCACCACCTACTCGCCCCTCAAGCACTATGGCGTCAAGGCCGGTGACAAGGTAGGGATTCTCGGCATGGGCGGCCTGGGCCACATGGGCATCAAGTTCGCCAAGGCCCTGGGCGCCGAAGTGACCCTGTTCACCCGCTCGGCGAGCAAGGCTGAAGAAGCCCGCCGCCAGGGTGCGGACCACGTGATCGTGTCTACCGATGCGGCCCAGATGCAGTCGGTAGCCGGGCATTTCGACTTCCTCCTGGACACCATCCCGGTGCCCCACGACCTCAACCCCTACCTCGACACCCTGCGCTTTGACGGCGTACACATCCTGGTGGGCCTGATTGAGCCGGTGGACCCGGCACTGCACGCCGGCAAGCTGGTGATGAGCCGTCGAGTACTGGCCGGATCGCTGATCGGCGGCATTGCCGAGACCCAGGAAGTGCTGGACTTCTGCGCCGAGCACGGCATTACCTGCGATATCGAAATGCTGGATATTCGCCAGATCAATGAGGCCTACGAGCGCATGATCAAAGGGGATGTGAAGTACCGCTTCGTGATCGACATGGCTACCTTGAAGGTCTGAATCTCGATGCCATGACGCTCCGGCTTGTCGCTGGGAGGCGCTCCACGGAGTACGCCTTCGTCGGCAAGCCGGCTCCTACAGCGGCCAGCAGACGTCAGCCCCGAGCGAAAGCCCGCAGCACTTCGCCGTCCATGCGGTACTTGACCCACTCCTCCTGAGGCTGCGCACCCAGGGACTTGTAGAACTGGATCGCCGGTTCATTCCACTCCAGGACACTCCATTCGAAGCGTCCGCAATCGTTGTCACAGGCGATCTGCGCCAAGTGCCGCAGCAGTTGCTTGCCCGCCCCGCCACCGCGCTGTTCCGGGGTGATGTAGAGATCCTCCAGGTAGAGGCAGTTGCTGCCCAGCCAGGTGGAATAACTGAAGAAAAACACCGCAAAGCCGATCGGCACGCCGTCACGCAAGCAGATCAGGCCGTGGGCCGTGGCACCTTCACTGAACAGGCTGCGCTCGATATCGGCGACGCTGGCAATCACTTCATGACGAGCCCGCTCGTAGTCGGCGAGTTCAGTGATGAAAGCAAGAATCTGTGGGGCATCGCTGGGCAGTGCTGGACGGATTACGACGGTCATCGACGGTTCTCTTGGCGGAATCAGGCGGCCATATTAGAACGACAGCCGAAATACATGCACGGGCATTTACGCGCTGCTGATTCCTCGACCCGAGGCTTACTCCGCTATCGACTAACCATGAGGCCTGCAGGATCACAACAAACAGCGCAGAGGGCCATGTTAGAAAGCCTCCCACGACTACAAGCATAAGAGAGAGGCGCTTTCATGTCCGTGCGGACTATGCAGGAATCCAGGGCCCCGGGCCCCTTGTTCGGGTTGTTTTGTCTGGGCAGCTATCTGTTGTCGCTGTCTTACGGTTCGACCTTTCTCCTGTCCTTGCTGATCAGCAGCCGCGGCGGCAATGAGCACAACGCCGGCAGCGTGATTTCGGCAGCGATGCTCAGCACCTTCGTCGCGGTGATCGGTTCCGGGCACCTATCGGACTGGCTCGGCGCCGCACGTTCGGTGGCGCTGTTCGGCTGCCTGCTGGCCCTGGCCAGCCTGGGCTTTGCCCTGACCCCCGGGTTCGGCGACACCCTGCTGCTTTTCGGCCTGACCCTGGGCCTGGGCTGGGGAGTGTTCTACACCCTGGGGCCGATCATCGTGGCGATGCTGGTGGAGCCCGCGCAACGGGCCCGTTACTTCGCCCTGCTGTCGGGCAGCATGATGACCGGCATAGGTTCCGGGCCGCTGCTGGGACGCCTGGGCAGCGCCCTGGGCTATCCCGTGACCAGCGCTTTTTTCATTGCAGCGGCGGCCAGCCTGCTGGGGGTGCTGATCTTTTGGCGACTGGGCGCCCGCTTGAGTCGCGAACCCAATCACCTGGGCACTGCGGCAGCCCGGATCACCTGGAGCGGTGCAGCACGCGTGCTGTCTTCCAAGGCCCTGTGGCCAATCCTGATGGTCGGCCTGGGCGGCTGCGTGTTCGGCGGGCTGTCGAGTTTCCAGACCAGCTACGGACCGTCCCGGGGCGTGGACTATTCGCTGTTCTTCCTCGGGTTCATGAGCGCCGCCATCGCCAGCCGGATGCTGATCGCCGGCATTGTGGTCAAGCGTGACCCCTATCGCGCTTGCTGCTTGCTGTCGGGGTTGATGGTGGTGTCGATCCTGCTGTTCCTGTTTGTCGTCGACAGCAGCACCAGCTACCTGCTGGCCGCAGTGATACTGGGGGTTGGCTATGGCCTGACGTACTCGGTGATCAACGGCATGGCCGCCAACGAAGCACCTGAGGGCAGCACCTCGCAGGCACTGCTGTTGTTCAGCCTGTCCTACTTTGTCGGGGTGTTCGGCTTTCCCTGGCTGGCTGGACGGATCATTGTCGAGGCCGGCATGCAGGCGCTGCTGTTCACCGTACTGGCCGTTGCCCTGCTGAACTGGTTGATCAGCCTCGGCCGCCTGGGCTGGCGCCGAGCGTTGCAACTGCGTATGGCCCACAATCCATAGCGCCGTTCGTCGATAATCCGGCACCAACCCCACGCCAGGGCAGACCAATATCAGGTAGCGACTCTAACAATGGAGGCAACACCATGATCAAGGTCCAACTCTCAGCCCTGGCCCTGGCCGGACTGTTGTCCAGCGCCGCCCTGGCGGGCACCACAGGCCCCACCAATCCGGTAGAAGGCCCACAATCCCCAGCCCCCCAGAGCACACCGAAGATCAACATCAACCCGCCGGCCATGGACGAAGGCTCGCTGCCGCCGGCCACCGGCACCGACCCACGAATCCAGGGCAACGACAACGGCCGCCAGGGCGGCGCCGGCACCCTGGATGCCACGACTCCGGATAACGGCAAGACCGGTAGCGGATCGAAAACCACCACCGGCGGCGCAGGCTCTGAAGGCAGCAGCCAGTAACATCTGCCGCCGGTGCAATCCAACTGGCCCTGCGCAAGGCTGGCTGAAGGCCCATCAGGCCCGCAACATTGCGTCCACTTCAGCGCTGCACGGCGCGGTGGCCGGGCCACGGCGGGTCACCGCGATAGCCGCCGCCGCATTGGCCCGACGGGCCGCTGCCAGCGGTTCATGACCCGCAGCAAGCGCCGCAACGAAGACACCGGCATGAGCATCGCCGGCACCATTGCTGTCCACTGCTTCGACCTTGAACCCCGGCACCAGAACAGACCGCCCCTGCTGGCCGATCCAGCAACCCCGGGGGCCGTCCCGCAGTACCAGCAAGGCTTTGGGCGACAACAGTGAGCCGAGCTGCTGCAAGGCTTCGACAATCTCCGAGCTGGCACTCAAGCGCAGCGCCTCGACTCGGTTACTGCTCCAGATATCGATACGTGGCAGCAAAGCCGCCATCAACGGAGAATCCGCCGATTCCACCAGCGGCCCCGGGTCGAACATCAGAGGCACCGAGGGTGGCAATGCCAGCAGCCAGTCGACCAGGGCCTTTGCCTTGCTCGCCTGAAGCAGGCTGTAGCCACTGACGTAGAGGTAGTCCCCCGCCCTCACCTCGACCTGCGCCAAGTCTTCGACCGTTAGCTCGCCCTCGGCACCGATATGGGAAATGAAGGTGCGCTCGGCAGAGGCTTCAGTCAGGGCCACGCATAGACCGGTGTCGGCCCCCAGACTGGGTTCCAGGCTCATCTGGATGCCTTCGGCCTGCATCGCCTGCCGCGCCAGCTCACCAAAGCGCCCCTGGCCGTGACGGCCGAGATAGACCACTGGCAGGCCATTACGCGCGGCCGCGGCCATGACATTGAAACCGCCACCAGCCTCGAAACTGGCCGACTGTGCCAGCACATCACCGCCAGAATCCGGCAGGCGATCCACCGCCATCACCAGGTCGACGATCACCTGGCCACTGTGGAGCAATCTAGGCATTGGCATTCTCGACGAAAGCCCCACGCCGGTCGCGGGCGCCGCCCAGCAAGCCATAACCACCACCGGCCACGAGAAAGGTGACGATCCAGCCCAGACCGTTTTGCCCCAACCAGGAATCGGCCAATGGCCCGGTGAACCAGACATCCTCGGCCGTGGTGCCGATGCTGGTGAAACAGAAGCCCAGGACGATGGCCAGCACCCAGGCACCAAAGGCCCGCCATTCGATGCCGCCCTGATACCAGTAAGCACCGCTCGGGCCCATATTCAGTAAATCATCGGCGCTGTAGTAGTGGCGATGGGTCAGGTCCACCACGAAGATCCCCACCCAGGCCGTGATCGGCACCGCCAGCAAGGAAATGAAGCTGATGAAGGGGCCGTAGAAACTGTCGGCGATCAGCATGAAGTAGATCGAACCCAGGAAGATCGCCACGATCTCCACCAGTACCGCGTAGACCCGCTTGACCTTGAGGCCCAGGGTCAGCACGGTGAGACCGGCGGAATACACCGACAGGTTGTTGGACAGCAGCAGGCCACCAAAGGCGGCGATCAGGTAAGGCACGGCCATCCAGGTTGGCAGCATGTCGCGGATCGCGATGATCGGGTCCACCGCTGAAGCCAGATGATCATTGCCGACCGACAGCAAGCCTCCCAAGGTGATCAACAGCACCAGCGGGATACCGGCACCGAAGGCCGCCGAGGCCACCAGGCGTCCGGCGGTGACCGAACGTTGCTGATAACGAGACATGTCTGCCCCAGAGCTGGCCCAGCCGATCCCGGTGCCTGCGGCCATGGTGCCGATGCCGATGATCATCGCGCTCATGGGCGCGGGGGAGGCATTGAACACGGCGTTCCAGTCGATGGTGGCACAGAGAAAACCGCCCACCAGTATGTTCAGCGCGCCGAATCCATAGGTGGCCCACTTCTGGATCACCAGCAACGTGGCATGGCCCAGACCGGACACACTCAGCGTCATGAGCACAAAGAGGCCGATGAACAGCAGGGTCAACAGCGGCGCGTCCTTGGCCGAGGCCGGGGTGTGGAACAGGATCGAACTCAGGGACAGCAGAACAAAAGCTGCGGTGGTGGTATTGACCGTCTCCCAACCGACTCGCGACAGCATGGACACCAGGGTCGGACCGATATTGCCGCGCACACCGAAAATGGCCCGGGACAGGGTCAGGCTCGGCGCCCGACCACGACGACCGGCCACTGATATCAGCCCGACCACCGCGAACGACCCCACCGAGCCCAGAATCGCCACCAGCAGCACCTGCCAGATCGATAGGCCGCGAAACGCTACCAGGGTCGCCCCCAGGGGCAAGCCGAGAATACTGATATTGGCCGCGAACCAGACCCAGAACAGCTGCAAAGGATGGCCGTTGCACTCCGCTTCCGGAACCGGCTCGATGCCACGGGTTTCCAGTTGCCCGGCACTAGGCCCGACGGTCGATGAACTCATGAATAAGGCTCCTGTTGCCATTGTTGTGGTTTTTGGCAATTTCGGAAGTCACTGAACATCCCGGCATTCCTGGCCGCGTTTTTTAGCTTTCCATAGCCATGGGTGTTGTCAGAGCAAGATGGCTCAGCGCAGAGCCAGCAGCTCTTGTACCAGAGGCTGCAGATCCAGTTCATTGACCTGCTGCACCCGGTCGATCAAATCGCTGGGCCACGCCTCCAGTCCGAGGCAGGCGCCGAGCATGGCCCCAAGAATCGCGGCAATCGTGTCGGTATCGCCCCCCAGGCTGGCAGCCATGCACAAGGCCTCGAAGGCTTCCAGATGCCCCAGCGCCACTTGCCCGGCCAGGGCAAAGCTGGTCACCACCGACTCCTGGGAAGCCACCGAGGTACCCACCAGCTCATAGAGCATCCGGGCAAACCCCTGCTTGTCGCCATCCACGCTCAGCGTGGCGGCCCACTCCAGGCGCGCGGCAATATTGGCACCGGCGACCCAGTACCCTTGAGCCTGCGCCTGCCGGGCAATCTGCACCCCAAGGGGCAACGCGTCGGCCAGGCATGTGCCATTGATCCCGGCCGACACCACCGCCGCCACCGCCGCTGCACTGGCGATACCCAGGCTGGTGTTGTGGGTGACCTGGCACGCCTGGACCACTGCCTGGATGAAACCGTCGGAGTGGCCGACATCGCTGGCGATGCCCACTGGTGTGATACGCATCGCGGCGCCATTGGTGGTGCCGTAGCGGCCGGCCTCTTCCACCGAATGGCCAGCGAGGATCAGTTCAATCGCGTGTTTGGTGGAAGGGCCGAGCAGGTCCTGGGAGCCTTTGGCCTGCATCGCGGCTTCCCATTCGATGAGGCTCCTGGCCAGCGCAGTGGGAGCGATCCGGCCTTGGCCCTGGACCAGTAGGCGGCCCACCAGGATCGCCTGCTCGGTATCATCGGTAATGGAACCGGCTGGCATATTCGCCGCGATCGGCTGGTCCGGGCCGGCATCTTCCAGGCTACGGATAGCGCCAAAGCGCTGCTGGATCTGTTCACGACTCAGGGACTGGGTCGGCATGCCCAGGGCATCGCCCAGGGCCAATCCATAAAAAGCTCCAAGCGCCCGCCGGAGCAGGCTCACCGCGACTCTCCAAATTGCAGGTGCATGCGAAAATGCTGCGGGTCCAACAGGCTCTCCACCTGCTCCATGAAGCGTCCCTGGCGGTCATAGGTGGTGCGCAGGGCCTTGAGGAACACCTCCCCGGGAGCACGGCCCAGTAGCTCGGCGTCTTCGGCACTCAAGGGTTCAGCGCCGATCCACTGATCGCCACGCTCGCCGATATAGCCGTAGGCGGCCAGGGTAATGGTCAGGGAATCATCGATCAGGCCAACCCGGGGCAGGCCTTCAAGCTCGCCGGATGCCGGGATCAGGGAACGTTCAAGGGATAGCACCCGGCCCTCGGTGCTGCGACGGCGACGGTCCAGGGCAATGAATTGGTCTGTGCCCAGGCGGTGCTTGAGGTCGGGACGGCAGATCGCTTCCAGGCGCAACACCTCGGTATTGACCAGCGCTCCGCTGTCGGCCAGGGCCTGGGCCCACCCATGATGCTGGTCCAGGGCCACACCGTCGAAGGTGACGATGGAGCCGACGCCGCTCTGTGTGGCGATGTAGTTGCGACGCTTGAGCTCGGCCAGGGCCTCGCGCAAGGTGCCGCGACTGACACCGAACTCCTCGGCCAACTGGTGCTCCCCCGGAAGCTGGAAGCCGTCTTCCATCAGACCGCTTTCAATGCGCCGGATCAGCTCGTCGACCACTCTTGTTTTCTTATCGAATCGGACATGTTTGATCATGTCCGGTTTGATACATGAAAGGTCGGATCAAGAGCAAGAAATATCTTCTTACATCAGCTTGAAACGTCTGCCTGAGGCTCAAGACCTATGGGGAAAAACGTTCCGCTGCTCCACACGCCCAACCAGCTCTGTCCATCAAGGGTGCGCGTCTGCGCCAGCTCCACCAATTGGTAGAAGACGTTGCGATGGATCAGCGCCTCAAGATTGTGTCGCACCAGAATATAGGGCGCGGGCTCCTGGGTCTGAGGATCGATCACCACGCGCAAGGGATGTTCAGCGCTGGCAACCACCTGTTCATCGACATGAGTGGTGAAGCGCAGCACCTGGCTTTCGCCCTGCCCTTCGACCTCCAGGGTCACGGCAACGAAGGGTGCGTCATCAACCTTGATCCCCACTTTCTCCACCGGAGTGATGAGAAAGTACTGGTCGCCATCGCGACGGATGATCGTGGAGAACAGCTTGACCATCGGCTTGCGGCCGATGGGTGTGCCCAGGTAATACCAGGTCCCGTCGCGAGCGATGCGCATGTCGATATCGCCGCAGAAATCGGGGTTCCACAAGTGGACCGGCGGCAGGCCCTTCTCGGCCTTGGGAATCTGCGCCAACAGGTCGTTGGCCTTGCCTGGTCCACTCATACCGCTCTCCTCAATCAATCAGTCGCTCAAGCCCAGCAAACCGCGGGCGTATTGCTGCAACGGCGGGCCGAGCAGATCCTGGGGCTTGTTGTCGTGGAACGTCAGTAAACCGCCACGACTGCGAATACGTGCCGAATCGATCAGATACTGGGTACTGGTTTCGATCAGCATGATCTGGATGGTACTGGTATCGACCCCCAGGCGGTCGACGGCTTCCTGATCCAGCCACTCATCGGAGTTGCCGATACGGTCATCCGCCTTGGCAAAACGGGCATAGAGCAGATAATGCGCCCCCAGTTCCCGGGCTTCGGCCATGGCTTCGTTGAGGCCTTCGGCTGCACGGGCGCGACGCACCATGGGGAAATATTCGATAAAGCCGTTGAAGGCTTCCTCCGCTACCACGTTGGGTCGCGGGTAAGCGCTGCCTGGGGGAGCAAAAGGCCCCTGGGCGATGAAAATGAACGAATCCGGCTGAATGCGAAATGAGCTGGTACGGCGGGTGTCACTGTGGTCGAGCACCCCAGCGTCACTCAAGTGATAACGCACCCCTTCGCCCATATCACTGACATTCATGCAGCCGCCGAGCGCCAAAAAGGCCAGCAGCAAAACCAGGCTACGCATCCTACCCTCCAAAATCCGGTGACGGAAAACCGGCGAATGGCCACGGGATGCAGCTTCCGCGCCAGCTACGCGATTGAAGGAAATTCACTGAAGATCAGCCTCACCCACCGATGATCTTCATCACCGTGGCACCACCGGAAAAGGCCACATCCTGCTTGTCTCCCAAGGCCTTGACCAACAAGCGCTGTAGGGCCGGCAAGGCTTGATGGCGCGGCTTGTCCAGCAGATCGCCAACATAGTGACGATTGCTCGAAGACAGGCAGCCGTGCAACCAGCCAGTGGAAGACAACCGCAGGCGCGAGCAGGTCCGGCAGAACGGCACACTCTCGTTGGCAATCACTCCGAAATGGCCAAGGCCGGGAATCTCGTAGCGCACGGCCGTGGCATCCAGTGGCGCGTCGGCCTGGAGGTAGTCGTAACGCTGGCCGATCAAGTCCAGCAACTGCTGCAGGCTGACAAACTGCTGCAGGAAAGCATTGCCATCACTGGCCAGGTGGCCCATGCGCATCAATTCGATGAAGCGCAATTCATAGCCCTGCTGCAGGCAGTAGTCGAGCAACGGCATGACCTGATCCAGGTTCTGTCCACGCAACGGCACCATGTTGACCTTGATCTTCAACCCCGCCGCACGAGCTTGCTGCATGCCATCCAGCACAGTGGCCAGATCCCCGCCGCGGGCGATACTGCGAAAGGCCTTGGCATCCAGAGTGTCGAGAGAAACGTTGATTCGACGGATCCCTGCGTCCAGCAACAATGGCAGCTTGCGCGCCAGCAACTGGCCGTTGGTGGTCAGACTGATGTCATCCAGGCCCATCCGCCCCACCGCCCCCATGAAGGCTTCCAGCTTGGGGCTGACCAGGGGTTCACCGCCGGTGATGCGCAAGCGTTCGATGCCAGCCGCTTCGATCAGATACGCCACGCCCCGAGCCATCGCCTGGGCCGACAACTCATCCTGGGCAGCCACCAGCCGCTTGCCGTTGGGCACGCAGTAGGTACAGGCGTAGTTGCAGGCAGACGTCAGACTGATCCGCAAGTTGCGAAAGCGCCTACCTTGACGATCAACGATCATGGATGACTCCGGCGTAAGAAGGGAGAACCGGCAAAACCTGACTCAAAAATCAGGTTTTAGCAAGTCCCATGCCTGAGTATATTCCTCGGACACAGCGCCATACAGTTACCCGATGGCGCAATACAACGGGCAAATGCCTCAGCCGTTGGAAGTGTCGGGGTCGCGCTTGCGCTTGTTACCCATGCGCACGCCAATGTCCATCAGGAACTGGAAGAAACCTTCCTGATCCTCAAGCACATTGCTCCAGAACGGCGAGTGGTACAGCGCCACAGCACCGTGCACCAGCGCCCAGGAAGCGCAGTAGTGGAAGTAAGGCGGCACGTCTTCCAGCTTGCCTTCGCTGATGCGGCCCTTGATCAGCAGGGTCAGGCGCTCGAAGTTGGAAGCACGGATCTTGTGCAGTTCCTCGACCATCTCCGGCACCTGATTGCCCTTGACCACCTTCTCTTCCAGGCGGTCGAACAACCGGTAACGCTGCGGATCGCGCATGCGGAACTCGAAGTAGGCCCGGGACAGGGCCTCCTTGTCCTTGTCGACATCGGCAGAGTGCAGCAGCTCGTTCAGGTCGCGCTCATAATCGAGCATCAGGCGCAGGTAGATCTCCGCCTTGGACTTGAAATGCTTGTAGATGGTCCCTTTGCCGATACCCACGGCATCCGCAATCATCTCGACGGTGACGCTGTCTTCACCTTGTTCGAGGAACAGCTTGAGCGCGGTATCGAGAATTTCTTGCTCACGGCGACGAAACTCACGGACCTTACGAGGTTCTTTCTGCATAAGAAAAGGTCTGTTCGGGGTCAAAATCGAAGCCGCGTATTATGCCTAACTTGCGCCAAAATGCACGGATCATCCGTCGTTGCCACTGTTTCTGACGTAAAAGCCCACTAGACGACAGGACGCAGATGAGTCGCAAACATCCGGAAAATCCAGTGAATACGGGGCCGGCAAGCGGTTCAAATAGAAAACATCGATAGCTATATAGCCTCGGATCAGACCGTAAAGTCTCAATTTTTCTGTAATCGGCTCTCGATACCGGCCTCAGCCCCACACTCGACGAAAACACCGCAATGAGTCGCAATGGCTTCACTGCCTCGCAGGAGTGTTGCCTTTATCAGCATCAGGAAATATCACCGATGAGCCTCGAAAGAGCCACCCAGGACAGGCGACAGGTCTGAAAGTATCGATGCCATTGATGGGGATCAGGCTTCCGGGAAATTAAACTGCAACAGCTTGTGTGTTTAACAGGGCGGGAAAAATCGTCTAAATCGCGCAAATTTTGCAAAAAAAGGCTGATATTTGATGATTTTCAGCGAAGTAAGCCCTAAAACATGGCAAATGAGAACTCAACCGAAGCGCCCGTATTCCAAATTTGTTTAAAAAACGAGCAGGGCCAACTGGACTGAATGCAATAGTGATCAATACTTGAACTGTCGGCGGGACATCTCCCCCAAGTGAAACGCCGATCAAGGTACCGAAGGACCGCGTGCCTTAGTTTTACTCCTAATGGTCTTAACCCGGATTCACCCCCCAGAACCCGGGTTTTTTTTGCCTGGAATTTGCCCTCCCACGCACTGGCGGCTCAGGCCTCGCCCTTGACTCGCGCCAGGGGAAACAGACGCTTGAAGTTGGTCGTGGTCTGTTCGGCAAAGGCGTCATAGGCTTCGCCCCGCAGCATCGCCAGGAACTCCGCCACTTCACGTACGTACTGCGGCAAGTTGGGCTTGCCGCGATAGGGAATAGGCGCCAGATAAGGCGAATCGGTTTCCACCAGCAAGCGATCGGCAGGCACCTGCCGCGCCACATCGCGCAACGCGTCGGCATTGCGGAAGGTGACAATGCCCGACAGAGAAATATAGAACCCCAGGTCCAGAGCCGCCTTGGCCATGTCCCAGTCCTCGGTGAAGCAATGCAGTACGCCGGCATTGGGCAATGCCGCTTCACGCAACAGCGCTAGCGTATCGGCCCGGGCACCGCGGGTATGCACTACCACCGGCTTGCCAGTCTGCTGCGCGGCCTGCAGGTGCAAGCGGAAGGACTCCTGCTGCAACTCGGCAGCTTCCGGCTCGTAGTGATAATCCAGGCCGGTCTCGCCGATGGCCACCACCCGCGGGTGGTTCAATTCGTCCAGCAACCAGTCCAGCGCCGGTGCCGCCCCCGGTTGCACATCCAACGGATGCACCCCCACCGAACAATCGACGTCGTCATAACGCTCGGCCAGGGCTTTGACGTCCGCCGCGTTGTCGGCACTGACGCCAATGCACAGAAAATGCCCGACACCGCGCTGACGGGCCGCCTCAAGCGCGGCATCCAGTGAGCCGTCGTGGGCGGCAAGGTCGAGACGATCAAGGTGGCAGTGGGAATCTACGAGCATAAGAGGCTGCAACTACATCCGATAAATGAAAGGGCCGGACTGCACAGTCCGGCCGGATACAGGCTTGATTCTAGGTGTTGCCCGTCAGCGCTGGGTAGGCAGCGCCGACCACTGCACCAACAGCGCTTCCAACAGCAACACGCGGTTAAGGTTGGCCTTGCTCAGCACCTTTTGCCGCTGGGCCAGGATCCAGTCCTGGATCGCCAGCACCTTGTCCTGGCTGGACTTTTGCGCCAGGTACTGCAGCACCTTGCGCATGTCCTGCAAACCCAAGCCGTCTTCGTCCTGGGTCAGTTGGTACCGCAGGATCAGGTTCGACCAGTCACAGAACCAATCGAACAGCAGCAACAAGGGAATGGCATTCCAGGCCTCGGCCAACTGGGTTGGCGACTGTTGCTGCTTGAGCAACTTCTTCACCCCCTCCACCACCAACGCCCGCTGCTCACGCACGCCTTGTGCCTGCAGGCCGACGGCAGCCAGCGGCGATCCCGCTGCCAGGGTCAGCAGCTCCAACCGCTCCTCCTCGGTGCATTCGGGCAAGGCCTGGGACAGCCACTGCCGACTCATTGCCGAGCTGGGCAATGGGCACGCCTGCTGTACACAACGGCTCTTGATGGTGGGCAACAGCCGGCTGGGCTGATGGCTCACCAGCAACAACACAGTGTCGCCTGAAGGCTCCTCAAGGCTTTTCAACAAGGCGTTGGACGCATTGATGTTCATCGACTCCACCGGCTCGATCAGCACCACCTTGCGCCCGCCCAGTTGCGCAGTCTGGACCACGAAGCTCACCAGATCACGAACCTGGTCGACCTTGATCGCCTTGTCCGCCTCTTCGGGCTCCAGCACGTAATTGTCCGGATGACTGCCCGCCTGCAACAACAGGCACGACTTGCACTGACCGCAGGCATCCAGCCCATCGGGGCGCTGGCACAACAACCGCGCCATCAGGCGCTCGGCCAGGGCCCGCTTGCCAATTCCCGCCGGGCCGTGCAGCAGGTACGCGTGAGCATGCTGCGCGCGCCCCGCCAACTGCTGCCAGAGGCCGTCCTGCCAGGGGAAGACCTCAGCCACGGGCGCGCTCCAGCAATTGTGGCAGCAAGGCATCCAGGGACTGCTGGACCTGCGCCAGTGGCTGCGCCGCATCCACCAGGAAATAACGCTGTGGAGCAGCTTCGGCGCGCTTCAGGTAAGCCTCACGGACCTTCTGAAAAAACGCCTGGCCTTCCTGTTCGAAACGATCCAGCCGGCCACGGGCACTGGCGCGGGCCAGACCGACGTCCACTGGCAGGTCAAAAACCAGGGTCAGATCCGGGCGCAGCTCGCCTTGGACGAAATCCTCCAGGGCAGCGATGCGCGCAAGGCTCAGGCCACGACCAGCACCCTGATAGGCGTAGGTCGAATCAGTGAAGCGGTCGCACAGCACCACCGCGCCCCGGACCAATGCCGGGCGAATCACGGTGGCCAAGTGCTGGGCGCGGGCAGCAAACACCAACAGCAGCTCGGTATCGGCATTCATGACCTCCTCACCCGGAGTCAGCAACACTTCGCGAATCCGTTCAGCCAAGGGCGTGCCACCAGGCTCGCGAGTCAACACCACTTCGATACCTGCGGCGCGCAAACGCTCGGCGAGGTACTCGCGGTTGGTGCTTTTGCCGGCACCTTCCGGGCCTTCCAGGGTAATAAACAAGCCAGTCACAGGCAGTCCTTAATCAGAGTCATTGCGGGCTTTTCAGCGCGGGTTCGGGCTCCACCGGAGTGGGAGCTACAGCCGGCTCAGGCGACGCTGGCGGCGAGCTCTCCGGAGCCGCCTGAGGCGCGACTGCCGGCGCCGGACTCTCGGCTTCGGAAGCAGCCGGAGCAGTTACAGGCGCCGGGCTGGAACGATAGTCGGCGCGACGCTTGAGCTGAAATTCGCGCACGGCGCTGTTATGGGCATCCAGATCATCGGAGAACACATGGCTACCGTCGCCGCGGGCCACAAAATACAGGCTCTTGCCCGGTACCGGATTGAGAGCGGCATGAATCGCCTCGCGCCCGACCATGGCAATCGGCGTGGGTGGCAAACCGGCGATCACATAGGTGTTATAGGGTGTGGCTTCCTTGAGGTGCGCCCGGGTCAGCTTGCCGGTGTAGCGCTCGCCCAGGCCATAGATCACTGTAGGATCGGTCTGCAGCAGCATGCCGATCTGCATGCGCCGCACAAAAACCCCGGCGATCTGTCCACGCTCCTGGGGCACGCCGGTTTCCTTTTCCACCAGCGACGCCATGATCAGCGCCTGATAGGGGTCGCTGTAGGGCGCATCGTCCGCACGCTTGCCCCACTCCTTGGCCAACACTTCGTCCAGACGATCGTAGGCCTTCTCCAAGAGTTCGGCATCAGTCATGCCCCGCACAAAACGATAGGTATCGGGGAAGAAACGCCCCTCGGGAAACACGCCGCCGTGACCGAGTTTCTCCATCACCTGGCTGTCGCTGAGACCAGCCAGGGTCTGTTGCAATTTGTCGCTCTTGGCCAGGGCACTGCGCACCTGACGGAAGTTCCAGCCCTCCACCAGGGTCAGGCTGTACTGCACCACCTCGCCTCGCTGCCAGAGACCGATCAGGCCTTCGGCAGTCATGCCCGGAGTCATACGGTACTCGCCGCTGTGCAAAGGCTGGCCCGGCAAGTTGAAACGCCAGTACAGGCGCAGCCAGAACGCATCCTGGATCACGCCATCAGCCTGCAGACGATTGAAGGTTCCGGTGGGCGTAGAACCGGCGGGAACATCAAGCAACTGCTCCTGACCCAGGTTCAGCGGTTGTTCCAGGGCCGAGTGCAGTTTCCAGGCACTCGCGCCCAGCAGCAGCCCTGCCAGGACCAGTCCGGTTTCCAGCAGGAGCAGAAGTTTACGTCTCACGAATCAAGCATCCAGTAGTGCGCGGGTAATGCCCTGCAGTTTACGGGTGAGCGGTCCTGTCGACCAGCGCATCCCGGCGCAGGCACGCACCGGCCAGATGCCATAGACACTGTTGCAGACAAAGACCTCGTCCGCCTGTTGCAGTTGATCGAGACTGATATCCGCCACTTCAACGGGGATGCCTTGTGACTTGGCCTGAAACAAAATTTCAGCGCGCATCACTCCTGCCACACCGCAGCGGCTCAGATCAGCCGTCAGGAGACTTCCTTGGCTGACCAGAAACAGATTGCTGAATACGCCTTCGATCACCCGTCCGGCACCATCAAGCATCAAGCCTTCGGCGTGCTCGGGATCGCGCCATTCAGCGCGAGCCAGAACCTGTTCAAGGCGATTGAGATGCTTGAGGCCCGCCAACAGCGGTTGCTCGGATAAACGCGTGACACAAGGAAATAGCACAACCCCCTGATCGGCATGAACCGCAGGATAGGCCGGCAAAGCGCCGCCCTGGAGAATCCGCCGCGCAGCGCCTGCAGGATCGGCGGCATATCCTCGCAGACTGTCGCCCCGGGTCAGGATCAGCTTGAGCACGCCCTCACCCAGAGCGGCCGCATAGGCCAACACTTCACTGCGGATCAGCGACTGATCCGCATTCAGAGCAAGACGTCGACAGCCTTCGGCCAGACGCTGCAGATGCCGCTCCAGCAGTTGCGGCTGCCCGGATCGGACAGCGATGGTCTCGAACAGACCATCGCCATAGGCCAGGCCGCGGTCCTTGAGCGACAGTGCGTCAGCCGGCCGACCGTCGACCCAGCTATGCATCACTCGGAGAACCGGCGGAACACCAGAGAGCCGTTGGTGCCACCAAAGCCGAAGGAGTTGGAGAGCACCACATCGATGTCCATGCTGCGCGCAGTGTGCGGCACAAAATCGAGGTCACAGCCCTCATCCGGTTCATCCAGGTTGATGGTGGGCGGCGCGGCCTGACTGTTGATTGCCAGTACGCTGAAGATCGCCTCGATCGCCCCGGCAGCACCCAGCAGGTGACCGGTCATGGACTTGGTGGAGCTGACTGCGAGCTTGTAGGCATGGTCGCCAAACACGCTCTTGATCGCTTCGGCCTCTGCCAGGTCACCGGCCGGAGTCGAAGTGCCATGGGCGTTGATGTACTGCACTTGATCGACATTGAGCTTGGCGTCGCGCAAGGCGTTGGCGATGCAGCGAGCGGCACCGGCACCATCGGCGGGCGGCGACGTCATGTGATAGGCATCGCCGCTCATGCCGAAGCCGATCAGCTCAGCGTAGATCGTGGCACCACGGGCCTTGGCGTGCTCCAGCTCCTCCAGAACCAGCGCGCCGGCGCCGTCGGACAGCACGAAACCGTCGCGACCCTTGTCCCACGGCCGGCTGGCGCGGGTCGGCTCGTCATTGCGAGTCGACAGCGCACGGGACGCACCGAAGCCCCCCATGCCCAGGCCACAGGCGGCCATTTCGGCGCCGCCGGCAATCATCACGTCGGCTTCGCCGTAGGCGATGTTGCGCGCAGCCATGCCGATGCAATGGGTACCGGTGGTACACGCCGTTGAAATGGCGTAGTTCGGCCCCTGGGCACCCAAGTGGATGGACAGGAAGCCGGAAATCATATTGATGATCGAGCCAGGCACGAAGAACGGAGAAATCCGTCGTGGTCCGGAATCGTGCAGGATGCGGCTGGTTTCTTCGATATTGGTCAAACCGCCAATACCTGACCCCATGGCCACGCCAATGCGCTCACGGTTGGCATCGGTCACTTCCAGGCCGGCGTTACGCACCGCCTGAAACCCGGCCGCCAGACCGTATTGAATGAACAGGTCGAGTTTGCGGGCCTCTTTGACCGACAGGTATTCCTCGACATTGAAGCCCTTTACCGAGCCGCCAAAACGGGTGGAATAGGCAGAAAGGTCGGTGTGTTCGATCAGACCAATGCCACTTTGGCCAGCCAGAATGCCCTGCCAGCTACTCGGTACATCCGTACCCAGTGGCGACAACATACCCATACCGGTGACTACGACGCGTCTACGCGACACAGCACTCTCCTTTTTCTAATGACGACACTTTGTATCAGGCCTAAAGAAAAAACCGCACGCCGTAACGGCAGTGCGGTTTTTCCATGACAGCAAAAGACGACTACAAACGATTAAGCCTGGTGGCTGGTAACGTAGTCGATAGCTGCTTGAACGGTAGTGATCTTTTCAGCTTCTTCGTCAGGGATTTCGGTCTCGAATTCCTCTTCCAGAGCCATCACCAGCTCAACGGTGTCAAGGGAGTCGGCACCCAGGTCTTCAACGAAGGAAGCGGTGTTCACAACTTCTTCTTCTTTAACGCCCAGTTGCTCAGCAACGATTTTCTTGACGCGCTCTTCGATGGTGCTCATACCTTGTTTTCACTCCTAATGGACAAATTCAGGCAGCTGGCCAGTGGGTAAGTGTATAGAAAGGCTTTTCAGCTTTTCAACTGAAAGCTTCATCCCTCAAACCCTTTGGCCATCTGCCTATAAATTGATTGCAGCTTTATAACGGATTTTAGACAGCTCGTATGACATTTTTTTGAAGCAATCCGTCACATTTGACTCACATATACATCCCGCCGTTGACCGGGATTGTAGCCCCAGTAACGTATGCCGCACCGTCGGATGCCAGAAAAGCGACCACTTGCGCGATCTCTTGAGCCTGACCCAGACGACCCAGCGGAATTTGCGTCAGCAGGGCTTCACGCTGTGCTTCCGGTAGCTCGCGGGTCATATCGGTATCGATAAAACCTGGAGCAACCGAGTTTACAGTGATCGACCGCGAACCCACTTCACGCGCCAGGGCACGGCTGAAACCTTCCAGACCGGCTTTGGCGGCGGCGTAGTTTACTTGGCCTGCGTTGCCCATGGCACCCACAACCGAGCCAATACTGATAATTCGACCCCAACGAGCCTTGGTCATGCCACGCAGAACGCCCTTGGACAGGCGATACAGACTGTTCAAGTTGGTATCGACCACGTCATACCACTCGTCATCTTTCATGCGCATCATCAGGTTGTCGCGAGTGATACCGGCATTGTTCACCAGAATCGCTGGCGCACCGAACTGCTCGGTGATGCTGGCCAGGACCGCAGCCACGGACTCGTCGCTGGTGACATTGAGCTCAAGACCAGTGCCTTGAATGCCGTTTTCCTTGAGGGTGGCGGCGATGCGCTCGGCCCCCGAAGCGGAAGTGGCAGTACCCACTACAGTGGCGCCCATACGCCCCAGCTCAAGCGCGATGGCCTGGCCGATCCCACGGCTGGCGCCGGTCACCAGTGCAACTTTACCTTGCAGACTCATGCAAGCTTCTCCTAGTTCAGGCCAACGCTGCACGAGCGGCAGCGAAAGCATCTGGGGTATTCAGGTTAGAGGTCGATACGCCTTCAGCGCAGCGCTTGTTGAGACCGGCAAGGACCTTGCCCGGACCGCACTCGACCAATTGGGTAGCGCCTTGGGCCGCGAGGGTCTGCACCGACTCGACCCAGCGCACTGGCTTGTACAACTGCTCCAGCAGGTCGCGCTTGAGGGTGTCCAGATCGGCCGCTACAGCGGCGCTGACATTCTGCACCAGCGGAATCTGCGGAGCCTGCCAGTTGATCGCAGCAATCGATTCAGCGAAACGCTCAGCCGCAGGGCGCATCAGTTCGCAATGGGATGGCACGCTGACCGGCAATGGCATGGCACGCTTGGCACCACGAGCCTTGCAGCCCTCAATGGCACGATCCACCGCAGCCTTGGCACCGGCGATGACCACCTGGCCCGGGGAGTTATAGTTCACCGCGCTGACGACTTCGCCTTGTGCCGCTTCAGCACAAGCGGCAACTACGTCGGCGTCGTCCAGGCCAAGAATCGCAGCCATGCCGCCCTGCCCCGCAGGCACGGCTTCCTGCATCAACTGACCACGGCGCTCCACCAGCTTGACCGCTTCGGCCAGGGTCAGGCTACCGGCGGCTACCAGGGCACTGTATTCACCGAGGCTGTGACCCGCGACGAAGGCCGGACGCGCACCGCCCTCAGCCAGCCATACGCGCCACAGGGCGATGGAGGCAGTGAGGATGGCCGGTTGAGTCTTGTCGGTCTGATTGAGCAGCTCTTCGGGACCTTGCTGGGTCAGAGCCCAGAGGTCGTAGCCCAGAGCATCGGAGGCTTCTTTGAACGTGTCGAGGATCAGCGGGTACTGCGCGCCCAGCTCGGCCAACATGCCGAGGGACTGCGAGCCCTGTCCTGGAAAGACGAATGCGAGGGATGCAGACATGTAACAAGCCCCTAATGATCTTGTCGTCGGAGAATTGACGTCACACCGCAGTGGACGCAAGAAACTGACAGTTGGATGGCCAATTGAACTGAGCGGTCACATTTAAGCACTCCACAGGTAAAACGCCTAAAGCAACAAGTCTTCAAGACGCCCATGCAGGCGTCGCGGCAAGTCTTCCTGGATTTCAATCAGCGCACGCTGAATCGCACTCTGAAAACCCTGAACCCCTGCCGAACCGTGGCTTTTCACCACAATCCCCTGCAGCCCGAGGAAGCTAGCGCCGTTGTGCCGAGCAGGCGCCAGGTCCGCCTGCAGCCGCCGCATCAAAGGCAAGGCCAGCACCCCTACAGCCCGAGACAACAGATTCCGCTTGAACAGCGCCTCGATACGGGAGGCAATCATGGTGGCCAGGCCCTCGCTGGACTTGAGCAAGATATTGCCGACGAACCCGTCGCACACCACTACATCCGCCTCACCCCGATACAACCCGTCACCTTCGACAAAACCTATATAGTTCAAGCCACGAGCCTGCTGCAGCAGGCTCGCCGCCAGCTTGACCTGCTGGTTGCCCTTGATGTCTTCGGTACCGATGTTCAGCAAGGCAACCCGTGGCCGGACGATGCCCAGGCTTTGCGCCGCAACCGACCCCATGATGGCGAACTGCAACAGGTGCTCGGCACTGCAATCGACATTGGCCCCCAGATCCAGCAACTGGCAATAGCCGCGCTGAGTGGGGATGGCAGCCACCATCGCCGGACGATCGATGCCGGGCAGGGTCTTGAGTACGTAACGCGACAGAGCCATCAGCGCCCCGGTATTACCAGCACTGACACAGGCCTGGACCTTTTCATCCCGCAATAGCTCAAGAGCCACCCGCATCGACGAATCAGGCTTGCCACGCAATGCCTGAGCAGGCTTCTCATCCATGGTGATCACTTCGCTTGCCGGAGTAATCGTCAGGCGCGCGCGATCCACAGCCGAATGACCGGAGAGCAGCTCTTCAAGAAGGGAGGGTTGACCGACCAGGGTCAGGTGCAGCGAGGGGGTAGCAGAAAGGCAAGCAATACTGGCCTGAACAATGCTGCGGGGACCGAAGTCCCCGCCCATTGCGTCAATCGCGATGACTTGAGCGGACAAGGATTACTCGTCAGCGCCCTTATCGATCACTTTACGACCACGGTATACGCCTTCTGGCGATACGTGGTGACGCAGGTGAACTTCACCGGTGGTCTTTTCTACGGACAGGGTGCTAGCCTCGAGAGCATCGTGGGAACGACGCATGTCACGGGCAGAGCGGGATTTTTTGTTCTGCTGAACAGCCATAATTGATTAACTCCTAAACGTTTGGGTCACGCTTTAACTGCGCCAATACACTGAACGGGTTGGACCGCGTTACCTCGTCCTCGCTCGGTTCGGGCTCATCGAGCCCCGCCGGCTGCTGGCATTCTTCCGGATGATGAGCAGGCACGATGGGCAAGGCAAGCAAAAGCTCTTCCTCGACCAACGCCTGCAGATCCAAAGGATCTTCGCCCAGTTCCAGCACGTCATAACCTTTCGGCAACGACTGGGTATTCGCACCCTCCTTCACCACGGCATAACTGCACTCGCTGTGGATCGGCAGGGTGACCAGCTCAAGACAACGCTGGCAAACCATTTTGACTTCGACGTCGATGGAGCTGTGAATAACCACAGCTTTACGCTCGTCACGCTCGAAAACGAATTTAGCCTGCACCGTACCGACATTGTCGGAAAGCGGGTCGCAGAGTCTCTCCAAATCGGCCAGCAGCAGTTCACCTTGAAGGGTGGTGCCACGGTCAGCCAATTTGCGCGGGTCAACGTGAGGTGGAATCGGGTCATTCAACATAGGCGCAGCATTATAGGGATGCCCCCGGCCATGTCAAAGGAAATTCAGCCCTGTCCGTCACTTGCGAGCCCCGCTAGAATTCCAGCCCCACCCCAGGAGATGCGCATGCTGCCTTTATTACTCGCTTCGAGCTCGGTGTACCGCCGGGAATTGCTGTCTCGCCTGCAACTCCCCTTCACCTGCAGCTCTCCTGATATTGACGAAAGCCACCGCCCCGGCGAGCCCGCCATAGAGCTGGTGAAACGCCTGGCGGAGGAAAAGGCTCGCGCCCTCGCAACCACTCACCCGGCACACCTAATCATCGGCTCGGACCAGGTAGCGGTACTAGGGGAGCGCATCATCGGCAAGCCTCACACCTTCGACAAGGCCCGCCAGCAGCTGCTGGACGCCAGTGGCGCGAGCGTGACCTTCCTGACCGGCCTGGCCCTGCTCAACAGCCAGACCGGCCAATGCCAGGTGGACTACATCCCCTTTACCGTCAACATGCGCACCCTCGACAGCGCCCGCATAGAACGCTACCTGCACACAGAGCAACCCTTCGACTGCGCCGGCAGCTTCAAGGCCGAAGGCTTGGGAGTCAGCCTGTTCCAGAGCACTGCCGGCAGCGACGCCACCAGCCTCATAGGCCTGCCCCTGATCCGCCTGGTGGACATGCTACTGGTCGAAGGCGTGGAAGTACCCTGAGCAGGCACTAAAAAGCCGGCACTGCGGCCGGCTTTTTTACTTACCCCGGAGTCAACGCAGGGTTGGCCCCTGAAAGCCCATCCACATGGCGATCTGTTCAGCAACGCTGGCACCAAGTTTCTTCGAGAAACGATCAAAAGGCGATTCCTGAACAGTAAAATCCACCACCTCCTTCTCACCGATCACATCCCGCGCGACCGAACTGGTGTTGCCCAGACCGTCGATCAAACCCAGCTGCAATGCCTGCTCGCCAGACCAGACCAACCCTGAGAACAGCTCAGGATGCTCCTTATCCTTGAGACGCTCGCCACGCCCCTGCTTGACGCTGGCGATGAACTGACGATGAGTTGTGTCCAGCACGCCTTGCCAGAACTGGGTCTCTTCTGGCTTTTGCGGCTGGAACGGATCAAGGAACGACTTGTGCTCACCCGAGGTGTAGGTACGGCGCTCGACCCCCAGCTTCTCCATGGTGCCGACAAAACCGTAACCGGCAGCCGTCACCCCAATGGAGCCCACCAGACTCGCCTTGTCGGCATAGATCTGATCAGCAGCACTGGCAATGTAATAAGCACCGGAAGCACCAAGATCGGAAATCACCGCATAAACCTTGGTGTCCTTGTGCAGAGCCCGCAAACGGCGAATCTCGTCATAAACATAGCCAGACTGCACCGGACTGCCGCCAGGACTGTTGATACGCAAAACAATGCCCTTGACCTTGGGATCATCAAAGGCCGTGCGCAAGCTACCGACAATATTGTCCGCACTTGCAGACTCCTTGTCGGCAATCACCCCCGTGACATCGATCACAGCGGTGTAGCTGCCGCCACGAGTGGCGTTCTTTTCCATGGTCATCAACGGAGTAAACAGCGCCAGCGCAACAAACAGGTACACAAAGGTCAGCAACTTGAAGAAAATCCCCCAACGCCGCGAACGACGCTGCTCCTGAACGCCGGCCAAGAGGGTCTTTTCCAACAACTTCCAACTCTTATCGTCACCACCTTCAGCGCCGGCCTTGCTTGGCGCCTTCCATTCATCAGTCATGCTTGCTACCCCAGCGAAAACTTAATCGGCACCCTGGCTGAGCCAGGCGTGCAACTCAGGAAAACGGTCGATGGACAGGCGCGGTTCAAATGCCTGCAAAGCCTCAATGGACTGAGCACCGTAGCTCACAGCCACCGAATCCATGCCCGCATTACGCGCCATCAACAGATCAAAGGACGAATCCCCAACCATCAACGCTTGCCGAGGCCCGACACCGCAATGAGCAAGAATTTCCTCCAGCATCAAGGGATGGGGCTTGCTGGCAGTCTCATCGGCAGCCCGGGTGATATCGAAATACTCTTCCCAACCATGAGCTCTCAACACCCGGTCCAAGCCCCGACGCGCCTTGCCCGTAGCGACCGCCAACCGATACCCCTCAGCCCGAAAGGCCTCGAGAGACGACACCACTCCGGCAAACAACGGTGAAGGCTCAGCCTCAAGCGCTATGTAGTGATCCGCATAATGCTGACGAAAGGCTACCAACTGGCCGTCGTCGATATCCGGATACAAGGTACGAATCGCCTCCGGCAAACCAAGCCCGATGATGCCCTTGACGGCAAAGTCATCACGCCGAGGAAAACCGGATCGATCGGCAGACACGTGCATCGACTCAACAATCCGACCAATGGAATCAGCCAGAGTGCCGTCCCAATCGAAGATCAGCAGCTGATAATCAGGGTGCACTCAAGCGCTCCACGGTTTTGGCCCACATTTCGTCCACCGGGGCCTGCAACTTCAGCTCACCACCGTCCGGCAGCGGCACCGTCAACATATAGGCATGGAGAAACAGGCGTTTGCCGCCCAACTCGCGAATCTCACGCGTGAAATCATCGTCGCCGTACTTGCTGTCGCCGGCGATGCAGTGCCCGGCGTGCAGGGTGTGCACGCGAATCTGATGCGTACGCCCGGTGACCGGCTTGGCCTCAACCATGGTGGCGAACTCACCGAAGCGGCGCAGCACCTTGAACACCGTCAAGGCCTCCTTGCCCTCTTCGTTCACTTCCACCATGCGCTCGCCTGAGCGCAGATTGCTCTTAAGCAACGGCGCTCGTACCTGTTTCAGAGCGGTAGCCCAGTGCCCACGAACCAGCGCCATATAGCGCTTATCCACACCATCCCCCCGCAAGGCGGCATGCAGGTGGCGCAACATGCTGCGCTTTTTCGCGATCATCAACAGGCCAGAGGTATCACGGTCGAGGCGATGCACCAGCTCCAGCTCCTTGGCGTCCGGACGCAACTGACGAAAGGCTTCGATCACCCCGAAGTTCAGGCCACTACCGCCATGCACAGCAATGCCTGCGGGCTTGTTGATCACAATCAGGGCCTTGTCTTCGAAAACGATTGAGGCCTCAAGACGCTGCAGCAGACCTTGCGCCAGCGGCACCGGCTCGTCGCGCTCAGGCACGCGCACCGGCGGCACGCGCACCACATCGCCCGCCTGCAGCTTGTATTCGGGCTTGATCCGCCCCTTGTTCACTCGCACTTCGCCTTTGCGCAAAATGCGATAAATCAAGGTCTTGGGCACGCCTTTGAGCCGAGCAAGAAGGAAGTTATCAATTCGTTGGCCGGCATATTCCGGCGAGACCTCAAGCAATTGAACGCCTGGAGTCGAGGGGGCAGTAGTCGTCATGGCGCGAATGATAACAATTTTTTATGGATTTGAAGCACTTAATGATTGCTGCTATAGTCGCGAACGCCGCCAAAAGCGGCTGGACAGCGGAACAGCGGCAACTAGCCGGCCCTGACCAACGCAATTCATAAGGACGCAAGGCCGTCCTACGCAGCTCTCGCTACATACCGGAAGAGTTTGACGTTGTAACAAGCGCAGGTGACATGAGGCCTGAAACCCGTAGAAAGCAGAGTTATCACTCGCCTTTATACGCAGCGATTAACGGCCAGTTCACAAAGTGCAGTCGGCGACAGACGACCCCGAGCGAAGGTTACGGAAACAACGCCTTTAGCCATGATGCGTGACCTCCCCTTTCGGAGTTCACGGTAAATGCCAACCCGCTGCGGATTCTGCGCGCGGCAGCACCCGAATTATCAGGGATACGTGTAGGGTGGAGATGCACAACCGTCGGACTGTGTAGCATTAGGCTTTATTCAAGACGCTTCATCTCGTCCACAGTCGCCGGTTGATTCCTCCTCCTGACAGACTTTTGCTTAAGCGGTGCCTTAGTCACCACAGCAAGCAGGACGCGTGAGTCGCGACTTCGTTCTTAGTTATTCGGACGAACCTCGCTAGACACTCGAGTGGTCAACCACTCCTGACGCACCTGACACCGACCGTGAGAAGTCGTGTGTGCCGAACGCCGTTTCCGGCAGCCCGGAAACCGACGGTACTACATGAAAAGAATGCTGATTAACGCAACTCAACCCGAAGAGTTGCGTGTTGCCCTGGTAGACGGCCAGCGCCTCTACGACCTGGACATCGAGTCCGGTGCACGCGAGCAGAAAAAGGCCAACATCTATAAAGGCCGCATCACTCGTATCGAACCAAGCCTTGAGGCTGCCTTTGTCGATTTCGGCTCTGAGCGCCACGGCTTCCTGCCCCTCAAAGAAATCTCCCGCGAATACTTCAAGAAAGCCCCTGAAGGCCGCGTCAACATCAAAGACGTCCTGAGCGAAGGCCAGGAAGTCATCGTCCAGGTCGAAAAAGAAGAGCGTGGCAACAAGGGCGCTGCCCTGACCACCTTCATCAGCCTGGCCGGTCGCTACTTGGTGCTGATGCCGAACAACCCGCGTGCCGGTGGCATCTCCCGTCGCATCGAAGGCGAAGAGCGCAACGAACTGCGTGAAGCGCTGAACGGCCTGGTAGCTCCTGCCGACATGGGTCTGATCGTGCGCACTGCCGGCCTGGGCCGCAGCAGCGAAGAAATGCAGTGGGACCTCGACTACCTGCTGCAACTCTGGACCGCCATCAAAGAAGCGTCGCTGGATCGCTCCGCGCCATTCCTGATCTACCAGGAAAGCAACGTGATCATCCGCGCGATCCGCGACTACCTGCGCCAGGACATCGGCGAAGTGCTGATCGACAGCGTTGAAGCCCAGGACGAAGCCCTGACCTTCATCCGCCAGGTGATGCCGCAGTACGCCAGCAAGATCAAGCTGTACGAAGACAGCGTTCCGCTGTTCAACCGTTTCCAGATCGAAAGCCAGATCGAGACCGCCTTCCAGCGCGTCGTTGAACTGCCTTCCGGCGGCTCCATCGTCATTGACCCAACCGAAGCCCTGGTGTCCATCGACATCAACTCGGCCCGCGCCACCAAAGGCAGCGACATCGAAGAAACCGCCCTGCAGACCAACCTGGAAGCAGCGGAAGAAATCGCTCGCCAGTTGCGCCTGCGTGACATCGGCGGCCTGATCGTCATCGACTTCATCGACATGACCCCGGCCAAGAACCAGCGCGCCGTGGAAGAGAAAGTCCGCGAATGCCTGGAAGCCGACCGCGCCCGCGTGCAGATCGGTCGCATCTCGCGCTTCGGCCTGCTGGAAATGTCCCGTCAGCGCCTGCGCCCATCCCTGGGTGAAAGCAGTGGCATCGTCTGCCCGCGTTGCAACGGCACCGGCATCATCCGTGACGTCGAGTCGTTGTCCCTGGCGATCCTGCGCCTGATCGAAGAAGAAGCCCTGAAAGACCGTACCGCCGAAGTTCGCGCCCAAGTGCCGATTCCGGTCGCAGCCTTCCTGCTCAACGAAAAACGCAACTCGATCACCAAGATCGAACTGCGTACCCGTGCCCGCATCGTCATTCTGCCGAACGATCACCTCGAAACGCCGCACTTCGAAGTACAGCGTCTGCGCGATGACAGCCCGGAAGCCAACACCAACCAGTCCAGCTACGAAATCGCTGCTGCTGCTGCCGAAGCCGAAGAAGTTCAGCCAACCGCCGCCACCCGCACCCTGGTTCGCCAGGAAGCCGCGGTGAAGACCGCTCCGGCCCGCGCCAACGCACCAGTGCCAACCGAAGCCCCTGCCCCGGTTGCCGCTCCAGCCCCGGTTGTTGCCGAGCCAAGCCTGTTCAAAGGCCTGGTGAAGTCCCTGGTCAGCCTGTTCGCCACCAAGGAAGAGCCAGCGGCTCCGGTTGTGGTCGAGAAGCCAGTGACCGAACGTCCTGCACGCAGCAACGAAGAGCAACGTCGCAATGGCCGCCAACAGAGCCGCAACCGCAACGGTCGCCGCGATGAAGAACGCAAGCCGCGCGAAGAACGTGCTCCACGTGAAGAACGCGCACCGCGGGAAGAGCGTCAGCCGCGAGAAGTTCGTGAAGCCCGTGAAGAAGTACAAGGCGTAGCCCGCGAAGAACGCGCTCCACGCGCCCCTCGTGAAGAACGTCAACCACGCGCCCCTCGCGAGGACCGCAAGCCACGTGGCGAACGTGAAGAACGTGTTCGCGAACTGCGTGAGCCTCTGGATGCCGCTCCGGCTGCAGCCGCCGCTACCGCCGCTGTAGTGACTGAGGAGCGTCCAGCTCGCCAGCCACGTGAAGAGCGCCAGCCACGTCAACCGCGTGAAGAGCGTCAACCACGTGCCGAGCAGGCTCAGGCCGCTGCCGCCAGCGAAGAAGAAGTGCTGCCGAACGAAGAGCAACTGCAGGAAGAAGGCCAGGACAACGCCGAAGGCGAACGTCCACGTCGTCGCTCCCGCGGCCAGCGTCGTCGCAGCAACCGTCGTGAACGTCAGCGCGATGCCAACGGCAATGTGATCGAAGGCTCGGAAGAGAATGGCGAAGAGCCAAGCAGCGCCGATCTGGCTGCCGGCCTCGCGGTTACCGCCGCTGTTGCCAGCACCGCCATCAGCGCCAACGCTGAAGCCGAAGCTCATCAGCAGGCTGAACGCGCTACGGCCGCGGTTGAAGAAAAGACTCCAGAAGCACCTTCGGTTGAGGCGACCACTGCAGTGGAAGCTCCAGTAGCTCCAGCGGTTGAAGTTGCTCCTGTAGCCGAAGTGGCCCCGGTTGTTGCAGAACCAGCCCAGGTTGAAGTCGCTGCAGAACCTGCCGTGGTTGTGGAAGCACAGCCAGTGGTTGCCGAGCAACCTGTTGCAGAACCTGTAGCCCAAGCGCCAGCGGCTGAAGAGAAAGCCATCGAGCCGGCTCAGGAAGCTCCAGCGCCTGCAACCGAACCTGTAGCTGTCGAGCAGCCAGTGGTTGCCCAGCAGCCAGCCCAGGCTGAAGAGCCTGCTCCGGTTGCCGCCCCCGTGGTTGCCGAAACACCTGCTCCAGTGATCGAGGCTGCTCCTGCCAGCGCCCTGACCAGCAACGGTCGTGCACCAAACGATCCGCGTGAAGTGCGTCGTCGCAAGCGTGAAGCCGAGCGCCTGCAGAAGGAAGCCGAACTGGCCGCCGCTGCTGCCCCGGTTGAAGCCGTGGTCGCTGCCGAGCCTGCTCCGGTAGAAGCGCCAGTGGTCGTCGAGGCCGCTCCAGCGCCTGTCGAAGCAACCGAAGCAGCACCTGCACCAGTCGCCGAACCTGCGATCGAGCACGCTGCCCCAGCCGTGGAAGAGGCTCAGCACAACGTCGAACACGCCGTTGAGCACGTAGCCCACGTCGAGGAAAAACAGCACGAGCCTAAACCTCTCGTCTGATTCCATCGGCAATGAAAAAGCCCCGCCCGGTTAACCGAGCGGGGCTTTTTCATGCCTACCATTCAGCGATCCCGATAGACCAGCGCCTCGGGTCGATCCACATCCCATAGCACTCCCGGGTCGTTCACTGACACTTCGACCACCTTGCCCGGGGCGAACAGGCACCTGGCGCCACGATCGCCGGACAAGCCTTGCAATGCGGCGCCATAAGCCCGACCAAACCCCACCGGATGCCCCAGATCGTCACCCCGCCGAGGCACGCTGACGCCCTCCTCGGTCAACCCCTCGATCACCCGCGTTACGCTGGAAGGCAAGATAAAGGGCATATCTCCCAGCAAAATCAGCCAACCACCGGCATCAGCACTGGCAGCCACCGCCGCCGCCAGACTCTGGCCCATGCCAAGGGAATCCAGCAACAGCACCTGGCAGCCATATGCCCGCGCCAGCGCCGCCACCTGCGGCCGTCCCGGCGTCGTGACCAACACCCGCCGAAGCATTTCCACCGGCAGGTTGACCAACACCTGCTCCAGCACCGGCCGCATTACGCCATCGCGACCTCTACAAGGTGCCAGCAACTTATCCTGATCGCGCCCTGCCGCCTGTCGATAACGACTGCCCTGCCCCGCCGCCAGGATGATGGCGCAAGGCAGAGGAGTCATGTGGTCGCCTCGGTTGCGCGGGCCAACGGCTTCTTCTGCAGGGGCTCGACACCATTCTTGATCGCCACGATCTCCGCCATCAGCGACAAGGCAATCTCTGACGGCGTATGACTGCCAATGTGCAGCCCCACCGGGCCATGCAAACGCTCGATGGCCCGCGCCGACAGCCCCAAGAGCGCCAGATTGTCCCGCCGTTTCTGGCTGTTGATCCGGGAACCCAGCGCTCCGACATAAAACGCCGGGGAGTCGAGCGCCGTCAGCAGGGCCATATCATCCAGACGCGGATCGTGGGTCAGGGCCACCACCGCCGTGCGCTCATCAGGCTCGATACTCAGCACCGCATCGTCAGGCATGCCCGCGACAAAGCGTCCATCCTGATCCTCCCAGCCCTGCACGAACTCCTGGCGCGGATCACAGACCAGCACCTCGAAGTCCAGCAGACGAGCCATTTGTGCCACATAGCGGGAAAGCTGCCCGGCACCGATCAACAACAGACGCCAGCGCGGCCCATAGATCGCCCGCAAAGTGAGCCCGTCGAACGCCAGTTCATCCGTCTTGCTCGCGGCCTTGAGCAGCACCTGCCCACTGCTCAGGTTCAACTCCCGAGCCACGATCTGGTGCGCTTCGCAGCGCGCCAGCAACTCGGCGACCCAGGACGGATCGCCGACCCGCTCCTCGGTCAGGCGCAAGGTACCGCCACAAGGCAGGCCAAAGCGCGCCGCCTCCTCCAGAGTTACGCCATAGGTCAGCAACTGCACCGGCGGCCCGGACAGGGACAAGCGTCCATCCGCCAGGCGCGTGATCAAGTCATCCTCGATACAACCGCCGGACACCGAGCCAATCACCACCCCATCGTCGCGCAAGGCCAACATGGCCCCCGGTAGCCGGGGCGCACTGCCCCAGGTCTGGACCACGCTAAAGAGCACCACCGTGCGCCCGGCGCGGCGCCACTCCAGAACACTGCGCAGAACGTTCAGGTCGACGCTGTCCATCAGGCACCCGCCTGCTGCCAACCCTGCAGCTGGTAGCGCACGGGCAAATTGCGGATGCGCTTGCCGGTAGCGGCGAAGATGGCATTGCACAGGGCCGGCGCAATGGGCGGTACACCCGGCTCACCAACGCCCCCCAGCGGCACCTCACCCGGCGGAGTCAGCAAATGCACCTGCACCTCTTTCGGCGCCAGGGACATGCGTGCTACCTCATACATATGGAAGTTGTCCTGCTGCACCTTGCCGTCCTTGAAGCTGATCTCCCCCAACACCGCATTGCCCAGGCCCATGACACATGCCCCTTCGAACTGTGAACGAATGCGCTCAGGGTTGATCTGCGGACCGCAATCCACGGCGATGTCGGCCTTGTGCACGATCAGCGTGCCATCCTCCTTCACCTCCACTTCGATCACCGCTGCCACATAGGTCACGAAGCTGTAGTGCACTGCCAACCCCAGACCGCGCCCCTTGGGCAACGAACGCCCCCAACCGGCGGCCTTGGCCGCCGCTTCCAACACGCCACGCAGGCGCCCGGTATCGATGGGATAACGCTCGGGGGACTCGCCGTAATTCCACTCTTCGCTCAAGGTTCGCGGATCGATCTGACGATCCGGCCCCAAGAGTTTCAGCTGGTACTTCAGCGGGTCCTGGCCGGCCTTATGGGCCAGTTCGTCGATAAAACTCTGAATGGCAAAGCCGTGGGGAATATTCGACACCGAACGGTACCAGCCGACCCGGGTATGGGCTGCGGCCTCAGGGTTCTCCAGACGTACATTGGGGATTGCATAGGCCATGTTGGTGAAACCCATGCCCAGCTCGAAGGCGCCTTCATGGTTCATCCCCGGGGCGAACAACGCGGTAATGCTCGGTGCCACGGTGCGATGCAGCCAGGCGGCGGGCATGCCGTCCTCGTTCAGCCCGGCCTTGAGGTACTCCGCCGACACCGTATGGAAGTAGGAGTGGTGAATATCGTCTTCCCGGGTCCATTGCACCCGCACCGCCTTGCCGGGAAACGCCTTGGCCAGAATGGCCGCTTCAAGAATGAAGTCCGGCTTGGATTTGCGTCCGAAGCCGCCGCCCAGCAGGGTGACGTTGACCGTGACTTGGTCAAAGCCGATTCCCAATCGCTCGGCAATCCGCTCGCGGGTGACCTGTGGTGCCTGACTCGGCGCCCAGGCTTCGCACCGGCCATCCATGAAGCGCGCCACGGCCACCATCGGCTCCATGGGTGCCTGGGCCAAGTGCGGCAGGTAATAGGTGGCTTCCAGGCTGCTCTGCGCACCACTCAGGGCTTCATCGAGGTTGCCGGTGCTGCGCACCACCTTGCCCGGCTTTTGCGCCGCCGCCTCCAACTCCTTGCGATATTCGATGGAGTTGTACCCGGCATTGACTCCGTCGTCCCACTCGATCTTCAAGGCATCGCGGCCCTTGATCGCCGCCCAGGTGTTGCTCGCCACCACCGCCACACCGCCCAGGGGCTGGAACTCGGAGGGCAACGGACGGCCATCGATAGGCATGACCTTGATCACCCCAGGCACCTTCAGGGCAGCACTGTCATCCACGGACTTGACCTTGCCGCCATAGACCGGGGGCCGCGCCACCGCCGCGAACAGCATGCCTTCGAAGTGCACGTCGGCGCCGTACACCGCGCGGCCATTGACGATGTCCTGGCCGTCGATGGCGCGGGTCGCCTCTTTACCGATATAGCGAAACTCCGACGCCTGCTTCAGCCGCAGGCTGTCCCGGGCCGGCACAGCCAAGGCCCCCGCCGCTGCGGCCAGAGCGCCATAGCCCAGCTCGCGCCCGCTGGGTTGGTGAACCACTTTGTGCAACTGCGCCCGGCACTCGGTCAACGGTACTTGCCATTGCTCGGCGGCGGCCTGTTCCAGCATGGTCCGCGCGGCGGCGCCGCAACGACGCATGGGCTCGTACCAATGGCGCATGCTGCGCGAACCGTCGGTGTCCTGGTTGCCAAAGCGTGCCTCGTCCCCTGGCGCCTGCTTGACCTTGACCTGAGCCCAATCGGCATCCAGCTCGTCAGCCACCACCATGCTCAGGCTGGTACGCACACCCTGGCCCATCTCCGAACGGTTGCAGATCACCGTCACACTGCCATCGCTGGCGATACTCACATAGACCTTGGGATCATCGACCCAGCCATGAGGCATGCCATCGGCACCGAACTTATTGTCTTCGGCAAACGCCTCCTGCCAACCCCAGCTGGCAGCCAGCACCAGGGCCCCGGTGGCGCTCACGCCCTTGAGAAAGCTCCGGCGGCTGAGGTTGCTCAGGGCAAAATCACTGGGTAGGTGGTTCATGCCTTGGCCTCCTGCAGATGGTTGGCGGCCTGGCGAATTGCGGTCTTGATCCGGTTATAGGTACCGCAGCGACAGATATTGCCGAGCATCGCCTCCTCGATCTGCTCGTCGCTGGGATTGGGATGGGTCTTGAGCAATGCAGTGGCGGACATGATCTGTCCGCCCTGGCAGTAACCGCACTGGGCCACCGCTGTATCCAGCCAGGCCTGCTGTACCACCTGCCCGATCGGATCGTTGTGCAGGTTATCGATGGTGCTGATGTTCTTGCCCAGCACCGAGCCGGCCGGAGTAATGCAACTGCGCGCCGGATCACCGTCGATATGAACGGTGCAGGCGCCGCACAGGCCCATGCCGCAGCCGAATTTGGTACCGCTGTAACCCGCCACATCGCGGATGGCCCACAACAGCGGCATGTCCTCGGTGACGTCCAGTGGATGATCTTGACCGTTGAGCTTCAGGGTAATCATGGGCACGCCCGCATTCTATGAGGTGATGGGGTCGAGCCATCTGCCACGCAGCAGCGCGGCTGCAATACGCGCAGATCGGCTCAGGCTAATCGGGCTCTCTTGTGAAGACGGGGCTTCACCAGGCCTTTGGGGACGACAAATACTCACATTGTTAGCAAGCTAAGTTAAGTCGTCATGCATAAAAAAGCCTTGCAGGGTGTCAACCGTGCAAGGCTTTGGACTCAAGCGCTGAGCTTAGTTCAAGAGCGGCCTCAATACAGATTCGGCTCCATCTCCAGCTCGACACCGAAGCGCTCGGCAATATCGCGCTGGATGCGCCGGGCCAACTCCAACAGCTGCAAGCCTGTGGCCGTACCGTAGTTCACCAGCACCAGGGATTGCAGGCGATGAACGCCGGCATCGGCATCGCGAAAGCCTTTCCAGCCCGCCTGCTCGATCAGCCAGCCGGCCGCCAACTTCACTTGCCCATCGGCCTGGGGATAACCCACCAGCCCCGGATGCGACTGCTTGATCTGCGCCGCCAACATCGCCGATACCACCGGGTTCTTGAAGAAGCTGCCGGCATTGCCAAGCACCGCCGGGTCGGGAAGTTTCTCGCTGCGGATACTGCAAATCGCCCGGCTGACATCCCTGGCGGTCGGCTGTTCGATGCCCTGTTCACTCAGGCGCTGACGCACCGGACCGTATTCCAGATGCAGGTGATCGACACGATTGAGGGCAAAACGCACCCGCAGAATCAGCCAGCGACCGGCCTGATGCTTGAACAGGCTGTCGCGGTAGGCGAACTGGCACTGGGCCAGATCGAAGTCCCGCAGCTCGCCGGTCTGCCGGTCCAGGGCGGTGAGACCGACGAACACGTCCTTGATCTCGACACCATAGGCACCGATGTTCTGCATTGGCGCGGCGCCGACGGTGCCGGGGATCAGGCTGAGGTTCTCCAGCCCGGACAAGCCCTGCTCCAGAGTCCACTGCACAAAGGGATGCCAGGTTTCGCCGGCCTCGGCTTCCACCACCACCCGCTGCCCATCATCGCTGAGCAAGCGAATGCCACGGGTGGCCATGCGCAGCACCAGTGCCCGGATATCCGCAGTCAGCAGCAGGTTGCTGCCACCGCCAATCACCAGCAGTGGCAACTGCTGATCGGCGCAATAGGCCAGGGCGTCGCGCACGTCGTCATCACTGTGGGCCTGGGCGAACCATTGCGCCCTGACCTCGACCCCGAAACTGTTGAACGGCTTGAGGGACACATCGGATTGAATGTCCAGGCTCATAACCGCCCCTTCAATTCGATCACCAACCGGTCACAGGCATCCTCGATCAGGTCCAGTACCTGCTCGAAGCCCTGCTCACCGTCGTAATACGGGTCCGGCACTTCATCCAGCGGCGCCTCGTAGCGGCGCAGGAATAGGTCCAGCTCGGCTTTGCCCCGGGCCGGCTGCAAGGCCTTGAGGTTGCGCAGGTTGCTCTGGTCCATGGCGAAAATCAGGTCATACACGGCGAAATCGGCGCTGCCGACCTGCTGCGCCCGTTGCGCAGAAAGGTCGTAGCCGCGCCGCAAGGCCGCCTGCTGGCTGCGCTTGTCCGGCGCCTTGCCGACGTGCCAGTCGCTGGTACCGGCGGACGCGACCTGAACCTGATGACCCAGGCCGGCTTCATCCAATTTGCGGCGCAGCACGCCTTCGGCGGTGGGCGAGCGGCAGATATTGCCCAGGCAGACAAACAGAACCCGCATCAAGCCTCCAGCAGGCGCCGAACGCGCTCAAGGTCTTCGGCGGTATCGACGCCGGTGGGAGGCGCTTCCAGAGCATCGGCGACGTGGATGCGCACGCCGTGCCACAGGGCACGCAACTGCTCCAGGGACTCGGTGTTTTCCAGCCAGCACGGACCCCAGCTGACGAAGTCATGGAGAAAACCCGCACGGTAGGCGTAGATACCGATGTGCCGGCGATAAGGCACGCCTTCCGGCAGCTGATCACGACACTTGGCAAAGGCATCCCGGGCCCACGGCAAGGTGGCGCGACTGAAGGTCAGGGCCAGGCCGTTGAGGTCAGTGACCACCTTGACCACGTTCGGATTGAACAGGGTCTCTGCGTCCTCGATCGGCTCGGCCAGGGTGGCCATGCGCGCTTCGGTATGGGCCGCCAGGTTGGCCGCCACCTGATCGATCACCGAAGGTGGAATCAGCGGCTCATCGCCCTGGACGTTGACCACAATGGCATCAGCCGCCAAGCCGAGCTTGCCCGCGACTTCCGCCAAACGATCGGTACCCGAGTTGTGATCTTCCCGAGTCAGCAGCGCTTGCGCGCCAAAGCCCTGGCAGACCTCGACGATACGCTGATCATCGGTGGCCACCACCACCCGCTCGGCGCTGCTCTTGCAGGCCTGCTCCCAGACCCACTGGATCATCGGCTTACCGGCGATCAGTTGCAGGGGTTTGCCTGGCAGGCGGGTGGAGGCGAAACGCGCCGGGATGACCACGGTGAAGGCGCTGCTCATTTGTCCAGACGCTCTTCGGTGGTCAGGGTACGGGCCTCGCTTTCCAGCATCACCGGAATGCCATCGCGAATCGGATAGGCCAGGCCGGCGCCCTTGCTGATCAGCTCGGTCTTGTCGGCGCTGAGTTTAAGAGGGCCTTTGCAGATCGGGCAGGCCAGGATGTCGAGCAGTTTGGTGTCCATGAGGATTCCCTGGATAAAAGCTATTAAGGCAACAGACGATCAGGCAGCAGACGCATCAGTTGGGTATCGAACCAGGCGATGAAGGCCGCGGACGGCACCGCGTCCACCGCCAGGTACCACCAGTCGGCAGCCGCAAAGTCACGGCACTTGACCGCATCTTTTTCGGTCATGACCAGCGGCAATGACGGGGTGAAGGCCAAGGCCTGCGCACTGTATTGGGCGTGATCGGCAAATGCATGGGGGACAGGCTGCCAGTGTAGCGTTTCAAGGGTATTGAAGAAACGCTGGGGGTTGCCGATACCGGCCACCGCGTGCACCGCCTGCCCTGGCGCGAAGTGCTCCACCGGGCGGCGCTCGCCGCTCTGCAGATTGACCAGCGCCGAAGGCTTGAGGTGGAAGGCAAAACCGTCGGCGCGATCATCAAAGGCGCCGTTGTAGAGCAGTGCATCGACACTCTCCAGGCGCTCCACCGGCTCGCGCAGGGGGCCGGCCGGCAAACAGCGGCGATTGCCCAGGCCGCGGGCCGCGTCGATCAGCACCAGCTCCAGATCACGGGCCAGGCGGTAATGCTGCAGGCCATCGTCGGAAAGAATCAGGTCCAGCGGTTCGGCAGCCAGCAAGGCCTGCACCGCGCGGCTGCGATCCGGGTCGATCATCAGGGGCACGCCACAGCGCTGCACGATCAACAGCGGTTCGTCGCCGGCCACCCCGGCACTGTCAGCGGCAGTCACCCGCCAGGGCAATTGCGGCGGCTTGGCGCCATAGCCGCGACTGACCACCCCGACCCGCAGGCCCAGGCGCTGGCAGTGCTCCACCAACCACAGGATCAACGGCGTCTTGCCGGTGCCACCGACGGTGATGTTGCCCACCACGATCAAGGGCACCGGCGGTTGATAGATAGCCCCCTCACCTGCCAGGAAACGCTGGCGCTTGCCCACCACCACGCGGCGGTACAGCCATTCCAGGGGCTGCAGCAGTTTCAGCGCGGGATGGCCGTTGTACCAGGCGGCGAGCAGACGATCGGAAAGTGCCATCAGGGTGCCGGCGCCGCCTCGACGGTGGTCATGCGCAAATGGCTGAAACCGAGCTTGCCGGCCGCGTCCATGGCAGTGATCACCGCTTGATGTTGTGTCTTGCCGTCGGCACTGATGGACAGCGGCAGGTTGGTGTCTCCCGCCGACTCCTTCTGCAAGGCGTCCATCAGGGTCGCCAGGTCATTCTTGGGCAGCAACTGATTGTTGACCGAGAACACGCCATCGGCGCTGATGGCGATATCCAGCTGCTTGACCTGCTGGTCTTCGGCGGGCGAGCCGCTGACCGCTTCCGGCAGATCGACCCGCAGTTGGGTCTCCCGGGTAAAGGTGGTGGTGACGACGAAAAACAGCAGCAGGATGAACACCACATCGATCAACGACGCGAGGTTGATGTCCACGGTTTCCCGGGGTTTGCGACGGAATTTCACGCTTTGCCCTCAGCCAGGTCGACATCGCGGTCGCCCTGGATCACTTCCACCAGCTTGATCGCTTCCTGCTCCATGCCCACCACCAGTTCATCGACCCGGCGCTGCAGGAAACGGTGGAAGAACACCGAAGGAATACCCACCATCAAGCCTGCAGCCGTGGTGATCAGTGCCTTGGAAATACCACCGGCAAGGACTGCGGCGTTGGTGGTCATCCCCGACCCCATGAACGAACTGAAGATATCGATCATGCCCAGCACCGTGCCCAGCAGGCCCAGCAGGGGCGCCATCGCGGCGATGGTGCCGAGGGCGTTGAGGTAGCGTTCCAGTTCGTGAATGACCCGGGCCGCGGCCTCCTCGATGCATTCCTTCATGATCTCGCGACCATGCTTGGAATTGGCCAGGCCCGCCGCCAGAATCTCTCCCAGGGGCGAATCGGCACGCAGCTCCTTGAGTTTTTCCTTATTGAGTTGCTTGTCCTTGATCCAGCGCCAGACCTGACCCAACAAATGGGGCGGGGTGACTCGGCTGGCCCGCAGGGTCCACAAACGCTCGGCGATGATGCCCACAGCCGCGATGGAACTCAGAATGATCGGCAACATCATCCAGCCGCCGGATTTGACCAATTCCCACACAGTGACAGTCCCCTCGAAAAAGTGCGCCACTCTAACATAGGGGCTGGACGCACCGAAGACCGTGATGTCGCATGCTCAGGGGCTTTAATAACCCACGGTTATTTAAGGCATTGCTGGCGAGTCGCGCCAGAAACGCCGCTGTTGCCGCAGGCTTTCAGGCTGCCCGAAAGCCCCCAGTCGCAGCTTCAGTGCGCCTTGCTCGGCACTGTCATGGATCGCCACGCCCAGTTGCCGGTAGCGCGCCACCACCTGGGGGTGAGGATGGCCAAAGGCATTGCCCCGCCCCCGGGAAATCAGCACCGCCTTCGGTGCCAGCCGCCGGAGCAAGGCCATGGACGATGAGGTACGGCTGCCATGATGGGGCGCCTGCAACCAATGAGTGCGCACCGCCAGCGGACTGTCGAGCAAGGCCCGCTCAGCATGGACGTCGATATCGCCGGTGAGCAGCAGGCGTTCGCCGCCGGCCTCGACCAGCAGCACACAGGAAGCCTGGTTGCCGTCTGCAGCCGCCGCCCACTGCCAAAGAGTGAAGCGTGCACCATTCCAGCCCCAGCTCAGTCCGCTATCACAGGGGGCTGATTGCAGGGCGGCGGGCAAGGCCCCGGGCTCACCACTGCGCACCTGGCTCACCGGTAGCCCGCGCTGGACTGCCAGGGCGCCACCGGCATGATCGTTATCGGCATGGCTGAGCAGCATCAAGTCCAGCCGTTGAATGCCAAGCTTACGCAGCGTCGGCAGCACCACTCGCTCCCCCAGGTCGAAATCCGCGACTCGCGCACCGGCGTCATACAACATCGCGTGATCACGGGTACGCAGGATAAACGACAACCCCTGCCCCACATCCAACTGCCAGACCTCCACCTCTCCCTCGGGCACGGGGTCCTGGGGAGGCCAGACCGCCAGCAGCAACAGCGGCCAACCCAGCACCCGCATTGGCACGCCCTTGGGCAACAGCAACAACAGCGCCCCCAAGCTGCTGATGCCCCAAAACCAAAGGGGTATCAACGGCGCCACCCAGGCTGGCCATAATCCGGCCATCGCCCCCAATAACCGGAACAACCCATCCAGCAAGCCCCCCGCCAGCCATAACAGGCCTTCGCCCACATAAGGCACAGGCAGCAACAGACAGCCCAGCAACGCCGGGGGCAGGACCAGCAGACTGATCCAGGGCACGGCCAGCAGATTGGCCAACGGACCACTGAGACTGATGGGCAAGCCAAGGGCCAGCAATGGCGGCAACAGGCCGATACCCATCAGCCACTGGGCACGGGTCCAGCTCTGCCACCAGCGCCAGGTGCCCAGGCGCCCGGCAAAGGTGAAGATGAGTACCGCCACTGCCGCAAAGGACAGCCAGAACCCAGGCTGCAAGCTGGCCAGGGGCTCGAACAACAGCACTGCATTCAACGCCAGCAACAAGGGCCACCAAGCCCGCAGATGACGAAAGCGCAAGCGCCAGAGCAGCACCAGCGCCACCATCACGCAGGCCCTCTGCACCGGCACATCGAACCCTGCCAGCAGGCCGTAGCCCAGCGCACCGCCAAAGGCCAGGGCACAAGCCCATGGCAGCCAGGGCCAGCGCGCGGGCCAGAGTCCGTAACGGGCCAGCCCTGCCACTGCAAGGTAGATCACTCCAGCCAACAGGCTGATGTGCTGCCCGGATATCACCATCAGGTGCACCGTGCCGGTGTCCTGCAACAGTTGCCAATCTTCCCGCGTCAGCCCCGAACCGTCGCCCATCACCAACGCCGCCAGGCCTGCGGCGCGGCCGTGGGCCTCGACCTCAAGTACACGCTGGCGCAGACCGTCACGCCAGGCCTGACGAGCCGGCGCCAGTAGTTGTCCGTCCTTGACCGTGCCGGTGGCCCCAATGCGCCGGGCCAATAGCCAGGCCTCGTAATCGAAACCGTGAAGATTGAGCAGACCCGCAGGCCGCCGCAGCTTGATCGCCAAGCGCCAGCGCTCGCCGCTATTGACGGACGGCCCACCGTGCCAGGCCAGGCGAATTCGCCGTGGCAGGCGTTCTCGTCGAGACTGGGCATCCTTGAGCTCAAAGCGCACCACGCCCGCTCCCGGTTCCGGCAAGCCGACCACCCGCCCCTCCAGCCAACGGGTTTGCCCATCCAGAGACTGAGGCAGGCGATCATCCAGCGCCCATTGTCCGGATGCACAGGCCCAGGCCAAGCCGAACAAGAAAAATGCCACCGGATGTGTACGAAAAGGCAGCAACATCAGCCCCCCTATCGCCATCAGCAGCAACAACCAGCCGGGCGGCAGCACCGGCATGAAACCCAGCGCCAGCAGCCCTGCGGCCAACGCCAGCATCGCCATAGCCATCAGTCAGCCCATCCTTGGCAGTCCCTACTCTTGGCTTAGCCGAGGATCGCAAGTGCGGCTTTATCATTTGTCACAATGTCTGAATTTTCGCCGACTAGAATCCGGTCATAATCGTCGCCTGACCTGACCGAGAAGCCTTATGCCCCGGCACTTATTCAAACGTTACATGCCAGATCCGGTCAGCATCCGGGAACACAAGTCCTTACGCTTTCTCGGCACACTGCTGCATGACGCCAACCTCTGGCACCTCAATCGTCACTCGGTAGCCCGAGCCATGGCTGTAGGCCTGTTCGCGGCCTTTATCCCGATCCCGATGCAGATGCTGCTGGCTGCAGTGCTGGCCATCTGGTTGCGGGGCAATATGCCCATCAGCGTCAGCCTGGTCTGGCTGACCAACCCCATCACCATGCCGCCGGTGTTCTTCTGTACCTATCAACTGGGCGCCTGGCTGATGAATGTGCCGCCGCGCACCCTGCCCGACGAACTGACCTGGGAATGGATCAGCAGCCAGCTCAGTACCCTGTGGCAACCCTTCCTTCTCGGCTCGGTGGTGGCCGGACTGGTGCTGGGGGCGCTGGCCTATTGCCTGACCATGCTCTACTGGCGCTGGTGGGTCGGCCGCCAATGGCACAGGCGCAAGCAACAGCGGCGATGACAAACGAAAACGGCCTCCCAAAGGAGGCCGTTTTCAGTACACCATCACGGCGTTTACTGACGCATGCCGCGCCCGCTGACCAGCAGTCGGGCACAACCGATATAGAGCACCACGGTGGCTACCAGCATGAAGGTGATGGCCACGCTGATCTTGATGTCCGAAACCCCGAGAATGCCGAAACGGAAGGCGTTGACCATGTGCAGCACCGGGTTGGCCAGGGACACGGTCTGCCAGAACGGCGGCAACAGATTGATCGAGTAGAACACTCCGCCCAGGTAGGTCAGGGGCGTCAGCACGAAGGTCGGAATAATCGAGATATCGTCGAAGTTGCGCGCGAACACCGCGTTGATAAAGCCCAGCAGCGAGAAGATAGTCGCCGTCAGCACCACCACCAGCACGGTCACGCCCAGGTGATGCACCTGCAGCTTGGTGAAGAACAGCGACAACAGGGTCACGATGATCCCCACCATCAAGCCCCGCAGGACCCCACCCAGGGTGTAGCCGATGAGAATGGTGTGGGGCGATACCGGCGACACCATCAATTCCTCGATGGAGCGCTGGAACTTGCTGCCGAAGAAGCTCGACACCACGTTGCCGTAGGAGTTGGTGATCACCGACATCATGATCAGCCCGGGCACGATGTACTCCATATAGGTGAAACCACCCATATCGCCGATCTGCCGACCGATCAGGTTACCGAAGATGACGAAGTACAGAACCATGGTAATGGCCGGCGGCAGCAGGGTCTGCGGCCAGATCCGGGTAAAGCGTCGGACCTCGCGATAGACAATGGTGTTGAGCGCCACCAGATTGGGTTTCAACTCCGAACTCATACCGCCACCTTCGACAAATTCTTCTCCACCAAGGACACGAACAACTCCTCAAGTCGGTTGGTTTTGTTACGCAGGCTCAAGACCTCGATGTTCTGCAGAGCCAGTTGGCCGAACAGCGCCGTGATACCCACAGCCTTGTCCACCTGGACTTCCAGGGTGTGGCTGTCCACCAGCCGAGTCGGGTAGCCCACCAGTTGCGGCGCCACATTGAGATCGTGCTTGAGGTCGAGCAGGAAGGTTTCCACATGCAACTGGCCCAGCAACTGACGCATGCTGGTGTTCTCGACGATGGTGCCGTGATCGATGATGCCGATGTTGCGGCACAGCTGCTCAGCCTCTTCCAGGTAATGGGTGGTGAGGATGATGGTGATGCCTTTCTGATTGAGCTCGGTGAGGAAGCTCCACATCGAACGGCGCAGCTCGATATCGACCCCGGCAGTGGGTTCGTCGAGGATCAGCAGGCGCGGCTCGTGGACCAGGGCCCGGGCAATCATCAAGCGGCGCTTCATGCCGCCGGACAGGGAGCGTGACGGCACATCGCGCTTGTCCCAGAGGCCGAGCTGGGTCAGGTACTGCTCGGCCCGCTCCTTGGCGATCTTCGCCGGAATGCCGTAATAGCCGGCCTGGGTGACGACGATGTCGAAGGTCTTCTCGAACTGGTTGAAGTTGAACTCCTGCGGCACCACACCGATGCAGCGCTTGAGCGCCGCCGGTTCACGATCCAGATCGTGACCGAAGACATTCACGGTGCCGCTGGTCTTGTTCACCAGGGTCGAAAGAATGCCGATGGTGGTGGATTTACCGGCCCCGTTAGGGCCAAGCAGGGCGAAAAAGTCACCTTCGGCGACATCCAGATCGATACCACTCAGGGCCTGGAAACCGTTGCCGTAGGTTTTGGTTAGCTGCCGGATGGACAGAGCGGAACTCATATCGGATTCATGCACCAAGATGGGGGAATTTTATAAGTAAGGGCGGCCTGGCTGGATTGCAACGACGCCAGGCGCTCGCCATGTTGCGGGTCGAGGCCACGCAAGTACAGTCACCCGTATCGATAGTGGGTATTAAGTCAACGCGGTCATCACCGCCTGACGATAGGCCGGACGCTGCTTCAAACGCTGGTACCAGGCCTCAAGATGGTGCATCGACGGCCGCTCGATGGGCATCTCGAACCAGGCATAGATAAAGCTGCCAAGCGGGATATCGCCCACACCGATTTCTTCTCCCGACAGATAGGGCTGCAAAGCCAGCGCCTGATCGACCCGGGTCAGCAGCTCGGCGCAAGTGGCCTTGGCGGCATTGATCTGTTGCCAGTCCTGCTGCGCTGCGGGGGTGCGCAATACGCCCCAGAACAAATGCCGGAACGGTTCAGCGAAGGTCGAGGTGGTCCAGTCCATCCACTTCTCGGCGCTGGCCCGGGCCTGCACATCGGCCGGGTACCAGTGGCTATTGGCGGCATGCCGGGCTGCCAGGTAACGCACGATGGTGTTGGACTCCCAGAGCACAAAGCCATCGTCTTCAATCAGTGGGATGCGCCCATTGGGGTTCAGTGCCCGATACTCCGGGGTGTCCACTATGCCAAAGGCACCGCCGGCATCCAGGGACTCATAAGCCAGCCCCAGCTCTTCAGCACACCACAGCGCCTTTCTGACATTCGACGAGTTCTTGCGACCCCAGATCTTCAGCATGACCATCCCTCAGTAATGAATGCCGGGGCAGTCTACGCCTGATCAGCCGCGACTCAAATCGCCGTGCATGTCCCCCAGCGCCACAGGGCTCTGCTCATTGAACAGATGGGGATAGCACTTTTCCAGGTGAGCAAAGAACAGGCTCTGCGGTACATCGGCGAAGCGCCCGTGGTCCACCAGGTATTCCATGGACTGGTCGCCCTGGCGGTTGAAGGGGTGGAAAACGCTGTCCTGCACACCGTCAAAATCCAGCGGCGCCACATCGAACAGCTCGCACAGGCTCTGATTGAACGCTGGCGTCGCCTTGACCCAGCGTCCGTGCAGATACAGCTCGGTGTAGCCGTGCATGGCGAACACATCGCTGCGCAGCAACTCAAGCAGACGGGGCGTCGACAGATGATTGCGCACATCCGCCAGACCGATACGTGCAGGAATCCCGCAATGACGGGCGCAGCCGGCCAGCAAAGTGGCCTTGGGCACGCAATAGCTTTCGCCGCTGGCCAGGGCATGGCTGCCCCGCAAGGTCTCGGGATCGCGACTGAAGGCGTAGAAGTTGTAGCGCACGGCCTCACGCACTGCGTAGTACAGGCTCACCGCCTGCTGTCGCGGATCACCACTGGCACCGCGATGAGATTCGGCGAACTCCACCACGGCAGGGTGGTCACTATCGATGAAGCGGCTGGGACGCAGGTACTCGTGCATGGGCAAAACCTCCGAGCGAAGCCTGGAGTCTATCGAGGCGTCCGCCCCAGCGATAACGACGTTTCGGCCAAAGGTTAGGGTCGGCTCGATCCAACCGGGCCGGGTTTGCAAACCCTGGCTCGACGGCAAAGTCCACTGCTGTACCCGCACCGCCCCGATCACCCGCTTTGTCGGAGGCCGACTAAGCTCTGAAGGTGATTTGGCCCCTGGTTTCATGGAGGATTGAATATGCTGTTGTTGTGGATACTGGTTCTGCTGGTTGGGGTGGCCTATCTGGCGCACCGCCGCACCGCCCCTCTGCCCGCCCTGGGCGCAGTGGCCGTTTTCCTGCTGGCCATGGGCGCCTTCAGCCGAGCACCCGGCTGGCTGTTGCTGGTTTTCTGGGTAGTGCTGGCGGCCGTTGCCGCGCCTTTGCTGCTGCCGGACCTGCGACGCAAGTACTTCAGCGCACGGCTGTTCACTTGGTTCCAGAAAGTACTGCCACCGATGTCGCAAACCGAACGCGACGCCATCGACGCCGGTACCGTGTGGTGGGACGGCGAACTTTTCAGCGGCCGCCCGGATTGGAACACCTTGCTGGCCTATCCCAAGGCCCAGCTGACCGATGAAGAACAAGCCTTTATCGACGGCCCCACCGAAGAACTCTGCGCCATGGTCAGTGACTGGCAGATTGGCCAGCATATGGACCTGCCGCCCGCGGCCTGGACCCATATCAAGGAACATGGCTTCTTTGCCCTGATCATTCCCAAGGAGTACGGCGGCAAGGGCTTTTCCGCCTACGCCCACTCTCAGGTGGCGATGAAGCTGGCGACCCGCAGCGGCGACCTGGCCTCCACGGTCATGGTCCCCAACTCCCTGGGCCCTGCGGAACTGCTGCTGCATTACGGCACCGACGAGCAACGCAACCACTACCTGCCACGCCTGGCTCGTGGCGACGACATCCCCTGCTTCGCCCTCACCGGCCCGCTGGCGGGCTCCGACGCCGGGGCCATGCCGGATACCGGCATCATCTGCAAAGGCCAATGGCAAGGCGAGGAAACCCTCGGCCTGCGCCTGAACTGGGAAAAGCGCTACATCACCCTGGGCCCGGTAGCCACCCTGCTGGGGCTGGCTTTCAAGGCCCACGACCCGGATCACCTGCTGGGGGACGAGGAAGATCTGGGCATCAGCCTGGCGCTGATTCCCACCGACACCCCGGGGGTCGACATCGGCCGTCGTCACTTGCCTCTGGGCGCCGCCTTCATGAACGGCCCCAATTCCGGAAAGGACGTGTTCATCCCCCTGGACTTCCTCATTGGCGGTCAGGAAATGCTCGGCAAGGGCTGGATGATGCTGATGAACTGCCTGTCGGTGGGCCGTTCCATCTCACTGCCAGCGGTGGGCACCGGCGCCGCCAAGTTCACCAGCCTGGTGACCGGCCAGTACGCCCAGGTACGGGAGCAGTTCAATGTGCCCCTCAGCGCCTTCGAGGGGATTCAGGAAGCCCTGGCCCGCCTCGGCGGCAATGCCTGGCTGATGGACAGCGCGCGCATGCTGACCGCCAACGCCGTGGACCTGGGAGAGAAACCCTCGGTGCTGTCGGCGATCCTCAAGTACCACCTCACCGAGCGCGGACGCGAGTGCATCAGCCACGCCATGGACGTGCACGGTGGCAAGGGCATCATCATGGGCCCCAACAACTACCTGGGCCGCAGTTGGCAGGGCGCGCCGATCTTCATCACCGTGGAAGGCGCCAATATCCTCTCGCGCAACCTGATGATCTTTGGCCAGGGGGCAATCCGCTGCCACCCCTTCGTGCTCAAGGAAATGGCCCTGGCCGGGCGCGAGGACCATGACCAGGCACTGAAGGAATTCGATGCCCTGCTGCTCCAGCACATTGGTTTTGCCGTAAGCAACGCCGCCAGCACCCTGGTGCTGAACCTGGGCCTGGGCCACTTCGAACAGGCCCCGGGAGACAAGCTCAGCCAAGGCTACTTCCGCGCCCTGAACCGCCAGGCTGCGGCCTTCGCCCTGCTGGCCGACGTGTCCATGATGCTCCTGGGGGGCGAGCTCAAGCGCCGCGAGCGTCTGTCGGCGCGCCTGGGCGACGTGCTCAGCCACCTGTACCTGGCCTCGGCAGCCCTCAAGCGCTATCACGATCTGGATTCACCGGAGTACCTGCGGCCCCTGCTGGCCTGGGCCCTGGAAGAAAGCCTTGGCCACTCCGAACGCGCCCTGGACGAGTTGCTCAGCAACTTCCCCAGCCGAGTGTTCGGCTGCCTGCTACGGATATTGGTGTTCCCCTTCGGCCGTCGCCATACCGGGCCGTCGGACCGCCTGGATGCCGAAGTGGCGGCGATCATTGGCCGCGCCCAGGGCGACCCGGCCCTGGAAGCGGTGCTCGCCGGCTGCTATCGCCCGCAATCCACGGACGATCCGGTAGGCGCCCTGCAACACGCCTGCAACCTGCTGAGTGCAGCTCATCCACTGCAGAAAAAACTCCACGAAGCACTGAAAAGCGGCCAGGTCAAACCGGCTGCGGGCGAGTCGCCCATCGATGCAGCCCTGGAGGCGGGCGTGCTGCAAGCGGCCGAAGCCCAGAGCCTGCGGGACGCCGAAGCGGCGCGACGCAAAGTCATCGACGTGGATGATTTCGCCAAGGAAGAACTGACCTTGAGCGAGGGCAAGACCCGCTAAGCGGGTCCCTCGGGACAGGTCGATTATGAAACCGGGCGCGGGGGCTATATACTCCCGCGCCCGTTTTGCTCTTGAGGACCCTGTCATGTCCAACGTCGTCGCCGATCATCTCGTCCTCCTGGACCACCTGCGCAGCATTCTGGTGGCGGTGGGAGAAGCCGAACAGGTTCCCGAAGAAAGCCACGCGCTGTTCCTGGAGCGCTTCGATGAACTGCGCGCCTCGCTGCCGATCGACCCGATCGAAAGCCAGTACCTGGGCCAGGACCTGCTGTGCCAGATCATGCAGCGCTATCCGCAGATCGCTCATCTGGTGCCTCGCGACCTGCTGTGGTTCTTCGCCGGTGACTGCCTGCACTACATGCCCGATGAAGAAATCGACCTGTACCAGACCCTGGAAGAGCGTCGCTTCGAAGCCGAGCAGAACGACGAGCCCTTCGACTGGAACCAGGAAAAACAGCTGCTGGCGCTCTCCGCCCAGGACAGCAAGCACTGATCGCCGCGCCTCGCGCAGCCAAGGCCCGCCCGGTTTTTCCGGCGGGCCTTTTTTGTTCCCGCCTTAGCGCGTCGTCCTCGTAGGAGCCGGCTTGCCGGCGAAGAGGCCCTTGGGTCTTGCATCGCCCTCAGAGACACCTTCGCTGGCAAGCCAGCGCCTACAAGATGCGTTCTCCTTTGCCGGGGCGGTTCAGGGTCGGCTCCCTGGCCAAGCACTCCACCAGATAATCGATAAAGACCCGCAGCTTGGGCGGCAGGTAACGGGTCGGCGAATGCAGGAGCCAGGCACCGCCGTGGTAGGACGCAAGAAAGGTCCACTCCGGCAGCACCTGGACAATCAGTCCCTGTTCCAGAGCGTGACGCGCGGTGAAATACGGCAGGCTGCCAATGCCCAGGTGCTGGAGCACTGCATCCAGACGCACCCCTGTATGGTTAGCGGCATAACGCCCGCGCACGCCGACAGTCACCGCCTTGCCGCCCTGGGTAAATTTCCACCGCGCATCGCTGGGGGTTTCGCCAAGATAGATGCAACTGTGCTGGCGCAGGTCCTGGGGGTGCAACGGCGTGCCCTGTTCCGCCAGATACTGCGGGGTGGCACACAGCAGGTGATCAATGCGCAACAACTGACGGCCAATCAATCCTGGCGGCGGGCGGTCGGTGATGCGGATCGCCAGGTCGACATTGTCTTCAATCAGGTCGATATCCCTGTCTTCATGCAGCAGTTCGACATCCACCTTCGGGTAGCGCCGAAGAAACTCCGGCATATGGGGATGCACCACGAACCGCCCCACCGCCTTGGGCACACTGACCCGCACCACGCCCTCGGCCTCGTGGGTGAACTGACCGCTGATCTCCATGACCGAACGGGCCGCACTGACCATCTCGCTGCAGCGCTTGAAAACCTCTTCGCCGCCATCGCTCAAGCGCAACTTGCGGGTGGTGCGTTGCAGCAGACGCGTGGCCAGGGCCTTCTCCAGCCGCGAGATGCTGCGGCTCACCGCCGACGGCGAGGAGCCCATCTGACGCGCCGCTTCGGAAAAGCTGCCGGTTTCAACGACCCTGACGAAGATAGCCATTTCTGCCAGTAAAGGCAGGGGGAGATTTATGCTCATGACGCAATAGTCCATTGAGTTTTGAATGGATTATCACGCAATTGCTCAAGCCTCATAATAAAAAAACACTTGGTTCCAGGGTTTGAGAAATGACGCTTCGCCTGTACTACGAACATGACCTGCTGACTGCCCCGGTAGAACTGCTGACCTGCGTGCCCCGAGATGACCTGTTCGCTGCGACCCTTCACGCCACGCCCTTTCATCCCCAGGGTGGCGGCCAACCCAGCGATACCGGTTTTATTGGCGAGGCCCGCGTGCTGCGGGTCACCCAGGAAGGCGAGCAGATCGTGCATTACCTGACCCAGCCGCTGATGCCGGGAAGCCATGAAGCTCGCGTCGATGAAGAGCAGCGCCTGTTCAACAGCCGCATGCATTCCGCCGGGCACTTGATTGGCCACTTCGTGCAAAGCCAGGGCTGGATACCGGTCAAGGCTCATCACTGGCCGGACGAGGGGCGGGTGTCGTTCAAGCCCGGCGAACAGCCAGGAGAAATCGACTGCGCCAGGGTGCAGAACGCCCTCGCACAATGGATCAGCGAGGATTTCCCCCGGCACATCTCCCTGGCCGCCGGATCGCGCCAGATCAGCTTCGGCCAGTTGCCCGCCTACGGTTGCGGCGGCACTCATGTCCAGCGCCTGAAAGAGCTGGGACGGGTGATCATCGACTCGGTCGCAGAGAAAAAAGGCACCCTTTCGGTCAGCTACAGCCTCGACTGAGCCCCCACGTCTTTACCCACCTTCCTGCCTTGCGGAGTCCGCATGCTGTCCAATTATCTTGGGGAATTTCTTGCCCTGGCCGTCGTTCACTTTCTTGCCGTGGTCGCCCCAGGCCCGGACTTTGCCGTCACCATCCGCCAGAGCGTGCGCTTTGGCCGAATGACTGGTGTCTGTACCGCCCTGGGAATCGGCGCCGGTATTTCGGTGCATGTGCTCTACACCCTGCTCGGGGTCGGTGCACTGATGCACGCTACGCCCTGGCTGCTGAGCGCCGCCAAGCTGCTGGGCGCTGCCTACATTCTGTACCTGGGCGTCAGCCTGTTGCGCAGCAAGGCCAAGACCGGCATCCCAGGCGACACCGCGCCGGACGAGCCGCAGCAGACGTTGCTGCGGGCCTTTATCACCGGCTTCCTGACCAACGCCACCAACCCCAAGGCGACCCTGTTCTTCCTGGCGATCTTCACCACCCTGGTCAGTGCCACCACGCCATTGAGCATTCAGGCGCTATATGGCGCCTGGATGTGCCTGGTGAACGCCCTGTGGTTCGTCATTGTCGCGCTGTTCTTTTCCAGCGCCCGGGTCCGCCTGCTGTTCATGCGTCTGGGCCACTGGTTCGAGCGCTGCATGGGGCTGATCCTGCTGCTGTTCGCCGGACGCCTGCTGCTGTCGCTGTAAGCGACCCACGACAAAGGCCCGCACAGTCGTCTGACTGGCGGGCCTTTTTTTATCCATGGCAGGACGAAGCGTTGAATCGCAGACAAACAAAAACGCCGCTCAATGAGCGGCGTTTTTGTGAAATTGGAGCGGGAAACGAGACTCGAACTCGCGACCCCGACCTTGGCAAGGTCGTGCTCTACCAACTGAGCTATTCCCGCAAATGGCGTCCCCTAGGGGACTCGAACCCCTGTTACCGCCGTGAAAGGGCGGTGTCCTAGGCCACTAGACGAAGGGGACACGCTACCCGGAACACATGGTGTGTGTTTCGGTGTCCAGATCCGTATCCGAAGACTTGGTTCTGGTTTCACTCGACCCTGCCCGAAAGCAGTGCCGTTTAAAATTGGAGCGGGAAACGAGACTCGAACTCGCGACCCCGACCTTGGCAAGGTCGTGCTCTACCAACTGAGCTATTCCCGCAAATGGCGTCCCCTAGGGGACTCGAACCCCTGTTACCGCCGTGAAAGGGCGGTGTCCTAGGCCACTAGACGAAGGGGACACGCTACCCGGAACACATGGTGTGTGTTTCGGTGTCCAGATCCGCATCCGAAGACTTGGTTCTGGTTTCACTCGACCCCGCCCGAAAGCAGTGCCGTTTAAAATTGGAGCGGGAAACGAGACTCGAACTCGCGACCCCGACCTTGGCAAGGTCGTGCTCTACCAACTGAGCTATTCCCGCATTGGCGTCCCCTAGGGGACTCGAACCCCTGTTACCGCCGTGAAAGGGCGGTGTCCTAGGCCACTAGACGAAGGGGACACGCTACAGCATTCACTTCCTTCAACGTTTTGCTATTTGCTTTCCGTTGAAAGTGGCGCGCATTCTATGGATGCTTTGGGAGGCCGTCAACCCCCAGATATAATTTTATTTAAATCAATGACTTCGGAGTAGTTTTAGGCCCACTTGGGGCTTTTCTGCCGTCCGCGCTTTGACGCCTATATTCTGGCACTCGACAAGACGTTATAGTCCTCCGCAGCCGGTGATGGCAATTTGAACCTAGGGATGACCCTGGCGGTTCTATACCTATATAAGCAGCACAACTCATGCCCGGCTCGTCGAGCGGCGCTATGCGTCTAAATGCCAAGCCACTACACTCGCACGCGAATCCTATAACGAGGTTTTAACGGTGACACCACTCATGATCACCCTGCTGGTAATAGCCGGGATCGCACTATTGATCGCCATTGGCTACATGAACCATGTGGTGGAAAACAACAAACTGGAAAAGGCCCGCACCAAAGTCGAACTCAATGATCGCCTGCGGCGCTGCGGCGAGATCACCGAAACCTTCCCTGGCCAGTTCATGTCACCGGCCCTCAAGCTGCTGCTGACACGCCTGGAACTCAATGTTGTGCAGCGCATGCTCAACCTCGACAAGACGGACACCGCTCTCAAGGCGCGCCAGGCCGAACTCAATACCTTGGTGGGTCAGGGCGAATCGATTCCGGTGAACAATCCGCCATCGCCCATCCAGACCGAGGCCAAAGCCAAGGATGTACGCTTCCTGCTGGAGGCCATGCACGGCCAGGTAACCCGTGCCGCCCACGACGGCTTCCTGCAACCCAATGAAGCCAAGCGCTGGATCAAGGAGATCCGCCACATCCTGGTGCTGCTGCATATCGAGTTCTTCAACAACCTGGGGCAATACGCCCTGCAACAGAACCAGCCAGGCCAGGCCCGCCTGGCCTTTGAGCGCGGCGTGCAATACCTGCGCAAGCAACCGGACCCGGCGGTCTACAAGGAGCAGTTGGAATACCTGGATAAGCTCCTGGCCCGCGCCAACTCCATGGTGCTGTCGACCCTGGAGCCGGCGCCAGACGAGGACAACGAGCTGACCCAAGGCCTGAAGACCGTGGAAGCCGACGCCGACTGGAAGAAGAAAGCCATCTACGACTGATATGAAAAACCCCTGCCTGGCACATTCGGCGCCAGGCAGGGGTTCGCTGCAACAGCGCCCTCCTCGCCGCTACAAGCGGAAATGCCCCACCATCCCCTTCAACTCGACGCCCAACTGCGCCAGCTCAATGCTCGATGCTGCGTTGCCTTGCATGGCCAGGGAAGATTGGTCGGCACTGGCACGAATGCTGGTGACGCTGCGATTGATCTCTTCAGCCACCGAACTCTGTTGCTCAGCGGCCGCGGCAATCTGCTGGTTCATCTGCTGAATCAACGACACCGCCGCAGCAATACTGCCCAAGGCACTTTCAGTCTGCAGGGCATCGCTGACCGCCAGCTTCACCAGCTCACCGCTGCTCTGGATCTGCTGCACTGAAGAGTCGGCAGCTGCATGCAGTGCAGTCACCAGGCGCGCAATCTCCTCGGTGGACTGTTGGGTACGTTTGGCCAGGGCTCGTACTTCATCGGCTACCACCGCAAAGCCCCTGCCCTGCTCCCCCGCCCTTGCCGCCTCGATGGCAGCATTGAGGGCCAGCAGGTTGGTCTGCTCGGCAACGCTCTTGATGACATCCAGCACGCTGCCGATGTTGTCGATCTCTGCGCTCAGGCTCTCGATGCCGCTGCTGGCACGGGTCGCGGAATCCGCCAACTGCTCGATCCGCTGCATGCTCTGGCGCACGACCTGCTGGCCACTCTCCACCTTGTCATCCGCCGCCTGGGCGGCCTGGGCCGCTTGCTCGGCATTACGCGCCACATCATGCACCGTGGCGGTCATCTGGTTCATGGCGGTGGCCACCTGTTCGGTTTCTTCCTTCTGGGTACTGACTTCAAGGTTGGTCTGCTCGGTCACCGAGGACAGTGACTGGGCCGAACTGGCCAGTTGCTCGATCCCGGCCTGCAGACCACTGACGATACCGCTCAGGCCACTGCCCATCTGCTGCATCGCCTGCATCAGCTGGCCGATCTCGTCACGCCGGGTCACCGCCACCGTGGTGCTCAGGTCCCCCGCAGCGATCTGCTGGGCCACATGCATCACACTGCGTAGCGGACGAACGATCAGGCGAGTGATGCTCAAGGCCGCCAGCAGCCCCACCAGCAGCGCCAGGGCCGAAGAGCCGATGATCAGCAGGGTGTTTTTCTCCAGCTCCCCCTGCATCGACAGATCTTCAGCGGCATAGGCCTGATCGACCCGCGCCATCACCTGGGCGGCGCGCTCATGCAACGTCTGATAGACCTGTTTCTCCTGGGCCAACAGGCCGGTGTATTCGTTGAGCTTTTCGCTGAAGTTGCCGATATGCCCAGCGACCTCGTTGAGCACCGTCTGGTAGCCCGCGTCCTTGACCGCGGCCTTCAACTGTTCGGCTTGGGCCTGGGCCTGTTCGGCCTGTTCGATCTTGCCCTGCTCGGCACCGCCCTGCTCATCACCCTTGCGATTCTGGTCCAGGCGCACCCGGGCTTCGTTCATGGCTTGCAGCATCAGGCGCGAGACCTGGCTGATCTGGTTGGCCTGCTCGATGAACTCCGCGCCCTCCTTGCCCTGGGAATCCTTGAGCGTATAGGCGCCGTCATCTGCCAGCCCGGCCTGTAGCACATCGAGGTTGTTGGCCACACTGGACACCGACCAGCTGGCCATTTCCAGGGCCAGGTCCTTGGCCTGGGTGAGCTCGACGAATTCATCGAAGGCCTTGCGATAGTCCGCCAGCGCCAGCTCGACCTCCCCCATCACCGCCTGATTGGCGGACGACTGCCCCTTGAGCTGCTGGGCCAGGAGCAACAGTGCATCCAGGCTTTCATGCAGGCTGTCCACCGTCTTGCTATCGCCGTGCAAGGCATAGTCCTGCTCCAGCAGTCGCACCTTGAGCACGCCACTGTTGAGCTGGGACATCTGCTTGAGGCCATCGAAACGCTGGCTGATGGTTTGCAGGGACCAAACGCCGATACCGGCCACCAGGGCCGTCAATAGCAACACCAGGGCAAAACCGATTCCCAGTTTCTTTGCCATGCCCAGGTTGGCAAAACGTCCACTCGCGGCCGAAGTCATGGTGCGCAGTCCCCTTCCAATCCCCAATGGCAATAGGGCCATTTTGTCTTTGCGAAGGGTCGCAACGGCGTGTACCGGCGCACAAGTCTCTGACGTCGGAATAATGGCAAAAAGCTACGCCGAGGTCGTTTTCAGGACACTGAAGGTCGATTCCATCGGGGCCCGGCGGGCTGTTGCGCCAAGGCCCGAGCCTGCACTCAGATGGCCGTGGCGCCGCCGTCGACGGTCAAGGCGTGTCCGGTGGTGAAGGCGGCGCCATCACTGCACAGATAGAGCACCGCACTGGCGATCTCCTCGACCTTGCCAATACGCCCCACCGGGTGCATCGCCGCGGCAAATTCGGCCTTCTTCGGGTCAGACTCATAGGCACGGCGGAACATGTCGGTGTCGATCACCGCCGGGCAGACGGCATTCACCCGAATCTTCTTTTTGGCGTACTCAATGGCCGCTGACTTGGTCAGGCCGATCACTGCATGCTTGGACGCCGCGTAGATGCTCATCTTCGGAGCTGCACCCAGACCGGCCACCGAAGCGGTATTGACGATCGCGCCGCCGCCCTGGGCAAGCAGCAGTGGCAACTGGTATTTCATGCACAACCAGACCCCTTTGACGTTGACCCCCATGATGGCGTCGAACTCATCCAGGGAGCCTTCCGCCAAGCGCCCCTTCTCGATCTCGATCCCGGCATTGTTGAAGGCATAGTCCAGACGGCCATAAGCCTCGACTGTCCGGGCCATGAGGTTCTGCACATCCGCCTCCTGGGTGACGTTGCAAGACACGAACAGCGCCTCGCCTCCAGCCGCCTGGATAAGCGCCACCGTCTCTTCGCCTCCGAGCACATCCAGATCCGCCACCACCACCTTCAAACCTTCTGCGGCGAACGCCTGGGCAGTCGCCCGGCCGATACCGTTGGCCGCGCCGGTCACCAGGGCCACCTGGCCGGAAAACGTCATGCTCATTGCTCAGATCCTCGATCAAGTACGGGTCAGCTACCCAATCCAATCTAGCCACAGCCGGCCATGGTCACGTCAGCACTATCAAAAGGCCGGTTGAGGTCTTATGCATCCCGGTGATGAAAGCACCCCCTTCTACATCACCACACTGGATTGCCCCCCATTCGCTGGACTGGCAAACCTTGCGGCAACGTCCTTGAGGGTCTATCAACTAGAGCTTCATTCACCCCTTGAGTGCCTGCCATGACCACCCTGACCAATCGCCAGTTCCTGCTCGCCAAACGTCCCGTCGGGGCGGCCACCCGCGAGACCTTTACCTACCAGCAGGTTGCCGTCGGCGAACCGGCACCGGGGCAGATTCTGGTGAAGAACGAATACCTGTCCCTGGACCCGGCGATGCGCGGCTGGATGAATGAAGGCAAGTCCTATATCCCGCCGGTGGGAATTGGCGAGGTCATGCGCGCCCTTGGGGTGGGCCAGGTGATTGCCTCGAACAATCCGGGATTCGCAGTCGGCGATTACGTCAATGGGGCCCTGGGTGTGCAGGACTATTTCCTGGGCGAGCCCCGCGGCTTCTATAAGGTCGACCCCAAGCTGGCCCCTCTGCCGCGCTACCTGTCCGCCCTGGGCATGACCGGCATGACCGCCTATTTCGCACTGCTGGATGTCGGCGCGCCCAAGGCCGGTGAAACCGTGGTGCTGTCCGGTGCGGCAGGCGCGGTGGGCAGCATCGCCGGGCAGATCGCCAAGATCAAAGGCTGCCGGGTGGTGGGCATTGCCGGCGGCCAGGACAAGTGCAAGTTCCTCATCGACGAACTGGGCTTCGACGGCGCCATCGACTACAAGAGCGAAGACGTGCACGCCGGGCTCAAGCGTGAGTGCCCCAAAGGCGTCGATGTGTATTTCGACAACGTCGGAGGCGACATTCTCGATGCGGTGCTCAGCCGCCTGAACCTCAAGGCCCGGGTGGTGATCTGTGGCGCCATCAGCCAGTACAACAACAAAGAAGCGGTCAAAGGCCCGGCCAACTACCTGTCGCTACTGGTCAACCGTGCGCGCATGGAGGGGTTCGTGGTGATGGACTATGCCTCGCAGTTCGCCGCCGCCGGACAGGAAATGGCCGGCTGGATGGCCAAGGGGCAACTCAAGAGCAAGGAGGATATTGTCGAAGGCCTGGAGACCTTTCCGGAAACGCTGACCAAGCTGTTCAGCGGTGAGAACTTCGGCAAGCTGGTACTGAAGGTCTAACCTGCTGGAGCCGACTTGCCGGTGAACCGCAGCATGCGTTTCGCCAGCAAGCCAGCTCCTGCAGCAGGCTTAGAGGGCCAGTTCGGCCACTACGTCGGCCAGGGCCTTGGCCGGATCGGCCGCCTGGCTGATGGGACGACCAATCACCAGGTAATCGGAGCCGGCGTCCAGAGCCTGACGCGGGGTGAGAATCCGCCGCTGGTCGTCCTGGGCGCTGCCCGCCGGACGAATTCCCGGGGTCACCAGTTGCAGGGAAGGATGGGCGCTCTTCAGAGCTTGGGCCTCTAGGGCCGAGCACACCAGACCGTCCATGCCGGCCTTTTGTGCCAGGGCGGCCAGGCGCAGTACCTGCTCCTGGGGCTCGATGTCCAGGCCGATACCGGCCAGGTCCTCACGTTCCATGCTGGTAAGCACGGTGACGCCGATCAACAGCGGTTTGGGACCTGTACGCTGATCCAGCACCTCGCGGCAGGCTGCCATCATGCGCAGGCCGCCAGAGCAATGCACGTTGACCATCCACACGCCCATTTCCGCAGCAGCCTTGACCGCCATGGCGGTGGTGTTGGGAATGTCGTGGAACTTCAGGTCCAGGAACACTTCGAAACCCTTGTCGCGCAGGGTCCCGACAATCTCGGCGGCACAGCTGGTGAACAGCTCCTTGCCGACTTTGACCCGGCACAGTTTCGGGTCCAGTTGATCGGCCAGTTTCAGTGCGGCGTCACGGGTGGGGAAATCCAGGGCGACGATGATAGGAGTCTGGCAGGCGGACATGAAGGGGCTCTCAGGCAAGTCGAAATCGGCGCGGATTGTAGCGCAAGCCGTGGCGATCCGGGACCCGATGAAAGGTAAATCATCCTCAACGGTGGTCGAGAATGCCGATCCGGCCAACAAATCCCCCGGGGGACGCGGTCTTTGTATCAAACCGGATACACTGACGACACGTCAGCAACAACCCCCGACGCTACCCTCCCCAGCCGCAATACCCTCGAACAGCACTTCCAGCCCCCGGGCCGGACGCCTATGCTGAAGCCACAACCTCGCCGTCACCGTCTGGTGGCCGGTAGCCTACCTGGCAGATGAACGCCCCATGCATAACACTCCAGCCCCTCTCAACGACGACTCCAAAGCTGCAGTCAATGGCGACGACAAGCGCTGGAACACCCGGGCCCTGATCGTCGACGACGACGTACCGATCCGCGAACTGCTGATCGACTATCTGGCGCGTTTCAACATCCACGCCAGCGGCGTCACCGACGGAGCTGCGATGCGTCAGGCCCTGCAGGCCGAACACTTCGACGTGGTGGTACTGGATCTGATGCTGCCCGGAGAGGACGGCCTGTCCCTGTGCCGCTGGCTGCGCACCGAATCGGATATTCCGATCCTCATGCTCACTGCCCGCTGCGAACCCACCGACCGCATCATCGGCCTGGAACTGGGGGCCGACGACTACATGGCCAAGCCCTTTGAACCCCGAGAGCTGGTGGCGCGAATCCAGACCATCCTGCGCCGGGTCCGTGATGATCGCAGCGAACAGCGAGCCAATATCCGCTTCGACAACTGGCGCCTGAACAGCGTCCTGCGCCAGCTGATCTCAGCCGATGGCCTGGTGGTGCCGCTGTCCAATGCCGAGTTCCGCCTGCTCTGGGTATTCATCGAGCGCCCGCGCCGGGTATTGAGCCGCGAACAACTGCTGGACGCCGCCCGGGGACGCTCCATCGAGGCCTTTGATCGCAGCATCGACCTGCTGGTCTCGCGCCTGCGGCAGAAGCTCGGGGATGATCCGAAATCACCGCAGTTGATCAAGACCGTGCGCGGTGAGGGCTACCTGTTCGACGCCCGAGATATCGGCTGATGCGTGGGCGCTTCGATACGCTGTTCGGCCGCCTGTTCGGCGTCCTGCTGATCGCGATCGTACTCGCCCACCTGTTGGCATTCTTCTGGTTTCACCATTACGGGCCACCACGGCCACCACCTCCCCCCACCCATTCGGCGACGCTCAGCAATGGCCAGCCTTCGGCTCCGCCACCACATTTCCCGAGACGCCCGCCACGTCCCTGGTTCGGTGGCCCATTGGTGCCCCTGACCTTCCAGTTCATCTCCTTGATCATCGCCGCCTGGTACGGCGCCAAGCTGCTATCGCGCCCCATCCAGCGCCTCAGCGATGCCGCCGAACGCCTGAGCGAAAATCTCGACAGCCCGCCGCTGGAAGAGGTCGGCCCCCGGGAAGCGCGACAAGCAGCCAGCGCCTTCAACCAGATGCAGAAGCGCATACAGGAACAGGTTCAGCAACGGGGGCGCATGCTCGGCGCCGTGTCCCACGACCTGCGCACTCCGCTGTCGCGACTCAAGCTGCGCCTGGAACAGATCGAGGACAGCAAGTTGCAAGGGCAGATGCGCCAGGACCTGGACGACATGATCAAGATGCTCGATGCCACCCTCAGCTATCTGCATGAACAGCGCACCAGCGAGGCGCAGCAATGGATGGATGTGCAGGCGCTGGTGGAGTCGCTCTGCGAGAACGCCCAGGACCAGGGCGCCGACGTCCAGGCCCAGGGCCATTGCGCGCCCCTGCTGGTGCAGCCGATGGCCCTGCAGTCCTGCCTCAACAACCTGCTGGACAACGCCTTGCGCTATGCCGGGCAGGCCACCCTGGCCCTGGAAGACAACCGTGAGCAGTTGCTGATCCGGGTCATCGACCATGGACCGGGGATTGCCGCCGACAAGCGTGAGGCCGTGTTCGAGCCCTTCTTCCGCCTCGAAGGCTCGCGCAACCGTAACTCCGGCGGTGTAGGCCTGGGCATGACCATCGCCCGCGAGGCTGCGGAGCGCATGGGTGGACAATTGCTGTTGGACGAAACCCCGGGCGGCGGCCTGACTGCAGTGTTGCACCTGCCTCGCCCCTGAGCGCCTTATGTAGCGACGGGTAGAAAATTCAAATACCCAGGACAACTCCCCCTCTGAGGCTGCAAGAGCCGGTGTCTCCCAGTAGCAGTGGCGGTATCAGCAGCGATGAGCTCAAGGCGGCGCTGCAAGCCGGACGCAATCAGCACAGCAGCTCCCAGGAGCAGCAGGCGAATATCGCCGAAGCCCTGGGCAAGATGATCGCCAACTGGAGCAAGCAGTATCAGTTGAACACCAGCAGCGTCGGCAACAGCGTCAACGTCGCCCCTTGAAGCAACTGCCGCTCCCACGGGAGCGGCAATCGGAAGATCAGCGCGGTTCCTGGGTCCGGGCCTGGCTAGCGCTCCAGTCCAGCAACAGGCTGTAGGCCACCGCCAGCAGGGTCGGGCCGATGAACAGACCGATAAAGCCGAAGGCAATCAGGCCGCCGAACACGCCGAGCAGCACAATCACCAGCGGCAGGTTGCCGCCGCGACTGATCAGGTAAGGCTTGAGCACGTTGTCCACGCCACTGATGATGAAGGTGCCCCAGATTCCCAGGAACACCGCCATGCCGTATTCGCCCTTCCAGGCCAGCCAGGCCGTAGCCGGAATCCACACCAGGGGCGGTCCCATGGGAATCAGGCTGAGCAGGAAGGTGACGATCCCCAGCACCAGCGCCCCGGGAACGCCGGCAATCAGAAAACCGATCAGCGCCAGCACGCCCTGGGCCGCTGCGGTACCTATGACTCCGTTGACCACCCGTTGCACGGTGCCGGCCACCAGTTCGATGTAATACCCGGCCCGGTCACCGATCAGGCGCTCCAGCAGCTTGTGCACGAACAGCGCCAGGCGCGGACCGTCGCGGTAGAAGAAAAACACGAAGACAATACTGAGGGTCAGCTCAAGAATGCCCCCGCCAATCTGCGCACTGCGGGCCAGCAACCAGTTGCCCACCTGCCCCAGGTACGGCTTGACCGCCAGCATCAGGGCCGCGCCCTGCTGGTCGATGCTGTCCCACAGCCCTACCAGCCGCTCCCCTATCAGTGGCAAGCCGCCGAGCCAGGCGGGAGCCTCGGGCAGCCCATCCACCTGCACGTCCTTGATAAAGGCCGTGGCATCGCGCACATGGTCCGCCAGATTGAGACCCAGCCAGACCAGGGGCGCCGCCACCAGGACCATCCAGCCCAGGGTCAGCAACGCTGCGGCCAGGGATTCGCGGCCATTGAGCCAACGGGTCAGCAATCGCATCAGAGGCCAGCTGGCAAAGGCCAGTACCGCGCCCCAGAACAGCGCCGACCAGAAAGGCGCCATCACCCAGAAGCTGGCACCGAACAACACCAGGAGCAGGATCTGCACCAGCAGTCGATCGTTATTGGGCATGAAATGTCTCGCGCAAGAAGAATCAGAGAAGAGTAGGCGAACCCGCGAGTGCGGGCCGCCTGAAACAGCTTAACGCAGCCGTTCGAAGTGCAGGCCGGCCACTTCGGTGTCGCCGGTCTCCATGCGCGCGGCCAGCACGCCCTGGCCGATCAGGGCCTGGCGCCAGGCTTCAGCCTGTTTGCCGGACAGGCTGACCCGCATCGTGGTGTCCAGATTCAAGCCACGGGAGAGCAGGTTGAGCCAGACGGGCTGGGGGTCCGTCAGTTTTGGCAGATCCAGTTTTCCCGTGTCCTTCAACTGCCGTAACAGGGTCGCCGAGGTGGGCAGCAAGTCGCCCAGAGGCGCTCCAGCATCGAACTGCTCCACATGGAGGTAGGCCCGGCGATTACCCCGGGTGATGCTGTACAAGGCCACCAGGGTGTTGTCCTGGGGCGCCGCCAGCCGCAACAGCAGATAGGCCTGCTGCTCATCGGCGCCATACAGCTTGGCGTTGCCGAACACGTCATTGGCCCACAGGCTGCTCTCGCCGCAATCCCGGGCCTGGCACCAGAACAACAGCTCGGCCCCCTGCTTCTGCAGCGCCTCCCGGGCCAGGGTGAAGGCCTCGTTGGAGCTGCGCTCGGCAGGCAATTGGTAGGTAATGGCGGTGAGCTTGCCCCGGGCATTGACCTGTCCGTCAAAACGCAGCTGGCCGCTGATCCTGCGGACTGACCCCAAAGGGTAGACGCGCTCCTGCTCCACTTCGGGGCGGTAGTCGACGATTTGTGCGTCGGTCAGACGGGGAACCAAAGGCAGGTCATGACTGCCCGGCAGATCGGCGGCAAACGCCAGCGAGCTTAACAAGGCCAAGCCCGGAACACTGATTGAACGCATGAACACTCTCATCGGATAAGCATGGCCTGGGCACCTTTGACGACGCTGGCGTCGTCACTGCGTTGCGGAACCTGCAAGCCGCGCTGGACCGCAGGCCGGGCCTCCAGGGCCGCCATCCAGCGTTGCAGGGCCGGCAATCCCTGCACCGAGACTCCGGACCATTCATGACCGCGCACCCAGGGGAAGGTGGCGATATCGGCAATGCTGTAGTCCCCGGCCAGATAGTCGACCTGTTGCAGGCGAGTATCGAGCACCTCGTACAGGCGTCGGGTTTCATGCTGATAGCGGTCGATGGCGCCCTGGAGCTTTTCCGGGAAGTAGCGGAAGAACACGTTGGCCTGGCCCTGCATGGGACCCACCCCGCCCATCTGGAACATCAGCCACTGCATGACGATGGAGCGGCCCTTGGGGTCGGTGGGCAGCAACTGGCCACTGCGTTCGGCCAGGTACACCAGGATCGCGCCGGATTCAAATACCGGAAAATCACCATTGTCGCGGTCGACGATGGCCGGAATACGCCCATTGGGATTGATCTTCAGGAACGCTGGGGCTTTTTGCTCCCTCTTGTCGAAACTCAAGGCATGCACTTCATAGGGCAGCCCGAGTTCTTCAAGCAGGATGGAAACCTTGTGACCATTGGGGGTCGCAGCGGTGTACAGATCTATCATGGTTGTCTCCCATTTCAACCCGCCCAGCCTCGACAGTTGCCCCCGTCAAGTCAAGGAACGGCGAAAAACCGATTGAAACAGTCTGCGACAAAGCGGGCACCGGTCTCATCATTGAGATGCAGATGGTGCCCGCCTGGCAGCTGTTCACGGCTAAAGGGTAGACGCTGCAACAGCGCTTCGTGCCTGGCCAGCATGCCATCGGCCGCTACCACCAGCTGGGTTGGACAACTGACACGCTGGACGAAGGACATGGCCTGCTCTTCGGTCAGGCGCAGCGGCGAGGCCAGGGTCAGGCGACTGTCACTGCGCCAGGTGTAGCCGCCAGGCACCGGCATCAGGCCACGCTGGGCCAGCAGTTCGGCAGCCTCGCGGCTGACCGCCACCAGCCCCTTCATCCGCGCCTCGATGGCCCGCTCCAGGGTGCTGTAGACCGGCTTGCGCTTGTCCTGCAGGTGGATTTGCGCCTGCAGGGCCATGCCCAGGCGTTCGGCGGCGTCCTCACCCTTGGCGGTTGGTGGAATGACCCCGTCGATCAAAGCCAGGTGGCTGACCCGTTCCGGCAGCGCGGCCGTCAGCACCAGGGATACGATCGCCCCCAGGGAATGGCCCATCAGGGCGAAACGCTTCCAACCCAACTGTTCGGCGACTTGCAGCACGTCGTACACGTAGTCCCACAAGGCGTAGCCGGCCCCCAGGGGGCGATGCCCTGAATGACCATGGCCGGCCAGGTCCAGGGCAACGATACGCAGCCCCTTGAGCTTGGGCGCCAGCCGGGCAAAGCTGTTTGCGTTGTCCAGCCAGCCGTGCAGGGCGATGACCGGCAAACCGTCTTCGGGGCCGAACAGATGAGCCGCCAGCTCGATGTGGGGCAGACTCAGGCGCACTTCCTCGACGATATGGCTCATGCACAACTCCGTTGCTGGCGATCGTCCCAGCGGCTGAACAGTTCCTTGAGCAAGGCCGCCGTGGCATCGGGCCGTTCAAGGGGAAACATGTGGCCGCCGGGCATGGTCAGCGACTCACCATGGGGCATGCGCCCCACCGCACTGGTGTGATGACGCATCACCACCCGGCTCTGCTGCCCCCGCACCACCGCCAGAGGCACCTTTAGCTGGCGGGCACTGCCGGGGCTGGTGTGGGGCACACCGCGATAGATGCTGATCTCGGTAGCCGGATCGAAGCGCAACCGCAGCCGGTCGCCCACTTGCTGCAGGCCATGCTGCAAGTACGCGTCCAGACAGTCCGGGTCGAAAGCGCGAAACAGGGTCTTGCGCGAGAAGTAGCTGCGGGCCGCTTCGATATCGGCAAACTCCTCGCGACGTCCCAGGGTGCGCCCGGCGGGAGTCAAGCGGTCGATGAAACCAAAACGCTTGGCGGCGCGGATCACCCATTGATCGGCCCGGGTCAGCACCGGGGAGTCGAGCATGACCACGCCCCGATACAGCTCCGGACAACGCAAGGCCGCATGCAAGTGCAACACCCCGCCCAACGAATGTCCGACGCCCCATACCGGCTGGGCCTGCTGTTGCAGGTGATGAATCAATTCGTCCACCAGGCTGCGCCAGTTGTCGTCCACTGGAAAGCGCGGGTCATGGGCATGCTGCTGCAAGTGGCTGACCTGGAATTCAGGCGCCAAGGCAGCGAACAACTTGCCGTAAGTCCCAGAGGGAAACCCATTGGCGTGAGCGAAAAACACCTGTTGCGACATACCGACTCATCCATCCACCAAACCAACAACGATTGTCCGCAAGGCCCTGCGCCAGGGCAATGACCGTAACGGACAGGAATGCTGACACCCGGGCTCAGCCTATGGCCCGTCGTCTCAAGGCGCCGGCGGCTTCTACCCCAGCGGCACCACCGCCATGGTCAGGCGCGAGACGCAACTGGCCTTGCCTTCATCACTGCTCAAGCGGATGTCCCAGACGTGGGTAGTGCGCCCGATATGAATGGCCCTGGCCACCGCTGTCACCCGGCCGCTGCGCAAGCCCCGCAGATGGTTGGCGTTGATCTCCAGGCCCACGCAATAGAACTGGCTGGCATCGATGCACAAATAACTGGCCATGGAGCCGACGCTTTCCGCCAGCACCACCGACGCGCCGCCATGCAACAGGCCATAGGGCTGATGGGTGCGATGGTCGATGACCATGCTCGCCGTCAACGACTCCTCGTCGTAGGACTCAAAGCGAATATCCAGCACTTCGCCGATGGTGTTCTTCTGGATTGCGTTCAGTTGTTCAATGTTCGGAGTGGTACGCCACAGACTCATCGCCGCTTCCTTCTTTGGGGTTGTTCTTGTCGATCAATCCTGCCACAGCACGGCTTCGCTACGCTCGCTCCAGGTTTGAAAACTCCCGCCATAGGTGGCTTCGATCACATTGCGCTTGATCTTCAGGGTCGGGGTCAGAAAGCCGTTCTCCACGGCCCAGTTGTCCTTGACCACCACCAGCCGATGCAAACGCTCGTGCTTGTCCAAGCTGCCGTTGACCTGGGCCAGGAGGCTTTCCAGGCTGTTGTGCAACCCTTCCCGGGAGCTGCCGCCAGCAGCCTGCAAGCCGGCCGCTGAAAGCACACACAGCCCCAGCGGCGCGCTCAAGCCATCACCCACCACGCACACCTGCTCGATATGGGCATGCACCGCCAGGCGATTCTCGATGGGGGCCGGGGCCACATACTTGCCCTTGCTGGTCTTGAAGATTTCCTTGAGCCGGCCAGTCAGGCGCAAATTGCCGGCGGCATCCTGCTCGCCCTTGTCACCCGTGCGCAAAAAACCATCCTCGGTGATGGTTTCCGCCGTTTTCTGCGGGTCCTTGTAATACCCCAGCATGGTGGCCCCGCTGCGCACCTGGACCTCCCCCGCCTCATCGATACGGACTTCGACCTCAGGACAAGGCCGGCCGATCCAGCCCGGAACATGCTCCCCGGATCGCCCGATATGGGAATAACCGCAGCTTTCGGTCATGCCGTAGACCTCCAGCACATCCAGGCCCAGACGGCGATACCAGTGCAACAGGGTCTGGGGGACCGGCGCGGCCCCCGACAAGGCCAGACGCAATGCATCGAGTCCCAGTCCGGCCAGCACCTTGTGACCGACGCGCCTGCCGATGAAAGGCAGGCCCAGAAGAAAATCCAGGCGTTTGGCCGGCACCTTGCTGTAGACCCCCATTTGGAACTTGGTCCAGATCCGCGGCACGCCAAATAGCGCAGTGGGCCGGGCCCGTTGCAGGTCAACCAGGAAAGTATCGAGACTTTCGGCAAAGAACACGGTCTGCCCGGTGTAGATCGCCGCCATCTCGACGAACATGCGTTCGGCCACATGACACAACGGCAGGTAGGACAGCAACCGATCCTCGGGGCCCAGGCCGAAAAGCCCGACGCCGTGGCCGGCGGCAAATCCCAGGTTGCCGAAACTGTGCATCACGCCCTTGGGCATGCCGGTGGTACCGGAGGTGTAGATGATGGTGGCCAGTTGATCCGCAGACGGGCAAGGGCTGTCCGCCTGTGGTTGGCAACGCTGCACCTGATCCCAGTCGAAATCGAAATGCCCCTCGGGGCCCAGCGGCAGACGGATGGTGGGCAACCCGGGCTTGACCCCCGGGGCCATGCCCGGCCAGTCATCAAGCTTGCCGATGAATGCCAGGGCCGACTCGGAATGCTCCAGTACCTGGGCCACCGAATCGGCTGTGAGGTTGGGATACAGCGGCACCGACACATGCCCGGCCATCCAGATCGCCAGGTCGCTGATGATCCAGTGGGCGGAGTTCTTGCCGATGATTGCAATGTGGCTGCCAGGAGCCAGCTGCCGCTCCCGCAGCCACTGGGCGGCACGACGGGCCTGTTGGCCGACGTCGAACCAGCTCAACGCCTGCACCTGTCCTCCGGCGCTGGGCTGAACCAGGAAACGTTGGTGGGGATGACGAGCTTCGCGCTCGTAGAACACTTGCAGCGGCAAACTGAAAGCAGCAGACATGACTCGCTCCTTTGTTTTTATTCTGTTCGTGATACCAACCAAGCACTTGCTTGGCTGACTATTCCACGCACAAAGGAGCGCTGCAAGTTAAGAAATGTAGCGGATCACGACCCGATACCGACCGGGTGCAAAAGGTAATGGCGGCCGAAGGATTCCCGGCCGCCACCCGCATCAAGGGTGCTTGACGCCGTTGAGGGTCATCAGTCCCGCCAGAGGCCAGTCGCCCTCCAGCTCCGCCAGGCTGGCGGTGTTCATGGGCTGGGGATCACGCAGATGGCCATGCTGCAACAGGCCGATCAGGCTACCCACCAGGGGCTGATGGCTGACCAGCAGCAAATTGTCCGCACTGTCCAGTTGCTGCAGCACCTGCAGCGGATTGGCCTCCGGCGTCAGCCAGGACACGGTGCGGACCTCTCCTTCGAACCCCAGCGCCTCGCGTACCAGCTGGGCAGTTTGCTGGGCTCGTACATAAGGGCTGGCGATGATTGCGCTGATGGGCTGGCCAATCAGGTGCGCGGCGCTGCCCAGCACTTCCTCACGGCCGTGGGCGGTGAGATTGCGCTGAGCATCGGTGGGCGCGTGGGATTCGGCCTGACCATGGCGCAGGACCCACAGTTTCACAGCTTGGGCTCCTCATCGCGCACCGGATGGGGTGCTGGCGGCACGCTATGGGGAGCCTCCCCTTCAGGTGCCCGTGGGGTTGGCCAATCCGAGAACGGCCAGGGCTTCTGCTCGGTATGGAAACTGCCGAAACGGCCGATCTGAGCCAGGAACTGGCTCAGGCTGTCACCGAAATTCATCAGGCCGGCATTGGGTGCGCCATAGATCAACCGATAAACAAGCTGCACCAGGACCAGGGCACCCAGGAGAAACTGCGCCACCTGCCACACCATCACGAACACCAGCATCCACAGCACGCGCAGGAGGATGGATTCGTATTTGGCTTCGGAATTCGTATCGTTCATGTCTGGCTCCTGTGCTACTCAGTTGAATCCGCTGGTGGAGATAAAATCGACGTCGGTTTTCGGCTCGCCGCGCATCAAGAGCTCGATCACCTGATTCAGCGTACGCCCTTCGAACAGAATCGCGTGCAGCCCGGCTACCAGCGGCATGTAGACCCCCAGCTCCTGGGCCTTGACCTTGAGCACCTTGAGGGTGTTGACGCCCTCCGCCACTTCGCCCAGGCGGGTCACCGCCTCTTCCAGGCTCAGGCCCTGGCCCAGGGCAAAGCCCACCTGATAGTTGCGGCTCTTGGGCGAGGAACAGGTGACGATCAGGTCACCGACACCGGCCAGACCGAGAAAGGTCATGGGATTGGCGCCCTGACTCACGGCAAAGCGGGTCATTTCCGCCAGCGCGCGGGTAATCAGCATGCTCTTGGTGTTTTCCCCCATGCCCAGGGCCACCGCCATGCCGGCGATGATTGCATAGACGTTCTTCAGTGCCCCGCCCAGCTCCACGCCAAAGCGGTCGGCACTGGCATAGACGCGAAAAGTCCGGCCATGCAGTGCGGCCTGGACCCGCTGGCACAGTTCTTCGTCTTCGCTGGCAACCACGGTAGCGGTCAGGGCGTGTTCGGCCACTTCACGGGCCAGATTGGGCCCGGAGAGCACGCCGATCCGCGCTTGCGGGGCGATATCCTCGAGAATCTCGCTCATCAGCTTGAAGGTCTGGGCCTCGATGCCCTTGGTCAGGCTGACCAGCATCTTGCCGCTCAACAGTTGCGCGTGGGGCGCCAGTACCGAGCGCAGGGCGCTGGAAGGCAAGGCGACAAAGCACAGGTCACTGTCATTCAGGGTGGCCAGCAGGTCGGTGACCGGCTCCACCGCCGGATGAATCTTGATGCCCTTGAGATAGCGCGGATTCTCGCGATTGACCCGAATGGCCTCGGCCTGTTCGGGATCACGCATCCACTGCCGCACCGGATGACCGTTCTCGGCCAGCAGATTGGCCACGGCGGTACCAAAACTTCCGCCTCCCAGGACCGCAATAGGGCGCTGTTGTGTCATATGCAATCCGTTTATCCATAGCAGTGGCGATGGCGCATTATACGGGGCGGTTTTCCCACCACCAGCCCCAGCAGCCATTCAGGCGATCTGTCGGGAACGGGTGGAGTCATTCGGGGAATGTCGGGCTTATCGACTGGAAAACTCGACTGTCTCGGTTAACATGCGCGCCATCTTTCAAGATTCAAGGCTGTGCCGTGTCCGTTGGCCCCTCACCTCTTCGTCTGTCACTGCTGCTGGGCATGCTGTTCGGCCACTCGGTGCTGGCCGACGATCTGTTTCTCGACGGTTCCGCCCTGCCGCAAGTCTTGACCGCCACCCGCCTGAAACAATCCCCTGCTGCGGTCCCCGGCAGCATGACCGTGCTCGACAATGAACTGATCAAGGCCAGCGGCGCCCGGGATATCAGCGAACTGCTGCGCCTGGTGCCGGGCATGATGGTCGGCGCCATCAGCGGCAACCAGGCCACCATCAACTACCACGGTACCAATGCCAGCGAAGCCCGACGCATGCAGGTGCTGATCGACGGACGCTCGGTGTATCGCGCGGGCCTGGCCACGGTGGACTGGAGCGATATCCCGGTGGCCATGGAGGACATCGAGCGCATCGAAGTGTTTCGTGGCCCCAACACCGTCAGCTACGGCGCCAACGCGCTGATGGCGGTGGTCAACATCATTACCCGCTCACCCGCCAACAGCCACGGCACGCGCTTCAAGGTGACTCGGGGCCAGCGCGGCATCAACGACTGGTACGCCAGCCAGGGCACCGGCTGGGAAAGCGGCGACCTGCGGCTGTCGTTGTCGGGGCAGGAAGATGATGGCTTCGACAGCCGCCTCGATGGTTCGGACTACCGCGACAGCAGGCGCTTGAATCGCGTCAGCCTGTCGGTGAGTCAGATGCTCAATGAACAACAAAGCATCGATTGGCAATTGAATGCCAAGGAAGGTACCAACCAGCGGCCCTATACCTACAAGCCGGTGTTCTATGGCGTGTCCCAACAGGGCAACAACTCCGACGTGGTGGCCAAGGACTACGCCGGGTCACTGCGCTGGAACCTGGAGTTCAATGCGCAGCACAGCCTTTATGTCCAGGGCTCGGCACAGCACTGGGATCGCCAGCAGACCTGGCGGGCCTGTGATGCGGCCATTTCCTTCAGCCCCGAACTGACGCGCCTGTGGCAACTCAACCCCAATTACGCAGAGCGCCTGGCGCGCGGCATCAAAGGTTTCAGCGATGCCGGTGCCCCGCCCCCGGGATCTCCAGCCGAGCAGGCCATAGCCCAGCAGGTCCTCACCCAGTGGAACGCCGGCGGCAAGAATACCGTCTGCGGCAATATCGACCAGAGCGCCCGGGAAACTCGCTACGACCTGGAGTTGCAGGACACCCTGAGCCTCAGCGATAACCTGCGGCTGGTCAGCGGCATGAACTATCGTTACGACCGGGCCGACTCCGAAACCTACTTCAACGGCACCCTCGACGACACCACCTGGCGCCTGTTCGGCCAGTTGGAGTGGCGGGCCAGCGAACACTGGCTGATCCAGGGCGGGGCTATGTACGAAGACACCCAACTGACCGGCAACTCGCTGACGCCACGGATCGCCGTCAACTACCTGATCAATCCGCGCCACGGGCTGCGCGCGGTGTATTCGGAAGCCATCCGCTCTGCGGACATGTTCGAGAACAACGTCAACTGGAGTTACCGGGTCACCGGTCTGAGCGCTCCGGTCTACGGCCAGAACAGCGCCCAGTACTTCGTCAGGACCCGTGGTCCCGGCAATCTTGACCAGGAGCACATGCGCTCTCGAGAGCTGGGCTACAACGGCTATTTCATCGACCAGGCACTGAATCTGGACCTCAAGCTGTTCTACGACGAAATCACCGGAATGATCAGCGAACCGCTGCGCAACAACCAGTACATCGCCAGCAACAACAACTCGTCGCGCTTCTCCGGCACCGAGAGCCAGCTGGACTGGCAACTGAGCCGCGCCGACCGCCTGCGCCTGACCTACGCCTATGTCCATGCGCAAGCCAGCAATCGCCTGGACCAGCACCTGACCGCCAGCAACAGCGGTTCTGCCGGCTGGCTGCGCAATTGGGGCCAGGGCTGGTCCAGCGCCCTCTTCTACTATGGTGACAACGCCCTCAACGGCTACCGCTTCCAGCGCATCGACGCCCGCATCGCCAAACGCCTGGTCCTGGGCAAGGCCAGCCTGGAACTGGCAGGCACGCTGCAACAGCGGCTTGACCATGAGCCCACCACCTTCGCCGACAATCTCTACGACTCACGGCACGTGGCCTACCTCAGTGCCGAGCTGGAGTTCTAGCATGGGTCGGCGCGGGCCCTGGAAGGCCCTGGGCGTTCATCGCTGCCTCGGTCTCTGCCTGATCGTGCTGGGCCTGCTGCTGGCGACTCCGCTGCGGGCAGCCGACGTGTTGCTGACCGCCAGTGAAGACAACGACAGTGTGCGTACCTTCACCGAAGAACTGGCCACCCAGCGTCCTCAGGACCAGGTGCGCTTCGTGCCCTTGGCACAACTGCCGGCACCGAGCCAACTGCCCGCAGCCACGCGCCTGATCCTGCTGGACCCGCAAAGCCTCGATTGGCGCCTGCAAGACCCGCAAGGGCCGGCCACCCTGGTCCTGCGGATCAGCCGCCTGCAAGCCCAGCAGCGCCTGCAAGGCGCGCCTCACCCCAAACTCAGCCTGCTCTGGAGCGACCCGCCCCTGAGCCGCCAACTGCGGTTGATCCACAAGGTCTTGCCCCAGGTGCGCCGGGTCGGCGTGCTGTACAGCGAGGACAGCCAGTTTCTGCTCAAGGAACTGCGCAGCGCAGCGCAATCCATGGCAATGGAAATCGTCGCCGAACCCTGGGACAGCACTAATGACAGCCGCCCGCTGCAGAACCTGCTGCGCAACAGCGAGGTGCTACTGGGCCTGGACGACCCCAAGCTGTACAACCCGAAAACCGTGAAGAACCTGCTGCTGAGCAGCTACGCCCGGCAGCAGGCACTGATCGGGCCCAATGCCGGTTTCGTCAGGGCCGGCAGCCTGGCCAGCACCTACAGCGATCAGCAGGACTGGCTGCAGACCCTGGACAGCCTGCTGGATCAAGCACCGGCCCGCTGGCCCAGGGAGCTGTACCCGGCTGCCTTCAAAGTACTGAGCAATCCACAGGTGGCACGCTCCCTGGGCATCGAAGAAATCGACCCGCAAGCCGTCGCGCACCAGTTGAGTGAAGGAGAGAAACACCCATGACATTGCGTCGCCGGTGGGATATCCAGACCCGCACTCAGCTCATCAGCCTGGGCCCGGCCCTGCTCCTGACCCTGTTGCTGATCAGCTTCTTCACCTTCGTGCGTCTCCAGGATCTGCGCCAGGAGCTGAACCATACCGGCCAACTGATAGCCAACCAGTTGGCCCCGGCCACCGAGTACGGGGTGATCTCCGGCAACAACGAAGGCCTGGAAAGCCTGTTGCAAGCCACCCTGGCCACGCCCCATGTGCACTTTCTGGAGGTCCAGGACAGCGCCAACAACATCCTGGTGTATGTCGAGCAGCCGTCCGCCAGTCACAACCACGCCCAACAGATCAAGGTATTCCAGGCGCCGATACGCTTGCAGCGCATCCAGGTGCACAACGATTTTCTGCAGAATGATCCCGCCAGCCTGAGCCCCCAGGGTGACGGTTACCTGGGGCGGGTCATTGTTGGCATGTCCAATGACGCCTTCAGCCAGCGTCAGCAGGAAATCCTCCTCAAGGCCGGGATTCTCGCTCTGTTCGCCTTGCTGTTCACCTTCTTCCTGGCTCGACGCCTGGCGGCCGGCCTGGCGCAACCCATCAGCGCCATGGGCCACGCGGTGAAGGCGATTCAGGAAGGCGACTTCAAGACACCGCTGCCGATTGTCGACGACGGCGAGCTGGGCAATCTGGCGCGACATATCAACAACCTCGCCGCCGGCCTGGAACTGGCCAGCCGTGAGCAGCAACAGGCAATGTCACAACTGATTCAGACCCGGGAAGATGCAGAGCGAGCGAACAAGGCCAAATCCGACTTCCTGGCGATGATGAGCCATGAGCTGCGTACCCCGATGAACGGCGTGCTGGGGATGCTGCAATTGCTGGAAACCACCGAGATGACCCAGGAGCAGAGCGAGTACGCGGCATTGGCCTCGGAATCCACCGAGCACCTGCTGAAGGTGATCAATGACATCCTCGACTTCTCGCGCATCGAGCGCTCGGCCCTGGAGCTGGAGCACATTCCGTTCAACCTTGCCGAGTTGATCAGCAGCTCGGCCCAGGCCTTCCAGCACAGCGCATTGCAACGAGGCCTGGACCTGCAACTGCGGCTACCGCCGGGCATGGAATCGCTGCAGGTCAAGGGCGACCCCACGCGAATCCGCCAGATTCTGGTCAACCTGATCGGCAACGCGCTGAAATTCACCGAACAAGGCAACGTCACCATCGAGCCACAGTGGCAGGCCCTGGATCACGAACTCCTGTGGTTTACCTGCTCGGTGCGCGACAGCGGGATCGGCATCAGCCCGGCCAGCCTGGAACTGATGTTCGATGCATTCCAGCAAGCCGACAGTTCGATTTCCCGGCGCTACGGCGGCACGGGCCTCGGCTTGCCGATCGCCCGCACGCTGGCCGAACGCATGGGCGGCACCCTGCGCGCCCAAAGCGAAGAAGGCCAGGGCTCGGTGTTCACTCTGGAAATCCCCTTGGCGCTGTTTCAGCAAAGCCTGCCGGTGCTGGCGCCGCGAGTGAATACGGCCGCTCACCAGGGCGAAGGCCGCAACGTGCTGCTGGTGGAGGACAACCCGGTGAACCAGACCGTGATCCAGGCCATGTTGCGCAGCCTGGGCTTCACCGTGAGCATCGTCACTGACGGTGCCCAGGCGGTACGCAGCGCCGAAAGCCTGATTTTCGAGGCCATTCTGATGGACTGCCGACTGCCACTGGTCGACGGCTACGAAGCCACCCGGCAGATCCGCCAACTGCCCGGCTGCGCTGATTTGCCGATCATCGCCCTGACCGCCAACGCCTTGCAGGGCGACCGCGAAGCCTGCCTGGCGGCGGGCATGAACGACTACCTGGCCAAGCCGTTCAAGCGGGCGGATCTGCAGCAAATTCTCCAACGTTGGGTGCAGTAACAGGCTATTTTCGAACAGGTGCGACTGGCGTGATGGGCGAAAGTGCGGCAGTCTTAGGCACCCGACGGGGCCCCGAAAAGGCCCTCAAAAAAAATTTCAGTGCACAAGTGTACATTCATGCCCTTTGCGCTGTGACTTTCACTACAACGCAATAGTCTATGAGTAGGCTGCCGGCTCGAGGCATGAACGCTTCGATCGGCCGGGAAGATTGCCCAACCCTGCCGCACGGGACTATTGAGGAGCTCGCATGACCAAACAAAACGCCTTTACTCGGGAAGACCTGCTGCGCTGCAGTCGCGGTGAGCTGTTCGGCCCAGGTAACGCGCAACTGCCCGCCCCCAACATGCTGATGGTGGATCGCATCACCCATATCAGCGAAGAGGGTGGCAAGTACGGTAAAGGTGAATTGGTCGCTGAGCTGGATATCACTCCAGACCTGTGGTTCTTCGCTTGCCACTTCGAAGGCGATCCGGTGATGCCGGGCTGCCTGGGCCTGGATGCCATGTGGCAGCTGGTCGGTTTCTTCCTCGGCTGGCAAGGCCTGCCGGGCCGCGGCCGCGCCCTGGGTTCGGGGGAAGTGAAATTCTTCGGCCAGGTACTGCCGACCGCGAAAAAAGTCACCTATAACATTCACATCAAGCGCGTGCTCAAGGGCAAGCTGAACATGGCCATCGCCGATGGTTCGGTCAGCGTTGACGGCCGCGAAATCTATACCGCCGAAGGCCTTCGGGTCGGCGTGTTTACCTCAACTGACAACTTCTAAGGGTTATCCGCATGCGCCGCGTCGTTATCACTGGTCTGGGCATTGTTTCGTGCCTGGGCAATGACAAAGAGACCGTCTCCGCTAACCTGCGTGCAAGTCGCCCTGGCATCCGCTTCAACCCGGAATATGCCGAAATGGGTCTGCGTAGCCAGGTTTCCGGCTCCATTGACCTGAACCTTGAAGAGCTGATCGATCGCAAGATCTATCGCTTCGTCGGCCATGCGGCGGCTTACGCCTACCTGGCCATGAAAGACGCCATCGCCGACTCCGGTCTGAGCGAAGAGCAAGTGTCCAACCCCCGCACCGGCCTGATCGCCGGCTCCGGCGGCGCTTCGACCCTGAACCAGATGGAAGCGCTGGACATCCTGCGCGAGAAAGGCGTCAAGCGCGTTGGCCCATACCGTGTAACGCGGACCATGAGCAGCACCGTTTCCGCCTGCCTGGCCACACCGTTCAAGATCAAGGGCCTGAACTACTCCATCGCCTCTGCCTGCGCCACCAGTGCTCACTGCATCGGTACCGCCATGGAACAGATCCAGATGGGCAAGCAGGACATCGTCTTCGCCGGTGGCGGTGAAGAAGAGCATTGGACCCAGTCGTTCCTGTTCGATGCCATGGGCGCCCTGTCCACCCAGTACAACGAAACCCCGGAAAAGGCCTCCCGCGCCTACGACGCCAAGCGTGACGGTTTCGTCATTGCCGGCGGTGGCGGCATGGTGGTGGTCGAGGAGCTGGAACACGCTCTGGCCCGTGGCGCCAAGATCTACGCGGAAATCGTCGGCTACGGCGCCACTTCCGATGGCTACGACATGGTGGCTCCAAGCGGCGAAGGCGCAATCCGCTGCATGGAAATGGCCATGTCCACCGTCGACGCACCGATCGACTACCTGAACACCCACGGCACTTCGACTCCGGTCGGCGACGTTGCCGAGATGAAGGGCGTGCGTGAAGTGTTCGGCGACAAGGCCCCGGCCATCAGTTCCACCAAGAGCCTGTCGGGTCACTCCCTGGGCGCCGCCGGCGTTCACGAAGCGATCTACTGCATGCTGATGATGGAAGGCAACTTCATGGCCGGTTCGGCCAACATCGACGAGCTGGATCCGGAAGTGGCCGACATGCCGATCCTGACCAAGACTCGCGAAGATGCCACCATCAACACCGTGATGAGCAACAGCTTCGGCTTCGGTGGCACCAACGCCACCCTGGTGCTGAAACGCTGGCAGGGCAAGTAAGCCCCGCGGCTGCGCCGAATGAAAAAGGCCCCGACTGGTTCGGGGCTTTTTTTCGCCTGGAGCTCACTGGCAAGCCGCCTCCTACGCCACCTGTATGAAGCGGATCGCCGGCCAAACAACCTCACACCGAAAAGCGCGCCACCATGGTGTTCAGATCCACCGCCAGCCGCGACAGCTCCTGACTGGCGGCGCTGGTCTGGTTGGCCCCCGCCGAGGTCTGCAGCGCCAGATCACGGATGTTCATCAGATTGCGATCCACCTCCCGCGCCACCGCTGCCTGCTGCTCCGAGGCACTGGCAATCACGATATTGCGCTCGTTGATCAGGGTGAAGGCCGAAGCGATTTCCTCCAGCGCCTGCCCCGCCGCCTTGGCCACTTCCAGGGTCGAGCGGGCCCGGCTGTTGCTGTGCTGCATGGAACTGACCGCCTGGTCGGTGCCTTGCTGAATACCACCGATCATCTGCTCGATTTCCTGGGTCGACTGCTGGGTCCGATGGGCCAGGGCCCGCACTTCATCCGCCACCACGGCAAACCCGCGCCCGGCATCCCCGGCTCGCGCAGCCTCGATGGCCGCGTTCAGTGCCAGCAGGTTGGTCTGCTCGGCGATGGAGCGAATCACATCCAGCACCTTGCTGATGCCATAGACCTTCTGTGCCAGGTCTTCCACCTGACTGGCATTGGTCGTCACATCCTCGGCCAGCAACTCGATGGACAGCACCGTCTGATGCACCTGCTCACGCCCATGCTGGGCGATCCGGTCCGACTCCCGAGAGGCTTCGGACGTGGCCACAGCATTGCTGGCCACCTCCTCCACCGCGGCGGTCATCTGATTCACCGCGGTGGCCGCCTGCTCGATTTCCAGGCTCTGCTGATGCAGGCCCCGGGTCGCATCCTCGGTCACGCAACTGAGCTCTTCCGAGGCGGAGGCCAACTGGCTGGAAGAATCGGAAATGCGCCGAATGGTTTCCCGCAGACTGTGCTGCATGGCCTTGAGCGCTTGCAGCAGGCGTGCCGGCTCATCCTTGCCAACCACCGTGATATCCCCCGTCAGGTCACCGCCGGCCACCACCTCGGCGACACTCAGGGACTGGGCCAGGGGCAGGACGATACTGCGGGTCAGCAACAATGCCAGGCCAATGGTGACCAGCGCCGCCAACACGATCATGCCCACCACCCAGACCCGTGACTTGCTGAACACGGCCTGGGCCAGGTCCGTGGCTTGGGTCGCGCTCTGCTTGTTCAACTCGATCAGGTCATGCAGGGTCGCCGCCATTTCGTCGGCCAATTGGTTCATTTCGCCATTGACCACCTTGACCGCCTCTTCCAGCTGGTTCTGGCTGGAAAAGGCCATGACCTGGGCCTGGCGCTGCAGGTACTGCTTCTCAATGACCTTGAAACGATCGAACAGGACCCGCTCCTGGGGCAGCACGATCAATGACTCATAGCGGCCCTGGGCAGCCCCCAGGCCAGTCTTGATGTCGTTGATCTTGTTTTCGTTCTGGGCAATCGCCTGCGGGTCGCGATTGATCAGCAGACGCAGGGTCAGGGCGCGGATGCGCAGCAGGTCCTGACTCATGTCACCGACCGACATGACGCTGGGCAGCCAATTGCTTTCCACCTCATCGGACTGCTGACGCATATTGGCCATCTGCATCAGGGCGAATGCCCCGAGAGCAAACACCATCAGCGCCAGCAAGCCGAAACCCAGGCTTGCGCGCGGCGCGATATTGAGACTTCTGAGGCTCATTCCTCTGGCTCCTTCCTAGAGCGCTGCAAGAACTTGCAGCAGGGTGCTCTTAGACGGTATCGGGCCGTTGGAAAATTGCGTAAGACAAAAACGTGATATCAAAACGCCCTAGCACTCCAATACCTGGGCGTAAAACGATTCAGCGCACAGAAAATCGCTGTTCTGCCAACAAACGGTCACCCTGGAAGACCATGAAGTGCCATTCGCCGGGCACCACTTCGTGGCTCTCCGTGAATTCGTAGGCCATCACATCCTGAGGCGCATTGGGCACCAGCTTCTGGGTGATCTCGAACTTGTCATGGCGCGCACCGTCCGGGGTACGGATACCCGGAGTCAGGTAGAGCAGAGTCAGGGGCTGATCCTCGGCCACCTTGCCCAGCAGTTGGTAGCGCATGCCGAATTTGGTCCCCAGCTTGGCGGGCACCACCGAGGTTGGCTGGATCTTCTCGTTGCTGCGGCGCAGCACCCGTTCCCCCGACTGCAGCTCGGCCTTGGGCCCTTCGAACAGGCCATATTCCACAGGGCCTTCCAGACGAACTTCGGCACTGGCCAGGCCACTGAAAATCATCAGCGCCGCCAGGGCGCTGGTACGAGTGAAGTGCATATCGCGCTCCTTGATTGAGATGGCGCGAGCTTATGAAGCAGGCGTGACAGGCTGATGACAGTCTGCGACCAGGGCGAGGCGCCTACCTGCGGTGGCGGGCGGGGAGGATCGCGAGGAAGTTGTCATGGGCCACCTGACGCGCCACATCCTCGGGCAAGGCATCGAGGAAGACATCGAAGCTGTGCAGCTCCCGCCCCAGCTTGTTGAACCGTCCCACCACATCCGACCCCAGCATGAAGCGCTCCGGGAAGCGCTCCACCAGCTGCAGCCACTCCTGGCGGGGCTCGCCCTGCTCATCCAGCAGATAGGGCGTGAGCAAGCTCCAGGACAGGTCTATGTAGAGATTCGGGTAGCTGTCCAGCAGCCGCGCCAGGGTGGGCAACAGAAACTCCAGGCGCACCTGATGACGATGGATCTCGGCGCTAGTGCCGGCATGGGCCCAGATGAAGCGCGTATGAGGATGGTTGCGCAACGGCTCTTCGATTTCTGCCAGGTACAGCGGGTTGCGTTCGCGCTTGGAGGTGATGTTGGAATGCAGCATGACCGGTAGATCGTTCTCCGCCGCCAGGTGATAGATCTTGGTCATCGCCTCGTTGTTGGCCCGTGGCGTGTCACCGGCAGTCAAAGCCGTGAGGTCGTCATGGCGGGTGAAGACTTCACCGATGCCCTGCCACAGGCCCGGATCAAGGTCGAGCATGCGTTGGATATGCGCCGCAGAGTTCTTGTCATTGGGATTGAAACCGGACAGGAAGGGATGAAAACGCTGACGCTGCTCAGGGGACAGTTGCTTCACCGCAGCCGCCACCAGCACATCGGTGGCGCTGTACCAATAGGCATCAGCATCGTCACCGGCGTAATAACGTGGACGCTTGGGTTCATCCTCGTGCCATTTCTTGGCCACCGGAATGCCGGAAATCATGACCTGTTCGATACGGTTGTCAGCCATGGCCTTGAGCAACGCATCCATGCCCGCGGTTTCCTGGAAGAAGTCCACGTAATGCATGTGAGCATCGCTGTAGCGGTAATCCCGTGCCTGGGCCGCCCCACAGGGCAGTTGCATCAGCAACACCCCAAGGCACGTTCCGTATAAATGATTCCAGTGCACCACAGCGTCTCCGAAGGGTTGAAGCCGGGTAGACCCTGCGCCGAGGCAGCAGGTTCAGAAAAAGGGGAACGCCTGTGCCTCCCCATGCTCTATAACTTCAGCACCTTTACAGCCTGATCCGATATTCATCACTGCCTGAGGTTTGCCATGACCATTACCGTCAATACCGAGTCCAGCGAAGGTTTCCGCCACAGCATCCAAGTGGATGACCATCAGTTGTTCACCGACCTGCCCCAGTACGCCGGGGGCGAAGGCACTGCACCAGAGCCCCACGACTACTTCGATGCCGCTCTGGGTGCCTGCAAGGCCCTGACCCTGAAGCTTTACGCGCAGAAAAAAAACATCCCGCTCACCGGAGTCACGGTGGAGCTCAAGCACGACAACAGCCAGGAGCAGCAAGGCAAATACGCCCTGCATGTAAAACTGACCCTCAAGGGCGTGCTCACTGACGCCCAGCGCGATGAGCTGCACCGGGTGGCCGACCGTTGCCCGATCCACAAACTGATGACCACCAGTGAAGTCAGCATCGAGACTCACCTCTCCGAAGGCGCCTTCAGCCAGTAGCGGCAAGGCTGGCACAAGCGGGTTATGCTCCCGGGCATAACCCGATCAGCCTGGTATCCGCCATGAATTCTCCCCTCGTGATCCGTCCCCGTATCGAGGACGTTGAAGGCCAGCCCATCCTCCGCCCCCTGCCTTCGGCGCAGTGCCGCAGCGTCGGGCCCTTCGTGTTCTTCGACCATATGCTGGCCACGCCCTACCCCGCCGGCAAAGGCATGAACATCCGCCAGCATCCGCATATCGGCCTCTCGACCCTGACCTACCTGTTCAGCGGACAGATCCAGCACAAGGACAGCCTGGGCTCGGATCAGATTGTCCAGGCCGGAGACGTCAGCTGGATGACGGCCGGCAGCGCCATCGCCCATGTCGAGCGCACCCCCGAGGCCTTGCTGGCCGAGGATTTCGAGATGCATGGATTGCAGGTCTGGCTGGCCTCGCCCAAGGAGCACGAGCAAGGCCCGGGGCATTACAGCCACCACCCGGCCGCTACGCTGCCGGTGAGCGCCAACCTCGGGGTGACAATCCGCATGATTGCCGGAACGGGTTTCTGCCTGGAGTCCCAGGTGCCGGTGCTCTCTCCCACCCTGTACGCCGAACTGCATTTGCAGACCGCTACCAGCCTGCTGATCCCTACCGAGCATCAACAACGCGCCCTGTATGTACTGGACGGCGAGGCACAACTGGATGGAGAAGCGATCAGCGCGCACTCGCTGGTGGTGTTGCCGGAGGGAGAAAGCGTGACCCTGTTCGCCGAGAGCGACTGTCACGCGGTACTGATCGGTGGCGCGCCCCTGGACGGGCCACGGCGGATCAACTGGAACTTCGTCGCCAGCGATCCGGCACGTATCGATGAAGCTCGCCAACGCTGGGCCGCCGGGGATTGGCCCCAGGTGCCGGGAGAAAGCGAGCGCATCGAATTGCCACCCGCCCGCCACTGATCGGTAGGGGCCGGCTTGCCGACGAACAGGCCCGTGAGTCTGGCGTTGCTACCACTGACGCCTTCGCTGGCAAGCCAGCGCCTACGGGATCAGGAGTCAGCCGCGGAAGACTTCGTCCAGCAAGTAATAGAAGTTGGCGAAGGCCCGCGCCGAGGTCTTGGCGTCGTACATCATCTTGCCCGGTACATTGGCGTGGGTATCGGTGAAGGAGTGCACCGCACCGCCATAGCTGACCAGTTGCCAGTCCACACCCGCCGCATCCATTTCCGCCTCGAAGGCCGGCAGTTGCTCCTTGGCGACCAAAGGATCAGCCGCGCCATGCAACACCAGCACCGAGCCCTTGATGTTCTTCGCGTCAGCAGGGTTGGGGGTGTCCAGAGTGCCGTGGAAGGAGGCCGCAGCTTTCACCGGCGCACCGCTGCGGGCCAGCTCCAGGGCGCAGCAGCCGCCAAAGCAGAAACCGAAGGTGGCCAGCTTCGAGCTGTCCACGGCAGCCTCGGTCTGGCTCTGCAAGGCGCTGAACGCCGCTTGCATGCGCTTGCGCAACAACGCCCGGTCATCCTTGAGAGGCATCATCGCTGCACCGGCCTGGTTGGCGTCGCTGGGACGTACCGCCTGCCCATACAGATCAGCAATCAGTACCACGTAGCCCTTGGCCGCCACCGCCTCGGCGATCTTCTGCGCACCGGCGCTGACACCCATCCAGTTAGGCGCCATCAGCAACCCCGGACGAGCGCCCTGGTGGGCGGCATCGAAGGCCAGTCGACCTTCATAGGGCTGGCCATCGATCTGATAGACCACGGAACGCACTGTGATTTGACTCATGACTCATCTTCTCCAGTAGGGGGACACCAGAATGAAAAAACCCGCCGAAGCGGGTTTTTCTTGCAACGTGGTTAAACCGACAGTTCAACCAGCAGCTTGTTCAGTCGGCGCACATAGGCCGCCGGGTCTTTCAAGCTGTCACCGGCCGCCAGGGCCGCCTGATCGAAGAGGATGTGCGACAGGTCGCCAAACCGTTCCTCGCTCTGCTCGCCGTCGAGTTTCTCGATCAGCGGATGGCTCGGGTTGAATTCGAAGATCGGCTTGGAGTCCGGAACCTTCTGCCCGCTGGCTTCAAGGATCTGGCGCATTTGCAGCCCCAGGTCCTGCTCGCCGATGGCCAGGATCGCCGGCGAATCGGTCAGGCGGTGGGAAACCCGTACTTCACTGACGCTCTCGCCCAGGGCGGTCTTGATCCGCTCAACCAGGCCTTCCTTGGTCTTGGCAACTTCCTCGGCAGCCTTCTTGTCCTCTTCCGAGTCCAGATTGCCCAGGTCCAGATCACCACGCGCCACGTCGACAAAGCTCTTGCCGTCGAATTCGTTGAGGTAGCTCATCAGCCACTCGTCGATACGGTCGGTGAGCAGCAGCACTTCGATGCCTTTCTTGCGGAAGACCTCCAGATGCGGACTGTTCTTCACCTGGGCGTAGGATTCGCCGGTGAGGAAGTAGATCTTGTCCTGACCTTCCTTGGCACGAGCCAGGTAGTCGGCCAGGGACACATTCTGCTCGCCGTCGTCGCCCTGGGTGGAGGCAAAGCGCAACAGACCGGCGATCTTCTCCTTGTTGGCGAAGTCTTCGGCCGGGCCTTCCTTCATCACCTGGCCGAAGTTCTTCCAGAAGCCCTTGTATTGCTCAGGCTCGTTCTTCGCCAGTTTTTCCAACATGTCGAGGACGCGCTTGGTCAGTGCCGATTTCATCGAATCGATGATCGGATCTTTCTGCAGAATTTCCCGCGAGACGTTCAGCGACAGGTCGTTGGAGTCCACCACGCCTTTGATGAAACGCAGGTACAGCGGCAGAAACGACTCAGCCTGATCCATGACGAATACGCGCTGCACGTAGAGCTTGAGGCCCTTCGGCGCTTCGCGCTGGTACAAGTCGAACGGTGCGCGCGCCGGAACATAAAGCAGTGAGCTGTATTCAAGCTTGCCTTCAACCTTGTTGTGGCTCCAGCTCACCGGGTTCTCGAAGTCATGGGCGATGTGCTTGTAGAACTCCTGGTATTCCTCGTCCTTGATCTCGGTACGCGGACGGGTCCACAGGGCACTGGCGCGGTTGACGGTTTCCCACTCCAGCGCAGGTTTCTCTTCGCCTTCAGCGGCAGCGGCTTCTTTGGGCAGCTCGATCGGCAGCGCGATGTGGTCGGAATACTTCTTGATGATGTTGCGCAGGCGCCAGCCATCGGCGAACTCGTCTTCACCGGACTTCAGGTGCAGAACGATGCGGGTGCCGCGCTCGGCCTTGTCGATGGTTGCAACTTCGAACTCGCCTTCGCCCTTGGACGACCAGTGCACGCCTTCGCTGGCGGGCAGACCGGCACGACGGCTGAACACTTCAACCTGGTCGGCAACGATGAACGCGGAGTAGAAACCCACGCCGAACTGACCGATCAGGTGCGAGTCCTTCTTCTGGTCACCGGTGAGGTTCTTCATGAAATCGGCGGTACCGGACTTGGCGATGGTCCCCAGGTGGGTGATCACATCTTCACGGCTCATGCCGATACCGTTGTCTTCGAGGGTGACGGTTTTCGCGTCCTTGTCGAAGCTCACACGGATTTTCAGTTCGGCGCCACCTTCCAGCAACTCAGGCTTGGACAGGGCTTCGAAGCGCAATTTGTCGACGGCGTCAGAGGCGTTCGAGATCAATTCGCGAAGGAAGATTTCCTTGTTGGAATACAGCGAATGGATCATGAGGTGCAGCAGTTGCTTCACCTCGGTCTGGAAGCCCAGGGTTTCCTTTTGAGTTTCCACACTCATGGTCATCAAACTCCAATCAGATGGCTGTGGCCGCGTTCCGGAAGCGGGGGGCGGCGGGATGACATGAAAGTGGGGGTCGCTCGCAGGATTTCAAGGGGCAAGACTCTCTTCGATCTTGAAATGTGCCCTGGCGGTAGCAATTGGCTCATCGGCGGTGCTCTGCCAGGCCGTGATCGCGACATTGGCCACCCTCCTCCCCTGCCGGCACACCTGACAGCGAGCGAAGGTGTCGCGAAACTGCCCGGCACGCAGGTAGTCCAGGGAAAAATCGATGATCTTCGGCACCCCGGGCGAGCCGGTGAGAATCAGCAAATGCAAGGCCGCCGCCAACTCCATGAAACCGGCGATCACCCCGCCGTGCAGGGCCGGCAGCAGGGGGTTGCCGATATTGTCCTTATTGGCCGGCAGGCGAAACAGCAGCTCATCGCCCAGTGGCGTGCACTCGATGCCGATCAATTTGGCGTAGGGAATCTGCTCCAGCAACGCGCTGTAATCGCCCTGCTGGCGAACCTGATTCAACAGCGCTTGCAGGTCCACGCTCATGCCCGCTCCCCCTTGAGGGAGCTGACGAACCCGCGGCTGCCCTTGAGACCTTTGCCCATGCGCATGAAGGTACCGACCACGTGCGCCACCGGGCGTTCGGGATCGTCCTGGTAGGCAAAGCCACGGGTGAAGATCACATCGGTGGTGACCCGGTAACACTGGGCAAAACCGTGCACATCGTGATGAGGCACTGCCGGATGCATATAGTCTATGCGCAGGTCCAGGGTCGGACACACCTCGAACTCCGGCAGCACGCACAAGGTAGCCATGCCACAGGCGCTGTCCATCAGCGTGGTCAGGGCACCGCCATGAATGATCCCGGTTTGCGGGTCACCGACAATCTGCGGGCTATAAGGCAAGGTCAGGGTCATGCCTTCTACAGAGGCGCTGTGCACCCTGATATCCAGCACCTGACAGTGGCGCAGGGCGGAAAGAAAGCGTGTCGCACGCTCGAAAATTGGGTTTTGCACCATGGCTTATGCCTCTTGTTATTGTCAGGAATGTGCATTGAATGAAGCAGACAAAAGTTCCGTGAAACGAATACTTAATATATCTGTGAGCCTCAAGGAACTTAAATCACAAGGCCATGATCGAAAGGCCAGTAGATATCTTCACTAAGGAGAAACACCCCATGCGTAAGACTTTAGCTATTGCCCTGATGCTGACCGCTTCCCTCGGTCTGGCTGCCTGCGACAAAAAATCCGAGGACAAAGCTCAAGATGCCAATCAACATGCTGAGCAAGCTCAACAAAAAATGAACGAAGCTCAGGATAAAGTGAACGAGGCAGCGAAAGAAAACGCCGAAGCCGCCAAAGATCAGGCTGAATCCAACAAGGCCGCTGCTGAAGAAAGCGCCAAGGAAGCAGCACCTAAAACCAACTAAGTCGGTTTTAGCGCAACACAAAAAAGCCCGCCAAGTGCGGGCTTTTTCTTGTCCGCAAAACAGCGGCTCGATACAACTGTGCTTAGTTGTCGAATATCTAACTAAGCACAATGAAGCTCAATATCCTGACTCCAGGAACAACTCGTCCTGACGCGGCTCTGCCTGCAACGGCTGTCGTGCCTCTCCATTGTCTGAAGACTCCAACGCATAGTGCAAGGAACTGGATGCGGGCAACAGCCTGATGGGAAAGTCGTAGTGGGCGGTAAAGGGTGCCAACCACTGGCGAGTCTGGTAATCGACCGCGGTGATTCTCATGTGGCAAGGGTGCGGAGTGTCCTGGGGCCCACGGCCGGCCAGCACCATCACCAGCTCCCAGTCGGTTGCCTGCTCGACCTGGAAGCGTCCGTCGTCGCCAGTCAGGAACTGCGCCCCACACAAGGCGCCCTTGGCCCCGGCGACTGGTCTGCCGCTCAATGCATCCACCACCTGGCCCCGCGCTTCGCCATTCAGATACAGGGTTTGCACCCGGCAGCCCGACAACAACATGAATGACAAGCACAGCCACATCAGGGCACGCGGATTGTTCATTGGCCAACTCCTTTTAACCGGGCAACAGATCAATCGATAAGTTCTCCCCACTCAAACTGCGTCTTTGGGGCTATCGGCCAAAGGCGGTTCTGTCGGGGTATAGACCATGACGTCAAGTACATCGGAATGAAACTCCCGCTGGTACAGGACAAATACCACGCCTGCACTCATCAGCATGAACAACCAGGGGCTGACGAACCAGGCCAGCATGGTCATGCCGAAATAGTAGGAACGCAGACCGAAGTTGAACTGGTTGGCCGCCATGGAAATCACCCGGGCTGCCCGCGAAGCAAACGCCTTGCGCTCCTGCTCAGAGACATGTCGCTCACCGATCATCGGCGCCGACCCCACCAAGACTGCGGCGAAGTTGTATTGGCGCATGCACCAACTGAACGTGAAAAAGGCATACACGAACACCAGCGCCAGGCACAGCAACTTGATCTCCGACATGCCCTGAGAGGCCTGCTGGACCATCGGAATGTCCGCCAGCAGCGACACCGCACGCTCCGATGCACCGAGCACAGTGAGGATGCCTGCCAGGATGATCAAGGTACTGGAGGCGAAGAACGAAGCGTTGCGTTCCAGGTTGCCGATCACACTGGCGTCGGCGATACGGTTGTCCCGCAGCAGCATGCGGCGCATCCAGTCCTCGCGGTACAGGTGCAGGACACTGGCCAGACAGGCCGTGTCCCGGCCCTTCCAGGAGGCGTAACGGGTATAGCCGCCCCAGCAGACGACGAACCATAGAGCGGCCAGTAGGTGAATCAGGTTGGCTTGGACGAACGACATGCAAATTCCTGTAAGGCGTTGGCAAAAGACAAGGACACTGCTTCGACGCCACGCCGAGGAAAAAGACACCGCCCAAGCCCCATAAAAAATGCCCCGTATCGATGGATACGGGGCATTGTTCTTGGCACTCAGGGACCGCTTGTGGCGGTCCCGATCCATCAGCGGCGGATCAAGCCAGGGCTTCGGCCGGCTTGCCCAGAATACGGTCGAAGATCACCGCAACCGCCAGGATGATCACCGAAGGCACCAGCCAGGCCAGACCTTGCTCGCTCAACGGCAGGTGGGACAGCTGGCTAGGCAAGCCATCGGCCAGGCCGGCCCCCTTGAGCGCATCGATCAGACCGAACACGAAAGACACCAGCATCACCGGACCAACGATGCGCCGCTGGTCCCGCCAGAAGTCTTTGCAGAAGCTCAGGGCTACCAGGGCAATGCACGGCGGATAGATGGCGGTCAGCACCGGGATCGAGAAGGCGATCAGCTTGGTGAGGCCAAGGTTCGACACCAACAGCGAGAAGACCGCGAGGATCACTACCAGAGTCTTATAGGACAATGGTGTTACCCGGCTGAAATACTCGGCGCAGGCACAGGTCAGGCCCACGGCGGTCACCAGGCAAGCCAGGGAGATCAGTACCGCGAGGAAACCGCTGCCCAGGGAGCCAAAGGTGTGTTGTACATAGGCATGCAACACCGCCGCGCCATTGGTGGCACCAGCAGCCACTTCATGGCTGCCCGAACCGAGACGGAACAGACTGACATAAACCAGCGCCAGGCCGACCCCGGCGATCAGGCCGGCGATCACCGCATAGCGAGTGATCAGTCGAGGCGATTCGACCCCGCGCGAACGAATGGCGTTAACGATGACGATGCCGAACACCAGCGCGCCCAGGGTATCCATGGTCAGGTAGCCATTGATGAAGCCCTGGGAGAATGGTGCAGCAACGTACTCGGGCGTGGCCTCGCCGATGGTGCCGGCCGGCAAGGCAAACGCGGCGATGCCCAGCACTGCCAGGGCAATGATTTTCAGCGGTGCCAGGAAACGGCCAACGGTATCCAGCAGACGGCCCGGATACAGGGAGATGAAGAACACCAACAGGAAGTAGGCCGAGCTGTAGAGGAACAGTGCCAGCGGGCTCTCGCCGGTCAGTGGCGCCAGGCCCACTTCGAAGGACACGGTGGCAGTGCGCGGGGTGGCGAACAAAGGCCCCACTGCCAGGTAGCAGACGGCGGCCAGCACACCACCGGCGACTCTACCGATAGGACTGCTCAGGGCATCCATCGCGCCCCCGACCTTGGCCAGGGCGACCACGGTGATCACTGGCAGACCGACCGCCGTGATCAGAAAACCCAGCGCCGCCATCCAGACATGGGGTCCGGACTGCAAACCGACGATAGGAGGGAAAATGATGTTGCCAGCCCCGACGAACAGGGCAAAAGTCATGAAGCCGAGTGCCAGAATGTCCTGGCCTTTCAACACTTTCATTAAGGAAATACCACACTACTGAATCGGAATTTAGAGAGGGATTTCCCTTATGGGTGAGGGAAATGCTGTCAATCCGTATAAGACTGACCCGTTTAGCGCGCAGTTACCTTGTGGGCAGCAGACGCAAAAAGAGGCGGGTAGCCTACCGAATCTCCAAGACGAACGCACCGGCGCAGTGCGAATTTTCTGATATGCGACATTGGGATGTCGCATTTTCGAAATTATATTTCCATCGGGCTTAATCCCATCCCCGCACACCGGCCGGCATGCTGGGAGCCGAACCGTATAGAAACCGAATTGGCTAAGCGCGGCTTGTGTAGGAGCTGGCTTTCCAGCGCAGCCCTCCCCCAAGGCTGCATCGGACCTGAAGGCTTTTCGCCGGCAAGCCGTCCCCTACGCCAGAAAGCACAAAGGCCACCCGAAGGTGGCCTTTGCTGGTTTTGCGTCAGCTAAGCGCGAGGCTTACTTGACAGCCCAACCGGTCAGCTCGGCCAGGGCCTTGCCGATGTCTGCCAGCGAACGCACGGTTTTTACACCTGCGTCTTGCAGAGCAGCGAATTTCTCGTCTGCAGTGCCTTTGCCGCCAGAGATGATTGCGCCAGCATGGCCCATGCGCTTGCCCGGAGGAGCAGTCACACCAGCGATGTAGGAAACAACCGGCTTGGTCACGTGAGCCTTGATGTAGGCAGCCGCTTCTTCTTCAGCCGAACCGCCGATCTCACCGATCATCACGATCGCTTCGGTCTTCGGGTCTTCCTGGAACAGCTTCAGGATGTCGATGAAGTTGGAACCTGGGATCGGGTCACCACCGATGCCGACGCAGGTGGACTGACCGAAACCGGCGTCAGTGGTCTGCTTCACAGCTTCGTAAGTCAGGGTGCCGGAACGGGAAACGATACCGACCTTGCCTGGCAAGTGAATGTGACCTGGCATGATGCCGATCTTGCATTCGCCTGGAGTGATCACGCCTGGGCAGTTAGGGCCGATCAGGGTAACACCCAGCTCGTCGCACTTAACTTTAGCGTCCAGCATGTCCAGGGTAGGAATGCCTTCGGTGATGCAGACGATCAGCTTGATGCCGCCGAAAGCAGCTTCCAGGATCGAGTCCTTGCAGAAAGGAGCCGGAACGTAGATCACGCTGGCGGTGGCGCCAGTGGCAGCTACAGCGTCTTTCACGGTGTTGAACACTGGCAGACCCAGGTGCTCGGTGCCGCCTTTGCCAGGAGTTACGCCACCAACCATCTTGGTGCCGTATTCGATGGCTTGCTGGGTGTGGAAACTACCTTGCGAACCGGTAATGCCCTGGCAGATAACTTTGGTGTCTTTATTGATCAGGACGCTCATTATTTGCCCTCCGCAGCTTTGACAACTTGTTGAGCAGCGTCGGTCAGGCTGGTAGCAGCGATGATGTTCAAGCCGCTTTCTGCCAGTACTTTAGCGCCCAGTTCAGCGTTGTTGCCTTCAAGGCGAACAACAACCGGGATTTTCACGCCGACTTCTTTCACGGCGCCGATGATGCCTTCGGCAATCATGTCGCAGCGAACGATGCCGCCGAAGATGTTGACCAGTACTGCAGCGACGTTGGTGTCGGACAGGATGATCTTGAAGGCTTCGGTCACACGCTCTTTGGTAGCACCACCGCCCACGTCGAGGAAGTTGGCTGGCTTACCGCCGTGCAGGTTGACGATGTCCATGGTACCCATGGCCAGGCCGGCACCGTTGACCATGCAGCCGATGTTGCCTTCCAGGGCTACGTAGTTCAGTTCGAACTTGGCAGCGTGCGCTTCGCGCGGATCGTCTTGCGACGGATCGTGGAAAGTCTTCAGCTTAGGCTGACGGTACATGGCGTTGGCGTCGATGTTGATCTTGGCGTCCAGGCAGTGCAGATCGCCGTCAGCCTTGATCACCAGCGGGTTCACTTCCAGCAGGGCCAGATCGTGATCCTGGAACAGTTTGGCCAGACCAACGAAGATCTTGGCGAACTGGGCAACTTGCTTGCCTTCCAGACCCAGCTGGAAAGCCAGCTCGCGACCCTGGAATGGCTGAGCGCCAACCAGTGGATCGATAGTGGCTTTCAGAATTTTTTCTGGAGTGTCGTGAGCGATTTTCTCGATGTCCACGCCACCTTCGGTGGAAGCCATGAACACGATGCGACGGCTCGAACGGTCAACGACAGCGCCCAGGTACAGCTCTTTAGCGATATCAGTGCACGATTCAACCAGGATCTTGGTGACAGGCTGGCCATTGGCATCAGTCTGATAGGTCACCAGACGCTTGCCCAACCACTGCTGAGCGAATGCCTTAGCGTCTTCTTTGCTGCGAACCAGCTTAACGCCGCCCGCTTTACCGCGACCACCGGCGTGAACCTGGGCTTTGACAACCCACTCGGAGCCGCCGATTTTGTCGCAAGCTTCTGCTGCTTCTTCCGGGGTGTCTACCGCGTAGCCTTTGGATACTGGCAGGCCGTATTCAGCGAACAGCTGCTTACCCTGATACTCGTGAAGATTCATGCTTTTTACCGTCTTCGTTAGGTACTGCGCATTCGGCGCTGCGCTCAAGATTGAGTGCCGCACCACCTGTGACCGCTACTCTCAAACCAGCGCCACACCTGAACCCGGAGCCTGGGCCCCGGTCCAGTGTGTGGCGCTACCCTGAGAGGTCGAGTCCAGCGGATATTCCGCGGTGAGTCTTGCGCACAAGGCTCACGACGGGCCAACCGCCGTGGTTTCTTATTATTGCTTAGCGTTTCTTGCGGTTGGCAATGTGGATGGCAGTGCCATTCACAGCCAGAGCTGCTTCGTGCAGGGCTTCGGACAGGGTCGGATGGGAGAAAACCATCATGCCCAGGTCTTCGGCGCTGGTGCCGAATTCCATGCCGATCGCACCTTGCTGAACCAGTTCCGCAGCGCTTGGGCCAATCACGTGGACGCCCAATACGCGGTCAGTCTTGGCATCGGCGATGACTTTGACGAAACCGCCGGTGTCGTTGGCTGCCATGGCACGGCCGCTGGCGGCAAACGGGAAGGTGCCGACGTTAACTTCAACGCCTTCAGCTTTCAAGGCCTGCTCGGTTTTACCGACCCATGCAATTTCCGGGTGAGTATAGATAACCGAAGGGATCAGGTCATAGTTCATCTGGGCTTTGTGGCCCTTGATGCGCTCGGCAACCATGATGCCCTCTTCCGAGGCCTTGTGAGCCAGCATCATGCCGCGCACCACGTCACCGATGGCGTAGACGCCCGGTACGGTAGTAGCGCAGTGATCGTCAACGTGCACAAAACCGCGCTCGTCGAGGGTCACGCCGCAGTCGGCGGCCAGCAGATCGGTGGTCACCGGACGGCGACCAACGGCTACGATCAGCTTGTCGAAAGTGATGGTCTGTTCGCCGTTGGCATCGGTGTAGGTCACTACGACTTCTTCGCCGTTGACCTTGGAGCCGGTCACGCGAGCGCCCAGCTTGATGTCCAGACCCTGTTTGGTCAGGGTTTTCAGCGCTTCCTTGGAGACAGCGGCATCAGCGGCCATCAGGAAGGTGTCGAGGGCTTCCAGGACGGTCACTTGCGCGCCCAGGCGCGACCAGACCGAACCCAGCTCCAGACCGATCACGCCAGCGCCGATCACGCCCAGACGTTTTGGTACGGATTGGAATTCCAGAGCGCCGGTGGAGTCGACGATGACATTCTGATCGACCGGAGCCGGTGGAATGTCGATTGGACGTGAGCCTGGAGCCAGGATGACGTTTTCGGCTTCGATGACTTCAACCGAACCGTCAGCCTTGGTGACTTCGACTTTCTTGCCAGCCAGCAGTTTGCCGTGGCCCTGAATCGAGGTGACGCCGTTGGCTTTGAACAGGGTGGCAACACCGCTGGTCAGGCCTTTGACGATGTTGGCCTTGCGACCCACCATGGCCGGTACGTCCATGGTCACGCCAGCATGGTTGATGCCGTGGATGGCAAAACCGTCCTGGGCTTCGTGGAATTTCCAGGAGCTGTCCAGCAGCGCCTTGGAAGGAATGCAACCGACGTTCAGACAAGTACCACCGAGGGCCAGCTTGCCCTCTTTATCGGTGTACTTCTCGATGCAAGCGGTGGTGAAACCGAGTTGTGCGGCCTTGATTGCGGCGACATAACCGCCTGGGCCCGCGCCAATCACTACCACGTCGAATTTCTGAGTCATAAAAAGGTTCCTTTTAACGGCAAGCTAGAAGCCGCAAGCCGCAAGCTGGAGCCTCCGGCCCTGAGGGCCCGAGGCGAATCGCTTACAGCTTGCAGCTGCTTTTTAGATGTCCAGGAGCAGACGCGCTGGGTCTTCCAGCAGGTTCTTGATGGTCACCAGGAACGTCACGGCTTCTTTACCGTCGATCAGACGGTGATCGTAGGACAGCGCCAGGTACATCATCGGACGGATTACCACCTGACCGTTGATTGCCATAGGACGTTGCAGGATGTTGTGCATGCCCAGGATCGCTGCTTGCGGCGGGTTAACGATCGGGGTCGACATCATCGAACCGAAGGTACCACCGTTGGTGATGGTGAAAGTACCACCTGTCATCTCTTCCATCGACAGCTTGCCGTCGCGGGCCTTCTTGCCGAAGGTGGCGATGCCGCCTTCGATTTCAGCCAGGCTCATCAGTTCGGCGTTGCGCAGAACCGGAACCACCAGGCCACGGTCGCTGGACACCGCAACACCGATGTCGGCGTAGCCGTGGTAGACGATGTCGGAACCGTCGATCGAAGCGTTGACCGCAGGGAAACGCTTCAGCGCTTCGGTGGCAGCCTTGACGAAGAACGACATGAAGCCCAGGCGTACGCCGTTGTGGGACTTCTCGAACAGGTCCTTGTACTTCGAACGCAGGGCCATGACTTCGGTCATGTCGACTTCGTTGAAGGTGGTCAGCATTGCCATGTTCGATTGAGCTTCAACCAGACGCTCGGCAACCTTGGCACGCAGGCGTGTCATAGGTACGCGCTTCTCGACGCGATCGCCGGCAGCGAAGACTGGAGCAGCAGCGGCTGGAGCCGGAGCCTTGGCAGGCGCGGCAGCCGGAGCGGCTTTCTTGGCGGCAACAGCAGCCACCACGTCTTCCTTGGTCACACGACCGCCTTTGCCGGTGCCGGCAACGGAAGCGATGTTGATGCCGTTCTCTTCAGCCAGCTTGCGCGCGGCTGGAGCAGCGATTGGATCGTCTTCGCCTTCAGCGGCAGCGGGGGCAGCAGCAGCGGCCGGAGCGGCAGCAGCAGGAGCAGCGGCAGCAGCTGCGCCTTCAACGATGGAGCCCAGAACTTCGTCGGACAGAACGGTGTCGCCTTCGTTCTTGACGATAGCGCCCAATACGCCGTCAGCGGTGGCCAGAACTTCCAGCACAACCTTGTCAGTCTCGATGTCGACGATCAGTTCGTCGCGCTTGACGGCCTCGCCCGGTTGTTTGTGCCAGGTGGCAACGGTGCCATCGGCAACCGATTCCGGGAAAGTGGGGGCTTTGATCTCGATAGCCATTATCTGTGGTTCCTTAAATTCGGTTTCAGGTGCGCGAAGGCGTTAAACAGTGAAGGCATCTTGCAGCAGTTTTTCCTGCTGCTCAGCGTGCATCGATGCGTAACCACAAGCTGGGGCAGCAGAAGCGTCACGGCCCGCGTACTCGAGTACGAGCGACTTGTTGTGACCGCTGATGATGCGACGCATGTGATGCTGGCTGCAGTACCAGGCACCCTGGTTCATCGGCTCTTCCTGACACCAAACGATGTGTTTGAGGTTTTTGTACGGAGCCAGGACTTCGATCAGGTCGTCCTCAGGGAATGGGTACAGTTGCTCGATACGCACGATAGCGATGTCGTCACGACCTTCGGCACGGCGTTTTTCCAACAGGTCGTAGTAGACCTTGCCGCTACACAGAACGATGCGACCCACGTCTTTCGGATCCTGGGCATCGATTTCCGGAATAACGGTCTGGAACGAACCTTCCGCCAGATCTTCCAGGGTCGAGATGGCCAGTTTATGACGCAGCAGCGACTTCGGTGTCAGCACGACCAGAGGCTTGCGCAGCGGACGAATCACCTGACGGCGCAGCAAGTGGTAGATCTGAGCCGGCGTGGTCGGTACGCACACCTGGATGTTGTGCTCGGCGCACAGCTGCAGGTAACGCTCCAGACGAGCCGAGGAGTGCTCAGGGCCCTGACCTTCATAACCGTGTGGCAGCAGCATGGTCAGACCGCAGAGACGGCCCCACTTGTGCTCGCCGCTGGTGATGAACTGGTCGATCACCACTTGGGCACCGTTGGCGAAGTCGCCGAACTGGGCTTCCCAGATCACCAGCGCGTTAGGCGTGGTGGTCGAGTAGCCGTATTCGAATGCCAGTACCGCTTCTTCCGAGAGGAAGGAGTCGTACAGGTCGAAGCGCGGCTGACCGTCGAACAGGTGCTGCAGCGGGATGTAGGTGCTGGCATCTTTCTGGTTGTGCAAAACCGCGTGGCGGTGCGAGAAAGTACCGCGGCCGATGTCCTGGCCGGTCATGCGGATCGGGTGACCTTCGAACGCCAGGGTCGCGTACGCCATGGTTTCGGCGTAACCCCAGTTGATCGGCAGGCCGCCGGCTTGCATTTTCTGACGGTCTTCGTAGATCTTCGCGACCTGACGCTGAACCACGAAGCCTTCTGGCAGCTCCAGCAGCTTGGCGGACAGTTCCTGCAGGGTCTTGAGATCGAAGGTGGTGTCGTGACGTGCGGTCCAGGTGTGGCCCAGGTACGGGCGCCAGTCCACGAACAACTCTTTGTTCGGTTCCTTGACCAGGCTCTTCACTACGTGCAGACCGTTGTCCAGCGCATTGCGGTATTCGTCGACTTTCGCCTGAACACGCTCTGCGTCGAGCACACCGCTCTGGGTCAGACGATCGGCATACAGCTCACGGGTGGTGCGCTGCTTGGTGATCTGCTGATACATCAGAGGCTGGGTGCCGCTCGGCTCGTCGGCCTCGTTGTGGCCGCGACGACGGTAGCAGACCAGGTCGATTACCACGTCGCGCTTGTACTGCATGCGGTAGTCGATGGCCAGCTGGGTCACGAACAACACGGCTTCCGGATCATCACCATTCACATGGAGGATCGGCGCCTGGATCATCTTCGCAACGTCGGTAGCGTACTCGGTGGAACGCGAGTCCAGCGGGTTGCTGATGGTGAAACCAACCTGATTGTTGATCACGATGTGCACAGTGCCGCCGGTACGGAAACCGCGGGTCTGGGACATCTGGAAGGTTTCCATCACCACGCCCTGACCGGCAAATGCCGCGTCACCGTGGATCGAGATCGGCAGAACCTTGTCGCCGGTCTGGTCGTTGCGACGATCCTGACGGGCGCGCACCGAACCTTCGACCACTGGCGAAACGATTTCCAGGTGGGACGGGTTGAACGCCATGGCCAGGTGAACTTCACCGCCGGCAGTCATCACGTTGGACGAGAAGCCCTGGTGATACTTAACGTCACCGGAACCCAGCTCGACCTTCTTCTTGCCTTCGAACTCGTCGAACAACTCGCGCGGGTTCTTGCCGAAAGTGTTGACCAGCACGTTGAGACGGCCACGGTGGGCCATGCCGATCACGACTTCCTTGGTGCCGTAGGAACCGGAACGCTGGATCAGTTCGTCGAGCATCGGAATCAGGCTCTCGCCGCCTTCCAGACCGAAACGCTTGGTGCCCGGGTATTTGGTACCCAGGTATTTTTCCAGGCCTTCGCCGGCGGTGACGCGCTCGAGCAGGTGGCTCTTGATGTCGGCGGAATAGGTCGGACGGCCGCGTACGCTTTCCAGACGCTGCTGGAACCACTGACGCTGCTCGGAATCGGTGATGTGCGTGAATTCAGCGCCGATGGTGCGGCAATATGTCTGCTGCAACGCTTCGTGAATTTCGCGTAGGCTCGCTTCCTCTTTGCCGATGAACAGGTCGCCGGCACGGAAGGTCGTATCAAGATCGGCATTGGTCAAGCCGTAATGATTGATCGACAGGTCTGCAGGTGCAGGACGCTGCCACAGCCCCAGCGGGTCCAGCTGGGCTGCCTGGTGGCCACGCATCCGATAGGCCTGGATCAATCGCAGCACTTCAACTTGCTTCTTCTCGTGCTCACTGCTCACGCTCCCGGCGGATACCGGTTGGGCGCGGCGCTGGTTCTTTGCCAGCAAGACGAAATGATCGCGAATTGTCGAGTGCGAAACATCGATGGCAGTGCTGCCGTCGGTAGGCAACTTCTGAAAGTAAGTGCGCCACTCTTCTGGCACAGCGTTAGGGTCGTGCAGGTAGAGCTCGTAGAGCTCTTCCACATAGGCAGCGTTACTACCGGATAGGTAGGCGCTGTTCCACATGCGCTGCATCACGCTTTCTTGCATGCTTGGTCACCCTCGGTTAGGGGAACACCACCGGCGAAGACACCGAGCAAGCTTGCAGAAGTCCGAATGCAGCGACCAAAACAAGCCACTTAGGATCACGCTGATAGTCCGGGTACCAGCCCGGATGCCCCTGCTTGTCTCATTTCTTCAAAAATAAGAGCAGCCACTTTGTGAGCTGCTGCTCAGGTTAGAGCCATGACGCGGGTTGAAGCCCGCGCCTTGGCTTTTACGGGTACAGCGGTCCTACGGGTACAACAGCTGAATCACACGCCACTCTGCAGCAACATGTTACGAATGTGACCGATGGCCTTAGTCGGGTTCAGACCCTTCGGACAAACGTTGACGCAGTTCATGATCCCCCGGCAGCGGAATACGCTGAACGGGTCATCCAGGGAAGCCAGACGCTCGGACGTCTTGGTATCACGGCTGTCTGCCAGGAAGCGATAGGCTTGCAGCAGAGCAGCTGGACCCAGGAACTTGTCCGGGTTCCACCAGAAGGACGGGCAAGAGGTCGAGCAGCAAGCGCACAGGATGCACTCGTACAGACCGTCAAGCTTCTCGCGCTCTTCCGGAGACTGCAGACGCTCGATGGCCGGAGCCGGCGTATCGTTCTGCAGGAATGGCTTCACCTTCTCGTATTGCTTGTAGAAGATGCTCATATCGACGACCAGGTCACGGATAACCGGCAGACCTGGCAGCGGACGAACAACCAGCTTGTTCTTCTTGACCACGGCGGACAGCGGCGTGATGCACGCCAGGCCGTTCTTGCCGTTGATGTTCATGCCATCGGAACCGCAAACGCCTTCACGGCAGGAACGACGATAGGAGAAACCCTCGTCCTGCTCTTTGATCAGCGCCAACACGTCCAGCACCATCAAGTCCTTGCCACCGGTGTCGACCTGGAAAACCTGGGTTTTCGGAGCCGAGTCGGTGTCAGGGTTGTAACGATAAACTTCAACTTGCAACATATCGATCACCCTTTAGTAAGTCCGGACTTTTGGTTCGAAAGTCGGAACAGTCTTCGGCGAGAAGTTGACCGCACGCTTGGCAACGCGCTTCTCACCCGGGAAGTACAGGGTGTGGCACAGCCAGTTTTCGTCGTCACGGTCTTCAAAGTCTTCACGGGCGTGAGCGCCGCGAGACTCTTTACGCACTTCGGCAGCGATGGCAGTGGCTTCAGCCACTTCCAGCAGGTTCTGCAGCTCAAGTGCTTCGATACGCGCAGTGTTGAAAGCTTGAGACTTGTCGTTGATCTTGACGTTGGCGATACGCTCGCGCAGCTCAGCCAGCTGAGCAATACCCTTCTGCATGTATTCGCCGGTACGGAATACACCGAAGTAGTTCTGCATGCAGTTCTGCAGCTCGCGGCGCAGGGTTGCGACGTCTTCACCGGTGGTGCGCTCATTGAGCTTGGCGAGGCGGTTCAGAGCAACGTCGACGTCAGTGTCGCTGGCATCGCGGTATTCGATACCGTCGGTCAGCGCTTTTTCCAGGTGCAGGCCAGCTGCACGACCGAACACCACCAGGTCCAGCAGCGAGTTGCCGCCCAGACGGTTGGCGCCGTGAACCGATACGCAAGCCACTTCACCCACTGCGAACAGGCCAGGGATGATGGTGTCTTCGCCAGCAGCGTTCTGAGTGATCGCCTGACCATGAATGTTGGTGGCGACGCCGCCCATCATGTAGTGGCAGGTTGGAACGACCGGAACCGGAGCAACGACCGGGTCAACGTGTGCAAAGGTCTTGGACAGTTCGCAGATACCAGGCAGGCGGCTGTGCAGCACTTCCTCACCCAGGTGATCGAGCTTGAGCATCACGTGATCGCCATTCGGACCACAGCCGTTGCCGGCGATGATTTCCTTGACCATGGAGCGCGCTACAACGTCGCGACCAGCCAGGTCTTTGGCGTTCGGGGCATAACGCTCCATGAAACGCTCGCCGTGCTTGTTGATCAGGTAACCGCCTTCACCGCGGCAGCCTTCAGTAACCAGTACACCGGCGCCGGCGATGCCGGTCGGGTGGAACTGCCACATTTCGATGTCTTGCACAGGAACGCCGGCACGCAGCGCCATGCCTACACCGTCACCGGTGTTGATCAGCGCGTTGGTGGTGGAAGCGTAGATACGACCAGCACCGCCGGTAGCCAGAACGGTGGCCTTGGAGCGGATGTAGGTGGTTTCGCCGGTTTCGATGCAGATAGCGATCACGCCGACAAAGGCGCCGTCCTGGTTCTTGACCAGATCAACCGCGTACCACTCGTTGAGGAACGTGGTACCGGCTTTCAGGTTGCCCTGATAAAGGGTGTGCAGCAGCGCGTGACCGGTACGGTCGGAAGCTGCGCAGGTACGAGCAGCCTGGCCGCCCTTACCGTAATCCTTGGATTGACCACCGAAAGGACGCTGATAGATACGACCGGTTTCGGTACGGGAGAACGGCAGACCCATGTGGTCCAGCTCGAAGACCGCAGCCGGGCCTTCCTGACACATGTATTCGATAGCGTCCTGGTCACCGATGTAGTCGGAGCCCTTGACGGTATCGTACATGTGCCAGCGCCAGTCATCGTTCGGGTCCGCCGAGGCGATCGCGCAAGTGATGCCGCCCTGGGCAGACACAGTGTGCGAACGGGTCGGGAACACCTTGGTGATCACTGCAGTCTTGTGGCCGCCCTGGGCCAGCTGCAGCGCGGCACGCATGCCGGCGCCGCCGCCGCCAATGATGATGGCGTCGAAAGAAATGGTTGGAATGTTAGCCATGAATCAGATACCCCAGAGAATCTGCACACCCCAGACGAAGTAAGCGAACATCGCAACGCCGCATACTGCCTGGAAAAGGAAACGTACTGCTGTCGCCGACTTGCCCAGCGCCATCGGCGTCAGGTAGTCAGTCGAGATGGTCCACATGCCGACCCAGGCGTGAGCGCCCAGGGCCACCATGGCCAGCAGACTGAAGATACGCATCCAGTTGTTTGCGAACAGGCCATGCCACTGGGTGTAGTCAATGCCCGGATTCGCTACGAGGTATCCAATCAGGAAAATGAAATAAGCCGCGAGAACGACCGCAGACACACGCTGTGCCATCCAGTCATAAAGGCCCGAACGCGACAGGTTCGTAACGCTGGTTACCATATCCAAACTCCCGCCAGAACGATTACCACCACGGATACGGCGATAACGATTTTCGAGCCCAGCTTGCCGCCTTCCAGCGTCTCACCGATGCCCATGTCCATAATCAGATGGCGTACACCGGCCACCAAGTGATACAGCAAGGCGGACAGGAGGCCCCATGCAACGAATTTGGCCAGCGGACTGGTCAAGCACGCCTTCACCTCGGCATAGCCTTCCTCGGAGCCCAGGGATTTGCTCAATGCGTAAAGCATGATGCCGATGCCCAGGAAGAGGATGATGCCGGAAACACGGTGAAGAAACGACGTAACGCCGGTGATGGGGAGTTTGATGGTCCTTAGGTCTAGGTTTACAGGTCGTTGGCTATTCACGGCTTTTTTCACACTGAAGAGCCCCTAACAATCAGGGCAAAGTTGTTGGGGAGTGCACTGGTCAGGTAACCACTACCCAGGGAGTGCGACCCCCAATAAAGCGGGCCCAGAAGCCTACGGAGGTCGGTGGCCGAGTATAGACAGTTAGGCTACTAATGACAACGCAAACACCTTCCCCTAATAGCTGATTGCGTTAGCCTTATAAAAGGCGTAAATGGCAGTGAATTTCGCTAAAAAATCCCTCCCAAAGCCTTCTGGGACAAGACTTTAGGCAAATTGACATTCAGATTTATCTCACTATAGTGGTGCGGGCCCTGCGTGGGGGGTCTGTCTGATGATTTCAAGCATAAATAGGAGGCCACATGGCTGACAAAAAAGCGCAGTTGATCATCGAGGGCGCAGCCCCCGTCGAGCTGCCCATTTTAACCGGCACCGTTGGTCCCGATGTAATTGATGTTCGGGGCCTGACGGCCACGGGCCGCTTCACTTTTGACCCGGGTTTCATGTCGACCGCCTCCTGCGAGTCGAAAATCACCTATATCGACGGCGACAACGGCATTCTGTTGCACCGCGGCTACCCGATCGAACAACTGGCTGAAAAGTCGGACTATCTGGAAACCTGCTACCTGCTGCTCAACGGTGAATTGCCCACCGCCGAACAGAAAGCCCAGTTCGTCAGCACCGTGAAGAACCACACCATGGTTCACGAGCAGTTGAAGAGCTTCTTCAACGGTTTCCGCCGCGACGCCCACCCAATGGCGGTGATGTGCGGCGTAGTGGGTGCACTCTCGGCGTTCTACCACGACTCCCTGGACATCAATAACCCGCAGCATCGCGAAATCTCCGCTGTGCGCCTGGTAGCCAAGATGCCGACCCTGGCAGCGATGGTTTACAAGTACTCCATGGGTCAGCCGATGATGTATCCGCGCAACGACCTGTCGTACGCGGAAAACTTCCTGCACATGATGTTCAACACCCCGTGCGAGATCAAACCGATCAGCCCGGTGCTGGCCAAGGCAATGGACCGGATCTTCATCCTCCACGCCGACCACGAACAGAACGCCTCGACTTCCACCGTACGCCTTGCCGGCTCTTCGGGTGCCAACCCGTTCGCCTGTATCGCTGCCGGTATCGCCGCGCTCTGGGGCCCTGCCCACGGCGGTGCCAACGAAGCCGTGCTGACCATGCTCGACGAAATTGGCGATGTATCGAACATCGACAAGTTCATCGCCAAGGCCAAGGACAAGAACGATCCGTTCAAACTCATGGGCTTCGGCCACCGCGTGTATAAAAACCGCGACCCGCGCGCCACCGTGATGAAGCAGACCTGCGACGAAGTCCTGAAAGAACTGGGCATCAACAACGATCCTCAGCTCGAACTGGCCATGCGCCTGGAAGAAATCGCCCTGACCGATCCGTACTTCATCGAACGCTCCCTGTACCCGAACGTCGACTTCTACTCGGGGATCATCCTCAAGGCGATCGGCATTCCGACCAGCATGTTCACCGTGATCTTCGCCCTGGCGCGTACCGTCGGCTGGATCTCCCACTGGAAAGAAATGCTCTCCAGCCCTTACAAGATCGGCCGTCCTCGTCAGCTGTACACCGGCTACGAATCGCGCGACATCACCAAGCTGGAAGACCGCAAGTAAGACCTGCCTTGCGCACACGTCTTAGCTGCACCGGATACGGAGTCTAATAAGGGACG
>NZ_VXCY01000007.1:0-415978 GCF_052850735.1 Pseudomonas sp. 910_21 | reverse complement strand
GCCGGAGGGAGGGCACCCCGAGCCCCAGCGAGGGGCCCATGGAGGGGCAAGCGTTTTTGCTTACTTTTTTGGCGTTTGAAAAAAGTGAGTCGCCGTAAGGGCGAAACCCTAAGTGGCCGTTACCGCAGCAACGGATATGTACACCTTCAGCCTCGCCCTAAAAGCGAAACCGCCAGAGGCCATGACCGCAAAGGCCAGCGAAGGCGTCCGCCCAGGCGCTGCATGTCTCACGGGCCTCTTCGCCGGCAAGCCGGCTCCTACGGGGAGCTGCACGGTGTATCTGACTGCTGTAGGAGCTGGCTTGCCAGCGAAGGCGTCCGCCCAGGCGCTGCATGTCTTGCGGGCCCCTTCGCCGGCAAGCCGGCTCCTACACGGCAGCTGCAGGTTGCAGTTGGCGTTTGCGCTGCATCAGGTAGTAGGCGCCATAGCACAGGGCGATAAAGCCCGAGCCCCAGTACAGCGACGGCCGCTGGGTTTCGTCCAGGGCCAGGAACACAAACAACGAGCTGCACAGCACGATGCACAGCAGCGGTACCAGGGGGAACCAAGGGGCACGGTATTTGAGCTGGTGCAGCTGTCCACCCTCGCGCAGGAACTGGCGGCGGAAGCGGTACTGGGCCAGGGCAATCACGATCCAGGTCACGGTGCCGGCCATGCCGCTCACAGCCATCAGCACCATGAACAGGGTGTCGGCGGCAATGAAGCTGGTCATCAGCGAGATCAGGGCAAAGCACAGGGTGATGGCCAAAGCCCGCAGGGGCACGCCCTGTTTGCTCAGGGGCGACAGGGCCTTGGGCGCCATGCCGGATTTGGACATGGCCCAGAGGATGCGCGTGGAGGCATACAGCCCGGAGTTGCCCACCGAGAGGATCGCCGTGAGGATCACGAAGTTCATCAGGTCGGCGGCGTAGGGAATTCCCACCATGTCGAACACCTGGACGAAGGGGCTTTCCACCAGACCGGCTTGCTGCCAGGGAATGATCGCCGCCAGCACCATCACTGCCAGGACGTAGAAGATCAGCACGCGAAACACCACGTTGCGCACGGCACGCGGGATGCTTTTTTCCGGCTGGTCGGTTTCACCGGCGGCCACGCCCATGATCTCGCAGCCCTGGAAGGCATAGACCACAGTCATCATCACCGCGAACACCGCCGGCAGGCCGTTGGGGAACAGGGAGTCGCCCTTGAGGTTGTCGAACATCGGCGCCGGGGCGCCGCTGGGCAGGTCGATGACGCCGAAGATCACCAGCGCACCCACCACGATAAAGCTCAGGATCGCCAGCACCTTGATCCCGGCGAACCAGTACTCGGCCTCGCCAAAAGCCCGGGTGGCCAGGGCGTTGATGCCAAACAGCAAGGCCACGAACAGCGCCGACCAGTACCAGATCGGCACCCCGGGGAACCAGCGCTGCATGAGCATGCCGGCCGCGGTGAACTCCAGGCCCACGGTGGTGGCCCAGCTCATCCAGTAGACCCAGCCAATCATGAAGCCGGTGGCCGGGCCGATGTATTGGGTGGCGTGGGCCTGGAACGAACCGGACACCGGCATCTGCACCGACAGCTCGCCGAGGCAGACCATCACCAGGTACATCAGGAAGCCGGCCACCAGATAAGACAGGATCGCCCCCCAGGGGCCGCCCTGGTTGATGGTGACCCCGGAGCCCATGAACAGCCCGGTGCCGATCACCCCGCCCAGGGACAGCATGAAAATGTGCCGGCTCTTCAAGGAGCGGGTCAGGTGGATGCCTTTACGTTCAGTGGTGGTTGTCATGGCGCACCTCAGCAGTAGGTAAGGCGCGGGGCGCGGAGCGAAGGGGTGTGGCGGAAGGCGGAAGCAGCTTGCAGGCGTTTCATTATTATTATCTCCAATAAGCTTCGAAGACCGCGGCGGGCGCGGCTCAAGCGATTATTGGAAAGCCATGTAAGTTCGGATTGAACGCCAGGATCGAAGATGTAAAAAGTCGTAAGGATTTTGTACGTCAGGCCGCCAACAGGCGCTGCAGCAAGGCCCGGGACTGTTGCCAGGACCACGGCAGGCTCGCCGCCAGGGCGGCCAGCGCCGGGCGATCCGCCCGCTGCGCCGCCTCCTCCAACTCTCGCAGTTCCCGGGCCAGTGCGCAGAACCCCAGGGAATCGGCGCTGCCCGCCAGGCGATGGGCCAGGTGCAGGACTTCGGTGCAGTCTTCGGCGGCCAGGGCGTCGGCCAACAGTGGCTGTTGCTGATCCAGAGCGTCGGCCAGCACCTGGAGCAGGCCCTGCAACTTCTGCTCGCCCAGCAGGCTGCGGTGGGTGTCGAGCAAGCCCTGGTCGAGCAAGCCTTGCTGAGTGTCGGCCAGCGGCACCTGCGCTTCCCCGGCCAACACCTGACGCAGGCTCTCCAGTTGCAACGGCTTGCCGAGAATGCCCTGCATCCCGGCCTGCAGATAACCGCGCACCACAGACGGCTGGACGCTGGCGGTCAGGGCAAAGATCCGCACCTGCCGATTGGGCCCGGGGCGGTGGCGGATGTCCCGACACAGCTCGACCCCGCTGATGCCCGGCAAGTGCACATCCAGCAGCAACAGGTCGAAGGCTTGCTGCTGACACAGGGCCAAGGCCGTTTCGCCGTCTTCCGCCAGCCACACTTGATGGCCGTCACGCTGCAGCAGGCCGCTGGCCACTTCGCGGTTCAGGGCCACGTCTTCGACCACCAGGATCTTCAAAGCCTGCGCCGGCACCTGAAGCTGTGGCGACGGCAACGGCTCTTGACCCCCCCCAGCAGCAGCTCGAACCAGAAACAGCTGCCCTGCCCCAACTCGCTGTCGACGCCGATGCGCCCGTCCAATTGCTGCAGCAGGTGCTTGCAGATCGCCAATCCCAGGCCGGTGCCGCCATAGCGCCGGGTCACCTCGTCACTGGCCTGGACGAAACGCTCGAAGATCTTCTCGCGCATCGACGCAGCAATGCCGATGCCGTTGTCGCGCACGCAGCAGCGCAAGCGCTGGCCCTCGGCGGCGCTGTGCAGCACCTGCACTTCGACTCGCACCCAGCCGTCTTCGGTAAAACGAATGGCGTTGGCCAGCAGGTTGCTCAGTACCTGGCGCAGGTACTGCTCGGCGCCCTGCTGACGCGGCGCCAGTTGTTCGTCGATGTGCAATTCCAGGCGGGTGCGGTTGGCCTCGGCCCGGGGCTGCAACAAGGTGGTGACTTCTTCCAGCAACTGACGCAGGGAGAAGTCCCGCACTTCCGGGCGGCTTTCGCCCTCCTCCAACCGGGCAAAGGACAGCACTTCGTTGAGGATGCTCAGCAAGCCCTCCCCGGCTTGATGCAAGGCCTGCAAACGCTGACGATCCTGCTGGTCCAGGGGCGCCTGACGCAGCAGTTCGGCCATGCCGAGGATGCCGTTCAACGGGGTGCGCAGTTCATGGCTCATGGTCGCCAGAAAGCGCGACTTGGCGAGGTTGGCGGCTTCGGCCTCGTCCTTGGCGTGCATCAGGCTGGCGGTGCGCCGCTGGACCATTTTCTGCAGTTCGTCGCGCTTGTCCTGCAAGGCCAAACGGTCGGCTTCGCGGCGCTGCACATCATCGAGCACCGCCCGGCGCATGTCGTCCAGGGCCCGGGCCACGGTGTCGATTTCATCGCCGCCGGGGCGCTGGCGCTTGTCCAGGTGCAGGGGCTCGCGCAGCTCGCCGGCGGCCACGCGCCGGGCGAAATCGGCCATCACTTGCAGGTGCCGGGTCACCAGCCGGTAGAACAGCCCGGACAAGGCCACCGCCAGCCCGCAGAGAAACACGCTCATCCACAACAGGCTGGCCAGCCCGGTGGCGTACAGGCGCCGATACACCGCCCCCAGGTCGGTGCTGACCTGCAACTCGCCCAACTGGCGCAAGGGTCCGGATGGCGGTTGATAGCTCAAGGGAAAACGCTCGACCCGCAACGGCCCGATCAACTCGGCGCTGCCCTGCTGCAAGTCGAAATCGCTGCTGATCAAATGCACCCGGGCCACATCGGAAAAGTCCACCAACCCCTGCAACTGCACGGTCAGCTGTTCCTGGTTGAGGTCCCACAGGTTGCGTTCCAGGCTGCCCAGGTAACCGGCGCGGATCAGCTCCATGCGGCTGTCGATCTCGCGCATTTCCCGGCGGTATTCGAAGTACAGCTGCACGCTGCTGGCGAGCACGGTGAAGCACAGGCTGAACAGCAAAATAAACAGCAGCAGGCGGCGCAACAGGCCGCCGGAACGCAGCGGGATCATGGCGCTGTCTCCCGTTGCGCCTTGAGCATGGCGCGGTAGTCGTCCTGGCTTTGCCCAAGCCAGCGCTGCACCGCGCCGCTGTCCACCTGACGCTGCAACCGGGCGTCGATCTCGGCCATGCGCGGCGCCAGGGGCGAGTGGCGCGACACCGCCAGGCGCAGGTAGTCGACGCTCACCGCCTGGGGCAAGGCGACTATGTCTTCGGCCCCCGGCAGTTGCTCGATGAACAGCTGCCCGGTGCGACGTTCATGGGGGATGAAATCGATGCGCTGGCGGATCAGCTTGCCGAAGTTCTGCTGGCTGCTGGAGACCCATTCGATGTTGCCGTGCTGCACCACCTCGCGGTCGAAATCCTGGCCGTAGCTCTCGCCGAACAGCAGGCCGCCGCGATAGGCCCTCAGGTCCTGCAGGTGCGTGATGCGCGGCAAATGGCGGCGGTTGACGAACAGCGCGACTTCTTCGCGCAACACCGGCACCCGGGAAAACAGCAGGTCCTGCTGGCGCTGGCTGGTGCTGTAGGCCAGCACCACATCCACCCGGCCGACGGCGGCATCCAGCAGGCAGCGCTTCCAGTTGCCCAGCACCACCACCTGCACCTGATAACCCAGGTCCCCCAGCACCTGCCGCACCAGGGTCGGTGCCAGCCCGCGCACCTGCTGGCCGTCGCTCCAAGAAATCGGCGGGTACACCGGGTAGTCGCAATAGCGCAGCACGGGCTGGGGTTCAGCGAACGTCGGGCCGGCCAGCAGGATCAAGCACAGGCTCAGGCACAAACCCAGTGCGTGGCGCAGCAATTCAGGCGGCCACGCTGGCGGTGAACAGGTAACCGGCACCGTGGATGGTGATGATCAGCTCCGGCTCGGCCGGGTCGTCGTGCAGCTTGCGCCGCAAGCGGCCCACCAGCACGTCGATGGAACGGTCGCTGGGCACCCATTCGCGGTTGCGGATCTGGTCCATCAACTGGTCGCGGCTCAGGGTGTGGCCGCTGTTGCGCAGGAACACGCTGAGCAACTGGTACTCGCCGTGGGTCAGCAGGGTTTCAGCGCCCCCGGCATCGATCAGCCGACGGCGGTCGGTGTCCAGGGCCCAGTCGGCGAACTGCTTGACCGGGCTCGGGCTCGATACCTGGGGTTGCGGCTGGCGTGCATGGCGCACCCGACGCACCAGATTCTTGGCCCGGGACACCAGCTCCCGCGGATTGAGGGGTTTGATCACGTAGTCGTCGGCGCCGCACTCCAGGCCGACGATGCGGTCGATGTCGTCGTTGCGCCCAGTGATCAGGATGATCCCCACTTCCGAACGCACCCGCAGTTCCCGGGTCAGGGTCAGGCCATCCTTGCCCGGCAGGCGGATGTCCAGCATCAACAAGTCAACCGTGTGCTGGCCGAGAAAGCTCTCCGCCTGCTCCGCGGTGGCGGCGCAATGCACGTCGTAACCTTCCTGAGAGAGATAAGCCTGAAGCAGCTCGCGAATCAGCGGATCGTCGTCGACGATCAATACCCGAGGAGTCATCGCCTGTTTCCTGATTATTTTTATTGGAGATCAAGCCTTGCGCACGCTAACCATTACTGAACAACTGATCAATAGCCCTCTGTCCGAGCACTGAAACCACGCCCCTGGCTGGCCAGCAAGCCCTCGACCCAGGCTTCGCAGATCTGCACGCCCTGCTGCGGGCTGAAGGTCCCCGGGTTGAGCCCGGACTCCAGCCACAGGCCGTCGAGCAAGGCGCTGAGGCTGATGGCCGCCAGATCGGCGTCGAAGGGTTCCCAACCCTGCTCCCCGGCCAGTTGGCCCAGCAGGCTCGCCAGTTCGTTGCGGTACTCGGCGTAGGAATGTTCATGGGCCAGATTGATCGCCTCGGCGGTCTTCACCGCGCCCCAGAAAGCCAGCCAGGCATCCAGCAGCCGCGGGTCGAGCAATTCGGCGCAGAACGAAGCGCGAAAGAACGCCGACAAACGCTGCCGAGGCCCGGGAGCGGCCTGATCCATGGCTTCGCGCAGCAGGGTCATGACCCGCCCGGTGATGGAGCGATAGGCCTCGGCCACCAACTCGTCCTTGCCGGAATAGTGATGGCTGATCAGCCCCACCGAGACCCCGGCCTCGGCAGAAATCTTGCGGATCGACGCGCCCTGGAAGCCATGCAGCTTGAGGCAGGTCAGGGTTGCCTCGATCAGCTCGGCCTTGCGCAGGTCGGGTTCCAGACGGGAAAAGCGCGCTTCCTGGCTCATGGGGCGGGTTCCTTGGACGTTGGCCGGACGGCGAAAACTGAACGACTGTACAGCAAGCTTCCCGGCCTCATCCAGCCCCTGTTTCAGCGCCATGGGCGCTCAGTCGCGGTAGTCGGGGGCCACGCGTTGCAGCAAGCGCAACAGCGCCACCCAAGCCAGCTGCATGGCGTCCGGGTCGTTGAGTTCGCCTTCCTGCAGCGGCCGCCCCGGGTCGTTGAACTGGCGTTCGGTGTGGGCGCAGACCGCGTCCGGCGGCAGGACGATCTCTCCCGCGGCCTGGGCTGCCAGCTGGATCTCGCAGGCCTTCTCCAGGTAGTACATGCGCAGAAACGCCTGACTCACGGTCTCGCCCACGGTGAGCAAGCCATGGTTGCGCAGCATCAGCACGCTCTTGTCGCCGAGGTCGGCCACCAGCCGTTGCTGCTCGCCCAGGTCCAGGGCCACGCCTTCGTAGTCGTGGTAGGCCACACGGCCATAGAACTCCATGGAAATCTGGTTCACCGGCAGCAAGCCACACTTGAGCGCCGCCACCGCGCAACCGGCCTTGGTGTGGGTGTGCAGCACGCACTGAGCATCTTCCCGGGCGCCATGAATGGCGCTGTGAATCACGAAACCCGCCGGGTTCACCGGGTACGGCGACGGCTCCACGGCTTCGCCATTGAGGTCGATTTTCACCAGGTTGGAGGCGGTGATTTCATCGAACATCAAGCCGTAGGGGTTGATCAGAAAATGATGCTCGGGCCCGGGCAAGCGCACCGAGATATGGGTGAAGATCAGGTCGGTCATGCGAAAGTGCGCGATCAGGCGGTAGCAGGCCGCCAACTCTTCGCGCAGGCGCTGCTCGGTGCTGCTGCGCTCGGTCAGGGCGTGGGGGCTGGGAGCGATATTGTTCATTGTTGGAGTCCTCCAGGCAGGTGGGCGGGCAAACGGGGCCGCTAAAAAGAGCCCGCAAACAATAGGACCGGACGCCCGCAGGCGTCCAGCCCGTTGGAGCTACTTGCTGGCCCAGGCGTTGAAGCGCTCTTCCAGCTCTTCGCCATGGTCGACCCAGAACTCCACGTTCATCGCCAGGGCGTCCTTGAGGTTCTGTTCCGAGGTCGGCACCCACTGCGCCAGGGCCGGGTCGAGCTTGGCCGCGGCCAGGGTGTTGGTCGGGCCGTAGGGGATCTGCTTGACGTAGTTGACCTGGACCTCGGGAGTGTTGGCGAAGGCGATGAAACGCTTGGCCTGATCCACGTGTTTCGAGCCCTTGATGATCGCCCAATAGTCCATGCCGTACAGGCTACCGGGCCAGACCACCGCCAGCGGCGCGCCGGCCTGGGCGGCCACGGCGATGCGGCCGCTGTAGGTCGAGGTCATCACCACATCGCCGGCGGCCAGCCACTGCCCCGGTTGGGCGCCGGCTTCCCACCACTGGATGTACGGCTTGAGCTCGGTCAGCTTGGCGAAGGCCCGCTCCACCCCTTGCGGCGTGGCCAGTACCTTGTACACGTCCTCGACCTTGACCCCGTCCGCCATCAGGGCGAACTCCAGGTTGTACACCGCGCGCTTGCGCAGGCCGCGCTTGCCGGGGAACTGCTTGACGTCCCAGAAATCCGCCCAGGAGGTTGGAGCCTTGGCCAACTTGTTGCGGTCGTAGGCAATGGCCACGCTCCACACCAGCACCGCCGAGCCGCAGGGCTGGGCGGCATCTGGAATCAGTTGCTCGGCACGGCCCAGGGCCTTCCAGTCCAGGGGCTCGTACATGCCCTCCTCGCAGCCGCGCATCAGGTCCGGGCCTTCGATCTGCACCACGTCCCAATCGACGTTGCCAGTGTCGACCATGACCTTGATGCGGGCCATTTCGCCGTTGTATTCGCTCTGGATCAGCTTGCTGCCATCGGCCTTGCTGAAGGGTTGGAACAACGCCACGTCCTGGGCTTTTTGTCCGGCTCCGCCGTACGCCACGACCACCATGTCGGGGGCTGCCTGGGCCTTGTTCTGAATCAGCGGCTGGCCCAGGGTCAGACCCAGGGCGAGGCTCAGGGCCAGGAAAGAACAACCGTGCTTGCGGGTGAGCGCTTTCATCTGTGAATCCTCGTCGCGGTGCCACACCGGCAGGCGCCGGCACAGCCCTTTTTTATTGTTGTGAGGTTCGCGCCAAAAGCGGGCGCAGGCCAAAGCTACGGCAAGCCTTAGTAAAAAAACAAGTTGATTTTTTACTGGCGGTAAATTTTGATAGGCCCACAATAACAACGCCAAGGCTGCGCTCCCCTGCCCTTGGCCCGCCTGGAGTCACCGCAATGACCAGCGCCTTCCCGCACCTGTTCGCACCCTTGCAGATCCGTGGCAAACGCCTGAAGAACCGCATCATGTCCAGCGGCCACGACACCTCGATGCCCACCGACAACCTGGTCAACGAACAGCTGATTGCCTACCACCGCGCCCGGGCCGAAGGCGGCGTCGGTCTGATCGTGCTGCAGGTGGCCGGGGTCCACGACAGTGCGCGCTACACCAGCCACGTGCTGATGGCCACCGACGACGCCTGCATCGACGGCTACCGGCGCCTGGCCCAAACCTGCCACGCCCACGGCACGGTGGTGCTGTCGCAGATCTTCCACCCGGGGCGGGAAATCATGGAGTCCGCCGACGGCCTGCTGGCCGTGGCCTACGCCCCTTCGGCGGTGCCCAACGAACGCTTCCGGGTCATGCCCCGGGCCCTGGACCAGGACATGATCGACGAGATCATCCAGGGCTACGCCGACGCCGCCCGGCGCCTGCATCAGGCCGGGCTGGACGGCGTGGAACTGGTGGCCAGCCACGGCTACCTGCCGGCGCAGTTCATCAACCCGCGGGTCAACCGCCGCAGCGACGGCTACAACGGCGAACTGGAACAGCGCCTGCGCTTTATCCGGGAAATCCTCGGTGCCATGCGCGCCAGCACCGATGCCGAGTTCATCATCGGCCTGCGGATTTCCGCCGACGAACGCGACCCCGAAGGCCTCACCGAAGACGAATCCCTGGCCGCCGTGCAATTGCTGCAAGGGCAACTGGACTACGTGCACATCGTCGCCGGCACCTCCGCCTCCCTCGGCGGCGCGGTGCACATAGTCCCCCCCATGGCGGTGGAAGCGGCTTATCTGGCCCGGGAAGCCGGCACCTTCAAGGCCCAGCTGTCGATCCCGCTGTTCGTCACCGGACGCATCAACCAGCCCCAGGAAGCCGAAGCGATCATCGCCAAGGGCCAGGCCGATGTGTGCGGCATGACCCGCGCGCTGATCTGCGACCCGCAGATGCCCAACAAGAGCGACAGCGGCCGAGCCGAAGACGTGCGCGCTTGCATCGCCTGCAACCAGGCGTGCATCGGCCACTTCCACAAGGGCCTGCCGATCTCCTGCATCCAGCACCCGGAAACCGGCCGCGAACTGCTCTACGGCCAGCCCAAACCCAGCGCTCGCGGCAAACGCATCCTGGTGGTGGGCGGCGGCCCGGCCGGGATGAAAGCCGCCGCCGTCGCCGCGCAACGCGGCCACCAAGTCACCCTCTACGAAGCCAGCGCGCAACTGGGTGGCCAGATCCAACTGGCGCAACTGCTGCCCCGGCGCAGCGAATTCGGCGGCGCCAGCACCAACCTGCAACGGGAAATGCAACTGGCCGGGGTGGAAGTGGTGCGCAACACCCGAGTCGACCGCGCCCTGATCGAGCGGGAAAACCCCGACCACGTGATCATCGCCACTGGCGCCCAACCCTACTGGCCGAACTTCGAACGCGGCGGCGACCTGCAAGTGGTGGACGCCTGGCAAGTACTGCGGGACGAAGTGCAACTGGGCCGCAGCGTAGTGGTGGCCGACTGGCGCTGCGACTGGATCGGCCCCGGCATCGCCGAGCGCCTGGTACGTGCCGGGCACCAAGTGCAACTGGCGGTCAACGGCACCCACTGCGGCGAAAACCTGCCGCTGTACGTGCGCGACCAACTGGCCGGCGAACTGCACAAACTGGCGGTCCCGATCATCCCCTACGCCCGCCTCTATGGCTGCGACGACAGCACCGTCTACCTGCAACACACCGCCAGCGGCGAACCCATGCTCCTGGAAAACGTCGACAGCCTGGTCCTGTGCCAAGGCCACCAATCCGTGGACGACCTCGGCCAGCAGCTCAAAGGCCTGGTGCCCTTCCAACGCATCGGCGACTGCCTGGCACCGCGCACCGTGGAAGAAGCCATCCATGAAGGCTTGAAAGTCGCCTGGGCGCTTTGAGGCTGCTTTATACTCCAGGGCTTTTGCAGGACGGGTGCCCGGATGCGCCCGTTCACCTGGTCCGGAGCCCGCCATGAATCAAAGCAGCAAGACGCCGCCCGAGCCCGGCAGCGACAACCAAGCCCCTGGCGGCCCACAGTTTCTTGGCACTCGTATCCGCGGCCTGCGCAAACGCCGCGGCCTGACCCTGAGCGAACTGGCGCAACAGAGCGAACTCACCGCCGGCTACATCAGCCAACTGGAACGCAACCTCGCCTACCCCTCCATCCCCGCCCTGTTCAACATCGCCCGCAGCCTGGGCGTGACCATCCAATGGTTCTTCGCCAGCGAAACCCAGACCGCGCCCGAGGATCAAGGCTATGTAGTGCGCAAGAAACAGCGGCTACAGGTGAATTATGAGAACGGGATTATCGATCAACTGCTAACCCCGCAACCGACCCGGCAGCTGGAGTTTTTGCACTCGCGGTTTCCACCGGGGACCTACAGCAAGGAGAGTTATAGCCATGAGGGCGAGGAAGCCGGGTATGTGCTGTCGGGGAGTTTTGAGCTGTGGGTGGGGGAACGGTATTTCCAGTTGAGTGAGGGGGATAGCTTTAGCTTTTCCAGCCAGGAACCGCATAAGTATGGGAATCCTGGGGAGGAGGATGCGGTGGTGTTGTGGGTGATCACGCCGCCGACGTTTTGAGGGCCCCGTCTCGCGGTGCAACTGACTTTAATCAGAAACTATTTACTAGGCCAATAGGCCTCAGATACTGAATGGCTGAAATGGTAAGCGTCTGCCTTGATCAATCATAACCAATGTCGAACCAAGGCCGCGTCAGACGAAGGGCTGATGACCAGTAAAAGTACAAAAATAACTATTCAATCGTGATGAAATACATAGGCACCTTCGCCAACCCAAGAATTCGAGAATTCGTCCTCCAAACACTAGCAAGGCCCCTACGATATAAAGATCGACTACATCGGAAATCTCGTGAAACTGTATGCCTTCTCGTTTCAACATGCGTCTGTAGAATCGTTGAGAAAGTTGGCTTAATAATGGCCACCAATTATAGCGTGAGACATAATCCATGGAATACTTGTCTAGGATCTGCTTCAACTCTCAAGGATGGCGGCGTCCCACTGGCGAGGCGCGGATGCTTGAGCTTGCCAACCCACCCTCTTTCTCACGAAGGTTCGGTTATGGCCACGAAGAGTGGTTGTTCCGGTTTGATTGGCAAATTGATGGCTGGCAGTACGGCTTTTTGCAGGGTGTAAATGACAGTCGCTCAACTGTTGCCGGAATGGACGAAGCCGTCGACGTCACACTCTATACCTGTGAGCCGGAGTCTCAACGTCGATATGTCGCTAAAATTTTGGATCTTGAATGCCTCAGTTACTCACAATCAGAAGCCATCCAAGCTCAGTTTGTTGCTAACGGTTGGTTGGCCGAGATGCAGAACGATATTGTGAAGGTGGATGGAGATGTCTCTAAGTTAGGCGACCCGGATTGGGTCAATGGCATGATCAACGTACGTTTCCGTCAGGAGAATGTGCGTTGGTATCCAGCTGGCACCTATGCCGAAGAAGGCGAGTACGTCCGAAGCCTTCAACGCTACCAATTCAATCGGATTAAAAATGCTAGCCAAGCTCCGCTTGTTGATCGAGCTCACCTACTAGGCCGTAACGGTCGAGCGGATGCACCGAATCAAAATCCTTTTTTTCGAAGCGGCTCCGCTGGAAAAATGTGCTCACCGGAGCACTGTCTGATTCAAGCTAAATTGCTGGACGAACTGAAGTACGAATACCCGAATGCGGACATCAGTTGCGAAAAAGACTTTGTAGACATCACTGTCGAAACGCCCAATGAACGAATTCTTTTTGAGATTAAATCTGATCTTGTACCCCGCACCGTGCTTCGAATGGCGCTAGGGCAACTGCTGGAGTACGGTTTTTACTACATCTCGCGTGGATTACACTCCAATCGGACTACCCAATTGGTAGCTGTCGGACGCAAGCCTCTAACACCAGATGACCAAGCGTATCTGAAGTATTTGCAGCAGAAATTCAATCTACCGTTGGAGTACCGTGCCGTACCCATCTAATAATTGCCTTACTAAAAAATACCCACATAGCTTTTACTTATGTGGGCATTTCAGATCTAATCATTATTGTAGTAGCGCCTTAAACCAACCACCTCATGATACAACATCCAAAAATTCTCGAGACAACAGCCTCATTACTTTTACCTTACCACTTTCGGCCGAGACTGCAATAAAACTGCCATGAGTATGTTTGACAGTCAGAACCAGAAAGAAAACCGTATTCTACGCAGACATTACAACTCCAGACCAAGAAAACACCAACAGATTTCATATAGCAACACAAATTTGAAAGCGGCGTTTAGGTTATTACGTAGTTCGGGCCAGAAGAGACCAGCTAGACACTCTACAATACTGGGCGAATTCATTCAACATGAGGCTCAATGTATTACGTCGCTTTCTTTTCGCCCAATGTTTTTAAAATCAGCTCTACTGGGCTTGAAAATGGTATCTCGGCTACGGTTCCAGACTGGGTCGACCTAAATAAGCTCTCCAAAATCAACTTCCTATCTTCATCCGATTTCAACTTACCCTCATTTAGCAATGCCAAGTAGGTTTTTGTAAAAGTTATACGCTCTGCTGACTCCAAGGCTAGATGGGAGTGGTTATTGAACTGACGTAGGCAAATTCGGACAATAACGCTCAAAAGAGTGATTAGCAATATAGCTCCAGCTAAATCAGCGGCTGCTAATGACAACTCCGAGGTCGTACGCCCCACAAGTAAACTAGGCTGAGTTATTCCGCTGGGAAGAGATATAAGCATTTCTGGAGGGCGGAAAGCTTTCAAATAGTAAGAGAGGCCTACTGCCCCACCCATTCCGTAGTAGCCCAACATCGAAAAAAATGTAACAAGCATACTAACCAATATAGCCAAAAACCAAACAAACTTAAATTTTTCATGATTTTTCTTACGTGCAGTCCAATATTGAACTGAAGCATCTAAATCAACTTGATCATGATAAGCAGCCTTTGCAGATGCTAACGTATCAGTGGCCTCTTTAACTGCATTTTTAGCCGCAAGTCTCACACGCCCGGCATAACTAATATAATTTTTCTTACGTTTAAGATAAGACCTAGTTAGAGCCCTTGCAACATCCTCAACCATAACAGTAGAAGCTTGCATCTTTTCAGAAATTTCAGAGACATAACTATTTACAGCCTCAGTAGCCATATCAGCCTGAGAAATAAATCTTTCCAAAATATCTCTTACAGCCGTCGACCTTGCATCTGATATCAACGGAATGAAATTTTGAAAGGACAAGCCCACCTGTATTGCAATCGATTTTTCGAAAGACAAATTTGAATTAAGCACAAACGCTTTTATTTTTTCATCTCTAACTATAGCATTTCTTGTAGATTTATTGAGATAAATCAAGGATAGCGCAGCCGTTACATCCCCATACTCTTTTCGCACCTTTCCGATCAAATAACCTTCGTCACTATCGTATGTAACAAATGGCATTTTTTCACTACCCAACTCCAACCTACTTAAAACTCCATCTTCGAAATTAGAGCGAGCAAAGCCTATCTGGTCCAAAAAGAATATTTTAAAAATAGAATTCCCAACTTCTCGGTAAACCTGTGGAAGCTTTGTAAGCCACTTCCAGTTTTGCTCTTGAGAATAGAAAAATTCTTCTAGCGAAGCTCTGTTTTCAAAAACAATCTTTTCTTCATTCAGCCTTAACGTAATTACCTGATCTTCTTGCATTGCCACTCCCTGGTTTAATTGATTGAGATTAAGCAGCCATTTAAATAAAAAGTACCTTAAATAATCTAAAAACCACATCGATTAAAATAAAAAATCAAGACCCGCACGCCAATAATTTTTACCTATCGACTTTTCATGCGTTTGCAATCCTATTCGGAATAGCTATTACGTGAGAAACATTTCTATACGGAGAAAGTAACTCTTGCTCGTAATTTCTTTGAAAATGACTCATAGGATCAGTCCTTCACGCCCCAAAACAGTATTTTTCAGTGAAACTGATTCCATCGAAAGCTCGTGGAAATTTAGACGCCCGTGGCACCATCCTAGGATCTGTAAGATGGGACCTTTTACAGACATGAATCTTAGCAGTACCACTTTTTTGGCCGAACACCTACCTTTGATCGCGCTCCCACAAAACGGAATCTTTGCATTCAAGACATCTATGATGGCAATCTGAGTCTCCAAGGATTGCCGTCTCACCTGATGGAGAAATAGAACGTGGACGAACTGATCAAACCATGGATTCTAGAAAAAATTGCGCATGGTAAAGCAGTACTTTTTTTGGGTGCTGGTGCCTCTTTCGGCTCCAAAGGTGATAACGGAGAACTACCGATTTCAGGTTTTAGTTTAAGAGATGCTTTGGCAGACCAGTTTTTGGGAGGAGAAGAAAAGCACAAAACATTAGTGCAAGTAGCTGATTATGCGAAACATGAGGCCGGATTACTAGAAGTACAACAGTTCATAAAAAAGAAATTCTACCCATTAAGACCAGCTAGCTTTCACAAAATAATAGCCACATTCAGATGGCATTCCATCTTCACCACAAACTACGACTTAATCTTAGAGCGCGCATATTCAGACTGTAAAACGAGACAACAAGAACTAGCACCAATAATAAGAGACGGCGACAACTTCAGCAATGTAATGAGCGACGCAAACTTACTCCCCTACTTCAAGCTGCATGGATGCATCAATACTATAAATGACACCGAACTACCTCTAATTCTAGCAAGCGAGGAGTATGCGAAACATCGAAAAAACCGAATTAGATTATTTAGACACTTAGCAGATTTCGGCCTTGAACACCCTATAATATTTTGCGGCTACCAGCTAAGCGACCCTAACGTACAACAAATTTTATTTGATTTAAAAGATATGGGAGTCAATAGGCCAACATATATGCTAGTCGATCCCGGACTAGGAAGATATGATATAAAAATGTGGGCAAGCCAGCGCGTTGAGCCAATAAAAGCGACACTTGAAGAATTCCTAAATTTTCTTGATGAAAAGATAGACAAGCACAAGAGATTACTAGCAAAGCTTAGCTCACCAGTAAAAAGCCCTATATTCAAATTTCTAAAACTAGAAGCATCACTATCAAATCTTCTACAAACATATCTAGACACGGAAATGGAGCATATTTACCCGGGTTTTAATACTACAGGCGTTCAACCTATAGATTTTTATAGAGGACTAGATCTAGAGTGGGGCGGAATACAACAAGATCTAGACATAAAACGTAGAGTTAGCGACCAAATAATCATTGACGCAGTAATAGATAGCACACTTACGGGGGTAAATACATTCCTCGTAAAGGGCTATGCAGGAAGCGGAAAATCCACAGTTCTTAAAAGAGTAGCGTGGTATGCGGCACATGACCTTAACGCTACTGTTGTTCGCCTAAGAAATGGCGCGGTACTTAGACCAGCACTTATTAAAGAGCTTGCGATAAACTGTGAAACCAAGCTCATCTTGGTGTTGGATGATGCCATATCGGCTGCCGATGACTTATTAAAGCTTTACAGGGCCTTTGAATACGAACCAGCGAATATTTCAATTCTAACTTCCGCCAGAAACAATGAATGGAATCAGTACGGCGAAGACCTTGAACAATACGTCAGCGCAGAATATGAGCTTTCAACACTATCAGAAAAAGAAATAAATGAACTTATAGAAAAACTCCACAAACATAACTGCCTAGGGAATTTGAAAAGCAATAATGTTGACGAAATAAAAACACATTTCTCTTTAACCGCAGACAGGCAGTTATTAGTTGCTCTCCACGAGGCCACTTCTGGAAAACCATTCGAACAGATTGTCTTAGATGAGTACACTAGAGTGGTGCCAACTGAGGCTCAAGTTCTTTACATGGATGTATGCACTCTAAATCGACTGGATGTTCCCGTTCGAGTAGGGCTCATCTCGAGGGTCTCCGGCATAAGTATCGAAGACTTTAGAAATAGATTTTTTGCCCCACTTGAGCATCTAGTTAAAGTATATATGGATTACAGCTCGCGAGATTATGCGTTCACTGCAAGGCACTCTCTTATTGCAAAATTTGTATTTGAGCACGCTCTAAAAACACCAGAAGAAAAAGCATTCCAAATCATAAGAGTTCTGGAGCACCTCAACCTAGAATATACTGCAGACAGCGAGGCATTTTCCCACTTAATAAGAGGAAAACAGCTAGCAGAAATATTTGGCGATAAAGCCCTGGCAAATAAAATTTATGAAGCGGCTAATAAAACTGGCGCTAACGCTCATTACATACTCCATCAAAAATCAGTGTATGAATATAACCATGCAGGATGCGACACTAAAGCTGCTCTAAGTATTATTTTACAAGCCGAAAAATCACTATCTGATGGACGTGCTGACAAATCAATCTCCCATACAAAAGCGATGATTTATAAAAGACTTGCACGAGAATCAAAAACTTTTTTGGAAATTGAGAAATATAGAACAGAAGCACGAATTATTTTTGAAAAACTAGTTACTGGACAAAAAGATTCGCGAGCGGTCAATGGGCTTGCAGAACTGCAACTGGATGATTTAGATGCAAAAATCAAAGTCATTAGTGAAACAGAGTCTGATGATTTGACCAAAAGAGTTTTTCTCGAACAGGTTAAGAAAATTGAAGCAACCATCTACAGCGGCTTACAAAAATTCCCTGGCGATGAGTACTTACTCACAAGACAAGAGGATCTAGCAAAAAAACTTCTCGACAATGGAAGGGCCAAAAAAATTCTTGAAGAAGCATACAAAAGCAATAGCTCCAGTGAGTTCGTATCAATTCGAATTTCCAGGCAACGAATTTTATCAGAGCAACTTGAAGATGCCGAAAAAATTCTTCGTGACTGCCTTATACAAAACCCTAACAGCAAGCCCCTTCACCTTGAGCTGGCAAAATTATTAATATCCACAAACAATGAACAAAAAAACATAGAGATAGAGCATCACTTAAAACGTAGCTTTTCACCATTTGATACAAATTACGATGCACAGTTCTGGTATGCACGGCACCAATTTTTGCATGGTGACCGTGCGAAATCTAAAGAGATATTTTCCTTTTTAAAAAAAGCCAGAATGGCACCTCGCCAAAAAAACGCCTTAGAGGGAAACTCAGTTGATTCCGAGGGCGAAGAAATTCTGTATCGCGGACACATTACACAGGAACATGTAAGTTTTTGTTTTATTCGGTGCACTGAACTTAATGAAAGCATATTTGCTCACGCATATAGATTTGAAAACCTTCCAAGCGAAGGCATAAAACCGAATGTGGACGTCACATTTAAGCTCTCGTTCTCAATGAAAGGACCTACGGCATATGCTGTCAATATTGTTTTTTGATCTGGCAAGGCGGCTTACAAAGCTAACCAAACTAAAACTAGCAAATCGATCTTTCCTTAATCTGCTGAAACCATAGCCAATTTTGCAAAAAATCGGCTAAAAATAGCCCTCAAACTATAAAGACGCCGCTTATTATCAACCAATAAACGGCGTTTTTATCTACTCACTATGTTGTAACCCTAACTCAGAATCCCTTCCCTTCTTTCGCCCAGTCCCAACCCAACATCATCAATCACCGCCTTCCCCATCTCCGCCAAAAAATACGCAGCCCACGCATACCGCTCCCCCTGCTCTTCCATAGCCGCATCCAGCGCTAACTTCTTGGCGTAGTACAACAGCGTCGAAGCCTGCTCCAGCGCCTGCTGCAAAGGCACATCCGCATTGACGCGAAACAACGTTAGTTCAGGATCGGCACATTGGCCAAAGGTGACAAAGCCCTGGGTTTTGATGGAGTTTGAATGGCTCATCGTTCACCTCCCACCAGGGTCTGGCAGCAGAGGCTTTTGAGCGGAGGAAGGCGAAAGGAATGGCAGCAAATTACGGACAGATTACCGGCATACATAATTGAAACTCCCTGATCAAAAATGTGCCTGCATCTGATCGGGTTCTCAGGCCCGGTCGCTGATTTTGCAGCGACCGCAGCAGACTAGGCGGCTGTTCGCGTTGGGGCAATGGCTAAACCGTCGCCGGTTATGTCCAGGGCTTTTGCCCACAGGTATGCTCGGCACGTTATTGCAGATAAGGATATCCAGCTCCCCATGACCGCCCGCGAACAGCTCCATCGCAATGGCTATGCCGTGCTGCGCCAGGCCATCCCGCTCGACTGGCTGGCGGACCTGCGTGCCACCTTCGATGCCGGGGTAAAGCCGTCGGATCAATGGCCCGTGCCCCGTGGCCGGGACTGGCGCCATTCGCAGTTGGATACGGATGCGCAGGTGCAGGCCCTGTGCCGCTTGCCCCAGGTGCTGGCGGTGGTGGGCGAGTTGATCGGCGAGCGTTTCTTTCTGGCCCAGGTGGAGGGGCGTGAGCCCATGGCCGGGGGTGGTCATCAGGTGTTGCACCGTGACTTGTCGGTGCAACGGCCGGGGGATGTGGTCAATGCCATCGCCTATCTCGACGACTATGGGCCGCACAACGGGGCGACGCGTCTGGTTCCCGGCAGTCATCGCCCCGGTGCGCAGGAGCCGCCGTTCGACTTCGCCGATGAATCCCGCACGGTGCAGCTGTCCGGTGCTGCGGGGGACATTCTGCTGTTCGATGTCGATCTGGTGCACGGGGCCTGCCACAACCCCAGTGGCGCGCGCCGGCGTTCGCTGCTGATCAGTTATTTTGCCGAGTCGCTGTACGCCAGCCAGCAGCAAACCGCGAGCCTGCGCAATATTCAGATGGACACCCGCGAGCGCTTCGACCCCAAGGATTTTGCCCTCGTGGGCTGAGGGCCCGCCCCCTTTCTTATGAACTCTGGATGATCAGGGCCCCGGCCATCAGGTCTTCGTCATCAATGCCTCGCTTCAATAGCAAATAGCCGGTTCCGCCGACCAAAATGCCCTTGTGCCCTGGCGCTGCCCTATTCAACCGGGAGTTGTTGATCTGCAGCACATAGTTCAAGCCTGGGCGTGCCTCTTGACCCTGAATCCAGGCAGGTATTCCGGCGATCTTGGCCAGGCCGTTTTCGTCGCTGTCCTGCCCCGGATTTTCAACCACTTCGATTCGCCGCGCCGGGGTGATGGGCTGTCCGTAACCATCCACCTGTCGCGCCGCGGGTCTGTAGGCCAGCACCTTGCCGCCCTCTTGCATGGCCTGCTCGATGTAGGTATCGCTGACGATTGAGTAAGGCGTAAACAGCGAAACCACCAGTTCGTCATTCAATTGCATGCCTGCTAGGTATCGATTGATAAAGCTGGCCGGCAGACTGGCAAGGTGCAGCAAGGGGGCGCCCATCGAGTCGGAGGGCCAAGGGATGGACTCAGGCAGGTAGGGGTTGCCGCCGAGGTAGGCGGAGTCCTGGTCAGGGTCTTCGTGCAAAAACACTAGTTCGTTAAACAGGGTCTGTTCCTCTCAGGTGTGCCGTTGCCCAGGTGGTTGCGTGGGCGCACGGCGCCTTCGCTGCTCTCGACATAATCCGTTGTGCGCTCAGCCGGCATGTTCATTCACCTTGTGCGTAGGCGGTGGCCAGTTCCAGCAGGCGGGTGAAGTGGGCGATGGCGAAATACAGGTCATCGCGGGTGTCGCCGTCCCATTCTTCGACGGCTTCGCGGGCGGCTTTGAGTGAGGCGATGCGGGTTTTGATCTCGGCGATTTCCGCCGCGCCGCATTGTCTGGAGATGAGTTCCCAGCCGATCGGGGAGATGTTTTGCTGGATGCTAAGGCCTTCACGGGCTTGTTCAATCAGCGCTGTCAGTTTGCTCATGGGGGGTGTCCTTAAGAGGCTGGGGATTTGCTGGCTCCCTTGCCGGGCATGCGCATGCGTTGTGCCTTGGCGCCCAGGCGGCGGATGGTAACCCACTCGCGCCTCGCCCGGCGCGGGTTGTACACGATGGTTTTTTTATCCCGCCTGTTGCCTCGGGTGCTTGGCAGCGCCGCCCGGGTCGGCTTCAATATCCGCCCCTTTTTATGTTCAGGAGCTAGAAGGATGCAGCTTTATTACCGTTGGGCGGCGGCATGGGTCATGGCGTGGGTACTGGGAACCGGGCTGGCTCAGGCCGAGGAACGGCCACAGGTGGCGGACAAGATCCTGGCCTACACCGGGCCGCACGGGGTGAAGGTCTGGACCTTGCGCATCGGTGAGCGCAGCGCCCAGCAGGCGCTGGTGCAGGTGGAAGACGCCGACCACGACTGGAACATGCGCATTCAGAAAATGAGCGTGGAGCAAACAGACCGCGACACCCGTTACTTCACGCAGGTGGACGGGCAGAAGTTCGTGGTGCTGCTGCTTCAGGAAGGCTATGGCGAGCTGCATCTGCCGGGTGAGGCCAAGCCGCTGAAGGTGGGTTATGACAGCAACCTGTCCAGCTATGGCGATGCCCAGGCGTTTCTCAATGAGTACCTCAAGACCAAATAAAGTGTCGGGCGGGCGCTGCAGGTGCGACGCTCGTTGATCTGCAGCGCTCGTGCCGCGAGCGCTCTGCAACAACGCCTCCCTAGGGAGGCGTTGTGGTTTTACCCGGTTTGCAAACCTCTCAGCGCAAATCGAACCGATCCAGGTTCATCACCTTGTCCCAGGCCGCAACAAAGTCCTTCACGAACTGCTCGCCCGCATCCGCCGCTGCATACACCTCGGCCAGGGCCCGCAACTGGGAGTTGGAGCCCAACAGCAGATCAACCCGAGTACCGCTCCATTTGTATTGCCCGCTGGCGCGGTCGCTGCCTTCGAACTGTTCGCGAGCCTCGGACAGGGGTTTCCATTGGGTGCCCATGTCCAGCAGGTTGACGAAGAAGTCGTTGCTCAGGGTGCCCGGGCGCGAGGTGAACACGCCGTGGGGCGCTTGCCCGACGTTGGCCCCCAGCACTCGCAGGCCGCCCAGCAGCACGGTCAGTTGCGGGGCGGTCAGGGTCAGCAGTTGCGCTCTGTCCACCAGCAGGGCTTCGGCGGTGACGCCGCTGACCGGCTTGAGGTAGTTGCGAAAGCCATCGGCCACGGGTTCGAGCACGGCGAAGGATTCGACGTCGGTCTGTTCCTGGCTGGCGTCCATGCGCCCCGGGGCGAAGGGTACGCTGATGCTGTAGCCGGCATTTTTTGCCGCCAGTTCCACCGCCGCGCAACCTCCGAGGACGATCAGGTCCGCCAGGGATACGCGTTTGCCACCGGTCTGGGCGCTGTTGAAGGCGCTCTGGATGGCTTCCAGGCCTTGCAGCACCTGGGCCAGTTGCTGCGGTTGGTTGACCTCCCAGTCTTTTTGCGGGGCCAGGCGAATCCGTGCGCCGTTGGCGCCGCCGCGCTTGTCCGAGCCGCGGAAGGTCGAGGCCGAGGCCCAGGCGGTGGACACCAGTTGCGCCACGGACAGGCCCGAGTTGAGGATCTGGCCCTTGAGCTGCTGGATGTCCTGGGCGTCGATCAGTGGGTGGTTCACCGCCGGAATCGGGTCTTGCCAGATCAGTTCTTCGGCCGGCACTTCCGGGCCCAGGTAGCGGGCGCGCGGGCCCATGTCGCGGTGGGTGAGTTTGAACCAGGCCCGGGAGAAGGCGTCGGCCAGTTGCTCGGGGTGCTCATGGAAGCGCCGGGAGATCGCCTCGTAAGCCGGGTCGAAGCGCAGCGACAGGTCGGTGGTGAGCATCGACGGCGTGCGGCGTCGGCTCGGGTCGTGAGGGTCGGGCACGCTGTCGGCCCCGGCGCCACCCACGGGCCGCCATTGGTGGGCGCCGGCCGGGCTGGTGCTCAGCTCCCATTCGAAGCCGAACAGGTGGTCGAAGAAGTCGTTGCTCCAGCGAGTCGGGGTGGTGGTCCAGATCACTTCCAGGCCGCTGGTGATGGCATCACCACCGACGCCTGTGCCGAAGCTGCTGCGCCAGCCCAGGCCCTGTTCTTCCAGGCCGGCCGCTTCCGGTTCCAGCCCGACGTGGGTCGCGGGGCCGGCGCCGTGGGTCTTGCCGAAGGTGTGGCCACCGGCGATCAGGGCCACGGTTTCTTCGTCGTCCATGGCCATGCGGGCGAAGGTTTCACGGATGTCCCGGGCCGCCGCCAGCGGGTCGGGGTTGCCGTTGGGGCCTTCCGGGTTGACGTAAATCAGGCCCATCTGCACCGCCCCCAGGGGGTTTTCCAGCTCACGGTCGCCGCTGTAGCGCTGGTCGTCGAGCCAGGTGGTTTCGCTGCCCCAGTAGACGTTGTCTTCCGGCTCCCAGACGTCCTGGCGGCCACCGGCAAAGCCGAAGGTCTTCAAACCCATGGATTCCAGGGCGACGTTGCCGGTGAGCACGATCAGGTCGGCCCAGGAAATCTTGCGTCCGTATTTCTGCTTGATCGGCCAGATCAGCCGCCGCGCCTTGTCCAGGCTGACGTTGTCCGGCCAGCTGTTGAGCGGGGCGAAGCGCTGCTGCCCGCCCCCGGCGCCGCCACGGCCATCGGCGATGCGGTAGGTGCCGGCGCTGTGCCAGGCCATGCGCACGAACAGCGGGCCGTAGTGGCCGAAGTCCGCCGGCCACCAGGGTTGGGAGTCGGTCATCAACGCCAGCAGGTCGCGCTTCACCGCGGCCAGGTCCAGGCTGTTGAATTCGGCGGCGTAGTCGAAGTCCTCGGCCATCGGGTCGGACAGGTGCGAGTGCTGGTGGAGGATCTTCAGGTTCAGTTGGCCGGGCCACCAGTCGCGGTTGCGGGTGCCTTCGCCGGCGGTGTGTTTGAAAGGGCACTTGGATTCATTGGACATGGATCACTCCTTCGGTCATCGAAAACCTGCCGCTCGACGTTGGCCCCGGGTTGGACAACCGTGTGAAAAGCGTAGTGAAGGACAAGCGAAGGTAAAAATAGCTTCGCTTGATGACCCTGCCAGAAAAAAACCATGACCCGTGCCAGGCTCCCAGCGGGCACCCTGCCCCCTGCAGCCTGCTCATCCTCTGGCGAGCGACGCTCAGGCATGTTCAACGGCGCATAAGGCAAGCACGGCACATCGTGAACCACTGCTTAGCGCTGGGCGTCCAGGCAACGCTGGGTGTCGATGTCGATCTGCTGACGCAGGGCCTGGAACAACGGGCTGGCGTCGGTGTAGCGGCGACCGTAATCGAGGTTGAAGCGGTAGTCGAAGTCCGCCGGGTTCTGGCCCTGGGTGTGTTGCAGCAGGGTTTCCAGCTTGTCCAGGGCCTTGACCGTGCGCGCCTCGGCGCTGGCGGCGCCCTCGTATTCATCCCACAGGTCCAGCAGGCGTTGGCGGGCCGGGGCGTCCAGGGACCGGGCGAGAAATTGCAGATCGTCGCGTTCCTGCTGGCTCTTGTTCGGGTGCGCTGCCTGGGCCACCGCCGGGATGTCGCCGTGAATGGCTTCCCCCAGGTCATGGACGATGCACAGCTTCAGCACCCGCAGCAGGTCCAGTTCGCCCAGTTGGTCTTCGAACAGCAGCGCCATCAGGCACAGGCGCCAGCTGTGCTCGGCGGTGCTTTCCTGGCGGCCGCTGGAGGTGTGGGCGCTGCGCAGCACGTCCTTGAGTTTTTCCGCTTCACGGAGAAAGTCGAGACGGCCGCTGAGAAGTTCGGGGGTCATGGACAAGCCTGCTGCAAGTGAACGAGGCCCGCGCCGTGGGCAGCGGGCGATGGCTTGCCAGACTAGTCAGCAGGCAGATACCGGTCCACGGATAAAATATGCGTGGCGTGCCTCGACAAGCGCTTCAGAGGGTTTCCACTAGCCGCACGGCGTTGCCGTCGGACAGGTTGAGGCGAGTCCAGCGACACTGGCTGGGGGCGATGGGCACGATGGCCGAATCGTTGCGGCCGCTGAAGAACTCCAGGGACGGCGGCGCCAGTGCTGCGCGCCAGCCCAGGTCATCCAGGGCGGTCTCCTTGCGGATGATTTCCTCGGTGCAGAAGCCCCACAGGGATTGGCCCAGCAGCTCGCTCAAGGGCACGCCGAACTGCCCGGCGCGGGTCGGCGAACAGGCCAGCAGGCGGTGGGTCAGGTCGCACACCAGGTGCACGGCGCGCGGGCTGTCGTTCACCAGCCGCGCCAGGGCCTGATCGGCGGCGGCGCTGAGGTTGGCTGCCAGCAGTTGTTCCAGGCGCGCACGCTCTGCCGGTTCCATGGCCTGCTGGCCGTTTTCCCAGCGGGAAATGCTCGACTGCGCCACGCCGAACAGCTCGGCGGCGTGCTGCTGTTTGACCCGGTGCAACAGGCGCCAGCGCCTGAGGGCCAGGCCCAGATGGGGTGAGGTGAATAGGGCTGCGGACATGGCCTGGGCAATGCGAGTAAAGGGGCCGGCAGTTTCGCAGCCTCGGCGCTTGGCGGGCAACTTGCGCTGACCAACGCCATTCGCCCGCCCCGTCACAAGTAGCTGGACAGAGCGGCCAAAGCCCCGAAAAATCAGCACCTTTGCCCCGCCCTTTACGGGCCGGGCGTCTGTGCCAAGGAGTTCGGCCCAATGCTCAATGTCTTGTTTGTCTGCAGCCAGAACAAGCTGCGCAGCCCCACCGCCGAACAGGTGTTCGCCGACTGGCCGGGCATCCAGACCGCGTCGGCGGGGCTCAATCACGATGCCGAAGTGCCCCTGGGTCCGGAGCTGGTGCAATGGGCCGGGCTAATTCTGGTGATGGAAACCCGCCACCGGGAAAAACTGCGCAAGCGCTTCAAGGCGCAGTTGAACAACCAGCAGATTGTCTGCCTGAACATTCCCGATGATTACGACTTCATGGACCCGCAGCTGATCCAGTTGCTGCGGCAGAAGGTGCCGCAGTTTCTCCCTGCAAGCCAGGAGCTGCGCTGAACCGTCATTGCCCTTGGGGCAAGGCGGCGATCAGTTCCGCCGAGGCGTTGTACAGCGGCGTGCGGCCCTGCAACAGGATCTGCGCGCTGCGCCGGTAGGCAGCGCCGTCGATCAGTAGCTCCCCGGCCACCTGCCGGGCATTGATCAGGGTCTCCAGCACCCCGGCGGGGTTTTCAATCGCCAGCGGGTATTCGCCCGGCTCCTCGCCTATCACCGGTGCCCGCGCCAACAAGGCATGGGCCACGGTGCCCTCGGCCAGGCACGCCGCCGCCAGGCAGCAACCACCGGACACCGCCAGGGACGGGTGGGCGTTCTGTGGGGTGAAGTAGCGGGTGGCGATATCCCCTCCGTGGCGCGCCGGGCTGACGATGCAAATCTTCGGAATGGTTTCGCTGCGCCGCAGGTCGTCGGCGCTCATCAGGCTGCCATCGCGCTTACGCAGGCCCATGCGCAGGCCGCCTTGCACCATCAGTTCCAGCAGACGCGCCTTGAGCTGCGGGTCGGCGTCCAGTTCGGCCGGGGTTTCCTCGCCGGTCTGGCCCAGGTCCGCTGCGCGAAGGATGACCATGGGCACCGCCACATCGATGCAGGTGGCAGCAATGCCGTCCAGCAGGTCCACCCGTTTGCCGCTGGGGAACAGCGCGCCGGTCTTGGCCCCCACCGGCTTGTCGAGAAACAGGTCGACCCCGGGAAATACCCCGTTGACCCCGGGAATCCGCGTGTCGCTCAGCAGCCGGCCATTGGCGAACCCCAGGCGCGCATACATCGTGGTCTGGGTGTTGCTGTTGTAGATCTCGATCTGCCCGCCGCCCTCCCCGGGTTCCAGCCAGCCGCGCTGCAAGGCGTACAACGGCAGGGCCGCGGACATGTTGCCGCAGTTGACGCTCCAGTCGATGGCGCTCTTGCCCGCTGCCAGCTGCGCCAGGGTGCTGATCATCCGCGTCTCGCCGGGGCGGCGTTCGACGATGAACACCTTGTTGCTGGTGGGCCCGCCGCGCCCCAGGCCGGTGATCTGGGTATTGCCCGGCCACTCGCCATGCAGGGGCACGCCCATCAGGTGGCGCAGCAGTTCTTCCACCAGGGCTTCGTCCCGGGGCAGCGCTTCGCGGGCCAGGATCAGTCCGGTGGAGGTGCCGCCACGGGCGTGGCACACGGGGAATTCAGGGATGGCAGCAGGCTTGGGCAGATCGGACATGGCGGGCGCCTCCACGGTGGGCGAATAGAGCGGCCCCTTGTCGGGCAGGCAACGGGCAGCGGCGCAGCATGATAAACCGTCGCGGCCGATCCCGGGGCGCAGGCCTGACTGAAGACGCCGCAGCGAGCGCCTGACCCTGGCCCTGCACCGCTCGTCTTGCACTCGCTCTTTTTGAAGTGGGCCATTTGACTAACCGTCTTGAGGATCTAGATTCCACTCGCGACTTCATGGAAGTGCATCAAGCCCGATGCCCGATAGACCGGGACCCGAGTACCGATGCTCAGTGGCCGCGCCCGGAAACTCGATTGCCTGTTTGCCTGGGCACTCCAGGCATCTAACGCGACAGCAGGGAGCTGGACATGAACGACAACATCATCGACATCATGGTCACCATTGATGTGGACACCATTCTCAACAGCCAGGGCAAACAATTCGACAGCGGCCAAGTGTTCAACCTGCAAAAAAGCGACCCGACGCAGCCCAGCCACCTCTATAACTTCACCACCAGCGGGGTAAGGCTCTCCAGTCAGGCGATCTATATGGTGGCCAGACGCAACAACTCCCCAGCCGGCGAAGGTACGGATGAACTGTCGGTCAACCTCAAGGAGGGCGACCTGGTCCGCTGGCGCAGCACCAGCCTGTCCGAGGGGCTGTACTACTCGGTACTGCTGTATCAGTACACCCAGACGTCCCCGGTAGTGACGCAACAAAACCCCAATTATGTGCAAGACATCAATCCGGTGGTCTTGAACCACACGCCCATGCCGATCATCAATCAAGGCGATCCATCCGCGCAGCCCATCGCCCAGAGCGTCAAGAATTTCTATTGGGAAGGCAAAGCCGTGCGCCAAGGCAGCATCACCTACACCTGGGCGTTCATGATTGTCGACAGTGACAATCAAGTGGTGGGTTACTGCGACTGGGACCCCTACATCAATATCAACTGAGTGCCTTGTCCCTCTCCCTGTCGGTACGGGGAGAGGGACTTGCCGTGCCCCTGCCCGATCACTGTCGACGCCTCCTGCCCCTGCTCCCACCCCGTTCAACCTTGGCCAACCGCTGACCCACTGCGAACTGAACACTTGCCTCCTGCCCGACGCGGCCCGTATTTTATCGACCCCGCCTCAACAACGTCCGGGCCAGCTCCGCGGTCGCCGATGGCGTGGGTCCGTTCCCCTTGCGCTGTCCCGGAGACTGTATGGATCTCGCCACCCTGAGCCTGTTCATCCCCGCCTGTTTCGCCCTGAACATGGCCCCCGGCCCGAACAACCTGTTGTCCGTGAGCAACGCCACGCGTTACGGCTATCGCCAATCCTGCCTGGCGGGAAGCGGCCGGTTGCTGGCCTTCGCTGCCATGATCGCCCTGGCCGCCGCCGGCCTGGCAGTGGTCCTGCAGACCTCGGAACTGTTGTTCCATGCCATCAAGATTCTGGGCGCGGGGTATCTGCTGTACCTGGCCTGGCAACTGTGGCGTGCCAACCCCGGCAATGAACGGGACGCTGAACCGGTCCGCGTCGGTCTGTGGCCCCTGGCGCGCCAGGAATTCCTGGTGGCGGCGGGCAACCCCAAGGCAATCCTGATCTTCACCGCCTTCCTGCCGCAGTTCGTCGATCCGACGCAGCCGATGGGCCCGCAGTTCCTGATCCTGGGCGCGCTGTTCCTGGGGCTGGAGTGGATCGCCATCAGCGCCTACGCCTACATGGGCCTGCACATGCGTCGCTGGTTCGCCGAACCCCGGGGCAAGCGCCTGTTCAATCGCGGCTGCGCGGTGCTGCTGTCGGGGGCGGCGTCGGTGCTGCTGATGGCGCGGCGCGGCTAGTCCCTGCTGCCAGTTGGACGCGGTAGCCAAACACCTCCAGCCTCCTCCAGGCGCGCGATAAGGCGTTCGGCCACCTGATGCCGCTGGTAGCGCTATTGTCTTGGGGACCTTGCTGTAGGCAGCGACAAACCGCGAACAGAATCCAGGACCAAAGTAAACTAACATCCTTATATGAAGTTTTGCGATAACTTAACAAATCACCGCAACTAACAAAACAAACCAAGAAGAAAAATCATTAACAAGCACACCACTCAACCAACAAAACAAAAAACCAAAACACCTCAAACAAACAAAATAGCAAGCTAATAATCAATCAAGCCCCCACCCCTTTAAACAAAACAATTTCGCAAACACATCAACAACTTACACTCCAAAAAATCGCAATAACCCTCAGAACTTAATCGCCCCTCTCTCATTTGACAAACACCACTCCAGCGCTACTCTAAAAACCTATAAAGCGCGCTCAGCCACCTCATAAAAAACAAAGCCAACACCAAAACTGTTTAATACTTTTTAACTATCAGCATTAAAAACACAACAACCAGGCACTCACCAAAAAGTCTAAACACTAGACAGCAACACGGCAAACAACAGAAGCCTGTCACCAAGGAGCTCCATATCATGAACGATGAGACCATTCGCTCAGCAATAGCACTCGCCAACAAAATCGTCAGCAATCCGACTTTAATAGAGAGAGTCAAAGAAAACCCTCAAACCGAATTGCCAAAACTTGCTCAAGAAGTCGTTACGGAGATGTCCTCCCCACTCCAAACCGACCGCTGGATTTATCGCATTGTCGTCTTGTCGCTGGGCAGTACCGTGCTGATCGTAGTTGCCGGCGCTGTTCTCCTTTCCATTATCCATGGAGCACAAATAGATATACCGGAGATGATGACCGCCCTTGGCTCTGCAGCTGTCGGCGCACTGGCCGGCCTGCTTGCTCCCAGTCCGACGTCCCGCTGAGCTTCAACGTCTTCCGAGTTGAAGCCCCTGCAAATACGCTGAACAGCACTTGGGAATCAAGCCCTCCACAGGTCACGCAGGATAGCTCATCACTATGAGCAAGGAGCCACAATGAAACCTCGCCCTCTAGTTTGGATTCTTTTTATATGGTGTTTCCAACTCGGCGGATGCGCCTATCACTCACAGGCCATTACCGACTTTTCAGCAGCAACCCTGTCCTACAGCGACGCCGCAAAGAAACTTATTACAGATGCTTCGAACCAGTGTAGAACCTCTCACACTTTGGAATACCTAGGACAACTTGACCCCCAAAATGCTCCAGGCTACAACCCCAGCAGCTTGAAATCCGAAGTCGAAAGTATTTGTCAAGGGACAGATATAAGAGACTCAACGCTCAACGCGCTTGCCGACACTCTAACTGGCTATGCAGCGGCCTTAGGAAAAATGTCGAAGTTACAATCAGGCACCTTCGATGGCTCCCTGATCAAACTGACCGATGCTGCAGCAAAGCTTAATGAAAACAAACCAAGCGCCGAGGTCAAAGCCGGAGCACTGCTGGCGGAGTCCTCCATTGCTTTTATATTGCAGGCGAAAACAAAGCAGCAACTCAAAAACATGCTGTATGAGAATCATGCGCGAATAAGTCTTATCAGCAGCCGCTTGGAACAGTATGCAAACTATGTTTACCCCACTGACATGTACGCCTCCCATGGAATATACGACAACCTCGGCCAGTCGTTAAAAGTGGCCTCACAGGCTCATAGTTCCTCAGAAGCGGCAGCCAGAATGCCGGTTCGCAAACTGTATGCCGAAGTGTACGCCCTCAACGAAGCCAGCAGCCTAACTGCCACCTCTGAACGAGTAAAAAAATTCCAGGAAGCTACTGCGGCTTTTATCAAGGCGCACAGGGAACTCATGGTCAACATTGATCACCTGGACACACAGGAAGTCTTGGCTGAAATAAAGAATTTCTCTGATCGCGCCTCTTCGCTTCGCGAAGCATTTAATGCAACAAAAGAAGGAGAGCAATAATCATGGCCGAAGTTAACGAAAGTTTCATTGCAGAAAAAACAGCTTATGTTTTGAAGTTGATTGATACCAGAAACAAGATCAACGAACTGCTGAACAGCGACCCGCCTCCGGAAAACGCCGACGAACTCATCCACCAGAGAAAAGGGCTGGCCCGGGAAGCCCAGCGCATCACCAACAGCGTGGGAATTCTCATCGGTCAGAGCGCAGCTGAAGCGGTCGAGGGAATACAGGCCAGTATTCAGCAAGTCGATGATTTCATCAGCCGTGTACAAACAGCTGCTCAGCTACTCAAGGGCGCTACCGCAATACTTGGCTTGGCCAGTGCCATCGCGATTGGCAGTGCGGCCGGTATCGTCACTGCTGCCGTCGGCTGTGTCACGATACTCAAGGAAATGGACTGAGGCGGGCCTACGATTGATGAAGCAACATATCGCCACGAGTCAAAACCCTCGATGGAGATAGTGGGCAAGTATCGTGATCCGCAATGATATGGCCTTTACTCAATGGGCAAAGGCCATGTTGGCTGGCTATGATGGATCACCATGAACCCCAGCCCAGCTACCCGCCAACCCTGTCCGCCCGGCGCCTGCATCTGCGAGCGCGAGCAGTTGCTGGACACCCCCGGAGCCGACCTGCGCATCCTCAATCTGACGCGCCAGGAGGAAAAGCGTCTGCTCGAACGCCTGGAAAATCTCAAGGACCTGGCGGACCTGGAGCACATGCAGCGGCGGATCTACCAGCAACTGGGGGTCCGTGTGGAAATCACCCCCAGCGACAACGAAGTGCGCAGCATGCGCGGTATCACCATCGCCCTGGCCGAGCACCCCGGCCTGTGCCGCAAGACCCGGCAGTCGATTCCGGCCGCCATCCGCCGGGCCATGGAGAACCGCCCGGAAATCGCCTACCGCCTGCTCGATGCCCAGGACTTGCTGCGCGATACCTGAGCACCCTCCTCGAACCACGAGATGGGCCGGCCGAGCTTCGAGCTTGCGGCGTGCGGCGTGAAACAGGAAAATCGCCGCAGCTTTTTTCTCAGGATTCCGAACATGCCCAACTCGCCTCTCAACGCCGCCGACTTCGAAGTGATCGAAGACACTCTGCTCAAGTACGGCGACGACCACTCGGTGCTCAACCCTTGCGAGCTGGATGGCTACTTCACCGCGCTGGTCTCGGGCCCGGCCCAGGTCGACATCGCCGAATGGTTCCCGGGGATCTGGGGCGGCGAAAACCCAAGCTGGGAAACCCCGGAGGAATGCCGGCAGTTCATCGACCTCTGCGTACGCCACATCAACACCCTGGCCGCCCAGTTGAGCAGCGCCCCCGAAGGATTCAAGGCGCGCTTCGAACAGACCGAGCACCAGGGCCAGAACCTGCTGCTGGCCGAAGAATGGTGTTTCGGCTACCTGCGCGGGGTGGCCGTGGGCAACTGGCCGCAAATGCCGGCGCCACAGGTCCAGGCGCTGCAGTTGATCATCGACTGCGCCGAACAGGACAACTTCGAATTGCCCGCCGATCTGGACCTGGAGCAGCATCGCCAGCAGATCGCGGCCATCGAACCCGCCGCGCGGCAGTTGCATGCCTACTGGTCGGCGCAGCGCTGAGACAAACTGCGCCCCCATGAAAAACGCCGCTTGCCCTGAACAGAGCAAGCGGCGTTTTTATTTGCACCCGGCCAGCGGCGCGAGGCTTACAGCAGTTTGCGCTGCACCGCTTCATCCAGGGTGCTGCGAGCCAGCGCCTGGACCACGTCGCGGGTGTCCTGCTGGAAGGGGATGGCGACGATCAGCAGCAACTGCATCCAGGTGCGCACCGATTCGCTCTTGCGAATCCGCCCCAGCTCCTTGCCGTCCTTGTCCTTGAACACCGTCTCCAGGGTGAAGGTGTTCTTGGCCGTGGACGGAATCACGAAGAAGGTGGCGCCGGTGATGATGGCCGAAGCCATGCTGAACTGTTCGTTGTTGTACAGGGTGGCTTCGGCATACAGGTCCGACTCGACCTTGTCGGTGCTGACCCGGGCAAAGCGCCCGGACTGGCGGTAGGCATCGGCCACCACGGTCTCCCAGGCAGCCGCAGGAGTGCCGGCGGCGGCATTGGCCGGGCCGCCGTTGACCTGGTACATCGCCGTGGTGCGCACAAAGGCGCTGGGCTTTTGCTCAGCGACTTGCGCAGCGGGCGGCCAGGTGCTGACCGGCGTCAGTTCGTGTTGCGAGTAGGACACGCAACCGCCCAGCAATAAGGCTGCGAGCACCAGGGCGTGCTTGATGGAACCCAACATGTGACTCTCCTTGATCCTAGTGTTGCGCCAAGCGGGCGCTGGCGTTGTCGAGCAATTTGGCAACCAGTTCGTTGAGTTGCTTGGCGCCCTGGGTCGGGGCCCAGTACTCGCGCCCGTAGAGGCCGACGTTGCGCTCGAACTTGAGCTGCTCCTTGGCACTGGCCAGTTCCTTGCCGTCGCGGTCGACAATCGACAGATCGCCGGCCAGGTCGAAGGTATCGACGTAGATCGGACCGTTGACCCAGATCCACACGGTCAGGGTCAGCAAGGCGCCGGGCAGGTAGCCCGGATGGGGTGCACGATGGCCCTTGAGGGAGGTCATGTTGAACTTCAGCACTACGTCCCCCTCACCCAGGCGGGTGGGGTATTCGCTGAGCTGGCGAAAGTAGCCGGCGCTCTTGACGTAGGGGGTCAGCTGAGCCGTCAGCGAACGGCTGATGGCGGTGCGGGTGGCTTCGTCGATACCGGCAGCGGTGACCTGCACATCGGCGATTTGCGCGGTGCGCGGGCTGCTGACGGGAGCGGGATGCAACGGCGCGCCCAGCGGGCCGGTGACGTTGTAGGACACACAGCCGGTCAGCGCCAGGGTGGCGATGAGGGCGGCGGCCCCGAGGAGGGTTCTGAACACGAAATATCCTTATTGATGAACGGACAGCACCAACGTCTCGACCCCGGGGGCCAGAACTTTAGGAAAACCGCGTATTCAGTTGGGCGGCACAGGCCCGCTTCCGGGCGTTATTGATAGTCCTCTTCATAGGCCTGGAGCAGATTGAACAAGTGCTCCTGGGGCATCGCGCAGTCCTGCAACGGTTCGGGCGCAACCCCGTGCCATTGCTCATCGGGGTCGCTTTCGACAATCAACAGCGGCACTTGGGCATTGTTGAAGAAGGCGAGGATGTCGCGCAGTTCCTGCTCACGTTCCACATGGTCGTTGTGAAACAGCTTGGCGCTGTAGAAGAAACCCTCGGCGCCACGGCGCAGATGGCCCTGGGCAACGCTCAGGGCCAGGCCCAGGCGCTGATGGAGAAACTTCACCAGCGCCAGGCTGCTGGTGGGTGTCGCCACGGCGATGCTTATCCGGGACATGGCAGGCTCCTTGAAAAATCCCTGGGTATCAGCCGTGCGATTACTCGGGTTGCCACAGTTCGAGCCCCTCCATGTGGCGTTCGATGTCATCCATCTGATCGTCCCCCAGGGTGCAGTCGAACGGCTCGCTGAGAATCCTGCGCACCTGGGCCAGGCGCTGGGTAACCTGCTGGCCATCGATGAAATCGGTGGTGGCGCGCTGGTAGTCGGCCACGGGTTTGTCCATGTAATAGGCACCCATCTTGTGCAGCGAGATCAAGACGAACTCCAGTTCCGCCAGGGCTTGCAGTGCCTGCTCGCCTGAGAGGGTGATGGTGCGGTTGCTTTCCAGCATCGAATACTTCCTTGGCTCTCAACAATTGGACAGACCGTCGCTACCTGAGTAGCGTGCGGCGCACACTTCAATTCGACAGGCCCCCAAAACATGCTGATCAGGGACTATCAAAGCAGCGATCTGGAAGCGTTGCTGGCACTCTGGCTGGACGCTTCAATCCAGGCCCACCACTTTGTCGACCCCGACTTCTGGCGCTCCAAGGTCGAGGACATGCGCAGCCTCTACATTCCCAACGCCCAGACCCGAGTGATCGAACGCGACGGCCAACTCCTGGGTTTCTACTGCCTGCATGAGGATCAACTGGCAGCGATTTTCGTCAGCGTTCAGCACCAGGGCCTGGGCTTGGGTACGCAACTGCTGGCCGATGCCCGCCAGCGCCGCTCACGCCTGGAACTGGCGGTGTATGCCGCCAACCTGCCGAGCATCGGCTTTTACCGCCAGCAGGGTTTCCAGGTGATCGACAACGGCATCGACCCCGATACCGGACAGGCCGAGCTGATCATGGCCTGGCCGGGTTGAACAACGTCTCTGACTGCGCTCACCGACTCGGTGCCGGAGCCAGCTTGAGCCGGCTAGGATCGACCGCGCAGGCCATGTTGCGCAGCTCCCCGATCAACGACTGACGGGGGAATGCGGCCCATTGCGCAAGATCTTCCTTGCGCATGACCTCTACGCCCTGGGCGAACGGCTCGGAGAAGTACACCCGGCCGAACTGCGCCGACTCATCCTTCTCGCAGTTGATCACCCGGATCGCGCGGGAGCTGTAGATCGGCGGTTTGCCACCGCCCAGCTCGGCAGGCTTGGCGTAGTTGTTGACCAGATAGAACTGCCGCAGGTTCGGGTTGTTCTGGTAGAGGGCCAGCGAGTTGGCGGCAAAGTAAGTGCCTAGCTCCGGGGTCTCCAGCACCTTGAACATGCCCTCCGGACGCTGCGGCGCCGGGGCCTCCTTGGGGGTACCCGAATGCGCGCAACCGGCGAGCACCAGCGCCGCGCTCAAGCTCAACAGCTTGTTCATCGGCCCGCTCCCTGGGCCAGGTCCGGCCGCTCCTGCTCCAACAGCGGCTGATCGATGCTGCCCTGCAACGAGCAGAGCAGACGGGTCTTGCCGTCTTCATCGCTGAGCATGAGGATCTTTTCCGCAGAACCCGGCGCCGGGGCGATGCCCGAAGCGGCGCCCGGGTTGTCCTGCCAGGGCGCCGCAGCGTTGGCCTTGATCTGCGCTCGGGAGATGAAGTATTCGCCGGCCTCCTGCCAACCGGCCTGGGGCAGCGCGGCCATGACGGCCTCGCGGCTGGCATCGATTTCAAAGCCCCAGAAGTGGAAGGTGCCCTGCTCGCCCAGGTCGAACTGGCGGTCGTAGTAGGCGGTCAGGGGCAGGCCCTGATCCAGCAGCGGGCGGGAAAACGCCGTCAGCGCGGTGGCGCTGTCGCGGCGCTCCACCACCGGAATCCAGGCAATGCCCTGGCGCTGATTCTCCGCCAGCTTCACCACCTGCCCGAGCTCGGCGCGCTGCTGATACAGGGCCTTGAAGAACCCCGGCTGGCAGTCCAGCAGGCTTTGGCTGAGGCTGGCCGCCTGGGCGGTGCCGGCCCACAGGCCAAAGAGCAAGGCCAGCAGCGGTGTGCTGGAAAGGCAGGGCAAGGTGCGGGTCCGTTGCATGGTCTGGAGCATCCTGAGCAGGCGAAAAAACCGCGACTCTACTCCCGCCGGCACCGCCGAGACAAATCCGCCGGCAGGCGCCAGGTCTGCATGGCAAAGCGGCGCCGCAACCGCTTCAGAGGAAAATGCTGCCCTTGAGGTACAAGGCCCCGTAGCCGCTGATGATCACCCGCCCGTTGTCCAGCACCTGACACTCCAACTGGCCCTTGCGCGCCCCGCCCTGTTGCGCCCGCAACTGACGCTTGCCCAGGCGCGCGGCCCAGTAAGGCGCCAGGGAGGTATGGGCGGAACCGGTGACCGGGTCTTCATTGACCCCGACCCGCGGGCCGAACCAGCGCGAGACGAAATCGAATTCCTGGGACGGCGCCGTCACGGCAATGCCGCGTACATCAAAGGCCGCCAGTGCGGCGAAATCGGGCTTGAGCGCCTCCACCAGAGATTCGTCGTCCACCACCAGCAGATAATCGTCGGTGCGGTACAGGGCCTCGGCCGCCGGCAACCCCAGGGCTTGCAGCAGGGCCGGAGGAATCGCCACCGCCTCGGGCTGCTTGGCGGGAAAATCCATGGACAGCAGACCGCCCTCGCGGCTCACCCGCAACTCGCCGCTGCGGGTGGCAAAACGCAGCACGTCGCGGCGCTCGCCCAGCTGCTCGAACAGCACCCAGGCCGCCGCCAGGGTGGCGTGCCCGCACAGGTCGACTTCCACCGTGGGGGTGAACCAGCGCAGTTCGAACACTTCGCCCCGGGGCACGAAATAGGCGGTTTCCGACAGGTTGTTCTCCAGGGCGATGCGCTGCAGGACCGCGTCCGGCAACCAGGCATCCAGGGGGCAGATCGCCGCCGGGTTGCCACCGAAGACTTGGGAGGTAAAGGCATCCACTTGAAAGATATCGAGCTGCATCGCGGTCATTCCTCGGCGCCTTCGGCGCGGATCTGTTCCAGGTAGTTGTAGATGGTGTAGCGGGTCACCCCCAGGGCCGCGGCGGCCTTTTCGATCCCGCCCTTGACGATGAACACCCCGCGCTCCTGCATCTGGCGCACGGCGTCGAGCTTGTGCTGCTTGCTCATGCGCGCCCCGTTTCCCGGGCAGGCGCCCTGGATGATCTGGGCCAGCAACTGTTCCATGTCGCGGGTTTCGTCGCGGCGCGGCGCAGGCGCACTGCCCAGGCCCAGCAACTGCCCGAGGCAGGCATGAGCGGCGGCAATGCCGCTCAGGTCGCTGTTGCTGCACAGGCTGGCGAAAGGCTGCCCGCTGCGGTCGCGAAAGATCACCGTGGAACTGCGCAGCTCACGGCCGTCGGGGGCCAGGGTCGGGTAGTTCTCCAGCACCAGCGGGGTGGTCGCGGTGCGGTCTTGCAGGGCGCGTCGCACCGCGGCAAACCCCAGGTCCTGGCGCGGCCCGACCAGCACCGGATCGCCCACCTGGCGCCCGGTGACATGGCCGTTGGCGATGGCAACGATCGACGATTCCGGGCGGTCCAGGTCATGCAGGACGATTTCCACATGCTGGCCGACCACACTGGCAAGCATCTGCAAGGTGCTGCTGAGCACTTGCAAGACCAGCTGGCGCTCGGCAAGAAGAGCATCGGAAGGCAGGTTCATGGGCGGTTACCAAGGAAAGCGGCCAGGAAAAATATCAACACAATGTTGAATATTCAACTTTTAGTTGATTGCGACCTCAATCCCGTCAGCCCATCGTGGCAATTGCATAGCCAGGGGCATTGCTGCAATATTCGCAAATGTAAAACGTTCTCATTAAATATCCCCATTCAAGTGCTCTGCCCCATGACCCCCAACCTGCTCCTCGTGGAAGACGACGCCAGACTGCGCGACGATCTGGACCGGCATTTCCGCCAGCGCGGCTTTGCCGTCACCCCCTGCGCCGACGGTCGCCAGGGCTTGGCCGCGGTGCGCGCCGGTCACTTCGACCTGGTGCTGCTGGACATCATGCTGCCGGGCATGGACGGCCTGGCCTTGCTGGAAACCCTGCGCCACGAACAAGACACGCCAGTGATGCTGATGTCGGCCCTGGGGGCCGAGCAGGACCGGATCACTGGCTTCACCCGGGGCGCCGACGACTACCTGCCCAAACCCTTCAGCCTGGCCGAACTGGACGCCCGCGCCGACGCCCTGCTGCGGCGCATGGCCCGGGTGCAACAGCAGCAGGCCACACGCCAGGACCCGGACCTCGACTTCGACGACCAGGCTCAGGACGTGCTGCACCAGGGCCGCGCAGCGGGCCTGACCGGCTCGGAATACCGGTTGCTGGTGACCCTGCGCGAGCACCCCGGAGAAACCCTGAGCAAACCCTTTCTCTATCAGCAGGTACTGCACCGCATCTATACGCGCCTGGATCGTGGCCTGGATGTGCACGTGTGCAACCTGCGGCGCAAACTCACCGACCTGGGGGTGCAGCACCTGCAGATCCAGGCGGTGCGCGGCGCCGGCTACATCCTGGTGGAGGCGCAACGTCACTGATGCGCCGTCATCCCCTGCTGTGGAAACTGGCCGTGCTGCAGATCGGCTTCTGCCTGCTGCTGACCTGGATCATCTGGACCTGGGGCCTGTCGGCGGAACGCAGCACCTATTTTCTCGACCCCGCCGACCGCCAGTACCTGGCCAGCTACGCCCAGCAGGCCGAGAACGCCTGGCGCCAGGGCGGCGTGGCCGCGGTCGATGAGTTCCAGCGACAACTGGCGGCCCGGGAAGACACCTGGGTCGCGGTGATCGGCGATCGCCTGCAGAGCCTGGGCAGCACCCCGCTGACCGCCGAGGACGCCAGCCACCTGACCTTCATGCGCAAGCTCGACTGGCCCATGAGCCGGCGCCTGCAGGACGAGTTGCCCTACGTCAGCATCGAATTCCCCGAGCACCCGGAGCAAGGCCGTCTGGTGCTGCAACTGCCCGAGCGCCTGTTGCCCAGTGGCCTGACACCCTGGACCCACCTCCTCAGCCATGGCGTGGTGCCGACCCTGCTCGCCGCCCTGCTCGGCCTGTTGCTCTATCGTCATCTGGTGCTGCCGCTGAACCGCCTGCGCGACCGCGCCGATGCCTTGCGCGCCGACGACCTGGAAAGCCAGGGGCTGGGCACGCCCCTGGTGAACCGCCACGACGAGTTGGGGGAACTGGCCCTGGCCTTCGAGCACATGGCCGAGCGCCTGCGCCAGAGCCTGGCCCAGCAGCGCCTGCTGCTGCGGACCTTGTCCCATGAGCTGCGCACGCCCCTGGCGCGGTTGCGCATCGCCCATGACAGCCAGTTGCCGCCGGAGCAGTTGCGCCAGCGCCTGGACCGGGAAATCGCCGACATGCAGCGCCTGCTGGAAGACACCCTGGACCTGGCCTGGCTCGACACCGAACGTCCGCAACTGCCCACCGAAGCGGTGCAGGTGCTGTCGATCTGGGAGGCGCTGCGCGAGGATGCCTGCTTCGAAAGCGCCTGGGACGCCGAGCGCCTGCCCTGCCTGCTGGACGCCGACTGCCGGGTCCAGGTGCACCTGGACAGCATTGCCCAGGCCCTGGAAAACCTGCTGCGCAATGCCATTCGCTACTCCCCCGCCGACGGCCGGGTGAGCCTGCGCGGCTGGCGCGAAGGCGCCTGTTGGCACCTGTGCCTGGAAGACCAGGGACCGGGCGTCGCCGAGCAGGACCTGCAACGGATCTTCCAGCCCTACCAGCGCCTGGACTCGGCCCAGGGCGACGGTTTCGGCCTGGGCCTGGCCATCGCCCGGCGCGCCGTGGAGCTGCATCAGGGGCGGATCTGGGCCAGCAATGGCACCCCCGGGCTGTGCATGCACCTGCTACTGCCCGCCGCCTAGACCCATGACCTGGAAGTGTTTAGAAAGTTAATGCGCTTTACTCGCAAATAGCAGTCATTATCATTCGTGATCTTCTGTTTCTGCCTCTGTCCGGAGATCACCGATGTCCATGCGCTCGATGCGTCCTTTCGCCCCCTTCCTGCTGTCCGGCTGCTGCCTGCTCAGCCACGCGGTGCAGGCCGCCAATGCAGGCTCGACCCAGCCGGTCCTGGAGCTGGAACCCCAGAGCGTCATCGCCACCGCCAAGGAAGAAACCAAGCAGGCACCGGGGGTCTCGGTGATCACCGCCGAGGACATCCAGAAACGCCCGCCGGCCAACGACCTGTCGCAGATCATCCGCACCATGCCCGGGGTCAACCTCACCGGTAACTCCACCAGCGGCCAGCGCGGCAATAACCGGCAGATCGACATCCGCGGCATGGGCCCGGAAAACACCCTGATCCTGGTGGACGGCAAGCCGGTGGGCAGCCGCAACTCGGTGCGCTACGGCTGGCGCGGCGAGCGTGACAGCCGCGGCGACACCAACTGGGTGCCGGCCGATCAGGTCGAACGCATCGAAGTGATCCGCGGCCCGGCGGCGGCCCGCTACGGCAACGGCGCCGCTGGCGGGGTGATCAACATCATCACCAAGCAGGCCGGCAGCCAGACCCACGGCAACGCCACGCTCTACAGCTCGTTCCCGACCCACAAGGACGAAGGCGCCACCCAGCGTATGAGCTTCGGCCTTAATGGCCCGCTCACCGACACCTTGAGCTACCGGGTCTATGGCAACGTGGCCAAGACCGATTCCGACGACGCCGACATCAACGCCGGCCATGAATCCCTGCGCACCGGCAACCAGGTCGGCACCCTGCCCGCCGGCCGCGAAGGCGTGCGCAACAAGGACCTCAACGGCCTGTTGAGCTGGCGCATGACTCCAGACCAGAGCCTGGACTTCGAAGCCGGCTTCAGCCGCCAGGGCAACCTCTACACCGGCGATACCCAGAACACCAACAGCAACAAGAATGTGCAGAACCTGCTGGGCCACGAGACCAACCGCAGCTACCGCGAAACCTATGCCCTGACCCATCGCGGCGAATGGGACTTCGGCAGCTCCATGGCCTACCTGCAATACGAGAAGACCCGCAACACGCGGATCAACGAAGGCCTGGCCGGCGGCACCGAAGGCATCTTCAGCAACAGCGAGTTCTACACCGCGGTGCTGCGCGACCTGACCGCCCATGGCGAAGTCAACCTGCCACTGCACGCCGGTTTCGAGCAGACCCTGACCCTGGGCAGCGAATGGTCGCAGCAGAAGCTCGACGACCCCAGCGCCAACACCCAGAGCACCAGTGAAGGCGGCGCCGTGGGCGGCCTGAGCAGCAGCAACCGCAGCACCCAGTCCAGCGCGCAGATCTTCTCGCTGTTCGCTGAAGACAACATCGAACTGCAGCCGGGCACCATGCTCACCCCCGGCCTGCGTCTGGATCACCACAGCATCGTCGGCGACAACTGGAGCCCGTCCCTCAACCTGTCCCACGCCCTGAGCGACACCCTGACCCTCAAGGCCGGCATCGCCCGAGCCTACAAGGCGCCCAACCTGTACCAGCTCAACGCCGACTACCTGCTCTACAGCCGCGGCCAGGGCTGCTACGGCCAGAGCACCAGCTGCTACCTGCAGGGCAACGACAAGCTCAAGGCGGAAACCAGCGTCAACAAGGAACTGGGCCTGGAATACAAGGCCGACGGCTGGGTGGCCGGCCTGACCTACTTCCGCAACGACTACAAGAACAAGGTGGAATCCGGCGTGGCCCCGGTGAACCGGGCCAGCGGCGGCAGCGGCGCCTACCGCAACGCGGCGATCTACCAGTGGGAGAACGTGCCCAAGGCCCTGGTAGAAGGTCTGGAAGGCACCCTGACCATTCCTTTGGCCAGCCAGCTGACCTGGAACAACAACTTCACCTACATGCTGCAATCGAAGAACAAGCAAACCGGCGACTACCTCTCGGTGACCCCGCGCTACACCCTCAACTCGATGCTCGACTGGCAGGCCACCCAGGACCTGTCGCTGCAGGCGACCGTGGCCTGGTACGGCCAGCAGACGCCGAAGAAGTACGACTACCACGGCGACCGGGTCACTGGCAGCGCCACCCAGCAACTGGCGCCCTACGCCATTGCCGGGGTCAGCGGTACCTACGCCCTGACCCGCAATCTGAGCCTGACCGCCGGGGTCGACAACCTGTTCGACAAACGCCTGTTCCGTGAAGGCAACGCCCAGGGCGTGAACAACATCGCCGGGGCCGGCGCCGCCACCTACAACGAACCCGGGCGCACCCTGTACACCAGCCTGACCGCATCGTTCTGAGCCATCACCAAGAGCCATCACCAAGAGCCCGTCGAGAACGCCTGATGAGAACTTTTTTTCTGCCCCTGGTCCTGGCCTGGGGCCTTGCGGGAGCGGCCCTGGCCGCCCCCGCCCCGGACCAGCCCATGGACCGCAGCCTGCTGCAGCGCCAGGACCTGCCCTACCGTTTCAGCAGCCTGCAACTGGACTCCGCCGACGGCCAGCGGCACTACCAACTGTGGATCGGCCAGCCGCTGCAGGCGCCGCCGCCACAGGGTTATCCGGTGCTGTGGATGCTCGATGGCAATGCTGCCATCGGTGCTCTGGACCCCGAGCAGCTCAAGCGCCTGGACCGGGGCCCGGCGCCGCTGCTGGTGGCGCTGGGTTACCAGACCCCGCTGCGCATCGAACGCAACGCCCGCACCTATGACTACACCCCGCAGCAGCCGGGCCAGGCGCAGCAGCAAGACCCGCTGACCGGGCAACCCAGCGGTGGCGCCGAGGCCTTCCTGCAACTGCTGCGCGAACGCATGCGCCCGGCAGTGGCGGCGCAGGTGCCGATCGACGCCACGCAGCAAACCCTGTGGGGCCATTCCTACGGTGGCCTGCTGGTGCTGCAGGCGCTGTTCGCCCGGCCTCAGGAGTTTCGTCACTACGCCGCCGCGAGCCCTTCGCTGTGGTGGGGCGACGGCCTGATCCTGACTCAAGCCCAAGGCCTGGCCGGACGCCTGCAGGGCCATCGTGCGCAACTGTTGCTGATGCGCGGCGGCGCCGAACCGGGCAACCCCCGCCAGCCACCGGGGCCCGAGGCCGACCAGCGTGCCAGACAGTTGCAGGCGCAACTGGCCCAGGTGCCGGGATTGGCCCTGGACTACCACAGCTTCGAAAAGCTCAGCCATGGTCAAACCCTGGCCGCTTCCCTGCACTACGTGCTCGAGCGGCTCTACCTGCCGGCGACCAAGGACTGACGCCCCGGCGCCCGGGCGCAAGGCCCGGGCCGCGAGTTTCAGCGCAAGAGACAGAGTGCAAGCGTCGGGACCCCGGGCTAACCTGCCAGTCGCCCCGCCACTTGCCCTGGATACCCCATGTCTGCGTCCTCCACCGCTGCACTCTTTCTTGCCTCGCTGGACAGCGACTGGGCCCGGCTGATTGCCGCCATCGGACCCTGCCGGCACCAGCCGCGACCGGAACGCGAGCCCTACCAGGCCCTGGTACGAGCGGTGGCCTACCAGCAACTGCACGCCCGGGCCGGCGACGCGATCCTTGCCCGACTGCGCGGGCTGTTTCCCGGCCAGGACTTCCCCACGCCCGAGCAACTCAGCGTGACCTGTGTTGAGCGCCTGCGCGGCTGCGGTTTTTCCGCACGCAAGGTAGCGACCCTGCAGGGCATCGCCCAGGCCACCCTCGACGGTCGCGTACCCGATGCCGAAGGCGCCCGTGATCTGGATGACGAGCAACTGATCGAACGCCTGACCCAACTGCCCGGGATCGGCCGCTGGACCGTGGAGATGCTGCTGATCTACAGCCTTGAGCGGGAGGACGTATTGCCCGTGGACGACTTTGGCGTGCGCGAGGGCTATCGCCGCCTCAAGGGCCTGGAACAGCAGCCCAGTCCCCGACAGCTGCGCGAGCTCGGCAACGCCTGGCGCCCCTGGCGCACCACTGCCGCCTGGTACCTGTGGCGAGTACCGACAGCCTGAACACCGCGCACTTGACCCGGTGCGGGCTGGCCGCTGCGCGGTTCGCCGGCAAGCCGGCTCCTACAGATGCACGCGGCCTCGTCCGTAGGAGCTGGCTTGCCAGCGAAAGCGCCCACAAGATCGCCCCATTCCCCCGCCATCAACCGCGCCCTCGCTGGCAAGCCGGCGAACAGGCTCTCAAGCCTTACGCTGCCCTCGCCGATGACTTCGCTGGCAAGCCAGTTCCTACATTGGGGCTGTGCCTGCACAATCCCATCGCCGAGCTCCTGCATAGGGGCAATTGAACCGCGCGCGCGTAACCCCTAAAGTCACGCCTCCCGATATCAATCTGAGATCGCCGATGGCCGCTCTTCGCCTGACTACCCTGCACACCACTCAAGCGGTGCTGGACGCCTTTCGCGACAGCGATGTATCGCCCGAGGTGCTGCTCGAAGGCAGTGGCATCCAGCTGGCCGACCTGGATCTGCCCAACAGCCTGATCAACATCAGCCAGGAAATGCGCGTGTTCAGCAACGCCGTGGCCTTTCGCCAGGACCTGGGCCTGGTGCTGGGGCGCAACCTGCATATCAGTGCCTACGGCATGTTCGGCCTGACCCTGCTGACCAGCGCCACCCTGCGCGAAGGCTGGTCCCTGGCCCTGCGCTACCCCTTGCTCCTGGGCACCTTCTTTCGCCTCGACCTGGAGGTTCGCGACGGCCTGGCCTGGCTCACCGCCGACCAGTACAGCGAGACCGAGCTTGAGGTGTTCAACACCGACTTCTGCATGTCGTCCTACCGGGTCACCTGCCAGGACCTGCTGGGCTGCTCCCTGCCCCTGCGCCAGGTGCAACTGATGCACGGCCCGCAACCCTACCTGGACAGCTACGAGCAGGCCTTCAACTGCCCGGTGCAGTTCAACGCCGGGCGCAACGCCATCGGCTTCGACCTGGAATGGCTGGACCGGCGCCTGCCCCTGGCGGATCTGGTGACCCAGAACGACATGCTGCAACGCTGTATCCGCCTCAACGAGGAGCTCAGCGCCCGGCCGACCTGGATCGATCAGGTGCGGCGCATCCTCAATGAACAGCTGCACGCGGTGCCGGACTTCGACAGCCTGGCGCGCCAGGTGCACTGTTCCCCCAGCACCCTGCGCCGGCGTCTGCGGGCCCAGGACACCAGCTATCAGCAGTTGCTCGATGAGCTGCGCTATGCCCGGGCCCAGCAGTTGCTGGGCCAGCACAGCCTGCCCATCTACCGCATCGCCGAAGCCCTGGGTTTCAAGGAAACCGCGAGTTTCCGCCATGCCTTCCAACGCTGGAGCGGTGTCGCTCCCGGGCGCTTCCGGCAGTTGGCCGGCCAGCTCGGACCGCTCTCGGACTGCGCTGAAGATTGACGCTAAATATCCCCTATTGACCGTTCCCAACATTCTCTCAGGGACCTATCCGGCCAAGAATGACCGCATCGGAAGGTTCCGCTCATTTCAGACATGGAGTTGTCGCATGAAATCGCTGCATACCGCCCTCACCCGCCTGGCCCTGAGCTGCTCTCTGAGCGCCCTGGCCCTGACCGTCTCCTTCACTGCCCAGGCCGCCCCAGAGCGCACGGTGAACATCTTCAACTGGTCGGAGTACATCGCGCCCAACACCATCAAGGATTTCCAGGCCCAGAGCGCGATCAAGGTCAAGTACGACATCTTCGAAAGCAATGAAGTGCTGGAAGCCAAACTGCTGACCGGCAACAGCGGCTACGACGTGGTGGTGCCTTCCAGCGGTTTCGTCAGCAAGCAGATCAGCGCCGGCGCCTTCCAGCCCCTGGACCGTGGCCAACTGCCGAACTGGAAGAACCTCGACCCGGCGGTGATGAAGCTGCTGGAGCAGAGCGACCCGGGCAACCGCTACGTGATCCCCTACATGTGGGGCACCAACCTGATCGGCTACAACCGCGACAAGGTCCAGGAACTGCTGGGCACCGATGCCCCGGTCAATAGCTGGGACCTGGTGTTCAAGGAAGAGAACCTGAAGAAGCTCAGCCAGTGTGGCGTGACCTTCCTCGACTCGCCGACCGAGATGCTGCCCCTGGCCCTGCACTACCTGGGCCTGGACCCCAACAGCCAGAACCCCGAGGACTACCGCAAGGCCGAGGCCCTGCTGCTCAAGCTGCGTCCTTATGTGCGCTACTTCCACAGCGCCAAGTGGATGGGCGATATCGCCAACGGCAACATCTGTGTGGCCGTGGGTTACTCCGGCGGCTTCCTGCAGGCGGCCAACCGCGCCAACGAAGCCAAGAACGGCGTGCACATCGAAATGCGCATTCCCAAGGAAGGCACCCTGGTGTGGATCGACACCGTGGCCATCCCCGCCGGCGCCAAGCATGTGGACACCGCCCACACCTTTCTCAATTACCTGATGGAACCCAAAGTCATCGCCTCCATCAGCAACTACGTCGGCTACCCCAACGGCGTGACCGACTCCAAACCGTTCATCCAGCAGTCGCTGCTGGACAACCCGGACCTGTTCCCCAGCGCCGAGACCATGACCCGCCTGTACCCCCTGGCACCGCTGCCGGCCAAGGCCGAACGCACCCGGACCCGAACCTGGGTCAAGGTCACCAGTGGCCGCTGAGTTTCTCACCCCCAAGGGTTTGCGGACCGCCGTCAGCGGCGTATCCGCAACCCTTGCCCGCTGGCCCGCCCCCGGCGCCAAACGGCCTTGATAGAAGAGCTGCCCATGTCGTTATCCCCGTCCAGCCCACCGGCCCTGCACCTGCTGTCCATCGAGGCATTGCTGCACGGCTTTGCCGCCCGGCAGTTCACCCCGGTGGACCTGCTGCAGGCCGTATTGGCTCGGATCGAACGCCATGAGCCGCACCTCAACGCCCTCTGCGAGCGCCAGGACGCGGCCGCCCTCGCCGCCGCCCGGGCGGCCACCGCGCGCTGGGCCGCCGGGCAACCGCTGGGCCGGCTGGACGGCATCCCGATTCTGGTCAAGGACAACAGCGACATCCAGGGCTGGCACACCCGTAGCGGCTCCAGGGCGCTGGCCGACCGCCCGCCCATGACCCGCGACACCAGCCTGGTGGCGCGGTTGCGCGAGGCCGGGGCGATCTTCATTGGCAAGACCACCCTGCCGGAACTGGGCAGCACACCCCTGACCGACAGCCCGTTGACCGGCATCACCCGCAACCCCTGGAACCTGGCCCTGCATGCCGGTGGCAGCAGTGGCGGTAGCACCGCAGGGGTGGCCGCAGGTTATGCCCCGGCGGCCACCGGCAACGATGCCGCCGGATCGATCCGCACCCCGTCGAGCTTTTGCGGCGTGATCGGTTTCAAGCCCAGCCATGGCCTGGTGTCCGCCTGCCCGAGCATCGACCCGGGAGGCATGGCCGCCGAAGGCCCGATCGCCCGGCATGTACGGGATATCGCCCTGCTGATGGAGCTGATGAGCGCCCATGAGCCCGACGAACCTTTCGCCTGGCCCCATGCCCCCGGCCAGTTTCTATCCAGCATCGAGGACGGCATCAGCGGCCTGCGTATCGCCTTCAGCGCCGACCTGGGCCATGCCGCCCATGTCGATCCGCAGATTGCCGCCCGTTGCCTGGCCACTGCCCAGCTGCTGCAGCAGGCCGGGGCGAGCGTGGTCCAGGCGTCGCCGGACATCGGCCAGCCATCCGCGAATTACCTGCGAGCCTGGCCGGTGGAAGTGGCCAGCGCCGTGGCCGAAGAAATCCCGGTGGAGCGCCAGCACCTGGTCGGCGACTTCCTCCAGCAGGCCCAGGTTCGCGCACGCCAGCTCAATGCCCTGGATTACGCCTGCGCGGTGCAGGAGCGGCATCGGGTCGCGCAACAATTGCATGACTTTCTCGGCGACTACGACCTGCTGCTGACTCCCACCGCGGTGGTCGAGCCCTTCGCCGTGGAGCGTCAGATGCCGCCCGACTGGCCCGAGCAGATCAGCGCCATGTGGCAGCCCACCACCTTCCCGTTCAATTTCAGCCGCCAACCGGCGCTGAGCATGCCCTGCGGCCTGAGCGCCGCCGGCCTGCCCATAGGCCTGCAGATCGTCGCCCGCTTCGGCCGTGACGAACTGGTCCTGCGGGCCGCCCGGGCCTTGGAAAAACTGCTGCCTGCCGGGGTGTTCACGCACCCCGCAGGACTGCTGGACGCCCCCCGGGCGTGAACTGCACTGAACAACCCGCTGACGCAGCAAAACCGCGCCGCTTTACGGACAAGGAGGTGGACCATGGATTCTTCTAGCAGTTGGTATCAAGACACTCAATTCGACCACGACATCTACGTGATGATCATCCGTGAGCCGAGTTCGCCGAGCCTCTACGCACATCAATCCGGTGCCAGCTTCAGCTACGTCGGGCGCCTCACCGGCCATGGCCAGCACCCGTGCTTTTCCGTGCACTTTGCCTGCCCGCCCTATGGCAACGACTACGCCAGCACCGAAGCTGCCCTGCAAGCCGGCCTGGCCCATGGCCGCGCCCTGATCGAGCACTGGCGCACCCGGGGCAGCAAGCCGCCGGCGCGCAACGCCGAAGTCGCCCTTTCCAGCTACAGCAACTGAACGCCCCGGCGCCGCTGGCCCTGGGCTAGCGGCTCAAGGCAGACCCAGGCTGTCGAGGTACTCGATGGCCTGGCGGTACTTCTCCAGGCGCCGACGGTCATCGTCACTGGGCTCGGGAATGCGTGACAGGTCACTGTTCTCCGCCAGGTCCGCGCGCTTCACCCGACGCGCCAAAGGATTCTGTGCCGCGCGCCGGATAAACCCCGGATAGTCCTCGCCCTCGACCTTGGTCAACGCCGCCAGGGCCTGCAGCACCTCTTCACTGAAACCTTCGCCACGCAGTTGTTCCAGGGTCACCGGGCTGTCTTCAATGACGTCGTGGAGCACCGCGACCAGTTGTTCCCGGAGTTCGGACAGACGCAGCATGACCCGCAGGGGATGGAGGATGTAGGGCGCACCGCCCTTGTCGACTTGCCCGGCATGGGCCCGGGCAGCAATGGCGATGGCGCGTTCCAGGGTACTCATGGGCGGTGGCTCCGGATCTCGGCAAAAATGCTGCGGCCATACTAACCCGGCCGGTTCAGGCCTGGGCCAGCAGTAGCTGGGCTCGCTGCAGCACAGATGCATCGACCATCTGCCCGTCCACCTGATAGTCCCCGGATCGGGCCATGACCGGTGATCGCCAGCCAAGGCGCGACAGCAGCGGACATTGATGCCGGTCAAGCGCCCGGAGCACCGGCGGAGTAAAGCTTGTGGCAATCACTTGCCCTTTGCTTCCCCGGAGACTTGATCATGTCCAGCAGCGCTCTCGATATCCTCGCCCAACCGCCATTCCCGGCCCAGCAAGGCCAATACTGGATCGACGCCCTGAGCGACGGCAGCCACGTGCTGATCCGCCCGCTACGGCCCCAGGACCGGGAGCGGGAAAAGGCCTTTATCGAAAACCTTTCCCCCGTCACCCGGCACCAGCGCTTCCTCGGCGAGATCAGGGAAGTGGGCGACCAGTTGCTGGATCAGTTGATGGATGTCGGCACCCCGCAACGGGTGGCCTACGTGGCCCTGGTGCATGACAACGGCGAGTTGCGGGAAGTCGGCATCAGCCGCTACGCCCAGGTGGACGACCAGCCCTGGCGCTGCGAGTTTGCCGTGACCATCGCCGATGAATGGCAAGGCAAGGGCCTCGGTGCCCTGCTGATGCAGCACCTGATCGACGAAGCCCGTACCAATGGCTTCCAGCAGCTGTATTCGGTGGACAGCGCCGCCAACTACAGCATGCGCCGCCTGGCGAAGACCCTCGGCATGCGCAGCGCCATCGACCCCGACGACGCCACCCAGGTCATCCATAGCCTGGCGCTGTAACCCGCCCCAGCCGCGCCTCGGTCCGAGGCGCGGCCACCTTCGCTTAACACTCTTTGACAGTTTCCAGACAAAGCTGCCAAAGACTCCTCGAACGCCCTTCCCTAGCATCCGCTCATCGAATTTCCGGTCGGGTGCTGCATGTCCCCCAAACTTCTCGGCCTGCCATTGCTGGGCATCCTGCTGGGCAGCCTTGGCTGCAACGGCCAGCCGCCTGCGCCGCCGGTCATAGCGCCCGGCGACTACGCCAGCATCATCGGTTACTTGAAGCAGTACATCCCCCGGGAGATGGCCGAGCATCAGGTACCGGGGCTGTCCATCGCCCTGGTGGACGGCCAGGAGCTGATCTGGGCCCGGGGTTTTGGCTTTGCCGACAAGGCCCGGGGCCTGCAAGTGACCGAGAACACCGCGTTTCGCGCCGGCGCCCTGTCGCAGTTGCTGACCGCCACGGCGGTCATGCAACTGGTGGAACAGGGACGCTTGCAGTTGGATGCGCCCCTGCAGGACACCCTCAAGGAGTTCTACGTCCGCTCGCGCTTTCACCAGGATCAGAACGCTGCCGACCAAGCCGTGACCTTGCGCCGCCTGCTCAGCCATCAGGCCGGGATGCCCGCCGAATACTTGCGGGATTCGCGCACGCCCCACGCCCTCGACGAGCTGCCGAGAAAGGTCAGCGGGGTCTGGCTGAACAATGCCCCAGGCACCCAGACCGCCTACTCCAACCTGGGCTACGCCCTGCTGGGCGCTGCCGTGGAACGCAGCAGCGGCCTGGACTTCGAACAGCAATTGCAGAAAAGCCTGCTGCGCCCGCTGGGCATGAGCCAGTCGAGCTTCATCGGCGGCAGCCGTGCCCAGCCCTACCGCGCTCAAGGCTATGCAGACGGTGCCAGCAGCAACGATGCCCTGGTGCGCGACCTGTCCGCCGCAGGCCTGTGGAGCAGTCCACGGGACCTGAGCCACTACGTGCGGATGCTCTTCGCCCAAGGGAGCTACAAGCATCAAGCGTTACTTTCGCCGGCCTCGATCAAGGAGATGGTGCGCCCGCAGAACACCGGCAATCCGCTGGATTTCGATTGTCAGGTAGGCCTGGGCTGGTTTCTCTCGCCCTGTGGCGACGAGTGGGTCAGCCCGGGGATTCGCACCTGGCAGCACAGCGGCACCGGCGATGACTTCCACGCCCGGATCAGCGTGCTCCCGGAGCAGCAGCTGGCGGTGATCGTGATGAGCAATTCCGGCTCCGGCGAAGCCCTGGCCCAGCCGTTGGTGACTCAGGTTCTGCGCATGCTGCTGCAGGCCCATGGCGCCCCCGAAGGCCTGCGACCCGGGCCGGCGCAGCAGGACGTTCAGCAGGGCCTCGGCCAGGATGCCCTGGTCGAGAGTGGCACCGGCCAGAGTGCTCCTGACCGGAGAGACCCTGACCCGCCCACCCAGCGGCGCCGGGTGCCGGAAGCCGCCGACCGCCAGCATCTGGCGGGCTTCTATGCCACCGCCTGGGGCGTGCTGCGCATCAAGGACCAGGACCAGCGGCTGTTTGGCGAGCTGGCCGGCACGCGCTTCGAGTTGCTGCGCGATGAATACGGCTGGCTGCGGGCGCAGAAGAAAATCCTCGGCCTGTGGCAGCAAGACCTGGGCGACCTGGGACGGGTGCAACTGGACGTCATGAACGTTCAGGGCAACCGGGTGTTCACCGCCAAGAGCCACGGCCAGCTACTGGCCGTGGGAGAGCGGATCGACCCGGTGCCCCTGCCCGACAACTGGCTGGCCACGGTCGGCACCTATCACGCCCTCAACGATGACGAAGCCAATGCCCCCATGAGCGGCGTCAGCATCGCCCTGGAAGACGGTTTCCTGATGATCCGCAGCCTGCAACAGGGCCGCACCCTCACCGACTACATCCTTGCGCCGGTGGACAACGCCCACGCAGTGATTGCCGGCCATGGCCCCGGGCTGGGCGACACCGTGCGTCGCCAGGTCAATGGGGTCAACGTCCTCGGCTACTCGTTCAAACGTATCTACAACGCCAACTACCTGAGGTTCTAAAGCACTATGAAAAGCCTGAAACGCTGCACCACCGTCGCCCTTTGGGCGGGCACTCTCGGCCTGACCACGGGGTCTGCGGCGCTGCATGCCGAGGACTGGAAATATAGCGTGCGCGGCGGCGTGGCCAGCGTGCCGCGCTACAGCGGCAGTGACGAGCGCACCGTGGCCCCGATTTTCGGCGGCGAGATCATCAGCCCCTATGGCATTTTCCTCAACACCGACCAGGGCCTGGGCTGGGGCAATGAATGGGGCGACCTGTCGTTCAGCACCTGGGTCGGCCCCAGCGAAGAACGGCGCGACAAGAACCACCTGGGCCAAGGCTCCAAGCGGCTCAAGGGCATGGGCGAGATCAAGTCCCGCGCGCAGTTCGGCGCACACCTGGGTTACGACCTGGGCCCGTTCGAACTGGGAGCCACGGTGACCCACGCGGTGAAGAAGAATGACAATAAGGACACCGGTTCGGCTTACAGCCAGCTGGAGCTGAGTATTGGCACCAACCTGTACGAGGGGCGTTTGGGCAGCCTCGATGCCAGCCTCAACAGCCTGTTTGGCAATGCCGACTACATGCAGACCTGGTACGGCGTGAGCGGCACCCAGGCCGCCAACAGTCGTTTCAGCGCCTACCGCGCCAAGGGCGGGCTGGTGAGCAATGGCCTGGACCTGAACTGGACCCTGCCCCTCAACGAGCAGACCAAGCTTTCGACCCTGCTGTCCCTGCAGTACCTGGGCAAGGAAGCCGGCGACAGCCCGATCGTCGATCGGCGCATGCAGACGGTGCTCGGCACTCAGCTTGAATACAGCTTCTAAACCGGCCGCACAACCAACAAGCGGTCAAGCTCGAAGCTTGCCGCTTGCTTGCAGATTGAAACTTGAAGCTGCCGTCAGTCGATATGGGCCCAGGTCAGGCGAAACGAGGCACCGCCCCACTCCGAATCCACCACCTCGACCTTGCCGCCATGCCATTGGGAGACCCGCCGCACCAGGGCCAGGCCCAGGCCGAAACCACCGGTACGCCGGTCGCGGCTGGCGTCGAGGCGGGAAAAGGGTTCGAAGATTTTCTCCCGTCCGTCCACCGGCACGCCGGGGCCATCATCGTTGACCCGTACTTCGTAGCCATGTTCCAGGCGCACCAGGGACACCTCCACCCGCCGGTCGGCGTAGCGAATGGCGTTGCGCAGCAGATTGATCACCGCCCGGGCCATGAAGCGCGGTTCGATCCGCACGTACTCGACCTGGCAAGAGCGGATCAGCAACTGCACCCCCGCCGCTTCTGCCTCCAGGGCGACGCTGCCGACCACGCTGTCGAGCCAGCTCTGGGCCTGGATATCCTCGCGATTGATGGTGGCCGCGCCGTGCTCCAGGCTGGCGTAGGACAACAGCTCGGAGACCATCTCCTCCAGTTCGCCGAGGTCGGCGTACATGTCGGCGATCAGCTCCCGGTTTTCGTCCGGGTCCGGTTGCTGCTGCAACTGGTCCAGCTCGAATGACAGCCGCGCAATGGGCGTGCGCAACTCGTGGGACACCGCGTTGGTCAGCTCGCGCTGATTGGCAATCAGGCCCTCGATGCGCGCCGCCATGCGGTTGAAGTGCTGGGCCAGGTCGCGAATGTTGGAACGCTGGGACAGATGCAGACGGGTGCTGAGGTCATTGCCGCCAAAACGCTCGGCGGCCAGGCGCAAGCGCTCCAGATCGCGCCAGTGCGGGCGCACCCAGAAATACAGGACGATGGCCAGCAACGCGCCGAGCAAGGCATAGGCGGCGATGTTGTAGAGCAGCGTCAGGGGCGGATCTTCCGGCAACTTGATGCTCAGCAACTGGGCGCCGCCGTCGATGCTGGCAATGAACTCGGTAAACTCATCCCGGACCACCAGCTGGTTGGAATCCAGCAAGGCCTGCTCGCGCTGACTCAGGTCCAGGTCATCGGCCTTGACCAGCTTGAGCAGCAGCCCGTAATGAGGCTTGAGCATTTCCAACTGATGCTTGCGCCCGGCTTCATCGAAGGGGCGCAGTTGCTCGCTGAGGCTGTAGGCCGGCCCGCGCACCGCGTCGCGGTTGTAGGACTCGATCAGGTCCGCGGCCAGGTAATTGATGAAGATGTGTTGTACGGCGGTCATGGCCCCCGCAAAACCAAGGGCCAGGAACAGGTAGAGCCCCAGAAACAGCCGCAGCATTCAAATCTCCCAGGCGAACGGATTGAACAGGTAACCCTTGCCCCACACGGTCTTGATGCAGACCGGCTCGCGCGGGTTGTCCTTGAGCTTGCCCCGCAACTTGCTGATGTAGACGTCGACACTGCGATTGAGGCCGTCGAACTCGATGCCGCGCATGCGGTTCAGGATGTCATCCCGGGACAGGGTCTTGCCTGCCGCACTGGCCAGCAGCCAGAGCAACTCGAACTCCATGGTGGTGAGTTCGATCGGCTCGCCGGACAGACGCACCTCGCGACTGCTGCGGTCGATGCTCAGCACGCCGAACTCCAGGGCGCCGCGCGGGGTCACCGCTTCCGGCACCTGGCGCCGTTGCAGAGCCCGCAGACGCGCCAGCAGTACCGCTGGCTTGATGGGCTTGATCACATAGTCGTCGGCGCCGGACTCCAGGCCGAGGATATGGTCCAGGTCATCTTCCTTGGCGGTGAGGATAACGATGGGGGTATCGGCCACGGCGCGGATTTCCCGGCACACGTGCAGGCCGCTCTGACCCGGCAGCATCAGGTCGAGCACAACGAGTTTCGGTTTGAATTCGAGAAAGGCCGCCAGGGCCACATCGCCGCGGTGGACCGTCAGCACTTCAAAGCCATGCTGGGACAGGAAATTCGCGATCAGCCCGGCGAGCTTTTCGTCATCTTCCACCAACAGGACCTTGCCAAGACCCAGGTTTTCCATACTTACCCGTTCGCGAACGCACAATTTGAGTGCGCGCATTATAGAGGGCAAGAGGTTAAAGAAAGGCTAACGCACCCCACAAAAACCGGGCCCTGGCACGGTTTTTTGCGAAGTTTCATTCTTTTAAGAGTTTTTAACAATTTGCCCCTGCTTTTACACAAGGGCCGCGCCACAAGGGTTGTGCCTTACCAGGCCGGTACGCCGCTGTGGAAGCGGAATTCCTGGTCCGGGGACTCGATCAGTTCCTGCTCGGCGGCCCGCACCTTGTCGATCACCTGGGCAATGTCCTTGGCGTCGCCATACTGATAGGCCAGTTTCAGGTAGCCCTGGTAGTGCCGAGCCTCGCTTTTGAGCAAGCCGAAATAGAACTTGCCCAGTTCTTCGTCCAGGTGCGGCACCAGGGCTTCGAAACGTTCGCAACTGCGGGCTTCGATAAAGGCGCCGACCACCAGGGTGTCCACCAGCTTCACCGGCTCATGGCTGCGCACCACCTTGCGCAGGCCCGAGGCGTAGCGTCCGGCATGCAGCTGGCGCAGCTCGACCTTGCGCCTTTTCATCAGGCGCATGACCTGTTCGTGGTGCACCAGTTCTTCCCGGGCCAGGCGCGACATCATGTTGATCAGGTCGACATGGGAGTGGTACTTGGCGATCAGGCTCAGGGCGGTGCTGGCGGCCTTGAACTCGCAGTTCTTGTGGTCGATCAGCAGGGTTTCCTGGTCGGCCAGGGCCGCCTGGACCCAGGCGTCGGGCGTCCGACAGCCGAGGAAGTCATGAATTTCCGGGAAGTTCATCGGTGCATTTCCGAACAATCCGCCACAGCAAGGCGAGCAATGGCGGCACTATCAGTGATCGATAACATGAGGCTCACGAAACAAATAAGGCTTCACAGCGAAAGGCTGGCGATTATACCGGCCACGTCGCAGACCACCAGCGGCCGCGCTTGATATGCATCAACATCCGGCTCGGGCGCCAGCAACTATAGTTGTGCACGCTAGGGTCTGTTCCCGCTTGGTGACGAGCCGCGTTGCTGGGCCAAACGGGAACAGACCCTAGCCGTTCATCCCTCTCCTGGAGATCCCGATCATGCAAAGTATCCGCAGCATCCTGGTGGTCATCGATCCCACGCCTGGCGAAAGTCTCGCCCTCAAGCGCGCCAAGCTGATTGCCGGGGTCACCCAGGCCCACCTGCATCTGCTGGTCTGCGACAAGAAGCACGAACACTCGGCGCTGCTCAGCGTACTCAAAAGCAGCCTGACCGGCGAAGGCTACAGCGTCACCACCGAGCAGGCCTGGAACGAGAGCCTGCATGAAACCATCATCGACGTGCAGCAGGCCGAGGGCTGCGGCCTGGTGATCAAGCAGCATTCCCATGACAACCCACTGAAGAAAGTCCTGCTGACCCCGGCGGACTGGAAACTGCTGCGCTACTGCCCGACCCCGGTGCTGCTGGTCAAGACGGCTACCCCCTGGGGCGGTGGCGTGGTCATGGCGGCCATCGATGTCGGCAACATGGACGGCGAACACCGCACCCTGCATGCCAGCATCGTCGATCATGGTTTCGACATCGCCAGCCTGGCCAAGGCCCAACTGCACGTGATCAGTGCCCATCCGTCACCGATGCTCTCGGCATCCGACCCGGTGTTCCAGCTCAAGGAAACCATCGAGAAGCGCTATCGCGACGAGTGCAAGGCGTTCCAGGCCGAGTTCGATATCGACGATGGCCACCTGCATATCGAGGAAGGTCCGGCGGACGTGCTGATTCCCCATATGGCCCACAAGCTGGGGGCCGTGCTGACCATCATCGGCACCGTGGCCCGCACCGGGCTGTCGGGGGCCTTGATCGGCAACACCGCCGAAGTGGTGCTCGACTCTCTGGACAGCGACGTGCTGGTGCTCAAGCCGGCGGACATCATGGACCACCTGGAAGAACTCGCCGCCAAGGCTTGAACCTCTCCCCCCAACGCCATCGCGTCATCTGCGCCATCCATGACGACGCTTTCGCCGGCAAGCCAGCTCCTACAGAGCCCGATCAACCTCACCCCCGTAGGAGCCGGCTTGCCGGCGAAGAGGCCCTTGAGCCTTGCACCACCCTGACGGCCGTCTTCGCTGGCAAGCCAGCTCCTACAGTGGCATTTGCGTGGGAGTCATTCGCGTAGCGAAGCACTCAGCCCAGGGCATCCTTGAGGAAGCCCGGGGCGATGTAGCGCTGGTAGTGAGCTTCCGACAGCAGGAAGAATTCCCGATCAATGGCGTCACGCAACTCCGGCAGGCCCCAGTCGCGAAACTCCGGCAACAGCACCATGCCGTAGGCGTCGAGCTGGTTGATCACCCGCGCACCCCGGGCGATCAGCTGGTAGGCCCAGCAATACTCGGACTGGTGCGGCACGAAACGAATCTTGCGCTGCTCCAGTTGCTCGCGCAGGCGCGCCGGGTCGAAGACTTCCAGCTTGGCCGTCATCACTTGCACCAGCAGTTGTTCAAGACGCAGCCAGACCGCGCGCTTCTCTTCCTCGTTGTAACCGTTCCAGTTGATCACTTCGTGGTGGAAACGCTTGCAGCCGCGGCACACCAGGTCACCGTAGACAGTGGAACAGAGGCCGACGCAGGGGGTCTTGATGGTCTGATTGGGCATAGATAGACAGCACGCGGAAAAACAAAACAGGCCGGCATGTTAGCCCTTTGTCTAACATTGATCACCCCTCAAACTTTAATACGCCAACTTACGTTTAGATTTTTTTTGCCGTAGAATCAGCCAGCCTTTTTAGGCGCCAATGTCCGTTTGAAGCTGTTTTCAAAGCGTCACGAGCACAGTCGTTCCTTCAGAGCGGTGTTGGCGAGGGATTTTTCCAGCGGGGAAAAATCCAGCGCCAACCCTCATCAGCTCCCCGTTCTGCAGGCGTAAAACTTTGAAAGCAGCTTCTGTAAGGAATTGTCGGTAATTCTGGCTAAGTGGCCCACAACGCCACGCAGCGCATGAGTACGGCAATTTCGGGATGAGCGTCCCGGACACCCATTTGGGACCACTGATGAGGGTAATAACTGTGCTTGAAGCCTACCGCAAACATATCGAAGAGCGTGCAGCACTGGGTATCGTTCCCCAGCCGCTTAACGCCGAACAAACTGCAGGCCTGGTCGAGCTGCTGAAGAACCCCCCGGCTGGCGAAGAAGCTTTCCTCGTTGACCTGATCACCAACCGCGTTCCGCCAGGAGTCGACGAAGCCGCCTACGTCAAGGCCGGTTTCCTCTCCGCGCTGGCCAAAGGCGAAGCCTCCTCCCCTCTGATCGACAAGAAACGCGCCGTTGAACTGCTGGGCACCATGCAGGGCGGCTACAACATCGTGACCCTGGTGAACCTGCTGGACGACGCCGAGCTGGCACCTGTCGCCGCCGCTCAACTCAAGCACACCCTGTTGATGTTCGACGCCTTCCACGACGTCGCGGAAAAAGCCAAGAACGGCAACGTTCACGCCCAAGGCGTACTGCAATCCTGGGCCGACGGCGAGTGGTTCAAGAACCGCCCGGTACTGGCCGACAAGATCAGCCTGCGGGTGTTCAAGGTCACCGGCGAAACCAACACCGACGACCTCTCCCCTGCCCCTGACGCCTGGTCCCGTCCGGACATCCCGCTGCACGCCCTGGCCATGCTGAAAATGGCCCGTGACGGTATCGTTCCTGACGTACAAGGCTCCATCGGCCCGATGAAACAGATCGAGCAGATGCGCAACGACGGCTTCCCGATCGCCTACGTCGGCGACGTGGTCGGCACCGGTTCGTCCCGTAAGTCGGCCACCAACTCGGTGCTGTGGTTCTTCGGCGACGACGTGCCTTATGTTCCGAACAAGCGTGCCGGCGGCTTCTGCTTCGGCAGCAAGATCGCTCCAATCTTCTACAACACCATGGAAGACGCCGGTGCCCTGCCGATCGAATTCGATGTGTCGAAGATGAACATGGGCGACGTGATCGACCTGTACCCGCACGCTGGCAAAGTCTGCAAGCACGGTACCGACGAAGTCCTGGCCACCTTCGAAATGAAGACCCCGGTCCTGCTCGACGAAGTCCGTGCCGGCGGCCGTATCCCGCTGATCATCGGCCGTGGCCTGACCGAGAAGGCTCGCGCCGAACTGGGTCTGCCTGCGTTCGATCTGTTCAAGAAGCCCGAAGCCCCTGTTGAAAGCACCAAGGGTTTCACCCTGGCGCAGAAGATGGTCGGCAAGGCCTGCGGTCTGGCAGAAGGCAAAGGCGTTCGTCCTGGCACCTACTGCGAACCGAAGATGACCACCGTGGGTTCTCAGGACACCACCGGTCCAATGACCCGTGACGAACTCAAAGACCTGGCGTGCCTGGGCTTCTCGGCTGATCTGGTGATGCAGTCCTTCTGCCACACCGCGGCGTATCCAAAGCCGATCGACGTGACCACCCACCACACCCTGCCTGACTTCATCATGACCCGCGGCGGCGTTTCCCTGCGTCCGGGCGACGGCATCATCCACTCGTGGCTGAACCGCATGCTGCTGCCAGACACCGTCGGTACCGGTGGTGACTCCCACACCCGTTTCCCGATGGGCATCTCGTTCCCGGCCGGTTCCGGTCTGGTGGCGTTCGCCGCCGCCACTGGCGTCATGCCGCTGGACATGCCGGAATCGATCCTGGTGCGCTTCAAAGGCAAAATGAAACCTGGCATCACCCTGCGTGACCTGGTGCATGCCATTCCTTACTTCGCCATCCAGAAGGGTCTGCTGACCGTCGAGAAGAAAGGCAAGAAAAACGCCTTCTCCGGCCGCATCCTGGAAATCGAAGGCCTGGAAGGTCTGACCCTGGAACAGGCGTTCGAACTGTCCGACGCCTCGGCCGAACGTTCGGCTGCCGGTTGCACCATCAAGCTGTCGAAAGAGTCGATCACCGAGTACCTGCAGTCCAACATCACCCTGCTGCGCTGGATGATCGGCGAAGGCTACGGTGACGCACGTACCCTGGAACGTCGCGCTCAAGCGATGGAAGCCTGGATCGCCAACCCTGAGTTGATGGAAGCCGATGCCGACGCCGAATACGCCGAAGTCATCGAAATCGACCTGGCCGACATCAGCGAGCCTGTGCTCTGCGCGCCGAACGATCCGGACGACGCCCGTCTGCTGTCCAGCGTTGCTGGCGAGAAGATCGACGAAGTGTTCATCGGTTCGTGCATGACCAACATCGGTCACTTCCGCGCGGCCGGTAAGCTGCTGGATCAGGTCAAGGGTCAGCTGCCAACCCGTCTGTGGCTGTCGCCGCCGACCAAGATGGACGCTCACCAACTGACCGAAGAAGGCTACTACGGCATCTACGGCAAGGCTGGCGCGCGCATGGAAATGCCGGGCTGCTCGCTGTGCATGGGTAACCAGGCACGTGTTGAGCCGAACTCCACTGTGGTGTCGACGTCGACCCGTAACTTCCCGAACCGTCTGGGCGATGGCGCCAACGTCTACCTGGCTTCGGCCGAGCTGGCGTCGGTGGCTTCGATCCTGGGTCGCCTGCCGACCGTCGAGGAGTACATGGAATACGCTGGCAAGATCGACAGCATGGCGGCCGATATCTACCGCTACCTGTCCTTCGACCAGATCGCCGAGTTCCGTGAAGCGGCCGCCAACGCCAACATCCCGGTGGTGCAAGCCTAAGGCTGTAGCGTTGTAAAAAAGAACGCCGCGTATTCCACGATACGCGGCGTTTTTTTATGCCTGTCGCCCGGGCCGACTCCCCTGCCCGCTATTTCGCCGTGGGGCCCGGCGCCTGAGGCCAGGCGTGGTACACCCAAGTGCCAAGGCTCAATGCCAGAGCCCGGCCTGAGCCTGACCGCTCCAGCTCTGCAGGCTTTCCTGCAGCGTATCGTCGACGCTGGTACCGCTGAGCAACACTTGATAGCGGGTACTCGACGGCAAGGCCGCCAGGGCATCCTTGGCCCTGTGCTTGAGTCGGGCCAGGGCCAGGTGCTTGCCTTCCTGATTGACCTGGCGGAAGAACTCGTCCAGGGCCTCGATGCTGGTGCCGTCCAGGTTCGGCGACTCTTCCAGGCTGAGGATGACACTGTGAATCGGCGCCTGCACGTGCCGGATCAGGTGCAAGGCGCCGCCCAGGATGCGCTCGGCGTTGGCGAAGAACAGCGCCTCACCCGGACGCAGAATCAGCACCCCCGGCACCTGCCGCGCCTGGGGATGGCGGCTGAGGTCGACAAAATCATGACCGCTGCCCAGTTGACCGAGGATCTGGATATCCGCCGCCGACAGCTGGCGCAGCATCAACAGAATGCTCACCCCCACCGAGAGCAGCATGCCATCAAGTACCCCCAGTACCAGCACGGCGGTGACCGCACAGATCACCAGCAAACGATCCCTGCGCCAGATGAAATATCGCCCCAGCGGTTGCAGGCTCAGGCCATGGCCCAGGGCGTAGATGACGATCGCCGCCAGCACCGGCTCCGGGGTCAGGGCGATGTAGGGCAGCACCGTGAGGACGATGATCAGCATCACCGCAGCCGCGGTCAGCCCGGCAAGACGCGAGCGGGCCCCGGCCGCTTCGTTGGCGGACGTCGCCGAGTAACCGGCGCCGGCCGGCATGCCATGAAACAGACCGGAGAGCAGATTGGCAGCCCCCAGGGCCAGCAGGTCGCGGTTGGACGACACCCGGTCTCCATGCTTGAGCGCCAGGGAACTGATGGAGCCATAGGACTCGGCATACAGGATCATCACCAGGGCAAACGCCAGCTCCCCCAGACGCAGCCAGTCGGCAAAGGGCAGGTCCGGCAGGCTCGGCACCTGCAGCTTGAGTTCGATCACCCCGATCAGGGCCACGCCATGAGCCGGCAGGTCGAGCCATTGGCCGGCGCCAATGCCGATCACCACCGCCACCAGCCCACCGGGCACATAGGGAATCCGCGAGCAGATCGCCAGCACCAGCAAGGCCAATGCCGCCACCGCCGCACCGGCCCAGTTCCACTGCGGCCACTGCTCCAGCAACTGCGGCAGAAAGCGCACCAGGTTGCCGGTGCTCAAGTGCACCCCCACGACGGTGGCGAACTGCTTGAGGATGATGGTCACGGCCAGGCCGAAGGCGAAGCCCCGCAGCACCGGCTTGGCAATGAACGCGGTGACGCCGCCGAGGCGAAACAGCCCCGCCAGGAGGAAGAAGCCCCCGGTCAGCAGCACCAGGGCGAAAGCAAGGTTCAGGCGCAGTTGTACGTCGCCCTCAGCCAGGGACAGGGTGGCGGCGGCCAGCACCGCCGCCGACGAGGACGTGGCCGAGACAATGGCAAAGCGGCTGCTGCCCAGCAGGCCGTAGCACAGCAATCCGGCGAACAGGGCAATGACCCCGGCCTGGGGCGGCAAGGCGGCGATACCGGAATAGGCCACGGCCTCCGGCAGCAACAGGCCGGCGATGGACAATCCGGCCAGCAGATCGCGGGTGCGCTTCGGTGCAGCGGTGGGGATGGTCAGGGGTTCAGTGGCCAATCGGGTTCATCCGTGACAAGGCAAATCCAGATTCGAGGGGGTGTTGCCCAACGGCATCAACGCGTTTGGGCAGGCTTGCAGCCAGAGGGGCGGGAATGACCATGGGCAGGTTCCTGGCAGCAATAAGAGCACCAGCTTAGCCCTTTATTCAAGGCAGCAAACGATCCTGGTTAATGCCTTGAACGACAACGCCGCCGGTGCTGTGAGCACCGGCGGCGTTGTTTGTGTTGCCAGCGATTGCGTCAGGCTTGAAGGCCTGTTCGCCGGCAAGCAGGCTCCAGGCGGTGAGCGTCGCGTAGGAGCTGGCTTGCCAGCGAAGGCGCGCAAGCGCGCCGCATAACTCACGAGGCCAGGGAGTACACCAGCGCCGTAATGGCCACCAGCCCCACCAAAGTCACGAAGACGTTGGAGGCCTGACCGCGATAGCGGGCCATGGCCGGCACTTTGCGAATGGCGTACATCGGCATCAGGAACAGGATCGCCGCAATCACCGGGCCGCCCATGGTCTCGATCATCGTCAGGATGCTCGGGTTGAGGGTCGCCACGGCCCAGCAGATCACCAGCATGAAGGCGGCGGTGACCCGGTCCAGGGTTTTCGTCCCCGGACGCCGGCCACTCTTGCCGATCAGGCCCTTGAGGCCTTCGCTGGCACCGATGTAGTGACCCAGGAAGGACTTGGCGATGGCCACGAAGGCAATCAACGGCGCGGCGAAGGCGATGGTCGGATTCTGGAAGTGGTTGGCCAGGTAGGACAGGATCGACAGGTTCTGCGCCTTGGCTTCGGCCAGTTGCGCCGGGCTCAGGGTCAGTACGCAGCTGAAGACGAAGAACAGCACCATGCCCACCATCAGCAGATGGGCGCGCGAGAGGATCTGCGAGCTGCGCTCTTCGGCGTGCACGCCATAGCGGCGCTTCTGGTCCACGGCAAAGGCCGAGATGATCGGCGAATGGTTGAATGAGAAGACCATCACCGGAATCGCCAGCCACAGGGTATGCAGGAAGGCCGAAGGCGCCGGGACATCGCTGACGGTGGCGAGGATGCCGCCATTCCAGTGCGGGATCAGGAACACCGCGAGGAACAGCAGGGCCACGATGAACGGATAGACCATCAGGCTCATGGCCTTGACGATCACCTGCTCGCCGCAACGCACCACCACCAGCAGGCCGAAGATCAGCACCAGGGCCAGGATCGCCCGCGGTGGCGGCGCAATGTGCAGCTGGTTGGTCATGAAGCTGTCGACGGTGTTGGTCAGGGCCACGCTGTAGATCAGCAGGATCGGGAAGATCGCCAAAAAGTACAGCAAGGTAATCAGGGCACCGGCGGTGAGGCCGAAATGCTCCTCCACCACGTCAGTGATGTCCGCACCGTCACGACCGGAGAGCACGAAACGGGTCAGACCGCGGTGTGCATAGAAGGTCATGGGGAAGGCCAGCAGCGCCAGGATCAACAGCGGCCAGAAACCGCCGATACCGGCATTGATGGGCAGAAACAGGGTACCGGCACCGATGGCCGTGCCAAACAGGCCGAGCATCCAGGTGGTGTCTTGGCGGTTCCAGCTACTCAGGGTCGCTGGGGTCGCCGTTTCAAAGCGTTGATCAACGCTGTTGGCCTGATCATTCATCCGGTGGGATCTCCACATTCCGGTCGTTTGCCATTCGATCAGGGCGCGTCGGAATACCCGACAGACAGAGCCCCGACCGAAACAGAGGGGGCGCGATTGTCCGGGATTCCAAGGGCGCTGCATAGACTTAGCTGAGGAACGGTTTATACGGTGCAGATTTATTTTTCCGCCGTGGCGAGGCGTCTGGTCCGGCACTCTCCCGCTCAATCCGGGTTCCGTAGGAGCTGGCTTGCCAGCGAAGGCGCCCGCCTGAAGACGCCATTCGCCGGCAAGCCGGCGCCTACCGGGCTGCGTTGACAAGCTTCACGGGCAGACGGCATGATCGGACCCCATGAATATCTACGCGCTCAACCCTACCTCTACCACCACGACTGCCTACGGCGGGTCGTGTGGTGGCTGTGCGGGATGATGCAAGCACAGTAAAACCAAGGCCCCGCCAGCAATGGACGGGGCCTTTTGTTTCTCCGTCCACCTGGCACTACAAGGAGAGACAAGATGCCTTCATCCAATGCCAAGCGTGCCGCCCTGCTGGTTATCGACATGCAGGTCGGGTTGTTCAATGGACCGGACAAGCCCTACAAGCGCGAACAAGTCCTGGAAAACATCAACCAACTGATCCGCCGTGCTCGCCAGGCCGGGGCACCGATCTTCGCCGTGCGCCATACCGGCCCCGCCGAATCGCCGATTGCCGCCGGCAGCCCGTTCTGGCAACTGCTGCCGACCCTGGAAGTGGATGAAGAGCTGGACTGCGTGCTGGACAAGACCCGCCCCAGTTGTTTTGTCGGCACCGGGCTGGCGGAGCGCCTGCAGGCGGCCCAGGTCAATGAACTGGTGATCGTCGGCATGAAGACCCAGTACTGCGTCGATGCTACCTGCCGCGCCGCCGGCGACCTGGGCTTTGCCGCCGTGCTGGTGGAGGACGCCCATACCTGCATGGACACACCGCTGATCGGCGCAAGAACCATCATCGCCCACCATAACGCCACCCTGAACGGCCCCTTCGTGCGCTTGGCCACAACCGCCGATGTGACCTTCTGACCCCATCGCCCCCACACCGCCCCGGGCACGCCGAACATGGCGTGATTCCTCCCGGGAACGGTGCCGGCGAGCATTGCCAAAACCCCTCGCAACCCGCACCCTTGAGCCTTCGTCCCTGCCTGTATGGAATCCTCCATGAGCGCCACCACGATCGCCGGCTGCATCCTCTACAGTCTTGACCCGCCGTCACTCGCCCACTTCTATGCAGACCTGCTGGGCTGGCCCATCACCGAGCAACAAGCGGATTACCAGCAACTGGTCCATCAGGGCTTCGAGCTGACTCTGGTCCAGGTGCCTCCAGCGATTGCTGCGCGCATTGTCGTGCAAGAGCCGCCACTGCCTCGCAGCGATAGCGCATGCAAGCCGCTGTTCCAGGTCGACGATCTGGATCAGGCCAGGCAACGGGCCGCCAGCGCCGGGGGCCGGTTGTACGAAGCCGAGCGTGAATGGCAATTCAAGGGCGCGCGGGTCTGCGACGGCGTCGACCCGGAAGGCAACATCTTTCAATTGCGCCAGCCCCTGCCCCATTAACTGCTGAGGAACCGTCATGCGCGCCACCGTCCTGGTCCTGGTCGAGAACGTCAACGCCTACCTGCCCTTGCTCGAAGCGCTGGGCTTCAACCTGATCCTGGCCCCCACTCCCGCCGAACGGGCCCAGACCATCAAGACCCACGCCCCACAGATCGACGCCGTGCTGACCCGCGGCCCACTGGGGCTGACTGCGGCGGAAATCGACGCCCTGCCCCGACTGCAGATCATCTGCGTGATCGGTGCCGGTTATGAGCAGGTGGACCTGCAAGCAGCGAGCAACCGCGGGATTGCCGTGACCAATGGTGCTGGGGTCAACGCCTCGTCCGTGGCCGACCATGCCCTGGCCCTGCTGCTGTCGCTGGTCCGGGGCATCCCCCAGGCCGATGCCGCCGTGCGCCAGGGGCAATGGCCGAAAGTCCTGCGCCCTTCCGTGGCCGGCATGCGCCTGGGCATCCTCGGGCTGGGCGCCGTGGGCCAGGCCATCGCCCGGCGCTGTGCCCTGGGGTTCGATATGACCGTGAGTTACCACAGCCGCCAGCCCCGGCCGGACCAGCCCTACCGCTTTTGCCCGACCCTGGTGGAACTGGCCCGAGACTCGGACGCCCTGGTGATTGCCACCCCGGGCGGCGCCGACACCCGGCACCTGGTGGACCAGCCGGTGCTGGAGGCCCTTGGCGCCGAAGGCTTCCTGGTGAATATCGCCCGGGCCAGCGTGGTGGACACCCACGCCCTGCTGCAGGCCCTGAGACAGCGGCGGATTGCCGGCGCGGCCCTGGACGTGTTCGATGACGAACCGCAAGTGCCGGACGCTTTCAAGGCGCTGGACAATGTGGTGCTGACCCCTCATGTCGCCGGCCTTTCGCCCCAGGCCAGCCGCGACACCGTGGACATGGTCGGCAAGAACCTGCTGGCCCACTTCGAGGGCCGCCCCCTGCTGACCCCGCTAACGCTGCCGGCACCGAACTGACCCATCCCCGGGCAACGCCTATGCTCGTGGGGCGGACAACCTCTGTCGGCTTGTGTAGGAGCTGGCTTGCCAGCGAAAGCCGCCTCCCACCCTGCGCCTGTCATGACGCTCCCTTCGCCGGTAAGCCGGCGTCTACGGGGGCTTGATGCCACCGGGGCGTAGAAACACAGGGGCAAATTCAAACGCTTGTATCAAAAGCAATGATTGTCCAGCAACACGCGCACCTATAAAGGCCCGCCGCGATTGTGAGGGGCCGGTAGGCGCATTAGATTAGTCAATAATCTCTGGCCTCCAGAATAAGCAGAAGGGATAAGCATGGCGCTTACAGACCAATCCACCCGTACTCGCTCCGGCGAGGAGCTCGATGCCAACCTGATCGATCCGTACCTCAAGGCGCATATTCCCGGCCTCAGCGGCACGCCGCAGATCAGCCAGTTCCCGGGCGGAGCCTCGAACCTCACCTACTTGCTGGAATACCCCGACCAGGAATTCGTCCTGCGCCGCCCGCCATTTGGCCACAAGGCCAAGTCTGCCCATGACATGGGCCGCGAGTTCCGCATTCTCAACCAGCTCAAGGATGGTTTCCCCTACTGCCCCAAGGCCTATGTGCACTGCACCGACGAGTCGGTGATCGGCGCCGAGTTCTATGTCATGGAGCGGGTCAAGGGCATCATCCTGCGGTCCGACCTGCCGGCGGAACTGGGCCTAGATGCCGGCAAGACCCAAGCCCTGTGCAAGAGCTTCATCGACCGTTTCGTCGAACTGCATCGGGTCGACTACAACGCCTGCGGCCTGGGCGACCTGGGCAAGCCCGAAGGCTACGTGCAGCGTCAGATCAAGGGCTGGAGCGAGCGCTACGAGAAAGCCCTGACCCCTGACGCGCCGCACTGGGAAACCGTGAAGGCCTGGCTCAACGACAAGATGCCCGCCGACCACCCGACATCGAGCATCGTCCATAACGACTACCGGTTCGACAACGTGATCCTCGACCCCAACAACCCGATGCAGATCATCGGCGTGCTGGACTGGGAACTGACCACCCTGGGCGATCCGCTGATGGACCTGGGCAACACCCTGGCCTACTGGATCGAGGCCGCCGACCCGGCGCCGGTGCAACTGATGCGTCGCCAGCCAAGCAACGCGCCGGGCATGCTGACGCGCCAGGAGTTCGTCGATTACTACGCCGAACGCGCCGGCATCCAGATCGGCAATTTCGACTTCTACTACACCTACGGCCTGTTCCGCCTGGCCGGCATCGTGCAGCAGATCTACTACCGCTTCTACCACGGCCAGACCCAGGACAAACGCTTCGCGCAGTTCATTCACATGAACAAACTGCTGGAGCAGATGAGCCTGCAGGTCATCGACAAATCCAGCCTCTGACCGCGCCCCGGCGCTCGACAGCCCAGCAAGGAAAAACCATGTCCAAGACTCAGTTGTTCGACCTCGACGGCAAGATCGCCTTCGTCTCCGGCGCCAGCCGCGGCATCGGTGAGGCCATCGCCAAACTCCTGGCCCAGCAAGGGGCCCACGTGATCGTGTCGAGCCGCAAGCTCGAAGGCTGCCAGCACGTGGCCGACGCCATCATCGCCGCCGGTGGCAAGGCCACGGCGATTGCCTGCCACATCGGTGAAATGGAGCAGATCAGCCAGGTCTTCGCCGGGATTCGCGAGCAGTTCGGCCGCCTGGACATCCTGGTCAACAACGCCGCCACCAACCCGCAATTCTGCAACGTCCTGGACACTGACCTGGGGGCGTTCCAGAAGACCGTCGACGTCAATATCCGCGGCTATTTCTTCATGTCGGTGGAAGCCGGCAAGCTGATGCGCGACAACGGCGGCGGCAGCATCATCAACGTGGCCTCGATCAACGGCATCTCGCCGGGGATCTTCCAGGGTATCTACTCGGTGACCAAGGCCGCGGTGATCAACATGACCAAGGTCTTCGCCAAGGAATGCGCGCCGTTCGGCATCCGCTGCAACGCCTTGCTGCCGGGCCTGACCGACACCAAGTTCGCCTCGGCCCTGGTGAAGAACGACGCGATCCTCAAGACCGCCCTGGCGCAGATCCCCCTCAAGCGCGTGGCCGACCCGAGCGAAATGGCCGGCGCGGTGCTCTACCTGGCCAGCGACGCCTCCAGCTACACCACGGGCATTTCGCTGAACGTGGATGGGGGCTTCCTCTCCTGAGGTCCGCTTGCACCACCGAAAAGGCAGCCTCCGGGCTGCCTTTTTCATTTCTGTAGGAGCTGGCTTGCCAGCGAAGAGGGCCTTGAACCCTGCGCAACCCAAGCGCCCCCTTTCGCCGGCAAGCCGGCGCCTACAGCGTCCGTCAAAATTTTAATTCCACCAATTGCAATTAAAGAATATTTATTCCATAAATAACCTTCCTACAACAATAATTCTGCAGGTGCGGCTATGGATGAACTTGGCATTGGCTTGATCGGGACCGGCTTCATGGGCCGGGCCCACGCCCTGGCGTTTCGCAATGTCAGCGCGGTGTTCGAACTGCCGGTGCGCCTGCACCTGGCTGCGCTGGCCGATGCCGACGCTCAGCGTGCCGAACACTGCGCCGGGGCCTGGGGCTTTGCTCGCGCCCATAGTGACTGGCAGCATCTGATCGCCGATCCGCGAGTCAATCTGGTGGCCATCACCACCCCCAATCACCTGCACTTCCCCATGGCCATGGCGGCGCTGGCGGCAGGCAAGGCGGTGTACTGCGAAAAGCCCCTGGCCATCAGCGTCGAAGAAGCCCGGCAGATGCACCACGCCGCCCAGGCTGCCGGGGTGGTGACTCGGGTCGGCTACAACTATCAGCACAATCCAATGATCACCCTGGCCCGTGAGCTGATCGGCAAGGGCGAGCTGGGGCAACTGGTGAGTTTCCAGGGGGAGTTCAGCGAGGACTTCATGGCCGATCCGGACTCGCCCTGGTCCTGGCGTTGCGATCCGCAGCACGCCGGGGGCGCCCTGGCAGACCTGGGTAGCCACCTGCTGGCCATGGCGCGCTTTCTCATGGGGCCGCTGCAGGCGGTGTCCGCCGATGTGCAGACGGTGCATCAGCAACGACCGACCCACGCCGGCAGCCAGGAACGGCGCCACATTGGTGTGGATGATCAGGTCCACGCTTTGTTGCGTTTCGCCAATGGTGCCCGGGGTACGTTGAGCAGCAGCTGGATCAAGCATGGTTACAAAAATCACCTGAGCTTCGAGATCAGCGGCACCCTGGGCACCCTCGCCTTCGACCAGGAGCGTTTGAACGAGCTGCGCCTGTACCGGGTCGGCCAGAAGGGTTTCCAGCGCTTGCTGGCCGGGCCCGAGCTGCCGGGCTATGCGGCCTTCAGCCCGGCGCCGGGGCATCAGTTGGGCTACAACGAACTCAAGACCCTGGAGGTGCAGGAACTGATCATGGCCCTGAGTGGACAGGGGCGCGACGGCACGGACTTCCAGGAAGCCTGGGAAGTGGAGCGGCTGGCGGCGGCGATCCGCATTGCCGCCCAGGAACAGCGCTGGGTGACACTGTAGGAGCCGGCTTGCCGGCGAAGGCGATCTTGCGGGCCTCTTCGCTGGCAAGCCAGCGCCTACAGTTGGTGGCTGGCAAGGTGGGCGGCCAGGGCCTTGGCTTGCAGGGCGACGTCGGTGACCGCGGTGCTTTCCCACCACAGGCCACGCAACGGCGGTCCCATGGCGAACAGGCGCTCGGACGCTTGGCCACGGGCATTGTGCACGGCACCCTCTGCCGTGGCGCTGATGCCCAGGGCCAAGGGTCCGGGTGTAACCAGGCCACGGGCCAGCAGGTGCTGCGGCAAGGGCCGCGCGACCCGGCGCCAGTCATATTCAATGCCGCTGGAGTTGATCAGTGCGTCCCCCTCCAGGCGTTCGCTGTGCTCGGTGCCGCGATAACGCAGGCGGATCGTCAGGCGACCAGCAACCGAAGGTTCCAGTCCCTGGTAGGCCGCAGCATGAATCCGCAAGCGCCCCTCGGCGTGCAGACGCGCCACCAACTCGGCGCTCAAGGGCGGTGAGCGATGGTGATGGCTCTCCCACCACGGCCGCACGTGGCGCACGAACTGGCGTCGCTGGACATCCGTGGCCTGGCTCCACAATCGGCCGATATGCACCCGCACCGTGTCCAGCGGCGCTTGCCAGTCGATGCCCCGGGCCTGGGCCTCGCGGCACTGGCGCCGCACCTCCCGCAGCAGTTGTCGCGGGCTGCGCAGATTGAGGTCGGCGGCGAGGAAGTCCACCCAGGCCGGCGGCTGACGTCGCACATGAGGCAGCAGACCGTGCCGGGAAAACACTTCGATCGGCCCGCGATGCCCGGCCTGCTCCAGGGACACCACGGCGTCCACCATGGTCAGCCCGGAACCAATGATCAGCACCCGCGCGCCGGGGTCCAGGCGGGCCATGGCTGCCACGTCCCAAGGGTCCAGGGCCGCGGCGTTGAGGCCGCTGGATCGGGTCTGCGGTGTGCGCGCCGCCGGGAACATGCCCGTGGCCAATACCGCCACCCCTCCACGCAACTGACGGCCGTCCGCCAACGTCAGGCAGACACCGTGACTGTCGGTGTCCAGGTCCATCGCTTCGCCGCGCACGTGGCTCAGGCTGGAGCCCTGCTCCAGGCCCAACTGCAGCGCCTCGGCCAGGCGTTGCTGCACATAGACGCCAAACAGCCCCCGAGGTGGAAACAGTTCGCTGACCGGCACCGGCTGCAGGCGCGATTCCGGCCAGCCGCCGTCGGCAATGTACCGGGTCAGCCACTGGGTCAGGTCGTCGGCATTGTCCGGATCGACGCTCATCCGTGCCGCGTTACCGTTCAGGGTATGCCCCAGTTCGACAGCGCTGTAGGCCTCGCCCCGGCCCAGCTCGCTGCGGGGCTCGATCACCAGAATCCGCCGTCGCCCCGGCAGGCGCAGCAATTGCGCCGCCAGCAAGGCGCCACTGAGGCCGCCACCGACAATCAGAATTTCAGCATCAGGGGTGGCAGGGTTTGCCTGTCCGCTGTGGTTTTGGCTCATGGAATACTCACGCGCAGTGTTTGCCCAGTTAGAAGTTCTGCAGATCGCCCCGCGCCAGCAGTGGCTCGGCGGTGCCGGGCAGGGCCACCCGGCCGGTGTCCAGCAGGCAGGCATGGGAAACGTAGTTGAGCGCCAGATTACTGCTTTGCTCGGCGAGCAGAAAGCTCACTCCCGCCTCACGATCAAGCTGGGCAACGATCTGAAAAATCTCCTGGACGATGATAGGCGCCAAGCCCATGGAAGGTTCATCCAGCAGTACCAAAGTAGGATGGGCTCGGTTGGCGTCATGCGATGTTCCGTGTGAATTCGGCGACCCAGGCCGGGGTTGCAGGTTGAGCCGTGGCCTGGGGCGGCTGCCAGATGAACTGCAGGCGAGCAAAACCCAGCAGCCGGCGTATCCGTTGCTTGAGCAGCCGGGGCAGCGGCTGTTGCGGGTGGGCGATGGCCCATTCACACAGGCGCCGGCGCCAGCTGCCAGGCGGGGCCAGGCGACTCTCGATTTCATCCGCCAGGTGCTGCAGGCGCGAGGGCGAAAGCAGCAGGCCGCTGGGAGCCGCCTCGCGGCGGTCGCGAGCGCATGAGCCCCGTGTTTCGGGAAAGGCCAGGCTGTGGCCGCTGCTCAGCCACTGATCCAGCAACACTGTCAGGCCGTCCTGCCACTCCGTGCCCTCCTCGCTCCACAGTTGGGCAACCGTGGGTGGATGGCGCCAGTAAAACTGGCGCTGGGGTGTTTCGAGGGGCCCCAGCAGCTCACTGAACGACAGCACTGGCTGGTGCGAGCCTGGGGGCAATCGGGGCAGGGATTGCTGGGCGATCAGCCGTTGCGGAGCCAGGCTGCCTTGCCCCGCCGCGACCCAGCTCAGGACCTGCTGGCGCGACTGCACGAAAGCATGGCTCGGCTGCAGGCGCCACAGCGCCTGGCGCAAGGCTGGAGTGGGCAGATCAGCGGCGACACTCAGCACCTGGGCGCCGATGCTGTGGGCGGCCAGGGCCAGCAGGAGCAGGTCCGGCTCGAACAGCCCACTCAGGGCCAGCCTTGAGTGCCGGCTCAAGCCCTGCTGGCGCAGGCCGTCGGCCAGACGCTCGACATCGCGCAGGGCATCGATCCAGCGCCAGGCGTACCAGTGCCCATGGCGCTTGTGGCGCAGGGCGTTGTCCAGCGGACTGACCTGGGCCCAGTGGCGCAGTTGTTCCAGGGCGCCGGACAACTGCAGCCGGGCCGGGAACGGGGGGGCATCCGCAATCGGTGGGGGGTTGAGTTCATGCACGCTCATGGATGGACCTCTATGGCTTGGCAAAGCGTGCGGTGGACCGCTGGCTGGACATTGACGGGCTTTACGGGGCCCTTTCGCTGGCAAGCCAGCTCCTACATGCAGGTCGGCGGCATCTCTGTAGGAACCGGCTTGCCGGCGAAGGCGCTGGCAAATCGGGCGCGGGTCTTACGGGCCTCTTCGCTGGCCAGCCAGCTCCTACGGGAAGCGCCGGGGTCAGGCGCGGGCGCGCTGCGGCTGAAGCCGGGTACCGAGGTCGCGCCAGGCGCTGCCCGGGTGGTTCAGCGGCAGCCGAGGACCAGCGCCAAAGAGCTTCTCTCGCAGGGTGCCCGGGGCGTACTCGGTCTTGTAGACCCCGCGCTTCTGCAACTCGGGCACCAGCAGCTCCACGGCATCGATAAAGGTTTCGTGGGTCAGTGCGTAGGCCAGATTGAAGCCGTCGACATCGGTCTCCTCCACCCACTCCTGAAGCAGGTCGGCAACGGTTTCCGGACTGCCGACAAACAGCGGGCCAAAGCCGCCGATCCCCACCCAGTCGGCCAGTTCGTGAGGGGTCCAGACCTTGTTCGGGTCCGCGGTGGAGAAGGCCTCCACCGCCGATTGGATGGCGTTGGTGTGCACATGCTTGAGGGGTTCGTCCGGCTTGAAGCGGCTGAAGTCGATGCCGGTCCATCCGCAAATCAGCGCCATGGCGCCTTCATAGCTGACCCAGGATTTGTACTCTTCGAACTTGGCTTTGGCCTGGGCGTCGGTCTCGCCGAGGATCACCGTCTGCAGGTTGAAGATCAGAATCTTCGAGGGATCGCGCCCGGCCTCTGCCGCTCGGCGGCGGATGTCGGCCACGGTCTTCTTCAGCAGGACCTTGGACGGCGCGGCAACGAACACGCATTCGGCCTGTTCGGCGGCGAACTGCTTGCCCCGGCTCGACGCACCGGCCTGATACAGCACCGGGGTGCGTTGCGGCGAAGGCTCGCACAGGTGAATCCCCGGCACCTGGAAGTGTTTGCCCGCGTGGCGGATCTCGTGGATCTTGCTCGGGTCGCTGAAGATCCGCCGCTCCCTGTCCCGCAGGATCGCGCCGTCCTCCCAACTGCCTTCCCAGAGCTTGTAGCAGACCTCCAGGTATTCCTCGGCGTAGTCGTAGCGCGCATCGTGCTCGGTCTGGGTCTGCTGGCCGATGTTCTTCGCCCCGCTCTCCAGGTAGGAGGTGACGATGTTCCAGCCGGCGCGGCCACGGGTCAGGTGATCGAGGGTGGAAAGGCGCCGAGCGAAGGGATATGGATGCTCGAAGGACAGCGATGCGGTGAGGCCGAAGCCCAGGTGTTCGGTGACCAGGGCCATGGGCGGAATCAATTGCAGCGGATCGTTCACCGGCACCTGGGCCGCCTGGCGGATCGCCGCGTCGCCATTGCCGTTGTAGACGTCGTAGATGCCCAGTACGTCGGCGATGAACAGCCCGTCGAACTTGCCCTTTTCAAGGATCTTGGCCAGGTCGGTCCAGTACTCCAGGTCCTTGTACTGCCAGGAACGGTCCCGGGGATGGGCCCAGAGCCCCGGTGACTGGTGGCCGACACAGTTCATGTCGAAGGCATTGAGGCGAATTTCACGGGACATCACGCAGCACTCCTGAAACCTTGAGGTAGCACGCCATTGAGGCGGTAGTTGCCGATCAGTTGATACTTCCAGCGCAGCGGGTCCTGCAGGGCCTGTGGCTGCGGGGTGCGTTGGCCGGTGAGTTCAAATTCGGCGTTGCCGGCCGCCACCAGGGCCTCGGCGGCAGCGATCGCCGCCTCGGCCAGGGCGATGGCGATCTCCGCCGGGTCCTGATCCTCTTGCAGCCGGTGCTGGGCCCGCTCCTGCAGGGCAACCGCCACTTCGATGCGGATCTGCAGATCGCCAAAGCGGCTGATCACATACGGGTCGTCGCTGGCCCTGTCCAGGCCGCTGCCGGCCCAGGGCCGGGCCTGGTCGCGGACGAAGTCCAGGGTCGTCTGCAGCAGGCTGCGGGCCCGTTGCAGGTCATCGCTGCTGCGGGCCAGGTCGGCCTGGAAGCGGTGGGCGTGGGTCAATGCGTTCATATCCGATTCCTTTCAGTTCCAGGCGTGACGGGGCGGCTTGACGCCGTTGAGCAGGAAGTTGCCGATCAGGTGGTATTTCCAGCGGGCCGGGTCGTGCAGGGTGTGGGTCCGCGCGTTGCGCCAGTGGCGATCGAGGTTGTACTTGGCCGACACCGAGCGGGTGCCGGCCAGCTCGAACAGCTTGCTGGCGGCGAGCAAAGCGCTTTCTGCCGACAGCACCTTGGCCTGGGCCACTAGCAGCGAGGCGTGGGCGACGCTGTCTTCATCGGGCTTGAGCAAGGCCTGATCGATGGCCTGGGCGGCCTTGGTCAGGATGGCTTCGGTGCCATGGACCCGCCATTCCAGGTCGCCGATGGCGGCCTGGGTATAGGGGTCCTGCCAGCCGTGATCCAGGCCGCTGTCGATCCAGGGCCGAGACTGCCGGGCATGGTGCTTGGCGTCCTCCAGGGCGGCGACGGCGATGCCGGTGTCCACCGCGGCCTGGATAATCTGCGAGATCGGGCCGTCGGCGGTGGGCTGGTCGAAGGCCCGATGGGCCGGAATCACCGCGCTGCGCGGTACGTGCACGGCCTTGAGGCTGACCCCGCCGCTGGCGGTGGTGCGCTGGCCGAAGCCGTCCCAGCTGTCGATCACGCTCAGGCCGGGATTGTGGCGCTCGATAAAGGCAATGTGGGCCTGGTTGTGCTCATCCACCGCCACGGCCGGGACAATGTGGGCGAACAAGGCACCGGTGCAGTAGAACTTCTCGCCATCGATCCGCGCCTGGTCGCCGGTGAAGCGGATCTGGGTTTCAAAGGCGCCGACGTGCTTGCTGCCGGCCTCGGAAAACGCGTTACCAAAGCGGTAGCCCTGCAACACCTTGGCGAAGTAGTGCTGTTTCTGCTCTTGGCTGGCGGTTTGCAACAGGATGTCCACCACCCCGAGGTGGTTCTGTGGCAACTGGCCCAGGGATGGATCGGCGGCGGAGATGATCTTGATCACCTCGGCCAGGGTCACGTAGGACACCCCGGCGCCACCATAGGCCTGGGGAATGGTGATGCCCCACAGGCCGCTGGCAGAGAACTCGTCCAGCTCCGCCACCGGCAGGCGCCGTTCGCGGTCGCGCACCGCAGCCTCCACGGCAAAGCGCTGGGCCAGGGCCCGGGCAACGCTGATGGCCTCGGCATCGCTGCGGATGATGTGGGCACTGCAAGAGGGTTGGGCTGGGACTGTCATGGGCCGACTCCGTGTCCTGAAGATCAAGATGAACACCGTTCAGGTGCTCGCTATCAGGACAATTGCAGGAGTCGTGCCTAAATATAATTTCTTTAATTATCAATAAGTTAATGAGTTATTTAGAGAAAGCTCATCAACTGAAAAAAGGCAAAATGTTCAACCACTGTTGGTCAGCCAACAGTGGCCTGCACGCGAGGGCAATCAGAACACCACGTTGCGCACGAAGCGCGTGGCCTGGGCGCCGTCATTGCGATAGCCGTGGGGAACATGACTGGCGAACATAAAGAAATCGCCGCTTTCCAGGCGCCGTTCAGTGTCACCAAAGAACACCGTCAGGCAGCCCTCGAAGACGTAGATCTGCTCGCTCCAGCCTTTGGCATCGCATTCCGAGTGATAGACCTCGCCGGGCTCCAGCTGCCACTCCCACAGCTCCACCTCACGGCTGGCCTCGGCCTTGGCCAACAACACCGCCTTGCTGCCCGGGATGGCACCGGCCCAGGCCAGTTCATTGATGCGGCTCGGGTCCCGGGCATCCGGGGCCTGGATCAGGTCGCTGAAGGCCACGTTCAAGGCTTCTGCCACTCGGTCCAGGGTGCCGAGACTGACGTTCTTCTCCCCCGCCTCGATGGCCACCAGCATCCTCCGGCTGACATCGGACTTTTCCGCCAGAGCGCTCTGGCTCAAGCCTGCGGCATGACGCAGGCGTCGCACATTGAGGCTGACGTGTTGCAGGACCGAAGCCCGCTGAACATTATCTTTGTGCACTATATTGCTCACTCCCTGGTTCTGCGCAGTATACTGCCCAACATTCGGCGCATTGTGCGTCCCCCCCAGGTAGCACGCAAGGCCATGACCTCTACACCCTCCCGCGGATTGCAATTCAAACTGAGCAAGGCCGAAGTCGTCCTGGTGCTGATCACCATGATCTGGGGCGGCACCTTCCTGCTGGTACAGAAGGCCATGAGCGTCAGCGGGCCGATGTTCTTCGTCGGTCTGCGCTTTGCCGCGGCGGCCTGCATCGTCGCCTTGTTTTCACTGCGCCACCTGCGCGGGCTGACCCTGTTCGAACTGCGTGCCGGGACCTTTATCGGCACCGCTATCATGCTCGGCTACGGCTTGCAGACCGTGGGCCTGCAAAGCATTCCCAGCAGCCAGTCGGCGTTTATCACCGCCCTTTATGTCCCCTTCGTTCCCCTGCTGCAATGGCTGTTCATGGGCAAGCGCCCGGGGCTGCTGCCGAGCATCGGCATCATGCTGGCGTTTACCGGGCTGATGCTGCTGTCCGGGCCCAACGGCGCCTCGCTGGATTTCAGCCCCGGGGAGATCGCGACCCTGATCAGCACAGTGGCCATTGCTGCGGAAATCATCCTGATCAGCAGCTTTGCCGGGCGGGTGGATGTGCGCCGGGTCACGGTGGTGCAACTGGCGGTCACCTCGCTGCTGGCCTTTGCCATGGTGCTACCGACCGGGGAAGCCTTGCCGGGGTTTTCCTGGTTGTTGCTGGCCAGCGCCCTGGGCCTGGGGGCCGCCAGTGCGGCGATTCAGGTGGCAATGAACTGGGCACAGAAAAGCGTCTCGCCGACCCGCGCCACCCTGATTTATGCCGGTGAGCCGGTGTGGGCCGGGATTGTCGGGCGGATCGCCGGGGAACGCCTGCCCGCACTGGCGCTGCTGGGCGGGGCCTTGATCGTGCTGGCGGTGATCATCAGCGAATGGAAGCCCAAGGGCCGGGCCGCGGATGCCGATCAACCGGCATTGACCGACCAGGCAGCGGACAGCGTGTAGGAGCCGGCTTGCCGGCGAAGGCGGTCTTGCACCTAGAGCGCGGGGTCGCCGGGGGCGTAGAGCCAGGTGGGGACGGTCAACGAACCCTTGTGCTTGGGCTCCAACAGTACCCGGTCATTTTCGGGCTCGCCGTGGAAATAGAAATAGGCGTGGTAGAGCACGTGCCCCTCGGCAAAGGCACGATCGAAATAGAGCACCGTACCCGCTGGCAGCCGGTAGCTCCGATCATCCCCCATCGGGCCTTCGATGATCAGCGCCTGGCGGGTCTTGAGCATGTCGGGGCGGTCGAGATAATGCTCCACAGCTATCCCCAACCCGGCGCCGAAGGCAGTGAACAGCAAGGCGAAACCGCCCCGTCGAAACAGCCGGCCCATGGCCGATCCTTTTATCGTGTGCACCCTTGTCGATCCTTGTGGTGATTTGACCTGGGCAGGACATTGGCCCCACAGCGCCCGGTGAACGGGCGCATCAGGCATTTCTCTCCTACCTTTGAAAGCGTATGTAACATTTCTTAGGGGGGCCGGGCCGCGCATGGCGGTTGGTGATCGAGGGCCTGGCACGTATTATGCGTCATACTTTTCCGCAGATTAGAAGCCTATGTCCCTGATAGTTCTACTGCTTCTGCCATTCATAGGCAGCTGTCTGGCGGCCCTGTTGCCGCACAACGCACGTAACACCGAATCTCTGCTGGCTGGTCTGGTGGCACTCATTGGCACCATCCAGGTGTCTTTGCTGTACCCGCAGATCGCCGACGGCGGAATTATCCGCGAGGAATATACCTGGCTGCCGAGCCTGGGGCTGAACTTCGTGCTGCGCCTGGACGGCTTCGCCTGGTTGTTCTCGCTGCTGGTGCTGGGCATCGGCAGCCTGGTGGCGCTGTATGCGCGCTACTACATGTCGCCGCAAGATCCGGTGCCGCGCTTCTTCGCCTTCTTCCTGGCGTTCATGGGGGCCATGCTCGGCCTGGTGATCTCCGGCAACCTGATCCAGATGGTGTTCTTCTGGGAGCTCACCAGCCTCTTCTCCTTCCTGCTGATCGGCTATTGGCATCACCGCTCCGATGCCCGCCGCGGTGCCTACATGGCGCTGATGGTCACCGGCGCCGGGGGCTTGTGCCTGCTGGCGGGGGTCATGCTGCTGGGCCATGTGGTAGGCAGCTACGACCTGGATCAGGTGTTGGCTGCCGGAGACAAGATCCGGGCCCACGCCCTGTACCCGGTCCTGTTACCACTGATCCTGCTGGGCGCCCTGAGCAAGAGCGCCCAGTTCCCCTTCCACTTCTGGCTGCCCCACGCCATGGCCGCACCGACGCCGGTCTCGGCCTACCTGCACTCGGCGACCATGGTCAAGGCCGGGGTGTTTCTCCTGGCCCGCCTGTGGCCGTCGTTGTCCGGCACTGAAGAATGGTTCTACATCGTCAGCGGCGCCGGGGCCTGCACCCTGGTGCTGGGCGCCTACTGCGCGATGTTCCAGAACGACCTCAAGGGCCTGCTGGCCTACTCCACCATCAGTCACCTGGGCCTGATCACCCTGCTGCTGGGCCTCAACAGCCCCCTGGCGGCCGTGGCCGCGGTGTTCCATATCCTCAACCACGCCACCTTCAAGGCCTCGCTGTTCATGGCCGCCGGCATCATCGACCACGAGAGCGGCAGCCGCGATATCCGCAAGCTCAACGGTCTGATCAAGCTGATGCCCTTCACCGCGACCCTGGCCATGGTGGCCAGTGCCTCGATGGCCGGGGTGCCGCTGCTCAACGGTTTCCTGTCCAAGGAGATGTTCTTCGCCGAGACGGTGTTCATCAATTCCAGCGCCTGGGTGGAAATCGCCCTGCCGGTGATCGCCACCATCGCCGGGACCTTCAGCGTTGCCTACGCCCTGCGCTTTACCGTCGATGTGTTCTTCGGCGAACCGGCCACCGACCTGCCCCACACGCCCCACGAGCCGCCGCGCTGGATGCGCGCCCCGGTTGAACTGCTGGTGTTCACCTGCCTGCTGGTGGGGATCTTCCCGGCGCAGATCATCGGTCCGCTGCTGGCCGCTGCGGCGCTGCCGGTCGTGGGCGGGACCCTGCCCGAGTACAGCCTGGCCATCTGGCATGGCCTGAATGCGCCAATGATCATGAGCCTGATCGCCATGTCCTGCGGCATCGTCCTCTACCTGCTGCTGCACAAGCCGCTGGTGGCGGGCCGTTTCGCCTACCCGCCGGGCGTGGGTCGTCTCAACGGCAAGTTGTTGTTCGAACGCAGCCTGGTGGGCATGACCCGCCTGGCCCGGCGCCTGGAGCGGCGCCTGAGCACCAAGCGCCTGCAGACCCAGCTGTTCGTGCTGGTGCTGGCAGCGGTGATTGCCGGGTTGATCCCCATGCTCTACAGCCAGCTGACCTGGGGCGACCGGCCGAAGATCCCCGGCTCCATCGTCTTCGTGACCTTCTGGCTGCTGGCCATCGCCTGTGCCCTGGGCGCCGCCTGGCAGGCCAAGTACCACCGTCTGGCGGCCCTGACCATGGTTAGCGTCTGCGGATTGATGACCTGCGTGACCTTCGTCTGGTTCTCGGCGCCGGACCTGGCCCTGACCCAGTTGGTGGTGGAAGTGGTGACCACGGTGCTGATCCTCCTCGGCCTGCGCTGGCTGCCACGGCGGATCGAGGATGTCTCGCCCCTGCCCAGCAGCGTGCCCAAGGCACGCATCCGCCGCCTGCGCGACCTGAGCCTGTCGATCGCCGTGGGCCTGGGCATGGCAGTGCTGTCCTACGCCATGCTGACCCGCCCCACTCCCAACGACATTTCCTCGTTCTACCTCAGTCGGGCCTTGCCTGAAGGCGGCGGCACCAACGTGGTCAACGTCACCCTGGTGGACTTCCGCAGCTTCGACACCCTGGGCGAGATCACCGTACTGGCGGCCGTGGCCCTGACCGTGTTCGCCCTGCTGCGACGCTTCCGCCCGCCCAAGGAAAGCATGCAGTTGCCGGCGCAACAGCGTCTGCTGGCACCGGACGTGGTCACCGATCTGGTCAACCCACGCCAGGCCAGCGACACCGCCCTGGGCTTCATGATGGTGCCGGCGGTGCTGGTGCGCCTGCTGCTGCCGATTGCCCTGGTGGTGTCCTTCTACCTGTTCATGCGCGGGCACAACCTGCCGGGCGGCGGGTTTGTCGCCGGGCTGGTGATGTCGGTGGCCTTCATCCTCCAGTACATGGTGGCGGGCACCCAATGGGTCGAGGCCCAGATGAGCCTGCGGCCGTTGCGCTGGATGGGCACCGGTCTGCTGTTCGCCCTGGCCACCGGCCTGGGCGCCCTGGCCTGGGGCTATCCGTTCCTCACCACCCACACGGTGCATGTGGACCTGCCGCTGTTCGGCGATATCCACATCGCCAGCGCCCTGTTCTTCGACATTGGCGTTTACGCGGTGGTGTTGGGCGCGACCCTGCTGATCCTCACTGCCCTGGCGCACCAATCGGTGCGGGCCCACAAGCCGGCCAGCCAGTCCAAATCCCTGATCAAGAGCGGAGCCGCCTGATGGAAGAAGTCATCGCAATCGCCATTGGAGTCCTCGCCGCTTCCGGAGTCTGGCTGGTACTGCGCCCGCGGACCTTCCAGGTGGTGATGGGCCTGTGCCTGCTGTCCTACGCGGTCAACCTGTTCATCTTCAGCATGGGCAGCCTGTTCATCGGCAAGGAGCCCATCGTCAAGGACGGCGTGCCCCAGGACCTGCTGCACTACACCGATCCGCTGCCCCAGGCCCTGGTGCTCACCGCCATCGTCATCAGCTTCGCCATGACCGCGCTGTTTTTGGTGGTGCTCCTGGCTTCCCGGGGCCTGACCGGCACTGACCACGTCGACGGCCGGGAGCCCAAGGAATGAGTTCGTTGTCCCACCTGATCGTCGCCCCCATCCTCCTGCCGCTGCTGACGGCAGCCATCATGTTGCTGCTGGGGGAGAAACACCGCCCGCTCAAGGCGCGGATCAACCTGTTCTCCAGCCTGCTGGGCCTGGCCCTGGCGGCGTACCTGCTGTACTGGACCCAGGTCCAGGGCGCTACCGGCTCCTTCGGCGTGTACCTGCCGAGCAACTGGCAGGTACCCTTCGGCATCGTCCTGGTGGTGGATCGCCTGTCGGCACTGATGATGGTGCTCACCGGGATCATCGGGGTCAGCGCACTGCTGTTCGCCATGGCCCGCTGGGACAGCGCCGGTGCCAGCTTCCATGCGCTGTTCCAGATCCAGCTGATGGGCCTCTATGGGGCCTTCCTCACCGCTGACCTGTTCAACCTGTTCGTGTTCTTCGAGGTGCTGCTGGCGGCTTCCTACGGCCTGATGCTGCACGGTTCGGGACGGGCGCGGGTATCGTCGGGGCTGCACTACATCACCATCAACCTGCTGGCTTCGTCGCTGTTCCTGATCGGCACGGCAATGATCTACGGGGTCACCGGGACCCTGAACATGGCCGACCTGGCGATGAAGATCCCCCTGGTGCCGGAAGCCGATCGCGGCCTGCTGCATGCCGGCACGGCAATCCTGGCCATCGCCTTCCTGGCCAAGGCCGGGATGTGGCCGCTGAACTTCTGGCTGGTGCCGGCCTATTCCTCGGCCAGCGCTCCGGTGGCGGCACTGTTCGCCATCATGACCAAGGTCGGGATCTATACCGTACTGCGCCTGTGGACCCTGCTGTTCTCCGGGCAGGCCGGGGCCTCGGCCTACTTCGGCAACCAGTGGCTGATCTACGGCGGCATGGCGACGATCTTCTGCGCGGCCCTGGCGATTCTCCCGGCCCAGCGCCTGGAGCGCATGGCCAGCCTGAGCATCCTGGTATCGGCGGGCATCCTGATCTCGGTGATCGGCTTCGCCCAGCCGGCGCTCACCGGTGCGGCGCTATTCTACCTGTTCAGCTCGACCCTGGCGCTGTGCGCGCTGTTCCTCCTGGCCGAGCTGATCGAGCGTTCGCGCTCGGCCGTTGAAGTTCCCCTGGAAGACGAAGGCGAAGTCCTGCCGCGGCCCTTGGGGTCGCAACCGCCGCCCCGGGGCAGCAACCTCGACGACGAGCAACAAGTGGTGGTCGGCCAGGTGATCCCCTGGACCATGGCTTTCCTCGGCCTGAGCTTCATTGCCTGTGCCCTGCTGATCATCGGCATGCCGCCACTGTCGGGCTTTATCGGCAAGCTCAACCTGATCGCCGCCCTGCTCAATCCCCTGGGTCTGGGGGTCAGCGACGGTGCGCCGATCCCAGTGGCGGCCTGGTGCTTCCTGGCGCTGCTGATCCTCTCCGGCCTGGCCTCGCTGGTGGCCTTTGCGCGGCTGGGCATCCAGCGTTTCTGGAGTCCGGAGGAGCGGCCTTCGCCGGTCCTGCGGCGCCTGGAGTGCGTGCCGATCGTGGCCCTGCTCGGGCTCTGCGTGCTACTCAGTTTCAAGGCCGAGCCGCTGCTGCGCTTCACCCAGGCCACCGCCGACAGCCTCAACCACCCGGAGCACTATGTGATGGCCGTACTCGGCACCCGCACTGTGCTCAGCCCTGAAGCCAAGGCCACCCAGGCGGCGGAGGTGCAACCATGAAGCGTCTGTTTCCGGCGCCCTTCCTGTCCCTGGCGCTGTGGCTGCTGTGGCTGGTGCTGAACCTGTCCATCAGCCCCGGCAATCTGCTGCTGGGGGCGATTCTGGGCTTTCTCGCACCGCTGCTGATGCGCCCGTTGCGGCCGTTGCCGATCCGCATCCGCCGCCCCGGCACCATCCTGCGCCTGCTGCTGCGGGTGGGCTGCGATGTGGTGGTCTCCAACCTGATCGTGGCCTGGGGCGTGCTCAACAACGGGCGCCGACCGGTGCGCTCGGCCTTCGTCAAGATCCCCCTGGACCTGCGCGACGCCAACGGCCTGGCGGCGCTGTCCACCATCACCACGGTGGTGCCGGGCACGGTCTGGTCCGAGCTGTCCCTGGACCGCAGCATCCTCTTGCTGCACGTCTTCGATCTGCAGGACGAAGAGCAATTCATCCAGCACTTCAAGGCGACCTACGAGCGCCCGCTGATGGAGATTTTCGAATGAGCGTCCTCTTGAGCAATGCGATCCTGCTGAGCCTGTTCCTGTTTTCCCTGGCCATGGTCCTGACCCTGGTGCGCCTGTTCAAGGGTCCCTCGGCCCAGGACCGGGTCCTGGCCCTGGACTACCTGTACATCCTGGCGATGCTGATGATGCTGGTGCTGGGCATCCGCTACGCCAGTGACACCTACTTCGAGGCGGCGCTGCTGATCGCCCTGTTCGGCTTTGTCGGCTCCTTCGCCCTGGCCAAATTCCTTCTGCGCGGCGAGGTGATCGAATGAACAGCCTGGAGCAACTGCCACTCTGGGTGGAGATCCTGGTGGCTGTGCTGCTGGTGATCAGCAGCGTCTTCGCCCTGATCGGCGCCCTGGGCATCCTGCGCATGAAGAGCTACTTCCAGCGCATGCACCCGCCGGCCCTGGCCTCCACCATGGGCTCCTGGACAGTGGCCCTGGCCTCGATCCTGTATTTTTCAGCGCTCAAGTCCGGGCCGGTGCTGCACGCCTGGCTGATCCCGATCCTGCTGTCGATCACCGTGCCGGTCACCACCCTGCTGCTGGCCCGGGCGGCGCTGTTCCGCAAGCGCATGGCCGGTGACGATGTGCCGGCGGAAGTCAGCAGCAAACGCAGCGAAACCGGCAGCTGAGCACTGCCACCCTAGGTAGGAGCCGGCTTGCCGGCGAAGAGGCCGGTGAGCCTTGCAGCGACTTCGAAAACGCCTTCGCTGGCAAGCCAGCTCCTACACAAGCCAGCGCCTGCAGCGAGCTGGCGGCCCTTCAGGCCCAGGCCAGCACCAGCAGCCCGGCCCCCAGCACCACGCACAGCGGGGAATAGAACAGGGTGTCGAGACGGGCGAACTTCGAGTCGTGCACTTGCTTGAAGAAACCCACCAGCTCGGAGTCGCCAATGGCCCGGGCGAACATCAGCAAGGCAATGGCGCTGATCACCCATTGCAGGGACGGATGGGTCACGGTCGGCAGGTAGAGCCCGACCCGCAGGCACACCAGCATCGCCACCAGCAACAGCCCCACCGCCACCAGCAGCGTGGCCAGGGCCGGTGGCCGGAACGCCGGCTGGCTCTGCCCGGGAGCCGGCCCCGGGACTTCGGGGATCACCGCGTCGCTGCCGCGCTTGCCACCGGCGGCCCAGTACAGATGGATCAGGCTGATGAACAGAAAAGTGCCGGACATCCCCTGTGCAAGCAGAAGATTCATGTTCAGACATCCGTGTTGAAAATGTCGCTGAAGAATGGACCCGATTGCTCGTTTTTGTAAGTACGTTCGTCGCCTTCGATGATAAAGTGCCGCCCCATGAAATTGACCCGTTCCGATCGCTCACTCGTTGCCTGGATGCTCTATTGCTGCGTCCTGTTCAACGTGTTCGCCTGCAGCATCGGCCACGGACAGATGCTCGGCATGCAGCTCAACGGCATCGGCGGGCAGTTCTGCAGCATTGATCCCAACACCCAGGCACCGCTGCAACAACCTGCCGACCAGGACTCCCTGCCCACCCTGTCCAAGGCCTTCGGTTGCCCGTTGTGCTCCACCGGCGGCATGGGTCCGGCACTGAACTCCAGCGTCACCCTGGCGCTGTTGCCCCAACCCCAGGCACCGCCGCTGGCGCGCCAGTTCCTGCCCGAACTTCCCGCCCGTTTCACCTGGCCCGCCGCCCATCCTCGGGCCCCGCCCCACGCCTGATTCTTGCTCGTGCTCAACCCGCCCACTGCGCTGCTGCGCGGCGCGCTGTCGTGGGCCTTTTCCTAGTCAAGAATTCAGGATGCACCCATGAAACACCTTCCTTTACTGGCGAGCCTGCTGGCCTGCCTGTCCGTCAACGCCTGGGGCAAATCCGGCCTCGAGCTGGCCCCGGCCACCGTCAATGCCGAAGAGACGGACGCGGAGCCCGGCCTGTCCCTGGAGCAGTCGAGCGGCATGGCCTCGCGGCTGGGCCTGAGCCTGCGGGAGACCCCGGCCTCGGTGGCGATAGCCAGCCGCCAGGACATCGAGCGACGTGGCGCCCAGACCTTCCAGGACGCCGCCAATGCCCTGCCCGGGGTCAACGCCAGCGCACCGCCGGGATTCGGCGGTTTCATCTCCTACCGCGGCTTCACCAGCAGCCAGATCACCCAGATGTTCAACGGCATCAACGTCGCCACCGGCCTGGCGCGGCCGGTGGACGCCTGGATCTATGACCGGGTGGAACTGGTGGGCGGCCCCTCGTCGCTGATCAATGGCGCCGGCTCCGTCGGCGGCTCGCTGAACTACGTGACCAAACTGGCGGACCGCCGCGAACAGGCGGCCGAGGGCCTGCTCAGCTACGGCAGCTACGACACCACGCAAACCGCCTTCGGGGTCAATCACGCCCTGAGCCCGGCGGGGGCCGAGGTGCAGCATTACGCACGTTTGGATGTCAGCCACAACACCAGCAACGGCTACATCGACCGCCAGCAGCGCGATGCCTGGAGCCTGGCGTTCTCCCTGCTCAGCGACCTGACCCCGGACCTGTCCCACACCCTGGCCGTGGAGTATCAGGACGAGCACGAAGACAGCCCCTACTGGGGCACCCCGGTACTCAATCCCAAGGCCGGCGAGCTGAAGATCGACAAGCACAACCGCTTCAACAACTACAACGTCGCCGACGGCCTGTATGAGCAGCGCACGGTTTGGCTGCGCTCGATCATCGACTACCGGATCAACCCCAGCACCAGCCTGCGCAACACCCTCTATCACCTGGACAGCCAGCGCGACTACCGCAACCTGGAGACCTACCAGTACAACGCCGACAACAGCCGGGTGAACCGCTCCACCGCCTATCTGGTGCGGCACCAGGGCCAGCAGGACGGCAACCAGTTCGAGCTGCGTCATGACGATCAACTGTTCGGCCTCGACACCACCTGGTCCGGAGGGTTCGAATACAAGGTCAACAGCACTACCAGCTCACCGTGGAACGTGTCGGCCAACAACAGCGTGGACCCCGGCCATTTCCAGCCGGGGTACTTCTATGACCTGAAGGGCACCCGTCAGAGCTGGGTCAAGGACAAGACCAACCAGGTCACCACCCGTGCCTTGTTCATCGAAAATCGCCTGGCCCTGACCGACGAGCTGTCCCTGCTCAGCGGCTTGCGCTATGACGCTATTGACCTGGACGTGACCAACCACCGAGTGATCACCGTCAGCAACCCGCGGCATCTCAAGCGCAGCTGGGAGCCGGTCACCGGGCGCCTGGGGCTGACCTGGCAGTTCCTGCCCAGCGCCAACGTCTACGTGCAATACAGCACGGCCGCCGAACAGCCCAGCGGCACCCAGAACTTCGACGTGTCCACCGGCAAGCAATGGGAAGTGGGCAGCAAGTTCGACTACCTGGACGGGCGCGGCTCGGCGACCCTGGCGGCCTACCGCATCGAACGCAAGGACTTTGCCGTCACCGATCCCCAGGACCCGACCAACAGCATTCCCGTGGGCCAGCAGACCTCCAAGGGCATCGAACTGGCCAGTTCCCTGCGGGTCACCCCCAAGCTGCTGGCAGAGGCCAACTTCGCCTGGGTGGACGCCGAATATGACGAATTCAACGAAAAGATCGCCAGCGGCGCCGTGGTCTCGCGCAAGGGCAACACCCCGACCAACGTCCCCGAGCGGGTGGCCAACCTGTGGCTGACCTATGACCTGGCCCCAAGCTGGCAGACCGGCGTCGATGCCCGCTACGTGGCCTCGGTGTACGCCGACAACGCCAACACCCAGACCCTACCGGCCTACACCCTGTACGGCAGCTTTCTGCGCTACCAGGTCGACAGCCACACCACCCTCACCGGCCGGGTGCGCAACCTGACCAACGAGGTCTATGGCAGGTTCGCCCATGTCTCCCCGGCTTACTACCTGGGCACCCCACGCACCTTCGAACTGGCGGTGCAGACCCGTTTCTGACCGGCTTGCGGGCCTCTTCGCCGGCAAGCCGGCTCCTACGGGAATATCGTGCGGTGTCAGGGCGGCCGTAGGAGCTGGCTTGCCAGCGAAGGCGTCGCCATGGACGGTGCAAGGCTTGCGGGCCCTTTCGCCGGCAAGCCGGCTCCTACTACAGGGCGGCGGCGACTTTGGCGGCGATGTCCTGGGGCACCCAGTTGCGCCAGAGGTCAGGATGCTGCTTGAGGAAGGCCCGGGCCGCGTCACGGGGGGCGCTGTGGTTTTCGCTCATCTGCGCCAGGGCCTGGTTGAGGGGCTCGATGGGCAGGTCCACCTGGCTAAAGAAGTTCACCAACTGCGGGTACTGTTTGTGGAATGGCGCAGACACGCCGATGGACAGTTTCGAGGCCAGGGAACGGGTCGGACGCGGGTTGGGGTTGTCGGCGTCGGTCAGGGTCTTCCAGGCCTCGGCATCAAAGGGCGGCTCTTGCAACTGGACCAGTTTGAAGCGCCCCAGCAGCGGCGTCGGTGACCAGTAGTAGAACAGGATCGGCTTGCCCCGACGGATCGACGAACTGATCTCAGCATCCAGGGCTGCGCCGGAGCCACTGCGAAAGTTCACGTAGCTGTCCTTCAGGCCATAGGCCTTGAGCTTCTGCTGGTTGACGATCTCCGAGGTCCAGCCAATCGGACTGTTGAGAAAGCGCCCCTTGTTCGGACTCTCCGGGTCCTTGAACACATCTTTGTAGCGCACCAGGTCGGTGACGCTGCGCAACTCCGGCGCGAGGGCCACGATGCCCTTGGCGGGGTCGCCCTTGATCACATACTCCGGCACCCACCAACCTTCGGTGGCGCCCTTGACCGTGTCCCCCAGGGCCAGCACCTTGCCTTCGGCCTCGGCCTTGACCCACACCGGGCTGCGACCCGCCCATTCTTCGCCAATCACCTGGATATCGTTGTTGGCCAGGGCGGTTTCCAGGGTGATGGTGGTGCCGGGCAGCGTATCAGTGGGCAGGCCGTATCCCTTCTCGACCACGATCCGCAGGATCTCGGTAATCAGGCTGCCGCTTTCCCAATTCAGGTCGGCGAAGTGAATCGGCGCGGGGGCCGCTGCCAACGGTGGCGCGTTCAAGGCGGCAAGGGCCAACAGGCTGCTGGCCAGCAGCGCTCGAAATCCTTTCATGGGGTGCACCTCTCGGGTCGGAACCAGGGCAATAGGGACGCGCAGCGCAAAGACGCCAGGCCCCTGAAGCATTCAGTCAACTGACTGTAGTAGAGGTTCCGTTTTTTCAACCGAGGGCCAGGCCCGGATCGCCCCTCAAGGGTCCGCCGACTCCTGCAGCCGCTGCAACTCGCGGCGCACCATGCTGGCGTAAGCCGCCGGGCGCAGGTGATACAACTGGCCAGCGACCCAGTTCAGCCAGGCGCCCTGCAAGCGCGCCTTCTCGGCGAACAGGCGTTGAGCTTCGTCACACGCGGCCTGCTGGTGCTGCTGGTGAAACTCGGCGCGGCTCTGGCTCATCACTCGCTGGCCTTGAAGCTCACCAGTTCGCCCTTGCGGAATTTGGCAGCCTTGGCGCTGACCGCCTTGAGGGTCTTGCTCAAGCCTTCCTGCAATTGCTCGTTGGCGGCGAAGACCATCACCACCGAGTGACCTTCCCTGAACACTATCCCCTGCCCCTGGGGGCTGCTGACAAAGGCATAGTCGCCCAAGCCATAGACCGTCAGCTTGATCTCGCGAAAGCGGATCTCCAGCTTGCCGCCTTCACGGCTGGGCAGCACGGCGGCGCGAAAATGATCGCCCACCTTGAGTTCCAGCCGAGGCTTGTCGTCCACCACCAACGCGGACTCGGTATCGATCTCGGCGATGTAGATGCCTTCGGCGGACTGTTCGGTGATGTAGACAAAACGAGATTGGAACTGCTTGACCAGCTTTGCGCGCAAATCACCCAAAACGAACAACGCATGCATTTCAAGATTACTTACTGCCAAGGAACACTCCCCGATACTCAAAATGGTGCCGTCCGAGGAAAAACGGACAGCACAAAAAAATCGCCATGACGGCGTAGTCAACCCAATCAGTGACCCAAAAAACCCACAAGTGAACCCGGCACTCCTGGCCACGACGCTGACGCCGGCGCTGAGCAACGGGCATTTCGCCGATGCATCAGGCTCATGTCGAAGGCTGTAGGAGTTGGCTCTGACATCCCGCAAAGCGTGGCGGCGCGTTAACTGGAGTGGGTACTGAAACCGGCCTGCTGGCCGGATACACCCTGATCATGATTCCCCAGATCGGCAGCCACTTCGGGTCGCAGAGGTAATTCTAGAGCAACTTTGTGCATTTCGACTATTTAAAGCAACCGAGCACTAGTCGGGCGACTAGTCATACAAAGACCGCTGTTGGACATCAGCCGGTAATGTTGCCGGGAGTCTGTGCTCGACGGCCGGACATTCTAGCCAGTAATACTCTGATGCAGTGGGCTGAATTGCCGGAGTTCTGCATAAGGATTTGCGCATAGGAAGTTTCAGCTTAGAACCTCAGAATAATCTTTACCTAGAGCAAGGTGACATAACTCAGCCCGTCACCACCTAACAACTGCCATACTCCGCCACTGGTTGAATGACCGCAGCACGCGGTGTTCAAGCACTCACTCATCTCCAAGGGAAGGCTAGAAGTGACCGAACTAGATATTGGCGAGTTTTTCATTCGTGGCGAGTGCAGAGAAGTCGAAGGCGAATTCCAGGCCGTGATTGCCATGCGCGCCAAACCCCCACTGACCCAGATCACCTTCCACCAGGTAGAACGCGACCGCTGGTTCAAGACCTCAGAAGAAGCTGCAGCGGCGGCCAGGGAATCCGCCAAGGCCCTCAAGCTGGCCATCGACCAGGGCGCCCTGAACGCCTGATACCCGCCCCAGCGCGCCGCCCAGGGACCCAGCGGCGCCACCGTGACCCAGGCGAGATCCGTTTAAGAGCATCATGATGATTAACTTAAAACCACCGACTCGCCTTCGGGCCCTGCCTGCAACAACCTGAATCCCTACATCCGCCCCTGCCGTTCAAGACGCTACCCGCCACTCAGGCATCAAGCCGAATGCTGGAGCGCATGGCGCCCGGACCGGCACTGCGCCAATTGCGTCTGCCAGGCCTGCCGGCACTCCTCGGCCTCGACGCGGCTGGCAAAGGCAGTGCCACGTTGTTCGCCATTGACCAGCACCACCCAGCACGCCTTGCGTCCCAGATCCCGCAGCATGGGGGGAACACCGCTGCCGATCATCACTGCTACATCAACCTTGCTGTGCATGGAGAACCTCCAGAAATTAGTTAGCTCCCTAACAATGTAGGGAATACTAGTCAGTTCCCGGCGCCTGGAACAGTCAGATTCTGCACAGCAGTGTTACGCCCCTGGTAACAATGTTCTCTCAGCCCTTGCGCTGGGGCGGCGCCTGCTCGGGCTTGTAGCCCAGGCGCAGCCCACCCCAATGCCGCCCCTGGACCCAGATCGGCACCGACAAGTCATGCATCAGTTCGCCGGTATCCCGGGTATAGGTTTGCAGCAACAACGGTTGCTGGTGACTGCCACAACGAATGCCGGTGCGATCGGCGAACTTGCGCTTGCTGCGGTTATGCAGGTTGTCCACCACGGGATCGCCGGTCAGCGGTTGGGAGAAGGCCTGGTTGTGGGTCGGTACATAACCTTCCTGGGTACAGGCGATGGCGAACACCAGGCCGTCATGGCGCGGCAGCAGGGATTCCTGGATCGGCGGCAGTACCTGGTCGGTGTAGCGGTCGAAACGGGTCTGGTACCTGGCCGGATCGGTGTTGGCAATCAACTGGTAGTGGCGGTCGAACAGGTCGTCGAGGCTGATGCGGTTCTGCGCCAGATCGGTCTCGAACTGCTCGGCGATACGCCGGGCACCTTCACGGGCCAGGTCATAGATACGCTGGTGGTAGTCATCCAGTCCCACAGCCGCCAGACGTTCGCTGATGGTTTCCGCCTGCCCTTCCATCTGCACCGCGGCCTGGGCCAGGCTGCGGGTCTGCTGATCGCTGACCGCCAGATCGCTGCGCATCTGCTCCACGGCATGGAACAGGCTGTCCAACTGTTCGCGGTTGGTCTCGGCGCCCCGGGCAATCTCGCTGACCTGGCCTTCTACCCCCGCTGCCAGCCGGGCGATGTTGTCCAGGTGCCGGCCGGTGTGTTCCACCTGTTCCACCCCCAGGTTCAGGTCGTCGGACAGCTGGCGGATCTGCTCCACCACATCGCTGGTACGTTGCTGGATATCGGCCACCATCACCCCGACCTCATCGGTGGCCGTGGCCGTACGTCCGGCCAGCCCGCGCACTTCGTCGGCGACCACGGCAAACCCCCTTCCGTGCTCCCCGGCCCGGGCGGCCTCAATAGCCGCATTCAGGGCCAGCAGGTTGGTCTGGCTGGCGATGGACTGGATCACCAGGGTCACCCGCTGGATCTCTTCACTGCGCTGGCTCAAGGCCTCGATCAGCTCGCGGCTGCCACTGGCCCGTTCGCTCAGGGAGTGCATGCGACTGATGGACTCCCCCAGCACCGTGCGCCCTTCGGCGCTGCTGGCGTGGGCTTCACTGGCGGCCTCCAGGGCTTGCCGGCTGAGTTGCGAGGTGGCCTGTTCGGTCTTGATCATCACTTCGGCGTTGCCGACGATGCGCGCCGCGGCATCCAGCTGGGATTGCAGCTTGCCCGCCAGTTGCGTCACCGAATAGGCCACGCCAGCAGCGGACAGGGCGTTATGGGTGGTGCTGTAGGAGAGGTCGCGGGTCAGCGTCGACAGTTCACTGTCGGCCGTTGTTGCCGGCGCCAAGGGCACTTTGCGGCCTCTCAGCCGGGGCAGCCAGACCACCAGCACCGCCACGGGCAGGCACAGGTACAGCGGCCAGTCACCCAGTGCCTGGCCGCCCAGCAAGCCCATCAAGGCCGCGCTCTGCAAAGTCGGCGCCCACCAACGGGCAGCGGCGGGTGTTGTTGCCAGCGGTTGCGCGAGCGGCACCGCTAGAGATCCATCTCTTGACATGTTTAGCACCCCACATCGTTCTAATTATTTTCGGCATTAGACGCCACTAGAAGGCCATTATCCATGGTCCCTTAGTCGGGGGTTTGCAGTAGATCAAGGGAATGAGCGGGTATGGAGCCGTACCCGGAAAAACAAAGCCCCCGCTGTGGCGGGGGCTGGCGATCAGGCTTGACGCTGATGCTTGTCGATCTGCTCGTGGCGCTCTTGGGCTTCGATGCAGTACTTGGTGGTCGGGCTGATCAGCAGGCGCTTGAGGCCGATCGGCTCGCCGCTGTCGTCGCACCAGCCGAAGCTGTCGTCACTGATCCGGCCCAGGGCCTGCTCCAGTTGCGGCAGCATGCGCTGGTCGCGATCAATGGCGTTGACCAACCAGGTGCGCTCTTCTTCGACGGAAGCGGCGTCGGCCGGGTCAGCCGGGGTGTCCAGGCTTTCAATGGCGATCCGGTTCTGCTCGATGCGCTCGTGGGTTTCCACCTTCATGGCTTGCAACAGGTCGCTGAAAAAAGCGTGCTGCTCGGCATTCATGTAGTCATCCGCCGGCATGGCCAGCAACTTATCCTTGGTCATTGATTTCTCTATAAAAAATACGTGCATTAAGGCGAATTCAAACTGTTTCCGGTTGACCCGTCAGGTCATCAGAAAGGCGCCATACGTTCCAAGCGCCACCCGGCACTCAATTTACGAGGGGCGGCAGTCTAAGGCCGGTTTGAGGGCGCAGCAACTGAAATGACAGCGAATCTGTCCGACAAACCGCACAAAGCCCGCAATTGCGGGCTTTGGTGGCGCTTGTCAGAGTGCTTTTATAACAAAAAATTCCATACGAGCAGGTCTGTTAGAAGACAAACGGCAGTACCGGACGGCGGATTCGAGCCTTTTACCCCCATTTCTCACCCCCCGTAGAAGCCGGTTTGCCGGCGAATAACCATCTTGTGGACCCCTGCGCCGACAAGCCAGCGCCTGCAACAGCCAGGCGCATCAGCGTTTGAGCTTGCGCTTGTTGCGGTACTGGTCGATGACCACCGCCACCACAATGATCAGGCCCTTGATGATGTCCTGGATGTAGGCATCCACCCCGACAAAGGTGAAGCCGCTGGCCATGACACCAAGAATCAGCGCACCGATCACCGTGCCGGTGATGCGCCCCACGCCACCGGCCAGACTGGTGCCACCGATCACGGCTGCGGCAATCGCATCCAGTTCATAGGACATGCCCATCCCCGCCTGTCCGGTGGCGGCCCGCGCCGAGGCCACCACCCCGGCCAGCCCCGCCAGCAGTCCGGCGATGCTGTAGACGATCACCAGATGGCGCTTGACGTTGATCCCCGAGGTACGCGCCGCCTGCATGTTGCCGCCGATGGCGTAAGTGTATTTGCCGTACTTGGTGTAGCGCAGGGCGATGTGGAAGATCACCGCCACCACCAGGAAGATGATCACCGGCATCGCCCCGTGACCGATGGCGATGTAGGAATCCGAGAGCATGCTCACCGGCTGGCCTTCGGTGTAGTAGCGGGCCAGACCGCGGGCCGAAACCATCATGCCCAGGGTGGCGATAAAGGGCGGAATGCCAGTAATGGCGATGATGCTGCCGTTGATCGCCCCGGCCAGCAGGCCGACCCCCAGCCCGGCCACCACCGGTATCCACACCGGCAAATCGGTCAGGGACGGAAACACCGCCCGGGAAAAGTCCGAGGTCTGGGCCAGGCTGGCGGCAATCATCGCCGACAGTGCCAGCACCGAGCCCGAGGACAGGTCAATGCCCGTGGTGATGATCACCTGGGTCACGCCAATGGCCAGCAGGCCGATGATCGACACCTGCAGGATCATCAGCACCAGGCGTTGGGAGTTCATCAGGAAGCTCTGGTCACGCACGATCCAGCCGAACAGTTCGAAGACCAGACCGATGCCGATCAGGACCAGAAAAATACTCAGTTCAGTGGGAAAGCGCCGGCGCGTTCTAGCGGGCGCCGCGGCCGGTTTGTTTTCAGACATCACGTTCATAACCACTCACCTTAGTTAGTGCCTGGCCGCGGCGAATCAACGCGCCGCCGGCCGCCATCGATTGAAAAATCAGTGCACCAGCGACATCCCTGATGCCAATTGCATCACCCGTTCCTGGGTCGCCTCGCTGCGGTCGAGGGTGCCCATCAGCTCACCTTCGTGCATGACCATGACCCGGTCGCTCATGCCCAGCACCTCGGGCAGCTCCGAGGAAATCATGATCACCGCCATGCCTTCGCTGGCGAGGAAGGAGATCAAGCGGTAGATCTCGGCCTTGGCACCGACGTCGATGCCCCGGGTCGGCTCATCGAGAATCAGGATTCGCGGATTGGTCATCAGCCAGCGCGCCAACAGGGCCTTCTGCTGATTGCCCCCGGACAAGGTATCGATGCATTGCTCCAGGGACGGAGTCTTGACCCGCAGCTTCTTGCACATGTCCTCGCACAGGGCACGCAAAGCCTTCTGCTGGACAAAACCGCCGCCGGCGTAATGCGGCAGCACCGCCACTTCCATGTTTTCCAGGACCGACAGACACGGAAACAGCCCGCTGAGCTTGCGATCCTCGGTCAGCAGGGCAAAGCCCTTCTCGATCGCCTGATGCGGGTCGCTGATGCGCAGGGGCTGGCCGTCGAGGACCATCTCGCCACCGTCGCTGGGGGTGATGCCGAACAGGGCTTCGGCGACATTGGTCCGCCCCGAGCCCATCAGCCCGGCGATGCCGAGGATCTCCCCGGCATGCAGGTCGAACGACACTCTGTCGAAAACCCCGTCCAGGCGCAGGTCGCGGACCCTGAGCAGCAGGTCGCCGACCGGGTTCTCGCGCTGGGGAAACAGCTGGCTCAGCTCACGCCCCACCATCATCGAGATCAGGCTGTCGCCGTCCAGGCTGTCGGCCCGTTGCAGGCCGATGTAGGCACCGTCGCGGAACACCGCCACTTCATCGGCGATGGCGAACACTTCGTTCATTTTGTGGGTGATATAGATGATGCCCTTACCCTGGGCCTTGAGGTCGGCAATGATCGAGAACAGGTGCGCCACCTCCTTGTCGGTAATGGCCGAGGTCGGTTCGTCCATGATCAGTACGTCGGAGTCGTAGGACACCGCCTTGGCGATCTCCACCATCTGCCGCTCGGCGATGCTCAGGTTGCCCACCTGCTCCTCGGGATCGAGGTTGATGCGCAGGCGTTCCAGCAACTGCGCGGTGCAGCGGTGCATAGCGCGGTGATCGATCATGCGCAGGCCATTGAGTTGCTCACGGCCGATCCAGATGTTCTCGGCAATGCTCATGTGCGGCATCAGGTTGAGTTCCTGATGGATCATGGCGATGCCCGATTGCAGGGCCTGCAGGGGCGTTTCGAACACCACCGGCCGGCCCTTGAGGCGCAGCTCGCCGGCGTCCGGCTGGTAGATGCCGGCGATGATTTTCATCAGGGTCGACTTGCCGGCGCCGTTCTCGCCCATCAGCGCCAGCACCGTTCCCGGGCGTACCCGCAGTTGCACATCGGCCAAGGCGACCACACCGGGAAAGCCCTTGCTGACGTTGATGACTTCCAGCAGATAGGGCTCTTCAATCGATGGGGCGGCAGGCTGGATACCCGCCAGCGGGGTGCTCGAGGCAGTCGCGCGAGAGAACATGATCAGGTACTCCATTGGCAAGGCTGCCCGAGGCCACCTTGCCACTTATTATTGTTAGCGCCTGTTCACGATCTGCTGCGCTTAGCTCATGCGGCGTTAAACATGGCTTGCCTGAGCGGCGCTCGCTAGATCGAGAACAGGTTCTTCTGGAACTGCTCTGGAAGCTGAGCCGTTACTTGAACTGGTCGACGTTGTCCGGGGTGATCAGCCGATACGGAACCCACACCGCCGGCTCCACCGGCTCATGCTTGATCATCTTCACCGCGGTATCGATGGAACCGTCCGCCTGGCCCTTGGCATCCTGGAACACCGAGAGCGCCAACTCGCCCTTCTTCACCGCGCGCAAGCCATCCGGGGTGCCGTCGACACCGGCGATCAGCACACTGCCCTTCTCGACCCCGGCCTGCTTCAGCGCCATGGCGGCACCAATGGCCATTTCATCGTTGTTGGACACCACTGCGTCGAACTTGCGGCCCTGGGTCAGCCAGTCGTTGACCAGGGTCATGCCCTTGTCCCGCAGCCAGACCCCGGTCTGTTCCTGGTCGACCTTGATCCCCGGGTACTGGGCCAGCACCTCCTTGACCCCCTTGGTGCGGTTGGTGGTGGAGTTGTTCGCCAGGTCGCCCAGCAGGATCACGATGTCACCCTTGCCGCCCATCTTGTCGGCCAGGTACTGCATCTGCATTTTCCCGGCTTCCAGGTCATTGGAGGCCACGGTGACCACGCCCTTGGGCAGGTTCAGGTCATCCGGGCGGCGGTTGACGTACACCAGGGGAATACCGGCCTTCACCGCAGCCTCGGTAATTTTCTTGGTGGCGGCGGTGTCCACCGGATTGACCACGATCGCGTCGACTTTCTGGCTGATGAAGTTCTCGACCTGGCTCAATTGCTTGACCACATCGCTGCGGGCGTCTTCGAACTGCAGCTTGACGCCATCGGGCAGGGACTTGGCTTTCTGATCCATCGACTCGCGCAGATAGGTCAGCCAGGTGTCATCGAACTGCGACATGCTCACGCCGATCTTGATGTCGGCGAGCGCGGCGCCACTGGCCAGCAGCATCGACAGCGCAAGAGAGGCAAAACGGATCTTGGTGTTCATAACAGGTCTTTCTCCACATTCTTGTAGGTTTTATGGATAAAGCGCAGAAAAACTCAGAGCGGCAGATGCACGATCGGGGCACCGGGTACGCAGCACACCAGTGAACCGTTGCGCTCTTCGCACAGAAAGCCGAGGCAAGTCAGGAGGACGGCAGAACGGCTGGCCCGAGGCAGGACGGCGGCCGGCGCGTGAGGATGGCGAAACAATGAACGTACAGCCTGTACAACAGATTTGAAGGTTTTCATCGACGGTACCTGTTTGTTTTTGTTGGTCGGCCCGCACCGGTCTCAAGGCGTGCTTGAGGGGTTCGGAACCTAGCTAGTCGGCAACCTGGAAATGACTTTATTGGAAAATAATTTCTATATCAACTCATTTTAGAATTTTATTCTAAATCTGTTTTTCCCTCGGAAAACGTCGTCATCGATACCACCCGAGACTGCTGCGCACTCAAGCGCGCGGCGTCTAGCACCTGGGTGGTGGCCAGGGCGTCGGCGGCCGTGACAGGCAGTGCGCCCTGGCCTTCCAGGGCCTGTTGCAGCTGCTGATAGAACTGCTGCCAGGCACCTCGCTCCGAGGTTACGCGCTCGCGCTCATCCCCTTGTTCGAACCAGCCCCAGCGCCGATGCTCCTCCACGCCCCAGCGTTCGCCCTCGGTTTTCGGCGAGCGACCCGCCACCAACGCCTGCTCCTGGCCGTCGAGGCCGTCAACCGTGTAACAACCGGTGCTGCCACTGACCCGAAACCGCGGCCCCTGGCTGTTCTGCAGGCAACTGCCCCATAAATGTGCAACCACGCCGCTGACGTGGGTCAGGGAAACAAAAAAGCCGTGGTCGACCACGGCTTCTTCAGGGGTGTACTGCAGCTCGGCATAGACCCGGACCACCGGCCCGAATAACTGGAGGGCCTGGTCCACCAGATGGCTGCCCAGGTCCCGCAGGAACCCACCGCCACTGGCATTGCCCACGGCTTGCGGGGCATAACGCTCGACCCGCGACTCGTAGCGGGTGATCCGGCCCAGCGCGCCGCTGTCGAGGAGTTTGCGCAAGGTCAAAAAGTCCGAATCCCAACGCCGGTTCATATAGACGCTGAGCGGCACCTGGCGCGCGGCGGCGGCCTGGATCATCCCTTCGGCCTCGGCTGCATCGGCGGCGAAGGGTTTGTCGCTGACCACCGCGATGCCCCGTTCAATGGCCTCCAGCACCAAGGCCGGGCGCCCATCCAGGGGCGTGGAAATCACCAAGGCATCGACCCCGGCCTCCGCCAACTGGCCCATGCTGTCGAACGCCGCAACCCCCGGATGATCATCGGCCAGCAAGCGCCGGCGCTCTGCGGAGCGGGTCACCACCCCGACAAAACGCGCACCGGCCAGACTGGCAATCAGCGGCGCATGAAAATGACGACCGCCATGGCCGTAACCCACCAGACCTATACGCATACACCCTCCATCCATTCATTCCCCAGCATCGCCTCCCTCACGCCAGCCCTCGTAGGAGCTGGCTTGCCAGCGAAAGCGTCCTCAAGACATGCACAGCATCCACAGGCCCTTTCGCCGGCAAGCCGGCTCCTACAGGGTGGGGTTAGCCGTAGAAGCGCGGGCGCTCTGGCAGCTCGACCTTGACGATCTGCCCGCTGCCCTGCGCTTCGATGCAGGCATCGGCCGCCACGGCGGCGGCAAAGCCGTCCCGGGCTGACGGTCCGCCCACCTGGCCGGCGCGCACACCGTCGATAAAGGCCTGCAATTCCACGTCATAGGCGGCGATAAAGCGGTCCTTCCAATCCATCAGGATGGCGTTGGACAGCTTGGCTTCGCTGCGCAATTGCACCTGGGACGGCTCCGGCAGCTTGGCGATACCGCTCTCTCCCACCACTTCGCACTGGATGTCGTAGCCGTACTGGCAGTTGACGAACACCTCGACGTCAATGCGCGTGCCACGGGCGGTTTCCAGCAGCACGATCTGCGGGTCCCGCAAGTGAGCGTGGGCCTTGCTGGTCTTACGCGGGAACACCACTTGCACCGACACGTAGTCGTCAGCCAGCAACCAGCGCAGCAGGTCCAGTTCGTGGATCAGGGTGTCGGTGATGGCCATGTCGGTCTTGTAGTTCTCACCCACCCGCGGGTTGCGGTGGGCACAGTGCAGCATCAGCGGCTCGCCGATCTGCCCGCTGTCGATCACCGCCTTCAAGGCCTGGTAACCCGAATCGTAGGGGCGCATGAAACCCACCTGCACCAGGCGCTTGCCGTGGGCCACTTCGGCGTCGACGATGCGGCGGCAGCCGGCGGCGGTCACCGCCAGGGGTTTTTCACAGAACACCGGCTTGCCCGCAGCAATCGCCGCCAGCACGAACTCCTCGTGGCTCGGGCCCCAGGAGGTGACCAGCACCGCCTCGACGTCCGCCGCCTTGATCAGCGCGTGGCCGTCCGGGTAGACCTCGGCCGTGAGCTTGAGGTCGCTGACCACCTTGGCCGCCGACGCCAGGTTGATGTCGGTGACCGCCACCACCTGGCTGCCCAGCAGGGTCTGGCTGCAACGACGGATGTGATCCTGGCCGATGGCGCCGGTACCGATAACACCAAGTTTCAAAGACATGCAGATACTCCTGTTGTTGTGCGTTGCAGAGCAATCAGTACTGCCGGGCCTGGGCCAGGCGTTGATTAAGGATCTTGGCCGCCGCATCGGTGCGTTCGCTGGTGGACACCTGGGCCACGCCCACCCGCCACCAGGACAGGTAGCTGTGGATCATGGTCTTGGGCAGGACCTTGATGTCGATCAGGGTCGAGACCGTCTGGGTGCGGGCATCGGCCAGGGCCGCCAGCAGTTGTTCCTCAGTGCTGACCTTGTACGTCTTACAGCCGTAGGCCGCGGCGCTCATGGCGAAGTCCACCGGCACAAAGCCGCCGTCGAGCTTGCCGCTCGAAGGGTTGCGGTAGCGGAACTCGGTGCCGAAGCTGTCCATGCCGTGGCCCATCTGCAGGTTGTTGATGCAGCCGAAGGTCATGTTGTCCAGCAGCACCACGTTGATCTTGCGCCGCTCCTGGATCGAGGTGACCAGCTCCGAATGCAGCATCAGGTAGGAACCGTCGCCCACCAGGGCGTACACCTCGCGATCCGGCTCGGCGAGCTTGACCCCCAGGGCCGCGTTGACCTCGTAACCCATGCACGAATAGCCGTATTCCACGTGGTAGGTGTTGACCCCCTTGCTGCGCCAGCTGCGCTGCAGGTCGCCGGGCAGGCTGCCGGCGGCGGCGACGATAATGCCGTCCTCGGGCAAGGCCTGGTTGAGCACCCCGAGCACCCGGCTCTGGGTCAGGCAGGAGCCGGTCAGCTCGATGAATTCCCGCAGCACCGCCGGGTCCATGTGGTCGTTGATCTCCGGGACAAAACCCTGGTCCTGGTATTGCACTTGATAGACCCGGTCCACCTCGGCGTCCAACTGGGCCTTGGCGTCAGTGATCTGCCCGCCCCAAGCCGCCTGGTAGCCGCTGCGGCCGAGGGCTTCGTTCAGGGCCTGCAAGCCGACCTTGGCATCGGCCAGCAACTGCACGCCATCCAGCTTGAGGCCGTCGCAGGGGCTGATATTGAGGTTGAGGAACTCCACCTCGGGGTGCTGGAACAGCCATTTCGAGGACGTGGTGAAGTCGCTGTAGCGAGTGCCGATGCCAATGATCAGGTCGGCGTCCTTGGCCAGCAGGTTGGCCGCCAGGCAGCCGGTCTCGCCGATCCCGCCGACGTTCAACGGGTGCTCGGAGACCACCGCGCTCTTGCCCGCCTGGGTTTCGGCAAAGGGGATGCCGAAGCGTTCGGCAAAGGCCTGCAACGCCCGGTTGGCCCCGGAATACTTGACCCCGCCGCCACAGATAATCAGCGGTTTGCGCTTGCCCTTGAGCAGCGCCAGGGCATCGCCGAGCATGGCCTCGGTGGCCGGGCGGCGGTCGATGCGATGCACGCGCCTGGCGAGGAAGTAGTCCGGGTAATCGTAGGCTTCGCCCTGCACATCCTGGGGCAAGGCCAGGGTCACGGCGCCGGTTTCCGCCGGGTCGGTGAGCACGCGCATGGCGTGGATCGCCGCGCTCATCAGTTGCTCGGGGCGGTTGATGCGGTCCCAATATTTGCTCACCGCCTTGAAGGCATCGTTGGTGCTGATGCTCAGGTCATGGAACTGTTCGATCTGTTGCAGCACCGGGTCCGGCTGGCGGCTGGCGTAAACGTCCCCAGGCAGCAACAGCAAGGGAATCCGGTTGGCGGTGGCGGTGGCCGCCGCGGTCAGCATATTGGCCGCGCCGGGGCCCACCGAAGAGCTGCAGGCGTAGATCTTGCGCCGCAGGTGCTGCTTGGCGAAACCGATGGCGGCGTGGGCCATGCCCTGCTCGTTGCGGCCCTGGTGCACCACCAGGTCGCCACTGTCCTGTTCCAGGGCCTGGCCCAGGCCGAGCACGTTGCCGTGGCCGAAAATGGTGAAGACCCCGGCGATGAACTTGCTCTGGACCCCATCCACCTCGACGTATTGGTTATCGAGGAATTTCACCAGGGCCTGGGCCATGGTCAAGCGTGTCGTACTCATGGTTTGCACCTTAATTTTGATGTGTCGCCAACACTCCCGTAGGAGCTGGCTTGCCAGCGAAAGCACGCTCAATGTTTGCGCCCTCTGCAAGGGCCCCTTCGCCGGCAAGCCGGCTCCTGCACGCTGGCGGCGTCAAGTCAGGGATTGCTGCAGGTGGGCAATGCTCGCGCCAATCGCCTGCTGGATATCCGCCAGCCCGTGCACACTCTCGGCAAAGGGTTCGAACGACAGGTAGCCGCTGTAGCCACTGCTCAGCAACGTGTCGATCTGCGCTGCATTGCCGAGGATGTCCGCCTCGCCCACCAGCACCCGATGGCCGTCGCGAATGCTGTTGAGCGGCGCTTGGCGGTCCTCGACACCGGAGATGTGCACCAGCCCGGTCAGCTCGGGGAAGAACTCATGCTCGCTGGCCAAGTGGTGATGGAAGGTGTCGTGCACCAGACGGAACACGTCCAGGCCGCCGATGGCCCGGATCGCATCCACCGCCGTACGCTTGCGGCGCAGCGAGCATTCTTCGAAGCCCAGGGGCTCGATAAACCCCAGCAGGCCGTGATCCCGCAGGATCGGCGCCAGCTCGCTCAAAGCGCTGCGCAAACCGCTGATGCGCTGGGCCTCAGTGCGCGGGTCGGCCCGCTCATTGAGCGGGCACATCACCAGCCCCTCGGCCCCACAGGCACGGGCATAGGCGGCGAGTTTCAAGGTCTGCTGGCGACGCTCGTCGTTCCACACGTCGAAGGGGTACAGGGCGTTGATCGACAACACCTTGATACCCTGGGCCGCGCACAATTCACGGACCCGTTCCGGCGGCGTGCCGTCCTCGATTTCCACGCCCGCAAGGTCGTTGCGGATCTCAATGGCATCGGCCTTCAGCGTCACCGCCAGGTCAATAAACTCCGGCAGTGACAAACGCGGTGCAACCATACGATTCAGGGCGAAACGCAGGGGCTGGCTCATGCTGGCTGTTCTCCAAAATCCATCGCGTCGAGAAAGTTACTTGGCCGTCGGCATGCTGAATTCCGGGCCCTTGGCGATGCTGTCGGGCCAGCGCTGCATCACGCTCTTGTAGCGGCTGTAGAAGCGCACGCCTTCCTCGCCGTAGGCATGGTGGTCGCCGAACAGCGAACGCTTCCAGCCGCCGAAGGAGTGCCAGGCCATGGGCACCGGGATCGGTACGTTGATGCCGACCATGCCCACCTTGATGGTGCGGGCAAAGGCCCGGGCCACGCCGCCGTCGCGGGTGAAGCAGGACACGCCATTGCCGAATTCATGGGCGTTGATCAGCTCCACTGCGCTGGCAAAGTCGGGCACCCGCACAATGCCCAGCACCGGCCCGAAGATTTCCTGCTGGTAGATGCTCATCTGGGTGGTGACGTGATCGAACAGGGTGGCGCCGACAAAAAAACCCTGCTCCGCCCCCGGCACCTTGAAGCCGCGACCGTCCACCAGCAGCTGCGCACCCTGGGCCACGCCCTGGTCGATAAAACCTTCAACCCGGGCCTTGTGCTCGGCGGTCACCAGCGGCCCCATGTCGCTGTCGCCCTGCAAGCCGTTGCCAACCTTGAGTTGATCGATGCGCGGCAGCAGCTTGGCGATCAATTCGTCGGCCACGTCACCCACCGCCACGGCGATGGAGATCGCCATGCAGCGCTCGCCGGCCGAGCCGTAGGCCGCACCGATCAGTGCGTCGGCGGCCTGGTCCAGGTCGGCGTCGGGCATCACGATCATATGGTTCTTGGCCCCACCCAGGGCCTGCACACGCTTGCCTCGGGCGCTGGCCTGCTGGTGGATGTACTCGGCAATCGGCGTCGAACCGACAAAGGAAATCGCCTCGATGTCCGGGTGCTGGAGCAAGCCGTCCACGGCGCTCTTGTCGCCCTGGACCACGTTGAACACCCCTTCGGGCAACCCGGCTTCCGTCAGCAGGCGCGCCATCAGCAGGCTGGCGGACGGGTCGCGCTCGGACGGCTTGAGGATGAAGCAGTTGCCGGTAATCAGGGCAATGGGGATCATCCACAGCGGCACCATCACCGGGAAGTTGAACGGTGTGACCCCGGCACACACGCCCAGGGGCTGGCGCAGGTTCCAGTTATCGATGCCGCCACCGATGTTGTCGCTGAAATCGGTTTTCAAAAGGTTCGGCGCGCCACAGGCGTACTCGACGATCTCGATGCCACGGGTCACCTCGCCCATGGCGTCGGACAGCACCTTGCCGTGCTCACGGGTGATGATCTGCGCCAGTTCCTTGTGGTGCTGGTCCAGCAGTTCCTTGAACTTGAACATCACCCGCGCGCGGCGCAGGGAGGACTGTTCGGACCAGGCCGGGAAGGCCTTCAGCGCCGAGGCCACGGCCTCGTCCACGGTCTTCTGGCTGGCCAGGGCGACGCGGGCCTGGACCACACCCGTGGCCGGGTTGAACACCTGACTGAAACGCTCACCGGCATCCTGCACCTGGCCGCCGATGTAATGACCTATTACCGGGGTATCGCTCATTGTTCTTGTTCTCCGTAAAGGGTTGCCGTCTGAGTTCGGGGTTTCAGAGATCCAGCAGCCAGCTGTGCTGCGGGTCGTTATGGAACTGCCAGACCCGCTTCGGCCCGGCCATGACGTTCAGGTAATAAGACTCGTAGCCGTAAGGCACGCTGACCGGGTGATAGCCCTTGGGCACCACCACCAGGTCGCTGTTTTCCACGGCCATGGCCTGGTCGAGGCTGCGGTCGTCGGTGTAGACCCGCTGGAAGACAAAGCCCTGGGGCGGGTTGACCTGGTGGTAATAGGTCTCTTCCAGAAAGCTCTGGTGCGGCAAGTCATCGGTGTCGTGCTTGTGCGGCGGGTAGCTGGAGGAATGCCCGGACGGCGTGCGCACCTCCACCACCAGCAGGGAATGGGCCGGCTCGCTGTCGGGCAGGATGTCGCAGACATAGCGGGTATTGGCGCCCTTGCCGCGCACGCTGCGCTTGCACTGCTCCGGGCGGATCAGCCGTGGGCCGAGGCCAGCGGCGGCATCACCCGGGGCGGCACACACGGCGATCTGCACGTCGCTCAAGGCGGTGACCTGGGCCTGGCTGCCCGGCGGCAGGTAGGCGGCAAAGGGCGATTTGTCTTCGAACACCGATTGCCGGTCGCCCAGGTTGTCCCACTGGAAGGCGCCCTGGGGGGCTTCGCCCTGTACGTCGATGCGGCCGCTGAGCAGCACCAGGCACAACTCCTTGTCGCCGGCGCTGACCGGCAGGCTTTCCCCCAGGCTCAGGCGGTAGGCACTGAACCCCACATACTCCAGGGCGCCCTCTTGCAGCTGGACCATGGTCCGGCCCTTGGCGGCGCTTTTAACCAGCAGGCTCATTGGGCAGTCCTCCTGCGTTGCAGGCCGGCGTCCAGCAGGGCCCGCAGGGTGTCGTAACCTTTTTTTGCGTAGACGTAGCTCGGCGCCACGGCCGGGTCCTGCTCGGCTTCCACCACCAGCCAGCCGTGGTAGTCGGCGGCCAGCAGCACATCGAGCAAGGCGGCAAAGTCGATGTCGCCATCGCCGGGCACGGTGAAGGTGCCGTTGACGATGCAATCCGGGAAGCTCCACAGGTTGTTGCGCGCCAGTTGCACCACCGGCTTGCGCACATCCTTGAAGTGCACGTGGCAGACGCGCTGGATATGCTTGCGCAGCACCTCCAGGGGTTCGCCGCCGCCCATGTAGCAATGGCCCGAATCGAACAACAGGCCGACTTCCTCGCCGGTCAGGCTCATCAGCTTGTCGATGTCCGCCGGGGACTCGACGTAGGCGCCCATATGGTGGTGATACGCCAGGCGCACGCCCTGGGACAGGGTGAAGCGCGCCAACTCCGTGAGTTTGTCGGCGTAATCCTGCCAGGCCTGTTCACTGTGGAAGCGCGGGCGCTCGATCAAGCGCACCGGTGAGCCCTGGATCGAGTCGGCCACTTCGCCGTAAACCAGCACCGAGGCGCCGTTGCGTTTCAGCAGTTCGACGTGGCTGGCAATGGCGTCGATTTCCTCCGCCACCGAGCGCCGGGCCAGGCGGCTGGAGTACCAGCCCGAGACCAGTGCCAGGTCATAAGGGCGCAACACATCGCCCACGCCTTTGGCGTCCTTGGGGAACTTGCCGTTGAGTTCAAAGCCTTCGTAGCCGATGTCCTTACCTTCGCTCAGGGCGGTGCTCAGGGGCGTTTCACCGCCCAGGGCCGGCAGGTCGTCGTTGCTCCAGGAGATCGGGTTGATGCCAATTCGGATGGCGGGCATGGCTGCACCTTTTGTTGTTATTCATGAAAGCGTGGAGAACGGCCTTGTACTTGTAGGAGCTGGCTTGCCAGCGAGGGCGCCGGCGAGCCTGGCACCAGGCTCAAGACCCTCTTCGCCGGCCAGCCGGCTCCTACAGGGGGCGAGCGCTGCGCCAGGCGTTGATCAGTTGTTCGAAGGTGCCCTGGACTTGCCGGATCAGGGTTTCGTCGTCGATCTCCCCCGCCAGCCACCCACGGCTCGGCTCCTGGAAAATCGTCCGGCCCACGGCAAAACCACGGCAGGTCTGGCTATGGCTCGCTTGCCGGAAGCCCTCGGCCAGGCACTCGGCCGACGCATTCAGGCCCAACAGCACCACGCCACGGCAATACGGGTCGCGCTCCTGGATCAGCTCGTCGAGCTTTTTCCACTCCTCGGCCGACTGTGCCTCGATCTTCCACCACGCCGGATAAATGCCCAGGTTGTACAGGCGCTTGAGGCTGCGGTAGAGCACCTCGGGATGCGCGCCGGGCAGGTCCTTGGGCGGGATGATTTCCAGCAGCAGTTCATGGCCGCTGACCTGGGATGCCTGGTACAGGCCCATGATCTGCGCCTCCTGTTCCAGGCGCAGCAAGGGTTCGTCGTCCGGGTGATATTGCACCAGGCACTTGATGATCTGTTCCTGGGGCCAGGCAATCAGGTTGCTGCCCACCGAGCGCCCATGTTCGAAGGCCAGTGGCCGCGAGCCCTGGACCTCCACTGGCCGCGCCACCCACCAGCCGCGACCGGTGGCGGCATTCAGTGCGTCCTGGCCAAAGCGCTGGTCGGCCAGCAGACCGACATCGGCCTCCACGCCCTGCTCGCCCAGCTGGTGCTCGACCCGCTCCACCGCCTGGATAAACAGCTGCTTGAGGGCGCTGATACGCGCCGGGTCCTGCCCCCCCTGTTGCGCCAGTTCCACCAGTTGCCCGCGATGGTCGAAGGCAAAGACGAACAGTTGCTTCCAGGCTTTGCGCGGCACGCTGACCCGGTGCAGGCGTTGCAGGATCGGATCCTGGTCGGGACGGGTAATGGGCACCGGGCTGCTGAACAGATAATCCAGTTCGGCACGGGTCGGCATCGCCGGAGCACAGGCATGGCGCGACACCACCAGACCGCCGCAGGCGTTGGCCAACTGGCAGCAGCGCTCATCGCTGGCGTCTTCCAGCCAGCCACTGAGGAAGCCGGACATAAAGGCATCGCCGGCGCCCAGCACGTTGAGCACCTCCACCCGCACACCGGGGTAGATCGCCCCGTCTTCCAGGCGCTGCGGAATCTCGCCGTGGATCACCGTGCACCCTTGCGGGCCGAGCTTGACCACCAGGGTTGCGCGGCTCAGGGAACGCACGGTACGCAGAGCCGTCAGCAGGTCTTCGCTGCCGCCGGCAATCAGGAATTCTTCTTCGGTGCCGACGATCAGGTCGAAGCGCGCCAGGATGCTCTGCACATGCTGGCTGACCTGGTGATCGGCGACAAACCGGGTCTCACCGTCAGCCTTGCCCGCCAGGCCCCAGAGCACCGGCCGGTAGTCGATGTCCAGGACCCGCTTGACCCCGTGTTTTTGCGCATAGTCAAGGGCCTGGAGACTGGCCTGATAGACGCCATCGGTGGAGAAATGGGTGCCGGTGATCAACAAGGCCTTGCTGGAGGCAATAAAGGCTTCGTTGATGTCTTCGGCGCGCAGCGCCATGTCCGCGCAGTTCTCGCGGTAGAACACCAGGGGGAAGGTTTCGCGGTCCTTGAGGCCCAGCAGGACCATGGCGGTGAGGCGCTGCGGGTCGACCTTGATGGCGCTGACGTCACAGCCTTCACGCACCAGGGACTCCACCAGGAAGCGCCCCATGTGATCGTCGCCAACCCGGCTCAACATCGCCGACTTGAGGCCCAGGCGCGCGGTGCCGAAGGCAATGTTCGCCGACGAGCCGCCGAGGTACTTGGCAAAGCTGCTGACGTCCTCCAGCCGCGCACCAACCTGCTGTGCATAGAGATCGACGCCCAGGCGTCCGAGGCAAATCAGATCCAATTGACGCCCACTGGCAAAACGAGTCTGGCCCATGCTGGCTCCTGTTATTTTTATCAGCCTGTGCTCGCCGCCGCTGGAGGGCGCCGAGCACTCTTGGTGGATGCAGACTAAAACGTCTCTCGGCGCCAATCAATATTTTTTCTATAAGTTTTTTACGTGGAATATTTTTTCCATTAAACTTTTTCAAGCCTGAGCCAGAGGTCGTGCATCGTTTCAGCAAGGCGCCGCCCGGCATCAGCCCGAAGATTTTATGGGCCCCTAGCCTGTAGACTGCCGACTGCCCACCTATTGTCAGGGGACGGAGCCACAGGCCGTTCCCATAAGCACAAGCCAGAAGGATTTTCTATGTCCCGCACCGATCAGCCGGCCTTGTCCGAGAGCACGCCCGAGAGCGACCTCGTCAGCCCCCCGATCAATGCCGAACGCCTGCTGCAACTGATCACCGAGGAATACGAGAGCCTGCCACGCCAGCTCAAGCGCATTGCCAGCTACATGAGCCAGCAGAGCGACCGGATCATGGTCGACCGCATCAGCGACATCGCCCGGGAATGCGAAGTGCATCCCTCGGCCATCGTGCGCTTCTCCCAGCGTTTCGGCTTCAGCGGCTTCAGTGAAATGCAGGCGCTGTTTCGCGAGGCCTACACCCACAAGGCCACGCCGGTACAGAACTACCAGCAGCGCATCCGCAGCATGATTGCCAACAAGTCGCAGAAAGCCAGCGGTGGCGACCTGGCTCGCGAATGCGTGAACGCCACCCTCTCGGGCATCGAACGCCTGGGCCTGGAACTGGACGACGTGGCTTTCGACAAGGCCGTGGACCTGGTAGTCAATGCCGACAACATCTACGTGGTCGGGGTGCGCCGTTCCTTCGCCGTGGCCGACTACCTGGTGTACAACCTGCAGCACACCAACAAGCGCATTCATCTGGTGTCGGGCCTGGGCGGCAGCTACCGCGAGCAGATGCGCAGCATCCGCCCCAACGACTTGGTGATCGCCATCAGCTTCACCCCCTATGGCAAAGAGACCCAGCACTGCCTGCGCATTGCCCAGCACAACCAGGCCAAGACCCTGATCATCACCGACAGCACCCTGTCGCCCCTGGCCAAGCGCGCCAACAGCGTGCTGTTGGTCAATGAAGGCAGCTCCTTCGCCTTCCGCTCACTGAGCGCCACCCTGTGCCTGTGCCAGGCGCTGTTTATCGCCGTGGCGTACCGCCTGGAATTGAAAGTGGACGAGATTCATGAGCAAGGCGGCTTCGACGACTAGCCCGCTCGAGCGGTGCTACTCGTAGATCTTGCCGCAGTACAGGAACACCGCGAAACGCTGCCAGGGCGAGGCCTCCACCAGCCCCTGGGTGGCACCGACGCCGGTGGCCTCGGCCCAGGCGTGGGCGCCGTCGAGAAAGTCTTCGATGGAATGGTTGTGCCAACTGTCGGCCGCGCCGGCCTCGGTGCTGCGCTGCGCCTCGCGGCGGTCGGCAATCAGCGCCTGGACGAAGTCGAGGAAGCTCTGCTCGTCATGCACCTGCTGCAAGCGTTGTTCAAGGTCCATGGGGTTCTCCGGATTCAGGACGGGGCCTGGAGCGCCAGGCCCTTGCGCAGCAGTTCCTTGCGCAGGATCGGCCGGGCCAGGCAATGCACGCGGTCCAGGGCGCTGCACTCTAGCAGCCGCTCCAGCTTGTGGGCACTGCCCGGGCTGCCGGTCAGCAGGTAGCTTTTGCCCTCACTGAGGCTGATCAGGTTCAGCAGCCAGTCATCGCCCCACTGCCCCAGCACCTGCTCGATCAGGCTGCGCTGGCGCGCCAGCAGGCCCTGGCCCTGCCACAGGGTCAGTTGGGCAAAGCGCCGCGGCAGGTTGCTGGAAGGTTCGAGCAGCTTCAGGTCCTTGAGCAGGGCCTCGGGCAGTTGCGCTTCGATCTGCTGCTGGCACTGCTTGAAATACTCTTCAGGCCACTCGGGGCCCAGGTCGGCAAGCGCGGCCAGAGCCGCGTAGGCCTGGCGGTCCGCCGCAGTACAACCCTGGTCGCTGAAGTTCAGGGTATTGTCGAGAATCCCCGCCGCCAGCAGTTGCGCGCTGTCGCGGCTGATCTTCGGCAGCAGCCCGGAATCGCGCCAGCGCTCATAGACCTGGGTGCAGGCGGCGCCGATCGGGCGGATATCCGCGTATTTGCCCAGGCGCTCGTCCCAGAAGGCCTCGAACCCGGGGTGATGGTCGATGACCTCCACCACCCGGGCGAGGTCCACCAGCGGGTCCAGGTGCAGGTGATTGGAAATGTCCACCAGCACGAACTGATCGGCGCCCTCCGGGACGTGGCTGTCCAGGCCCTTGAGGCGCTGGCGGAAGTCGGCCGGGATGCTCTCGTTGAGCGGGGCGCTGCTCAGGGCCCGAGCCGGGCGGCCGCTGAGGTTGAGCCACTCGGCGTAGGCGATGCAACCGGCGTAGGCGTCGATATCCAGATAGGCCGCACCGGCGGTGACAATGATCATGACGTCCGTGTAATCCACAAAGGCCGAAGGCCGGGGCGCCGAGGGTGCCTGAGCGAGATGACAGCCAGATGACAGTCGGTGTTCATGTTTCTGGCTCTTGCCCCGCTTCGGCCACCAGCAGGGCCGCCAGCCGCGCGCCGCTGAAACGGATCTGCGCCAGGCTCAGGGCCGCGTAGCCGACGATCACCGCCGCCGGCCGGCGCACCTGCTGGCAGTGCTCGATCACCCCCTGCAGCAGCAGACCTTGCTGCGCGGCTCGCTGACGGAACCCCGCCTCATCGCTGCCCGGCGGCAATTCCAGCAGCAGGTGCAGCCCGGCTTGCTGGCCGCTGACCCGGTAGCAGCCCGCCGCCTCCCGGGCGAGGATCGCCAGCAGCAGGTCGCGGCGCTCCTGATAGGCCTGGCGCGCCGCCCGCAGGTTGCGCAGAAAGGCGCCACTGGCGATGTAGTCGGCCAGGGCCAGCTGTTCGATCACCCCCACCGAACGCCCGGTGTTCTGCAAGGTGGCCAGCAGCCGGGCACGCAGCGCCTCGGGCACCAGCATGAAACCCACGCGCAAACCGGCGAACAGGGTCTTGTTGAAACTGCCGCAGTAGATCACCCGGTCATCAGGGTCCAGGGACTTGAGGGCTGCCAGGGGCGCGCTCTGGTAGTTGAATTCGCTGTCGTAATCGTCTTCCACCACCCAGGTGTCGCTGTGCCGGGCCCACTCCAGCAGCGCCAGGCGCCGGGACACCGGCATGGTCATGCCCAGGGGCGCCTGATGGGCCGGGGTCACGTAGACCATGCGTGCATCGCCGTGGCCTTGCAGTTGCGTCACGTCGATACCCTCTTCCTGCACCGGGATCGGCACCAACCGGGCCCCGGCCAGGGCAAACAGGCTCTGGGCCGAGAGGTAGCCGGGGTCTTCGATACAGACTTTGTCCCCTGTATTGAGCAGGCTGCGGGCCAGCAGGTCGAGGCCGTGGCGGATGCCAGTGGTGATCATCACTTGCCCGGCATGGCAGGCGATGCCCCGGTGCTGCCCCAGGTACTCGGCGATCTGCTGGCGCAGCGCCGGCAGGCCGGCGGGGTCGGCATCGCATAGCGATTGCGCCGAGGCACTGCCCAGCGCCCGGGTCAGCGAGCGGGTCCAGCGTTGCAGGGGAAACAGCGCCGGATCGGCCAGCCGGGCAACGAAGGGCTGGCCGGCACGCACGCCGAGCGGCGGATACGAGGGCTGGTTGTCACTGGCGGCGCAGGGTGCCACCCGTGCCGGGGCGCTCAGATACAGGTCCGGCACCACCGCGCAGACCCGGGTCCCGGAACCGCTGGCCCGGCTCACATAGCCTTCGCTGCGCAAGCGGTCGAAGACCACTTCCAGGGTGCCCCGGGACATGCCCCAGCGCTGGGCCAGGGTGCGGGTCGAGGGCAAGCGGCAGCCGGCCGGCAGGCGTTTTTCCAGGATTGCCTGGCGCAACGCGCCGTAGGCGCTGTCCTGCTTGCCCAGGGCTTCATCCATGCGCTGTGGCAGGGGCAGGTCGAGGGGCACGGGGTGTTTTCCACGGCTCATAGTGGTCCAGTCAAAAGCACTCTAAACGGTGCTCGGCATTAAACCATAAACACCTTAATTTCAGCGCCGTGCCCCCTTGCCCCGAGCCTGCCATGCCACCCGTTAGCCCCTCCACGACCCGCTCCATTGCTGTTGAACCCACCCTCGCCCCCTGGCTCTGGACCTTGTTGCTGCTGGTGGTGGTCTGCCTGCCAAGGATCAGCATCGACCTGTACCTGCCGGCGCTGCCGGCCATGGCCGACGAGCTGATGGCCAGCGACGCCCAGCTGCAACTGACCCTGAGCCTGTACATGCTCGGCTATGCCCTGTCGATGCTGCTGGGCGGGCCGTTGTGCGACCGTTATGGACGGCGCCCGGTGCTGCTGGCGGGCACGGCGCTGTTCCTGCTGGCCAGCCTGGCCTGCATGCTCGCCGCCAGCGTCGAGGTGCTGATGGTCGCCCGTCTGCTGCAAGCGTTGGGCGGTTGCTGCGGCACCCTGATCGGCCGGGTCATGGTCCGCGACCGCTGCGCGCCCGAGGAGCAGCCGCGACTGCTCGGGCTGTTGTCCATGGGCATTGCCCTGTCGCCCATGCTGGCGCCGCCGCTGGGCAGCCTGATCGACCAGCTGCTGGGCTGGCGCGGCTTGTTTCTGTGCCTGAGCCTGGTGGCCGCAGCGGCCTGGCTGCTGATGTACAAGCGCCTTGCCGAAACCCGCCCGCCGCAGCTCTCCCCCGTGGCCGCCAAACGCTTGCCGCGCCTGTACCTGCGCCTGCTGGGCGAGGCCTACTTCATGCGTTACTCCCTGGTCATCGGCTGCCTGTACTGCACCTATTTCCCTTTTATCCTGCAATCGCCGGCACTGTTGCAGCGCCAACTGGGGCTGTCCTCCAGCACTTACGCCCTGGTGTTCGCCGCCACCGTGGCCGGCTACCTGCTCGGCTCCCGACTGTTCCAGCGCCTGGGGGTACGCCACCGCGCCGACCGCCTGATTGCCGGGGCCTGCCTGCTGAACCTGACTGGCGCCGGCCTGCTGCTGATCTCCCGCAGCCTGTGGCCCGACAGCCTGTGGGCAATCGTCTTGCCGATGCTGCCGCTGATGCTCTCGGTGGGCCTGGCGATTCCCGCCTGCCAGTTGGCGATCCTGCAACCCTATGCGGCGGTGGCGGGCATCGCCTCGGGGCTGTTCTTCTTTATCCAGATGGCCATGACCGCCGGCTGCGGGCTGCTTGCCAGCTTGTTGGCAGACAGCCCGGCCGGATCGCTGCAAGCCCTGACCGGCCTGTTCAGCGTCGCCCTGGGCCTGGTCTGGTGGTACCTGCGGCCTCGGAAGCGCTAGGCGCTGGAGCCGGCTGAGGCAGAATGGCGCCTGCACCGGTGACTGGTGCGCAAGTAGCAAAGTGGCCCTGTTCAACACGAAACCAATGCCGCTACATTAGCCGCGCCTTTCCCATCCGTTGTGCCGTTCAAGACAAGGAAATACGTGATGAAACTCATAGGAATGCTCGATTCGCCCTTCGTACGCCGCGTCGCCATCAGCCTCAAATGCCTGGACCTGCCCTTCGAACACCACTCGGTCTCGGTGTTCAGCACCTTCGAGCAGTTCAAGGCCATCAACCCGGTGGTCAAGGCGCCGACCCTGGTCTGCGACGGGGGTGAAGTGCTGATGGATTCGAGCCTGATCCTCGACTACCTGGAAACCCTGGCCGGCCCGCACAGGAGCCTGATGCCCTCGGCCCTGCCGGAACGTTTGCATGAGTTGCGGCTGATTGGCCTGGCCCTGGCGGCCTGTGAGAAGTCGGTGCAAATCGTCTACGAAAGAAACCTGCGCCCGGCCGAGAAACAGCATGGACCCTGGCTGGAACGGGTGGGCGGCCAGTTGCAGGCCGCTTATACCGAGCTGGAACAGGAACTGCAGAAACGCCCCTTGCCCCGGGACGGCTCCCTGAGCCAGGCCGGAATCAGCCTGGCGGTGGCCTGGAGTTTCAGCCAGATGATGGTGGCGGACCAGTTCGGTCCCGAGCAATTCCCGGCGGTACGCAGCTATACCGAATACGCCGAACACCTGCCGGTGTTCCTCGCCACCCCCGCCACCTGACCTCCACACCGCCCTCACCGTAGGAGCCGGCTTGCCGGCGAATAGGCCCGTGAGCCGTACAGCGTTCTTGAGACCGCATTCGCTGGCAAGCCAGCTCCTACGACAGCCCCCACAGATCTGCGTAGGAGCCGGCTTGCCGGCGAAGAGGCCCGTGAGCCGTGCAGCGCTCTTGAGACCGTATTCGCTGGCAAGCCAGCTCCTACGACAGTCCGGCAGTTCCCCGTGGGGATCTGTCAGGCCGGTTCGGGCAGTTTTTTCGCCGTGGCCGTGGCCGTGGCAAAGCGCCGGGCCAGGAACGGAGTGATGTCCAGCGGCAGGGCTTCGTCGTTCACCAGTTTGTCCAGCAGGACACCGGTGATCGCCGAGGTCAGGATGCCGGTACGGAAGTGTCCGCAAGCGTTGAGGTAACCCTCGACCCCGTCCATCGGCCCAAGAATCGGCAGCTCATCCGGCGAGCCCGGGCGCAGGCCCGCCCAGCAGCGCTTGAGGTTGACCTGGGCCAGCTCAGGGATGCAGCGCACCGCGCCCTGTACCAGGCCATTGATTTCCGGGTAGGTGGTGCTGACGTCGAAACCCTTGTCCTCGGTGGTACTGCCAATCAGGATCTCGCCGTTGTCCTTCTGCGCCATGTAGCAGTCGCTGGTGGTCAGGCAGCCATTGAGCAGCTTGGGCATGCGTTCGGTGAGGAGGATCTGGCCCTTCACCGGCTTCACCGGAATCTCCACCCCAGTGGCCTGCAGGCTCAGCTCGGCGGCCCAGGCACCGGCGGCATTGATCAGGGTCGAGCAATGGAACAGCCCGGCTTCGGCGGTCTGCACCCCACTGACCCGACTGCCCTGGTGCAAAACTCCGGTGACGTTGGTGTTGAAGTACACATCCACGCCGTTCTGCCGGGCGCCTTCGGTGTAGGCATCGGTCAGGCGGAAGGGGTTGACCTGGTGATCGCAGAGGAATTCCAGGGCGCCCTGGGCTTCGTGGCTGACCTTCGGCTCGGCGGCGCGCAGGGCCGCCTGGTCGAGCCAGCGCACCTGATCGGACAGGTGCGGGATGCAACCGACAATGTGCTCGGCGTACAGGCGGTCCTCGTCGTCATAGATGACGAACTTGAGCCCGGTCTGTTCGAACTTGAAGTCCATGCCGTGCAAGCCGATCAGTTCACGGTGCAGACGCGGGTACAGTTCGTTGGACTGCAGGGCGAAGTCAAAGAACGACTGCGGCAGGATATGCGGAGTGCTGGAGTCCACCACCACCGCCGAACCCTGGGCCTCGCGCTTGCGGTTGGCCGACATCATGCGAAAGAAGATCACCCCGCAACCCAGGCCCACCGACTCGCCAATGGCCCACAGGCCACCGGCCGAGGCCCGGCTGGCATTGCCTGGACGCTTGGCATCGATCAGCGCCACTTTGAGGTCTTTGCGCTTGGACAGCTGATAGGCGCAGGACGCCCCGATCACGCCGCCACCGGCGATCACCACGTCGTAATACTTACTCATGTCCGGGGACCTCCTGGTCAGGTGCGGCAAAGGCGGAAAACGGAATCGGGTCCAACGGGAAGCGCGGGCGAATCCAGCCCACATCCTTGCGTCCGGTGGCCTGGCGCAGGCGGTCGCTGCAATAGCCGACGCACATCCGTCCCTGGCAGTCGCCCATGCTCACCCGGGTGCGCATCTTCAGACTGGCCATGTCCTGCACGCCCTGGGACAGGGCGCGCTCGATATCGTTGCGGGTGGTGTGTTCACAACGGCAGATCACGGTGTCGCCCTTGGGCAGGTCTATCTGCCCGGTGCCACGTGCGGTATAGCGGTCCACCGCGCCGCGAAAGCGCAGGATCGAGGCCAGCTTGCGCTGGTAGCCCTGGCGCCGTTGCAAGGCCGCCTCGTTGGTCAGTACATCGCGCTGCATGAGGATCGACAGCGCCGCGATGCGGCCGGTAAGCATCGCTGCTTCACCGCCCCGAATCCCGCCCATGTCGCCGGCCAGGTGGATGTGCGGCTCGCTGCTCTGCTGCCAGGCGTTGGCGCTAGCCCGCAGATAGCCGTCGTCGCTGAAGCCGTGATCCAGGCCCATTTGCTGGCTCAGTTGGGTCCGGGGAATGAAGCCATAACCCACCGCCAGGGTCTGGGCAGCAATGCGCTGGGCCTGAGCCATGTCCGGCTGCCAGTCGGCGGAATAAGGGGCGACCGTGACCACGCTCAAGGCATCCTGGCCCTGGGCTTCCACCACGCCCCAGCCATAGCGCAGGGGGATGCCGTGGAGCTTGAGGTAGGCCAGCATGCTCAGACCGTCGAGAAACAGCTGGGGCTTGTTCAGCAGGGCCAGGCTCTGCTTGGCGATCTTGCTCAGGGCACTGGCCTCGTAGACCCCGGCCACCCGCACGCCCGAGGCGTGCAACTGGCACGCCACCAATGGCAACAAGGGCCCGGTGCCCGCGATCACCACCGGACCTTGCGGCTTGACCACGCCGCTCTTGATCTGCAGTTGCAGGCCACCGAGCAACTTGACCCCCGGCAGCGTCCAGCCGGGAAACGGCACGCTGCGCTCATGGCAGCCGGCCGCCAGCAACAATTGCCCATAGGTCACCTGCTGCACCTGCTCGTCGGCATCCAGCAGCATCAGGCTGTCGAAGCCCTCGGCGCCGATCACCCGACTGTTGAGGCGCACCTCGATCATCTGTTCGTGATCGCCGAAATCCCCGTGCAGCTTGGCCAGCATGTCGCAGTAGCGCGGTCCCAGGTAATCCAGTTGCACGCCATCGCGCAGCGGGCCGCGAAAGACCACGCCGCCCAGGCGCGAGGCTTCTTCGATCAGGGTGCTGCGCACGCCGTGCTCGGCCAGCTCGATGGCCGCCGCCATGCCCGCCGGCCCACCGCCGACAATTACCGGGTTCAGGCTCATACCGTGGGCTCCGTCTCGCTGATGCGGTTGCTCAGGGTCTGCACCTGCATCCCCGGCTTGACCAGGGTCTGGCAGGCGCGGCGCTTGTGGCGGCCGTCGATCTGCACCAGGCAGCAATGGCACACGCCCATGCCGCAGTAGGCACCCACCAGTTGCCCGTGGTCGTTGCGCGCCACCTGGCGCAGGCCGGTGGCCTGGATCACGCTGAGAACTGTTTCACCCAGGGCGGCAGTGACCGGCTGGCCGTTGAGACTGATGGTCATGTCCGCATGCTGCAGTGGCTGAATATCAAAATTGCGGTCTATCTGACGCATTGCGGTTCATCCGTGAGAAGTGAGTGGGGTACCGGCATCCTGCCGCCCGCAATCCTGGGGCGAGGACGTGGTAACACCGCGGTTCCGAAGACTCTGTCAGAACCGAGCGCGGGCCAATCTAGTACTTTTGTCCGACAGGAATATTGATCTGGGCCAAGCAAAAGGCCGGTGCGCCCCCAAGCACCGCCCCCCCTCTCTCAGACTTGCGACACAGGCCACAAAAAAGCCGCTACCGGCAGAAGCCGGCAGCGGCGCATGGACAACGGGCAGCCCGCGTCGAAGACGATGCTTAGTGCACGAAAATGGCGATCAGGATAATCACCGGGATCGGCACACCGAGGAACCACAACAGTAATGAGCGCATGGGAGTTCTCCTGGGTCAGTGAACGGGAGTCGGGGCCACGGTGCGCGGCTGGACGTCGGTTTCAAACCAGACCACGGCATCCCGGCGACGGCCGCCGAAGGTCGCCGCCAGACTGGCGAAGAAGGCCCCGCAGAGCAGTGCGATGAACATCCACAACGACGACCAGGCAGCCACCTTGGCGGCACTGTCGGCGGCCTCTCGGGCGGCTTGTTTGGCTTCATGCACCGCTTGCTGGGTCTTGGCGTACACCTCGTCCACCCGACGCTCGGCTTCGGCCTGGCTGAGGTTGGTGCGCTGGGCCACCAGTTGCGCCAGGTAGCTGCGGTCCTCAGGCGAGAGCTGACCGTCGTTGCTCAAGGTGCGCACGAAGATCCGCGACACCGTGCCCCGCGCCGCATCGTCGCTGACCGCCACCGGGCGATCATCGCGGAACAGGCTGTCGACGAAATAGCCGTAATCGTCCTGGGAGCCCTGGGCCGCCGCATGACCGGCCACTTGGGTCGCGGCGCTGGCGGCCCCGGAAGCAACCTGGGCACCGGCCTGCACGCCGCCGCTGATGACGCTCGTCACCGAGCCCACCACCAGAGTCGCGGTCACCAGGGTGGCCACGGCCCAGGCCAGGAAGCCGTGGGCCGTGTCACGGAAATACACTTCATCGCCGTGCAGATTGGCCCACTTCACCCGCAGGCGCCCGGCGAGGTAGCCGCCCAACCCGGCGGCCAGAATCTGCGTCAGGGCCAACCAGACAATGCTGGAGATACCCAGCCCCTTGGCACTGATGCCACTGCCGGCCCAGGGCGAAACCGCGGAAAAGCCCAGGCCGAAGCCCAGCAGTAAAAGGATCAGGGACAAGGCTGCAGCCGCCGCGGCGCCGGCGAAGATCGCCGCCCAGGACACCCCCGAGTAATGACTCGAGGCGTCCGCAGTGGCGAGCAGGTGTTCAGAGGGTCTGTTCATTGTTGTTCTGCTCCAGGCATGAAAGAGGGTGTTACACGTCTCGAAGGGATAAGTGCAGTCACCGTGCCAGTTGCACGAACTTTATAAACCGATGTATTTCAATGGCTTGCGATTAATTGCCACACCTGGATCGTGCATTTTACCGGCCAGGGGGTTTTGTGGCGGGCGTTCTGCACGGCGGCGCCCTCAGGCGCGCTTGCTCAGGTAAAGCTCCCGGCCCCGGGTATAGCACCAGTGCCCCAGCAGGCCCAGGACCCACAGCGCCAGCAGCAGGTTGCCCGCCAGCGTCAATTGCGCGATGCCCTGCCCCCACAAGGTAAAGAGCGGCAATGCCAGCCAGGCGGACCGGCGAAAATCCAGCAGCCGCATGATGCCCGGCACTATCGCCGCCATCAGGGCAATGACCAAGACGTCCAGGGCGCGATACCCCAGCATCCACCGCGCATAGCGGGGATCGGCGGCATAGGCCTGCAGATAGCCCGGCAGGCGCAGCGCCAGATCCACGGCGAGACTCAACAGCAGGCTAGCCACCACCAGCCACAACAGCCCCTTGAAACGTGATGCGTATTTCATTGCATGACACCTTGATACAGAGAAGCTCAATCGGGGCTTCAACGCCGCTTGTAGCTTTTATTGCCACTGGGGGTCAGGCAGTAGACCCCGCCCCGCGGTCCGGTACAGAAACTGCCGCTGCCACAGGTACAACCCTGAGCATCGCGCAGCAGCGGTTCGGCGCGGGGGGTGGAGGAGCGCTGGCCGAACATCAGCGCGCAGTTCTTCTTCGAGGCACTGATGGAGCCGTCGTTGCACAGGAACAGCTCGCCGTCACAACGGGCGATGCCGCCTTTGTTTCCGGAACAGGGTTGATTGGCCGCCTGGGCCGCCGCGCTGCACAGCAGCATCAGGCATACAACGACAAAGGGCTTCCAGCCGACCCGAGTCAGGGCACTCATGGTGACGCCTCCTGGCAAAAAAGTGGCCGGATGATATCAAGCTTCAACACCCCTGACTCGGGCTGCGCGGACCAGACGCCAAGCCAGATGAAAGTTTATTTAGAATCCCGGCCACAGTTTCTTGGCAAAATGCCCGCCTGTGTCACGAACCGCTAAGCAGGTAACGCCTATGACCCGCATTCTGACCATCGAAGACGACGCCGTAACGGCCCGGGAGATCGTCGCCGAACTGAGCAGCCACGGCCTTGACGTGGACTGGGTGGACAACGGCCGCGAAGGCCTGGTGCGCGCCGTGAGCGGCGACTACGACCTGATCACCCTGGACCGCATGCTGCCGGAGCTGGACGGCCTGGCCATTGTCACCACCCTGCGCACCATCGGTGTGTCGACGCCGATCCTGATGATCAGCGCCCTCTCCGATGTCGATGAGCGGGTGCGCGGCCTGCGGGCCGGCGGCGACGATTACCTGACCAAGCCCTTCGCCTCCGACGAAATGGCCGCCCGGGTCGAGGTGCTGCTGCGGCGCAAGAACACGGTCAAGGACTTCGACACCTGCCTGCGGGTGGCCGATCTGGAGCTGAACCTGATCAGCCGCGAAGCGACCCGCGCCGACCAGTTGCTGAGCCTGTTGCCCACCGAGTACAAACTGCTGGAATTTCTCATGCGCAACACCGGGCAGATCCTCTCGCGCATGATGATCTTCGAGGAGGTCTGGGGTTATCACTTCGACCCGGGGACCAACCTGATCGACGTGCACATCGGCCGCCTGCGCAAGAAGATCGACCCGCCCGGCATGACCCCGTTGATCCGCACCGTGCGAGGCTCGGGCTATGTCATTGCTGAACCCCTCTAAGGGCTGGCGCTCTTCCAGCAGCCGCCTGCTGGCGCTCTACAGCACGCTGTTCGTGGCCTGGAGCTGTATCCTCATGGGGGTGCTGTACTACGAAGTCTCCACCTACCTGGACAGCCTGGCCAAGCACTCGCTGATGCAGCGCCAGCACCTGTTCGCCCGCTTCGAAGGCGACCAGTTGGTGGAGGCCCTGACCACCAGCATGACCTTCGACATGCGCGCCATCGACGCCTACGGCCTGTTCGACGAACAGCGCCGGCCCTTGAGCGGACCGATCCGCCAGATCCCCGACGACCTGCCCCTGGACGGCAAGATCCATGAGCTGAAGAACTGCATCGACTCCGACGACCCGAGCCTGCCCCGGGACAGCTGCGACGCCGTGGCCACCCACACCCGGGACGGCCGCTGGCTGGTGCTGGTGCGCGACAACGGCTCGCTGTTCGCGGTGACCCGGATCATTCTCCACGCGCTGCTGTGGGGGATTTCCCTGACCATCATTCCCGGGGTCGCCGGCTGGCACCTGCTGCGCCGCCGGCCCTTGCGGCGCATCCGTCAGATCCAAGCCAGCGCCGAGGCCATCGTCGCCGGCGACCTGACCCGGCGCCTGCCACTGTCGGATCGGCGTGACGAACTGGACATGCTGGCGGCCATCGTCAACGCCATGCTCGAACGCATCGAGCGGCTGATGCACGAGGTCAAGGGCGTGTGCGACAACATCGCCCACGACCTGCGCACCCCGCTGACCCGCCTGCGGGCCCAGCTCTATCGCCTGCAGCAACAGGCCGAGGAAGGTTCGCCCCAGGCCCTGCAAATGGACCAGTTGCTGGCCGAGGCCGACACCCTGATGGCGCGCTTTCGCGGATTGCTGCGCATCTCCGAACTGGAAGACCAGCAACGGCGATCGGGCTTCCTCGAACTCGATCCCCTGCCCCTGCTCCAGGAACTGCACGACTTCTACCTGCCCCTGGCCGAAGAAGGTCGCCTGACCCTGGTGCTGGATGTACCGCCGAGCCTGCCCCGGCTCACCGGTGACCGCGCCTTGCTGTTCGAGGCCCTGGCCAACCTGCTGAGCAACTCGATCAAGTTCACCCCGCCGGGGGGTGAAGTGATACTGCGCGGCCTCGACGATGGCGGCAGCCCGCGCCTGGAAGTCCTGGACACAGGCCCGGGCATTCCCCCGGCGGAACGGGCGGCGGTGTTCCGACGCTTCTACCGGGTGGACGAAAGCAACGCCCAGGGCGGCTTCGGCCTGGGCCTGTCGATTGTTGCCGCCATCGTCAGCCTGCACGGCTTCAAGCTCGAAGTGGGCAGCAGCGAACGGGGCGGCGCGCGCCTGAGCCTGGATTGCCGGCCGAGCCTGATCAGCGAAGGCTGAAGGCCGGACCGGACTCAGGACGAAAGATCGAGTTGCTTGAGGGAGTTGCTGTCCAGCTCGTAGAGCAACTCGTCGATGATCCTCTCGATGTCGGCCTCGCTGTGCAGGGACTTGCTGCTCAGTCCGGTCACCACCAGGTCGACCCGGCCACTGTCGGGCTCGAACACCCGCAGGGTCAGAGTGCCGTCGCCGGCATCGCTGAAGCTGCAGGCCAAGGGCGCCAGCCGCTGTTCGATACAGGCACGTAACCGGGCCTGGGTGATCACGGCCGGCACCTCAGCGACACCCCAGCAGTAGACGCGCCAGCCCGCCGGGGCCGGCGACCGCGCCAACGCTGCCCTTGATTTGTCGATTGCCCATGCTGGCTGTCCTTTTGCTGTGGTTCGCAGTGCCAAGGCCCGTAGCGGGACTTGCTCAGAATCACAGCGTAGAAAAGCCGCGTCGCCCGCAGAAGGCGCATTTGCACTGGTCGCACTGGTGCATTTGCACCGGCTCAGCGCCCCCGGCCCGCAGCCGTGCCGACAAACAGTCCGCGCTCCCGGGCCCAGACCACGGCTTCGCCACGGCTGTGCACGCCCAGCTTGGAATACAGGGTGGCAACATGGTTGCGCACGGTGTTGGGCGCCAGCTTCAACTGGGCGGCAATCTCCTTGTCCGCCAGCCCCTGGTAGATCAGCCCCAGCACCTCCCGCTCGCGGGCCGTCAGGTCGGCAGAGGAAACCCCGGGGGTGTCCTGGGTCTTCGGGCTTCTGACGTTGGCCAGTTTTTCGATCAGGGTCTGGCTGAACCAGGAAGCGTCGCGCATCACCTCCTCGATGGCCCCCACCAACTCCAGTTCGGAACGCTTGCGCTCACTGATGTCCATCAGCACCAGCAGGTAACAGGGGCTGTCCTGGATGAGCACGGTGTCGGCGTAGGCCACACAATCGATCAGCTCGGCGCTCTTCTGGCGCACCTTGAGGTCCAGGCCATCGACATTGCCGGCCTTCTCCAGTTGATTGAACAGTTGCGTGGCCGCCGCGGCTTCAGCGATGAACCCGGTGGCGGCAATGGTCTTGCCCAGCAACTCCTCGCTGCTGTAGCCGCAGGTGTTGAGAAAGGCCTCGTTGACGTCGACGATCTGCTGCTCGGCGCTGCACACCAGGGTCGGCACCGGGGTCAGGCGGAACGACTTGGCAAAGCGCTCCTCGCTCTGGCGCAAGGCAATCTCGACCTTGCGCCGCGGCTCCAGGTCCATGAAGGAAAACAGCATGCAGTCTTCATCGTTGATGTCCAGGGGCTGGCCGGCGACGATCACCAGCTTGCTGCCGCCGTCCGGCAGGCGCAGCTCGGCCTGCATCTGCGGAATGGTCGCGCCCTGGCCCAGGCGCTCGATGGCCAGGTCCTTGTGCTCGGCGTCCTCCAGCACATCCAGCTCGTACACCGAACGGCCGATCACCTGATCCCGGGCATAGCCGGTCATTTCCACAAAGCCCTGGTTGACCTTGATGTAACGCAGGTCACTGAGGCGGCAGATCACCGCCGGCGCCGGGTTGGCGTTGAAGGTCTTTTCGAAGCGCTGTTCGGCGCTGGCCCAGTCGGTGGCATCGCTGAGGATCAGCACCAGGGACTCGGGCGCGCCACTGCGATCGGTGAGGATCATGCTGCGCACCCGGTGCACCCAGTGCCGCGGTTCGCCGTCGATCTCGGCCTGCACCTCCACCACCACGTCGCTGAAGGTTTCACCGGCGGCCACCCGGTTGATGGGATAGGCCTCCAGGGCCAGGGGGTGATTGTTGCGGTAGCGCAAGGCATAGCGCCGGGCGTATTCACGGACATTGGCCCCCAGCTCGCCGACCTCGCCGACCCCGTGCATGGCCAGCGCCGCTTCATTGGCCCAGAGCAGGCTGCGAGCCTTGTCGATCTCAATCAGGATCACCCCGTCGGACAGACCGGCGATGATCTGCTGCAACTGGCGGCGATTGGTTTCAGTGGCAAGTACGGCCTGGCTCATGGCATCTCCAATAGGACCCGGCGCCACAGCGGACAGGCCGCGCGCCGGAAAAAAGGGGCTGAACACTACGACCACGGCCGCTCGCCATCGTGCCCTGCACCGTAACCCTGCGCACTGGAGCCACCCAGCGCGAAGGGTTAAGCTGCTGCGCCCGGTCCGACCGCCCTCAAGGAGTGAAGCATGATCACCATCCGTGAAGCCGACAGCCGCGATATCGATGCACTGCAGGCCATAGGCTGCGCCACCTACCGCGAACACTTTGCGGCGATCTGGACGAGTGACGGCATGCAGCAGTTTCTCGACCAGGACTTCTCCCCCGCCAACCTCGAAGCATCCCTGGCGGCCCGGGACCAGCACCTGTGGCTGCTGGCCCTGGACGCGCAGCACCAGCCCATCGGCTTCGCCAAACTCAACTGGGCGCGCCCGACGCCGGGCAGCGGCCGGCCCGGGGCCGAACTGCAGAAGATCTACCTGCTCAAGTCCCAGGCCGGCCAGGGCCATGGCCGGCGCCTGCTCGAGCATGTGTTGCAACGGGCCAGCGCCGCCGGGGAATCCTGCCTGTGGCTGGACGTACTCAAGAGCAACAGCGGCGCCCGGCGCTTTTATGAAAGCGCCGGCCTGCGGCAGGTCGACGAGGTGCCGTTCAGCACCGACCTGGAGCAGATCGGCATGTGGGTGATGGCCTGCGACTTGCCCCGCAAGGAGCACTCCGCCCAGGGCTGAGGCGGCCTTCCCGCCCCTGCCCGCCACTACAAGCCCAGGGCCTTGAGCCGCCGGTACAGGGTCCGCTCGCTCAGCCCCAGGGCCTTGGCCAACTCGCTGCGCGAGCCGTCGAAGACTTCCAGGGCATGGGCCAGTTGTTCCAGGTCCTTGCCGGCGCGACGGCGAATCACAGGGGCCGGTGCCTGTGGGCTGCGCAGTTCTGCCGGTAGGTCCTGCAGGCGGATCACCCCGTCATCACTGAACAACCGCGCCCGTTCGAGGATGTTGCGCAGCTCGCGGATATTCCCCGGATAGGTGTACAGGCGCAATTGCTCCAGGGCCTGGGGGTCGACCCGTGGCACTACTCCGGGATCGAGGCGGCGCAACAGGCTGTCGATCAGCAACGGCAGGTCGTCGCTGCGTTCGCGCAGGGCCGGCAGGCGGATCGGGAAGGCGCTGATGCGGTAGTACAGGTCCTGGCGGAAGGTGCCGGCAGCGACCATTTCCTTGAGCGGCTTGTGGGTCGCCGCCACCAGGCGGAAATCCGAGTGCACGGTGCGCAGGCTGCCCACCGGCCGGAAGCTGCCGGACTCGATCAGGCGCAGCAGCTTGACCTGCATGGCCAGGGGCACCTCGCCGATCTCGTCGAGAAACAGGGTGCCGCCATGGGCCGCTTCCGCCAGGCCGATCTTGCGTTGCAGAGCCCCGGTGAAGGCGCCCTTTTCATAGCCGAACAACTCGCTTTCCAGCAGGCTTTCGGTAAGCCCGGTGCAGTCCACCACCACCAGCGGTCCACTGGCCCGGGGGCTGCCATCGTGCAGTGCACGGGCGAACAATTCCTTGCCGGTGCCGGACTCGCCCTGCAGCAGCACCGGAATCGGGGCCGGGGCCGCCCGCTGCAGGGCGCTCAAGGCCTCGTTGAAGGCCGGCGAGCGTCCCACCAGGCCCTTCTGCTGGGGCTGCACCGAAGCCACCGCCACTGAACTCAGGCGCTCGACGTAAGCCACCACGGTGCCGGCCTCGCCAATGATCGGCCGCAGTTCCACGTCCACGTGCTCCGGGCCGCGAGGTGTGTGATGGATGTGCAGCATGCGCTCCGGCACCCGACTGTCATGAGCCTTGCGCATCGGGCAATGCTCCCCGGCCTGGTCGCAGGGCACGGCGAACTGGTGGGACACGCGGTAGCACTTGGCGCCCACATGAGGCTTGCCGGCCACGCCGAACTGACGCTGGTAGGCGGTGTTGGCGGCGATGATGTTGTAGTCGGTGTCGAGGACGATGGTCGGTTGCGGATCGTGTTCGAGGTAGGACACCAGGGCAGCCATGGACGGCTGGGCAAGGTCGGTGGCGATCAGGGACATGGGCAACTCCGGGGCAATGGCGGCAGCTTAAAGCACGGCGCGGCTTTCTGCCATGCTCTGCCACCAACTGCCATATCACTGCCAAATACCGCTGGCAGTCGCGTCGAAAAACGCCTGATGGCAGCCTCTGCAGCCTTCTACTTCAATGAACAGGTAGCCAATCCGGGCGTCACGGGTTGGCACGTTTATTGACAGTCCAAGGGACGAGCGACAGCGCAGACTGCCCTCACCTTCATTGCCTGGAGTGCCCCATGATCATCAGCGACACGCTGCGTGTAGAAGCCTTTTTCGACCCTCACACCTGGACCATCAGCTACCTGGTGATGGACCAGGCCAGCCGCCGCTGTGCGCTGATCGACAGCGTGCTGGACTACGACCCGAAATCCGGCCGCACCCGCACCGAATCCGCCGACCGCCTGATCAACCGGGTACGCGAGCTGGACGCCCGGGTCGACTGGGTCCTGGAAACCCATGTGCACGCCGACCACCTGTCCGCCGCGGCTTACCTCAAGCAGCAACTGGGGGCTCAGGTGGCCATCGGCAATCAGATCACCCGGGTGCAGAAAGTCTTCGGTGCGCTGTTCAACGAAGCGCCGGCCTTTGCCCGGGACGGCAGCCAGTTCGACGTGCTGCTCGAAGACGGCGCCGAGTTCGCCATCGGCGGCCTCAGCGCCCGGGCACTGCACACCCCGGGACATACCCCGGCCTGCATGACCTACCTGGTGCAGGTGGGCGACGAGTGCGTGGCCTTTGTCGGCGACACCCTGTTCATGCCCGACTACGGCACGGCCCGCTGCGACTTCCCCGGGGCCGATGCTCGGACCCTGTACCGCTCCATCGGCAAGATCCTCGCCCTGCCCCCGCAAACCCGGCTGTTCATGTGCCACGACTACCTGCCCAACGGCCGCGAGCTGCAGTACATGACCACCGTCGCCGAGCAGCGCGCCAACAACATCCACATCCATCAGGGCGTCGACGAAGACAGCTTCGTGAAGATGCGCGAAGCCCGCGACGCCACCCTGGACATGCCGGTGCTGATCCTGCCCTCGGTGCAGGTCAACATGCGCAGCGGGCACTTTCCCGAGCCCGAAGACAACGGCATCAGCTACCTGAAGATCCCCCTCAATACCCTATAACGACTACTCCACACGGAAACCTTGCCATGCGTCCCATCAACCCAGCCCTGCGCGCCGTCGACGGCAGCCACCAGGTGCTGATCGTCGGCGGCGGTGCCGCCGGCATTGCCGTCGCCGCCAGCCTCATGTCCCGCGACCCACACCTGGACGTGGCGATCATCGACCCCGCCGGCAGCCACTACTACCAGCCCGGCTGGACCCTGGTGGGCGCCGGGGTGTTCAGCGCCCAGTCCACCGAACGCAGCATGGCCGCGCTGATGCCCAAGGGCGTCAAGTGGCTGCAGCACGCTGTCAGCCTGTTCGAACCGGACAACAATGCCCTGGTGCTGGATGACGGCCGCGTGCTGGCCTATGACCAACTGGTGGTCTGCCCCGGGCTCAAGCTCGACTGGGCGGCCATCGACGGCCTGCCCGAGGCCCTGGGCAACCACGGCGTGACCTCCAACTACCGCTACGACCTGGCGCCCTACACCTGGCAACTGGTGCAGCAGCTGCAACAGGGCGAGGCGCTGTTCAGCCAGCCACCGATGCCGATCAAATGCGCCGGGGCGCCCCAGAAGGCCATGTACCTGTCCTGCGACCACTGGCGGCGCAACGGCCGCCTGGGACAGATCAAGCCGCGCTTCCTGAATGCCGGCGGCGTACTGTTCGGCGTGGCGGACTACGTGCCGGCGCTGATGGAATACGTGAAGAAGTACGGCATCGAGCTGGATTTCGGCCACAACCTGGTGGCGGTGAACGGCCCGGCCAAGCGCGCGACCTTCGTCCGCACCCTGGCCGACGGCCGTCAGGAAACCCTGGAGCGCGCCTTCGACCTGCTGCACGTGGTGCCGCCGCAATGCGCCCCAGACTTTATCCGCGCAAGCCCCCTGGCCGACGCTGCCGGTTGGGTCGATGTCGATCCCCACAGCCTGCGCCACAAGCGTTTCGTCAATATCCACGGCCTGGGAGACGCCACCAACACCAGCAATGCCAAGACCGCCGCGGCGGCACGCAAGCAAGCGCCGGTGGTGGCCAACAACGTGCTGGTGGCCCTCAAGCGCCTGACCCGGCTGGCCCAGTACGACGGCTACGGCTCCTGCCCGCTGACCGTGGAACGGGGCAAGATCGTCCTCGCCGAATTCACCTACGGCGGCAAGCTGGCGCCGAGCTTCCCGCGCTGGCTGCTGGACGGCCGCCAGGCGACCCGTCGCGCTTGGTGGCTGAAGGAACGGATTCTGCCGCCGCTGTACTGGCGCGGCATGCTCAAGGGCCATGAATGGCTGGCACAACCGACCCTGGCCACGGACACCCCGAAGACATGAATGAACACAGTCTCTTGGGCGCTGGGCTGGGGGCGGTCATTGGCGCGATCCTGGCGCTGACTGGCGCCGGCGGCGGCATCCTCGCGGTGCCGCTGCTGGTGTTCGGCCTGGGCCTGAGCATGGTCGAGGCCGCTCCCATCGGCCTGCTGGCGGTGGGTCTGGCCGCCAGCGTCGGCGCAGTGCTGGGCTTGCGCCAGGGCATCGTGCGCTACCGCGCGGCGGGGTTTGTCGCCAGCATTGGCATCCTCATGGCGCCGCTGGGGCTGTGGCTGGCCCACCGCCTGCCCAACCTGCCCCTGGCCCTGCTGTTTTCCCTGGTGCTGCTTTATGCCTGCGGGCACATCCTGCGCAAGGCCAGCCTGGAGTTGAAACAGGGCCAGGTCGCGCCACGCCCGGCGTTCCTGCCTTGTGTGCTCAACCCGGTCCAGGGTCGTTTGCGCTGGACCCTGCCCTGCGCCCGGGCCCTGACCTTCACCGGCATGCTCTCGGGACTGCTTTCGGGGTTGCTCGGCGTCGGCGGCGGCTTCGTGATCATCCCGGCCCTGAGCCGCTACACCAACCTGGACAGCAAGAGCATCGTCGCCACCTCGCTGGCGGTGATTGCCCTGGTGTCCCTGGGCAGCGTGGTCACCGCCAGCCTCAGCGGCGTGATGCACTGGGCCGTGGGTGCGCCCTTTGCCCTGGGCGCGGTGGTGGGCCTGGTGCTGGGCCGCCAAGTGGCCAGCCACCTGGCGGGTCCGCGCCTGCAACAACTGTTCGCCCTCACCGGCATATTGGCCGGGCTGCTGCTGGCGGCTGGCGCCTTGGGCTGGCTATCCCGTTGACCCCCTTCGCCGGCAAGCCGGCTCCTGCACCAACATACGCACCGCCACCCGTAGGAGCTGGCTTGCCAGCGAAGGCGTCCTCACCGACGCTGGCGTTGCAAGGGAAAAATAGCGGCGCCACGAGCGGCCTCTTCGCCGGCAAGCCGGCTCCTACGTGGAGAACCACCGGGGAAATATTGGCCTCTGCCGTTCAGAGGCGTAGGTGACGACTATGGCCTGGACTTGCATCCCCCCAGGAGCGCGCCATGTCGACAGCCCAATCCCTTGAACAGTGCCTCTGGCGCAAGATCGGCCGCTACGCCTCGCGCATCGGCCGGACCCTGATCCAAAAAGCCCTGTGGCTCTACTATGCCGCGCAACGCCCGCAAACCCCGATCTGGGCCAAGGCCACCATCTACGCGGCACTGGGTTACTTCATACTGCCAGTGGACATCATCCCGGACCTGATCCCCGGGGCTGGGTACGTGGATGACCTTGGGCTGCTGGCCAGTTCAGTGCTGGCCGTGGCTGCCCACATCAACGCCGAGGTCAAGCAGCAAGCCAGCGCACGCCTGGCGGACTGGTTCGGCAGTGAACCAGACTGAGCAAGGGGCAGACGCAACGGCTGGGGGGCGGTCCTTGGTGTTCACCCGATTCACCAAAGCACTTAAACACGCCCGCACAAACTTGCCGCCAGCTTCATCGCGCCTCCGTGTCCAGGGCATAAAACTCCTGCAGCTTGGCCTGCAGCAGTTTCTTGTCCGGCAGCTGGGTCCGGTACTCGGCGATCAACGCCGGCGACAGTGAACGGTTGAGGGCATATTCCACCACCTCGTCATCCTTGCTGGCACAGAGCAGAACGCCCAGAGCCGGGTTTTCGTGGGGTTTGCGCACCTGGCGGTCCAGGGCCTCCAGGTAGAAGTCCAGCTTGCCCAGGTACTCCGGTTCGAAGCGCCCGACCTTGAGTTCAACGGCCACCAGGCAATTCAATCCACGATGGAACAGCAGCAGATCCAGGACGAAATCCCGCCCGCCAACCTGCAGGGGATAGCCAGACGCGACAAAGCAGAAATCTCGGCCCATCTCGATCAGAAAGTCCTTGAGCTGGCGCACCAGCCCCTGATGCAGATCGGCTTCGTCATGCCCCTGGGCCAGGCCGAGAAACTCCACCATGTAGGCATCCTTGAAGACCTTCAGGGCCTCGGGGCTGGCCTGTTTCAAGGTGGCCGAGGCATTGGCCGGGCGAGTCAGCGTGCGTTCGAACAGCGCGGATTTGATCTGCCGTTCCAGCTCTCGGGTCGACCACTGCTCCTGAATGGCCATGCGCAGATAAAACTCGCGCTCTTGCGCGCATTTACCTTGCGCAAGAATGATCAGATTCTGGGTCCAGGGTAATTGTGTCAGCACTGCTGACACTTTCTCCTCCCCTCGATAGGCCTCATAGAATTGACGCATGCGGAACAGGTTACGCCGGGTAAACCCCCGCAGCCCCGGCTGCTGCCGCGCCAGGTAATCCGCCAATTGCTGGACCACGCCATCGCCCCATTCCGCCGCCTCGATCTTGCGGCTGATATAGGCCCCGACCTGCCAATACAACTCCACCAGTTCAGTATTCACCGCCCGCACCGCCCGCTGCCGTGCGGCGGTGATCATTAGCGCCACTTCGTTGAATGCCACCTCGGTGGAGGTGACGGCCGCTTCAGCCTCTTGCTTCATGACGAACGCCCGGTTGCCTGGATAAAGGCCTCCATCATCACCCGGCTCACCGTGCCGCTATAGTCGGCCCCGTCTCTTTAGCTTGAGCGAAACGTCCTTGTTTCAGTGACGCAAAAAGCCCCGTCAGCCAGGCATGCACGCAAAGCCATGGGTGCTGGCGACCTGCTTGCCCTTGGCGTCATACAAGCGAACCGACACCTCGGTCCCCAGGCTCGACTCCACCAGTTTGTAATGCTCACCGGCCTTGAAGCCGCTGTAGCTGATATGGCCATTGCAGTCTTGCTGATTGGAGTCGCCGACGCTCTCTTCAAACAAGGTCACGTCCAGGCGATGAGCGCCGGGCTTGACCTCAAAATAACGCCCATCGTCGACCTTCTTCCCGTCCACCCGTTCGGCCATCAGGTCGTTGGGCGCCTCTTCCTCCAGGCCAATCCAGGCCTCACTGGGATCGGGCTGAGGCATCGGCCCGGCGCAGGCGCTGAGCAAGCAGGCAAGACCCAGGGCGGGAATCAGCAACAGCGGTTTGAGTCTCATGAAAACGTACCTCGCCAATAACAGAAATGAGTGCGACGCAAGCCCAGGACAATCGGCTGCGTCGATGCCCATCAAGCGTGTCGAGGCCCCGAAGCAAGAACAAATGAATCCACATGAAAGGAAATACAGGCCTTACCTAAAACTTCCTTCACCTGGCTGAAAGCCGCGTGTTAGGTGGGTCGCTGCAGGCTGCCGAGGTTTGCAACCCCACTCCCTCGGAGGTTTTCGGCATGCTCGGGCTGGTCAAGACCGCACTGCTCAAGCCCTACACGTTCATCGTGCTGGCGATATTCATCTGCATCATCGGGCCCCTGGCGGCCCTGCGTACCCCCACCGACGTGTTCCCCGATATCGGCATCCCGGTGGTGGCGGTGGTCTGGCAATACAACGGCCTGTCGCCGGACGCCATGGCCGGGCGGGTGATCTACACCTACGAGCGCTCCCTGAGCACCACGGTCAATGACATCCAGCACATCGAGTCGCAGTCATTGCCGGGCATGGGCATCGTCAAGATCTTCTTCCAGCCCGGGGTCGATATCCGCACCGCCAACGCCCAGGTTACGGCGGTGTCACAAACCGTGCTCAAGCAAATGCCGCCGGGCATCACCCCGCCGCTGATTCTCAACTACAGCGCCTCGACGGTGCCGATCCTGCAAATGGCCTTCTCCAGCCCGACCCTGTCGGAGGCGAAGATCCGCGACCTGGTGCAGAACAATATCCGCCTGCCTTTGAGCGCCCTGCCCGGTCTGGCCATGCCCACGCCCATGGGCGGCAAGCAGCGCCAGATCACCCTCGACCTGGACCCGCAAGCCCTGGCCGCCAAAGGCCTGTCGGCGCAAGACGTGGGCAATGCCCTGGCGGCGCAGAACCAGATCATCCCGGTGGGCACCGCCAAGCTCGGCAGCAATGAATACACGGTGCTGCTGAACAACAGCCCGAAGGCCATCGACGAACTCAACGACCTGCCGATCAAGACCGTGGACGGCGCGCTGATCAACATCGGCCAGGTGGCCCACGTGCGCGACGGTTCACCGCCGCAGACCAATATCGTGCGGGTCGACGGACGCCGGGCGGTGCTGATGCCGGCGCTGAAGAACGGCAATATCTCCACCCTGTCCATCGTCGACGGCATTCGCGCGATGCTGCCGCGGATCAATGAAACCCTGCCGCCGTCCTTGAAGACCTCGCTGCTGGGCGATGCCTCGGTGTTCGTCAAACAGTCGGTGGGCAGCGTGGCCCAGGAAGGCATCATCGCCGCCCTGCTGACCAGCGCGATGATCCTGCTGTTCCTCGGTAGCTGGCGCTCCACACTGATCATCGCCGCCTCGATTCCTCTGGCGGTGCTCTCGGCCATAGCCCTGCTGGCGCTCAGCGGCCAGACCCTGAATGTGATGACCCTGGGCGGCCTGGCCCTGGCGGTGGGGATCCTGGTGGACGACGCCACCGTGACCATCGAGAACATCAACTGGCACCTGGAACAGGGCAAGGCGGTGAAGGCGGCCATCCTTGACGGCGCCAAGCAGATCGTCGGCCCGGCCTTCGTCTCGCTGCTGTGCATCTGCATCGTCTTCGTGCCGATGTTCCTGTTGCAGGGCATCGCCGGCTACCTGTTCCGGCCCATGGCCCTGGCGGTGATCTTCGCCATGGCCAGCTCGTTCATCCTCTCCCGGACCCTGGTGCCGACCCTGGCGATGTACCTGCTCAAGCCCCATACGCCGGAGGCAGGCCCCGGGCATCACCCGGAAGATGCCTTCATCAACCATCACGAGGGCGAGCAGCACGCCAAGCCGCGCAATGCCCTAGTGCGCGGGCTATTGGCCTTTCAGCAGGGTTTTGAGGCGCGTTTCTCCACTGTGCGCGACACCTACCACGGCCTGCTGCACCTGGCCTTGGGCCGACGCAAGACCTTCATCCTCGGCTTCTTGGCCTGCGTGCTGGCCTCCTTCGCCCTGCTGCCGAGCCTGGGCCAGGACTTCTTCCCCGCCACCGACGCCGGCGCCCTGGCCCTGCATGTGCGCCTGCCCTTGGGCACGCGGATCGAGGAAAGCGCGGCGGCCTTCGACCGTATCGAAGGGCGGATTCGCGAGGTGATCCCGGCCGAGCAACTGGACAGCATCATCGACAACATCGGCATCCCCCTGAGCGGCATCGACATGGCCTACAGCAACAGCGGCACCATCGGGCCCCAGGACGGCGACATCCAGATCACCCTCAAGCCCGGCCACGCCCCCAGCGCCGACCTGGAGAAACAGCTGCGCGAAGCCCTGCCGGAAAGCTTCCCCGGCAGCCAGTTCGCCTTCCTGCCGGCGGACATCAGCAGCCAGATCCTCAACTTCGGCGCCCCGGCCCCGCTGGACGTGAAAATCTCCGGGCCCGATGACGCGGCCAACCGCGCCTTCGCCCTGGAACTGCAACGGCGCCTGCAACATGTGCCGGGCATTGCCGACCTGCGGATCCAGCAGTCCACCGGCTACCCGTCACTGCAGGTCAAGGTCGACCGCCTGCGGGCCAACGGCCTGGGGATCACCGAGCGTGACGTGACCAACAGCATGGTGGCGTCCTTGGCCGGCAGCTCCCAGGTGGCGCCGACCTTCTGGCTCAACCCGAAGAACGGCGTGTCCTATTCCATCGTCGCCGCCACCCCGCAATACCGCCTGGACAGCCTGCCGGCCCTGGAAGCGCTGCCGGTGACAGGCAGCAACGGCCAGTCGCAGATCCTCGGTGGCCTGGCGGACATCTCCCGGGTCGAGAGCCCGGCGGTGGTCAGCCACTACAACATCCAGCCCACCCTGGACCTGTACGCCAACGTGCAAGGCCGCGACCTCGGCGCCGTGGCCCACGACATGCAAAAGGTCTTGGACGACGCCGCAGCCCTGCGGCCCAAGGGCGCCACGGTCAGCCTGCACGGGCAGATCGACGCCCTGCACGAAGCCTTCAGCGGCCTGAGCCTGGGCCTGCTGGGGGCGGTGGTGCTGATCTACCTGCTGATCGTGGTCAACTTCCAATCCTGGGTCGATCCGTTCGTGATCATCACCGCGCTGCCAGCGGCCCTGGCCGGGATCGTCTGGATGCTGTTCTTGAGTGGCACCTCGCTGTCAGTGCCGGCGCTGACCGGGGCCATCCTGTGCATGGGGGTGGCCACCGCCAACTCGATCCTGGTGGTGAGTTTTTGCCGCGAGCGCCTGGCAGAACACGGCGATGCCCTCAAGGCCGCTCTGGAAGCCGGCTACACGCGCTTTCGCCCGGTGTGCATGACCGCCCTGGCGATGATCATCGGCATGCTGCCCCTGGCCCTATCCGAAGAACAGAACGCGCCCCTGGGCCGTGCGGTGATCGGTGGGCTGCTCCTCGCCACCGTGGCCACCCTGATCTTTGTTCCCGTGGTCTTCAGCCTGGTCCACGGTCGCCCTCCCCAATCCGCTGTTGCTGGAGAAAACACCCATGTCGCCTGATCACACCCCTTCGCGCAAACGCCTGATGCTGCTGGGCATCGGTGGCTTGAGCCTGGCTGCCCTACTGGTGGCCAGCGGCCTGGCGGCGCGTACCCGGCATGAACAGGCCGTCGCCGCCTGGACCGAAACCGCCGCCGTGCCCCAAGTGCTGGTGTTCCAGCCGCAGCCCAACGTACTGGGCGACACCCTGCGTCTGCCGGCGCACCTGGAAGCCTGGAGCAAGGCGCCGATCCATGCCCGGGTCAGCGGCTACCTCAAGGACTGGACCCAGGACATAGGCGCCAAGGTCGCCGCCGGGCAAGTGCTGGCCCATATCGACAGCCCCGACCTGGACCAGCAAGTGGCCCAGGCCCGGGCACGGGTGGTCCAGCAACAGGCCAATGCACGGCTGGCCCAGACCACCGCCGAACGCTGGCAGCACCTCTTGGCCAGCCATTCGGTATCGCGCCAGGAAGCCGATGAAAAAAGCTCCAACGCCGCTGCTGCCAAGGCCAATGCCGAGGCGGCCGCCGCCGACTATGCACGGCTCTCGGCGCTGGAAGACTACAAGACCATTCGCGCGCCGTTTGCCGGCACCCTCACCGCGCGCCACACCGATATCGGCCAGTTGATCAAGGCCGACAACGACAGCGACCCGGAGCTGTTCGACCTGGCGGACACCCACAAACTGCGGCTCTACGTGCCGATTCCGCAGAACTACGCCAGCGTGATCCGCCCCGGCCTGCAAGCGCGGCTGACCGTGCCCGAGCACCCTGGCCAGCACTTCAGCGCGCAACTGGTGGGCGACTCCACCGCCATCGACCCACGCTCCGGCACCCTGCTGGCACAGTTCGTCGCCGCCAACCCCGACGGCGCGCTGATGCCCGGCGACTATGCCGAAGCCACACTGGCGATTCCCGCCGACACCCACGGTGTGAGCATCCCCGCCAGCGCCCTGATCTTCCGTGCCCAGGGCACCCAGGTGGCGGTGATCGACCGTGCAAAACGCGTGCATCTGCGCAGCATCCATATTGGCCTGGACCTGGGCGAACGGCTGGTGATCGACCAGGGCCTGCAAGCCAGCGATCACGTCATCGACAACCCGCCGGACGCCCTGCGCGAAGGTGACCTGGTGCAACTGGCCGACGCCGGAGGTGAGCATGCGCCCAAGGCTTAAGCCCCTCGCCGCCCTGCTGGTGCTAGCCCTGCACGGCTGCTCCCTGGCGCCCCATTACCAGGTGCCGGCCATCGACCTGCCGGCGCAGTATCGCGAACAGAGCAGCGATGGCCCCTGGCACCCGGCCGCCACGCCCCAGATGATCGCCGAGCAATGGTGGCTGCTGTACCAGGACCCGCGTCTCAACGACCTGCAACAGCGCCTGCTCCAGGCCAACCCGGACCTCGCGGCGGCCCTGGCCCACTACGACGGCGCCCAGGCTTACGCCAGCCAGTTGCATGCCGGGCTGTTCCCGCAGATCAGTGCCAGCGCCCAGCCGTTGCGCCAGCGTCAGTCGGACAGCCGCCCCCTGCGGGGCAGCACGCAACCGTCGATCTACAACAGCAACACCGCCGGTTTTGCCCTGGGCTTGGACCTCGACCTCTGGGGGCGGATCCGCAATCAGGCGGCGGCCGGTGATGCCCAGGCCCAGGCTTCCGGCGACGACCTGGCGGCGGCGCGCCTGAGCCTGCAAAAGCAACTGGCGAGCCTGTATGTGCAACTCAATGGCCTGGACGCCCAGCGCCGAATCTTGAGCCGCTCCCTGGAGGATTACGGCCAAGCGCTGCAACTGACCCGCGACCGTTATCAAGGGCAGATCGCCTCGCAACTGGACCTGACCCGGGCCCAAAGCCAACTGGCCAGCGCCGAAGCGGAACTGGACGAAGTGCGCGCCCAACGCACCCTCACCGAACACGCCATTGGCGAACTGGTGGGGGCGCCGGCCAGCCAGTTCAGCCTGGCGCCCTCGACGCAACTGCTGAGCCTGCCGGGCATTCCCCAGCAACTGCCCAGCACCCTGCTGCAGCGCCGGCCGGACATTGCCGCCGCCGAACGCCGGGTGTACGCCGCCAATGCCGGCATCGGCATCGCCCGCGCGGCCTGGTATCCGGATTTCAGCCTGACCGGGATGCTCGGTGGGCAGACCCAGGGCGTGGGCAATCTGCTGGCGGCGGGTAATCGCTATTGGGCCTTGGGGCCGTTGGTGAACCTGCCGATTTTTGATGGCGGGCGGCTGAGCGCCAATGAGCGCCAGGCCCATGCCGAGTTCGAAGAAGCTGCCGCCCATTACCGTGGGCAGGTGCTGAGGGCGGTGCGGGAGGTGGAAGACAACCTGGGGCAACTGCGGGATTTGCGCCAGGAGGCGCTGGATCAGCAGGCGGCGGTGAATGCGGCGCTACATACCCAGACCTTGGCCATGAACAGCTATCAGGCGGGGGCGGTGAGTTATCTGGATGTGGTGACGGCGCAGACCGCGGCCTTGCAGGCGCAACGAGGGTTGCAGGCGGTGCAGACCAGGGAGTTGCAGGCGAGTGTGGGGTTGGTGGTGGCGTTGGGTGGAGGAGAGTCAGCGTCAAGTTTGTAGCGGCAAGCGGCAAGCTAAAAGCGTGAGGTTTGCCGCCTCGCCCTATGCGTCGCCAACCGTTGCTGATAGTGTTGAGCGCCAAAAAGTAGTTATCATACCCACCACCACGACAGGGAGTTGAAAGTGATGTGAACAGCCGGCAACTCATCGCCCAGATCGAAGCAGATGGTTGGTATCTGGTCAGGGTCAAGGGCAGTCACCACCACTTCAAACACCCAACCAAGCCAGGCCTGGTCACCATCCCCCATCCCAAAAAAGATCTACTGGCCAAAACGGTAAGCAGCATATTGAAACAAGCCCGGCTCTAACCACCCAGGCTCGACGCTCCCAGGTCCGAAGGAGGATCAGTCCATGCTCTATCCCATTGCCATTCTCCCCGGTGACGACCAACACGCCTGGGGTGTGGAAGTACCCGATATTCCTGGCTGCTTCTCCGCCGGTGACGACCTCGACGACGCCATGGCCATGGCCCGCGAAGCCATCGAAGGCCACCTGGAATTACTGGCCGAAGAAGGAGCAGCCATTCCCACCGCGCGCACAGTGACCCTCCACGCCGCCAATCCCCAGTATCAAGGCTGCACTTGGGCCGTGATTGATATCGACATCACTCGCTACATGGGCAAGGCGGAAAAACTCAACATCACGCTGCCGGGCTATTTGCTGAATCGAATTGATGAATATGTGAAACATCATCCGGAACAGAAAAGCCGATCGGGCTTTTTGGCTCAGGCTGCGTTGAGGGTCTTGCAGGGCGTTTGAGGGTTTTGATTGAAAGGGTGAGGGTTCAGGCTTTGGCTTTGCTCTCCCGTCAGGAGACCGGAGCGAGGCGCCGGATGCTGGGGCAGGAGCCTTTTGGTTATTCTGGGCTGGACCGGCATTCCGGCTTTGCCAAAGTGATTCGCTCTTACCGCGAGTTCTGGGTACATATCCTTTGCTGCGGTTACGGCCGCTTAGGGTTTCGCCCTTACGGCGACTCACTTTGGAAAAGCCCCAAAGTAAGCAAAGGGCTCCTGCCCCTCCACTCGGTGCCTCGCCTAGGCTCGGCATGCCCTCACTCCGGCATTGATCCGTGGGCCGCCGCACTGGGCCATCCCTGGCCCAGTGCGGCTAACCCGGCGTCCTGCCGGGTTACCCACGGATCAATGCCTGCGTTCGGCCATCGTGTCTAAAGGGGCAGGAAGATCAAAAGCAAGATCAAAAGCAAAGGCAAAATCTGACGGCGGCCTGCCGGCCGGCCTGGAGATTGATCGGTGTGCACCGCCCCCCTGTAGGAGCTGGCTTGCCAGCGAAGGCGTCCGCCAGGGCGACGCATGTCTTGCGGGCCTCTTCGCCGGCAAGCCGGCTCCTACGGAAGCGCGTACAACGCGCTTGGGCTTTTGATCTTGCTTTTGATCTTGCTTTTGCTTTTGCTTTTGATCTTCCTGCCCCTTCAGGAGGCCGAGCGTAGGCATTGCGCAGGGGGCAGCTCGGCATGGATGCCGAGCTAGCCGCCATCAGGCCATGGATGGCCTGTGGCGGCGTGCCCCCGGAGCAATGCCGGAGCGAGGGAACGCCGAGCCTAGGCGAGGCGCCGGATGCGGGGGCAGGAGCCCTTTGGTTACTTTGGGGCTTTTCCAAAGTGACTCGCCGTAAGGGCGAAACCGCCAGCCGCAACACCCGCAGCAATGGATATGTACTCCATCAAAACCAGCCACCAACAGTCGACACAACCACTCAAACATCACCTTCAATGCCCAATTGCACCGCTCTGGCATCCCCCCTATAGTTCGCCCACGCGGCAAAATCCGCGAGCGACCTTGGCCGGTCGAATATAGGAACGCATCCACTTTCAAACATCCTCGCAGTCGCTTTTGTCCCTGCGATCAAAGGTTATGACGGTGGTGCGCGGGACACCTCAAGGTGTGCTGTTGCCCTATCCCCGGCCAGCCTGCTCGCGCATCACTGCCCCAATCCTCACGGTCGGCAAAAAGACGATTGCTCTATAAGCAGGAGCCGTACCTATGACTGACCATCACCTCCCCCGCTTCACCCCCATCGACACCCACGACACCGAACACCCGGTGTTCTACCTCGATACCGACGCCCCCTTGAGCGACCTGGCCAGCAGCGCCGCCCACCGTTTCACCGTGGTTCGCGACCTGATGGACAGCCTGTCCACCCTGAAACTGAAAGACATCAGCGATTGCGACCTGACCCGCATCACCCGTGGCGTGCATCTGCTGACACGAGAAGGCTGCGCGGTGCTGGAAGTGATTCAGTGGAGGGTTGTGTAGGAGCCGGCTTGCCGGCGAAGGCGGTCTTGCGGGCCTCTTCGCTGGCAAGCCAGCTCCTACAGAAGTCTGCGTATCTGCAAACGATCAGATATGACAGCTGCTCAGGCCGTTCTTCTCCAGGTAACGCTGGTGTTCTTCATCCGCCAGGTCAAAGCGGCCCAGGGGCAGGATCACGGTGGCCACGGGTTTGTTGAGACGCGCGGACGCTTGCAGGGCAACCTTGGCCGCCCTCGCCTGTTCAGCCTGCACGGCGTTGGTGTGGAAAATCGCCGAGCGATATTTCACCCCACCATGTTCGCCCTGGCGGTCCACCGACGTCGGATCGTGCAGGCCCCAGAAGTGTTCGATCAGGGTCGAATACGCCAGCACCTGCGGGTCGAAATCCACCTGCACCACTTCAATCTGCAACGCCTCGTCACCCGCTTCCACGGCGTAGCCCACACGGGAATCCACTACCCCCGGCAGCGCCCGGAACGCGGCTTCCGCGCCCCAGAAGCAGCCAGCGCCGAAGGTCGCCTGTTCGAGGCTATTCACCAGCGCCCCGCTCATTGCGCCACTCCCACTTTCTCACCGCTGGCACCCAGCCAGCCATCAACGATCTGCGGATGCGCCGCGACCCATTCCTTGGCCGCCTGCGCCGCCGGTTGCTGTTCCTTTTCGATCTTGAGGATCAGGTCATTCAAGGCCTGGGGTTCGATGCTGAAGTTCTCCAGGAACGCGGCGATCCGTGGTGCGCGTTTTTGCAGGGCGCTGGAGGCCAGGACATAGACCCGTGCATCCGGGTAGGCGCAGGTGATCTTGCTCTTGCTCAGCCAGTCGGCATCCACCGTCGGACTGATGAATTTCCAGCAGCCGTCGGCCTTGTACAGCGGGTCGCCCTTCTTGTTGTCCTGGGCATAGCCGTCGAACGCCGGTTCATCCAGGCGGCGCAGGTCGAAGGCGGAGAAGATCCAGTCCGGGGTGTAGGCGTAGAACACCACGCCGCGCTGGGCCTTGTAGGCCGCGGCGAGTTTGGCGTAGGTCACCGAGGCTTCGGTGGAGACCGATTCGAATTTGTCGGCAAAGCCAAAATCCTTGGCCTTGATCTCGCCGATGTAGGTCGACTCCCAGCCCGCCGGACCCACCAGCAGTTGCGCCTTGCCGCCGCCCAGGGGTTCGAAGAGTTTCGCCACTTCAGGCTTTTGCAGGTCGTAGACCGATTTCACCCCGTATTTGTCTTGCAGGTAGCCGGGAATGTAGAAGCCCTGCACCCCCAGGTACGGCTGCTTGTTGGGCACCAGGGAACGGGTACCGCCGGTGACGTATTTGGCCCAGGCGGCGGACTGGTTGGGCAGCCAGATGTCGGTCAGTACGTCCACCGAACCGTCGCCCTTGGCAGCGGCGGCGAACAGCACCGGCACGTCACCGGCCAGGTAGGAAACGTCGCCGTCGAGGCGGCTTTTGATCACTTCGCCGAGGATGTTCTGGATGGCGATGGCGCCGGTCCAGTTCTGTTCGCCAATGACGATCTTGTCCTTGGCCAGCACCGGCAGGGACAGACCCAACAGCAGCGCGGCGGCGCCAAGGGTACGGGTAAACGACTTGTTCAAGGGACACCTCATGATTGATGCAAAGTACGATCCCGCTGGCGCAGGGTCGCTTGAATGATTCGATCGGGAATCAGCGCGCAGAACACGATCGCGGCGCCGGCCAACATGCCCTCGCCGCCCTTGATGTTGCGCAGCGCGGTCATCACGTCGTAGCCCAGGCCACCGGCGCCGATCAGCGCCGCCACCACCACCATCGACAGGCTCATCACCAGGGTCTGGTTGATCCCCAGCAGCAGTGAGCCGGCGGCCAGGGGCAGTTCGACCTTGGTCAGGATCTGCCACGGCGTGGCGCCGTGGGCCAGGGCTGCTTCAACAGCGGTCTTGGGCACTTCCTGAATCCCCAGGGCAGTGAGGCGGATCATCGGCGCCAGGGCGAAGATCACCGTGGCGATCACCGCCGGGGTCTTGCCCACCGAGAAGAACGCCACTGCCGGAATCAGGTACACGAAGGTCGGCAGGGTCTGCATCACGTCCAGCAGCGGGGTGATCAGGCGCCGGGCCAGGGCGCGCTTGGCCAGGAGGATGCCGGCGGGCACGCCGATCAGCAGCGAGATCAGCACCGAGGAGCCCACCAGAGCCAGGGTGGCGATGGTCCGCTCCCAGAAGCCGAACAGCCCGATGTAGAGCAAGGCGGCGGCGCTGGTCAGGGCCAGGGCGGCGCCGGCGCTGCGCCAGGCCAGCAGGACCAGGGCCAGGGCCGGCACTGGCCAGGGCAGCCAGCCCAGCAGGTTTTCGATGCTTTCGATCACCGTGCGCACGGCGACTATCACGCCGACGAAGGTGCTTTCAAAGGTGACCTGGGACCAGCCGATCAACTGGTCGATGGCCGCCGCGGTGCCCAGCAGCACTTGGCGGTCGGCGGGAAATTGCAGCCAGGGGCCAGAGGCATCGGCGGCCAGTACCCGCCACAACACCAGGGCCTGGGACAGCAGCAACACCAACCACGGCAAGCGCCAGTCGGAACGGCCCAGGCGGCTGGGACGGCGGGCCAGGGTCAGGCTCAACAGACGGCTGAACAGCAAGCCGATGATCGCCAAGGCGGCCCAGGCGAAACTGGCCGTGGCCAGCCCCTGACCCAAGGCTGCAGCAGCGCCCAGTTCCAGGGCAAAGCCCAGCCAGTACAGGCTACCGCGACCGCTGGCGGCCAGGGCCGCCGGCCCCAACAGCAGGGCCTGGGCAAAGGACAATCCGGGGCTGACCGGAGCCGGTGCAGCCACAGCTTTGCTCGGCGCAATCGCGGCCACCACGGGCGTGCCGCTGCGGGCGCCGTGCTCCTGGAAGAAATCCGCGACTTCGGCATCCGCTGGCTGTTCCAGCAGTTCCTCGGGCGTGCCCAGTTGAATCAGCTGGCCGTGGCGCAATACGGCAATGCGGTCCGCCAGGCGCAGGGCTTCGGCCGGGTCGTGGGTCACCAGCAAGGTGGTGATGCCGCGCTCGCGCACCACCCGCAGAAAGTGGCTTTGCAGGTCGCGGCGAATAGTCGGGTCCAGGGCGCTGAAGGGTTCGTCCATCAGCAGAATGTCCGGCTCGCTGACCAGGGCCCGGGCCAGCCCGACCCGCTGCTGCATGCCGCCGGACAGTTCATGGGGATAGTGATCGCCCCAGCCGTCCAGGCCCATGGCGTGTAACTGCAGATCCGCCGCGGCATGGCGCAGGGCCTCGGGTTCGCCGCGCAGTTCCAGGGGCAAGGCGACGTTGTCGCGCACGCTGCGATGGGGCAACAGACCGAAGTGCTGAAAGACCATGCCGATGCGCCGGGAACGCAGGGTGCGCAGCTCCTGAGCCGAGAGTCGGCTGATAGCTTGGCCGTCGATCAGCACCTCGCCGCTGCTGGGCTCGATCAACCGGTTGATATGCCGCAGCAAGGTGGACTTGCCGCTGCCGGAGGTACCCATCAGGCACAGCACCTCGCCACGGCGTACCTGGAGGCTGACCTGCTGTACCGCAGGCGGAGCGGACGGGCCACGGCGGCGGCCGTAAGTCTTGGTCAAGTGACGCAGCTCCAGCACCACGTCGGCGTGGTTCGCTGGAGTGGCGGCCGGGGCCGGGACGGCGAAGGCCTGTTGGGGGTGAACGGCAGACACGGGAACTCCTGACGCCGGACGCGGGATGGCGTAGCCGGCGGTGAACAAGAAAAAAGGGGGGGACCTGTTCGCCGGCAAGCCGGCTCCTACAGGCGAAAGCGATCTAACGGTCACTTACAACGATTTGGGGCTCCACAACTGCACGGCCCGGGCATCCACCGGTTTGGGCAACAGCTTTTCCTGGTAGAAGGCATCGGCGATTTTCTGCTGCTCGCCCAAGGCTTCCGGCTTCACCACTTCCACCTGGTAGGTGCGGCGGCTGTTGGCCAGTTCCACGGTCGGCACGTCCAGGTTGCCCCACAGCGGGCCCAGCAGTTTTGCCGCCTCGGCCGGGTGCGCCTTGACCCAGGCGCCGGTCTTCTGCAACTCGGCGAACACTTGCTGCAGCACCTCGGGATGGGCCTTGGCGTAATCGTTGGAAGCCAGGTAGTAACGGCGATAACTGGCCAGCCCCTGGCCGTCATGCAACACCCGCGCGCCCTGCTGGCGTTCGGCGCTGGCAACGAAGGGTTCCCAGGTGACCCAGGCATCGACCTTGGCGGTTTCCAGAGCCGCGCGACCGTCGGCCGGGGTCAGGTACACCGGCTGGATATCGGCAAAGCTCAGCCCGGCTTGGCGCAAGGCGGCGATCAGCAGGTAATGGCTGCCGGCGGCCTTGGTCACGGCAACGCGCTTGCCCTTGAGGTCAGCCAGGGATTTGAGCGGCGAATCCTTGGGGATGACGATGGACTGGGCCGCAGGCGATGGGGTTTCCGTGGCGAAATAGGTCAGCTTGGCCCCGGCCGCCTGGGCGAAGACCGGCACCGTGTCGGCGACATCGGCGCTGATGTCGACGTTGCCCACGTTCAGCGATTCCGCCAGCGGCAGGCCACTGGTGAATTCGTGCCAGGTGATGTTGACGCCCTGCCCCGCCAGTTGTTTTTCCAGGGTGCCCTGAGCCTTGAGCAGCGCCAGCAGGGTCGAGGATTTCTGGTAGCCGATACGCAGGTTCGTGTCGGCCTGGGCATTGAGGGCCATGCCCAGCGCCAGACCGGCCAGGGCGGTGATCGACAAGCTACGACGCAAAGCAAAGGGCAGGCGCATGGGGGCGGACCTTCTCGGAGACAGGAAAGTCGCTAAAAGCTAATCGATCTAACAAATCGAAAATAAATACTTTTTAGGAATTAGCTTAGGTTCGTGCATCTACGCGCTGCTAACGGCCGCAGGGCGCGGAACCGCCGAACTGGGTTTGCCGCAGGCAGAAGTAGCCGTTTTTCTTCAGGGTCAGCGGAGCCACCGTGCAAGGCAGCACAGCCTGATTGACCTCGATTGACACCCGTTCGCCCTGCAACTGGCGAGCGTCAAGCCTTATCTGGCAGGAGCCCACCTGGTTACGGGACAGGTACTCGACATTGTCGATCACCTGGTTATCCAGCTTCAGCACCAGGGGATTCTGAGCAGACGAAGAACACGCCGTCAGGCTTGGGTGGCTGGCCTTGATGTCCAGGTGGTTGTCATCGCCGGTGGCCGCGGGGACCAGAGGAATGAACAGCAGCGACATCAGGTGGTGGGACGGCGCGGAGGTCACCGTTACATAGAGCGGTTCGGGCCCGCAGGCCAGCTTGAACGAGGTGCCCTGGTCATACTGGCCGGTGCTGGCGTCCTGCCAACCGCCGAGGCGGTCAGCCTTCCAATCGTGACCCCATTTGTAATCGATACAGCCACCCAGGCTCAGAGCCAGGGCCAGACAAAGCGCCATCCTGTGCATATTCGGCATCCCGTGCGAAAAGTTCGCCAGTGTACGCCAGCCAAGCGCCTGACGATGCCCCATGCAGGAGCTGGCTTGCCAGCGAAGGCGTCGGCACTGGCGATGCATGTCTTGCGGGCCTCTTCGCCGGCAAGCCGGCTCCTACGGGAATGGCGGTGTGGGCGGATTCGTAAAACACCATAAGCCCCGTGTAGGAGCTGGCTTGCCAGCGAAAGCGTCGGCAGCATCGCTGCAAATCTTACGGGCTCTTTCGCCGGCAAGCCGGCTCCTACGGTTGGCGGTGGGCGATGGATTGGGAGGCGGCGAGCATGGCGCGCAGCAGCACGGCGCAGCCGGCGGCCAGGTCGTCGGGGTCGGCGTTTTCAATTTCGTTGTGGCTGATGCCACCTTCGCAGGGTACGAAGATCATCCCCGCCGGGCCCAGCTCGGCGACGAAGATCGCGTCGTGCCCCGCACCGCTGACGATGTCCATATGGGACAGGCCCAGCCCCTGGGCGGCACCGCGCACGGCGTCGACACAGACGGGGTCGAAATACAGCGGCGGGAAGTCCGCGGTGGGGGTCAGTTCGAAGCTCAGGCCGTGCTCTTGGCAGGTGTTGTCGATCACCTGGCGCACTTCGGCAATCATCGAATCCAGGCGCGCCGGCTCCAGGTGGCGGAAGTCCAGGGTCATGCGCACCTCTCCCGGAATCACGTTGCGCGAACCCGGGTAGGCTTGCAGGCAGCCGACGGTGCCGCAGGCGTGAGGCTGGTGACCGAGTGCGGCGCGGTTGACCGCCGCCACCACGGCCGCAGCGCCCACCAGGGCGTCCTTGCGCAGGTGCATGGGGGTCGGGCCGGCATGGGCTTCGACACCCCGCAGCTTGAGGTCGAACCATTTCTGCCCCAGAGCGCCGAGGACAATGCCGATGGTCTTGCGCTCGTCTTCAAGAATCGGCCCCTGCTCGATATGCGCCTCGAAGTAGGCACCCACGGGATGCCCGCTGACCGGGCGCGTGCCGGCGTAGCCGATGGCGTTCAGGGCCTCGCCGACGCTGATGCCATCGACGTCGGTCTTGGCCAGGGTGTCTTGCAGGGTGAACTTCTCGGCGAACACCCCGGAGCCCATCATGCACGGCGGGAAGCGCGAACCTTCTTCGTTGGTCCACACCACCACTTCCAGGGGCGCTTCGGTTTCCAGCTTGAGGTCGTTGAGGGTGCGCAGCACTTCCACCCCGGCCAGCACGCCAAAGCAGCCGTCGAACTTGCCGCCAGTGGGCTGGGTGTCGATATGGCTGCCGGTCATCACCGGTGGCAACTGCGGATTGCGCCCGGGGCGGCGGGCGAAGATGTTGCCGATGCCGTCCACGGTGACGGTGCAACCGGCCTCCTCGCACCACTTCACGAACAGATCCCGGGCCTGGCGGTCGAGGTCGGTCAGGGCCAGACGGCAGACCCCGCCCTTGACCGTGGCGCCGAGCTTGGCCAGTTCCATGAGCGACTGCCACAGGCGATCGCGGTTGATGTGCTGATGGCTGGATTGCAGAACCTCGACGGCAGCGTTCATGGTGATCTCCTCAGGCGTTTCTTTTGATTTTGTCGGGGGATGCATGACGCAATCTCCCGGGATAACGGCCTGGCAACAATAGGTAGGAGCAGGCCGGATGGTGTTCCGCTTGCCGGCGAAGGGGCCCGCAAGATGTGCGTCGCCCGTGCCGACGCCTTCGCTGGCAAGCCAGCTCCTACAAACAACCGCGCGTATGTGGTGAGCACGTGAGCGCTGGCTGGGTGTTCATGTTGGGGTCTTGGCGGTCGCCACCTGGGGGCTGCGCCAAGTGCACAGGCCGTAGTAGATCAGCCCGCCCAGGGCCGAACCGGTGAACCAGCCGTAGCTGTAGAACCAGTTGAAGGCGCTGCTGCCCAGGGACATCAGGGTCAGCGCCACCGGCACGCCGAAGGCGATGAAGCCGTGCCAGTTCCACGCCGGATAAACGTCGTCGCGGTACAGGCCGGCCAGGTCCAGGCGCTGTTGCCTGATGATGAAGTAGTCCACCACCATGATCCCGGCAATCGGCCCCAGCAGGCTGGAGTAGCCCAGCAGCCAGTTGGAATACACGGTCTCCAGGCTGACGTCGGAAATCAGCAGGCCGAGCTTTTTCAGCAACTCGTGGCCCATCAGCACCAGCCCCACCAGGCCGGTAAGGATCACCGCCGTGGTACGGCCGATCAGCTTAGGCGCCAGGTTCTGGAAGTCGTTGGTGGGCGAGACGATGTTGGCTGCGGTGTTGGTGGACAAGGTGGCGATGATGATCAGCGCCATGGCCAGGGCCACCCAGCCCGGGCTCTGGATATGGCCGATCAGGCTCACCGGGTCGGAGACGGTGACCCCCACCAGTTTCACCGAGGCGGCGGTCATCACCACTCCCAGGGCGGCGAACAGGAACATGGTCAGCGGCAAGCCGAAGATCTGCCCGAGGATCTGGTCCTTCTGGCTTTTCGCGTAGCGGCTGAAGTCGGGAATGTTCAGCGACAAGGTGGCCCAGAAGCCCACCATCGCCGTCAGCCCGGCCATGAAGTAACCGGTGACGCTGGCGCCCTCGGGACGCTTGGGCGGGATCGCCAGCAACTCGCTCAGGGACACGCTGGGCAAGGCCCACACCAGCAGCCCGATGCCCACCGCCACCAGCAGCGGCGCGGACAATGTTTCCAGCCACTTGATCGACTCGGCGCCGCGCAGCACTACCCACAGGTTGAGGGTCCAGAAGATCATGAAGCCGATCACCTCACCGGTGCCGCCCAGGGCCTTCCAGCCCTCGAAGATCGAGCCCAGGAACAGGTGGATCGCCAGCCCGCCGAACATCGTCTGGATGCCGAACCAGCCGCAGGCCACCAGGGCGCGGACCAGGCAGGGCACATTGGAGCCGATGATGCCGAACGACGAGCGCAACAGCACCGGGAACGGAATGCCGTACTTGGTACCGGCAAAGGCGTTGAGGGTCAGGGGAATCAGCACCACGATATTGGCCAGCAGGATCGCCAGCAGCGCCTCGCCGACGCTGAGGCCGAAGTAGGCGGTGAGCACCCCGCCCAGGGTGTAGGTGGGCACACAGATCGACATGCCGATCCACAGTGCGGTGATGTGCCATTTGTTCCAGGTGCGTTCCTGGACCTTGGTCGGTGCAATGTCGTGGTTGTAACGGGGGCTGTCGAGCACGTCGCTGCCGGCGTCCAGCTCGTACAAGCCTTCGCGCTCGGTCACCTGGGATCTGATCTGTTGCATGGCCGCTCCACTGTTGTTCTGATTATTTTGCTCATCAGGCCGGCGCACCCAGGAACAGCGCGCCGGACGATGGCCGGAGAACTTACGACTTCCGCCCTCCTGGCCAGCGATCTGCGGCGGCACTCAATAAAGATGCCAACAACTGCCGAACTCGCTACTGCACAGTGTGCGAAATCCATGTAAACAACTGATGCCACTCAGTTTTATTCAATTAACTTTGAAGTCCTCGGTTAGTTGCCAATTCACTCAGGCCGGGTGTTTGGCAAGTTGTCCATTCGGTCAGGACCCAAAGCAGTGCACGGTTATTTTCCTGGTTATCTATTGGTCTTCGCAGCGCCTCCTCAAGCAGCTGATTTGACATAGGAAATCTCGACTATTTTTCGATCCTGTCAAGTGCGTCAAAATGGTGAGGCGCTGCACCATATTGCGAATTTCTATTTTTAATCGTTATATTTCAATAAGTTATCTTTGGTATAAGCTTATAAAAAATATTCTTGCTGTTTCTTTGAAGTGCGACTAGCTTCTAATCCTGTCACCGCTGACAGGATTGTTTAAGTTGTCAGCGCGTTCAATAAAAAAGTTAGAACCGGCACAAGTCGGTCATGCCTGCGAGGAACTCGGAATGTCTCTGTTGATCCGTGGCGCCACCGTTATTACCCATGATGAAAGTTATAAGGCCGATGTACTCTGCGCAGCGGGTGTGATTCGCGCCATCGGCAACAATCTGGATATTCCCGCGGGCTGCGAAGTGCTCGATGGCAGCGGCCAATACTTGATGCCCGGCGGCATCGACCCCCATACCCACATGCAACTGCCCTTCATGGGCACCGTGGCCAGCGAAGACTTTTTCAGCGGCACGGCGGCGGGTCTGGCGGGGGGTACCACCTCAATCATCGACTTCGTCATTCCCAACCCCCAGCAGTCGTTGCTGGAAGCCTTCCACCAGTGGCGCGGCTGGGCGGAAAAATCCGCCAGCGACTACGGTTTCCACGTCGCCATCACCTGGTGGAGCGAGCAGGTACGCGAGGAAATGGCCGAGCTGGTGCAGCACCACGGCATCAACAGCTTCAAGCACTTCATGGCCTACAAGAACGCCATCATGGCCGCCGACGACACCCTGGTGGCGAGCTTTGAGCGCTGCCTGGAACTGGGGGCGGTGCCCACGGTGCATGCGGAAAACGGCGAGCTGGTGTATCACCTGCAACGCAAGCTGTTGGCCCAGGGCATCACCGGCCCCGAAGCCCACCCGCTGTCGCGGCCTTCGCAAGTGGAAGGCGAAGCCGCCAGCCGGGCGATCCGCATCGCCGAAACCCTGGGCACACCGCTGTACCTGGTGCACGTGTCGACCCAGGAAGCCCTGGACGAAATCAGCTACGCCCGGGGCAAGGGCCAACCGGTGTATGGCGAGGTCCTGGCCGGGCACCTGCTGCTGGACGACAGCGTGTACCGCGACCCGGACTGGCAGACCGCCGCCGGCTACGTGATGAGCCCGCCCTTCCGCCCTCGCGGCCATCAGGAAGCACTGTGGCGTGGCCTGCAATCGGGCAACCTGCACACCACCGCCACCGACCACTGCTGCTTCTGCGCCGAACAGAAAGCCGCCGGCCGCGACGACTTCAGCAAGATCCCCAACGGCACCGCCGGTATCGAAGACCGCATGGCGGTGCTCTGGGATGAAGGGGTCAATAGCGGACGCCTGTCGATGCAGGCGTTCGTCGCCCTGACCTCCACCAACACCGCGAAGATCTTCAACCTCTACCCGCGCAAGGGCGCGATCCGCGTCGGCGCCGATGCCGACCTGGTGCTCTGGGACCCACAAGGCAGCCGCACCATCTCCGCCAAGACCCACCACCAGCAGGTGGACTTCAACATCTTCGAAGGCAAGACCGTGCGCGGCGTGCCCAGCCACACCATCAGCCAGGGCAAGCTGGTATGGGCCGACGGCGACCTGCGGGCCGAACGCGGCGCCGGGCGCTACATCGAACGCCCGGCCTACCCGGCGGTGTTCGACCTCTTGAGCAAGCGCGCCGAGCGGAACAAGCCGAGCGCCGTCAAACGCTGACCCCACTCCTCCCCCATCGCAGGAGCTGGCTTGTGTAGGAGCTGGCTTGCCAGCGAAGGCGTCCTCAAGGGCACCACCAGGCCCAAGGCCCTCTTCGCCGGCAAGCCGGCTCCTACGTGGAGTTGGAAAACATGCCCGTCAGAGGCAGCCGCTAAAAAAACCGTGAGGCCAATACCGTGATCAAGACCTTGAACCACTTGCCCCACCCGACCCTGGACGGCGCCACCCTGGCCGGCCATTTCAGCGATCTGGCGCCACCGCTCAACGCCCGCCAGGCCCATCTTGAAGCTTCGCGCTGCCTGTACTGCTACGACGCGCCCTGCGTCAACGCCTGCCCCAGCGAGATCGACATTCCTTCGTTCATCCGCAATATCCACACCGACAACGTCCAGGGCGCGGCGCAGAAGATTCTCTCGGCCAACATCCTCGGCGGCAGTTGCGCCCGGGTCTGCCCCACCGAGATCCTCTGCCAGCAGGCCTGCGTGCGCAACAACGCCCAGGAGTGCGCGCCAGTGCTGATCGGCCTGCTGCAACGCTATGCCCTGGACAATGCCCATTTCACTGAACACCCGTTCCAGCGTGCCGCACCCACCGGCAAGCGCATTGCCGTGGTCGGCGCCGGCCCGGCCGGTTTGTCCTGCGCCCACCGCAGCGCCCTGCACGGCCATGAGGTGGTGATTTTCGAAGCCCGGGAAAAGGCCGGTGGCCTCAACGAATACGGAATCGCCAAGTACAAGCTGGTGGATGACTTCGCTCAGCGGGAGCTGGAGTTCCTGCTGGCCATTGGTGGCATCGAGATCCGCCACGGGCACAAGCTCGGCGACAACCTGAGCCTGACCCAACTGCATCAGGAGTTCGACGCGCTGTTCCTCGGCCTCGGGCTGGCCGCCAGCAAGCAGCTGGGGCTGGAGCATGAAGAGGCCCCCGGAATGCTGGCCGCCACCGACTACATCCGCGAACTGCGCCAGGCCGACGACCTCAGCCAATTGCCCCTGGCGGACCGCTGCATCGTTCTCGGGGCCGGCAACACCGCCATCGACATGGCGGTGCAAATGGCCCGCCTCGGCGCCCGCGACGTCAATCTGGTGTACCGCCGGGGCGTCGAGGACATGGGTGCCACCGGGCACGAGCAGGACATCGCCAAGGCCAATCAGGTGCGCCTGCTGACCTGGGCCGCACCGCAAGAAGTGCTGCTGGATGACCGGGGCCGGGTACGCGGTATGCGCTTCGCTCGCACCCGAATGCTGGAGGGACGTTTGCAGAACACCGGCGAAACCTTCGAGCTGGCCGCCGATGCCATCTTCAAGGCCATCGGCCAGTCGTTCGACGGCGGCGCCCTGGCCGATCCACTGGCTCGGGAACTGCAGCGCTGCGGGGAACGTATCCAGGTCGACGAACAACTGCGCACCAGCATCCCCGGGGTCTACGCCGGTGGCGACTGCGTCAGCCTCGGCCAGGACCTGACCGTGCAGGCGGTGCAACACGGCAAGCTGGCCGCAGAAGCCATACATGCCCAACTCATGCTCAATGTGGAGGCTGCATAAATGGCCGATCTGTCGATTGTCTTCGCCGGTATCAAAGCCCCCAACCCGTTCTGGCTGGCCTCCGCGCCGCCCACTGACAAGGCCTACAACGTGGTCCGGGCGTTCGAGGCCGGCTGGGGTGGCGTGGTCTGGAAAACCCTCGGCGAGGACCCGGCGGCGGTCAACGTCTCGTCGCGCTACTCGGCGCACTTCGGGCCCAACCGCGAGGTCATGGGCATCAACAACATCGAGCTGATCACCGATCGCTCCCTGGAGATCAACCTCAGGGAAATCACCCAGGTGAAGAAGGACTGGCCGGATCGGGCGCTGATCGTCTCGCTGATGGTGCCCTGCGTCGAGGAATCCTGGAAAGCCATCCTGCCCCTGGTGGAAGCCACCGGCTGCGACGGCATCGAACTGAACTTCGGCTGCCCCCACGGCATGCCGGAACGGGGCATGGGCGCGGCGGTGGGCCAGGTGCCGGAGTACGTGGAGCAGGTGACTCGCTGGTGCAAGACCTATTGCTCGCTGCCGGTGATCGTCAAGCTGACGCCGAACATCACCGACATCCGCATGGCCGCCCGCGCTGCCCATCGTGGCGGGGCGGACGCGGTGTCGCTGATCAACACCATCAACTCCATCACTAGCGTCGACCTGGAGCGCATGGTGGCTCACCCGATGGTGGGCAGCCAGAGCACCCACGGCGGTTACTGCGGCTCGGCGGTCAAGCCGATCGCCCTGAACATGGTGGCCGAGATTGCTCGTGACCCGCAGACCCGCGGCCTGCCGATCTGCGGCATTGGCGGCATCGGCAACTGGCGCGATGCCGCGGAGTTCGTCGCCCTGGGCTGCGGCGCGGTGCAAGTGTGTACGGCGGCGATGCTGCATGGCTTTCGCATCGTCGACGAGATGAAAGACGGCCTGTCGCGGTGGATGGACAGCCAGGGCTACCACAGCCTGCAAGACTTCTCCGGGCGCGCGGTGGGCAACACCACCGACTGGAAGTACCTGGACATCAACTATCAGGTGATCGCCAAGATCGACCAGGAGGCGTGCATCGGTTGTGGCCGCTGCCATATCGCCTGCGAAGACACCTCGCACCAGGCGATTGCCAGCCTCCGGCAAGCCGACGGCACCCATGTATATGAAGTGATCGACGACGAATGCGTGGGCTGCAACCTGTGCCAGATCACCTGCCCGGTGCAGGACTGCATCGAGATGGTGCCCCAGGAAACCGGCAAGCCGTTCCTCGACTGGCTGCACGACCCGCGCAATCCCTACCGCGAAGCTGTTTGAGAGAGGCCTGCTCTTGCCGGCGAAGGTGGTCTTGCGGGCCCCTTCGCTGGCAAGCCAGCTCCTACGGCTGGCAGAGAGATCGCGGGAGGTTCTGTAGGAGCCGGCTTGCCGGCGAAGGCGATCTTGCGGGCCTCTTCGCTGGCAAGCCAGCTCCTACGGGAAGCGGCGATGCAGGTTCAGGGTTCAAGGCCGATGCCCCGCAGGATGACGCGGGTGACGGTCTGGACTGCGCGTTCGAATTGCAAATCCGACAACGGTTGATGGTCGTTGAGGATCATCACCTGATGGTCGAAGTCGGCGTAATGCTGGGTCGAGGCCCAGATCATGTACAGCAGGCTCGACGGTTCCACCGGCAAGATCCGTCCAGCCTCGACCCATTGGCGGATCTTCGCTTCCTTCATCTTCGCCCAGTCGTACAGGCTGGCATCCAGGGTCTCGCCCAGGGTCGGCGCGCCATGGATGATCTCGTTGGCCCAGACCTTGGAGCCATAAGGCCGGCTGCGTGAATGCTGCATCTTGGCGCGGATGTAGCTGCTGAGCACCACGCGCGGGTCGTCGAACATCTCGAAGCACAGGGCGTCCTGTTTCCACACGTCCAGCAGGTCCAGGAGCACGGCGCTGTACAGCTCGTTCTTGGTGCTGAAGTAGTAATGCAGGTTGGAACGCGGCAGTTGCACTTCTTCGGCGATGTCGGCCATGGCGGTCCCGGCATAACCTTTTTCGGCGAAGACTTTCTCGGCAGCCAGGAGGATCTTTTCAACGTTGCTGCGACGAATCTCGATCTTGTGATTGCCCATGAGGGCTCCTACGAAAACAGTCTGCGCCAAGACTAGCATCCGCCCGCGCACCGCGGGGAGCTGTCAGGCCTGCGACATTGCCGGCCGGCATGGGTCTTTCGCCACCCGGCGGTATTGGGTAGGATCGGCCTCCCGCTCATTTGCAGCAGTCACTGCGGTGCTCCGTCCAGGCGTTAATTCGCGAAACGGGCATACAGGTCTCTGCCCGAATGCCGGCCCTGCCCCATCGCCGGCCATCTGTCCTGATACTGATGGAATACCCCCATGAAGATTCGCCCTCGCGTCGCTGCGGACGACGCCCTGCTGACCGCGCTCTGGGAGCGTTCGGTCCGCGCCACCCATGACTTTATCGCTGAAGACGATATCCAGCGCCTGTACCCGCTGGTACGCGACAGCTACCTGCCGGCCCTTGAGGCCTGGGTCTGGGAGAACCCCGACGCCAGCCCCGGCGGTTTTATCGCCACCAGCGACAACACGGTACAAATGCTGTTCATCGAACCGGCCCAACGGGGCCAGGGCATCGGTCGAAAGCTTCTGGATCACGTACGCCGTCCCGGCCTCAAGGTCGACGTCAACGAACAGAACCCTCAGGCCCACGGCTTCTATCGTCACTACGGCTTCGTCGACTGCGGTCGCTCGGAAACCGACGGCGAAGGACGACCGTTTCCGATCATCCACATGCAGCTGAAAAACACCTGACCGACCCTTGCCGGGGGAGTAGCCCTCCCCCGGCAACCGCACAAATAAGCCCCAGCATTCGCACAAATAACGACAAGTGTCCGGCGAGCGGAATTCTTAGAATCACGACTCCTCTTGTCGCGGATAACAACAATGAATACGCCAACCGCCAGGATCTGTGCGAGCTACGTGGTCCTGGGTGCCAAGGAGAAGATCGGCTACGGGCTGGGCGATCTGGCCAGCAACCTGTCCTTCGGTTTCGTCTCGCTGTTCCTGCTGTATTTCTATACCGATATCTATGGCTTGTCCGCCGCCGAGGCGAGCCTGGTGTTCGTCATCGCCCGAGTGATCGACGCGCTGTTCAACCTCCTCATCGGCTACGGGGTGGACCGCACCCGCAGCCGCCACGGCAAGCTGCGTCCCTACTTGCTGTACGGCGCCCTGCCCCTGGCAGGCCTGAGCATCCTGTGTTTCAGCGCTTGGGACATCGAGCTTAAATTCACCTACGCGCTGGTCAGCTACACCCTCTATTGCCTGGCCTATACCACGGTCAACACGCCCTACTCGGCGCTGACCAACCGCATGACCCAGCACGAAGGCTCGCGGGCCTCGCTGTCGGTGTATCGCTTTGTCCTGGCGGTGATCGGCTACCTGATCGTGGCCACCAGTGCCGAGCGTCTGGTGGCGCTGTTCACCGATCCCAGGGACGGCTACGTCTTCGCGGTGAGCCTGTTCGCCCTGCTGGCCACCTTCTGCTTCATCGCCTGCTTCGGCATGACCCGCGAACGCGTCGACCCGCGCCAGGACAGCCCGACGCCGTCGATCCGCGAGATGCTGCGGGCGGTATTCGACAACCCACCGCTGTTTCACTTGTCACTGTTCACCCTGTTTTTCTACATCGCCAACACCCTGTGGATGGCCATTGCCGTGTACTTCATCAAGTACGTGATCGGCGATGAGGGGTTCAGCCCGATGTTCTTCGCCCTGCAGACCGCCGCCTACATCCTCGGCACCGTGCTTTCGGAAAAACTCATCGCCGTGCTGGGGAAGAAGAAAATGACCCTCGGGGTATTGCTGCTGGGGATCGGCGGGCTGCTGACGCAATACGGCTTCGCCGCCGGCAATCTGCCGCTGACCCTGTTCTGCATCGCTCTGTACAGCATCACCCTGGGCGCCGGGTTCGTCGCCATGTGGTCAATGATCGCCGACACCGTGGAGTACGCCGAGTGGAAGAACGGCCGCCGGGCCGAGGGCGCCATTTATGGCTTCTTCAACTTCGTGACCAAGATCGCCATGGCCCTGGGCGGCGGCCTGGCCGGCCTGCTGCTGCAGCTTTCGGGCTACTCGGCGGCCCAGGTGGATGCCCAGGCGATCAACGCCATTACCCTGATGATGACCCTGGTGCCGGCACTGATGTTCGCCCTGGGTTTGGTCTTCGTGCTGTTCTACCCCCTGGACGAACAGACCTACCGCAACCTGCTGCAGCGTATTGAACAACGCAAGCAAACAGCCCTAGCCCGCTGACCTCAAGGAGCCTGTCCCATGCCCGATTCTCACTCCCAGTTGCTGGCCCGGATGAGCGCCGCCGACAAGGTCAGGCTGCTCAGCGGCCAGGGCCTGTGGCGTAGCGCGCGCCTGGAACACCTGGGCATCGATGACTTCATCATGACCGACGGTACCTACGGCGTGCGCTACAGCACCCGGCAGATCGAGGACGGCGCCAGCTGGAGTTTCGAGGACTTTATCCAGGTGGTGAACCAGAACTGCGGCGAAATGCCCGCGCAGCCGTCACCGGCCAGCGGTTCCGAAGCGCTGTTCAGCCCGTCGAAACCCGCCACCTGCTTTCCCAACGGCTCCAGCCTGGCCTGCTCCTGGGACCTGCACCTGCTGTATCGCATGGGCCAGGCCCTCGGGGTGGAGTGCCAGCACTTCGGCGTCGGCCTGCTGCTGGGGCCGGGAATCAATATCCGCCGCACGCCCCTGGCCGGGCGCGGCTATGAATACTATTCCGAGGACCCGATCCTCAGCGGCGAACTGGCCGGGGCCCTGATCAACGGCCTGCAGGATCAGGGCGTGGGCGCCAGCCTCAAGCATTTCGCCTGCAACAACTCGGAGTACCGGCGCACGGAAATGGACTCGGTGGTGGACGAACGCGCGCTGCGGGAGATCTACCTGGCCGGCTACAAGCGTGCCATCGACCGGGCCCAGCCCTGGACCCTGATGTCGTCCTATAACCGCCTCAACGGTGTGCAGACTTCTCAGCATCAATGGCTGCTGACCCAGGTGCTGCGCCATGAGTGGCAGTACCCGGGGCTGGTGATGTCCGACTGGTACGGCATCAAGGACCGTCCGGCAGCGCTGCTGGCCGGTAACGACCTGGCCATGCCCGAGAGCCGCCGCGACCAGCGCGAGCTGCTGCACGCCATCGAACAGGGGCAGATCCCCAGCGATGTCCTCGACCGTTCCTGTCGGCGCATGCTGGACCTGATCGACAAGGTTCACCGCGGCCGCAAGCCCGAGACCCGGGCCGACTTCAACGCCCATCACCAACTGGCCCAGACCCTGGCGGCCGAATCCCTGGTGCTGCTGAAGAACCAGGACCGGTTGCTGCCCCTGTGCCCGCGGAAAACCCCGCGTATCGCGGTGCTGGGCAAGCCGGCCCAGGAGCCGGTGATCCAGGGCTCGGGGTGTGCCACCACTCGCCCCTACCTGCTGGACCGGCCCCTGGACGAAATCTTCGAGCTGGGGGCCGAGGCCTTCGAGATCCGCTACGCGGTGGGTGCGGCGCACGACCAGCAACTGGACCCCGCCGCCCTGGCCCAGGCCCTGGATACCGCCCGCGCCGCCGATGTGGCGATCCTGTTCGTCAGTACCGCGGTGGGCGAAGACGGAGAAAACGGCGACCGCCAGCACCTGGGCATTCTCCCCAGTCACGAGCGGCTGATCGGCGAAGTGGCCAAGGTCCAGGCCAACATTGTCGTGGTCCTGGCCAACAGCGACGCCGTGGTCATGCCCTGGCTGGGTCAGGCCAAGGCCGTACTGGAAACCTTTTTTGCCGGCCAGGGCATGGGGCGCGCCGTGGCCCAGGCACTGTTCGGGGTGATCAACCCCAGCGGCAAGCTCACCGTCAGCGTGCCCAATAGCCTGGAAGAAACCCCGGCGTTTCTCACCTACCCTGGCGAGAACCTAAAGCAGCGCTACAGCGAAGGCCTGTTCGTCGGTTACCGCTACTACGACAAGCGCCGCCTGGAGCCGCTGTTCCCGTTCGGCTTCGGCCTCAGCTACACCTGTTTCGAGTACCGGGCAATCCGCCTTTCCAGCAGCAGCCTGACACCCGGGCAGCAGCTGACGGTCAGCGTGGAGATCGCCAACCAGGGCGAGCGCTTCGGCAAGGAAGTGGTGCAGCTGTACCTGGCCCCGCCGACCTGTCGCCTGCCCCGGGAAGTCCAGGCCCTCAAGGCATTTGCCAAGGTGGCCCTGGAGCCGGGTCAGAGCGCCTGGGTCGAACTGCATCTGGACTGGGACGATTTCGCCTACTACGACCCGGCCCTGGCCCGCTGGGTGGTGGACAGCGGCGAATACCAGCTGCGGGTTGGCGGGTCCTCGCGGCACATCGAGCTGTTGGCCGAGGTCCAGGTGCAGGCGCCAACCCTGTATCCGCCGCTCAACATTCACAGCTCCCTGGTGCAACTGCTGGACAACCCGGTGCTGTTCCAGCAGGTGGCGCGGCTGGTGGCGCACAAGAGCGGACTGGCGGAGCAACAGGTACAGGAAAAGCTGCGCAAGATCGCCCCGGAGCTGTTCTGCGGCTTGCTGATCACCCTGACGGAAATGCTCGAACTGGACATCTCCCGTGAAGAACTGGCGGCGGCCCTGGAAGTGCACGCCCCGGCATGACCCGGCGCCGGTTCGGATACAGTCCGCAAACCGACGCTGCTGATTCGAGGATGCCCGATGCTGCCATTTTCCATGACCCGTCCTGCCCCGAGTGCCGGCCCCGGGCATGAGCTGGTGGAGTTCGACCGGCAGCAGATCAACCTGTTTGCCGCCCAGGTGCAACGCTGCGAGGCCCACTGGCATGCCGCCGCCGAACTGATCTGCGTGCTCAAGGGCCGCTTTCTGATCAGCGTCGACCCGCACAGCCAGCACCTGGGCCCCGGCGGCATGCTCTACATCAACCCCGAACGCAGCCATGAACTGCAGGCCCTGGAAGCCGACAGCCAGTTGCTCACGGTGCAATTCTCACCGCACCTGTTCGAGCAACTGCAGCCCGGCCTGCACATCGACTATCAAGTGCCGGATGCCAGCCAGTACCGCCCGCGCGACCGCCAGATCAAGGCGGCCCTCAGGCAACTGGTGGCGCATGACCTGGACGGCGCCGAGGGTGATGCCTTGCGCCGTACCGCGTTGATCTACCTGCTGCTGTCCAGCCTGCACCAGGCCAATGCCGCGCCCCGGCAACCGGCACAGCTGAACCTGCGCAGCAAGGACCAGCAGTTGATCAGGCACTGCATCGACTACATCAACCGCCATTACCAACGGGAACTACCCCTGGCGGAAGTCGCCGCCCAGGCCAACCTCAGCTACCACCACTTCTCCAAGCTGTTCAAGAAGGTCAACGGCTGCAACTTCAAGGACTACCTGGCGCAGGTGCGGGTCAACCGCGCGCGCTTCCTGCTGAAAAACACCCAGTTGCCGATCACCGAAATCTGCTACAGCTGCGGCTTCAGCGAGCACAAGCAGTTGATCGCGGCATTTCGCAACCACTGCGCCCTGACGCCCAGCGAGTACCGCAAGCAGTACCTGTCGCAATTGCAACGGGATTACCGGGATGCCGGCCGGGACTTTCGCTGCCTGGAGTGGGACAGCCAGATCCTCGGCTTGCTCGACGCCGATCCGCCACGAGCTTCCTGATCCGCGGCGGCTTCGATGTACACTGGCGCCGCCCAAGGATTGGGCCGGGGCCGAAAGTCCGCCCCGGGCCTTTTTAGTCGCCGCCAGTCGTGGCTTATCGCCCTCCAATGTTCATCAGGTACCTGACCATGTCACTGAAAAATCTGCTCAATGCCACCGCCCTGCTCGCCTCGATGCTCGCCGCCTCCTCGGTATGGGCCCACGCCCACCTGAAAGGCTCGACCCCGGCGGCCGACAGCAGCGTGGTTGCGCCCAACGAACTGCGCCTGGTGTTCACCGAAGGCGTGGAAGCGGCCTTCACCCAAGTGAAGATCAGCAAGGACGGCGCCCCTCTCGAGGTGAAAGGCCTGGCCACCGAAGGTGCGGACAAGAAGACCCTGATCGTCACCCCGGCCGCCACGCCACTGCGCGCCGGCGAATACAAGGTGGAATGGCACGCGGTGTCGGTGGACACCCACAAGAGCGAAGGCAGCTACAGCTTCAAGGTGAGCCCGTAATCCATGGCGTCATGGCTGGTGCTGTGCCGCTTCGTGCACTTTGCGGTGGTGCTGATCCTGGTCGGGGCCTGGGTATTTCGCCCGCTGTTGCTGGGCCGTGATTCAGCACAGAACGGCCAGGGCGCCGTGCATCGACAGCTCGATCGGCTCAGCCGCTGGTTGACGCTGATCGGCCTGGGCAGCGGCCTGTGCTGGCTACTGCTGATCACCGCCAGCATGGCCGGCTCCTGGTCGGCGGCGCTGGACCCGGCGACCGTGCAATTGGTGCTGGGCAAGACCTTCTTCGGCCAGGTCTGGACCTGGCACCTGCTGCTCAATCTGCTGTTGCTGGGGCTGCTGACCCCGCTGGGCCGGCGCCTGCCGCTGCAACTGGGGTTGGGCGCCCTGCTCCTGGCAACCCTGGCTCCGGTGGGTCACGGCGCCATGCTCGATGGGGTGCAGGGGCAGATGCTGATCCTCAATCAGATCGTGCATTTAAGCTGTGTCGCCATCTGGTTGGGGGGCTTGCTGGTGTTGTTGCTGGTGTTGCGCCAACCCACGGGGCTGTCTGTCGAGCCCTTGTTAAAGCGCTTCAGCGGCGTGGGTTATGGCCTGGTAACCGGCTTGCTGCTAACCGGCCTGATCAACGTGCGGGTGCTCACCGGGCAATGGTGGCCGACTCCATTGTTCAGTGGTTTTGCCCTGATCCTGCTGATCAAGGTGCTGCTGGTGGCCGGCATGCTCGGGCTGGCGCTGTTCAACCGCCTGCGAATCCGCGGCTGCGACCAGCGCCTGTCGAGCCTGCGCAACAGCGTGCAAATGGAGTGGCTGCTGGGGGTGGCCGCAGTGGCTGCGGTCTCGCTGCTGGGCACCTTGCCACCGATGCAGGCGGCGTAAACCTCAGCCTGTAGGAGCTGGCTTGCCAGCGAAAGCGTCGGCAGCATCGCTGCAAATCTTACGGGCCTCTTCGCCGGCAAGCCGGCTCCTACGAAAAGCATCGGACGCGGGTAAAACACAGACCCGTTGTAGGAGCTGACTTGCCAGCGAAGGCGTTGCAGCATCGGTGCAAATCTTGCCGGCCTCTGCGCCGGCAAGCCGGCTCCTACGAAAAGCATCGGACGCGGATAAAACACAGACCCGTTGTAGGAGCTGGCTTGCCAGCGAAGGCGTTTGCAGCATCGGTGCAAATCTTGCCGGCCTCTGCGCCGGCAAGCCGGCTCCTACGTGAGGTGGTGTGTCGGCTATTGGCGGGTATCGATGCTGACCACCACCGACAATCCGGGACGCAGGCGTTCAAGCTCCGGCTGATCCGGGTCGACGGTGATCCGCACCGGTACCCGCTGGGCAATCTTGACGAAGTTGCCGGTGGCGTTGTCGGCCTGCAACAAGGCGAACTCGGAACCGGTGGCCGGGGAAATCCGTTGCACCTTGCCGCTGAATTTGCGGTGGCTCAGGGCATCCACGCTAAAGCTCACCGGCTGCCCGACCCGCACATTGTCCATCTGGGTTTCCTTCAGGTTGGCAATCACCCACAGCTGGTTCGGCACCAGCGCCATCAACTGTGCGCCAGAGTTGACGTAGGCCCCCAGGCGCACACCGATCTGCCCCAGCTGACCATCCCGGGGGGCGAGGATGCGGGTGTTGGACAGGTCGATCCGCGCCAGTTCCACCGCTGCTTGGGCATTGGCCACCGCAGCCTCCAGGGAGCCGCGATTGACGATCACGGTCTGCAGGTCCTGGCGGGCTATTTCCAGTTGCGCCTGGGCCTGGGCCACCGCGGCCACGGTCTGGGCATTGGCCGCACGGGTCACGTCCAGCTCGCGCTTGGACACCGAGCCATCGGCAATCAACGCTTCGTTGCGCTGCAAATCGGCCGCGCTCTTGCGGGCCTGGGCCTGGCTGTCGGCCAGGGCGGCCTGGCGCAGTTTGATCGTGGCTTCAGCGCTGTTGCGCTGTTGCAGGGCATTGGCCAAGGCGGCCTTCTGCACTGCCAACTGAGCCTGGGACTGGTCCAGACGCTGCTGGTAGATGCGGTCGTCGAGGCGCACCAGCAGGTCGCCGGCCTTGACCTGCTGGAAATCCTGCACCGGCACCTCGAACACATAGCCGCTGAGTTGCGGGCCGATGATGGTCACCTGCCCGCGTACCAGGGCGTTCTCGGTGCTTTCGATGGCGCTGGAAAACGGCGGCAGTTGCCAGGCGTAGAGCACGATCAGCACGCCGACAATGGCGATGGCGGCAAAGCCCAGGGACGAGATGATGCGCACCGCCAACGGCCGTGGCTCGGTAGCGGGAATACTCGGCGGGCCGTTGGGCTCGGGAGTCGAGGCAATGGCGTTGGTGGTGGGGTTGACGGTTTCGCTCATGAACTTGGGGCACCACTGGGTTGAACGGGAGCCGCGGGCGCGACTGCTTGGGTCGTGCTCATCAGCCACAGGCTGCGAATGAATATCCAGATCATGGTGAGTACGGCAATCACTGCAATCAGCATGAATACATCGTTATAGGCCAGCACGTTGGCCTCGCGGGTGGCCGCGCTGGCCAGGCTGCGAATGCCTTGCAGGGTGCGCAGATCGGGGTCGGCAATCACCTTGCCGTAGGCCGCCCCGCCACTCTGCACCCGGGCCAGGACCTGAGGATCGAGCAGGGTCAGTTGCTCGACGATATGGCTGGAGTGGTATTTCTCGCGCACGATCTGGAAGGTCCCGAGCAAGGCCGAGCCGATCAGCCCGCCGAGGTTCTGGCAGATGCCGAACAGCACCGAGAAGCTCACCAGATTGCGCGGATTGGTCAGCACATTGCGGGTGCCCAGGACCATGGTCGGGCCGAGGAAAAAGGTGCCGCCAAAGGCCAGGAGGAACTGGCTGAGGTACATGTTGGCCGGGCGCGTGAGGTTGCTGGAGAAACTGTCCATCACCGAGCCCACGGCCATCAGCGCCAGGGAAATGATCAGCGGCATCAACAGGTGCGCCGGGTTGATGGTCAGGGCGCTGGTGGCCAAGCCGGCGATGCTGCCCAGTAGCATCACCCCGTAGAGCAGGCGCATCTGCTGGCTGCTCATGTTCAGCGCCTGGAGAAAACCCACGGCGCCGGTGGACTGCTCGGACAGCACCATACGGATCAGGATCACCGCCAGGGCCAGGCGGATCATCGCCCCGCTGCCCAGCCAGCGGGTCATCAGCATCGGGTTGCGGCGGTTATGTTCGATGCACAGCCCGGCCAGGATCAGCACGATGGAGCCGGCGCTGGCGTAGCCGATCCACGGCGCCTCCAGCCACCAGTCAATGCGCCCCAGGGACAGCACCGCGCACAGCAGGGCAACGCCTGTGGCCAGCAGGGCGAAGGTCAGGAAGTCGAGTTTCTCGAAGGTGCGAAAACGGTCCCCCGGCGGCAGCTTGAGCATGAACACGCAGCCCAGGGAGGTCAGCGCCAGGCCCAGTTCGAACAGGTACAGGCCACGCCACTCGGCAATCTGCAGCAGGTCTTCGGAAAACAGCCGGGCCAGGGGCAAGGCCAACTGCGAGGTACCCAGCCCCAGCACCAGGGCCTTGAGCCGCCATTTCGCCGGGAAGGCCTGGACCATGTAGTACAGCCCCAGGGAACTGAGCGCCGCGCCGACCATGCCGTGGGCCGCCCGCACGGCAATGGCCGAGCTCAGGTCGTTGACGAACAGGTGGCCGAAGGTCACCAGGGCATAGAGCACCAGAAACACTTCGGTGAAGGCCCGCAGGCCGAACTGCTGGCGAAACTTCACCAGCAGCAGGTTCATCGACACGTTGGTCATCACGTAGGCGGCCGGCAGCCAGGCCATTTCCGCCGTGGTTGCCCCCAGTGCCCCTTGCAGGTACGGCAGATTGGCGATCACCAGCGAGTTGCCCAGGCCGCCGGTGATCGCCACCAGCAAGCCCACCAGCGCATAGGCCAGGCGCTTGTGAGTGGGGTGCAGCGGTGTCGAGGGGGAACCGGGCAAGCTGGGCTTTTCGTGGGGCTGCCAGTTGCGCGGGGCGTAATGATCCATGCCGTGACCTTGTGCTGTGCCGGCCGCTGTTGCAGCGGTTGGCGATGTTCCCGGTGGTCCGGCAGTGTGCCGGAAAATCCCGCCGTCCAGGCAATGCCCGGGCTGGCAGGATGAATTTTATTTTAAGGCGCTGGCGCCGGTGGCTTTTTTTCGCAATCCTGCGTTCGCTGGTGGTCGTTGCACCGGCTGCCTGCCCTCGCCTGTCGGAGCCCGAATGCCGCTGAACTTTGTGAAGATGCACGCCAATGGCGACGATTTCGTGCTGATCGATGCCCGTGGTCGCGCCAACCCGATCACCGCTGAGCGGGCCAGGGCCCTGGGAGATCGCCAGCGCGGCATCGGCTTCAATCAGTTGGTGGTGCTCGGCGATTGCCACGAGAGTGCGGCGCAACTGACCTTCTTCAACGCCGATGGTTCCAGCCTGGATACCTGCGGCAGCGCCACCCGCGGCGCCGCCGACCTGCTGATGCAGGAAAGCGGCGCCACCGAGGTGCAGGTGAAAACCGCTCGCGGCCTGCAGCAATGCCTGCGCCTTGAGGATCAGTCGCTGTCCGTGGAAATGGGCCTGCCGTCGTTCGACTGGCAGGCCATCCCCCTGGCTCAAGCGTTGGACAGCCTGCACCTGCCGCTGCCGGGAACACCGGCGGCGTGCAGCATGGGCAACCCCCATTGCAGCTTTTTCGTCGACGATCTGGAACAGCTGGACATTGCCGCGCTGGGCCCAAAGATCGAGAGCGACCCGCTGTTTCCGCACAAGACCAACGTGCACTTCATCCAGGTGCTGGACCGCCAGACCATCCGCCTGCGCATCTGGGAGCGCAATGGCGCGATCCCCCTGGGCTCCGGTTCCTGCTCCTGCGGGGCGGCGGTCAACGGCATCCGTCGTGGCTTGCTGGACAGCCCGGTGCGGGTGCTGTGCGACGGTGGCCCGGTGACGGTGAGCTGGGACGGCCAGGGCAAGGTGCGCCTGGCCGGCAGCGTGACCCGGGTGTTCAGCGGGTCAGTGTGAAGGGGTGGGTTTTCGCTACATCCAGCCCAGCCATTTCCACCAGGTCATGGCGAACACCAGCATCAGCAGGTAGCCGATCAACGTCACCAGCAGCCCGACCTTGGCGAACTGCCGGGCATTGAAGGTTTCGGTACCCAGGCAGACCATGTTCTGCGGCGCGTTGATCGGCAGGATAAAGCCGTAGCTGACGACAAAGCCCAGGAGCATGGTCATGCCCAGCCGGCTGAACTCCCCAGGCAAGGTCTGCAACACCGCGATCAGGATCGGCAGCAAGGCCGAAGTCAGGGCCGTGGCGCTGGCGAACCCGAGGTGGATGAGAATCAGGAACGCCGCAAGAATGGCGAACACCGCCAAAGGCCCGACCTGATCCAGGCCGGTATGGGCCACCACCTGCCCTCCCAGCCACTGCCCGGCCTGGGTGCTGAGCAGCGCCGAACCCAGGCTGATGCCGACCCCGAAGACAATCACCGTGCCCCAGGGAATGCGCGACTGCACATCCTTCCAGGTCATGATGCCGATCCGTGGCAGCAACAGGATCACCAGCCCGGCGTAGGTGGTGGTCGTGGTGTCGAAGGGGTGCAGTTTGCCTTCGGTGGACCAGGCCAGGAGCAGCAGCACCGACACCGCCAGCAGGCGCTTCTGCGGCCCGGTCATGGGGCCGATGTCCACCAGGGACTGGGCCACCGCTTCCTTGCCGCCGGGGATGCTGTCGGTTTCCGGGGGCAGCAGTTTCAGCACCAGCCACAGCAGCACCAGGGACATGATCACCGCCCAGGGCGCGCCGGCGATCAGCCAGTCGAGCCAGGCCACACGCTGGCCGAGCATCTTGTCCATGAAGCCCACGGTCAGCAGGTTCTGCGCCGCGGCGGTCTGGATGCCGACGTTCCAGATGCTGGTGCCCTGGGCGACCACGATCATCAGCCCAGCGGCGATATTGGAGCGCTTGTCGACGCCGAACGCGGCGATCACGCCCATCATGATCGGCACCACGCAGGCACTGCGGGCCGTGGCGCTGGGTACCAGCAGGCTGAGCAGGATGGTCACGGCAATGGCGCCGATGAGGATGCGCCGGGTACTGGTGCCGACCCGGGTCAGGGTCACCAGGGCGATGCGCCGGTCGAGGCCGGTGTGGGTCATGGCGGCGGCGATGAACAAGGCACCGGCCACCAGGGCCAGGGCCGAGTTGGAGAACCCGGTCAGGGCCAGGCTGATGGCTGCCGAGCTGCCATAGACCTGGGTCGGGTCCTGCAGGGTTGGCGCGGTGCCAATCAAGAACGCCATCAGCGCTGTGATCATGATCGCGCTGGCCTCGTAAGACACCGCTTCACTGATCCACACCACCACGGCAAACGCCAGGATCGCCAGCATCCGGTGGCCGGCCACCGGCAGGTCGGCGGGCAGTGGCAGAAGCAGCACCCCGACCATGGCCAGTACGGCGATCAGCAATCCAATCGGTAATACAGCCTTGGCCGCGGGCGCCGTTGTCAGAGGCGTAGTCATGGGCCTTTTCCTTTTCAATTGGAGAGCGCCCAGCTTGCTACAAAACCGCCAAAAGCGCGTTGATAAAGGTCAAGCCTGCGCAGTTGCCCGCCGTTGATCTGGCTCTGGGTTGAAGCCACACACACGCAAAGAAATATTTTTTTACATCTCTACAGATTTTTCATCTCTTTGGAGTCACAGTGCTATCAAGGCGACAAGGAGTCGAAAAGAAATTGGCGGTATCACTCCAACCTGCAAGGTGCCTTTATGGTGACAAGAAACTTGAAACTGACTTCCAGGGCGCTCCTGAGTTTTGGCGCTATCTGTGTACTACTGATTGGTCTGGGGGGACTGGCGCTGTGGAAAATGGGACAGATTCACGACGCTGCACTGGACCTGCAAACCAATTGGCTGCCCAGCGTCAGGCAAGCCACGAAAATCGAATCTTCCACCTTGCGTGTGCGCCTGGAGGCCCTGCACTACGCCACTGAAAGCGAAGCCCAGAAAGGCGCATCCCTGGACAAGCTGGCTAGCCTGAAAACCATCCTGGCCCAGGCCATCAAGGACTACGAGCCGCTGGTCTCCAGCGCCGAGGAAAAAACCACCTTTGAACAGGTCAAGCGCGGCGCCCAGGACTACCTGGACAAGCTGGCGGTGCTGATCGATGCGAGCAAGACCAACACCGCGCAACAGAGCAGCGACTACATCAATCAGGTCACCGTGCCCCTGGCCAATACCCTGCAAAGCGCCATCGAGGCCCTGATCAAGATCAACGAGAGCGGTGCCGCACACTCGGCGACCGTGGCCGGCGAGCAATTCGACAGCGGCCTGACCCTGACCTCGCTGATCATCGTCCTGGCGATTGTCCTGACCATGCTCATCGCCACCCTGTTCACCCGCAGCATCACCCGCCCGGTGCAATCGCTGCTGGCCACCACGCAGAAAATCGCCGAGGGCGACCTGCGCGCCCAAGTGGAAGTCAGCGGCCAGGACGAACTCACCGACCTGCAGAAATCCACCCAGTCCATGCTCGACAGCCTGAAGTCGACCATCCGCCACATTGCCGACTCCTCCACCCAACTGGCCTCCGCCGCCGAGGAAATGAGCGCCATCACCCGCGAATCCAACGCCGGCATCCAGCAACAGAGCATGGAGACCGACCAGGCCGCCACCGCGGTCAACGAAATGACCGCCGCGGTGGAGGAAGTGGCACGCAACGCGGTGTCCGCTTCGCAGTCGACCCAGGCCTCGGAGCGTTCCGCCGGGCTGGGCAAGGAGCGGGTCGAGCAGACCATCCACTCCATCGAAAAACTCACCGGGACCGTGGAGAACACCCGGGTGGAAATGGCCGGCCTGGCCCAACAGGCCCAGGACATCACCAAGGTCCTGGACGTGATCCGCGCCATTGCCGAGCAGACCAACCTGCTGGCGCTCAACGCCGCCATCGAGGCTGCCCGGGCCGGCGAGCAAGGCCGCGGGTTTGCCGTGGTAGCCGATGAAGTGCGGGCCCTGGCCCACCGTACCCAGCTCTCGACCCAGGAAATCGAGCAGATGATCCAGGGCATCCAGAACGGTTCGAGCAAGGCCATGCTGTCGATGCAGCAAAGCAGCGAGGATGCCAGCCAGACCCTGGCCATCGCCCACGAGGCCGGCGCCGCCATCGGCCATATCGCCCAGGCCATCAGCGAGATCAACGAACGCAACCTGATGATCGCCACCGCCTCGGAGGAACAGGCCCAGGTGGCGCGCTCGGTGGACCAGAACCTGATGAGCATCCGCGACCTGTCGCTGCAAAGCTCGTCCGCCGCCAGCCAGACTTCCATCGCCAGCAGTGAACTGTCGTCCCTGGCGGTGAGTCTGAACAAGCTGGTGGCACGCTTCTCCCTGTGAGACGGGCCGAGGCCCGGTAAGACGTCAGGTAGAAAAAGCGGTGGCGCTGTTCGCCGGCCAGCCGGCTCCTACACGGGTCTGTAGGAGCCGGCTGACCGGCGATGGCCGACTGCCCTGAAAGGGAGTGCTGTTGATGCTCAAACTGATTTCGATCCATCAGCTGCAGATGGGCATGTACATCCATCAATTCTGTGGTTCCTGGCTGGACCACTCCTTCTGGAAGGCAGGCTTTGTGCTCAAGAGCACAAGCGATTTGCAACGCTTGCGTCAATCCAATATCGATAGCCTGTGGATCGACTCGGACAAGGGCCGCGATCTGCCGGAGGAGCATCCGCCCGCTACGGCCGTTGCCGAGCCGCTGTTTCGCAGCGATGCACCGCTGCGGGTCGAACGAGCCGACGAAATCCAGCGCGCACTCAAGCTCTGCGCCCACTCGAAACAGGCCGTCATGAGCATGTTCCAGGAGGTGCGCATGGGCAGGGCCATCGAGCTGGTGCAGGTGGACGATCTGGTGCACGACATCTCCACCTCCCTGCTGCGCCATCCCGATGTATTGATCAGCCTGGCCCGGCTCAAGACTGCCGACGATTACACCTACATGCACTCGGTGGCGGTATGCGCGCTGATGGTGGCGGTGGCCCGGCAACTGGAGTTGCCGGTGACCCAGGTGCATCAGGCCGGGGTCGCCGGGCTGCTGCACGACATCGGCAAGCTGACGGTTCCCGACAGCATCCTCAACAAGCCGGGCAAACTCTCCGCCGAGGAATTCGAACGGGTCAAGCAGCACCCCACCGCCGGGGGCGCGATCCTGCGCCAGCACCCGCAGCTGGATGCGCTGGTGCTGGACGTGTGCCTGCATCATCACGAAAAGATCGACGGCAGCGGTTATCCCCACCGTCTGGCAGGCGAACAGATCAGCCTGTTCGCGCAGATGGGCGCGGTCTGCGATGTGTATGACGCGGTGACCTCGACTCGCCCCTACAACCGTGGCTGGGACCCGGCCGAAGCGCTGCAGCGCATGTCCGGCTGGACCGGGCATTTCGCGCCCCGGGTGTTCCAGGCCCTGGTGAAAAGCGTCGGCATCTATCCCGTGGGTTCCCTGGTGCGCCTGCACAGCGGGAAACTGGCAGTGGTCCTGGAGCAGCACCCGGACTCGCTGCTGGCGCCCAAGGTCAAGGTGTTCTTCTCCACCCGCTCGAAAATGCCCCTGCCACAACGGGTCCTGGATCTGTCTCGGCTCCAGGGTCAGGAGCGCATCGTCGGCCGTGAAGCCCCGGAAGACTGGGACTTCAAGCAGCTCGATCAATTGTGGAGCGAAATCCCCGCCTGAGCCTCAGGTCCCCAGGGTCAGGCCGTTGGCCGGCAGCGGCAGCGCGGTCTTGTAGCGCACCTGCTTGAGGGCGAAGCTGGAGCGGATATTGGCCACCCCCGGCACCTTGGTCAAAAAGTCCATCATGAAGCGCTCCAGGGCCTGGATAGTGGGCACCAGCACCCGGATCAGGTAGTCCGGATCACCGGCCATCAGGTAGCACTCCATGACCTCCGGGCGATCGGCAATGGCCTCCTCGAAGTGCTGCAAGGCCTCTTCCACCTGCTTCTCCAGGCTGACGTGAATGAACACGTTGACGTGCAGCCCCAGGAGGTCGGCGTCCAGCAGGGTCACCTGCTCGCGGATCAGCCCCAGCTCCTCCATGGCCTTGACCCGGTTGAAGCAGGGTGTGGGAGAAAGGTTCACCGAACGGGCGAGGTCGGCGTTGGTGATGCGGGCATTCTCCTGAAGACTGTTGAGAATGCCGATGTCGGTACGGTCCAGTTTGCGCATGAGACAAAACAACCTGTTTTTTATGTTTATGCAGATTTTTTATCTGCAAATAACTTCCAGCGCAATGAAACAGAGATAAATATTCTCCTACGCCCGGCCTATGATGTTTGTAGGACAAGATTTCTTTTATCCAAAGAATGACTGTCAGCTAGCGCGCCCAATTACAAGAAATCCACAAGATCGAGCGTAGAAAGCCATGACCACAGCGTATGCACCGCTACGCCTGCACGTTCCCGAACCCTCGGGCCGTCCCGGCTGCAAGACCGACTTCACCTACCTGCGTCTGAACGACGCCGGCCTGGCCCGCAAACCCCCTATCGATATCGAACCTGCCGACTGCGCCGACCTGGCCCGCGGCCTGATCCGTGTGCTCGACGATCAGGGCAACGCCCTGGGCGAATGGGCCGACGAGGTGCCGCTGGAGATCCTCCGCCAGGGCATGCGCGCCATGCTCAAGACGCGGATCTTCGACAACCGCATGGTGGTCGCCCAGCGCCAGAAGAAGATGTCCTTCTACATGCAGAGCCTGGGGGAAGAAGCCATCGGCAGCGCCCAGGCCCTGGCCCTGAACATCGACGACATGTGCTTCCCCACCTACCGCCAGCAAAGCATCCTGATGGCCCGGGAAGTGCCCCTGGTGGAAATGATCTGCCAGCTGCTGTCCAACGAGCGCGATCCGCTCAAGGGGCGCCAGTTGCCGATCATGTACTCGGTGAAGGAATCCGGGTTCTTCACCATCTCCGGCAACCTGGCGACCCAGTTCGTCCAGGGTGTGGGCTGGGGCATGGCCTCGGCCATCAAGGGCGATACCAAGATCGCCTCGGCCTGGATCGGCGACGGCGCCACCGCCGAATCGGACTTCCATACCGCCCTGACCTTCGCCCACGTGTACCGGGCGCCGGTGATCCTCAACGTGGTCAACAACCAGTGGGCAATCTCCACCTTCCAGGCCATTGCCGGGGGTGAAGCCACCACCTTCGCCGGACGCGGCGTGGGCTGCGGCATCGCTTCCCTGCGGGTCGACGGCAACGATTTCATCGCGGTCTACGCCGCCTCGCGCTGGGCCGCCGAACGCGCCCGTCGCAACCTCGGCCCGACCCTGATCGAGTGGGTCACCTACCGCGCCGGCCCCCACTCCACCTCCGACGACCCGTCGAAATACCGACCGGCCGACGACTGGAGCCACTTCCCCCTGGGCGATCCGATTGCCCGCCTCAAGCAGCACATGATCAAGATCGGCCAGTGGTCCGAAGAGGAACACGCCGCGGTCAGTGCCGAGCTCGAAGCCCAGGTCATCGCCGCACAGAAGGAAGCCGAGCAGTTCGGCACCCTCGCCGGCGGCCAGATCCCCAGCGCCGCGACCATGTTCGAGGATGTCTACAAGGACATGCCCGAGCACCTGAAACGCCAACGCCAGGAACTGGGGATCTGAGATGAACGATCACAACAACAATATCCAGCTGGAAACCGCCATGACCACCACCACCATGACCATGATCCAGGCCCTGCGCTCGGCCATGGATGTGATGCTCGAGCGTGACGACAACGTCGTGGTGTTCGGCCAGGACGTGGGCTACTTCGGCGGCGTGTTCCGCTGCACCGAAGGCCTGCAGGCCAAGTACGGCACCTCGCGGGTCTTCGATGCACCGATCTCGGAAAGCGGCATCGTCGGCGCGGCCATCGGCATGGGCGCCTACGGCCTGCGCCCGGTGGCGGAAATCCAGTTCGCCGACTACGTCTACCCCGCCTCGGACCAGATCATTTCCGAAGCCGCGCGCCTGCGCTATCGCTCCGCCGGCCAGTTCACCGCGCCCATGACCCTGCGCATGCCCTGCGGCGGCGGCATCTACGGCGGCCAGACCCACAGCCAGAGCATCGAGGCGATGTTCACCCAGGTCTGCGGCCTGCGCACCGTGATGCCGTCCAACCCCTACGACGCCAAGGGCCTGCTGATCGCCTCCATCGAAAACGACGACCCGGTGATTTTTCTCGAACCCAAGCGCCTGTACAACGGCCCGTTCGACGGCCACCACGACCGCCCGGTAACCCCCTGGTCGAAACACCCGGCGGCCCAGGTGCCGGACGGCTACTACAAGGTGCCGCTGGATGTGGCCGCCATCACCCGTCCGGGCAAGGACGTCACCGTCCTCACCTACGGCACCACCGTCTATGTGTCGCAAGTGGCGGCCGAAGAAACCGGCATCGACGCCGAGGTCATCGACCTGCGCAGCCTGTGGCCCCTGGACCTGGACACTATCGTCAAGTCGGTGAAGAAGACCGGCCGTTGCGTGGTGGTGCATGAAGCCACCCGTACCTGCGGGTTCGGCGCCGAGCTGGTATCGCTGGTGCAGGAACACTGCTTCCACCACCTGGAAGCCCCGATCGAGCGCGTCACGGGTTGGGATACGCCGTATCCCCACGCGCAGGAGTGGGCATATTTCCCAGGGCCGTCCCGAGTGGGCGCGGCGCTGCAACGGGTCATGGAGGTCTGAATGGGCACGCACGTTATCAAGATGCCGGACATCGGCGAAGGCATCGCGGAAGTAGAACTGGCGCAGTGGCACGTAAAAGTCGGCGACCAGGTAGTGGAAGATCAGGTCCTGGCGGACGTGATGACCGACAAGGCGATGGTGGACATCCCTTCCCCGGTGCACGGCACGGTCATTTCCCTGGGCGGTGAGCCCGGTGAAGTGATGGCGGTGGGCAGCATCCTCATCAGCATCGAAGTCGAAGGCGCGGGTAACCTCAAGGAATCCGCCCAGGCAGCCGCACCGGCGGCAAAAGAGCCGGCAGCTATTAATAAGCCAGCGGCTGCCGCGCCAGTGGTCGAAGCGCCGAAGGTGGAAAAAGCCGTCGTCAGCCAAAGCGCCTGTCGCGCAGCGCCCCAGGCACCGGTGGCCCGGGAAGCCGACGAGCGTCCGCTGGCCTCGCCGGCGGTGCGCAAGCACGCCCTGGACCTGGGCATCCAGCTGCGCCTGGTGCAAGGCAGCGGCCCGGCCGGGCGCATCCTGCACGAAGACCTGGACGCCTACCTGGCCCAGGACAGCCAGCCGCTCAAGGGTTACTCGGCGCCGGGCGCCGGTTATGCCGAACGCCACGACGAAGAGCAGATCCAGGTGATCGGCATGCGCCGCAAGATCGCCCAGCGCATGCAGGAATCCAAGCATCGCGCCGCGCACTTCAGCTACGTCGAGGAAGTGGACGTCACCGCCCTGGAAGAGCTGCGCATCCACCTCAATGAAAAACACGGCGCCACCCGCGGCAAGCTGACCCTGCTGCCGTTCCTGGTGCGAGCCATGGTCGTCGCCCTGCGCGACTTCCCGCAGATCAACGCCCGCTATGACGACGAGGCCCAGGTCATCACCCGCCTCGGCGCGGTGCACGTCGGGGTCGCCACCCAGAGCGACGTCGGCCTGATGGTGCCGGTGGTGCGTCACGCCGAAGCCCGCAGCCTGTGGGGCAATGCCGAGGAAATTTCGCGCCTGGCCAAGGCCGCCCGCAGCGGCAAGGCAGCCCGGGATGAACTGTCCGGTTCCACCATCACCCTCACCAGCCTCGGCGCTCTGGGCGGGATTGTCAGCACGCCGGTGCTGAACCTGCCGGAAGTGGCGATTGTCGGGGTCAACCGCATCGTCGAACGGCCGATGGTGATCAAGGGCCAGATCGTGATCCGCAAGATGATGAACCTTTCCAGCTCCTTCGATCACCGGGTGGTCGACGGCATGGACGCTGCGCAATTCATTCAGGCCATTCGCGGTCTGCTCGAACAACCCGCCACGCTGTTTGTGGACTGATCATCAGAGGAGCAGGCATGCAACAGACTCTCAATATCCAACTGCTGATCATCGGCGGCGGCCCTGGCGGTTACGTGGCGGCGATCCGCGCCGGCCAGCTGGGCATTTCCACCATTCTGGTGGAAGGCCAGTCCCTGGGCGGTACCTGCCTGAACATCGGCTGCATCCCGTCCAAGGCGCTGATCCACGTCGCCGAGCAGTTTCACCAGACTCGCCATCACAGCCAGGGCTCAGCCCTGGGCATCGAAGTGGCAGCGCCGACCCTGAACATCGGCAAGAGCGTGGAATGGAAAGACGGCATCGTCGACCGCCTGACCACCGGAGTCGCCGCACTGCTGAAGAAACACAAGGTCCAGGTGATCCATGGCTGGGCCAAGGTGATCGACGGCAAGACCGTGGAGATCGAAGGCTCGGACACGCGCATCCAGTGCGAGCACCTGCTGCTGGCCACCGGCTCGAAAAGCGTCAACCTGCCGATGCTGCCCCTCGGCGGGCCGATCATCTCCTCCACCGAAGCCCTGGCGCCCAAGACCCTGCCCAAGCGCCTGACCGTGGTCGGCGGCGGCTATATCGGCCTGGAGCTGGGCATCGCCTATCGCAAGCTCGGGGTCGAAGTCAGCGTGGTGGAAGCCCAGGAACGCATTCTCCCGGCCTACGACGCCGAGCTGACCCAGCCGGTGCTCGAATCGGTGAAGCAGTTGGGGATCAAGCTCTACCTCAAGCACAGCGTGCTGGGCTTCGATGCCGCCAGCAGCAGCCTGCAGGTGCGCGAGCCCAACGGTGACACCCTGAACCTGGCCACCGAGCAGGTGCTGGTGGCCGTGGGTCGCAAGCCCAACACCCAGGGCTGGAACCTGGAAAGCCTGAACCTGGACATGAACGGCGCGGCGATCAGGATCGACAACCGTTGCCAGACCAGCATGCGCAATGTCTGGGCCATCGGCGACCTGAGCGGCGAGCCGATGCTGGCCCACCGGGCCATGGCCCAGGGCGAGATGGTGGCCGAGTTGATCGCCGGCAAGCAGCGCGAATTCAACCCGGCGGCGATTCCCGCGGTGTGCTTCACCGACCCGGAACTGGTGGTGGTGGGCAAGACCCCGGACGAGGCCCGCGCTGCCGGCCTGGATTGCATCGTCAGCAGCTTCCCGTTCGCGGCCAATGGCCGGGCCATGACCCTGGAATCGAAAAGCGGTTTCGTGCGGGTGGTGGCCCGAAGTGACAATCACCTGATTGTCGGCTGGCAGGCCGTGGGGGTCGGGGTGTCCGAATTGTCCACGGCGTTCGGCCAATCCCTGGAAATGGGCGCGCGCCTGGAAGACATCGGCGGCACCATCCACGCCCACCCGACCCTGGGCGAGGCGGTCCAGGAAGCGGCGCTGCGGGCATTGGGCCACGCCTTGCATCTGTAACCATTCAAGGGGCACACAGGACAGTGCCCAGGTAGGAGCGCGGCTGGCCCGAAAGGGCCGGCAGGGATCGCCAAGCGTTCGCGCCGTGGCCTTCGCGAGCAAGCTCGCTCCTACCGGGGGTGTTACGGGTGGCTGTTGCAGGGAGGAACGCTTCATGAGCAGGCCAAGTTTTTTGCGCACCCTCCCATCGTCCGGGATGCGGTACGCCCCCGGAATGCAGTATTGTTGTGCCCATCCAAAAAAACGTCAGAAGCCTTGAGCCGTTGCGACGGTTGTTAAGCGATAGAGGGTGTCATGGGTAACGAAAGCATCAATTGGGACAAGCTGGGTTTTGACTACATCAAGACAGACAAGCGCTATCTGTCGCACTGGCGTAACGGCGAGTGGGACGCAGGCACCCTGACTGAAGACAACGTGCTGCACATCAGCGAGGGCTCCACTGCCCTGCACTATGGCCAGCAATGCTTCGAAGGCCTGAAGGCCTACCGCTGCAAGGACGGCTCGATCAACCTGTTCCGTCCCGACCAGAACGCCGCGCGCATGCAACGCAGCTGCGCCCGCCTGCTGATGCCACAGGTGTCCACCGAGCAGTTCATCGAGGCCTGCAAGGAAGTGGTCCGTGCCAACGAGCGCTTCATTCCGCCATACGGCACCGGCGGCGCGCTGTACTTGCGTCCGTTCGTGATCGGCGTGGGTGACAACATCGGCGTGCGCACCGCTCCCGAGTTCATCTTCTCGATCTTCTGCATCCCGGTCGGTGCCTACTTCAAGGGCGGCCTGACTCCGCACAATTTCCTGATCTCCAGCTACGACCGCGCCGCGCCACAAGGCACCGGCGCCGCCAAGGTCGGCGGCAACTACGCCGCCAGCCTGATGCCCGGCTCCCAGGCCAAGAAGGCCAGCTTCGCCGACTGCATCTACCTGGACCCGCTGACCCACAGCAAGATCGAAGAAGTGGGCTCGGCCAACTTCTTCGGCATCACTCACGACGACAAATTCGTCACCCCGAACTCGCCGTCGGTACTGCCGGGGATCACCCGCCTGTCGCTGATCGAGCTGGCCAAGACCCGTCTGGGCCTGGAAGTGGTGGAAGGCGACGTGTTCATCGACAAGCTGGCGGACTTCAAGGAAGCCGGCGCCTGCGGTACCGCGGCCGTGATCACCCCGATCGGCGGCATCCAGTACCAGGACAAGCTGCACGTGTTCTACAGTGAAAAGGACGTCGGCCCTGTCACCCAGAAGCTCTATAAAGAGCTGACCGGCGTGCAGACCGGCGACGTGGAAGCGCCAGCGGGCTGGATCGTCAAGGTCTGATTCGCCCCGGCTGCAACCCAGCCCGCCCCTGCTTGCCAGGGGCGGGTTTTTTCATGCCGGCGATTTGCTTCGTCGACTTATTCCCTCCTCCGTTGAGACTTTTCTTGCCGAGGCCGAGCAGCGATCTATATGATAAGCGTTATCATTTGCAACCTCTCTGCCACGGTAATGTCTCGCCATGTCTTTACCCGTTCAAGCCAGTGCCTGCGATCTGACCCAGCTGTATAGCCAGCAGCACCAGTGGCTGAAAAACTGGCTGCGCCTGCGCCTGAACTGCTCCCACAGCGCCGCCGACCTGGCCCAGGACACCTTCCTGCGCCTGCTGGCAAAACCCGAGCCGGTACAGATCCAGGCACCGCGCAGCTTCCTGGCCAAGGTGGCGCAGAGCGTATTGAGCAATCACTACCGGCGTCAGAAGCTGGAGCGGGCCTACCTGGAAGCCTTGCAGCACGTCCCCGCGCACGTGGTGCCGGATCTGGAAACCCAGGCCATCCTCCTGGAAACCCTGATGCAGCTGGACGCGGTGCTCGAACGCCTGGAGCGGCCGGTGCGCCAGGCGTTTCTCTGGTGGCAACTGGATGGCCTGGGCCATGAGCAGATCGCCGAACGGCTGCAAGTCTCGGTCACCACGGTCAAGCGCTACATCGTCAAGGCCGGTGCCCAGTGCATCCTCCTCGACGACCGCCAGGACCTTTCATGAACTCGTCTCAGAACAGCATCGGCGGCACCACTGGAAACAGCCATGCCCTGAGCATCGACCTGGAGATGGCCGAACAGGCCATGCAATGGCAGCTCGACCTGCAAGAGCCTGACGTCAGCCCCGCTACCCTGGCCGCCTGGCAACGCTGGCGCCAGGCCCATCCGCTGCATGAAAAGGCCTGGCAACGGGCCGAGGCCCTGACCCAGCGCCTGCAACAGGTACGCAGCCAGGGCCACAGCGAACTGGCCCGCGCCACCCTGGCACCGAACCTTGCACGCCGCCGCGCCCTCAAGCACCTGGGCCTGCTGCTGGTGGCCGGCGCCGGCGCCTGGGCCGCACGAGACACCGCTCTGGTGCAGGACTGGAGCGCCGACTACAGCACTCGGGTCGGGCAACAGCGTCGTTTCACCCTGGCGGACCAGACCCAGGTGCAACTCAATACCGACTCCGCGATTGCCGTGCGCTTCGACCAGCAGCAACGACGCCTGACCCTGCTGCGCGGTGAAATGCTCCTGACCCTGGCTCGGCAATCCTCGCTCCAGCCGTTGCAGGTGGAAACCGCCGAGGGCTGGATCGAGGCCACGGCAGCTCGCTTCAGCGTGCGCCAGCAGGCCGGCCGTACCGAGCTGGCGGTCTACCAAGGCAGCCTGACCCTGCGCCCCCGTGATGGCGGGCAGCAGACGCTGTCCCTGACGGCCGGCGAACAGGCGCGTTTCAACCGCCACGGCCTGCTGCTGCGCCAGGCGCAAAACGCCCTGCAACCGGCCTGGAGCCAAGGCATGCTGGTGGCCCAGGGCCAACCCCTGGGGGAATTTCTCGAAGAGCTGGGACGCTATCGCCACGGTCATCTGGCCTGCGATCCGCGTCTGGCGCACCTGCCGGTATCCGGCACCTTTCCCCTGGCCGATACCGACCGCGTGCTGGCCGCCGTGGCCGACACCCTGCACCTGGAAGTGCGCCAGTTCACCCGCTATTGGGTGACCCTCAAACCCCGCGCCACGCTGGGATAAAAAATATCTCATGCAGGTGGTCTGTTTTTCGCGCTCGCGAGACTTAACCCCCAGAACATTCATTTGTATGGGGAGCAACACATGTCATTCGCCGTAAAGCTGCGCCGCCACAAAGCCTTTTCACTCAAGCAGAACCTGGCGGGCGCCATCGCCCAGGGCCTGGTCTGCCTGACCGGCGGCACTGGCGCTGCACTGCTGCCGGCCTGGGCCCAGGCGGCGCAACAGACCCAGGTGGAGTTCGACATCGCCCCGGGCAACCTGGCCGGCGCCCTCGCCCGCTTCGGCCAGACCGCGCACATCCTCCTGTCCTACCCGGCGAGCCTGACCGAGGGCCGCAGCAGCCCCGGCCTCAAGGGCCGGCATGATGTCGACAGCGGCCTGACACTGCTGCTCGGCGGCACCGGCCTGCAAGCGGTGCGCGGCGCCAATGGCAACTATTCCCTGGAAGCCCGCAGCAGCGGCACCAGCCTGGAGTTGAGCCCGGTCTCGATCTCCGGCAAGGCCCCCGGTTCCACCACCGAGGGCACCGGCGAATACACCACCTACTCCTCCAGCAGCTCGACCCGGCTCAACCTGACGCCTCGGGAAACCCCGCAGTCCATCACGGTGATGACCCGCCAGCGCATCGACGACCAGAACCTCAGTACCTTGACTGACACCCTGGAAGCCACCCCGGGGATCATCGTCACCCGCGACGGCCTGGGGGCGGAAACCGACAGCTACTGGTCCCGGGGCTTCGCCATCCAGAACTACGAGATCGACGGCGTCCCCACCAACACCCGCCTGGACAACTACTCCCAGAGCATGGCCATGTACGACCGGGTGGAAGTGGTGCGTGGCGCCACGGGCCTGATCAGTGGCATGGGCAACCCGGCCGCCACCATCAACCTGATCCGCAAGCGCCCCACCAGCGAAGCCCAGGCCAGCATCACCGGCCAGGCCGGAACCTGGGACCGCTACGGCGGTGGAGTCGACGTTTCCGGCCCGCTCACCGACAGCGGCAATGTCCGCGGGCGCCTGGTGGCCGACTACAAGACCGAAAGCGCCTGGGTCGACCGCTTCAAGCAGCAGACCCAGCTGATGTACGGCATCACCGAGTTCGACCTCAGCGAAGACACCCTGCTGACCCTGGGTTTCAGTTACCAACGCACCGACGTCGATTCACCGCTGCGTACCGGCCTGCCCACACGCTTCAGCAGTGGCGAGCGCACTCACTTCAAGCGCTCCACCAACACCGCGCCGGACTGGTCCTACAACGATCACCAACAGACCAGCTACTTCGCCTCCATCGAGCAACAACTGGGCAACGGCTGGAGCGGCAAGATCGAGTACACCCACGCCGAAAACCAGTTCGACGAGGTGTTCAACTTCGCCATGGGCCAGGTGCACAAGGACGGCAGCGGCACCACTCAGTTGCCAGTACGCTTCTCCGGCACACCGCGCCAGGACAACCTCGACCTGTACCTCACCGGCCCCTTCAACCTGTTGGGCCGCGAGCACGAACTGATCGGCGGCATGACCCTGTCCCAGTACAAGGAACGCACCCCCGGCTGGGGCAGCTGGCGCTACGACTACGCCGCGTCCCCGGCCGGGGTCATCGACGACCTGGACGGCTGGGACGGCCATTCGCCGAAACCGGACTTCAACGTCAGCGGCAAATCGTCGATCGATGAAAACCAGTACGCGGCCTACCTGACCTCGCGCCTGAGCCTGACCGACGATCTGTCCCTGATCCTCGGCAGCCGGGTCATCAACTGGAAACGCGACACCCACGAGCGCCCCTACGGCGGTGCCGAAAGCGAGGTCAATCGCGCTGAAAACGGCGTGTTCATTCCCTACGCCGGGGTGGTCTACGACCTGGACGAGATCTGGTCGGTGTATGCCAGCTACACCAGCATCTTCAACCCCCAGGCCTCCTGGGTGCGCAGCGAAGACAACAAGCCCCTGGACCCGATGGAGGGCAAGGGCTACGAAGTCGGGATCAAGGGCAGCCACTTCGACGGCCGCCTGAATTCCAGCCTGGCCCTGTACAAGCTGCAGCAGGACAACCTGGCAATCTGGAAGCACGACAACGTCTACAGCGCCGAACAGGACACCACGTCCAAGGGCGTGGAACTGGAGTTCAACGGCGAACTGGCCGAAGGCTGGCAGGCGTCCGCCGGCTACACCTACTCGGTCACCACCAACGCCGACAACCAGCGGATCAACACCGGCCTGCCGCGCAACAGCTTCAAGACCTTCAGCAGCTACCGCCTGCACGGCCCGCTGGACAAGCTGACCGTCGGTGGCGGGATCAACTGGCAGAGCAAGGTCGGCAACGACCTGCACACCTTCACCCAGGGCAGTTACGCGGTGACCAACCTGATGGCCCGCTACGACATCAGCCGCAACCTCAGCGCCTCGCTCAATCTGAACAACCTGTTCGACCGCGAGTACTACAGCAACGCCGGCCTGTACGGTAACTACGGCGCACCGCGCAACCTGATGACCAGTTTCAAGTACAGCTTCTGAGGGGGGCCCGGCCCCAGGCACGTTGAGTGGTCATACTGCAGTCCCGCCTTCGCCCCGGCGAAGGCGGGACTGCCAGGCTAGAGCCGGCTATCCAGCAGCTCCAGCACCTGTTGCCAGCCATTGACGACCAGAAGCGCCGTCTGCGCAGCCATGAAGGTATAGAGACAACTGACCACCAGCACCGAGAGCTCGAACCAGACGAACATCGGCCAGTTGCTGGCACGCAAGGGCCGCCCGCACATCAGCTCTTGCACCTTGTTGCGTGGAAGGTGATAGACGATCTGGAAAATCTTCGTCTCGCGAAAGTTGCTGACCACGCTGTACACCAGGGCCACCACGGTCACCCCGGCCATCCACCAGAACATCATGAACTGCACGGTATTGTGCTGACCCTGGTTGAGGCTGAGGCTCTGCTGAAAAAAATGCAGACCAATCCCCGAAACCAGTGGCAGCACGATGCCGAAGTAGATCAGCAGCCCCAGGCAGGCCATGGCGATGCCACTGCTGAAGACACAGGCGCGGATCACCCGGGCGAGAAAGCCTGGAGAAAACTTCGAGTAAGCCCGCTGCGTTTCAATCACCAGCAAGGGTGATCAGCATAGTCAGTACCCCGACCGCAATATCCACCCCCTTGAAGCCCGTCCTGGGCAACAGTAACGCCGCCAGGAACGTCATCCCGCGACTCCCTAATCGCCATAGCATCTTGGCGTCGTCAGTCACCCCCTTCGACCAGAACTCCTCGGTAATCCCCTTGCCGTCATCCATGCCTTCATCCATTGAGCATCTGCCTCGTGGTGCAAAGCCGTGCATTGTCATCTAGCGCAACGGTCACTGCCCAGTGCCCGGGCTGCGAGCCTCGCCAATGCGCTTGCCACGCCGCGCCGCCACCGGGCTGGCCTGGCCATCGCGCTGCTTGCCATGGCGAGCCTCGCTGATCAGCGCCGGAATCAGCGGCCCTTCCGGCAGGTGTTTCCAGAAGCGGGCCGGCAGGTGCCCCTGCATGACCTTGGGATTGAGTCGCGCCGGGTTGAAGATGTGACTGTAGTAGGCCAGCCACAGGTCGCCTCCGGGGTCTTCGACAGGCTGTGCCAGTTGCTGCCAGGCAATGGGGCACTGACGTTGATAGAGCAGGTCCCGGCCATCGAAATACACCCCGTCCCGGGGCGTGGCGATCATCCAGCGGTGGCGCCCCATGCGCCCGATAAAGTGCTGGCTGGCGCTGGCCAGGATGTCGTGGGCCGGCTCGTGCCAGGCGACGAACTCCGGCTGTTGCGCCAGGCTCGAACGCCCTTCGGCCAGGCGCACGAATCGTACGAAGGCATGCAGGTGATGAGCCTCGCGGTCCACCTGCTTGATCCGCCGCTGCAACTCGCTGCCCAGTTGATCGCCGCTGAGCATGGCGGTGCGGTCGCCGTGGCTGACCCGCCACAGCACCTCGTACAACAGGTTCCAGCGCTGCTCGCCGCGATAGGCCGCCGCCCGCTCCAGCTGTTGCAGCAGCGCCAGGGGAATCCGCGCCTGGAACGGCCCGGCTTCCAGAGGCAGCTCCTCATCACTGGCAAACAGATCGGTTACCCGGGGGCCGGACCAGTTGACCCGGCTCGGATCGACGGAATGACTGAGCAGCCAGCGAGCCTGCTGGCGCCAGGTGTCGAACCAGTCGTCGCAGTCCAGGCTGATCATCCCCAGAGCCCCATCTGCTGCGGTTGGGGACGGTCCCGCAGTTGCTGGTAGAGCAAGGCGCTGCTGCTTTCGGCCTGCTGGGGGTGGTAGTCGCTGGTGATGAAGAACGGCTTGGCCTTGCTCAGCACACAGCGCATGCGCGCCAGGTCCTCATAGCGGATGCGGCGCTCGCGACGCAGCTCCACCAAGCGCTGGGTGGTACGCAGGCCGATCCCCGGAATGCGCGCGATCAAGGTGGGCTCGGCGCGGTTCAGGTCCAGGGGAAACACGCTGCGGTTAGCCAGGGCCCAGGCCAGCTTGGGGTCGATGTCCAGGGCCAGGTGCCCGGGGCCCTGAAACAGTTCATTGGCACTGAAGCCATAGCCCCGCAGCAGGAAGTCCGCCTGGTACAGACGGTGCTCGCGCATCAGCGGCGGCGCGGCCAGGGGTACGCTTTTCGGGCTGTTGGGAATGGGACTGAACGCCGAGTAATAGACCCGCCGCAGGCGAAAGTCGCCATACAGGGCCTCGGCACTATGGAGGATGGTGCTGTCATCGGTGTCGTCGGCGCCGATGATCATCTGCGTGCTCTGCCCCGCCGGGGCGAAGCGCGGGGCCCGAGGCTCGTTGCGCACCGTCTGCTCGCCGGTATAGATGGTGCCCATGGCCCGTTTGATCGAGCCCAGCTGTTTTTCCGGGGCCAGGGTCTTCAGACCCTCATCCGTAGGCAGTTCGACATTGACGCTGAGACGATCGGCATAACGCCCGGCGGCCTCGATCAGCAGCGGGTCGGCGTCGGGAATGGTCTTGAGGTGGATGTAGCCGCGGAACTCGTGCTCTTCACGCAATAGCCTCGCCACCTGCACCAACTGCTCCATGGTGTAGTCCGCCGAGCGGATGATCCCGGAGCTGAGGAACAGCCCGCTGACACAATTGCGCCGATAGAAATCCAGGGTCAGGCGCACCACTTCCTCGGGGCTGAAGCGCGCCCGGGGCACATCGCTGGAACGGCGATTGACGCAGTACTGGCAGTCGTAGAGGCAGAAGTTGGTCAACAGCACCTTGAGCAGCGAAACGCAGCGTCCGTCCGGGGTATAGCTGTGGCAGATGCCCATGCCGTTGCTCGAGCCCAATCCGCCCTTGCCTTCCGAGCTGCGCTTGGGCGCGCCGCTGCTGGCGCAGGAAGCGTCGTACTTGGCGGCGTCGGCGAGGATGCTCAGCTTGTCGATCAATTGCATGGCGAGGCTCGAATACTGTTTTTATATACAGTACAGAGTAAAAGCCCGGGACCACAAGAGAGTGGCCGGAGGCAAAATGAAAAAAACCTCTCGCCACCCCATCGGCAGCCTGGAGCTATTGGTGAAAATCCTTAAGATACGCACGCGCCCATGACCTCTGGAAAGGACTCTGCCCCATGCCTCGTCTCTACCGTTTCTGCCTGTTCGGCATGGCCCTGCTGTCGAGCCTTGCCGCCAATGCCGCGCCCACCGACCAGGAACTGATCGACGCCCTGTACGCCAAAGTCCAGGCCCGGCAGGACTGGCAAGCCCAGGCCAGGCAATGCCCCAGCGACAACATGCCGGCCAGGACCGCGACACGGGCCACGCAGGCCAACCGCTGCGAAACCCCGGAGCAGCTGGGGGCCTGCCTGCAGCGCTGCGAAACCGGCGACGGCAACGATTGCTACTGGCTGGCAACCACCCTGCAACAGGCCAAAGGGCCCGCCGCAGGCTATGAACCGCTGTACCAGCGCGCTTGCAGCCTGGGCCTGGTCTCCGGCTGCACCAACCGCGCCGCCGGTATGCTCACCGCCGACGCCGACAACCAGGCCTCCCGGCACTGTGCGGTGCAGACCTTCAACAAGGCCTGTGAACTGAATGATCCCTGGGCCTGCACCATGTACGGCTTCCACCTGAGCCGGGGCATAGGCGTAGCGCCCGACGCCGATCTGGCGCTGAAGGTGCTGGATAAATCCTGCAAGTACGGCCCCGCCGACCCGGCCTGCAGCGGGGCTCGACAGTTGCAGGAAGAGATCCGCGAGGCCATTCGGGCGGCGCGGCCCTGACCGCGATCGGGGGATGCTTGCGCCGGCCAGCCAGCTCCTGCGGGAGACGTGCCGGCGAACGATCCCTTAGAAATACTTCAGCCAGGCCAGGTCCCGGCGCCGAGCCTTGAGTCGGGCGAAGGCCCGCACCGGTGGGTACAGTGCCACGGCCAAGAGCAGCGTGATCAGCCACAGCCACCCCAGCGAATCGAAGCCAAAATAGGCCCCGTGGTTACGTCCCAGCAGCGCCACTGCCAGCAGATACAGGCCCTTGAGCACATACAAGTGCAACAGGTAGAAGAACATCGGCGCTGCGCCAAACACCCCGAGCACCCGGATCAAACGGCTGTCCTGAGGCCGCTCCAGGGCCCGCAGCACAAGCAGCCCGGCGCCCAGGGTCAGGGCAATGAACAGCAGCGACGGCGGGTATTTGGTGATGTTGAAAAAGCTCATCAGGGTTTGCACCCAGGTATCGCCACTGACCCAGGGCCGCTCGCCATAACCGTTGAACAGCCGCAGCCCGATGAACCCCACCAGCGCCGCCAGCCCCCACAGCAACAGACGCCGCTGCCGCTGAGCAGCCTCGGCTTCGCGGGCGAACCAGGGGCCCAGGGCATAACCCAGGCCGATCACGCCGATCCATGGCAGCAGTGGATAGGAGGTCCGCAGGCGCAGCCCCTCGCCCCATTCGATCCAGCCGCGATCATGGAGGATCGCCCAAGGCACGTGCAGCGCCTCGCCCGGGGCGAAGTGCAGCCCATCCAGCAGGTTGTGCCCGCCAATCAGCAGCAGGCTCAGGCCCAACAACAGCGCCCGGGGCAGCCACAACAATGCCGACAGCGCCAGCATGCTCAGGCCGATGACCCAGATCACCTGCAGGTAGATCAGCGTCGGCGGAATCTGCCCGGTCCAGGCGAAGTTCACCAGGGTCAGTTCCAGCACCACCAGGAACAACCCACGCTTGAACAGGAAGGCGCTGGCATCTGCCCGATGAGCGTGCTTCTGGGCAAACAGATAAGCCGAGAGCCCGGTGAGCAGGACAAACACCGGAGCGCACAGGTGTGCCAGGGTGCGGCTGACAAATAACCCGGGCTCGGTAGTGGCCACGTCCATGGGATCGCTCACCTGCCGGTGCAGGAAGAAGGTTTCCCGAACATGGTCCAGAAGCATGAACAGCATCACCAGGCCACGCAGGGCATCGATGCTCAGCAGCCGGGTGCCGAGGCTCGCGGGAGGGTTGGATAAAGAGCTCATAAGGAGGGATCGCAGTGTCAGGTTCGAAGGGTCGGTACCGGTCTCGCGACCGGCAAATTTACCGTTACTTTATAACATCTGCCTACCTATCCGAAACTCCTCAGCTGTGGCCGCGGCCCCAGGCAACCATCGGCCTGTAGCGCCGCGCCCCGGCCGGTGCATGGGCCGCGACGCTGCTCGGAACTACTGATGCTGGACCTGCACCATGGAGCTGACCTGGACCCGGGCCTGCATCTGTTCGGCCCCTCCCCCGCGACGCATGCCACGCACCGGGCAGGCATCCAGGTAGTCCAGGCCCACCGCCAGTTTCAGGTGGCGTTCGGGTCGCGCCAGGCGGTTGGTCACATCGAAGCTGTACCAGCCGTCGTCGAGCCAGGCTTCGGCCCAGGCATGGCTGGCCAGGTGACTTTGGTCTTCGGTGCACAGGTAGCCGGAGACGTAGCGTGCAGGAATCCCCAGGCTGCGGGCGCAAGCCAAGAAAGCATGGGTATGGTCCTGACAGACCCCGGCCGCGCCGGCAAAGGCCTCGGCTGCGGTACTGCCGACCCCGGTGGCGCCCGGGCTATAGGGCATGTGCTCGGCCAGGGCCTGCATCAGCTCGATCAGCGCGGCGCGATCACGGCGCTCGCCGCAATGGCGCCGGGCAAAGTCGCAGAGGGCCAAGTCCGCCTTGCTCAGGTGGCTGCAACGCAGGAACGGCAACGGCGACTGGCTGTCGCCCTCCACTTCCCGCGAGCCATCGATCTGCACTTCACCAAAGGCCGTGAGGACAATGGCGCCGTGGGGCTCGTCGAGGGTCATGACATGCAGGATGTTGCCATAGGGATCGCGCTGGGCGCGCACCTGCCGTGGCAGCTCCAGGTGCCATTGGAGGATCTGCTGGCGCTGGCTGTTCTGGGGCGTCAACCGCAGGAACTGGATGCTGGTGCAGACTTCATCGGCGTAGCTGTAGGTCGTGTCGTGACGAATGGACAGTTTCATACCACCTCCAGATAGGACTCATGCACGGTCTGCCCCAGGTGGCGGATCTGGCCGATGCAATCGGTCAGCCACTGGTGCAGGCCGGAATCGAGAATCTCGTTGATCCCGGTGTAGCGCAGGCGCGCGTTCAGTTCGGCGGCCAGGCGCTGGGCCGGGCGTCCGTTGTCCCCCGGCAAGGTGGCCAGGAGCTGGTCCAGCTCCTCGACACAGGCATGCAGGGAGCGCGGCACATCGGCGCGCAGCAGCAGCATCTCGGACACCTGCTCGGCCCCCGGGGCGTTGCGGTAGATCTCGTTGAACGCCTCGAAGGACGACAAGGCTCGGAGCAAGGCGCTCCACTGGTAATAGCCCCGGGCCGAGTTGTCGCTGACTTCCTCGGACTCCTCGCCGAACATTTCATAGCGCGCGTCCAGCAGGCGCAGGGTGTTGTCGGCGCGCTCGAGAAAGGTCCCCAGGCGGATAAAGCGATAGGCATCGTTGCGCATGATGGTGCCGGCGGTGGCGCCGCGGAACAGGTGCGAACGCTCCTTGACCCACTCGCAGAACTGGCTGATGCCGTAGCGCCCCAGGCCGTTGCGGGCGATGTTGCGCATCTCCAGCCAAGTGGCGTTGATGTTCTCCCACATGTCCGCGGTGATCCGCCCGCGCACCGCGTGGGCATTGCTGCGGGCCGCCCGCAGGCAGCAGTAGATGCTCCCCGGGTTGGTCTCGTCGAGGGCGAAGAAATGCAGCATGCGCTCGGTGTTGAGCTCACCGTAGCGCTGGTTGTAGTCATCCAGGGTGCCGGCCGCCAGCAACGACATGGCCAGTTCGGCATGGCCGTCACTGCGCCCGGCCTGGGGCATCAGCGACAGCGAATAACTGACCTCGAGCATGCGTGCCAGGTTCTCGGCGCGCTCCAGGTAGCGGGACATCCAGTACAGGTCCGCAGCGGTTCTTGAAAGCATGTGTCAGTCCTCCACTACCCAGGTGTCTTTGGTGCCGCCGCCCTGGGACGAGTTCACCACCAGCGAGCCTTCGCGCAGGGCCACGCGGGTCAGGCCGCCAGGCACCAGGCGGGTTTCACTGCCTGAGAGTACGAATGGGCGCAGGTCGATGTGCCGCGGGGCAATGCCGCTTTCGACAAAGGTCGGGCACGTGGACAGCGACAGGGTCGGCTGGGCGATGTAGGCCTCGGGGCGGGCCTTGAGCCGGGCGCGGAAATCCTCGATCTCCGCCGCCGTGGCCGCCGGGCCCACGAGCATGCCGTAGCCGCCGGAGCCCTGGGTTTCCTTGACCACCAGCTCTGGCAGGTTGGCCAGCACATGGGACAGTTCGGCAGGTTTGCGGCACTGCCAGGTGGGCACGTTCTTGAGGATCGGCTCTTCGCTGAGGTAGAAGCGGATCATTTCGTCCACATAGGGATAGATCGACTTGTCGTCCGCGACCCCGGTGCCCACGGCGTTGGCCAACACCACATTGCCCGAGCGATAGGCGGCGATCAGCCCGGGCACCCCGAGCATGGAGTCCGGATTGAACGACAGCGGGTCGAGGTAGGCATCGTCCAGCCGACGGTAGATCACGTCCACCGCCTGGGCGCCGGCCGTGGTGCGCATGAACACCCGATCGTCACGGACGAACAGGTCGGCGCCCTCCACCAGTTCCACGCCCATTTCCCGGGCGAGGAAGGCGTGCTCGAAATAGGCGCTGTTGAAGCGCCCCGGGGTCAGCACCACCACCGTCGGGTTGTCCAGGGGGCTGGAGCTCTTCAGGGTGTCCAGCAACAGGTTGGGATAATGGTCGATGGGGGCAATGCGCTGAGCGGCAAACAGCTCGGGAAACAGGCGCATCATCATCTTGCGGTCTTCGAGCATGTAGCTCACGCCACTGGGGGTGCGCAGGTTGTCTTCCAGTACGTAATAGCTGCCATCGCCGTCGCGCACCAGGTCCACCCCGGCGATATGGGCGTAGGTGCCCCGGTGCAGGTCCAGGCCCTGCATGGCCACCTGATAGCCTTCGTTGGCCAGCACCTGCTCGGCGGGAATGATGCCTTCCTTGATGATCCGCTGGCCGTGATAGATATCCGCCAGGAACAGGTTCAGCGCCTGAACCCGCTGCACGCAACCGCGCTCCACCGTGCGCCACTCGCTGGCCTTGATGCTGCGGGGAATGATGTCGAAGGGAATCAGGCGTTCAGTGCCCTGTTCGTCGCCGTACAGGGTGAAGGTGATCCCGGCGCGATGGAACAGCAGGTCGGCCTCGCGCCGCCGCTGGTCCAACAGCTCAATGGGGGTGTCCGCCAGCCAACGGGCGAACGCTTGGTAATGGGGTCGACAGGTGCCGCTGGCAGCGTACATTTCATCGAAAAAAGCGCGGGACATAGCCAACTCCTTGCCGTGATGCGAACGGCTTTTTATTTGAACCCTGTGTGTGCGTGACCCGGCTTTGACCTTGAAGGGATGATCGTTCCCCTGTGTGCGAGCACCTCCTGGGCTCATGATCGGACGGCCCCTGCCGCCCGTCTCACAGAGTGGTAGCAAACGCTATGCCGCAAATGCCCAAACAACCGTCACGGCGGCATACGGTCTGAAAAACCAGCAAAAAGCGACAAATACATTCAAAAAAGAGACGCACCTCCCCAACAGGAACCTGTCTTGGGGACGCCCATGGGGACTCAGCTTGAATCACGGCCAACCGACACGGGCTGAATCGGTGCATAAAGCCCCGGAGAGGATTTTTTTGCCCCGTTATCGGGAGTTTTCCGGGCAGTACGGCGTGCACTGGCCGGCAGCGGCCCCTGAGCACTGACCGCCCACGCACCATCGAGGTTCAAGGCATTGACTGGCCGCGACAGGGATTGGCCGGTTTGCCGTCAGTTGCGCACCGGCAACCGAGCCAGGATCAACGCCACCGCCTGCTCCGGCGACAGGCTCGCACTGTCCAGGCGCAAGGGCGCCGACGTCCAGACCTCGTAGTCGTGATCAAGCACCGACTGCCAACTGGGCGCTTGCAGGCCCGGCACATCCAATTGCCGGGTCTCGACCCGCCGTCGATGTTCGCGGGGGTCGCAACAGATCACCTCGACATCCAGCAGCGGCACATCCAGTCGCTGCGCCAGATCGCTCCAGGCCTGACGGCTTTCGGCCACGGGATTGACGCAATCGGCCAGCACCGGGTTGCCCAGGGCCAGATTGGCCTCGGCCAGTTGCAGGGCGATCTGGTAGCCGGCCTTGCCGACCTCTGGCAGGCCGGCATCGCGCAAGCCCTGCTCGATGCTGTCGATGCGCAGGTAGGTGGCTCCCAGGTGGGGAGCCAGGGTGCGAGCGATGGTGGTTTTGCCGGAACCCGGCAATCCGCTGAATACGATGAGCATGCATGGCCCTGGCTGGAACGGTGGAGCGCCAGCTTCAACGCAATGACCGTCGGCGTCCAGTGCAGCACAGCCCGGCACAGCAGAACGGGGTCAGGGAAACGCTGCAGACTGCTCGGCCGGGACGCTTCGCGGCCAGGACAACAGTTCGCTTTCCGACATCGGCCGGGCGTACCAATAGCCCTGGGCCATGACGCAGCCCATCTCCAGCAACAGACGTCGTTCGAGCTGGGTTTCCACCCCCTCCACCACCAGGCACATTTCCAGGTTGCTGGCTAATGCCAGAGAGGCACCGACCACCGCGCGACAGCGCGGCTGACGCACCAGCTCACGAACGAAATGAGCATCGAGCTTGATCTGGTTGAACGGCAATTCGCACAGGCGCTGCAAGGAGGAGTAGCCGGCGCCGAAGTCGTCGATGGCCAGGTTGCACTCCATCATCCGCAGGCGCACCAGATTTTCCAGGCTGATGGCCGGGGCCTGTACCAGGCCCACCTCGGTGATTTCGAAGGTCAGTAACCGCGGCGGCACCTGATGCCGGTCGATGGCCTGACGGATATGCCTGACGATGTCACCGCAAGCCAGCTGCCGGGGCAGCAGGTTGAACGCCAGCTCCAGTTCTTCTCCCTGGTCCAGCAGTCGGCGCTGCAGGGCCATGCTCTGGTCAAGCTGCTGGTGCAGCACCTCGTCCAACAGGCCCGCGGCCTCCAGCTCATCGAGAAAGGCTGCCGGGGCCAGCACCCCGTGTTCGGGATGACGCCAGCGCATCAGCACTTCGGCGCCACGGCAACTGGCGTGTTGCAGATCGAACTTGGGCTGGTAGTAGGAAACGAACTGGCCCTGTTCGACGCCCCGCTGCAGGTCTTCCCGGCTCACTGGAACAAAGTGCCGGGGCGCTGCCGGAACCTGTTGCTGATGGCGCAGTTGATAGAGTTCAAGCATCGCTTGCAGGGTCGCCAGTTCCGCCGGCTTGCCCACATCCCCCAGGACGATCAGCCCGTGCAAGCTGATCATCTGCAGCACCGCACGACGCAGGTCGGATTCAATCAGGCTGTAGAGAATCACCGCCCGCACCAGTTGCTCCCCACTGGCGCGCCGCAAGAATTCCAGGCCGTCCATGCCGGGCATCTGCAAGTCACAGAGAACGATGTCCGCCGCACCGCGTTCACGCAGCAGGTGCAGGGCACTGGCCCCGTCGGACGCCGCCAACGGCTGAGCTACACCCAGGCGCCGCAACTGCTCCAGAGCCAGCAGTTGCTGCACAGGATGGTCTTCAAGAACCAATATCTTCAGGGTATTCACGCGCGGCTCCAGGGTGAGCGGCGACTGCCGAGGGGGACCCGATAACGGATCAGCTGGCCCTTCTGGGGCACCAACCGACAGGAGCATTGAGAGAGTGCAGATAGACACAAGCGTATCGCTAACCGCAAGCGGGTCAAGGTGCCGACAATACCTTCGGTCTGCCAGCCTCGGTGGACTTGCCCGAGCCCGCGCGACTCAGGAAAATAAGCCCATTTCGCACCCACCCTTGATCTATATTTGTTTTCAGCATTGGCGCCAAGCCCTTGTGCGGCTGGCCACGCCGCCCGACACTTTCCTCCTCGACTCATTCTTGTGCCGTTATTCGATCAGGAGCCTCGATGCCTCGTTTCCTCCTGCCAACGCTGATATGGCTGGCATGCCTTCCTGCCCTGGGCGACACCGCGACTCCCTTGCAGCTGCTCAACTACGAATCACCCCATCACCATGAGTTGTCCCTGGCCAACGATGACTGGCTATGGCTGCGCAACAAGCGCGAGCTGGTGCTGGGCACCTCGCAGCAGAACCTGCCACCGCTGGAGATGGTCAACGAGTCCCGGGAATACGAAGGCATCACCGCGGACTACATCGGTCTGCTGGCCGACTCCCTGGGGGTGAAGGTCGCTGTCCGTGCCTACGACACCCGCGAGCAAGTCTACGAGGCCATGGCCAAGGGCGAGGTCGATTTCATCGGCGGCGTCACCTTGAGCGAGGCCCAGAAACACCCCCTGCTACGCAGCCAGAACTACCTGGTCAATCGCCCGGCTCTGGTGGCCCGCCTGGGGGATTCTCCGTCGCTGAAAAACGGTTTGCAGGGACGCAACCTGGCCATCTCCCTGGACACCATCACGCTGCCCGCCGCCCAGGCCCTGTACCCCAAGGCCCGGATCGAAAGCTACGCCAGTACGGATGCGGCCATGGCCGCCGTGGCCTTCGGTGACGCCGATGTGTTGTTCAGCGACGCGGTCTCGGCGCAGTTCCTGATCTCGCGCAACTACAGTGACTACCTGCGAATCATCTACAGCGGCCCGGCCAGCCTCACGGGTTTCGCCTTCGCGGTGAATCCGCACAACCACCAGTTGCAGCGCTTGCTCGACGCCGCACTGCAAGCGATCCATAAAGAGCAGGACATCAGCATCCGCAATCGTTGGGGCGACCGCCTGCTGCTGAGCATGGAAAAAACCGATCTGACTGCCGATGAGCAACGCTGGATCGAAAAGAACCCCGTGGTGCGCATCGGCATTCACCGCTATCTGCCACCGATGTCCTACTTCGACGCCGACGGCAATTACCTGGGGATTACCTCCGACCTGCTGACCATGCTGGAGGCCAAGACCGGGCTGAGTTTCGAGATCGACGCCCTGCCCAGCTTCACGGACCTCAACGTCGCCGTGCGCGAGGGCCGGGTGCAGATGGTTGCCGATCGGGCCCGCAACCCTGAGCGCGAAGGCTACCTGCAATTCACCCGGCCTTACCTGGTCGGGCCCTACATGCTGATCACCCGCGACACCCCCGATGCACCGAAATCCCTGGAAGAGATGGCTGGCAAGACACTGCTGATCGGCAGCGGCCATTCGCTGGTGCCACTGCTGCGCCAGCGCTATCCACAGATTCGCATCAAGGAAGTGCAGACCAACTTCGAAGCCCTGACCCTGCTGCGCGAGCATCAGGCCGATGGCGCGGTGCAAGCGGAGATCGCCGTTAGCTTCAACCTGCCGCGCATCAAGGAGGACGGGCTCAAGGTCAACTCAGCCCTCAACCTGCCCCTGCTCAACGAGTCCTTCGGCATCCGCCGCGACCAGCTGGAACTGTTCAGCATCATCGACAAGTCCCTGCGCAGCATCGCGCCCGACGCCCTCACCGAGCTGAACAACCGCTGGCGTTCCAAGGCGGCGGTTGTGCCGCCCTCCTGGCGCGACTATCGCACCACCCTCTATATGGCAGGTGCCGGCGCGCTGCTGTTGCTGCTGATCGCCCTGGCCTGGGGCTACGCCATGCGGCGCCAGGTCAGCCAGCGCGAACGTGCCGAACATGCCCTCAACGATCAGATGCGCTTCATGGACGCGCTGATCAACGGCACGCCCAACCCGATCTATGTGCGCGACCTGAACCGCCGCCTGGTGATCTGCAACGACAGCTACCTCAAGGCCATGGGCACCGATCGCCAAAGCATGCTGGGCACCAGCCTCGACCAGCTGGCGGTGCCCGAGGCCCCGCAGTTTGCCGAAGACTTCAAGACCATCCTTGCCGGCGGCCAACCCTTGCTGATCGACCGCGAAGTACACATCCGCGGCCAACGCCTGAACATCTACCACTGGATGCTGCCCTACCGGAATGCCCAGGGTGAGATCCAGGGCATCATCGGTGGCTGGCTCGACATCAGCGATCGCCAACAACTGCTGGAAGAACTGACCCAGGCCAAGAACGATGCCGACAAGGCCAACCGGGCCAAGACCACCTTCCTGGCCACCATGAGCCATGAAATCCGCACCCCCATGAGCGCGGTCATCGGCATGCTGGAGCTGGCCCTCAAGCGCGCGGATCAAGGCCAGCTCGACCGCAGCTCGATCGAGGTGGCCTACGGTTCGGCCCAGGGCCTGTTGGAGTTGATCGGCGACATCCTGGACATCGCCCGGATCGAAAGCGGACGCCTGAGCCTGAGCCCCGAGCGGGCCAACCTGCGGGATCTGGTGGAGTCGGTGTTCCGGGTCTTCGATGGCCTGGCCCGGCAAAAGGGCCTGCGCCTGGAGCTGGACCTGGACAGCAGCGTCAATGGCGACGTGTTGGTGGACCCGCTGCGCTTCAAGCAGATTCTGTCGAATCTGCTCAGCAATGCGATCAAGTTCACCGAACACGGCGGGGTGCAGATCCGCTTGCAGGCCGAGGGTGACGATGCGCAATTGCTGCCCTTGCTGCTGACCGTCAAGGACACCGGGATCGGCATCGAGCCCGACGACCAGCAACGGCTGTTCCAGCCCTTCAGCCAGGTGCCCGGGCAACATCAGAACGCCCGCTCGGGAACCGGGCTGGGCCTGGTGATCTGCCGCACGCTGTGCGAAATGATGGGCGGTCAACTGCGCCTGGAGAGCCAGCCCGGCGTCGGCACCCTGGCGCGGGTGCAGGTGCAGTTGAGTCGTCTCGACCCGCTGCCCGATGCCCCGCCTCCGGTAGCGGAGGAAACCCTGACCGTCGCTGCCCGGGGGCCGCTGCATATCCTGGTGGTGGACGACAGCCAGGCCAATCGCCAACTGCTGTGCGAGCAGTTGCGCTTCCTCGACTATTCATTGAGCCAGGCGCAGAACGGTGCCGAAGCCTACAAGGTCTGGCAGCGGGAAACCTTCGATGTGGTGATCACCGACTGCAACATGCCGGTGCTGAACGGTTACGAACTGACCCGACAGATCCGCGTTGCCGAACAGACCCAGGGCCGGCCGCCAGTGCAGATCTTCGGCTTTACCGCCAACGTCCATCCCGAAGAGGAACAGCGTTGCCGGGACGCCGGCATGAATGGCTGCATCTTCAAACCCATTGCCCTGCCTGAACTGGACCGCCGCCTGCGGCAACTGCCCGCCCTGCCCCGGTTGCAACTCAAGGCCAGCAGTGAGCGCTACGACATCCAGCAACTGGACCACCTCACCGGCGGCAACCCCGAATCCATCCAGCGGGTACTCAAGGGCTTGCACCAGAGTAACCAGCAGGACTTGAAGCAGATCCGCGAACTGCTGGCCAGCCCCGACAATAAAGGCGTGACCGACCTGGCTCACCGTATCCGCGGTGCAGCGCGGATCATCAACGCCCAGGCCCTGATCGATGAATGCGAATACCTGGAGAGGGCCTGCCGCGAAGGCGCGAATGCCGGCCAGATCAAGACCGCATTGACGCGATTGGAGCAGGCCATGGTTGGATTGGATCGCGACTTGCTGGAGTTCCAGGTGCCCGATTGAGCGGCCCTGGCATCACCTCATCGCATGCTCGCCGCAGCACCGAAGCACCAGAACTGCGAAACCGCCGAGGCTCAGGCCCCCAGGCTTTGCAGCTCCAGACTGGCCGATGCCGACAGCGGTTTGGATGGCTGAATCAGGGCGATGCCGAAACGCCTGCTGATGTAGCGCCCGCCGGTGCCGGTCAGGGTCAGGGCGCGGCTGTCCACATCCTGTCTCAGCCATTTGCGCTGCAACAGGACACGCAGCAACGCCGCCCCCAAAGCACCTCCCAGGTGCGGGCAACGCATGCTCCAGTCCAGGCATGGACAGGCCAGGCTGCGGCGCAACCTGCGCAACTCGGCCACGTCGATGCCCAGGCCGCGGAAGAACTCGACACCACTTTCACTGACCCGATAATCCCTGCCCCTTTTGCCTCCTTTGCCCCCTTTGCCTCTTTTTCCCGCCTTGCCCTCTTCCCCCATCAGCAACCAACCGGCCTCGAACATCCGGTCGTGCAACTGCACCCCCAGGGTGCCTGCCAGGTGGTCGTAGCAAGTGCGGGCAAATTGCAGGCGGTCCGGGGTACGCGGGGTGAAGGTGCTGCCCTGGCCGATCACCATCAGCGCCTCCAGAGCCTGGGCCACCAGCGGATCGCCGAGGCAGTAGTAACGGTGCCGTCCCTGGACCTGTACCTGCAACAGGCCGGAGTCCCTGAGCTTGGCCAGATGGGCGCTGGCGGTCGACGTGCTGACTTCGGCAATCGCCGCCAGTTCGGTGCTGGTACGGGCGTGGCCATCCATCAGCGCACAGAGCATCCGGGTGCGGGCCGGCTCGGCGATGGCCGCCGCCACGTTGGATACCCCCAGGTCGTTCTGCACTACATTCATATTTCGCTCCATGACGAATCGTGTCTTCGAAAAGATCAGGATAGTAGCAACCTGAATATCTGCCCGACAAAGAGACGAATCATGGACCCGATCAGTGCTGTCACCCATTTCGACCCCTACGATTTCTACTACGCCCGCCTGCGTGCTCGGGGCGGCCTGACCTACGATTCAGCGCTGGGCCTGTGGGTCGCCAGCAGCGCCGCCGCGGTGGCGGCAGTGCTGAACCACCCCGCCTGCCGTGTCCGACCGCCTCAGGAGCCGGTGCCCAAGGCCATCGCCGACCGGCCTGCCGGGGACGTGTTTGCACGCCTGATGCGGATGAACGATGGCCCGCGCCACAGCTGTCCCCGTGCCGCCATGGCGACGCCTCTGCAGCAACTGGGCGCCATCGACCTTATGCCCTTGCTGGCACAATGGCGCCCTGTCCTGAGTGCACCGCAAGGTGCCAGCGATCTGCAACGCTGGCAGTGGCGCCTGCCAGTGGCGCTGCTGGCAGGACTGCTGGGAATAGCCGCCGAACGGCGCGAAGACCTTGCCCGGCGCACCGGCGAATTCGTTGCCTGCCTCTCCCCCCTGAGCAATGCAGAACAGCTGCAGGCTGCCGATTGCGCGGCGCAACACCTGCTCCAACAGATGCAGGCGTTGCTCGATGCCCCACAACACAGCCCACTCCTGACGGCGATCCTTGAGCGCAGCAACGGCCTGGCCCCAGCGGATCTGCTGGCCAATCTGCTGGGCCTGCTGGCGCAAACCCACGACGCCTGTGCCGGATTGATCGGCAACAGCCTGATCGCCCTGCTGGCGCAACCGTCTCTGTGCCAGCACCTGTCCAGTGATCCGGACCTGCTCAGTGCCTGGCTGCTGCAACGCCAGCGCCTGGACCCGCCGGTGCAGAACACCCGGCGGTTCGTCGTCCAGGCCTGCACCCTGCTGGGGGTGGACCTGCAAGCCGGCGATACGGTGCTGGTGCTGCTGGCGGCGGCCAACCACGACCCGGCCCTGACCGCGGTCACCGGCAGCAATCCGGCGTACCAGGGATTCAGTTTCGGCAGCGGAGCGCACCGCTGTCCCGGCCAGGGCCTGGCATTGAATATCGTCCAGCGTTTGCTGCAGCTCCTGCTGCGCTCGCCGGGGCTGAGCGCCCTGGCGCTGGACTGGCACTACCAGGACTCAGTCAACGGCCGTATTCCCCTGTTCACCGATGCCGTCGGATAGCCGGCAAGCGCGCTGGCAGTCCCCGGACGCTTGAGGTAAAACGTGCCCCTACTGCCAAGGCCGATACGGGAAAAGGAACAACAATGCTGTTTGTGGTGATGCTGGGGGGAAAACACCCCAGAGCGAAAATTGAAGTCCACGATGTCCAGTTCGTGGTCGCCGACCGTCTCGAAGCGGCCTACCCGCAACTGCGCGAAGGCTGGTTCGGCAGCCCGGCGGGCTTGCACATCGACTCCTGGATGCAGGTCGACGGGGTCGAGGACTACAAGATCGAACTCAGCCCCCTGGCCCCATTGCCGGGTGCACCGCGCCTGTACTTCCTGAACCTGGGCGGCTACGAAGCGACGGCCTTTGGCGAGGCCCACCGCTACCTGCTGGTGGTGGCCCGGGACAAGGCCGAAGCCAAGGCCAAGGGCAAGCGGCAGATGCTTGCCCACTGGCACAAGTCCCACACCGATGCCCTGCTGGACGTGGACGACTGCCTGCCGATCGACCTGCTGGAAGGCCGTTATGTGCATCTGGTGCCCGGCCCGCACCGGGGCATCGTGCAGCAAAACGACTACATCATTCTGGGCTGACCTGATAGACGCCGGCTTGCCGGCGAACAGGCCATAGAGCATTTGCCATGTACACCGCTTTTTTCAGAGAGGAGGCAAGCATGCCGTTTCATGCTCGTGCAGCACAGGGCGCTGACGGTCAGCGAAGCCAATGTCCGGACCCTGTGCTTCTAGGAGCTCAGGTAGTCCAGTTCAAGATCGCTGATGTCCGCGACCTGACTCAGTAGAAACTCCCGCAGCCGAGCGATGGATTCCCGGCGCACGCTGTCTCGCAGCCACACCAGGTAATAACCGTCCCCCGACGCCACGGCGCTGGGGAATGGCAGGCTGACCCGCCCTCGACGAATGTCCCCCACCACCAGGTGCAGATCACCAATGGACAGGCCGTGCCCGGCCATCGCCGCAGAGATCGCCTGGTCCAGGGTGTCGAAGACATTGCCCCGCTCCAGTCGTACCTGTTGCAGCAGGTCCCTGTCCTTGAGCCGTTGCGCCTGCAACCAGCGTCGCCAGTCACGACGGTCCGCCGAAGGATGGATCAGCTCCGCATCCTTGAGCCGTTCCAGGGTCCAGGGCGGCGCGTCCGCGGCCTCGGGTGGACCGATGGGAATCAGCCATTCATCAAACAGCTTGCAGGCCTCGACCCCGGCGCCAAAGTGCCCGTTGCCCAAGAGAATCGCGCAGTCGTAGGGCTCGGCGTAGAAATCCACATGGTCGAAGTCCATCCAGACACTGGCCAGTTGCACCGCCAGCGCCGGCTGTTGCCCCTTGAGCTGCTCCAGGACCCGCAGCAGCCAGCGCATGGTCAGGGTCGAAGGCGCCTTGAGGCGCAACTGTCCGGTGTTGGCCCGCAGCGGCAGGCAGGCATCCTCGATGATCCGGAAGCCCACCTTGAGCTCCCGGGCCAGGCGCTGTCCGGCTTCGGTGAGCACCAGCCTGGGTCCGTGACGCTCGAACAAACGACAGCCGAACTGACTTTCCAGGGTGCGGATATGCCGGCTGATGGCGCTTTGGGTCAGGGACAGCTCCTCGGCGGCTCGGGTAAAGGAGCTGGAGCGGGCGGCCACTTCAAAGGCCCGCAGCGCGTAGAGCGGTGGCAGGGATTCGACCATCGACGAGCACCAATAATGATTAATACTCATAGTAAGTCATAGCTTTTTGCGTTTTTCAATGCACGACAAAGCCCCCAAGCTGAGGCCTTTCACATGACTTCAAAGGCGTTACTCGTGGACCTGAACCTGTCGTTATTGTTGGCCTATGCACTCAGCGTACTGATGCTGGTGGCCACCCCGGGGCCAGTGGTGGCCCTGATCGTCAACACCAGCATGAACGCCGGGCCGCGCCAGGCCGTGTTGACCGCCCTGGGCACCAATGCCGCGTCGCTGCTGCTGGCACTGTTGGCGGTGCTGATGCTGACCACCGGCCTGGCGCTGGACCCACGCCTGATCGGCTGGGTCAGCCTGCTGGGCTGTTGCTTCATCGGCTGGCTGGCCTTGCAGGGGCTGCGGGAGGTGTTTGGCCCAGCCCCCGCACCCGCGCCGCCACGCACCAACAAGGGCCGCCAGGGCCTGGCCAGCGGTTTCCTGGTGGGGATCGGCAACCCCAAGGACATCATTTTCTTTGCCTCCTTCTTCCCCCAGTTCATCCAGGTCACCCGCTCCTTGCAGCACAGTGCACTGCTGCTGACGCTGGTCTGGGTAGTGGTGGATTTTGCCGTGCTGGGGGCTTACATCCTGGTGGCGCGCCAGGGTTTCTCGCTGAAGTACAAACGCCTGGTGACCGGCCTCTCCAGCCTGGCGCTATTACTGGTGGCACTGCTGGGCCTGGGCTACGCCGTGCTGGAGTTGTGCAATGCCGGCGCCCAGCGATGACGCGTGGCTTTGCCCCGGACATTCGTAGTTCATGGAAACATTGCGGAAAATCCGCCCGCCAGCCGATAAAAATCTCCTGTGGGAAGCACGCCATGAATTAACATAGCCAAGCGCTATCCACCCCTCAGGACCACCCCCTTACATGCTGTCCAGAATCCGATGATTGCTGTCTGGTCCCTACTGTGTCTGACCCTGTTGCTGGCCCTGTTGGCGTTGTGGCTGCTGCGCCGCGAACGCCGCGCCCAGGCCCAGTTGCGGGACTATCGCACACTCGCCGAAGGCTTGCCCGACGACGCCGAGCGCTTCAAGCGCAGCCAGTACTTCGCGCGCATCGGCACCTGGGATTGGGAAGTGGACACCCAGCGGCTGTACTGGTCGGAAGCCATCTACGGCATGTTCGGTTTCAAGGTCGGTGAAGTGGTGCCCTCCTACGAACTCTTCTGCTCCTGCGTGCATCCGGACGATCGCGAACGGGTCCGCGCCGGCGAGTTGCGCTGCCTGGAAACCGGCGAGAACCATGATGAGGAATACCGCGTGGTGTGGCCCGACGGCAGCATCCACTGGCTGCGGGAAACCGGCAACGTGGTGAAAAACGTGCACGACACCACCATCAAGATGATGGGGGTGGTACGGGATATTACCGATGAAAAAGTCTCCACCAGCCAGCTGCAGCAACTGGCGCACTTCGATCCGCTGACCGGCCTGCCCAATCGCCTGATGCTGGAACAGCGCCTGTCCCGGGCCCTGGAGCAGGCACGTCACAACCAGACCCGAGTGGCCCTGGTATTCGTTGACCTCAACGGTTTCAAGGCGATCAACGACCAGTACGGCCACGCCGCCGGAGACCGGGTCCTGAGCGCCACGGCCCAACGTCTGCAAGGCATCCTGCGCACCAGCGACACCGTGGCGCGGATCGGCGGCGACGAATTCGTAGTGATTCTGGAGGGCCTGTCCCCGGGGCTCGACCTGGAAGAAGAAGCCCGGCGCATCGGCGAAAAGATCTTCAATCAACTGTCGCCCCCGGTGGAGGTAGACAGCCATCGCCACAGCATCGGCAGCAGCCTGGGCGTGGCGGTGTTTCCCGACCATGCCGGGCGCATGGACCAGTTGCTACATGTCGCCGACCTGGCGATGTACGAGGCCAAGCGCAGCGGCAACAACCAATACCGCCTGGGGCAGTAGTACCCGGCAGCAGGGCCTAGGCGTCGCGACCCGCGCTGAGCAAGCGCTCACGCAGAAAGCCCAGGGCCGCTTGAAACAGCGGGTGCCATTGGGCCGACGGCGGACTGGCCAGGGGATGCCAGAAAAACTCGAAGTGATGGCCGCCATCATCCTCGGTGAAATGCGTCCAGGACTCTGGCAACTGCCCCAGCACCCGGCACTCATGGAAGGCCCATACCTGGCCGGAAAACCCCGAGTGCCAGAGCCCCAGAGAGCGGCTTTCCTCGGCCTGGACGCCAGCCTCTTCCGCCAGCTCGCGGACCGCCGCGGCGGCCGTCGACTCTCCCGCCTCCACCGTGCCCTTGACCAGTTGCAGACCCGCCAGCGGGTGGCGAAAGGCCAAGACCTCAAGCTCAGTGGTGTGGCGCAGCAGTACCGCACAAGCCTTGTTGCCAGGCATCGGCCTTTCTCCTGAGGTTCGGGCCTTAGCCTCAATCATCCCGGGTCAGCACTTCCAGCAACTCGATCTCGAAGATCAGGTTGGAGTTGGGCGGGATCGCGCCCATGCTGCGCTCGCCGTAGCCCAGGTGCGCCGGCACCAGCAGTTTGCGCTTGCCGCCCACTTGCATACCCATCAGGCCCTGGTCCCAACCCTTGATCACCCGCCCAGTGCCGATCACGCACTGGAACGGCTTGCCGCGATCGTAGGAGGAGTCGAAGCTGCTGCCGTCCTCCAGAAAACCCCGGTACTGGGTGGTGATCAAAGCCCCCTTGACCACGGCCTTGCCATCGCCCGGCTGGATATCGATCACCTGCAATTCGTCGCTCATGCTTCACTCCCGTTCAAACATTGCCCCGTCACGGGACCGCGGCGGGCTTTTTCGCAGAATTGCCGCTGCCTGGCAATCACTGCGCTGCGCCCGGCCCGTGCTGGACCTGGATACCGGTGTCGGTGCCGACAAACATCTCGCCGAACGCCGCCTCGACCTCCTCGACGCTGGCCAGCCCTGCATCCCAGCTGATTTCCAGGCTGGGCAAGGCCCGGCACCAGTCCAGGGTGCGGGAAAAATGCAGGGTCAAGCGCCCCGGCGCCAATTGCAGCCGCTCGATGCCGCCGTAGCCGGCCACGTCCTGCCCGCCCAGCTCTACATAGTAAGTGTCCATGCCCAGTTGCCGATCCTGCTCGTCAACGCATTCGGCACGCTGCAGCAGCAGGTAGTGCCCTGGCTGTTGCCCATCATCGGCAAAGCCCAGGATCTGGACTTCGTCCTCAGTGCAGGCACTGTAGGTGGTTGCGTGAAACTTGAAGCTCATCAGCCTTTACTCCTTATACCGTTCACTGGCGCAACAACCCGGACTCATAGTCCAGCCAACCCTGTTCAAAGCATGCCTGCAGGTAGTCCAGCACGCTGTCCAGCAGCACCGAGGCAGGCACATTGATTGTGTAGAAGGCCTTGCTCATGCCCTCCCAACGGCAGCCCAGGGCATTGATCCGTTCCAGCACCTCGGGTGCCCGGGCCCGGCCGGTTTCAAAAAACACCAGGCGCAGCGTGCTGTTGCCACTGCTGCGCGCGATGTGCTTGAACCACTTCAAGCCATCGGCCTGCACCTGGACTGCTACGTCGTCCTCGTAACAGACATCCGGGGAATAGAAGGGAATATTGGCGATACGGTACAGGCCGTCTGGCTGCTGCTGCGCCCAGACACCTTCGCTGGCTGCCGGCGGATAGTCGTCGACCACGGTCAACCTGAGCATGATCTTGTCCATCACCTGTCCCTGGTTCATTGAATAAAAAGCGCCCGGCCGAGCTTGAGGCCGGCGAACGCCGAGCGCTTTTTCGCAGAATTGCCGGCCCGTGGCAATCCTTGAATCGCGCTCGGGCAAAGGTCTGTCGCTGCCCGGGAAGTTTCCGTTACCATTGCCGCCCCCACGCCCCACCCCGATAAGGACATCCCATGGCCACCGCCGATATCGTCACCCTGGTGCTGCTCGCCTTGCTGGCGCTGTACCTGGTCAGCCTCTACAACCGCCTGACGACCCGGCGCAACCGCTTGCGCAATGCCTTCGCCCAGATCGAAGTGCAACTCAAGCGCCGCTACGACCTGATTCCCAACCTGTTGGAAACCGTCAAAGGCTACCTGCAGCACGAGCGCCAGACCCTGACCGCCCTGGCCGAGGCGCGCAACAGTGCCCGGGACAGCCTGCAAGCGGCCGCCGCGCAACCCGGCGACAGCGCACGCATCGCCCGCCTGGGCCAGGACCAGAGCGCCCTGGATCAGGTTCTCGACCGCCTGCACCTGAGCCTGGAGGCCTATCCGGAACTCAAGGCCTCGCAGAACATGGCGCAGCTCAGCGAAGAGCTCACCAGCACCGAGAACAAGGTCGCCTACGCCCGCCAGGCCTTCAACGACGCCGTGACCGACTACAACCTGTGCAAACAGCAGGTGCCGGCGCTGTTTTTCGCCGGGCTGTTCGGCCACCGGGCCGACGCCGCCCTGCTGCAATTCGCCGACAGCGCGCAAATTCAAGACGCCAGCAAAGTGTCGTTCCAGTAACCCCGCCGCCTGCCCCCGGAAGCTTGCATGAAGTTCTTTCAACACCAGGCCCGCGCCCGGCGCCACACCCTCAAACTGCTGCTGTTGATGACCCTGGCGGTGACCACCCTGGTCAGCCTCAGCAGCCTCGGGCTGGGCTTGTTGTGGCGCGAGCTGAGCCAGGAGTACGGCCAGCCCAAGGTGCTGAACTGGACCGTCGTCGCGATCGTGGCACTGCTCATGCTGCTGGTGGTGGTGCTGGGCAGTTGGTACAAGACCTGGCGCCTGCGGGCCGGCGGCAAGGTGATCGCCGAGCATCTGGGCGGGCGCCTGATCAATGACTCACCGCGGGGCAGCGAGGAACAGCGACTGCTCAATATCGTCGAGGAAATGGCCCTGGCCTCCGGCGCCTCGATGCCGGCCGTGTATGTACTGCCGGAAGACGCAATCAATGCCTTCGCCGCCGGGCTGACACCGCAGCAGGCGGTGCTCGGAATCACTCGCGGTGCCCTTATCCACCTGGACCGCGACGAGTTGCAGGGCATGGTCGCCCATGAGTTCAGCCACATTCACAACGGCGACATGCGCCTCAACACCCACTTGCTGGCGGTGATCCACGGCCTGCTGGTGTTCAGCCTCGCCGGCATCGCGGTGCTGCGCCAGGCCGAAAAGCAGCACCTGGGCAGCGACCGCCACCGCTTCTTCTGGCAGATCGTGTTCGCCGTGCTGGGCCTGGCCCTGCTGATCTTCGGCTCCCTGGGCAGCCTGCTGGGCAACCTGATCAAGGCCGCCATCTGCCGCCAGCGCGAGTTTCTCGCCGACGCCTCGGCGGTGCAGTTCACCCGCAACCCCCAGGGCATTGCCGGCGCCCTGAAAAAGATCGGCGGCAGCAGCGCCGGTTCACGCCTGCGCGCCTTCGCCGCCGCCCAGTACAGCCACCTGTATTTCCATCAGGGGGTGAAACTGCGCCTGGAGCGCCTGATGGCCACCCACCCGCCGCTGGCCGCGCGCATCCAGCGCCTGGACCCGCAGTGGGATGGGCGCTTCAAGCCGCTGTAAATGCGCTACCAGAGGGCAATGTCGTAAGTGATGTAGAGGCGGTTGCTGTCGCGTCCACGGGAGTAGTCGGAGCGATACACATAATTGCGCAGCTTCACCCCCAGCCCCTTGAGCGAGCCTTGCTGGAGCACATAGGCCAGTTCGCTGTCGCGCTCCCACTCATCGACGCGGGTCCCGGACTTGCCGTCATTGCCGCTCAGGTAGCGCGAGCTGAAGGTCAGGCCGGGGACACCCAGGCTGGCGAAGTTGTAGCCATAGCCGAGCATCCAGGTCTTCTCGCCCTCCTCGATGAACTTGCCGATGCCGGCGTTACTGAAGGAGTAGACCGTGGCGCCGCTGATATACGGCAAGCCGGCATCGCCACTGAGGCGCTGATAGCCGCCGCCGAGGGAATGCCCGGCGATCGCGTAGGTCAGTTGGCCGCTGAGCATGCGGTTGGCGATCTTGCCGTCAAAGGCCGCGCCTGAGTCGGCGCTGCGGAAGTAGCGCAGATCGCCGGTCAACGTCCCCTGCCCCAGCGCCAGGTCGTGCTGAAGACCGACAAAGTCCTGTCGATAGAAGTTCTCAAGCTGGCCATGGAAATAGCTCAGGCGCAGGTTCTTGCTCCACTTGTATTCGGCCCCACCGTAACGGAAGTCCCCGGACTGGCCGCCGCTGTAGCCGTCGGGCACCAGCCCCACGCTGTCGGTGGAGTCCCGCAGTTTGAAGCGCTGCAGATAACCGCCCGTCAAACTCAAGCCGTCGATATCCGTGCTGCTGAGCTGGGTCCCCTGATAGGTCTGCGGCAGCAGACGGGCATCGTTGTAAACCAGCACCGGGGTCTTGGGCAGCAGGGTGCCGTACTTGAGCGTGGTCTTGGCCAGCCGCACCTTGGCCGTGGCGCCGGCACTGGCAAATTCGCCGGCGGCGCGACCGTCGTCATGCACCGGCAGCAGCCCGGTTCCACTGCGCCCCTTGCCGGAATCGAGCCGAACCCCCAGCAGCCCCAGGGCATCGACCCCGAACCCCAGGGTGCCGGGGGTGAATCCGGACTGATAATCGAGCAGGAAACCCTGGGCCCATTCGGTGCGCTCGCTCTTGGCGGTGCGCGCAGCCTTGGCGCTGAGGCCGTGTTCGTCGCGGAAGTTTTCGTTGAAATAGACGTTGCGCAATTGCAGCTTGAGGCTGCTGTCGTCGATGAAGTCAGCGGCCTGGAGCCCCGCCACCGGCGGCAGGCTCAAGCAGGAAAATACCGTTGCGCGAATCAGCAAATGGCTCATGTCGTACTTCTCGTTGTTGTTATTCAAGGCGCAGTTCGCCAAGCGCCCCGCAAGCAGGCGCGCCAGGCAACGAAAGAGGGTTTTGAACGAATCAGACGAACAGGGTCAGGGCGCCTGTCAGCAAGGCCAGGGCGGTAATGACCAGAGAGGTCAGCACGGCCCACTTCACCGTGGCTTTCTGGAAGTCGCCTATATCACGGTCCACCATGCCCACCAGCAGCAGGGTCGAGGCCACCAGCGGACTCATCAGGTGCACCGGCTGACCGAGGATCGAGGCCCGGGCTATTTCCAGGGGAGAAATGCCATAGGCCGCCGCCGCGTTGGCCAAAATCGGCACCACGCCGAAGTAGTAGGCATCGTTGGACAGGACGAAGGTCAACGGCATGCTGGTCAGCGCCACCACCAGCGGGAACAGGTGGCCCCAGGAGGGCGGAATCCAGTCCACCAGGGTCTGTGCCAGGGCGTCGACCATCTTGGTGCCGGAGAAAATACCGGCGAAGATCCCCGCGGCGAACACCAGCAGCACCACGGTCATGGCGTTGCCCGAGTGGGCGAGAATGCGCTCTTTCTGAATATCCAGTTGCGGGTAGTTGATCATCAGCGCCAGGACAAAACCGATCAGGAACAGCACCGCCGAGTGCATCAGGCCCAGCACCAACGCGGTCATTACCGCCACCACCAGCAGCAGGTTGACGTAGGCCAGCTTGGGCCGCTTGTGCGGGGTGTCTTCCAGAATCGCCTTGATGTAGCAGTCACCGCCACCGCTTTGCAGTTGGGTATTGCCGATACGCTTGCGCTCGGCTCGTCCCAACAGGTAGGCGGTAAACACCACCCAGGCGGCGCCGCCGATCATGGTCGGCAACAGCGGCACGAAGTACTCGCCGGCATCCAGGCCAAGGGCGGCGATGGCGCGCGTTGCCGGTCCGCCCCACGGGGTCATGCCGCTCATGATGCTCAGGGACAACATGGAGATGGTGGCGAGGATCATCGGGTTCATGCCGATGCGCTTGTACAGCGGCAGCATCGCCGCGCAGGTAATCATGTAGGTGGTGGTGCCGTCACCGTCCAGGGCCACCACCAGCGATAGCAGAGCGGTGCCGATGGCGATCTTGGTCGGGTCGCCATTGACCCGCTTGAGAATCTTGCGGATCAGCGGATCGAACAGCCCCGAATCGATCATCAAGCCGAAAAACAGAATGGCAAACAGCAACAGCGCCGCCGACGGCGCAACCATTTTCAGGCCGTCGAGCATCATCTTGCCGGTGCTGCCGGCAAATCCGCCGAGCACTGCAAAGACAATGGGCACCACCGTCAAGGCCACGATGGGCGACAGGCGCTTGGTCATAATCAGGACGGTAAAGACCACCACCATGGCGAGGCCGAGCAAAGCGAGCATATGTCGATTCTCTTGTTTTTATGATGAACGTGGCCGGCACGCAGGCGCACGGCCACCTGGGCGCCGGGCGGCCCGATCAAGGGCGCCCGGCACAGGCAATAAATGGGGGGTTGGCAGTGTTGCCTTGCAGGTCTAGCTGAGCTTGCTGGCCAGCGTGGCGGGCGGGGTTTGCTCGACACTCTGGGCCGGGGCCGGCTCGCCGTTGAGCGTGCGCATCAACACCTGGCGGTCGCACGCCTGCTCCGAGAGGGCGATCACCACCGTCGCCACGGCGTTACTGGCCAGGCTGGTCAAGGCCCGGGCCTCGGACATGAAGCGATCGATGCCGATCAGCAACGCCAGGCCGGCCAGGGGAATGTCATGAATCACCGTCAGGGTCGAGGCCAGCGCCACGAAACCGCTGCCGGTCACGCCGGCGGCGCCCTTGGACGACAGCAGCATGATCGCCAGCATAGTGACGACCTGGCCGGCACTCAGCTCGATGTTGCACGCCTGGGCAATGAAGATCGCCGCCAGGGACAGGTAGATCGCCGTACCGTCGAGATTGAACGAATAGCCGGTAGGCAGCACCAGCCCCACCACGCTTTTGCGACAGCCCAGGGCCTGGAGTTTTTCCAGCATGCGCGGCATCACCGGCTCCGTGGACGAGGTGCCGAGCACCACCAGGAACTCTTCACGCAGGTAGCGCAACAGCTTCCACAGGCTGAAGCCATTTGCCCGACAAATGCCGCCCAGGACCACGCAGACAAAGAAGCCGCAGGCGACATAGAGGGTCATGATCAGCTTGGCCAGGGCGCCCAGGGAAGTGATGCCGTACTGGCCCACGGTAAAGGCCAGGGCCCCGAAGGCGCCGACGGGGGCGAAACGCATCAGGTAGGAGAAAATCTTGAACACCATGTGCGAGGCCGACTCCAGCACCTCCAGCACCGGCTTGCCGCGCTCGCCCAGGGACGAAAGGGCAAACCCGCACAGCACCGCGATAAACAGCACCGGCAGTACCTCGCCTTTGTTGAAGGCGCCGACAAAGGTCTCGGGAATGATGTGCATGAAGAACTCCACCACCCCCAGCTTGGCTGCCGAATCGGTGTACTGGGACAGCCCCTGGGTGTTCAACCGGGTGGGATCGATGTTCATTCCCGCGCCGGGCTGGAACAGGTAGACCGCCCCCAGGCCGATGAACAGGCTGATCAGCGTCAGGCCCAGGAACAGCAGCATCGTCTTGCTCAACAGGCGTCCCAGGGAACGCTTGTCGCTCATGCCGGCAATGCCGGTGACGATGGTGCAGAACACCACGGGGGCGATCATCATCTTGATCAGCTTGATGAAGGCATCTCCCAGAGGCTTGAGGGCAATGGCCTGCGCGGCCCAGAAGTGCCCCACCAGAACCCCGAGGAACACGGCGCAGAGGATCTGGAAGTAGAGCGATTTAACAACTTTCATGGCATCACCCATTTTTAGAATTGTGTGGATGCAACGCGGGTCGACAGCAACGACTAACCGGCCAGGCGCTGTGAAGCCGGCGCGTAGACAAACCCGGAGAACAACCGGCGGGCAGTGCGAACCACCGAGGCGCGGATGGTCTCAGGGTTTTTTCCGCTGTAGGACAATACGACATCTATTGCCCCGCTGGGGTGCTCGATACGGACCTTTTGCAAACGCGGTTCGTGGCCCCCGCCCAGCATCTCGGCCACCACGCTACCGGCGGTGACACAGGCGGTAGCTAGGCCGATGGAGCCGGTGATGGCCAGGGCCCGATGGCAGTTGTGGGGCATGAAATAGCGCACCGCGAGAGTGCCCCCCAGCCGGGCCTGGGACACCAGGACCGGCTTGGGGATCACTTTGTCGCTGACATCCCCCAGGCCCATGGCCAGGCCGGCCTTCAGGCGCAGGCTTTCCAGGCGCTGGAGAAAGTCCGCATCGGCGTCCAGTTCGGTCGGCGTTTCATCGCCGCGCTTGCCCAGACAAGCCGCCTGCACCAGCACCATGGGCATGGCCATGTCGATGCACGTCACGGCAATGCCGTCGATCAAATCCTGGGGCTGGCCCGTGGGGAACAACTGGCCGGTCTTGCTGCCGGCAGCATCGAGAAAGGTCAGGGCCACCGGCGCCGCGCTGCCCGGCACGCCGTCAATGGTGGTGTCGCCTTCGTAGCTGACCTTGCCATCGGGAGTCTGCACCTGGGCATTGACCAGGGTGCCGGTGTTGAGGTTGCGAATCCGCACCTGAGTCTGTGCGCCCGTGGCCTTGACCAGCCCCTGCTCGATCGCGAAAGGCCCGACAGCGCACAGCATGTTGCCGCAGTTGGGCGCGGTATCGACCCGACGCTGGGACACCATGACCTGAACGAACAGGTAGTCCACATCGGCATCCGGGTGCAGCGACGGACTGACGATCGCCACCTTGCTGGTTTGCGGGCTGCCACCGCCGATACCGTCGATTTCCAGCTCGTGGCCGGAGCCCATCAGGTTGAGCAACAGCTCATCACGCTCGGACACCGCCACCGGCAGATCCCAGGCCAGAAAAAACGGCCCTTTGGAGGTGCCGCCGCGCATCAACACACAAGGAATTCGTTGCATGAACACAGACTCTTGTTAATCAATCGAGGTAATTGATGTTCTGGACACAAGAGTGTCAGGGATTAAAAAGTGTTTCCAATGCAAAGATCAGAGAGATTATTGCGTTACACGCATGAATTAAATATCGTGTCCGGCAGCGTTCCACCCGCCTCCCCGCCTTGAGAAACCAGCATGGAATATGAGCTCCAGGACATAAGATCTTTCGTGAAAATCGCCGAACTGGGGAGTTTTCACGAAGCGGCCGACGCCTTGCACCTGTCCCAACCCGCCCTGAGCCGGCGCATGAAGAAGCTGGAAGAGGGCCTGGGCACCGCCCTCCTCGACCGCACCACGCGCAAGGTCAGCCTGACCAGCGTCGGTCGCGACTTTCTGCCCAAGGCCCGACGCCTGCTGGACGACTTCGACGACTCGATCCTCAACATCCGTGAATTGGCGGAACGGCAAATCGGTCAGGTGACCCTGGCCTGCATCCCCACTGCGGCCTTCTACTTCCTGCCGTCGGTGATCCGCCTGTACAACCAGCGCTACCCGAAAATCCGCATCCGCCTGCTCGACCTCAGTGCCAACGAAGGCCTTGAAGCGGTGCTGCGCGGCGAAGCGGACTTCGGCATCAACATGATGAGCGGTCAGCACCCGGACATCGAGTTCGTGCCACTGGTCAACGAGCCCTTTGTCCTGGCCTGCCGGCGCGACCACGAACTGGCAGAGCGCAGCTCGGTGACCTGGTCGGAACTGAGCGACTATCGCTTGATCGGCGTCGGTCGCCTGAGCGGCAACCGCATGCTGCTGGACCATGCCCTGTCCGGCTTGAGCTGGCGTCCCCAGTGGTTCTATGAAGTGCAGCACCTGTCCACGTCACTGGGCATGGTGGAGGCTGGCCTCGGGGTGTCGGCGATGCCGAGCCTGGCCATGCCCGCCGCCGATCACCCAACCCTGGTCAGCGTTCCGCTGACCGAGCCTGTGGTCAATCGCACCCTGGGCCTGGTGTACCGCCGCGGTGCATCGCTGTCGCCGGCCGCGGAAAAATTCGTGGCGATCCTGCTGGAGCAGTGGCCGCACTGACCCGCGCGCCCCTCCCGCGCGCCCTACACACCGACGTGCCTTGAAGGGCGCACCGCCAGTCTCAGAACATCCCCGCCGTTTTTATCCGGGCGCAGACTGGCAACCCCATGCGCTCATCGTCACCGGCGAGCCTTTATCATCACCTGCGCCCCGTTCTCCCTGGAGTCCCCCCGATGCCCCATGAAGGCAACCTGCTACAAGCCGCCGTCGTGTTCCTCTGCGCCGCCGTGCTCATCGTGCCCCTGGCCAAGCGCCTGCAACTGGGGGCCGTGCTCGGCTACCTGCTGGCCGGGGTGCTGATCGGCCCGTCGGTGCTGGGGCTGGTGGGCAACCCGCAAAGCGTCAGTCACATCTCCGAGCTGGGGGTGGTGCTGCTGCTGTTCATCATCGGCCTGGAGCTTTCCCCCAAGCGCCTGTGGGTGATGCGCAAGGCGGTGTTCGGTGTGGGGCTGGCCCAGGTGCTGTTGACCGGCACAGTGATCGGCGTGGTGGCCCTGTTCCTCTTCGGCCAATCGCTGAACAGTGCCATTGTCCTGGGCCTGGGCCTGGCGCTGTCGTCCACCGCTCTGGGCCTGCAAAGCCTGGCCGAACGCAAGGAGCTGAACAGCCCCCACGGGCGCATGGCCTTCGCCATCCTGCTGTTCCAGGACATTGCCGCCATTCCCTTGATCGCCATGGTCCCGGTGCTGGCCGGCAGCGATCACCACACCAGCAGCGCCGAGGATCTGCGTCATGGCCTGCAAGTGCTGGGCAGCATCGCCGTGGTGGTGGTGGGCGGACGCTACCTGTTGCGCCCGGTGTTTCGCATTGTCGCCCGCACCCGCTTGCCGGAAGTGTCCACCGCTACCGCCCTGCTGGTGGTGATCGGCACGGCCTGGCTGATGGATCTGGTGGGCGTGTCCATGGCCCTGGGCGCCTTCCTCGCCGGCCTGCTGCTGGCGGACTCGGAATACCGCCATGAACTGGAAGCGCAGATCGAGCCCTTCAAGGGCCTGCTGTTGGGGCTGTTCTTCATCAGCGTCGGCATGGGCGCCAATATCAGCCTGCTGCTCAGCGCGCCCATTACGGTGCTGGGCCTGACCCTGCTGCTGATCGGCCTCAAGCTGCCGCTGCTGTACGCGGTCGGGCGCCTGGCCGGCGACCTCAATCGCGAGAGCGCGGTGCGCCTTGGCGTGGTGCTGGCAGCCGGTGGCGAGTTCGCCTTCGTGGTGTTCAAGATCGGTCGCGACCAGGGCCTGTTCGAGGCCCGCCTGCATGACCTGCTGGTGCTCACCATCACCCTGTCCATGGCCCTGACGCCGCTGCTGTTGCTGGCCTGCTCGCGCTGGCTCAAACCCAAGGCCAAGCCCGTGGAAATGCCCGCCGAATACCGTCAGATCGACGCCGACAGCCCGCGGGTGGTGATCGCCGGCATGGGCCGCATGGGACAGATCGTGGCGCGTATCCTGCGGGCGCAGAAAATCCCCTTCGTCGCCCTGGACACCTCGGTGGACACCATCGAACTGATCCGCAGCTTCGGCGGCATGCCGGTGTTCTACGGCGACCCCATGCGCCCGGAGATCCTCAGCGCGGCCAAGGTCGGCACAGCGGAATACTTCGTCATCGCCACTGATGATCCGGAAACCAACATCAAGACCGCCGAACAGGTACGCAAGCTCTACCCGCACCTGAAGATCATCGCCCGGGCGCGCAACCGCCAGCACGTGCACAGGCTGGTGGACCTGGAGGCCCAGGCCGTGCGGGAAACCTACTACTCCAGCCTGGAAATGAGCCGCCGCACCCTGGTGGGACTGGGGCTCAGCCAGGCCCAGGCCGACTCGCGAATCCAGCGCTTTACCGAGCATGACGAACAACTGCTGGCGGCCCAGCACGCGGTGTACGACGACGCGGCCAAAGTGCTGCAGACCGCCCAGGAAGCCCGCGCCGAACTGGCCCGACTGTTCGCCGCCGACGAGCAGGACGAGCAGATCGAGAGCCCCCTGCCGCCGATGCGCTGAGCCGCCGGCCCTGCGCCACCTCGCAGGAGCCGGCTTGCCGGCGAAGGCGGTCTCAGGGACGCCGGGGAATGATCTGAGGGCCGTGGTGTACCCTTCGCTGGCAAGCCAGCTCCTACGGAGGCCCAAACACCGCATTTCGCTGTAGGAGCCGGCTTGCCGGCGAAGGGGCCCGTAAGTCATGCATCGCCCCGGCCGACGCCTTCGCTGGCAAGCCAGCTCCTACGGTGGCCCAAACACCACATTTCGCTGTAGGAGCCGGCTTGCCGGCGAAGGCGGTCGTGAGGGCGCCGGAAAGTGCTTTGAATCACGCGGTGCGCTTGAGCGACTACCGTCAGGTTCTGTCAGGAGCGCTTGTGTAAAGTGAGCGCCGCCTCGCCTTTGAATGGATACGCCCGATGAGCTCGACCCCAGAGAACGCCCCGGCCCTCAAGGAAATCTTCAACCAGCAACGCCTGGAACATATCGCCGACGCCATGCTCGCGGTGTATCCGGCCTTCGACCGTCAACGCTTTGTGCAACAGGCCAGCCACAACCTCGCCGAGCTGTCGTTGATGCAGCGTCTGGCGCGGGTCAGTCAGAGCCTGCACCAGGTGCTGGAGTTGGACTACCCCACCAGCCTGGAGTTGCTGCACGCCCTGGCGCCCCGCCTGAACAATCGCTTCGTGTGCATCTTCCTCCCGCACTACGTGGCCAGCTACGGCTTGCATGACTTCGAACTGTCGATGGCGGCCTTGAAGTATTTCACCCGCTTCGGCTCCTCGGAGTTCGCCGTGCGGCATTTCCTGCGCCAGGATTGCACCCGCAGCCTGGCCCTGATGGAGCAATGGGCCGGCGACCCGGATGAACACGTACGCCGCCTGGCCAGCGAGGGCAGCCGCCCGCGCCTGCCCTGGTCGTTTCGCCTGGAACAGCTGCAGGCCGACCCGCAGCTGGCGGCGCCGATCCTCGAACACCTGCGCAACGACCCCAGCCTGTACGTGCGCAAATCCGTGGCCAATCACCTCAACGACATCACCAAGGACCATCCGCAGTGGGTCCTGCAGCGCCTGGAAGGCTGGCCCCTGGAGCAGCCCCACAGCGCCTGGATCGCCCGTCATGCCTTGCGCAGCCTGATCAAGCAGGGCGACCGTCGGGCCCTGGCGATCATCGGGGCCGGGGCCCGGCCCGAGGTCGAGGTCGACCGCTTCCAGGTGGCTCCCGGGCAACTGCGCCTGGGAGACAGCCTCAACCTGTCCCTGACCCTGGTCTCCACCAGCCCCCGCAACCAGCGCCTGGTGGTGGATTACGCCATCGACTACGTCAAGGCTTCAGGCGCCACAGCGAGCAAGGTGTTCAAGCTCAAGACCTTCACCCTGCAAGGCCTGGCCCGGGTGGAACTGGGCCGCAACCAGCAGATCCGCGAACTGACCACCCGCCGTCACTATCCCGGACGCCATGGCGTGCAGTTGCTGGTCAACGGCGAGTGCCTGGCCGCCAGCCATTTCGACTTGCTCATCCCCTGACCTTCAAGGAAGACCTCGTGGCAATCATCAGCAAATGGGCGAAATCCATCGCCCGGGTCCTGGAAAGCAGCTTCAGCGTCAGCAGCACCATCGCCAGCCACTCCGGCGTCCTCGGCGACGCCCGGGAGAGTTTCATCCGTGACGTCCTCAAGCGATTTCTGCCGAGCAACATCAGCATCGGTGCCGGGCAGATCATCGACTCCGAAGGAGGCATCTCCAAGCAGATCGACCTGATCATCTATCGCAACGATTTCCCCACGCTGCGCACTTTCGGCTCGGCGGACGTTTACCTGATCGAAGGGGTGATCGCCACTGTGGAGGTCAAGTCCCAACTCAACGAAAAGAGCCTGTTCGAGGCCCTGGAGAACGGCAAGTCGGTGCGCAACCTCAAGCCCTCGGTGCTGCGCCATTCCCTCGACGAATACAGCGCGCGCATCTATGACCGCGACTATCAGAACCTGACGGTCTCGCAGATGAATTCGGTCATGGGCCTGGTGCTGCCGCCGGCGTATGTGTACGGCTATCGAGGCTATCCCGGCGCCAGCCTGGAGCCGCTGCGCAACAGCCTGAACGCCTGGCACAACATCCCCGACCGTGCCGGCGAACTGGACGTGACCCTGATGCCCGAGGTCATCGCCACCCAGGGCTGTGTGACCCTGAAGAACCTCAACAACCACCTGGCCCTGCCCCGGCCCGGCGCCGCTGACCTGGAGGCCTGTCGCCGGAGCTACAACACGGCCATGTCCAGCAGCATGAGCAAGCAGGAATTCTTCGGTTGCTTTCGCGAAAGCAACGCTGAGAGCTTCGACTACGGCATCGCCATCAAGGCCTACGAAACACCGCTGCAATACCTGATTTCCAGCTTGCTGGAGGCGGTGACCTCACGCATCGGCTACCAGCAACTGGGAGGGACGGCGATCCAGTACAACCTGTTGAAATACCACCTGAGTGAAGAGATGGAGGGCGGCTGGTCCGGCGCCGCGATCAACCTGACCCGAGTGCGTGATCCCAAGCTGGATCTGGCGGGCAAGTTCGGCCTGTGGAAAGCCAGGTCCTGAAGCGACCGACAAAACCCGCGCACCACCACCACCACCACCACCACCACCACCGTAGGAGCCGGCTTGCCGGCGAAAGCGATCCTGATAACGCCGTGGAGGATCTGCGAACCGCGGCGCGGCGCTTCGCTGGCCAGCCAGCCTACAGGCCATACCGTGGTTCAGCCCCGGGAGCCCGGCAGCATGCGCTTGAGGGTGTTGTCGCCCACCCAGTAGTGGTGAAACAACCCGGCTGCGGCATGCAGGCCGATCAGCCAGTAGCCGGCGTTGCCCAGTTGCTCATGCCAGTGCTTGAAGAATCGCGCCTGGTCAGGGTCCACCGCCACCGGCGCGGCCGGCAGGAAAAACTCGAAGTAAGGCACGGGTTTACCCGCCGCCGAGAGCATCAGCCAGGCCAGCAGCGGCGTGGCGATCATCAGCGCATAAAGGACCAGGTGCATCAGGTGCGACAGCCCGGTCTGCCAGGCAGAGGGCGCCGGTGAGATGGGCGGTCGTGGCTGCAGGCGTGCCAACAGGCGAATCCACACCAGGGCGAAAATGCTGATCCCGAACAGGCTGTGCAGCCCGAGAAACACGCCCCGGGCCGCACTGCCCCGAGGCATCAGCCCCTTGAGTTCGATGCAGGCGTAGACGCCGACGAACAGCGCCAGCATCAGCCAGTGCATCAGGATCGACAGTCGCGCGTAACGCGATGGTACGGGTTGAGCGGTCATACACAGTCCTCACGGTGGTTCGGGATGCCCGATTCATTCAGGTCATCGCTGGGCCCGAGCAACGCCTTCTGTTGCTCGGGTGCGCCACCTTGCGATGCCAGCCTTAAGGCAACCTGAAGATCACAAAAATGTCTTTTTGCCCTCTTCAGACTTCGTTAAGAAAGCCTGCCGATACTCCTCCCCAACACGCCTCGGGAGGCTCTGCATCCATGCCTGGATTTGACTGGAACATCCATCTACCCCTCAGCTTCGGCCGGGATTCCACAACACTCCTGACCCTGGCCCGCAGCCTGCCCGGGGAGGTCCAGCGCCCTCTCTTCGAAACCTACGTCAGCCAGCGATTCCAGCAGGTCCACGGCGCCAACATCCGTCAATTCATGCCGGAGCTCTTCGGTTTCAGCGATCCCCAGGGTGCGCTGTGCGCCGTCGCCGGGGTGCGCCTGGCCAGCAGCGGCCCGCTGTTTCTGGAACGTTATCTGGATGCACCGATCGAGGAGTTGATCGACTTCGCCGCCCAGCGTCCGGCAGAGCGCCAGGGCGTGGTGGAAGTGGGCAACCTGGCGGCCAGCGACACCGGCAGCGCACGCCTGTCCATCATCGCCATCACCTGGCTGCTGGCCATGGGGGGCCTGGAGTGGGTGGCGTTCACCGGCAACGTCGGCCTGGTCAACAGCTTTCATCGCCTGGGCCTGCGCCCCTTGACCCTGTGCGCGGCCGACCCCGAGCGCCTGGGTGAAGACCGTCATCACTGGGGCAGCTACTACCAGAGCCAGCCATCCGTGCACGTGGGCAGCATCCGCGCAGGCTTCATCCACTTGCGCAACATGGGGATGTTCAATCGCCTGGGCTTGCCGGTGTCATTCGAGGAGAACACTCATGTCGCTTGAAGTGCAGCGCTTCAAGGAAGCACTCCGTAAACACGCCGAAGAAAAGACCATCCACATTGCGCTCTGGGGCGATCGCCTGCGCCTGGACTACGCCACCCTGTATGCCGAGGTGATCTACCGCCAGCAACGGCTGCGCGATGAACAGGTGAACGTGCTGGCCCTGGCCCTGGACAACGGCCCGGAACTGCTGCTGTGGGATCTGGCCGCGTTGTTCGAGGGCCTGACCTGCCTGACCCTGCCCCCCTTCTTCAGCGCCGCCCAGCGCCAGCATTGCCTGGAACAGAGTCGCGCCGAGCTGCTGCTGGCCGAAGACGGCCAGGACGCGCAACTGCAAGCCGCCGGCTATCAACGCCAGGGCGAATTCTGGCGCCGGCCCTTCGACGCGCCGTCGATCCTGCCGCCCGGCACCGCCAAGCTGACCTTCACTTCCGGCACCACTGGCACCCCCAAAGGCGTGTGCCTGGGCGCTGACAGCCTGCTGCGGGTGGCCCGGGAGCTGGAGCAGGCCAGTCATTGCAGCAACCCGCGCCACCACCTGGCGCTGCTGCCCCTGGGGATTCTCCTGGAAAACCTGGGCTGCTACGCCGCGCTGTATGCCGGTGCCACCCTCAGCCTGCCGAGCCAGAAAACCCTGGGCATCCAGGGCGCCAGCGGGGTCGACGCGCCGACCTTGTTCGGTTGCCTGGCCCAGCGCCAGCCCGAGAGCCTGATCCTGGTGCCACAGCTGTTACTGCTGCTGGTGGGGGCCGCCGAACAGCGTCAGTTCAATCCCGCCGGCCTGCGCTTTGCCGCCGTGGGCGGGGCCAAGGTCTCGCTGGAGCTGCTGCAACGGGCCCAGCGCCTGGGCCTGCCGGTGTTCGAAGGCTATGGGCTGTCGGAGTGCGCCTCGGTGGTGTGCCTCAACCGCCCCGGCGAACACCGCCCGGGCAGCGTCGGCCAGCCCTTGCCCCATGTCCGGGTGCACCTGGCAGCCGACGGCGAGGTGCTGATCGAGGGCTCTCTGCTGCTGGGCTACCTGGGTGAACCCGAGCGAGTCGACGGTTGGTGGCACAGCGGCGATATCGGCGAGTTCGACAGCGACGGCTATCTCTATCTCAAGGGCCGCAAGAAGCACCAGTTCGTCACCAGCTACGGGCGCAACGTCAACCCCGAATGGGTCGAGGCCGAACTGACCCAGCGCAGCCATATTGCCCAGGCCTTCGTCTACGGCGAGGCCCTGCCCCACAACCATGCCCTGCTCTGGCCCCATCGGCCGGACTGCAGCGACAGCCAACTGGCCGCCGCCGTGGCCCAGGCCAACGAGGCCTTGCCGGACTACGCCCAGGTCCACCACTGGACCCGCCTGCAACAACCCTTCACCCCAGCCAACGGCCTGCTCACCGCCAACGGCCGGCCTCGCCGCGAGGCCATCGTCGAGCGCTACCGCGACCTGCTCTGCCCTACTGTTCATTCCGAGGAATCATCGTCATGAGTTTTTTCGACCAACTGCAAGCCGCCACCGCCCGGGAGCGGGAACAACTGTTCAACCTGCCGATCATTCGTGAAGCCCTGGGGGGCCAGGTCAGCCTTGAGGGCTACCGGGCGTTCCTGACCCAGGCCTACTACCACGTGCGCCACACCGTGCCCCTGATGATGGCTTGCGGCGCACGCCTGCCGGAGCGCCTGGAATGGCTGCGCGGCGCGGTGTGCGAGTACATCGAGGATGAGTACGGCCATGAACAGTGGGTGCTCAACGACATCGTCGCCTGCGGCGGCGACCGTCTGGCAGTCCGCGACGGCCGTCCGTCCCTGGCCATCGAGTTGATGGTGAGCTTTCTCTACGACCTGATCGCCCGTGACAATCCGGTGGGGCTGTTCGGCATGGTCAACGTCCTCGAAGGCACCAGCATCGCCCTGGCCACGATGGCCGCCGGCAGCATCCAGGAGAGTCTGCAACTGCCCCAGAGCGCCTTCAGTTACCTGGCGTCCCACGGTTCCCTGGACATCGAGCATATGCAGACCTACAAGCGCCTGATGGACCGTCTCGACGACCCTGCCGACCAGGCCGCCGTGATCCATGCCTCGAAAGTGGTCTATCACCTGTACAGCGAGATGTTCCGCGGTCTGCCACGTGTCGGGGAGAGCGCCCATGCGTCTCTCTGAAACCCGCGCCGTGCTCACCGGAGCCAGTGGCGGCATCGGCCTGGCCATTGCCGAGGCCCTGTGCGCCAGTGGCGCCCAGGTGCTGGCCGTGGCCCGGCACAAAGAGCCGTTAGGGCACTTGCTGGCGCGCTACCCGAACCAGCTGTGCTGGGTCTCGGCGGACCTGACCTTCCTCAGCGACCGACGCAGGGTGCTGCTGGCCGCCGAGGCCATCGGTGGCGTCAACCTGCTGATCAACGCCGCCGGAATCAATCACTTCGCCATGCTGGAACAGCTCGACGACGCCGAGATCAACGCCATGCTGGCGGTCAACATCGGTGCGCCGATGTGCCTGACCCGCCTGCTGCTGCCGCTGCTGCAACAGGCCCCCAGCGCCATGGTGGTGAACGTCGGCTCTACCTACGGTTCCATCGGCTACCCCGGTTATGCCGCCTACTGCGCCAGCAAGTTCGCCTTGCGCGGCTTCTCCGAGGCCCTGCGCCGGGAACTGGCGGACACCCGGGTCAACGTGCTCTATGTGGCGCCGCGAGCCACCCGCACCAGCATGAACAGCCCCGCCGCCCAGGCTTTGAACGATGCCTTGAAAAGCAATGTCGACGACCCGCAGACCGTGGCCAGCGCGGTGGTCCACGCCATCGCCGGCGACCACCGCGAGTTGTACCTGGGCTGGCCGGAACGTTTTTTCGTCCGCCTCAACAGCCTGCTGCCCAACCTGGTGGACCGCGGCCTGCGCAAACATCTGCCGCTGATCCGGCGGCTGAGTATCCGATCCGAACGGGAGCACGAAGAACCATGAAGAACCTGATCAGCGCACTGTTGCTGGGCTGTCTGAGCCTGCCCGCCTGGGCCCTGGATACAGCGGATCAGCAACGTCTGAGCGTCATCCAGCAAGGCTGGGCGCACATTCAGTACCAGGTGCCGGCCGAACAACGGGCCGCTGCCTTTGAACAGCTTGCCACGCAAACCCGGGCCTTTACCCAGGAGCGCCCGACGGTCGCTGAAGCCTGGATCTGGTCGGGCATCGTCACCAGCAGTTGGGCCGGCGCCCAGGGCGGGCTGGGGGCCTTGAGCAAGGCCAAGGCCGCCAAAGCCGACCTGGAGCTGGCCCTGGGCCTGGACCCCAAGGCCCTGCAAGGTTCTGCCTACACCAGCCTGGGTGCGCTGTATGATCGTGTTCCCGGCTGGCCCATCGGTTTCGGCGACGCCGACAAGGCCGAGGAACTGCTCAAGCAAGCCTTGCAGCACAACCCCGACGGCCTGGATAGTCTGTACTTCTGGGGCGACCACCTGTATCGCCAGGGCCGCTACGGCGAGGCCCGGGTCGCCTTGCTCAAGGCCTTGCAGGCAGCCCCGCGCCCCGGTCGGGAAGTGGCCGACAAGGGCCGGCGCGAAGAGATCCACGCATTGCTGGGCGAGGTGGGTAAAAAAATCAAATGATCCGGACAGGACAGGAGTCGTTGTGCGCTTACTACTGATCGAGGACGACCAGCCCCTGGGCGAGGGTATCCATCAAGCCTTGACTCGTGAAGGCTACACCGTGGACTGGCTCAAGGACGGCAGCAGCGCGTTGCATGCGCTGCTCAGCGAAACCTTCGACCTGGCCTTGCTGGATCTTGGCCTGCCGCGCCTGGATGGCCTGCAAGTGCTCAAGCGCTTGCGTGACAGCGGCTCGACCCTGCCGGTGCTGATTCTCACCGCCCGGGACGCCACCGAGGACCGCATCGCCGGCCTGGACGCCGGCGCCGACGACTACCTGGTCAAGCCCTTCGACCTGAACGAACTCAAGGCCCGGCTGCGGGCCCTGCTGCGGCGCAGTGCCGGCCGCGCGCGGGTGCTGATCGAACACGCCGGCATCAGCCTCGACCCGGGCACCCAGCAGGTGCACTACCACGGCGAGCCGGTGGCCTTGACGCCCAAGGAGTACCAACTGCTCTACGAACTGCTTTCGCCACCGGGCCGGGTGATGACCCGGGACCGCCTGGTGCAGCTGCTCTACGGCTGGAATGAAGAGGCCGAAAGCAACACCCTGGAAGTGCACATCCACCACCTGCGCAAGAAGTTTTCCGCCGACCTGATCCGCACCATTCGTGGCGTCGGCTACCTGGTAGAGGAACGTCGATGACCTCGATTCGCCGGCGCACCCTGACCCTGATCATCGGACTGCTGCTGGCCGGGTTGCTGATTCTCACCGCCTTCAACCTGTACGACAGCAACCACGAGATCGACGAAGTCTACGACGCCCAGTTGGCCCAGCATGCAAGGCTGCTGCTGGGGATCATGCGCATGCCCAACAGCAGCGCCGATCAGGCCCAGCTGTATCACGCCTTCAACCTGGCGCTGAGCCAGGCCATGCCCCAGGTCGATGGTCACCCCTACGAAAGCAAGATCGCCTTCCAGGTGTGGAATCGCAAAGGCGGCTTGCTGGTGCGCACCACCAGCGCTCCGAGCTACGCCTTGCAACCCCAGGCGCCGGGATTCAGCAACGCCCTGGACCCGAACAATCGCCAGTGGCGGACCTTCACCCTCGCCGACCCGGACTCCGGCTTGCGGATCTGGGTCGGCGAACGGGTCGATGTCCGCAGCGATCTGGTCAACCGCATCATGCGCCATACCCTGTGGCCGAACATTCTCGGCAGCCTGCTCCTGGCGGTCATGGTCTGGCTGGCGATTGGCTGGGGGCTGCGCCCTTTGGCCAACATGGCCGCCACATTGCGGGCACGACCCAGCGGCTCCCTGGAACCGCTGCAGCTGGAACCCCTGCCCAGCGAACTGGAACCCATGCAGGCGGCGCTCAATCGCATGCTCACGCAGATCCAGGAACTGCTGGGCCGGGAGCGTCGCTTCATTGCCGATGCCGCCCACGAACTGCGCACCCCGCTGTCGGTGTTACGCGTGCATGCGCAAAACCTGCTGGAGGCCGGCACCGAACAAGAGCGCCGGGCCTCTCTGGAATCACTGATCCTCGGCGTCGACCGCGCCACGCGTCTGGTCAACCAGCTACTGACCATGGCCCGCCTGGAGCCCAAGGCTCAGCTGTATACCGAACAGCCCGTGGACCTGGCTCATACCGTGCGCGAAAGCCTGGTGCAACTGACCCCCTGGTTGTTGAGCAAGGACCTGGAACTGTCTTTCGACGTCGACGAAGGTGCCTACCCGATTCGCACCGAAGCGGCTTCCATAGACATCGCCTTGAACAACCTGATCAGCAACGCGGTGAACTTCTCACCCGCCAACGGCGTGATCAGCGTGCGCCTGTCACGGGTTGGAGAGCAGTTCGAACTGAGCGTGGCAGACCAGGGCCCGGGCATCGATGAAGGGGAGCGCGAGCGGCTGTTCGAGCGTTTCTACAGTCGTGGCAACGTTCACGGCGCCGGCCTTGGGCTGACCATCGTCAGCGTCATCGCCCGGCACCTGGGCGGCCGGATCAGCCTCGATAACCTGCCCCAGGGTGGCCTGCGCGCGACCTTGTCGATCCCCTGCAATCAACGCCCACGACTGAGCAGCGCCTGGATGCCGCATCGCGAGCAATAGCCCATGGGCTGGCGCCGGGACGGGACGCTCAGTCCGGGGTGGCCTTCCCGGACAGGGCGATCAAGTGCTCGCTGCAGCCGAAACCGCCCACCGCATCGTCGTACCAGAACACTTCCACCACCGCAATGCAGCCGTCATAGGACTGCCCCAGCAGCGTGCCGTCGGCCTTGAACACCCGCAGGTAGCCGCCAACGCTGTAGCGCGAGCTGTCGCCATCACCGGGCATGGTCATGGTGGGAATCCAGGCGCGCCAGCTGAATAGTCGGTACCTCTGGTAGTAGAAGGCCTGATCCGGACTGTAGCGACGCGCCTCATACGGGTTGCCGTAGTAGAACGAGCCATAGGCCTGGTACGCCAGGAACACCGCCAGTGCGACGCCCAGAATGGGTTTGATTTTTTTCATCGGGGGGTCGTTCCTTTTACCCGTGGAAACGTCAAGAGGGTGGCAGGCCCAGCATGCGCAAACAGGCCTGGACAATGGCCTCGGCCAGGGCCCGACCATCGTCCTCGCCAGCGGCGATTACATCGTCGGTGGCGCCATGCACGCCGGCGTAGATCAGCGACGCAATCACCCCCGGCTGGGCCAGGGACCAGCAGCCGGCGTGCTGGCCGCCTTCGAGGATGCCCTGCAGCTGCGCAAGGATCGCGTTCTTTTGCGGATTGCCACGGTCGTGGTGATGGTGGTTGGGGTAGACGATGTCGTGCAGGCGGTAAGTGTCGAGATAGGCCTGCACGCTGGTGCCGATCCAGCTGGAAACCTTCGCCACCCAGTCATCCTCGGGGCAGGCATTCACCGCCTCCTCCAGACGCTCCAGGAAGCGCTGGGTATAGCGCTGCCCCAGGGCCACCAGCATGTCGTTCTTGGAATCGAAGTAGTGATAGAAGGTGCCCTTGGCCACCTCGGCGTGCTGGACGATTTCACTGATGGTGGTGGCTTCCACGCCCTGGCTGAGGAACAAGGCTTCGGCGGCGGCCATCAGCTCTTCCAGGCGCACTTCAGCCGGCTTGGTACGCGGCCGCGGCGGGGCGGCGCGCTTGGCAACCGGGGAGGTTTTGACACTCATGAACGAATCCGGGCTGATCGACAAAGGCCGACAGTCTAGGGGAATTGCCGGGAAAAAGAGAGTTGAGAACGCGTGTCATTTTCCATTGACCGACGGTCAGTCGAAATACTATGCTCGCCCCGAAAGCCCATTCCAGAACCTGCGGGAGACGCCTCATGAATCGCTATCGCCGCCCTGCCCTGGTGGCCGCCGCCTACCTCGGGACCTTTCTCGCGTCCCTGGACATCAGCATCGTCAACGTCGCCCTGCCGACCTTGCAACACGCTCTGGCCACAGACCTCAGCGGCCTGCAGTGGGTGGTCAATGCCTACGCCATCTGCCTCTCGGCGTTCATGCTGTCAGCGGGACCACTGGGGGACCGCTTCGGCCACAAGCGCTGCTGGCTGATCGGGGTGCTGCTGTTCTGCCTCGGCTCGGCGCTCTGTGCCCTGGCCCAGGAACTCTCGCTGCTGCTGGCCGGGCGCGCGGTGCAAGGGCTGGCCGGGGCCCTGCTGATTCCCGGGGCGATGCCGATCCTCAGCCATGCCTTTCCCGAACCCCGGCAACGGGCCCATGTGATCGGCGGCTGGTCGGCCTTCAGCGCCCTGGCGCTGATCCTCGGCCCGCTGCTGGGTGGCCTGCTGCTGGAGCACCTGGGCTGGCAGAGCATTTTTCTGATCAACCTGCCCATCGGCCTGCTGGCCCTGGTCCTGGGGTGCTGGGGCATCAGCGAACGCAAGCATCCCCGGCACGCCGCACTCGATCCCCTGGGCCAGGTCCTCTGCGTGCTCTGGCTCGGGGCCCTGACCTATGGGCTGATCGTCGCCGGCGAAGACGGATTCGGTAGCACCGGGGCGCTCACCTTCTTGCTGTTGTCGACCCTGGCGCTGCTGGCTCTGATTCAGGTGGAGCGTCGAGTGCAGCGGCCCCTGGTGCCACTCGCGCTGTTCCGCCAGCGCCCCTTCGCAGTGGCCAACCTGGCATCGTTCATCCTTGGTTTCTCCTGCTACAGCAGCCTGTTTTTCTTCTCGATCTTCCTGCAGCAGATCCAGGGCTGGTCCGCCGCCGACACCGGCCTGCGCATGCTCCCGCAGTTCGTGGTCACAGGCGTTGTATCGATGCTCTTCGGCCGGTTGCACCAGCGCCTCCCCCTGCCCTGGCTGATGGTCGGCGGCTATGGCCTGGTGGGCCTGGCCCTGAGCGCCATGGCCGGCTTCGACGCCCACACGCCCTACTGGCTGGTGGGCTCGCTGTTCGGCCTGCTGGGCCTGGGCATGGGCCTGGCGGTACCGGCCACCGGGCTGGTGGTGATGGCCTGTGCGCCAGCGGAGTGTGCCGGAATCGCCTCGGCCAGCATGAACGCCCTGCGCCAGACCGGCATGAGCGTCGGCATCGCCCTGCTCGGCAGCCTGATGAGCGCCCGGGCGGTGCAGGTGCTCAGCGAGACTGCTGCGGCGACCGGCATCAATGGCGCCGCCGAACTGGCGCGCCAGGCAGTGAACGAACACCGCCTGCCGCTGCACGACCCGTTGTTCGCTGAACTCTATGGCGCCGCCATGACCAGCGGCTTTCGTCTGGCCATGGCCCTGGCCGGATGCGTCAGCCTGCTGGCCATGGGAGTGCTGCTGGGAACTCGCCAGCAGCCGGTCCACGAACCTGCCACCGAGTCCTGTAGCTAGCCCCGGCGGCAGGTCGGCTCGTTGACAAGCTCAGCAGCACCACCGACCATCTGCCGCCGCCAGCACGGGCGGATGCCTGGATCGAGGAGTGGCAAGGGTGAAAAGGATGAGCGCACTGCTGTTATCGCTGGCCGCTGCATGCAGCGCGGCCCAGGCCACGAGTGAGGTCGACGCTGCCCGCCAGTCCCTGAAGAACTACGGCCTGGCCAACTGCCTGGCCGAGCGTTTCCCGGAACCCTCGGCCATGCGTCAGGACGTCGGCCACGCCGCCGGCATGTACGGCGTGCTGGGGATAGGTCTGTACAACGTGCTGCAGAACGAAGACACCCTGGAAACCCTGCACAACCCCTACACCGCCACCACCGACTACGTGGAACAAGCCTACGAGCAGGCCTCGGGAAGCAGCAAGTACAGCCGCAACAAGGTGGTCTTGCATGCTTGCCTTGAGGTCTACAACTCCCGGGCCTTCGATGCCTTCATCCAGACCCAGGACCGCTATATCCGGCCTGACGGCTAAAGCGCCGCCCTCCCTGCCCGATGTCGCAAAGGCGTTGTTCGAGGTCGAATCCAGCCTGCCGACCCAGCGCGCGCTGTCCATACTCGAGGGCCTTGTCCCTGGTAATGGAATACCCCTGTGAACCTGCCACCGGTCCTGCCTGACACCGCCCCTGCCCTGGTCAACCCGCTACGCCTGGATCAGGACGATCTGCGGCATTTCAAGGAGCGTGGCTTCATCAAGCTGCGCAGTCTGTTGACGCCAGCGGCTGTCCTGCAACTGCGCGAACTGGCCAACAGCCAACTGCGCCCGGCCCCCTCGGGCACTTCGGCTCATGGCGACGGCTTCAGCCGCCTGACTCATCGGGTGACCCAGGTCGGCATCCTCGAACGCCTCTACCGGCAACCGGCCTTCGCCCAGGTGCTGACCCGCCTCACCGGCTGCCGCCTGATCATGAGCGAGGCCCAGAGTTTCGAGCTGGGGGTGGGACGCTCGGGCTTTGCCTGGCACTACGACTCGCTGAACTTTCGCTACATCCGCCCCCAGGACCCGGCCTTCAGCCTGTGGATGCCGTTGCAGCCGATCCGCCCCCAACTGCAAGGTGGCGGCATGGCCTGGGTGCCCCTGTCGCTGTTCTCGGCCCAGGAGAACTTCCAGTTCTCGCGCCTGCTGGCAGGGAAACTGGCACGGGGCGAGACGGTGGCCGAGTTTTCCGCTCACCTGCACCACACCTACTGCACGCCCGGGATGCTCACCGACAGCTTCGAGCAGCAGCGCATCGAAGAGGCCTTCGATCCCGGCGACGCCCTGCTGTTCAGCAAATACCTGTGGCACCGCTCCAGCCCCTTGCTGGCCGGCGACCTGGAACGCCGCCAGGCCGTGACCTTACGCCTGCTGGACTGGCGGGCCTGCCTTGATCCACTGATGCAGGAAGGCGAAACCCGCAGCGCCGGCGGCCTGGGCATGGGCCTGGACGGCGGCCCGCTGAACCCGCAGTCCTACGGCTCGCGTTTCGTCGATATCAAGCCCGGGGCACCGATCCGCAGCTCGGTCCATTGCGGGCCGATTCTCTGACCCAGGCTAGATCTCGGGCCCCAGCAACACCTGCTGCTGCGCCGCGCACTGCTCCACCAGATAGTCCCAGACCACCCGCAGCCGCACCGATTTGTGCAGCTCACGGCGGGTGCTGATCCAGTAGGCGCGCTGGATGCTTTCCGCCGGCAGCAGCGGCACCAGTTGCGGATCGGCGGCAGCCATGTAGCACGGCAGCACGGCGATCCCCAGACCTGAGCGGGCCGCTTCCTGCTGGGCGATGACGCTGGTGCTGTGGAACACCACCTGGGGGTTGCGGCAGAAGCTGTTGAGGAACATCAGTTCCTGGCTGAACAAGAGGTCGTCGACATAACCGATCCAGGCGTGGCGCCCCAGGTCCTCGCGGCTGCGCAGGGGCGGCGCGCGGTCCAGGTAGGCCTGACTGGCGTACAGCGCCAGGCGGTAGTCGGTGAGTTTGCGGGTCACCAGCATGTCGGCACTGGGACGCTCCAGATGGATGCTGATCTCCGCCTCGCGATTGAGGATGCTGACAAAGCGCGGCACCGCCACCAGCTCCACCTCCAGCCCCGGATAACGTTCGAACAGGCCATACATGCGGCTGGCGAGAAACTTGACCCCCAGGCCCTCGGTGACCCCGACACGAATCTTGCCCAGGGGCGCACTGGACTGGGTGATTTCCTCCTGCACCAGCAAGGCAACGTTTTCCATGGCTTCGGCGTGCTTGAGCAGCGCCTCGCCGGCCGGGGTCAGTTCGTAGCCCTGGGCGTGCTGGACGAACAGCGCAGTGCCCAGGGCCTTCTCCACCGCCTCGATATGCCGGGCCACCGTCGCGTGGGTAGTGTTCAGCCGCCGCGCCGCAGTGAGCAGGCGCCCGCTGCGTTGCAGCTCGAGGAAGTAGCGCAGATCGTTCCAGTCGAACATGGAAATCCTGGTCAATGTCGAAGAGGGACGCTGTTAGAAAACGCACAGCAGGTGGGTAAAAACTAACATTCTTTTGACGAAAGCTAACAACTAGGATGAGGACCAATAAGAACAGAAAAATGAGGTCACGGATGCTCCCTGCCTTTGACGCCTACGACTACATTGTGGTCGGCGCCGGTCCCGCCGGCTGTCTGCTGGCCAATCGCCTGTCCGCCAACCCCCAGCACCGGGTGCTGCTGCTGGAAGCCGGTGGCCGCGACAACTACCCCTGGATCCACATTCCCGTGGGCTACCTGTTCTGCATCGGTAACCCGCGCACCGACTGGTGCTTCAAGACCGAGGCCGAACCCGGCCTGCAGGGCCGCAGCCTGAGCTATCCGCGGGGCAAGGTGCTGGGCGGCTGCTCGTCGATCAACGGCATGATCTACATGCGCGGCCAGGCCGCCGACTACGATGGCTGGGCCGCCGCCGGCAACCCCGGCTGGAGCTGGGAGGATGTACTGCCGCTGTTCAAGAAAAGCGAAAACCATTTTGCCGGAGGCAATGAGCTGCACGGTGCCGCCGGCGAATGGCGGGTCGAACGCCAACGCCTGTCATGGCCGATCCTCGATGCCTTCCGTACGGCTGCGCAGCAGAGCGGCATCCGCAACATCGACGATTTCAACGGTGGCGATAACGAAGGCTGCGGCTACTTCCAGGTCAACCAGAAGGCCGGGGTGCGCTGGAATGCGGCCAAGGCCTTTCTCAAGCCCATCGCCAATCGCCCCAACCTGGTGGTGCTGACCGATGTCGAGGTGCAGCGGCTGATTCTCGAGGACGGCCGCGCCACCGCGGTGCGGGCCATCAGCCAGGGCCGCCAGCAGAATTTCAAGGCACGCCGGGAGATCATTCTGTGCGCCGGCTCCGTCGGCTCGCCGAGCATCCTGCAGCGTTCGGGCATCGGCCCGGCACCACTCCTGCAACGCTTGGGGATCGGGGTCAGCCATGCCCTGCCCGGGGTCGGCAGCAACCTCCAGGACCACCTGCAACTGCGCTTGATCTACAAGCTGGAAAACGCCCGCACCCTGAACCAGATCGCCGGCAGCCTGTGGGGCAAGATGGGCATGGGCCTGCGCTACCTGTATGACCGCAGCGGCCCGCTGTCCATGGCCCCGAGTCAGTTGGGCGCCTTTGCCCGCTCGGGACCGGAGCAGTCCAGCGCCAACCTCGAATACCACGTGCAGCCGCTGTCACTGGAGCGCTTCGGTGAGCCCTTGCACAGCTTCCCGGCCTTCACGGCCTCGGTCTGCGACCTGCGCCCGCAAAGCCGTGGCCGGATAGAGATACGTTCCGTGGAGCCCGGGGATGCGCCGCTGATCCAGCCCAACTACCTGAGCCATCCTGAGGATCTGCGCGTCGCTGCCGATGCCATCCGCCTGACCCGGCGTATCGTCGGCGCTCCGGCCCTGCAACCCTTCAAGCCCAGCGAATACCTGCCCGGGCCGCAACTGCAGAGTGAGGAACAACTGCATGAAGCGGCGGCCCGCATCGGCACTACCATCTTCCATCCGGTGGGCACCTGCCGCATGGGCCACGACGCCCAGGCGGTAGTGGATGCGCAATTGCGGGTGCATGGCATTCCCGGACTGCGGATTGCCGATGCCTCGATCATGCCGCGCATTACCTCCGGCAACACCTGCTCGCCGACCCTGATGATCGCCGAGAAGGCTGCCGAACTGATTCTTGCCACAGTCCCCAGGAGTACCGTCCAGCACAAACAACCCGCCACCCCGGCATGACCGTATGAGTCGGCTTGCCGGCGAAGGCGCCTCCAAGGTCGGCACCTGGCTCAAGGGCCTCTTCGCTGGCAAGCCTGCTCCTACGGTCGGGAGGTAAACGAGGGTTCATCGCACGCTAGCGATGAATCGCAACAACGGCGCCGATTACGGCGCCGGCAGTGGAACAACAACAATAATCACTGTAAGGAAGCCCCCTATGTCAGAACACGCTCAGTCTCTCAATGCGCCTCTGGACGACTCCGCTGCCAAGGGCAGTCAGAAGGTGATCTTCGCCTCGTCACTCGGCACGGTGTTCGAGTGGTATGACTTCTTTCTCTATGGCGCCCTCGCGGCGGTGATCAGCAAGCAGTTCTTCGCCGGGGTCAACGACACCACGGCGTTCATCTTCGCCCTCATGGCCTTTGCCGCCGGCTTCGTGGTGCGCCCCTTCGGCGCGCTGGTGTTCGGCCGCCTGGGGGACATGATCGGCCGCAAGTACACCTTCCTCGCCACCATCATCCTCATGGGGGTGGCGACCTTCGCCGTGGGCCTGCTGCCCAACTACGCCAGCATCGGCATCGCCGCGCCGATCATTCTGGTGGCCCTGCGCATGCTCCAGGGCCTGGCCCTGGGGGGTGAATACGGCGGTGCCGCCACCTATGTGGCCGAGCACGCGCCACAGGGCAAGCGCGGTTTCCACACCAGCTGGATCCAGTCCACTGCGACCCTCGGCCTGCTGCTGTCGCTGCTGGTGGTACTGGCTTGCCGCTATTTCACCGGCGATCAGTTCGAGGTCTGGGGCTGGCGCCTGCCGTTCCTGCTGTCCATCGTCCTGCTGGGCATCTCCACCTGGATCCGCATGAGCCTGCACGAGTCGCCGGCCTTCCTGAAAATGAAAGAAGAAGGCCACGCCAGCAAGGCGCCGATCCGCGAGTCCTTCGGCAAATGGGAAAACCTCAAGGTGGTGCTGATCGCCCTGTTCAGCATTAACGCCGGGCAGGCGGTGACCTTCTATGCCGCGCAGTTCTACGTTTTGTTCTTCCTCACCCAGTTCCTCAAGATGGACCCGGCCCTGGCCAACAGCCTGCTGATCATCAGCGTGGTAATCGGCGCACCGATGTTCATCTTCTTCGGCTGGCTCTCGGACAAGATCGGCCGCAAGCCGGTGTTGATGCTCGGCCTGTTGCTGGCCACGGTGCTGTACTTCCCGATCTTCAAGGCCCTTGCCCACTACGCCAACCCGGCCATCGACCAGGCCAGCCGCCAGGCGCCCATCAGCGTCACCGCCGACCCGGCCACCTGCACCTTCCAGTTCGACCCGGTGGGCAAGGCGCGCTTCGACAGCCCCTGCGACAAGGTCAAGACCTTCCTGGTGAAACAGGGCCTGCCGTACAGCAGCATCGCCGCCCCCGCCGGCAACCCGGTGCAGGTCAGCGTCGGTGACGTGAAGATCAACGGCTTCGACGAAGCGGCCCTGCGTGGCGCGGTGACCCTGGCTGGCTATCCGCAGCAGGCGGACACGCAGAACGTCAACAAACCCATGGTGGTGCTGCTGATCGTGGCGCTGATCCTGATTGCCGCCATGTGCTACGGCCCGCTGGCAGCGCTGATGGTGGAACTGTTCCCGACCCGTATCCGCTACACCTCGATGTCCCTGCCCTACCACATTGGCAACGGCTGGTTTGGCGGATTCCTGCCGACGGTGTCCTTTGCCCTGGTGGTGTACACCGGCGATATCTTCTATGGCCTGTGGTACCCGGTGCTGATTACCGGGGTCAGCCTGGTGGTGGGTTTGCTGTGTTTGCGTGAGACCCGGAATATCGATATCGACCACGTTTGACGGAGCCCCTTCGCTGGCAAGCAGGACTTGCAGGAGCCGCCTTGCCGGCGAAGGCGTCCGCAAGGCAGGCACCCGACTTGCCGGCCTCTTCGCTGGCAAGCCGACTCCTACGAGGGGGCGGCTTGAATAAAGCGCTGCTTTGCGCCACTGTCTCGGCACTTTTTCCGGCGGAGACCGAACATGCTGTTGATCCTTCCCGCAGTGGTGGCCCTGGCCTTGATCCTGGTGTTATGGCGCCGTCAGAACACCCTCACCGCGTTGCGCCGGGAAGCCTATATCCGCGATTTCACCTTGCCACCACGGCTGTTCGAACCCCTGCGCACCCAGCATCCGCACCTGCGCCTCAAGGACTGCCAACTGGTGGCTCAGGGCTTGCGTCAGTTCTTCCTGGCCTACCTCAAGGGCGGCCAGCACTACGTGTCGATGCCGTCCCAGGTGGTGGACGATCTGTGGCACGAGTTCATCCTGCATACCCGGGATTATCAGCAGTTCTGCGACAAGGCCTTCGGCCAGTTCCTCCATCACACTCCCGCCGCGGTGCTCGGCCAGAACGCTGCGCGCAAAAGCGACAACGGCCTGCGCCGGGTCTGGCGTCTGGCCTGCCTGGAAGAAAACATCAACCCTGCCCAGCCCAGCCGCCTGCCGCTGCTGTTCGCCCTGGATGCCAAGCTGAAAATCGCTCGGGGCTTTCACTACGTGGCTGACTGCCAGTCCCTGCGGCGCCTGACGGAAAACGGCAGCACGGCCACAGTGGTCCACTGCGGCAGCGAGCTGTACAGCAGTTCCTTCGACAGCGACTCCTCCAGCAGTGGCAGCGACAGTGACGGCTCGCGTTTCGGCGGCGACGGGGACAGTGGCGGCAGCGATGGCGGCGGGGGCGACAGCAGCGGTTGCGGGGGCGGCGGTTGTGGCGGCGGGGGCGGCGACTGATCACCCGTGGGCCAGCGCCACCGACAGCCAGGTGGCCGAGGCAATGTCCTGGCGCTGTGATTTGCCTGGCGCGGGCGCAGACCAGGAGGCTTGCCTGAGCGTTGAGCGAAACCGACACAGGCACACGGGCTGGGCGCGATGCCCAGCACCCACATCAGAGCGCGCGGGCGTGAAAAAAACCGGGCGTTAGAACAAGCGGATCGCCAGTCCGAAAACGCTCGCCCCATACCATGACTTCTTCTTGCGACGGCAACAGCATGGGGCGTAATCGATACCCTTTGAGCAGGGCCTCGACGCCTTGAGCAAAATCATGCCCAACAAAAAGCATTATGGGCGCGACCAATCCGTTCGAGAACAAACGGCCTTGGCTATCCAGCCAGAGCTGTGCATGACCATGATGTACATCACCCAGGCAAACAAAGTGGGTGTGCAGCGCTTCTTGCCAGCCATGTACTTGTTCATCGGGGCACGCAGGACACCCAAACTCTATGTCACTAGAGGCACACTCCGCCCCCGCGCCGGTATGCCCTACGGTCAATTCGCCAAATGCTTGCAGGATGCGAAATGCCGGATGTGCGCGGGGTACGTGACTATCAACCACAACGGCCCTGCCAGGGGCCCACCCGGCATCTCTGAAAAACGGCTCTATGTTCGGAGTAAGGAGGTTCATGCGGCGAAGATAATCAAAGTGCAGGAAAACCGCAAAAGCCCTGTATACGGCCCCTGCCGGAAGGCTATCAGCTGCTCTGCGCGTCAAGTCGACATCCACGACTATCGACGGCCAGCCAATGCCTGCCTCGATCAAACCTGCCCAGGACCGGGGAAAACAAGGGGAAGAGTGATGTGGAAGCGGCGCATCGCGCGCCGCTCCACTGTTTCCGATCAATCAGGCGATGATGTCGGTGACAGCCGCCTGGCCCACGGTGCCCACGGCGAAGTCCACTGCGCCATGACCGGTCAGGTCGATCATCAGGCTGGTCTGGTTGGTTTCGGCGAAGTAGGTGAGGATCGCGTCGCCGGCATGGCCGGTGAAGCCGCTGACGAAATTCAGGGTGGCGCCACCGGACGCGAATTGCGCGATGCCGGTGAGGTCGATCTTGTCCTCGCCACTGACGAAATCCATGATCCAGTCGGGCGCATCGAAGGTGGAATCCGAAGCCGCGCCGAACACGAAGGTGTCGGCCCCTGCCCCGCCCCACAGCGTATCGCCACCGCCACCGCCGTAGATGATGTCGTTGCCGGCACCGCCTTCGAGGATGTTCGCCGCAGCGTTGCCGATCAGCAGGTCATTGCCCGAACCGCCGATGGCGTTTTCCACGGTCACGCCGTGGGCGATGGAGACGTTGCCCACCAGGCCGCCGACATCGGAGAAACCACCCTCGTTGAGGTTGATCTTCTGGTCCTGGGTGAAGCCGGAGAAGTCCAGGGTATCGTTGCCGCCGCCGTCCCAGACCGCAAACACCAGCTTGTCGGAGGCGCTCTGGGCGCTGTAGAAATCCCGCCCGGTGTTGGAGTTGAAGCCATAGACAGTGTTGTCGGCACGGGTCTCGTGGTTGGCGCCATAGAGCTTCTGCACGGCGACGATATCGTCCAGCAACGGCGCCGAGGCGTAGGCACCGCCGCCGTCCTTGCTGAAGTCCTGCCCGGTGTGGCTCTCGCTCCAGTAGCTCATCAGGCTGTAGCCACGGGTGTCCTGGGCGTAGGTGACGTCGTTGTAGGTGGGGCTGCCGCTGCCGGCGTTGTACACGCCCGGATGGGACAGGCCCAGGCTGTGGCCGATTTCGTGGGTCAGGGTCTGGCGGCCATAGTTGCCGTTGCCCGGTGTTTCGTTGACCCGGTACTGGTCGTTGATCAGGTACCAGGACTGGCCGTCATAGCTGCTGCCGGACGGCAAGTAGGCAAAGGCCGCGCCGCCGGTGCTGACGTTGTAGTTGCCGAAGCTCAGGTGGCCGTCGCCGCCCTTGGCGGACTCGGTGAAGGTAATGTTGGCCACGTCCGACCAGGACTGCAGGGACAGCTGGGCCTGAGCCTTCTGCAGCGCGCTGAACTCGCTGAAGCTGCCCAGGGCCGGGTTGTAGTTGGCCGGTTTGTCAGTGAGGAAGCTGTAGCTCAGGTCGATCTTGCCGTCGCCATTCTGGTCGTGCCAGGACAGGCCCTTGCGCAGGATCGAGTCGGCGGCCTGGTCGGCGGTGAACGATGGCTTGCCGTTCACCAGTTCGCTGCCGCCCCGGTCATACAGATGGCTGAAAGCCTGGACCTGCTGGTAGGCAGTGCTGAGCGCTGCGATCGGGTCGATCCCGTAGCCGATGGTTTCAGGGAGTGCTTTGGATAGTGCGTTTGACATTGTTACGTCCTTGTTCCAGACAAAAAATTTCCGATAGAACAGCAACGACCCCGCCTGCGAGATCGTCCTATCACTCGCCCATTGAGGCGCAAGAAACCTGACACACTCGTCAACCGCGAGTCCACGGTTTTTTTTGTCCGACAAAAGCCCGAAAAGCGCTCTGGCCCGGGGTAAATATTCCACTCGCGCACGGCTCTGGCAGCAGATAGGCTAAGCATCAATCCGGGGCTGCAAAGCTCGCTCAAGCCTCTGCCCCAAGGCTGTTCCACGAGGAGTCCGCGATGCGCAAAATCCTGCTGCTGGGCACTTTGATGATCTTCACCGGCGCCGCCCACGCCGAAGGTGTACCGCTGTTCAACGTTTCCTGCCCCGGCAATCTGGCCGTCAGTGCCGACCAGGGCGGACCGATTTACATCAATGGCAAAGCGGTCAAGAGCAGCGCCGTGGATGACCGGCATTTCCAGGTCAAGACGCCGGAAACAACCCTGACCATCAGCGTCGAGGACGACGATTCGGTGACCGTGAAATACAGCGACAAACACGGTGCCAGTGGTCTGTGCGAAGCCGTGGACGACTGAGGCCTCTCAGAACAAGCCCATCTGCCCGCCCACCAGGGTGCTGAAGTCGTCCTGCACGAACGGCAGGATGGCATCTGCCACCGGCTGCAGCTGCCGGGTCAGGTAGTGCTCGTAGTCGATGGCCGCGCGGCGGTTTTCCAGGGGCTCGGGGCCGGCCAGGGTGATCACGTAGCTGATCCAGCCACCGTTCTGGTACTGCAACGGCCGGCCCTGCTCACGGTTGTATTCATCCGCCAAGCGCGCGGCGCGAACATGGGGTGGCACGTTGCGCTCGTAGTCGTCCAGGGGACGGCGCAGGCGCTTGCGGTAGATCAGCCAATCATCCAGTTGCCCGGCCAGGGTGCGTTGCACGTAGTCGCGCACATAGTCCTGGTAGGGCTGGCGATGGAAGATCCGCTGGTACAGCTCCTGCTGGAATTCCCGGGCCAGGGGCGACCAGTCGGTGCGCACGGTCTCCAGGCCCTTGTAGACCATCTCCTGACGGCCATCGGCGCGCTGCACCAGCCCGGCATAACGCTTCTTGCTGCCCTCCTCGGCGCCGCGGATGGTGGGCATCAGAAAACGTTTGTAGTGGGTTTCGAACTGCAACTCCAAGGCGCTTTCCAGGCCATATTGCTGCTGCAGATGCTCGCGCCACCACTGGTTGACGTGGGCCACCAGGCCGCGCCCGATCAGCGCCGCCTGCTCCTCGTCATGCAGGCTGCCGAGCCAGACGAACGTGGAGTCGGTATCGCCATAGATCACTTGATGGCCCTGGGCTTCGATCAACTGCCGGGTACGCGCCATGATCTCGTGGCCACGCAGGGTGATGGATGAAGCCAGGCGTGGGTCGAAGAAGCGGCAACCGCTGGATCCGAGCACGCCGTAGAAGGCGTTCATGATGATCTTCAGGGCCTGGGACAGCGGCGCGTTGTGCTCGCGCTTGGCCACTTCACGGCCCTCGGCGACCCGGGTCACGATCGCTGGCAGGCAATGTCGGGTGCGGGAGAAGCGCGCACCGCGAAAGCCCGCGACCGAGTGCTGGTCATCCGGCTGGCGCAGGCCTTCCACCAGCCCCACCGGGTCGATCAGGAAACTGCGGATGATCGACGGGTACAGGCTCTTGTAGTCCAGCACCAGCACCGACTCATAGAGGCCGGGGCGCGAATCCATGACAAAACCGCCAGGGCTGGCCTGGGGCGGCAGCTCGCCGAGGTTGGGGGCGACAAAGCCCTGGCGATGCATCAGCGGCATGTACAGGTGAGTGAAAGCCGCCACCGAGCCGCCGCTGCGGTCGGCGGGCAGGCCAGTGACTGTGGCCCGCTCCAGGAGGAAGGTCAGCAGCTCGGTCTTGGCGAAAATCCGCGTCACCAGCTCGCAGTCCTTGAGGTTGTAGCGGGCCAGGGCCGGCTTGTCCTCGGCGAACATCCGGTTGATTTCGTCCATGCGCTGGTACGGGTTGTCGATCGACTTGCCCTCCCCCAACAGGGTCTGGGCGACGTTTTCCAAGCTGAAGGACGGGAAGCTCCAGGTCGCCGAACGCAGGGCTTCGATGCCGTCGATGATCAAGCGTCCGGCGGCCGAGGCGAAGTAATGAGTGCGGCTGCCGTGCTCGCGCCATTGCATCTCCTCGCCACCACGCCCCAGGCGCAGGGGCACCGCCAGGCGCCGGGCATGTTCATGCAGCACCCGCAGGTCGAACTGCACCAGATTCCAGCCAATGATCGCGTCGGGGTCGTGCCGGGCCAGCCACTGGTTGAGTTTCTCCAGTAACTGCTCGCGGCTGGCGCAGAACTCCAGGTCGAAGTCCACGGGGCTATCGTCTTCCCGGGCCTTGCCGAGCATGTACACCTGGCGCTGGCCACAGCCCTCCAGCGCAATGGAGTACAACTCGCCGCGCTCGCTGGTTTCAATGTCCAGGGACACCAGCTTGAGTGCGGGCCGGTAATCCGGCGCCGGCTTCATCTGCGCCTCGAGTAACAGGCCGTCGGGCCCTGGCTGGCCGCCAAAGGATACCGGCGCAGTAATGAAACGCTCCATCAGGTAGCGCTCGGGCGGGCGAACGTCGCCCTCGAACACCTCGACACCGGCGCGGCGCAGGGTCTTGTCCAGACGCATCAACTGATTGTGCTGCGGGCAATACATGCCCAGCACCGGGCGCTGGTGGAAGTCGCGCAACTGCAGGGGACGCAGCTCGACATCCGGGTCGTCGGCCAGCAAGCGCTCGGCCTGAGGACGCTGCACCGCCGGGACGAAGGCCACGGAAGTCTGCAACGGCAAGCGGATCCGACGCGGGCCCTGGTCGGTGGCCAGCCAGAATTCGACTTCCGTGCCCGCCGGCGTATCGCGCCAGTGCCGAGTCAGGACGAAGCCTTGTTGTACATCCACCGCTGCAACCTCAGAGCTGTTTCAAGGCGCCGATTCTACCTGTCCTGGCCGCCGATAGGGTGTCTGGATGATGGCTTTGCGGCTTTTGTCAGACAAGATGTAGTGCTTGAAAATTTTCACTACAAAACCGTTGACGAGAGGATTTCGCCCTTGCATGATGCAGACGTCCCCCCGATCGGGGGACGAGGCAAAGGTGTTATGAGCAAGCTCGTCTGACCGCCGAGCTGTGACCCGGATGTGTACTGCCCACAAGGCAGATTGATGAAACTGACCTGGCATTGACCGTCCAGTACCAAGACGGGAAGCCGGCGAAAACTCCTCAAGATGCTTGTGGCCGATGATGGGAATGTCGGCAGCTTCATCCAGGTTTACGCTGCTTCTCTTCGTTGTGACGCTATTGCGTAGCAGTTAATCAAGGCAACTACACGCATCAGGCTCTGGGCCTTATCTGTATCCGACAGACACCCTCTGTCGCCCTGTTTCCGGTATCAGGGTTCAACTTACCGACGTAGCAAGATGAATTAGCGAATCAACTTAGATAGATCGATAAATGGTCAAGGGGGCTACAAATGAATCTTAATAATCAACCCACTATTGATGAATTGGCACGTATGTTCGCCGCACAGAAAGACAGCCACGACAGCCACATCCTGTGGATTGCCAAGTCGGGCCAAGTGCATATCGACTGCCTGTCGCCCCATAGCCATGAAGCAGAGTTCGACCAGAACAACCGGGACCTGGCGGCCCGCCTGAAGATGTACCGCCGCGGCCAGGGCTACGTCGGCAAGAAAGCCGCCGCCGACAAGGACTTCATCGGCCGGGTACTGGAGACCCTGAAAGCCGAATGGCAGTCGCTGCGGGACAAGTCGGAAGTTCGGGTTATTGATCGGTTTTGTTGAGACAAGTTAAAACCGGATATAAGCCAACAAGGGGCGCTGAACTTTCAGCGCCCCTTTTTATTGTCTGCAATAAACCTGAGTAACTTTTCCCGCACACCGGGATCAGGTCAAAAACTTCATCATCTGACGGTTGGACAGAATAATGGCCAATTAGTAGCATTGCTCCCGCTCAAACCGACCTGAAGGTCGGCACACGGAGCTCAAGCCCCTTGTTGAAGACCCACTACAACCATCACGCGGGATACTCGATAGCCGAGTCCAACCTGGAGAAAAGGATTTTTTTGTGACTGATCGCAGCGGCGTTTTGCGTTACATCATTGAACGGTATTACTCGGGGGACATAGAAACTGCCTGTGCCCATACCGGGTACAGCAGCAAGCAGATCGAGGACTGGTGTTCTGGCCAATGCCAGCCGCAGCACATCACGGTCGAGTACTTCATTCACCGCGCCTTTACGCCTGAATTCCAGTCAGTGGTGGAGTTCGCCGAGTTCAAGCAGGACCAGCCAGTGATGGCGCAGTTGAAAACCCTGTTCAAGGGCCACGAAGAGCGGGCAGGCATCTACGCCTTCTATGACTCGATGGCCAACCTCATCTACCTCGGCAAAGCCACCAATCTGTTGAAAGAAGCCTACTCGGCCATTCGCCGGGATGTGGACATCCAGTTCCCCGCGGGAATCAAGAAGAAGCCCGATAAACGCTACGAAATCGTTCGCTACATCTCGGCCTACGATGTTGGCAGCTCCGATTGGATGGATTTCCCCAAACACGTTGAGTCGCTGATCCTCAGAATCTCCAAGCCTATCTTGAACAAGAACATCGGCCATATCGAACAGGCGTACACGCCTCCCGGTATCGACTGACAGGCTTTCTATCCCTCGAGCGGCCGGGAGATTGACCAAAAAAACAGGCGACAGGACGATCTACCGTCCTGTCGCCTTTTTACTGGCTTGCTTCAGAACGCAAAACACGAACACCCAAACGCCCCCCAGAACCCCTGGAAGTCACTCACCGGCACACTCGACAGCCGTGCCTTCTGGTGTCCATGGGCATGCACCGCGCACGGGCCGCTGCACTGGTGCACCTGGTTCTGCAACGGTGCACCGGGTTTCCAATGCCCCGGCACCTTGACCACCGGCGACCAGTCCGGGGTCACTGGCAGGCTCGGTGGGGCCAGTTTGGCGAAGTCGCCGGCGGCGTGGACCACCTTGCCGTCCACCACGGTGAGCAAGGATTCGATCCACTTGATCGCCTCTTCCTCGACACTGAAGTAGTCCGCCGACAGGGCCACCAGGTCCGCCAGTTGCCCGACCTTGATCTGGCCTTTCTTGCCCTGTTCCGAAGAGAACCAGGCGCTGCCGTGGGTATAGAGCTCCAGCGCGGTGTCACGGCTCAAGCCCTGGGGATACAGCTCCAGGCCGCCGACGGTCTTGCCGCTGACCATCCAGTACAGCGAGGTCCAGGGGTTGTAACTGGAGACTCGGGTGGCGTCGGTGCCGGCGCCCACCGGAATGCCTTCGGCGAGCATGCGCTGGATCGGCGGGGTCATCTCGGCAGCCTTGGCCCCGTAGCGCTCGACAAAATACTCTCCCTGGAAGGCCATGCGATCCTGGATGGCGATGCCGCCGCCCAGGGCCCGCACCCGCTCGATGTTTTTCGGGCTGATGGTTTCTGCGTGATCGAAAAACCACGGCAGGCCGTTGAAGGGGATGTCGCGGTCGACCTTTTCGAACACATCGAGCATCCGCGAGATGGATTCGTCGTAGGTGGCGTGCAGGCGGAACGGCCAGCGCTGCTCCACCAGGTGGCGCACCACCGGTTCCAGCTCCTGCTCCATGGTCTGCGGCAGATCGGGGCGCGGTTCGAGGAAGTCCTCGAAGTCGGCGGCGGAGAACACCAGCATCTCCCCTGCCCCGTTGTGCCGCAGGAAGTCGTCGCCCTGGCCGTAGGTGACGCTGGCGGTCCAGTGCTTGAAGTCGGTCAGTTCTTCCTTGGGTTTCTGGGTGAACAGGTTGTAGGCGATGCGCACGGTCAGTTGCTGTTTGGCCGCCAGTTCGTTGATCACCTGATAGTCGTCCGGGTAGTTCTGGAAGCCGCCGCCGGCATCGATGGCGCTGGTCACCCCGAGGCGATTGAGCTCGCGCATGAACTGGCGGGTCGAGTTGACCTGGTATTCCAGGGGCAGCTTGGGCCCCTTAGCCAGGGTCGAGTAAAGGATCATCGCGTTGGGCCGGGCGATCAGCATGCCAGTGGGATTGCCATTGCCATCGCGGACAATCTCGCCACCGGGCGGGTTCGGGGTGTTGCGGTCGTAGCCCACCACCCGCAGCGCAGCACGATTGAGCAAGGCCCGGTCATACAAGTGCAGCACGAACACCGGAGTGTCCGGGGCCGCCTGGTTCAGTTCTTCCAGGGTCGGCATGCGTTTCTCGGCGAACTGGAATTCGTTCCAGCCGCCCACCACCCGCACCCACTGCGGCGCCGGGGTGCGCAGGGCCTGTTCCTTGAGCAGGCGCAGGGCATCGGCCAGGGACGGCACGCCTTCCCAGCGCAGTTCCAGGTTGTAGTTGAGTCCGCCGCGGATCAGGTGCAGGTGCGAGTCGTTGAGCCCGGGGATCACCGTGCGGCCCATCAGGTCGATGACCTGGGTGCCGGCGCCGCGCAGGGCCATGGCCTGGGCGTCGTTGCCCACGGCGATGAAGCGACCGTCCTTGATCGCTACCGCGCTGGCCCGGGGCTTGGCCCGGTCCACGGTGTGCAGGCGGCCGTTGAACAGAATCAGGTCGGCAATTGCTTGGGGTTGCATGGCATTGCTCCAGATGAAAGTCGTGGGGAATCAAGCCGCGCTGCGCGGTTGCAACCAGCGGCGAAACAGACGCGTGACCCGGGGCATGAAGACGTAGACCACCAGCAGCACGATGCTCAGGGTGATCAGCACCGTGGCTGGCACATAAGCGCCGAGCCAAGGCAGTTGGGCAAACACCGGCTTCCATAACTGAGGCACCAGAAAGCTCAGCGGCAGGATCACCAGGAAGGTCACGCAGGCCTGCTTCCAGCGCGGTGGCGGGGTTGGCGCAGCAGCGTCCTGAGGGGTGAACCAGAACTCACGGTCAGCATTGATTTCGGTCTGGTCGCCATCGGCCAGCAAATGCTGCGCCTGTTGCACCAGCTCGCGGCGGTCGGCGGAATCCAGCCAGTGCTGCAACTGCTCGGTGCTGGCAAAGCGCAGCACGCTGGTGAACAGCCCCAGACCGCCACTGTGGCCACGGACCACGTCGATGCCCAGATGCCCCGGGTAGCTGCGGGCCTTGGCGATGATCTGCCGCAGCCAGGTTTCATAGGCCTGCTCCTGGCCGTGCTTGATCCGGTGGCGCACCAGCAAGGTCACCACACCGTCGGTGAGTTCGATATTCATCACAAGGCTCCAGCGTCGGGAAGGAGATCGCGCCGGATGCAGCAGGGCTGCACCCGCGCTTCACAGTTAAGGCCCGCAGCAGCCGGCTTGCCAGCGAAGCGCCCCGCAGGATCGCGTTGGCCGGCCAGCCACCTCCTACAGCTGACGTTGCGGCGCCTTGTGCACCATGCTGTAGGCATAGTCCACGCCCATGCCGTAGGCGCCGCTGTGCTCCAGCACCAGGCCCATGACCGCGTCGTAGGTGTCCTTGTGCGCCCAGTCACGCTGGTATTCCAGCAGCACCTGTTGCCAGGTCACCGGTACCGCACCGGCCTGGATCATCCGCTGCACAGCCATGTCGTGGGCTTCCTGGCTGGTGCCGCCGGAGGCGTCGGTGACGATGTACACCTCGTAGCCTTCGGCCAGGGCTTCCAGGGCCGGGAAGGTCAGGCAGACCTCGGTCCAGAGTGCCGCCATCACCAATTTCTTGCGCCCGGTGGCCTTCACCGCCTCCACCAGCTTGCGATCTTCCCAGGAGTTCATGGAGGTGCGTTCGATAGGCTGCTGATCAGGAAACACTGCCAGCAATTCCGGCCAGATGTAGCCGCTGAAGCTCTGGGTCTCCACCGAGGTGAGAATGCTCGGCACGTTAAAGATCTTTGCCGCCTTGGCCAGGGCCACAGTGTTGTTCTTCAGGGTCTGGCGGTCGATCGACTGCACGCCGAAAGCCATCTGTGGCTGGTGGTCGATGAGAATCAGGGCCGAGTTGGCCGGGTTCAGCAATTCACGAATGGACATGGCGCGTTCCTTTTGCAGTCAGAGAGTGAGGGTCGAACATGACCGGCTGATGGCGCTGCTGCGCCCCTTTGCGTCCGGCTTGGTGGCTAATTTAGGGGATGGCTGAAACAGCGACAATTCCCTAAAATCGAGAATCATTGATTCCAAATCAGGGACAATCATGGACCGTATCCAATGCATGCGCGCCTTTGTCGTCACCGTTGACGAGAACGGTTTTGCCGCCGCTGCCCGGGCAATGGACGTACCCCGCTCCAAGGTCAGCAAACAGATCCAGGCTCTGGAAGAAGCCATCGGCGTGCAACTGCTGCAGCGCACCACCCGCAGCCTGCATTTGACCGAGGCCGGTGCCGAGTACTACGAAAGTGCCCGGGAAGTGCTGGCGACCGTGGACGAAGCCGAGCAGCGGGCCCGGGACGGCATCGCCGAATTGCGCGGAGTGTTGCGGGTCAATGCACCGATGTCCTTTGGTCTGCGTCGGCTCGGGCCGCTGGTGCCGCTGTTCCATGAGCAGCACCCGCTGATCGAGTTGCAACTGGTGCTCAGCGACCAGCAAGTGGACCCGGTGCGCGGCGGCTTCGATGTCACCCTGCGCATCGCCAGCCTGCCGGATTCATCCATGGTGGCCCGCCAACTGGCACCGGCGCCGCGGATCATGGTGGCCGCGCCCAGCTACCTGGCTCGGGCCGGAGTGCCTGGCCACCCCAAGGAGCTGAGCAGCCACCAGTGCCTCAACTATGGCTACCTGCAAAGCGGGGTCAGCCTGCAATTGAGCCACGGCAGCGACACCCAGCGGGTACACGTCACCGGACCGTTGCACGCCAACAATGGCGACCTGCTGGCCCAGGCCGCCGAGGCCGGCATGGGCATCGCCCTGTTGCCGGATTTCATCGTCGAGGATGCGTTGGCCGCCGGACGCCTGGTGCCGGTGCTGTGTGAATGGCAGGCGCCGCCCATCAGCGTCAACGTGGTCTATCCCTCGGCCCGGCGCGTGCCACAGAAGACCCGGGCCTTCATCGATTTCCTGGTGAGCCACCTGACGCAAAGGACGACCGCCTGATCGGCCTGAGGCGCGCTGGCGGACGAACGAGCGCATTCGCCCGCAAGCGGACTCCTACACTCAGGGGAGGCTCCTCACCCTGGGCGATCAACATGAACATCTCTCCTCGACTGGCCGTTTCCAGCGTGCTCGGCGCCCTTGCCTACCTGGGCCTGGCAATCTGGGGCCTCGGCGGTTTCACGGCGTTCTTCGCCCACCCGCCCCTGAACCTGATCGTCATCGTCACCTTGCTGATGGTGGTGGCCTCGCTGTACAGCGAGATCAACCTCAGCAGCGGCGTGCAGGAGGACCAGGGCAACCGCTGGGTGCTTGGGGCCTTCGCCGTGATCGGCCTGCTGAGCGGCTTCGTTCCGGCCTACAGCGACCGCATCGACTTCTGGACCTTTGGCGACGAAGGCCTGCGCTGGCTGGGTGCCTTGCTGTTCACCCTCGGCGGCGTACTGCGCCTGTGGCCCGTGTTCATCCTCGGCCGACGCTTCAGTGGACTGGTGGCGATCCAGAGCGGGCACAGGCTGGTGGTGGACGGCCTGTATCGCCACCTGCGCAACCCCAGCTACCTCGGTCTGCTGGTGAACGCCGTGGGCTGGGCCCTGGCCTTTCGCTCCGGGCTGGGGCTGCTGCTGGCGGCCCTGACCCTGATCCCGCTGATCGCGCGAATTCATGCCGAAGAAGCCTTGTTGCGCAGCCATTTCGGCCAGGAGTACGACGACTATTGCGCCCACAGCTGGCGCCTGCTGCCCGGGGTCTACTGAGGTTCTGTAAAAAAAATCAGACACTCCTGACATCAGGACTGCACCGCTCTAGCACGCACCTCTCCCTCTGTTCGAAGGACGCTCGCCAGGGGACTTGAGCCTTTTACCCCCCTTACATTGGCTGGCGGATTCTTGCAGTATTGATCCGCCCTGGGGAGACGGACCCATTGATCTGCCCCACCAGCGCCCGGTTCACATAAAGAATAATCACAACGAACTCGACAGCGAGATCACCCGGCCGATGCATCCCCTGAGCCCGTTTCACGGATTCGACAGATCAGCTCCCGCGCCCCTGCACAGTGGCCGCGGTGCGCTTGTCGACGCTCGGTTCTCACTGTCCTGCCGCTGCCACGCTCCTGCGCTCCATGAGGTCCATGAGGACCGCGCTGCCGTCATCGGTGTCTACTTCCTGGACAGGCCCTGCCCATGAAGCTTCTGGTCAACCTGCCCATGGCCCTGTGCCGTTCCCGTCTGCGCCACTCCTCACGTCCTCCGGATCACTCGCTTCTGGCCTGATCGCGCCCTCCTGCGCGTGCCGCTCCCAGACCTGATTTCTACCCTTGCAACCGCACCGTGCGCGGCGTCGTTGCAGGACCTGAAAACCTGTGCGCCTTGATGGCGCAAGCGAGACTCCTCATGAAATTTGCAGCCCTCGACGAAGCCCGTGACTTCCTGGCCGCCCACCCCGATATCGACATGATCGAGCTGTTCATCCTCGACGCCAACGGCGTGCCCCGGGGCAAGCTGCTGCACCGCGAAGAACTGCTGGCGGTGTATGAAAGCGGTCGCCCCCTGCCCAGCACCATCCTCGGCCTGACCCTCAACGGCGACGACGTGGAGAATTCCGGGCTGGTGTGGGACGTGGGCGATATCGACTGCCGTGCCTACCCGTTGGCCGGCAGTCTGGTGCGCCTGCCCTGGCGGCAGATCCCCACGGCCGCCGTGCAGGTCAGCATGCACCCGCAGGAGGGCCTGCCCGCCAGTATCGCCGATCCGCGCCACCTGCTGATCAAGGTCATCGACAGCCTCAAGGCCGAGGGTTACCACCCGGTGATGGCCTGCGAGCTGGAGTTCTACCTGCTGGACGCCAAGCGCGACGGCAATGGCCGCCCGCAACCGGCACTTGACGCCGATGGCGGTCGTCCGCGCAGCACCCAGGTCTATGGTCTGAGGGAGCTGGAGCAGATCGAACCCTTCCTCGCCGACCTCTACGCCGCCTGCAAACTGCAGGGCATTCCGGCGCGCACGGCGATCTCCGAGTACGCCCCAGGCCAGGTGGAAATCACCCTGGAACACGGCGATGCCCTGGAGGCCATGGACCAGGCGGTGCGCTACAAGCGCCTGGTCAAGGCCGTGGCCCACAAGCACGGGATGCAGGCCACCTTCATGGCCAAGCCCTTCGATCACCTGGCCGGCACCGGCATGCACATGCACGTGAGCATTGCCGACGCCGCGGGCCGCAACCTGTTTGCCTCCGAGGACCCGGCCGGCACCCCGCTACTGCGCCAGGCAGTGGGCGGCATGCTCGCTTCCCTGCTGGAATCGCTGCTGCTGTTCTGCCCCAACGCCAACTCCTACCGGCGCTTCCAGGCCAACAGCTACGCGCCCCTGGCGCCGACCTGGGGCGTCGACAACCGCACCGTGAGCCTGCGGGTGCCCGGTGGCCCGGCCAACAGTCGGCACATCGAACACCGCATCTGCGGCGCCGACGCCAACCCCTATCTCGCGGCGGCGGCGATCCTCGCCGGCGTGCATCGCGGCCTGCGCGAACACCTCGATCCGGGCGACCCAGTGCAAGGCAACGGCTATGCCCAGGCCACCGAGCTGCTGCCCACCGACTGGCTGACCTCGCTGATCGCCCTGGAGCAATCGGCCTGGGCCCGGGACGCCCTGGGCAGTGAATTCCTCGGGGTGTACCTGGCGGTCAAGCGTGCCGAGTACCGCCAGTTCATGGCCGAAGTCGGCGAGCAGGACTGGCGCTGGTACCTGACCCAGGCCTGAGCCGCAGCAACGATCTGCGGCGCAGGGCTCATGGGCAAGGCGGCCTGCAACCGCTTTGACTGACCCGAGCTGCGCCCGGCAGATCATCGACAGCTCCTGAAGCGCTGGCGGCTGCCCTACACGCAGCCGCCCGGTTGATTTTTCTACGAGGATTGTTCCATGACAGCCGCCTTCGATCCGCGGACCCCGGCAGCCGAACGCTGCCCCAGCTACTACAGCGCCACCCTGAACCAGGAAACCCATTACCCGACTCTGCAAGGCACCCATCAGGTGGATGTGGTGATCATCGGCGGCGGCTTCACCGGCGTTGCCAGCGCGCTGGAACTGGCCGAACGCGGCCTGAAAGTCGCCATCGTCGAAAGCCACAAGATCGGCTGGGGCGCCACCGGGCGCAACGGTGGCCAGGTCACCGGCAGTCTCTCGGGCGACGAGGCCATGCGCAAACAGATGGGCCGCAGCCTCGGCAAGGAAGTCGATGACTTCATCTGGAACCTGCGCTGGCGCGGGCACCGGATCATCCAGCAGCGGGTGGAGAAATACGCCATCGCCTGCGACCTCAAGCACGGCCACCTGCACGCGGCCTACAAGCCCAGCCACCTGCCGGGCCTGCGGGCCGACTACGAAGAAGCGGTGCGCCGCGGCATGGGCGACGAAGTCAGCCTGCTGGACCGGGCCCAGGTGCGCGGCCTGCTGGAAAGCGACCTCTATCACGGCGCGATCAAGAACACCCGCAACCTGCACCTGCACCCGCTGAACCTGTGCATCGGCGAAGCCCGGGCTGCCGAAAGCCTGGGAGCGCTGATCTTCGAGCACAGCCAGGTGCTGGAGATCGTCCACGGCGAACGCCCGGCGGTGATCACCGCCCAGGGCCGGATCGACGCCAAGCAGGTGCTGCTGGCCGGCGACGTCTACCACAAGCTGGAGCCGAAAAAGCTCAAGGGCAAGATCTTCCCGGCCATGGGCGGCATCGTCACCACCGAGCCGTTGGGCGAGTTGGCCAAGCGCCTCAACCCCGAGGACCTGGCGGTCTACGACTGTCGCTTCGTGCTCGACTACTACCGCATGACCGCCGACGGCCGCCTGCTGTTCGGCGGCGGCGCCAACTACAGCGGCAAGGACTCGCGGGACATCGCCGGCGAACTGCGTCCCTGCATCGAGCGCACCTTCCCGGCGCTCAAGGGCGTGGCCATCGACTTCCAGTGGAGCTGCGCCATGGGCATCGTGATCAACCGCATCCCGCAACTGGGCAAGCTCTCGGACAACGTCTGGTACTGCCAGGGCTACTCCGGGCACGGCGTGGCCACCAGCCACATCATGGGCGAGATCATGGCCGAGGCCCTGACCGGCCACCTCGGCCACTACGACACCTTCGCCGCCTGCCAGCACATCCGCGTGCCCTTTGGCGACCAGTTGGGCAACCCGATGCTGGCGGCAGGCATGTGGTACTACCAGATGCTGGAGAAACTGCGCTGAGGACCCGGCGCGAGTCGGGCGCCAACCCAGGCGCCGGCAAAGCTTGATGAGCCGGCCCTTTGTTCAGTAGTCTGCCCGCCCCTCGAAGGCATGGACCGCCCCGAACCCGCGGGCGGTCCCTGTGCTTCGTCTTGTCCAGACCCGACCAAGCCCGAGGCTTGGGCCCAGCGAGACCGCCGTTATCCGAGTCCTCGACCAGGAAAGAATCGACCGTATCAATCAAGACCTGACCCGCGCCTGGAAGGCTGATGTTGAAACCACCTGCATCCTGTCGGGCATTGTGTTGCTCCCCTGCCTCATCCTCATCGGCCTGCTGGATGGCCCGCTGTTCGCCAAGGTCATCCTGTGCGGCTTCCTCTGCCTGATGGTCGGTGGCTGGTGCACCGCCAAGTGGCTCAACGCCCAGGCGCAACCCAGGGCTGACGTCACGGGAGTGAAGGTGGAGCAACTGGAAGGCTACTTTGACCGCCGCCGGGTTCAGACTGCCGGCAAGCCCTATATCGAATACAGCTTTGGCAAGCATTGCCTGCACATCCAGACCTCGGCCAACAGCTTCTTCAGTGGTGATACCCAGTTGAAGCTCAACCGCCGCTATCGCGTCGACGCCCTGTACCTCATCGGCCGCTGCAGCGACTACACCGGCTATTACCTGCTGGAAGAAACCTTCCAGGAAATCTTCGATGACAGCGACCTCAGCGCCGAGGAGAAAATCCAGGTTGCCAAGCGTGAGAGACGGATCAAACAGCACCTCAAGGAGCAGCAGACACGCCTGTACCGCCTCTACCGCAACCCCCAGGGCGAACTGGAGGCGGTGGCCCTGGGTTTCAATTTTGCCGCGTGCTTTTTCACCGTGCTCTGGTCGTTCTGCGCCGGCCTGCACGGGGTAACCGTCCTCACCCTGGCCGCCCTGGGCCTGACCCTGCTGATCCCCGATACAGGCGCCGGCTACCCTTGGTTCGCCCTGGGCTGGCTGCTCAGCGCCGGGCTCTTTGGTGCGTGCGGCAATCAGTGGCGAGCAAGGCTGGTGCTGCGCAAGGGCTTTGTCCAGGTCGATGCCCTGCTGTCCTGCAACCCCGACCAGGCCAAGGTGCAGTACAAAAGAAAGGTCGAAGAGGCAGCGCCGGGGTTCGGTCAATAGCGCCGCCGGGCAGGTCATTCCGGGTAACGCGCTACACAAAGCCCTAAGGTTCTCGTACCATCGCGCCGCTCACGAGCTGCGCCAGGGAAGGCCATGTACAGACACTCATGCCTCCCTGCCTGCGCCTTGTCCAAAGTCACTTTCAGGGTTCCCCATGTTCCGCGTAATCAAGGCTTCGTCCTTGCTGCTGGCCACCAGCATTGTTTCTGGCTGCATCAGCCAACCCGCCGCCATCGTCAGCGCCCCTCTGCAACCCGCAGCCAACGAACCCACGACCTATCTGGTGGGCGCTATTGGCCCGCAGTACCTGGGCGGCGGCGGTGCCGCCACCAACCTGCGCCTGCTGATTCGCAAACGCGGCTCAATCAATGGCGCCGCGGCACTCTGGGAGGGCGACCCACGACCAACGCCTGAGGACATCCATGAACCCCGCGCCGCCGGCAGTGTATTTGTCATGCCGCTCAAACCGGGTGATTACGAGTTCTACAACTTCCAGTTCTGGTCCATGGTCTACACCCCGGGGCTCGGCTCACGCCTGCAATCCCAGGAAGCGCGCGAAGAGTTCGTACTGCCGCTGCGCCTGGAGGCAGGCAAGGCGTATTACATCGGCGAGTTTCGCTCGGTCTGCAGCCAAGTGACCCAGTGCTTCTTTGCCTGGAGCAATCAAATGCCCCGTGACGCCGTGATTGCCCAGCGCCAGGTGCCGGGGCTGCCGGACCTGCAATGGATGCCGCTGGATCTGGACAAGGCCAAGCCCTTCATCCTTCCCGTCGACAAGCAAACCAGCCCAGCCAACGCTACTGCGGAGATTCATCCATGAAATCCTGCCTGACCCTTTGCGCCCTCCTGCTGCTCGCGGGCTGCACGGCAACCGACACCTTGCCGGACCGTCCGCTGACGGATGGCCAAGCCTATTTGATGCCCCTGCATGTGATGGTCGATGACCCATTACGCGCCGCTGAGTTTCGTAACGCCTTGCGTGCCACCGGGGTGTTCGCAGATGTCCAGACCGGCGCCGGACAAGCTGGCGACTACAGCGCCCGCATTCAGTTCAAGTCCGAGCGGGACATGCCGCCAATGCCGTTGATCTTCCTCAGTGCCGCCACTCTGTTCCTGATGCCGCTCTCCAATGGCATCGACACCCACACCGACATCAGCCTGCTGCACGAGGGCAAGCTCCTCAAGCGCTACAGCTATCGCAACCTGACGCATAAATACACCTGGCTGCTGGATCAGGGCGGTGAAATGCAAGAGCAGAATATCCAGCGCATCGCCCGCGCCTTTGCCGGCGACCTGCGTCAGGATCAACTGTTGCCAAGCGCGAGTCAGGCCCAATGAACCCCATAGGTTTGACTGCCCTGCTGTGCGGCGCACTGACCATCACCGGTTGTGGCACCCAAATGGCGCCGCTGGACTACCGCAGTCAACATCCCTATGTACCGCTGACCCTGGACCTGGGCCCGGTGAAAAGTCGCTTCGACGAACAGGAGCAACGGGAAACCATCGCCGCCCTGCGTCAAACCGGAGCCTTCTCCTTTCTCGATGGTGGCTACAGCCGCAGCGGCTACCGCCTGCTGATCAGCGAGCCAGGCGGCAAGAGCGCGGGGTTGCTTGGCGCGCTGAATGCCATCACCCTGCTGACCTTCCCCCTGCCCTACTCCTACCAGAGCAACTTGCGCGGCAGCCTGCTCAAGGACGGCCAACTGCTCAAGACCTACGACTACCGTCGTGAAGGCTATAGTGTGGCGGCCTGGTATGTTCCGCCGGTGCAGATCGAAAGCCGCAGAGAGATGCTCGATGAGCTGCTGCATGACTTGGAAAAGGACCGTTTGATTCCTCAGGAGAACCCACGCTGATGACTGCCAGCCTGTACCAGGGCGGCTGCCTGTGCGGGCAGATTCGCTTCGAGGCCCGGGGGCCTGCCGCCAATCCCCATACCTGCTCGTGCAAACTGTGCCAGCGCCACAGCGGCGCGCTGACGCTGGCGTGGGTCGAATTCCCCCGGGAACGGGTGACCTGGACTGGCCCTGGCGGCGCACCGGCGACTTTCAGGTCATCGGACTATTCCAGCAGGGCGTTCTGCCCACAGTGCGGCAGTTCATTGGGGGCCATCGATGATGAGCCGACCGTTGCCTTGCTGCTGGGTGCCTTCGACAGCAACAACCGCAAGGCACTGGCACCGACCCGCCATTCGTTCAAGGGCCAGCGCCCCCGCTGGTGGCATGGAGGCGAAAACCGCTGACTCTGACCGCCGGCGAATGGCGATGACTCTGCGGGCCTCTTCGCTGGCAAGCCAGCTCCTACGGTATTCGGGGTGGCGCGGTCTGTAGGAGCCGGCTTGCCGGCGAAGGCGATCGTACGGGCCCTTTCGCTGGCAAGCCAGCTCCTACGGTATTCAGGGTGGCGCGGTCTGTAGGAGCCGGCTTGCCGGCGAAGGCGATCGTACGGGCCCCTTCGCTGGCAAGCCAGCTCCTACGGTATTCGGGGTGGCGCGGTCTGTAGGAGCCGGCTTGCCGGCGAAGGCGATCCGACGGACAACGCAAGTCCGTTGCTAGAGGCCGGCTGTCGCGGGGGTCCGTGGCAAGGCGCGTTTGTGAGCAGTGCGCAGGTAGGCACGCTCGATCAGGTGACGCACCGCGTCGGTGACGGGCTCGCCCATCAGGTAGGCATCGATTTCTTCGTAGCTGCAGCCGTAAGCCGTTTCGTCCAACTTGCCCGGGGCCAGTTCTTCCAGGTCCGCCGTGGGCGCCTTGTGCACCAGTTGGGCGGGAGCGCCGAGGGCATCGGCCAGCAGCCGCACCTGGGTCTTGGTCAGGCCCGACAACGGGGCCAGGTCGCAGGCGCCGTCGCCGTATTTGGTGAAGAAGCCCATCAGGGCTTCAGCGCCGTGGTCGGTGCCCACCACCAGGCCGTTGCTGAAGTTGGCCACGGCGTACTGAGCGATCATCCGCGCCCGGGCCTTGACGTTGCCCTTGGCGAAATCGCTGAGGGCCGCCGAGGGCTGCAAGCCTTCGATCCGCAGCTGATTCATCATTCCATCGACGCTGTCGGCAATGTTGCAGGTGCTGATGCTATCCGGGCGAATGAAGTCCAGGGACGCCTGGGCATCGCTTTCATCCGCCTGGCTTTTATAGGGCAGGCGCATGGCGATAAATCGCGCCTCCTGCCCTGCCCCGCGCAGTTGCTCCACCGCCAGTTGACACAAGCGGCCGGCCGTCAGGGAGTCGACTCCGCCACTGATGCCCAGCACCAGGGTCGTGCAGCCGGACTCGCGCAGCACTTGCTGGATGAAGGCCACTCGCCGGGCGATTTCCAGGGCTTCGCCACCAGGCACCAGTTGCCGGTCGATGCCCAGTTCCCGGGCAATGCGTTCTTGGGTTGGACTGCTCATATCAGGCCTCCAGAGGCGAGTTGGCAAGGTTGACGTTGAACACCTGGGCGGCGTACCGAAGGAACGACGGGTCTTCGCAGACGTTCTTGATCGGGTCGTCGGAGAACTTCACCACCGGTTCACCGTGGACTCGCACCAGCTTCATCACGATGCTCAGCGGCTCGACACCTTCGACATCGCAGGCCAGGCTGGTGCCCATGCCAAAACCGAACCGGGCCTGGCCACGCACGTGGCGCAGGATCGGCAGGCATTTCTCGAAGTTCAGGCCATCGGAGAACATCAGGTCCTTGGTCCGAGGATCGATGCCCAGCTCACGGTAGCGGGCCAGGACCTTGTCGGCCCAGAGGATCGGGTCCCCGGAATCCTGGCGCAGGCCGTCGTAGAGCTTGGCGAAGTACAGGTCGAAATCCTTGAGGAAAAAATCGGTGCTGATGCAGTCGGTCAGGGCGATGCCGAGGCGTCCGCGATACTCGTGCACCCAATTCTCCAGGGCCGCATTCTGGCTCTCGCGCAGCCGCCCCAGTTGCTGGTGCACCATCAGCCATTGGTGGGCCATGGTGCCGATCAGCGGCAGGTCGAACTCGTAGGCCAGGTGCGCATTGCTGGTGCCGACAAAGACCCCGGGGAAATCGCTGCGCATGATCTTCACCACTTCGCGCTGGGCCTTGAACGACAGGCGCCGGCGGGTGGAAAAATCCGAGACGCGGAACTCGGCAAGCTCGTCGCGACTGGCGTTTTTCTCCAGCCATTCAAACTTCTGATAGAGCCGGCGAGTGACATCCTCAAGCTCCACTTCGGGGTACTTATCGCGGTTGCGCAATTCGCTGACCATGGCCAGCACCGGCTGCTCGAACATGATGCAGTGCAACATCGGGCCGCGGACGCGAATGCTCAGTTGGCCGTCGACCGCCGCCACGTGGATGTAGCGCAGGTTGAAGCGGAACAGACCGAGAAACTGCTCGAAGTCCGGGGTCAGGTACTCACGAAAACGCTTGTTGAACAAAAAGCGCTGTTCGCCTTCGCGCATCTGCAGGCCGGCGAGCTTTTCCAGTTCCTGGCGGATCTCGGGGATCAGGTGCACCAGGGACTCTTTGGAGCGAACGATGAACTGGTACTCCACATCGACATTGGGGTGCTGGTGCAGCACCGCCTGCATCATGGTGAAGGTGTAGTAGTCGGTGTCCAGCAGGCTCTGAATCACGCCGTTGTTACGGTCGAATGCACTTTCCATGATGACTCCTCAAGCCTTGGCCAGTCTGGCGGTTTCTTCGCGGGTCGCGGCAACCGCGATGCCCGCTCGTTGCATATCGTCGATCGCCTGGGTAGCACCCTCGGCGCTGATGGCGCGACAGGCCGGCAGGTGAATGATCACCTTGAAGCCGGCGGCGGCCAGTTGCAGGGCGGTGGTCTTGACGCAGAAATCCAGGGCCAGGCCGCCGACGATGACCTGCTCCACGCCCTGGCTGTTGAGGTACTCGATGGCGCCGGTGGAGAGCTTGCCGTGCAAGTCGTGGTAGCAGGCGCCATAGGGGTGCAGGTCCGGTTCCACACCCTTCCACACGAAGTAGTCGTAGTCATAAGGCGTGGGCAGCTCGTCCAGCAGGGTAAAACCCTCGGTGCCCGGCACGCAGTGGCTGACCCAGGTCAGGTCGGCGTGCGCCAGGCCAGTGGGCTGGAGCATCTGGTCGTGCCCGGCCACCACCCAGGGGGCTCGGGGACTGTGGGCGTCCTTGCTGCCGATGCGCAGGCTGGCCAGGGTCGCCATGAAATTCAGCTCGCCGCCGATGCGATCGCCTTCGGTCACGGGCAACTCGTCCGGGCACAGCGGGGTAAAGCTCTTTTGTGCATCGACATCGAAGGAAGCGGTCTTCATCGTTTGGCTGTTCATGCTGGGTCTCTCCTCTGCATGGAGCACAAAGTACATGTCATGTACTTTCATGGCAAGCCCTCTTTGGATTTTATTTTTCTCAATCGGACTTCAATCAAACCGAACAAATAAGCTGAAAAAGTAGATTCTCCGCCGACAAAAGCGATGCTAAGGTACACGTCATGTACCTAACGAGGAAAAGCAGATGTTTGAACTGGCCCTCTATGGCGGCGCCTTCAACCCGCCCCACGCCGGACACGCCCAGGTGATGCTCGAAGCCGCTCGCCACGCCCGCCGGGTACTAGTAGTCCCGAGCTTTTGCCATCCGGATGGCAAGCGCATGGCCGATTTCGAGCAACGGGCCAGCTGGTTGCAGACGATCACCACGCACCTGCAGCCAGAGTGCCAGGCCGAGCTGGCGGTCAGCCGCCTGGAGCGCCAACTGGCCCTGGCCGATCCGGGTCCGGTCTACAGCTTCACCCTGCTGCAACGCCTGGCCGACGACCTGGCCCTGGACGGCAAGCGCATCGCCCTGGTGGTGGGTGAAGACGTCGCTTGTCGGTTGCCCAGGTTCCACCGCGGCGAGGAATTGCTGCAACGCTTTTCCATCCTCTGCATCGAGGAACAGCCCGGGGTCCGTAGCAGCGTATTGCGCCAGTGCCTGGCCCGGGGCGAAACACCGCCCAGCCAATGGCTGGCACCGGGCATGAATCCGCTAAACTACGGCCTCTACGCCGTCCACGGAAGTTGATATGCACGACCGCACCACCCTCCCCAGCGCCTACTTGCACACCATCGACCTGTGCCTGCTGCGCTACAACCGCGAGCGCTGCGAGCTGGAAATCCTTCTCCATCAACGCGACAGCGAGCCTTTCACCGGGCACTGGGCGCTGCCGGGCATCGTGGTCAACGGCGATGTCGAGGACCGCAGCCTGAATGACGCAGTGGAACGCCTGCGCCGTTCAAGCAAGGTGGACATGCCCCTGGCCTGGCTGGAACAGGTGGGCACCGTAGGCGACGCCTTTCGCGACCCGCGCTGCTGGTCGTCCTCGACCTTCTACCTGGGGATCGTCAGCGAGCCGGTGGAGCCCGCTGCGCATCAGGGGTTCTTTGCTCTGGGCGAGGTCGCCAGCGGCGCCTTCAAGCTGCCCTTCGACCACAACGCGCTGGTGGCCCAGGTGCAAGAGCGGCTGTTTTCCAAGTCCCTGTACAGCAGCCTGCCGCTGATGTTTCTCGGCAACGAGTTCAGCGCCCCGGAGGCGGTGAGCATCTTCTCCCTGGTGCTGCAACGGCCAGTGCTCAAGACCAGCATTCGCCAGCGCCTGCTGAAGATGAGCGAAGCCGGCTACCTGCAGGAAACCGGACGCAAGAAAAGCGGGGATGGCGGCCGCCCTCAGGCCACAGTGGAAACCCTCAAGCCCACCGAGTTGTACCTGTTCGATCGTTGTTTTCTGGAGTAGTACCGCCCATGAGTTCCGTCATCGAAAGCCAGTGCCTGCTGGAAACCCCGTACTTCAAGGTGGTCCGCGAAAACGGCTACTTCATCATCAAGGAAGCCCAGGCGGTGAACGGCGTGGTGGCCGTACCGACCCTGGCCGATGGCCGGCTGATGCTGGTGGACCTCAAGCGCCGAGCCATTGGCGGCCAGTCCATCGAGTTTCCCCGGGGCGCCATCGATGCCGGGGAAAGCGCCTGTGACGCGGCGGCCCGGGAACTGCTGGAAGAGACCGGCTGGCAGGCATCGCAAGTCCGCCAACTGGGCTTGCTGCACAGCAACACCTCGCTGATCGCCAGCGCGGTGGCGGTGTGTCAGGTGGAGATCGCTGAACAGCAGACCACCGCCACCGATGGCGAGGTGGACCACCTGCTGTGGGTCAGCCGCCAGGAGTTGCTGGCGATGGTCGCTGCCGGCCAGATCACCGACGGTCACACCCTGTCGGCAGCGATGATGCTGCTGGCCAGCGAGTCAGCCTGACGCCCCCACTTCTCGAGGGCGAAGTCGACAAAGCTGCGCAGCTTGGGCAAGCGATAGCGGTCCTGGGCATAGAGCAGATGCATCGTCCGGAAGGGCAACTGATAATCCTGCAGCACCGGCACCAGACGGCCCTGCTGCAGGTCTTCCTCCACCAGCGCATCGGGCATCATCACCAGCCCCAGCCCACCCCGCGCCGCCCGGTGCAGGCCGGACGACGTGTTGGTCAGCAGCGAGCCGGACACCGGAACCAGCACATCCCCCTCGGGCCCGCGCAACGGCCATTGCGTGGCGGTGGAGCTCCACTCGTCACCGGCTGGGTAGGCAAATGCCAGGCAGTTGTGCTGCTGCAGATCCTCGGGAACCTGCGGGGTGCCGCAACGCTCCAGGTACTCCGGAGCGGCGCAGATGGTCAGGGTGTAATCCTGCAGCGGCCGGGCAATCAGCGAGGAGTTATCCAGGTTGCCCAGGCGCACGGCCACATCGAAGGCGCCGTCGCTCAAGTCGAAACGCTGATTGGCCAGGGTCAGCTCCACCTTGACCAGGGGACAGCGCTGCTGGAACTCGCTCAAGGCCGGCGCCAGGCGCTCGGTGCCGAAGGTCAGCGGCGCGGTGATGCGCAAGGTGCCGGAGGGCTCGCCCTGGGCCTGCTCCGCCAGGCGCTCGGAGTCCGCTACCAGGCCCAGCACCGCCAGGCAGCGCTGGTAGTACTCGGTGCCGAACTCGGTGAGGCGCTGGCGGCGCGTCGTGCGATTGAGCAGGCGCACCCCGAGGCGCTGCTCCAGGGCACGCAGGTGATTGCCCACCATGGTGGTGGACATGCCGCATTCCCGGGCAGCGGCGGTCATGTTTCCCGCTTCCACCACCTTGACGTACACCGACATCGCCTGGAACAGATCCATTATCAACCCTGACTTCAAGATGATTAAAGAAATGGCGAGTTTATCTAGCCTGAATGGCTAACGATACTGGCAGCACACCCCCTGAGATGGAGTCGCCCGCCATGACCGCCGCCTGCCTGATGAGCACCTACCAGCCCCTTGCCCTGAGCTTCTGCAAGGGCCTGGGCAGCCGCCTCTGGGACCAGAGCGGGCGTGAGTACCTGGACGCCATCGCCGGAGTCGCGGTGACCGGTATCGGCCACTCTCATCCGCGCCTGGTCAGCGCCATCCGCGAACAGGCCGGCCTGCTGCTACACAGTTCCAATCTCTATGACATCCACTGGCAGCAGCAACTGGCCGCCAAACTGACCCAGCTGAGTGGCATGGAGCGGGCGTTCTTCAACAATTCCGGGGCCGAGGCCAATGAAACCGCGCTCAAGCTGGCGCGCCTTCACGCTTGGCACAAGGGCATCGAACAGCCCCTGGTGGTGGTCATGCACAACGCTTTCCACGGCCGTACCCTGGCCACCCTTTCCGCCAGCGATGGCCCGGCAGTGCGCCTGGGTTATGGCCAGTTACCGGAAGGTTTTCTCAAGGTGCCGTTCGGCGATCTGGCCGCCCTGGAGTCGCTGGCTGCCCAGCACGGTCCGCGCATCAGTGCGGTGCTGATGGAGCCGATCCAGGGTGAAGGCGGCATCCAGCTGGCTGCGCCCGGCTACCTCAAGGCCGTGCGTGAGCTGTGCACCCGGCGCAACTGGCTGCTGATGCTCGACGAGATCCAGAGCGGCATCGGTCGTACCGGGCGCTGGTTCGCGTGCCAGCACGAGGGCGTGGTGCCGGACGTGATGACCCTGGCCAAGGGCCTGGGCAACGGCATTCCCATCGGTGCCTGCCTGGCCCGGGGCAAGGCCGCCGAACTGTTCACCCCAGGCAGCCATGGCAGTACGTTCGGCGGCAATCCCCTGGCCTGCCGGGCGGCCTGCACCGTGCTGGACATCATCGAGGAACAGCAGTTGCTGAGCAACGCCGAGCAGCGCGGCGCCCAGCTGCTAGGTCGGCTGCGGGAGGCGCTTGCGGGGCATCCGGCAGTGCGGGAAATTCGCGGACTGGGGCTGATGGTGGGTATCGAGCTGGGGCAGCCGGCCCGGCAGTTGGTGCAGATCGCCGCCCGTGATCATGGCCTGCTGATCAATGTCACCCGGGGCACGACCATCCGCCTGCTGCCACCTCTGGTGATCGATGCGGCGGAAGTGGAGATGATCGTCGACGGGCTGCGCCAGACCCTCGAAACGCTGTAACCGCGCCAAGGCTGACGCGATGACGCTGGGCAAGTTCCGCGGCGCTCAGCACCTGCCCCGGGCTGGCCGGCTATGCATTTCAGTCGTCCAGCGCCTTGGGCGCCGCCGCAGGCTTGGCCGCCTTGCCGGCCTTGGCACTGGCCGGTTTGGCTTCCGGCTCGGGGGCCGGCGCTGGGGCCGCGGCCTGCTTCTCCGCCGCCGGCAACTGGTCGACCGCGCCGAAGACTTCCTTGAGCTCGATGGCCCCTGAGTGCTCGAGCTTTTTCTCGCCGTCCTTGCCCACCAGGATCACCTTGGTCTGGGCCCCCGCCCCCAGCTTGAGGCTGCGGATCAGGGCCATGGTGGATTGCGGATCGATGTCCTTGCCATCGCGCTGGCCGATGGTGTTGATCACCGTGTAAAGGACCATGTTGCGTTCGTTGAAGGCTTGACGGGTGGCCGGCTCTTCCAGGGACTTCTTCAGGCTCACCAGGGTCGGGTCCACGGTGCTGGGGGCGATCACGATCAATGGCCGTGACTTGCCCAGGTCCTGAGCCAATGGGCCGTCGTTGTCGGCCGCCAGGACCGGACCAGCGACAGCGAGCAGAGTAGCGAGGGTCAATGACCGAATGAACATGCGTCTCTCCTTATGTTTTCCACGCAGTAATGATTGCGCATTGCGGGAAAAGGTCCAGGCCGGGACTCAAAATCTGACATTTTTTTGTCCGGCTGGCCGGGCCTGCGCCTCGTAGTCCACAGGCGTTGGAAAACAAGGGATACAGAGCTTTCAGCGGTCATCGGAATGCATCTCGCGGTAAGGTTTTGTTGCATATAAGCGGGCTGTACGGAATATCGCAGCAGAGGTTCCCTGAAACTTTCACCCTCCCTTCCCTCGGCACCAGAATATGGCGTCTTTCATACAATCTTCCCTGAGCAACTCGTACATCAACCGTATCGAACGGCAGAACTTTAAAGTTGTTTGCAAAGTGTCATTTTTCAAACGCCAGAAAACAGGCGCAATTGCCCGTTCACCATGAACAACCCTTTCTATCTCGGGACTTTCGCCCCTCCAGCATCTCGATGAATTCACCCAGCAATACAAACAGAACAACGCATCAGGACGCAGACCGATATCAGTCGAAAGTTGCAAGTCGCTCTGCAGTTGAATGCACTGAACAATGATCTGGAACAAATAACTCAATGAACGCCTACTTGTTCTTCCATTGCCGACCGAACTATAGTGCGGCGCGGCACGGACAGCCCGTTACAACACCCTTATTGCGCGGCAACTCGTTACATTCCTGAACGTTATCCAGCTGCGGATTTTTTCGAATGAGCGTCCGATCCCGATGATCCCTCTTCTCGTCTGCGATGACTCGAGCATGGCCCGCAAGCAGGTGCTACGGACCTTGCCCAGCGAGTGGCGGGTGTCCGTGACCCAGGCCTGCAACGGCCGCGAAGGCCTGGAAGCCCTGCGTCGGGGGCTGGGCAAGGTGGCGTTGCTGGACCTGACCATGCCGGTCATGGACGGTTATCAGGTCTTGAGCGCGGTGCAGGAAGAAGGCATCGACGCGCAGATCATCGTCATCTCCGGGGACGTCCAGGAGGAAGCGGTACGTCGTACCCGCGAACTGGGGGCCCGAGCCTTCCTCAAGAAGCCCTTCGATCCCCAGCAGTTGCGTGCACTGCTCAACGAACTGCAGCTGCTGGACAGCCCGGGGGCGCTCCCTGCTGCCGCCCTGTCGCCGCCGCCCCTGGTGACCTTTCGCGACGCGTTCCGAGAAACCGTCAATGTCTCCATGGGCTACGCGGCGGCGCTGATCGCCAAGGTCCTGGATGTGTTCGTGCACCTGCCGATCCCTCACGTCAATGTGCTGGAGGCCGGCGAACTGCAGATGCTCCTGGCCGATGCCAATCGCGCCCGGCAGCTGACCGCCATCTGCCAGAGCTATATCGGCAGCGGCATTGCCGGCGAAGCACTGCTGATGTTCTACGACTCGGAAGTGGCCGACATCGCCCAGTTGATGGAACAGGGCACCGACCCCTATCAGGAAATGGAAGTGCTGATCGACCTGTCCAGCGTGTTGATCGGTGCCTGCTTGAGCAGCATTGCCAACCAGTTGGATGTGTTCTTTTCCGTGGGCCATCCCCAGGTGCTGGGCGAACACACCACCATCGACGAATTGATCGTGCTCAACCAGCAACGCTGGAACAAGACCCAAGCGGTGGAGATCAGCTACAGCCTGGAAGAACAGAACATCCACTTCGACCTGTTGCTGTTGTTCACTGAGGGCTCCATGGCCTTGCTGGAACAGAAACTCGCCTACCTGATGAATTGAGCCATGCCCAAACGAATGGATTTCAGTGAACTGCACTGGTTGCTGGCGGTGGTCCAGAGCATCGATGTGGGGATAGTGGTGCTCGATCTGGAGTGCCGGGTCCAGGTGTGGAACAGCTTTATGGAGAACCGCTCCGGGGTGCCGTCCAAGCAGGCCATCGATCAATCGTTCTTCGAACTGTTCCCTGAGGTGGAGCGGCCCTGGTTCAGCCGCAAGGTCGGGCGTGTGGTGGCCCTGGGCACGCCGGCCTTCACCATCTGGAAGCAGCGGCCGTATCTGGTGCACTTCAACAATTACCAGCCAATCACCGGCCAGGGCGAGTTCATGTACCAGAACACCACGTTGCTGCCACTGCGCTCCTCCAACAGCGAGATCCATCATGTCTGCCTGGTGATCTACGACCTCACCGACGTGGCGATCAACAGCCTGGCGCTGCAGAAGGCCAACCAGCAGTTGCAGCACCTGTCACGCGTCGATCACCTGACCCAGTTGTTCAACCGTGGTCACTGGGAACAGCGCCTGGCGTTCGAATACAGCCGCCACGGCAACGCCATTGCCCTGCTGATGCTGGACATCGACCACTTCAAGTCGATCAACGATCGCTACGGGCACCAGGCCGGCGATGCCGTGATCAAACGCGTGTCGCAGCTGATCCACGAGCATGTGCGCGACAGCGATGTGGCCGGGCGTTATGGCGGCGAAGAGTTCGCCATCCTCCTGCCCCACACCGATCTGGCCGGCGCCCACACCCTGGCCGAACGCCTGCGCCAATCGGTGCAAGAACAAGAGGTGATCCACAACGGCCAGGCCATTGCCTTCACCATCAGCCTGGGCATCGCCTGCCTCGATCGCCCGGCCCGGGACCACCGCTGCCTGATCGAGTGGGCGGACCAGGCGCTGTACGCCTCCAAGCACGCCGGGCGCAATCGGGTCAGCACCTACGCACCTTGAACAGTAGCGCAGGGGAAACTTGTAAAAAGACCGGGCCCAAGGGATAAACTGCGCGCTTTTCCGGTCCATCCCCGGTCTGTTACGCCTTTTCCAGCGCCACAAGGAGTCCTGCGCGCATGTCCCAGTCGAATTCGAACCTCTCCCCGCAAGAGCAATGGCAAAAAGCCGTGCTGACCTATGCCCGCGACATCAACCACTATGTCGAAACCGGCACCCGCGAGGGCTGGAAGGGCTTGAAGGAGCCGAACATGCCCGATACCGAGCATCTGTTGGAAGACTGGCAGGCGGCTCTGCAAGCGAGCAACCAAGGCCCCTACGACGCAGCGCAGCGCCAGGCCTTTCGCCAGGACTGGCCACCGGCACACTTCCCACTGTCGCCGCGCCTGGAAAGCCAGGGACGGATGATTCCGACCCTGGCCCTGTTGCCGGACGGCAGCCTGCTGGCACGCATCGGCGCGCCCTTCGAGGCCGGCTTCGTGGTGCATATCGACGACGCGCGGATCGAGACCCTGGAGCAAGTGGAGTGCTTCGGCATGTGCCCCCAGCGGCGTTACTTCGCCTGGGGCCGGGCCGATGGCATCCAGGTCACCGACGGCTGGAACGGGCCTCAGGTGGCAAGCTTTCCCTGGCCCGCCCCTCATGCCGGCCTGCCTGCAGGCCTGGAGCTTGAAGACACCGGGCGCCCCTCTCCCACCAGCCTGATCCCCTTCCCCGACGGGGGCCGGGTGCTACTGGTGAGTGCCGACGGCATCTTCGTCCTGGCTGCCGATGGCGCCACCCGCCTGCTGCGCAGCCTTGAGGACATCCAGCAGGACCTGGACGAAGGCGTCGCCGCCGAGGACCTGAGCATGGGCCTGAGCATGGAACATGGCGCGGTGTCGCCCGATGGCCAATGGATCGCCGTGGGCGAGCAAAGCGGGATGCACCTGGTGTTCGATGCTAGGTTGCAGCAGGTCGCGCAGATCGGCCCTGCCAGCGAGTACCCGCACTTCGCTCACTTCAACCAGGTCGGCGACCGCCTGCTGCTCAACGCCTGCCACTTCTATGGCGGCGCCAGCCTGGGGGTGGCGGTCGCCGACCTGCCGGGGCTGAGCACTGACTTCTATAGCGACGACCCGCGCACCCCGGTGCTGCAGGAAGGCGCCCGGGTGTATGCCGCTGCTTCACGGGGCGACGAATTCATCATCGGCGATGCCTACGGTTACCTGCGAGCCGTCAGTGAAACCGGCGAGGAGCGCTGGCAGCACTACATCGGCTCGACCCTGACCGCCATGGACATCAGCCCCGATGGCAAGACCCTGGTGGCCGCGACTTATGCCGGGATCATCGTCAAGATCGCCCTGGATGGCGGACGACCGGACTGGCAGATCGGCACCGGCGAGCACCACGAACTGCAGCGCTGGCTGTTCTGGAAGGACTTCACCAAGCCCCTGCTGTGGTAAGACGGCGTTAAACCGGCGGGCGCGAGAAACTCACCTGCATCTGCAGGTGATCCGCGTCGTCGATCGCCCGCAGGTACTCCTCGACACTGACCTCGCCGGCACTGGAGCGTGCCCCCGGGGCCGGCACATGGCCGGCGAGCAGCTTGTGCACCACGGCCACCGCGGCGCAGCTGGGGATCTCCGGGCCATGGTCGTGGGTGGCGGTCAACTGCGCGTACATCGACAGCGGCTGGCCATCCTGGCCCAGGCCGTGAACATCGACGTACATGGCGCTGAGGCCATCACCGCAACCTTCGAACCAGGTGCCGCAGCGATGCAGGCGCGCCGCCCAGGGCGCCGGGTCGGCGATCAGCCCGAGCTTCACCGCCTGGGCCAGCAGGGCGTTGGCCAGCCCGGCAATCTTCAGCCCGGCACCGGCCTTGAAGCTCAGGGTATGGGCGCCATAACGCTCGGCGAACAGGTCCAGGTCCGGCACATCGACGTTGGCCACCAGCCGCGTCCCCAACCTGGGCAATTTACGCAAGGTCAGCCCCTGCCAGCCGATCACCGGGAGCGGCAGGCCGTCCTTGAGTTGCAGGATCGGCCGACCGGCGTAGGCCAGCACGCCCTGGATGGTGGACAGGCCGGGCATTTTCGCCGACGAGGAAATACCGTGCTCGATCCGATCGATACGGGAAAAACGCTCACGGTGCTCATCGATGATCGCCGCCGACAGAGTCGGCACCGAACTGCAACCGCTGAGCAGCGTCACCCCTGCGGCCCGGGCCGCCTCATCTAAAGTGCCAATGCCGCGCACGAACTGACGGCAGTCGGCCAAGTCGCAATAGTTGACTCCGGCCTCGATGCAGCCCTGGGCCACCGCATAGGACTGACCCTGGAACGGCCCGCCGGTATGGATCACCCAGTGCACGTCCAGGGCCTTGAGCGCCGGCGCCCATTGCGGCCCCATGGCATCGCCGCACCAGCCTTCGCAGGGCTGTCCACCCTCGGCTTGCAGCGCCAGAACCTTGGCCGCGAGCTTGCGCGGGTCACGCCCGGAAATCAGCAGATGCACTCCGGGCGTATGGATCAGATAGCGGCAGACGATGCTGCCGAAATTGCCATAACCACCGACCACCAACACCCTGAGCGTCATTACCTGCATCCTTGAACCAAGCCATTGCGCAGCTGCCAAGCAGCCATTCGAGGCGCGGCAGCTTGGTTGATTTGCCAGTGTTCGACAAGTACCCGAACAGCTTCAACCAGCGCCGGAACCACCCTCGGCAGGCACTTGTAATATTCAGTTAGAAAAAAATTGCCAATGCCGGTCCGGCATAATGCTATGCAAATTCCTCATCAACTCGGGCCTTGGAGCGTGATAGCCTCGTCCTGCTATGTCGGCCTCGCATAATAAACCTGCCGGTTCGCGCAACCGAGTGGGATAAAGACGCCTTGCTACCCCCCTTTGTTCACCTTCATCTGCCCAACTAACGTTTCGCTGTGAGCCTTTCAACCATCGGCTCGCCAAGGGAACTGATTGCAAAATTTGACTCGACCTCGAGGTCGATATCTCGATCCTATCTCGGAGCTGTTATGTCCAGGCTTTCCCATCAAGATTTGCGCCGCGGTTTCCGTGAACTGATCGCTTCAAACTCCTGCTACCACACCGCTTCCGTATTCGACCCGATGTCCGCCCGTATCGCCGCCGACCTGGGTTTCGAAGTGGGCATCCTGGGTGGCTCCGTGGCCTCGCTGCAAGTGCTGGCGGCCCCCGATTTCGCCCTGATCACCCTCAGCGAATTCGCCGAACAGGCCACCCGCATCGGCCGCGTGGCCCAGTTGCCGGTGATCGCCGACGCCGACCATGGCTACGGCAACGCGCTGAACGTAATGCGCACCGTGGTCGAACTGGAACGCGCCGGCATTGCCGCGCTGACCATCGAAGACACCCTGCTGCCCGCCCAGTTCGGGCGCAAATCCACCGACCTGATTTCGGTGGCCGAAGGCGTCGGCAAGATCCGCGCCGCCCTGGAAGCCCGGGTTGATCCGGAACTGGCGATCATCGCCCGGACCAACGCCGGCATCCTCCCGGTGCAGGAAATCATCAGCCGCACCCAGCAATACGAGCGCGCCGGCGCCGACGCCATCTGCATGGTCGGCATCCGTGATTTCGAGCAACTGGAACAGATCTCCGAGCACCTGAACGTGCCGCTGATGCTGGTGACCTACGGCAACCCGGCGCTACGGGATGATGCGCGCCTGGCGGAGCTGGGGGTGAAAATCGCAGTGGACGGCCACGCCGCCTACTTCGCCGCGATCAAGGCCACTTACGACTGCCTGCGGGAACAGCGGCAGATCTTCACCCAGGCCTCGGACCTGAGTGCCACCGAACTGGCTCATACCTACACCCAGCCCGAGGACTACATCGTCTGGGCCAAGGAGTTCATGAGCGTCAAGGAGTAACACCGGCGATTGGCCGGGGTGAGGCGCAACGCCTCAACCCTGGGCCGATTTCAGCGCGCCTTCCACGCAGTCGAGGATCTGCCCGATGGTCCAGGGCTTGCGAATGAAGGACACCGGATAACGCACCCCGGAACTCTCGGGGGTCTCGAAACCCGACATGACCACAACGGGCAACGACGGCCAGTGCTCACCGCACAGGTTGCTCAGGCTGGCGCCATTGAGCCGGCCGGGCATGGTGATATCAGTCAGCAGCAGCGCCACCTGCGTCGCCTCCTCCTGCAAGAACTCCCAGGCCTGATCGGCGCTCTCTCGGGCTTCAGTGACAAAGCCCTCGTCCTCCAGGATCTCGCACAGGAACTCCAGCACCGTCGGCTCATCCTCCACCACCAGAATCAAGCGGGAGGTGGCATCTGGGTTAACGGACGAGGCTGGGCACATGGGGTAACACTCCCTGAGGGTTTGAGAACTCTACGGACAAGACCGCTGACAAGAGTTATGAGCGGCGGCTTGACGATAAATTCATTCCCGATGCGCGCACTGTGTTTTTTTAGGACAGGTCCGAACCGACTGGCGATAATGCCACTCCGATATCAGCGCAACAACGCAGACAGGTCCTCCATGGAATTCGCTCCCCAACGCCTGGCCCAGGCCCGCCACCTGGTGGTGTTCACTGGTGCCGGCGTCTCGGCCGAAAGCGCCATCCCGACCTTTCGTGATGCCCTGACCGGGTTGTGGGAGAACTTCGACCCGGCGCGGCTGGCCACGCCCCAAGCCTTTCGCGAGGACCCGGCGCTGGTCTGGGGCTGGTACGAATGGCGCCGCATGAAAGTGCTCCAGGCCCGACCCAACCCGGCCCACCTGGCGATTGCCGAACTGGCCCGACGCGTACCGCGCCTGACCCTGATCACCCAGAATGTCGATGACCTGCACGAGCGCGCCGGCAGCCCCGCAGTGCTGCACCTGCACGGCAGCCTGCACCACCCCAAGTGCTTCGCCTGCAATCGCCCCTTCAGCGGCGAACTGGCAGAACTCGTATTGCCGGAACAGGGTTGCAGCCTGGAGCCCCCCCGCTGCACCGGCTGCAATGGCAAGATCCGCCCCGGGGTGGTGTGGTTCGGCGAAGCCCTGCCACCGCAGATCCTCAAGGAGGCGTTCAAAGCGGCAGGCGAATGCGACCTGCTGTTGTCGGTGGGCACCTCGGGCCTGGTGCAACCGGCGGCGCAGATCCCCCAACTGGCGCTGCAGCAAGGTGCCTGCGTGGTGCACATCAACCCGCAGCCCCAGGCCTGTACTGAGCCAGAGGAATACAGCCTGGTGGGCAAGGCCGGACAGATTCTGCCGCAACTGCTGCGCCAGGCCTTTGCCTGATTTTCTGGCGGCTCATGCCGAGCCACCGTTTCTGTTCGAGGACGCTTTCACATGCTGCAATCCCCCGACTCTTCATGGTTTGAAGCCGCCTGGGCACAACGTGAAGAACAACTCTACCCAGCGCTGTTCGGCGACCTGGGCCCAGGCATCTACCCCCTGGACATGGCGCTGTTCAGCGAGGTCTTCGGTCAGACCGAAATCGACCCGCGCTGGCTCAGCCACGGAGTCTTCGAATCACCGCCTACTACCACGCGCAGCAGTTGGCTGTACGTCACTTCAGGGCTGTCCAATGCCTGGGAAGATGCGCAACCCGAAGCCGATGGCTGGTCCGGGATGGGCCAGGAACTGCTGCTGGAAACCCGCGAACAGTCACCCTGGGCCCTGCACCTGCTGCGTAAATTCTGCGCCTATCAACTGCTACTGGCCGCCGGCCGTTTCGGCGAGCAGCAGCCTCTGGGCGAATGGGACCGCATGCGTACCGGGCAACCCATCGACGGCAACGACAGTCTATTGCAGGCATTGCTGTTCATCCCCGCGCCGGCTTTTGCCGGGCCCCGGCAGTTGCTTAGCGGACGCTTCGAATTCCTGCAGATCGTCGGCCTGACCCTGGACGAACACGCCTGGGGCCAGAGCACGGGTTATCCGGCCCTGCAGGAACGCCTGACCCTGGCCGCAGCCTCGCCGGTGATGGATCCGGCACGGGCCAGCGTCTGCTAAGGCTCGATGAAAATTCACCGCGACCGTGACGGATCGTCATTTTTCCAGCCACAGCGGGCCCGCTTGAGGTAGATTCAGACAGCGAACAATCTCGCGACGACGTTTGCTTTCTTGCCCTGCCGCTGGAAACCAAGCCCCGTACCGGTGGCTCTGTTCACTGCCCCGCCGTTTTTTCGCCACTGACCGCACATGGCGCGGTGGCGCCGATTTCAGGAAATGGATTAATGCCGCAAAGACAAGTGATCAATGCTTCGGTGAGCCCGAAAGGCAGCCTGGAGACCCTCTCGCAACGTGAAGTGCAACAACTCAGCGCCGCCGGTTCCGGCAGCATCTACACGCTGTTCCGCCAGTGCGCCCTGGCGATCCTCAACACCGGCGCCCACGTCGACAACGCCAAGACCATCCTTGACGCCTACCACGATTTCGAAGTGCGCATTCACCAGCAAGACCGGGGCGTGCGCCTGGAGTTGCTGAACGCACCGGCCGACGCCTTCGTCGATGGCGAGATGATTGCCAGCACCCGGGAAATGCTCTTCAGCGCCCTGCGCGACATCGTCTACACCGAGAACGAACTGGACAGCCAGCGCATCGACCTGGACAGCTCCCAGGGCATCACCGACTACGTCTTCCACCTGCTGCGCAACGCCCGCACCCTGCGCCCCGGCGTGGAGCCGAAGATGGTGGTGTGCTGGGGTGGCCACTCGATCAATACCGAGGAATACAAGTACACCAAGAAGGTCGGCCACGAGCTGGGCCTGCGCAAGCTGGACATCTGCACCGGCTGCGGCCCGGGCGTGATGAAGGGCCCGATGAAAGGCGCCACCATCGCCCACGCCAAGCAGCGCATGAGCGGCGGTCGCTACCTAGGCCTGACCGAGCCGGGGATCATCGCCGCCGAAGCGCCGAACCCCATCGTCAACGAACTGGTGATCCTGCCGGACATCGAGAAGCGCCTGGAGGCCTTTGTCCGTGTCGGCCACGGCATCATCATCTTCCCGGGAGGCGCCGGCACTGCAGAGGAATTCCTCTACCTGCTGGGCATCCTGATGCACCCGGACAACCACGAACTGCCGTTCCCGGTGATCCTTACCGGTCCCAAGAGCGCAGCGCCCTACCTGGAGCAGCTCAACGCCTTTGTCCTGGCGACCCTGGGCGAAGCAGCGCAGAAGCACTACCAGATCATCATCGACAACCCGGCAGAAGTGGCCCGGCAGATGACCGAAGGTCTGAAGACCGTCAAGCAGTTCCGCCGCGAACGCAACGACGCCTTCCACTTCAACTGGCTGCTGAAAATCGACGAGGGCTTCCAGCGCCCCTTCGATCCGACCCACGAGAACATGGCCAGCCTGCAACTGAGCCATGCCTTGGCGCCCCACGAACTGGCAGCCAACCTGCGCCGGGCGTTCTCCGGCATCGTTGCCGGCAACGTCAAGGACCAGGGCATCCGCCTGATCGAACAGAAAGGCCCGTACAGCATCCACGGTGACCCGGCGATCATGCGGCCCCTGGATCAGTTGCTCAAAGCCTTCGTCGAGCAGCACCGCATGAAGCTGCCTGGCGGCGCGGCCTATGTGCCGTGCTACCGCGTGGTGAGCTGACCCCAGCCCCTTCGGCGGTTGAACAGTGCCGCGCGCTCCCCGGGAGCGCGCGGCTTTTTTTTGCCCGGCGTTTGCCTCCCGCCCCAGGCTGGCCCCTCACCTTTGGCTATAGGCATAAGAATTTCCTAGAGGGCAGGACCCTCAAAGCTCCCTACCATGCGCCAGACCCCGTCGAGCGGGGGCCCTAAAGGAAAGCGCGCAGCACCCGCCCAGGGTGCCGGCCCGTAATAGGCGGAGAGCAGCATGCAGACAATAAGAAATCCGGGGACCATGTATCCCTCCCCTCTGAAACCCCAGCCACTGGTCCTTGCCCTGGCCCTGGCCTGGGTCTTGCCGGCGCAGGCCGAAGACTTCCGGCTGGGAGAAATCAGCGGCCGCTTCGATTCGTCACTGTCCATCGGCGCCAGTTGGGGCATGCGCGATGCCGACCAGAGATTCATCGGCGTAGCCAACGGCGGCAGCGCCTCCACCCGCACCGGGGATGATGGTCGGCTGAACTTTCGCAAGGGCGAAACCTTCTCCAAGATCTTCAAGGGCCTCCACGACCTGGAGCTGAGCTACGGCGACACCGGAGTCTTTGTCCGCGGCAAGTACTGGTACGACTTCGAGCTCAAGGACGGCCATCAGCATCTCTACGACATCGACGATCATGGCCGTGATCGCGCCGCCCGCGCCTCGGGAGCGGAATTCCTCGACGCCTTCCTCTATCACAACTACAGCATCGCCGATCTGCCCGGCAGCGTCCGGGTCGGCAAGCAGGTGGTGAGCTGGGGCGAAAGCACCTTCATCGGCAACTCGATCAACGCCATCAACCCCGCCGACGTGGCCGCCCTGCGCCGCCCCGGTTCGGAACTCAAGGAAGGCCTGATTCCGGTCAACATGCTCTACCTGAACCAGGGGCTGAGCGACAACCTGTCCATGGAAGCCTTCTACCAACTGACCTGGCAGAAGACCGTGCTGGACAACTGCGGCACCTACTTCGGCGGCGACGTAGCCGCCAAGGGCTGCGACTTCGGCATGACCGTCAATGGCAGTGACTTCGACCGCGACGCCGCCAGCTACGGCTATGTACCCCGACTCAACGACCAGGATGCGCGCAACAGCGGCCAGTTCGGTGTAGCCCTGCGCTGGACGGTGCCGGAACTCAACGAAACCGAGTTCGGCTTCTATGCCCTCAACTACCACAGCCGGACCCCGGAAAGTGCCTGGCTGGTGGGCAAGGGCGCATTCCTCGACCCGGTGGGCGGCCTGGCCGGCCAGGGCGGTGTCAGTACCGCGCGCTATTACCTGGAGTACCCGGAAGACATCCGCCTCTATGGCCTGAGCTTTGCCACCAACATCGGCAGCACCGCGGTGTCGGGCGAGATCAGCTATCGGCCGAACATGCCCATGTCCCTCAACAGCACGGACGTCTCCACTGCTGCGACCCTGGGCTCCGCTGCCACCCACCCGGCCATCAACGCCGGCCTGCCGATCTTCGACAGCGGTTGGGCCAGCTCGGCCTACGGCTCGCGTATCCAGGGCTACAAAAGCATGCCCTACACCCAGGCCCAGCTCACGGCGATCCAGACCTTCGATCAGGTGCTGGGGGGGGACCGCCTGACCCTGGTGGGAGAAGCCGGCTTCGCCCATATCGGCGGCCTGGACAACAGCGACGGTTCGGGCCTGCGCTTTGGCCGCAACAGCGTCTACGGCAACGGCGAGCTGGCCCATGCCGGCAACGCGGCGCTGCTCGGAGTCTCCGGCAACGACATCTGTCGCGCGCTGAATTCGGCCAACCCGGACCAGTGCACCGACAAGGGTTTCTACACCCAGAACTCCTGGGGTTACCGCCTGCGGGCCGTCCTGGAGTTCAACGACGCCATCGCCGGGGCCAACCTCAAGCCCAACCTGTCGTTCTCCCACGATGTCGACGGTTACGGCCCGACCTTCAACGAAGGCAACAAGGCCCTGAGCATCGGCCTGGATGCCGACTTCATGTCCAAGTACACCGCCAGCATCAGCTACACCGACTTTTTTGGTGGCGATTACAACACCAACACCGACCGCGACTTTCTCGCCCTGAGCCTGGGCGTGAGTTTCTAAGGTCCGCTGCCCTCAAGAGGTTAATCATGAAACATCCCCACCTGTTGCAGATTGGCTGCTTCACCCTGAGCCTGCTGGCCGGCCCGGTATTGGCCGCGGTCTCCAGCGACCAGGCGGCACGCCTGGGCAAGGACCTGACTCCGGTGGGCGCCGAGCGCGCCGGCAACGCCGATGGCAGCCTCCCGGCCTGGACCGGCGGCCTGCCCGAGAGCACCGGCAAGATGGATGCCGACGGCTTCCTGGCAGACCCCTACGCCCAGGAGCAGAAGCTGTTCACCATCACCGCCGACAACGTCGAGCAGTACCGGGACAAGCTCAGCCCTGGCCAATTGGCCCTGTTCAAGCGCTACCCCAAGACCTATCAGATGCCGGTCTTCCGCAGCCATCGCAGCGTCAGCCTGCCGCAGAAGAGCCTCGACGCGACCCTGCTCAACGCCACCCGCACCACCCTGGTGGAAGGCGGCAACGGCCTGGAGAACTACAGCCCCGGCGCCGTGCCCTTCCCGATTCCCAAGGACGGCCTGGAGGTGATCTGGAACCACATCGGCCGCTACCGTGGCGAGAGCCTCAAGCGCATCGTCATGCAGGCCTCGCCCCAGGCCAACGGCAGCTTCACCCCCAGCGTGGTCAAGCAGGAACTGGCCTACCCCACCGGGCTGACGGACTACCAGCCGGCGGAGATGGCCAACATCCTCAACTACTACCGTGAGGAATTCCTTTCCCCGGCGCGCCTGGCCGGCGGTGTGCTGCTGGTCCACGAGACCATCAACCAGGTCAAGGAGCCGCGCATGGCCTGGCAGTACAATGCCGGCCAGCGCCGAGTGCGCCGCGCGCCACAGATCGCCTATGACAGTCCGGCGGCCGAAGGCATGCGTACCCTCGATGACTTCGACCTGTTCAATGGCGCTCCGGACCGCTTTGACTGGAAACTGGTGGGCAAGCAGGAAATGTACATCCCGTACAACAGCTACCGCCTGGAATCGCCCAAGCTCAAATACAGCGAGATCGTCCAGGCCGGGCACCTGAACCCCGCGCACACCCGCTATGAATTGCACCGGGTCTGGCATCTGCAGGCGACCCTCAAGCCCAGCCAGCGCCATGTCTATTCCAAGCGCGACATCTACATCGACGAGGACAGCTGGCAGGCGGCGATCACCGATGCCTACGACGGCCGCGGCGCCCTGTGGCGAGTGGCCGAAGGACACGCCAGCTTCTTCTACGACGTCAAGGTGCCGTCCTTCGCCGCCGAAGCACACTATGACGTGCTCTCCGGCCGCTACGCGGTGAACTCCCTGCGCAACGAAGAGAAGAACAGCTACCAGTTCAACCTGCCCTTCAGCCGCAAGGAGTTCACCCCGTCGGCACTGCGGGCCACAGGAATTCGCTAACCCCGAGGGTGATCCGCCGGCTCCGGGGCCAACACCGCCCCGGAGCATGTTTGTGCCATCGGCCTTACAAATTGGTACTACTCCTATCCCCCATGGCGGGGGTTTTGGCTTAGATTCAAGCCCCCATTCCCACTCGGTACCCCGCCATGAAGCTGCATCAGCTGCGCGCCCTGGTTTCCATCTGCGAAAGCGGCAGCATCCAGGAGGCTTCGCGCCTGCTGCATATCTCACAACCGGCCCTGTCCAAGGGCATCAAGGAACTGGAAGCGGAACTGGGCGTGCCCTTGCTGATCCGCTCCAATCGCGGGATCACCGCCACCGAATACGGCGAGCGCCTGGTACGCCGTGCGCGACTGATCCTGGAAGAGGTTCGCCGCGCTGCAGAGGAAATCGACACCCTCAAGGGGCGCATGGACGGCAAGCTGTCCATCGGTGTCTCGCCGGTCACCCCCGGCCCGCAATTCGTCGCCAGCCTCAATCGCTATCGTCAGCACTACCCCAAGGTGCAGGTGCAGATCCACGAGTTGCGACCGTCCAAGCTCATGGAAGGCCTGCGTGAAGGGCAGCTCGACATGGCCCTGACTTCGCTGCCGCCCTCGCGCAACACCGACGGTTTTCACTGGGAGGAGCTTTACGCCCAGCCCACGGTGCTGGTGGTGCGCAAGGACCATCCGCTGCGCCATGCCCGGCATTTGAGCGAGCTGCAGGAACAGGAGTGGCTGCTGCAGGACTCCCTGGAGCAATCCAAGGTCGGGGTGATGTTCGAGGAAAACGGTGTTGCGCCACCGCAGAATGTCATCGAGTGCGCCTCGGTGGTGCTCTTCGCCGAACTGGCGGTGACCAGCGATGCCATCAGCTATTGGTCGCTGCGGGTCCTGGAAAGTGCGCCGATGCTGATGCAGAAGCTGGAGATCCTGGAGATTGTCGAGCCGGTCCCGCCGATGAACATTTCCCTGGTGTGTCGCGACCAGGAACTGATGACCCGGGAAGCCAAGGCCCTGGCCGATGAACTGATCTACGTCTACAAGGGGCCGTCGAAACCCGTGCCGAACTCGATTCCAGCCATCGCCTGAGGGCGCCCGGCCGCGCACCTTGATAACCACAACCGATAAGCATGCCCAGAGGTGATTATTCAGCGGCGCAAGGCTGGGGCATGCTGCGGGCCACCGTCAGTAGCTCGGAAATGGCCCCCATGACAGCGCCCCACTCTCCCCTGATCCCGCAGATCCTCGCCTGGCAGGACAGCTTCGCCCAGTTGCGCCGGGACCTTCATCAGCACCCGGAACTGGGCTTTGCCGAACAGCGCACCAGTGAGCGAGTCGCCCAGAGCCTGGAGCAGTGGGGTATCGAGGTCCACCGCGGCATCGGCGGCACCGGGGTGGTGGGTGTGCTGCGCAATGGCAACAGCCCCCGCAGCCTGGGAATCCGCGCCGACATGGACGCCCTGCCGATCCTTGAGCAGAGCGGCGTTGAATGGCACAGCCGGCAGCCGGGCACCATGCATGCCTGCGGCCATGACGGGCATACCGCGATCCTGCTTTGCGCTGCCCGCTACCTGGCCGAGACCCGGCAGTTCGACGGCACCGTCAACCTGATCTTCCAGCCGGCCGAGGAAACCCTGGGCGGCGCCCGACGGATGATCGAGGACGGCCTGTTCGAGCGTTTTCCCTGTGACGCGGTCTACGCCCTGCACAATATGTCGACCTTGCCGGTGGGGGTGTTCCTGACCCAGGCCGGGGCCATGAGCGCCTCCTCGGACAACGTGCACATTCGCCTCAAGGGGGTCGGTGGTCATGGCGCCATGCCCCACAAGACCCGAGACCCGGTGGTGGCCGCCGCCGAGCTGGTGCTGGCCCTGCAATCCATCGTTGCGCGCAACGTGCCGGCTGGAGAAGTGGCCGTGATCACCGTGGGTTCGCTGCACGCCGGCGACGCCGCCAACGTGATCCCCGATCACGCCACCCTGGCGCTGAGCGTACGCACCACCAACCCGCAGATCCGCACCCTGCTCAAGCAACGCATAGGTGAAGTGGCCCGGGGCGTCGCCGCCACCCACAACCTGGAACTCGACTATGAGTACGACGAGCGTATCGGCGTGCTGCTCAACACCCCGGCCGAAACCGCCCTGCTGCAACAGGTGGCTCGGGACCTGCTGGGCCCCGAAGGGCTGATGACCAGCATCCCCAGCGGCTTTCTCGGCAGCGAGGATTTCGCCTCGATGCTGGAGCAGCGTCCCGGCTGCTACATCGTCATGGGCAACGGCACCGAAGGTGCCCACGGCTGCATGGTGCACAACCCCGGCTACGACTTTAACGACGCCGCCCTGCCCTATGGCGCCAGCCTCTGGGCGCGGTTGGTGGAAACCGCTCTGCAACGCCCCCAATAACAACAACCAAGGATAAACCGCCGCCATGCCGACACCCGCCGCAAGACCCCGCGCCCTGATCATGGCCCTGCTGATGGCGGTGATGGTCATCAGCGTGCTGGACAAGACCATCTTCGCCTTCGCCGGGGTGCAGATCATCGAGGAACTGCAACTGACCCCGGAGCAGTTCGGCTTTGTCGGCAGCGCCTTCTTTTTTCTCTATTCGATCTCCGGGATCGCCGTGGGCTTTCTCGCCAACCGCTACCCCACCCGCTGGATTCTCACGGTGATGGCGCTGGTCTGGACCAGTGCGCAATTGCTGGTGACCTTCGCCAGCAGCCTCGCCGCCCTGACCGCCAGCCGCCTGCTACTGGGAGCCGGCTGCGGCCCGGGCACGGCGGTGACCCAGCACGCGGCGTTCAAGTGGTTCGGGGCGCGGGAGCAAGTGCTGCCGGCCTCGCTGATCCAGGTGTCGATCATGCTCGGCGGACTGCTGGGAGCCCTGGCCCTGCCCTATGCCATCAGCCACTACGGCTGGCGCACGGCGTACCTGGCCCTGGCCCTGCTGAGCCTGGCCTGGGTCCTGGTCTGGCTGCTGTTCGGTGCTGAAGGGCACGCCGAGCAACACAGCGAGCAACAGCTCGCCGAAGCGCCGATTGCCTACCGCCACCTGCTGCTCAACCGCACCTTCCTGTGGATTTCGCTGATGTGTTTTCTGGCCTACCTGCCCAATGCCCTGTCCTTCAGTTGGTCGGCGGTGTACATGCAAAAGGGCCTGGGCCTGAGCCCGATGCAGACCGGCTACGTGATGTTCGCCGCAACCTTCAGCATTATCCTGCTCAACTTGCTGGTGTCGGGCCTGTCCCAGCGTCTGCTGAAGAATGGAGTGAGCGTGCAACGCAGCCTGGTCGTGCCGCCGATGCTGTGCTGCATGGTCGGAGGCCTGGCCCTGAGCGCCATGGGTTCGGTGTTCGGCGCACTGGAAGAAAAGCTGGTGCTCTATGTGCTGGGCGCCGTGCTGCTCAACGGCGTGTTCGCCTTCGGCATGACCATCACCTCGCACATTTCCCCAGCGCGCCAGCGCGGCGCGATGCTGGCCATCCATGTGGGCTGCATGACCCTGGCTGGCATGCTCGCACCCTGGCTGGTGGGCAAGCTGGTAACCCTGTTCGACAACGACATTGCCCGGGGATTTGAAACCGCGGTCAATGGCATCGGCCTGGCAACCCTGGCCTGCGCCCTGCTGGGATTGTGGGTGATCAACCCGAGCGCCACTCGCGAGCGCCTGCTGGCCAGGGCCGGCGATACGCTGCCAGGGGCAGCCCCGATCCGCGTCTAGCAACGCCTTCTCGCCGGGCCGCCTGGCGGCCCATTCGCTCCCCAGTTCCCCAGGCTCTCCCTGGTGCCGTGGCGCACTGGGGAGGCCGAGGAGCCTCTGTACCCGATCAGGAAGTCTCTCGATGAACCTTGCCAGTTTTTCCGCCAGCTATGCCGAGGCGCGGCGCAAATTTCTCAATGGCTGCGAGCTGCGTGGCCTGCAGGTGGAATCCCATATCCATCCGTTCAAGGGCCGCGACCAGGAAACCCTGGCCATCGACGTCTGCCGGGTGGGGCCCGCCAACGCCCGCAACCTGATGGTGATCAGCAGTGGCTGCCACGGCGTCGAAGGCTTCTGTGGCTCGGCCGTGCAGGTCGATCTGCTGGCGGACGATCACTGGGCCCAGCGCACCGCGTCCCCGGATCTGGCCGTGCTCTACCTGCATGCGCTGAACCCCTACGGCTTCTCCTGGATGCGCCGGGTGACCCACGAAAACGTCGATCTGAATCGCAACTTCCTCGATTTCAGCCAGCCCCTGCCGGACAACCCCGACTACCGTGCCATCCACAATCTGCTGCTGCCCAGGAACTGGCCGGCGAGCATCAGCAGCAGCGCGCGACTGATGCTGTTCGCTGCGCGTCGCGGCCGCTCGGCTCTGCAGTCGGCCATCACTCGCGGTCAGCACAGCCACCCCGACGGCCTGTTCTTCAGCGGCGTGGAACCCAGTTGGAGCAACCTGCAGATTCGCCAGATTCTGCGCCAGCACGCCCGGCACTGCCTGCGTATCGGCTGGATCGACATCCACACGGGCCTGGGCCCCAACGGCGTCGGCGAACGCATTTACAAGGGCCGGGCCAGCGCCGCCGACCTGCAACGGGCCCAGGCTTGGTGGGGCCCCGAGGTGACCAACAGCTTCGATGGCAGCTCCACCTCGGCGCAGTTGAACGGCACCCTGGACCTGGCCGTGATGGAGGAATGTCCCCAGGCGCAATACAACGGCCTGACCCTTGAATACGGCACCTTGCCCGGCCCCCAGGTGCTCAACGCGCTGCGCGCCGAACAATGGCTGCAGCGCAATCCGCTGGCGCCGCGCTCGCGTTTCGAGCAGATCAAGCGACAGATGCGCGACGCGTTCTACGACGACCGCCCGCAATGGCAACAGCAGGTGCTGCAACAGGCCCGGGAAGTGTGCGAACTGACCCGTAAAGGCCTGCTGAGCCCAGACCCGCTGCAAGGCTGAAACCCGGCACAGGATGGCCGGGCTCCGGTAGGATATTGCGCCAATCATCAAGGAGTGATTCATGCCCACACCCGCCCCTGAGGAGTCCGCCCGGTGGGAGGCCTTCTACAAGACTTTCGAGGGTCGCCCGCCTTCGCCCCTGTTGTGCCGCGCCCTGGCCTTGAACCTGCCGGGCATGGATCACCCCCAGGCCATCGACCTGGGCTGCGGCTCGGGCATCGAGACTTGCTTGTTGCTGGAGCGTGGCTGGAGGGTGCTGGCCATCGACCAGGAGGCGTCCGCCATCGAGCGCCTCAAGGACCGCGCCGGAACCCTCGCCGAAGGTCGCCTGCGTGCCGTCCAGGGACACTTCGAAACCCTCGATGAACTGGCGCCGGCACAGCTGATTCACGCCGGACTGGCGTGGCCGTTCTGCCGCCCCGCTGCCTTCGCCCAGTTCTGGCAGATGCAAGTCGAGGCCTTGCAACCCGGCGCATTGCTGGTGGGCCAACTGTTCGGCGAGCGGGATCAATGGGCCACGGCGCCAGACCTGACTTTTCACTCCCGCAGCGCCGTACAGGCACTGTGCACCGGCCTGCACATCGAGCATTTCGAAGAAAGCGAAGGGCTGGGCAAAAGCCTGCGCGGCCCCAAACACAACCACAGGTTCGATCTGATCCTGCGCAAACCCCACACTCCTTGAGCCTTCGCCAACCGCTCTTCGGGCTGTTGCAATCAATCATCGGAGCACCTGCAACCCCAACCTGACGGGCGTTGCAGGGCGCCTGGAATTTTTCTGTTTTTTTGCGCCATCGGCGCCGCCGCCAAGCAATTCCCGCCTGGGTAATCTCGATTCACTGCCAGTTCGGCAGTCATCCAACGGAGATTACCCTCATGTCGAAAAACACCCCTCCCGCCAACCCGTCGCCGATGGACCAGGCGTCGGCCTCGCGCATCACCAGCAGTGCCGCCAAGGCCGGCAAGGGCCAGGTAACGGCGGACAGCTTTGCTGCCCGGGCGCAACGCGCTGCCGCGAAAAACACCAACCCTTGAGCCCGACACCGCCCCCGTCAGTATTGGCTGGCGGGGGCCAGGCCAAGGAGGCCGCCATGTCCCACTACAGCAATGACAAAGACATCGCCAGGCTGGTCAAACAACAATTGCGCCAAGGCTGGCTGTTCCATCGTGGCAAACGCCATGGGAAGCTCACGGCCCCAGGTAAGGGTTCGATCCCGGTGCCCTGCACGCCGAGCGACTGTCGGGCGCTGCTGAACTTCAAACTGATGTTACGGAGGCTCGAATGCCGCTAACCCAATCCCCCTTTCCCAGCCTGGGAGAGTGCTACCAGTTGCTCACGGCAGCCTTCGATACCAAATCCACTGACGCCGCGCGCCGCAAGCAACTGGTCGCCTTGGCCGAGAGCGATCACGACTGGAGCCTGTTTCCCAAGCTCAAGCGCGAGCTGCTGATTGAACCCTTGAGTCAGCTGGACCGTGACTTTGCCCTGTACCTCGAAGCCTTCGTCGATTATCTGCAAGCCCACTACCTCGATCTGGTCAAGAACCTGGGGCTGGATAGCCTGAGCCGCCAGCAGGCCCTGCCGGCGCTGGTGGAACACTACGCCGTACCGGTCGGCGACTTTCTCCAGCAATTGCAACGGCGTTTCAGCGGCCCGCAACTGCCACAGCTGCTGGACAAGGATCAGTTTCCTCTGGGGGTGGTCCTGCAATGGTTCGAACAACAGAGTGGGGATTCGGCCCAGCAACTGGCTCAACGCCTCTATCCCGACAGCAAGGATGCCCGTGATCAACTGGGGCGTTGGCGCAAAGGGCCCCGACAGGCCGATCTGTCGAGTCTCAAGACACTGCTCAGGCCCCTGGAAAAAGTCAGCGACAAGCCACAGTTGGTGGCCGACCTGGGACCCTGGCTGGTGACGGCCCGAGCCCTCGGTCACTTCGACCAGCAATTGCTCGCCGTCGGCCTCCCGGGGTTCAGGCAACAAGTGCTGCACACCCTGCTGCTGGGGCCCGCGGCACAAAGTGGCCGCCAGTCCCTGGAGCGCCTCAACCTTGAGGCCGGGCAGCGCCTGAACATCCTCAAGCCCGGCGCCCAATGGCTGCGGGAACACCTGACGCCGACCCGGGGCAAGGCCGCCGGCAGCCAGGCTCAGGCACGGCAGATGCTAGACGACTTCATCAAGCTGCAGGAGCGCCATGATACGGATGGCCGGACCGGATATTTCAGTGCCTGGTTCGAAGGCCGCTGGCAATTGCTGTCGGGCAACTACTCCACGGCCATGAGGCATTACGACGCGGCCCTGTCAGCGGCCCTGTATCGCGCCGGTCGCTTGCAACTGAACCTGCTGGAGGAGTGCCTGAGCCTGGCGGCGATGCTGCAAGACCGGCCCCGGCTCAAGCGCCTGAAGCACCAGGCGCTGATACTGGGACTGTTCAGTTCCCTGGGCCTTGAGCAAGGCCCGGTGATCAGCGACTGGGAAATCAGCCAGCTGAAGCAGCTTTTTACCCGACTGTTCCCGGCGCTGGGCTTCTTCCCGGAGGCCGAAGACCACAGAGCGCAACCGCAATGGCCGATCCTTGCGTTCGACCCCGCCGAGACCGGGAACATCAAGGTGGACCTGCAACGCCCTGACCGGGTTATTGCGGTCTACACCATCGATCGGCAGAAACGTCGGTATCCGCAATTGCTCTGGTTCGCCTCCGAAGGTCAGGCCGAGGCGGTCCGTGCCCTGTTGCAGCATGGCGCGAACGTCAACCTGAAGGACGAGGCCCAAGGTTCAGCGCTGCTCTGTGCCCTGCAATGCGCCCATGACCGAGGAGAACGCTCGACCCTCGACCTGCTGCTGGACCAGCCTCACGAGGCCGCCACCCTCGACCAGTGCACCCGCAAAAAGCGCCTGACCCCTCTGATGCAGGCCATCGACATGGGCGACGCCAAAGTGGTGGCCAGGCTGCTGCAGATGGGGGCCTCGGCCAATGCTCCCGGGCTCTACCCGGAGCAGACGCCGCTGTACCACTGCCTCGGCAAACTGTGGCAGTTGCAACAACCGGGCAAGGCCATGGACAAGGTACAAAGCCTGATCAAGCAAGCAGACGCGGTGAGCCAAGAGGTGCTGCGCCGTCAGTTGGGCAGCAGCGCTGGAGCCTTCGGCCAGCGCGCGCTCATGGACCCCGATCAGCCGTCGCATCAAGCGATTCTCAAGACCCTGCTGGCAGTGGAACGCGAACGCTGCGATCCCCGGCAGTTGATGCAAATTGCCTACCTGCTGTTGCGTCATGGCGCTGACCCCAATGCCTCTCATGCCTATCCCTGCCCGGGCCGTACGCCGCTGATGGTGGCTGCCGAAGACGATCAGCTGGAACTGTTCAAGGCCATGCTCGCTGTCGGTGGCGACCCGCTGCAACAAGATGAACAAGGCGCCGACTGCTGGAAGATCGCCTTGTGTCACCAAGCCCGGCACGTGCTGGCCTTCCTGCGCGCATCACAGGGTTGAAACCACTCGCAGGCCCATTTTCAAAGTACAAGCCCGGGTTGGTTTGACAGCCTCGCAGCCACTGTGAAATAGTTTTTCAACAATATGGAACATGATTCCATTTTTTATAATTTCACCGAAAAGGCCTGCCATTGTGAGCGAAGCTCCCGCTGAAAACCTCCCGCCCCTGGATTGTGACCTGCTGGTGATCGGCTCCGGCGCTGCCGGCCTGGCCTGTGCCGTGACCGCCGCCTGGCATGGCCTGAAGGTGGTAGTAGTGGAAAAGGATTCCACTTTCGGCGGTGCCAGTGCCTGGTCCGGTGGCTGGATGTGGGTGCCGGGTAATCCTCTGGCGCGCCGCGCCGGCATCCATGAAAACCCGCAACAGCCGCGCACCTACCTCAGGCATGAACTGGGCGAAGGCTACGACGCCGGACGCATCGACGCCTTTCTCGATAACGGACCACAGATGGTGGCCTTCTTCGAACAGCACACCGCCCTGCAGTTCGTCGACGGCAATGGCATTCCGGACATCCACGGCCAGGTGCCCGGGGCCGGTATCGAGGGTCATCAGGTGATCGCCGCGCCCTATGACGCCCGGGCCATTGGTCCCTTGTTGGCGCGCCTGCGCCGGACCATGCGCGAGACCTCGTTCATGGGCATGCCGATCATGGCCGGGGCCGACCTGGGCGCCTTTCTCAGCATGACTCGCTCGTTCAAGTCGCTGTTGCATGTGGGCAAGCGCTTTATCCGCCATCTGCGGGACCTGGCGCTGCATGGCCGGGCCATGCAGCTGGTGAACGGCGTGGCGCTGATTGGCCGGCTGGCGAAATCAGCCCAGGACCTGGGAGTGAATCTGCTGGAGTCGTCGCCGGCCCGTTCGCTGCTACGGGACAACCAGGGGGTGCACGGCGCCCTGATCGACACACCTCAGGGGCCGCGGGAAATCCGTGCCCGTCGCGGCGTGGTCCTGGCGGCCGGTGGTTTTGCCCATGACCCGGTTCGACGTCAGGCGCTGTTTCCCCGAGCGCCAGGCCCTGACGAGCATCTGGCCTTGCCACCCTTGAGCTGCTCGGGGGACGGCATTCGTCTCGGTGAGGCCGCCGGTGCCGTGCTGGCCACTGACCTTGCCAGCCCGGTGGCCTGGGCCCCGGTATCGCGGGTGCGACACGCCGACGGCAGCATCGGCCACTTTCCCCATATCATCGATCGGGCCAAGCCCGGGGTGATCGGGGTGCTGGCCAATGGCAAACGCTTCGTCAACGAGGCCGACGGTTACTACGACTACACCGCAGCCATGGTGGAGGCGGTTCCGGCCGGCGAGGAAGTGGCGTCCTGGCTGATCTGCGATCATCGCTTCCAGCGTCGTTACGGACTGGGTTATGCCCGTCCCTTCCCCCTGCCCGTGGGGCCCCTGGTGCGCAACGGCTACTTGCAACGAGCCGACTCCATCCAGGAGCTGGCGCGGCGTTGCGGCATCGACCCACAAGGCCTGGTCGCCACGGTACAGGCGTTCAACCAGCATGCCCGGCAGGGCCAGGACCCCGAGTTCGGCCGCGGTTCGACGCCCTACAACCGCAAGCAGGGCGACGCCCTGTACCCGGGGCCGAACCCCTGTGTGGCGCCTATCCAGAAAGGGCCATTCTATGGGGTCAAAGTGCTGCCCGGCAGTTTCGGCACCTTTGCCGGGCTCAGGACCACCCCCCAGGCCCAAGTACTGGATCAGACCGGAGCAGTGATCCCGGGGCTGTATGCCGCAGGCACCGACATGGCCAGTGTCATGGGCGGCTTCTACCCGTCCGGGGGCATCAACCTGGGGCCGGCCATGACCTTCGGCTACGTTGCCGGGCGCCATGCCGCAGGCGTCAGTGAGTATGAGGTCATCCTCGAACCAGCCCCTGGGGCAGCTCCCGGACAATGCGCCGCAAGGCACTGACCTGACACCGCGGGTTCATGGGCTCCAGCCGGGGCCCTGCTCCACCAGGGGTGGCGGCGCTTGCAACTGCGCCTCAATCTGCCGCGCCAGGTAATACACCCCGGCCATGACCCCGTGCTCAGGGTCATGCAACTGCTTGAGCCAGGCCTGATCGAAGGCCGTGCCCAGGTCGCGGCGGGTCTGCGCCTGCAGATCCTCGCGCTCATTGTTCTGGACCAGGGCCCGTACTCCCGCCACACCCACGGAAATCAGCGCTCCGGCCACCCGCCCCACCGCGGCGGCCACAGCACCGGCCACACCGCGACTGGCGAACTGCGCCTGAAGTTTCTCACTGGTGACCTGGGCCACCTGGGACACACCCGGCGCAGCAGCCCCCGGGGCGGTCGCCGGCCCGGCATGAATCTGCTGCAACAGCGGCCCATAGGCCGGCAGACGGGCCACCGGCTCCACCTGCAGCAGTTGCTGCAGCGAAGCGCGCTGGCCGGCCTGGGGCCCAAGATCGATGGCGATGATCCGTGCCAGATGCTGATCCAGCTGCGGCGCGGGCAACTGATGACGCGCGGTGCTGAGCTGCACCTGCTGACGCAGCAACTGCACATAGAACTCCATGGCCTCGCCGGTAATGCCATCGGCATCGATCTCCAGCGCCACCGGTGCCAGGACCCGCTGCTGATACTGCTCCTGCAGGTAACCGGCCAGACGCCTCGATGCCTGTGCCTCATCGCCCCGGCTGTTCAACGAATACCAGCCGACCTTGAGCGACAGCCACTCCTGGGTCCAGTAGCCACTGAACCAGGGAATGAAGTTTTCCTCGGTCTGCTGATAGATCCGTGTGCGCCAATGCTCCATGGAGCCCTGGGCATAGACTTCAGCCTGCAGAGTGGCAGAGCGGGAGGCGTCCAGCAGTTCACCCTCCACCTGACGCCAGACGGCCGGACTGACCGGCGCCGGAGCGACGGGTTGCGCGACACGGCTGGCGCAGCCGGGAAGGAGCAATACCAGCACCGCCAGCCCCAGGCTGAACAACCAGGACCTGCGGCGATGGCAGCGCAGCGCCAGTGAGCACAAGGCACGTCCCTCCCTGAAAGGCAAGGCAAGGCAAGGCCAGGCTCGAAAGACCGGCCTGGCCTACTTGCAGTATAGGTAGCGCCACTGCGACGTCCGGGGCGTTTTGCCAGGCGCTCGCGCGATGGTCACCCACGACGCCTCCGGCATCGGTATATTGCCCGGGGCGCCCGCGCCACGGACCTGCCTCCCCCAACAAGGAACCTTCATGCTCTACCGCATCGCCGCTGACAGCCTGGTGCTGTTTCACCTGTCATTCATCGTCTTCGTGCTGCTGGGAGGCCTGCTGGTGCTGCGCCATCCACGGCTGATGCTGCTGCACCTGCCCGCCGCGGCCTGGGGTGTGGCGGTGGAAGTCTTGCACCTGGAATGCCCGCTGACCCGCTGGGAAAACCTGTTGCGCCACGCGGCCGGCCAGGATGGCTACGGGGCCGGGTTCATCGAGCACTACCTGATCCCACTGATCTACCCTGCCGGGCTGACGCCGGGCATCCAGCTCTGGCTGGGCAGCCTGGTACTGCTGATCAACCTTTCGGTCTACGGCTATCTGGCACGGCGCTGGAGCCGTACCCGCCACGCCTGAAGCCTCCCCCCTGCTTACCGGAGCGGTCAGCCCGCTCCGGCCTTGCCCTTCCCCCCTCGTCATCCCTGATAGCAGCGGTGGAGCCTGACGCAGAGATTTCGCTATATACTTTTGTATATTGCGAATTCGCACCACGAGACGCCCCATGCATCGCCCCTCACCCAGCATCGATACCCCCGCCCCGCAGCCCCCGGGACAGCCTCCGGCCGCCCGCGAGCGGCGCTCCCGATCACGCCACCGCCAGCTGATTCTCGATGCCGCCCGCAACGAATTCGCCGCCCGGGGCTTCAGTGCCTGCCAGACCCTGGATATCGCCCTGCGCGCCGGAGTGCCCAAGGCCAATCTCTATTACTACTTCCACACCAAGGAAAATCTCTACGCCGAAGTCCTGCAGCCCTTGCTGGAACCCTTGCGTCAGGCTTCGCTGCTGCTGCACGAGGACGCCGATCCCGGACCGGCCCTCCAGGCCTATATCGAAGCCAGGATGCACATCGTCCAGGGGTTTCCCCTGCGCTCGAAGATTCTCTGCAGTGAGCTGCTGCATGGCGCGCAACAGCTGCCGGTCACCTGGCGCGAAAGCCTGGAGACACAGAATCGCCGTGAAATCGCCTGCCTGCGCAACTGGGCCGAACGAGGCCTGATAGCCGCCGTCGACCCGGCGCACCTGTTGCTGTTCATCGGCGCGGCGACCCAGACCTATCCCACCCTCGGCTGGCAGATCGCCCTGCTCAACGGCGGTGATGAGGCGGTTGCCGCGGACTTCCAGGCCGTCGCCAGCACCCTGACTCGAATGGTCCTGGCCGGCGCACTGCCGACGGCGCCCCACAGCCCCGGCCAATCGGCCCGTGCCTTGGCGATCTAGGACGGATCGGCCTCGCAGGCCTGGGTCAAGGCCTGCCAGGTGGCCTGATCGGCGGGGATCAAGTGCTCGATGCGCAATGACGCCACAGTGATGTCCTGGGGCATGCCGAAGGTGGTGAAGGTGGAGAGAAAACGCAGCTCGCCCCTGGGCCCGCGCACCCGGGTCAGCAGCAACGGCGTGCTCAGGCTTGCGGCACTCGCCAACTCGCCGGGGAACGGCAGGCTCGCCAGCAGCGCCGCCAGCCCCGGCTGTTGCGCCGCTTCCCGGGCCGCCCGCTGCCAAGCCACCTGACGGATCTCCTCGGCGTTGATCAGACAGTCACCAAAACCACCGGGCAGCAGCAGGCTCGCCAACAGATTGAAGCCTTGCTCCAGCGCCGTCGGTGGCAGCCCCAAAAGCCCGAACAAGACCGCGGTGGCGCGGTTGGCGGCCAGTACCTGCCAGCCGCTGTCGATGACAATGGCCGGCGCCGGGTTGTTGGCCTGGAGCAGGTGCATCAGCGCCGCGCGTACCGGCTCCAGGCCCGGATCGCTCAACGGCAAGGCGGCATAACGGGGGGCGTAGCTGGCGGCGAGATACACCCGATTGCGTGTTTCCAGCGGGGTATCCAGAGTGCTCAGCACACTGTGCAGCAGCGCCGGGCTGGGCTGCGCCCGGCCCGTCTCGACACAGCTCAGATGCCGTTGCGACATGCCCGCCTGCAACGCCAGGTCCAGCTGGCTCAAGCGTGCCTGCCGCCGCAGCTGGCGTAGCTGCGCGCCGACCGACAGCGCTGGCGCGGGAACGCGTTCAAGGGGTTCGAGCATCGGGTTTGGTCATCCTTTGGGTGGAGTAGCCGCTGGGGCGCGGCTCAGCGAACAGCCTTGAAAAAGATCAGTTCAGGATCGTTCTCGTCCAGGTTCTCGACCACCCCGCTGGGGCGGAAACCGGCCTTGGCCAGCAACCCCTGGGCCGCCCGATTGGAACGGTTGGTGGAGGTGAACAGCTTGCTCGTCCGACAAGCCTTCTCGGCGGCAACGAGCAGCCGTTGTGCCACACCCTGACGCTGCTGCCCGGGCGCCACAACCACCAGGGAGACAAACCCCTGATCGAAAAAATCATGATTGAGCAACACATAGCCAGCGATCCTGTCGCACACCACTTCGACCCACAGCTGGCCCCGCCCGACCGCCTCGCCAAGCGCCTGGCCGCGGCTGGCATGGGATTGTGCGTAGGCATCAAAGCCGAGCATGGCCGGCACATCGTCGGGCCGTGCCTCACGGATCAACCGCGGGATACCAGACTGGGGAAGCTGTTCGTTGTCGCTCATCGCTACCCATTCCTTGAAGGTGATTGTCGTCCTGTGTCGCCCAGCTGAGCGCTTGTGCGCCACGCCTGTCTATGACCTGGGAGGTCATTGAGTGGCCCGGGGGTTGCCACTTAGCCTGTTCGCTCCCCGTAGTTCAAGGAGTTTAACGGTGAGAAAAACCCTCTGGCGCCTATGCCTGGCCTTGTTCGCCGGCCATGAACTGGACGCCGTGGCCCAAGCTGAGTGGCGCCTGCTGTATGGCTTGCGCGACCTCGACCCAGCGCTTGGCCAGCAGTGGTTCATTGCGCTGCATGTACCGCTGTGCACCGCGCTGATGTGGCTGGCCGGGCACCCGCGCCAGGCCATACGACGCACCAGTCGGCAACTGCTGGCCGCCTTTGCGGTGGTCCATGCCGGGCTGCATTACAACATTCAGCAGCACCCGCTGTATCTCTTCGATTCGCTGCTCTCGCAAACGCTGATCGTCGCCTGCGCCGCCACCGGCCTGCTCTACCTGATGCTGGACCTGGGCCGGCAACGCTCGCCGTGCCGCGACTGACTCCCTCACCACTAGGAACCCGCCATGCCCCGTCCCTATCTTGCTCTGCTGGCCCTGCTGGCCTTCAGTGCCTATACCCTGTTCACCCTGCTCCAGGCACAGCAGTCGCTGCTGCAATTCGGTGTGCAACTGCTGTCGCAAGCCGACACCGCGCAGGTGGTCATCGACCTGTACCTGATGGCGCTGCTGGCTGGACTGTGGATGCTGCGAGACGCCCGGGCCCGCGGACGCTCGGCGCTGTCGGTGCTGCCCTACCTGCTGCTGACGGCGCTCTTCGTCTCCATCGGGCCGTTGCTGTACATCGTGGTCAACGGCTTTGGCCGCGGCTCGCCCCGCAGCGCCTGAGCGGCGACGGCCTCAGATCAGCCGCTGGATCTGCTTGTGCCGCCAGACCAGCTTGAAGTAGCCGGTCTGCAGCACCAGCATGGTCAGGTAGGCCACCGGGAACGCCATCCACACCCCTTGCAGGCCGAAGTGCGCGTCCAGCAGATAGGCCATCGGCACCTGCACCCCGAGGATGCAGAAAATCGAGATCGCCACCGGCATCAGCACCGTGCCGCTGGCGCGCATGATGCCGCCCACCACCGCCTGGAAGCCGAACACCAGGATGCTCCAGAGCATGATGTGCAGCAGGTGTTCGGCCTGCACCAGGGCTGCCGGGTCGATGATGAACAGCCCCAGCAGCCAGTGGGAAATCAGGTAGCCCAGCAACACCAGGGCCCCGGTCAGGCACAGGTTGATCGCCAGCCCCGTGCGCAGGATCGGGGTGATGCGCTCCAGGCGCCCGGCGCCGATGGCCTGGGCACCGAGGATCGACGCGGTGATGGCGATCGACAATGCCGGGAACTGCACATAGTTGACGATCTGGGTCACCGCACCATAGGCCGCCGTGGCCTGGGAACCGTGGCGGTTGACCAGGGCCAGGATCACCAGTTCGGAGAGTGAGATCACCACCATCTGCACCCCGGTGGGCAGGCCGATGCGCAGCACCTTGGCGAGAATCGCCCGGTCCAGCTTCATCGCCGCGAACAACGTCCGGTCCGGGGCCAGGGGATGGGCCCGGCCACTCAAGCGCCAGACCAGAAAAACCATGGCCAGAATGTTGCCCACCAGCCCGGCGAACGCCGCGCTCTGGATGCCCATGGGTGGCAGGCCCAGCCAACCGCGAATCAGCGCCGGGGTCAGGAGCAGGCCCACCAGGGTCGAAACGATCAGCGCCAGCAGCGGCGACAGGGTATCGCTGACACCCCGCAGCAACTGAGTGAAGAGCACGAACACCAGCAGCAGCGGCATGATCAGCATCATCACCCGGGCATAGCCCACCGCATCGTCCAGCACATCCAGGGGCGTGCCCAGCCCCTGCAACGCCGGCCGCGCAAACAGCATGCCCAGCACCGCCCCCAGCAACCCGATCAACGCGCCGAGCAACAGGGTGCTACCGGCCACCGCCTTGACCGTGCCCAGCTCCCGGGCGCCCCAGGCCTGGCCGATCAGCACCGAGGCCCCCGCGCCCAGGCCGATCACCAGGGCAATGAAAAAGAACACGATGGGGAACATCCCCGACACCGCGGCCAGGGCCTGGGTCCCCAGCATCTGCCCGATGTAGATGCCGTTGAGGGTGCCGGAGAACGACTGCAGGAAGTTCGACAACACCATGGGCAGCAGGAAGATCAGGTACACCTGCCAGAGCGGCCGCTGAACGGGAATCGACATGGAACAGGCAACCTCGGATCAAGAGGACGAAGGGCCGCGAAGCAGCCCCGTGGCACGGGGCTCGCGTCGGTCCTGGAAGGTGCAGCAACGAAGGCCGCGCGCGGCGTTCCGGCAGCGCAGCGGCCCGAGGTTTATATCAGTGGTTGACGTCCACCACCACCCGCCCGCGGACCTTGCCTTCGAGCAGTTCACGGGCGACGGTCAACGCCTCTTCCAAGCCCACTTCGCGGGTGATTCGCTGCAGATGCTGCTGGTCCACCTCGGCAGCCAGGCGCTCCCAGGCATGCACCCGCTCGTGGTAGGGACGGGTCACGCTGTTGATCCCCAGCAAGCTCACACCACGCAGAATGAAGGGCGCCACCGAGGCCGGAAAATCCATGCCCTGGGCCAACCCGCAGGCGGCCACCAGGCCATCGGCGGCGGTGCCGGCACAGACGTTGGCCAGGGTGTGGCTGCCCACCGAATCGATGGCCGCCGCCCAGCGTTCCTTGGCCAGCGGGCGCCCTGGCTCGGACAGTTCGGCACGCTCGATGATACGGCTGGCCCCCAGCGCCTTGAGGTAGTCGGCCTCTTCCGGCCGCCCGGTGGCGGCGATCACCGAGTAGCCCAGGCGCGACAGCAAGCTGATGGCAAAGCTGCCAACGCCGCCGCTGGCGCCGGTGACCAGCACCTCGCCGTGCTCGGGGGTCAGGCCGCTGCGTTCCAGGGCGATCAGGCACAGCATGGCGGTGTAGCCGGCAGTGCCGATGGCCATGGCCTGGCGCGCGCTGAAGGCTTCGGGCAGGTGGATCAGCCAGTCCCCCTGCAACCGGGCCTTCTGCGCCAGCCCGCCCCAATGGCTCTCGCCCACGCCCCAGCCATTGAGCAGCACCTGCTCCCCCGGGCGAAAGCGCGGATGGCTGCTGGCTTCGACGGTGCCTGCCAGGTCGATTCCGGGGACCATGGGAAACTGCCGCACCACCGGGCTCTTGCCAGTGATCGCCAGGGCGTCCTTGTAGTTCAGGGTGCTGTAGGCCACCCGCACCGTGACATCGCCTTCAGGCAGTTGCGCCTCCTGCAGTTCGCTCAGATGGGCGCGATAAGCTGCTGTGTCTTTGTCGATCACAATGGCCTTGAACATCTTGGACTCCTGTTGGCAAGGGAGGCTGCAGCGCTGGCTGCAACGGCGTAGAGCGCGAACGCGCCATCCTACGCAAGCCTTCGGAAGGCGTCCATGAACACCCCGCCCGCCTCAGGATGGCTCCGGTGGCCGGGCCGGCGCTGCCTGTCATTGATCGCCCCTGACCCCGGTCCCGGCCAGCGAAGCTCGAAATGGCCCGGGCCGCACCCAGCGTCCCGTATCGCAGCGTAGCCCGGCGCGACTGCCCTGCCAGATCGGCGGTGAGGGGCGTATCGGGCGTGGCAAAAACGGCGCGTGGAGCGTTACCATGCCGCGGCGTTTCTACCCTGACCGAACGGATTCTCGACCTTGTCTCACCTACTGGAAAAAGCCGCCGCACGCGGCGATCTCGCGGCCCTCGAGCGTCTCCTTGATGCTGGCGCGGACCTTGAATGGCAGCACAAGGGCACCGGCCGCACGGCCCTTTTGACCGCCACTATTGCCGGGCACCGGCCGGCCGTGGCGCTGCTGCTGGCCCGTGGTGCGAATGTCCAGCAACCGTGCAAGGCCCTGGGCTACAGCCCCCTGGCCTGGGCCGCCAGCCATGGCGATAGCGCCATGGCCGAGTTGCTGATCGCCCATGGCGCAGCGCTCGAACACGCCAGCCCCGAACTGCAACGCACTGCGCTGATGAACGCCGCCCAGGACGGGCACGAGGCAATGGTGACCTTGCTGCTCAAAGCCGGCGCCGATCCCCTGCGCCTGGACTTCCAGCAACGCAATGCCTGGTCCCTGGCCGAAGAGAAGGGCCATACCCAGATCATGCAACAGCTGGTGCAGGCCGGTGCCGGGGCGCCGCCAGCGTCCGCACCGGCCCCTTCCCTGCCCTGGCCGCCACTGGCGCCTGGCAATGACAACAGTGGCGATCCGGTCACCCAGGTGCGGGCCTATACCCTGGCCCTGGAGGCCTGGGAACAGCGGGGCAATGCCCTCGGTCACGAGGCTGTCGACGCCGCCTTCTGGGCTGAACCGCAACAGCTTCTCGAGCGTTTCTGCACCCTGCGGCCGCGGGCCTATCCCCGAGCCTCCTACGGTTACCCCACAACCTACTCCGAGGCCGACGAACTCCTGGGCTGTCAGCTGCTCAAGCCCGCCCAGGCCGAAGTGCTGGTGCGTGATCCGGCCTCCCGGGCGCTGTGCTACGAGCATCGTTTCCTGGTCAAACGGGTCGCGGGGCAATGGCGCATCGACAGCGTCAAGCGGCGCCTGGCCGGCACCGCGCAATGGACCAACGCCATTCTTTGACGCCCCTGCAACTTGCACGCCCCTCTCACCTTTCAGGACCTGCCCCCATGAAATACGACGACGCCTCCTGGCACTACGGTGGCGACTTCCCCGCCGACCTGCCCACCACGGCCGGAGCCACCCACATCGGCCTGTTCCTGGCCTGGATGCTGATCAATGACTTTGCCAGCGAGGAGTTGCTGGACGATGTCGAGGAGGAGATTGGCCAAGTCCAGGCCCGCACCCTCGATGGCCGCGAGTTCCTGTTGCGGATACTGGATGAAAAGCTCAGCGACGGCGATTTCAACGACGAAGGCAATGCCTTTGCCCTGGCCTACTACAAAGGGCGGGACAGCGGTCGGTTTTCCAGCGACTACGAACAGATCCTGGCCCCCGAGCCCGGCACCATCTACCGGGTGGAAAACAGCTGGAGCAACTACGACCGGCTGGCATCGGTGATGGACCAGCGACTGGCGCACTGGCGCACCATGGGGCGACCACAGTACATCGACTGAGCACCGGATGCCGGCAATTGTGGTTAAATGCCGCCCCCGAAAATCGCCGGTTCCCGTGATGACCCCTCAAGCCCTCGCCACCCTCAACCAGCACCTGCTCATTGCCCTGGCCGCCGCCCCCGCCGAAACCCGGCGCCTGTTCCATGGCCGTGGTCGCTGCTGGCCGGGGTTGGAGCAACTGACCGTGGATTGGCTGCAAGGGGTATTGCTGGTGTCCCTGTTCAAGGCGCCGGAGCCTGAACAGCTCGCGGCCCTCAAGCTGCTGCTGGTGGATCTGGGCGACACTGCGCAATGGACCGCCTGCGGCGCCCGCAGCCTGATGCTGCAACACCGCTACCTGCCCGACAGCCATGGCGAATGGCTGCTGGGGCAGCCGGTGGACTTCTGCACCATCACCGAGGAAGGCCTGCGCTACCAAGTGGACCTGGGCAGCAAACAGAACAACGGACTGTTCCTCGACATGCGCTACGGGCGCAACTGGGTCCGGGCCCAGGCCCGGGGCCAGAACGTGCTCAACCTGTTCGCCTACACCTGCGGCTTCTCGGTAGCGGCGATCGCCGGCGGTGCCGAGCGGGTAGTCAACCTCGACATGTCCCGAGCGGCCCTGAGCCGCGGCCGCGACAACCATCGGCTCAATGGCCACGACACCAGCCGAGTGAGCTTTCTTGGCCATGACCTGTTCAAGTCCTGGAGCAAGGTCAAGCAAGGGGGTCCTTACGATCTGGTGATCATTGATCCGCCGTCGTTCCAGAAAGGCAGCTTTGTCCTGAGCAAGGACTATGCCCGTGTGCTGCGGCGCCTGCCGGAACTGCTGACCGCCAACGGCTGCGTACTGGCCTGCATGAACGACCCGGCGTTTGCCGTGGAGTTTCTGCTGGAGGGCGTGGCCGAGGCCGCGCCGGGGCTGCGCTTTGAACAGCGGCTGGAGAACCCGCCGGAGTTTCCCGATGCCGATCCGCAGTGTGGGCTCAAGGCGCTGGTGTTTCGTCAGGGGGAATAGAGCGGCCATCGCTGCTGGGAAGGGTGATGTATCCGTGGCTGCGGATGCGGCTGCTTAGGGTTTTGCGCTTACGGCGAGGCTGGCGGGGTACATATCCGTTGCTGCGGTAACGGCCGCTGACGGTTTCGCCCTTACGGCGAGTCACTTTTACCAAACGCCGGAGTGCCGGCCCAGCGAAAAGTAACCAAAAGGTCTTGCCCCTCCATGGGGCCCCTCGCTGGAGCTCGGGGTGCCCTCTCTCCGGCTGGGAAGGGGCCTGAAGATCAAGATCAAAAGCCAAGCGCGTGTTACGCGCTGTCCGTAGGAGCCGGCTTGCCGGCGAAGAGGCCCGAAAGTCATGCAGCGACCTGGAGGACGCCTTCGCTGGCAAGCCAGCTCCTACAGCAGGCAGATAGACCGTGCAGTTTCCCGTAGGAGCCGGCTTGCCGGCGAAGAGGCCCGTGAGACATGCAGCGCCTGGGCGGGCGCCTTCGCTGGCAAGCCAGCTCCTACAGCAGGCAGATAGACCGTGCAGCTCACTGTAGGAGCCGGCTTGCCGGCGAAGGGGCCCGTGAGACATGCAGCGCCCAGGCCGACGCCTTCGCTGGCAAGCCAGCTCCTACAGCAGGCAGATAGACCGTGCAGTTCCCCGTAGGAGCCGGCTTGCCGGCGAAGAGGCCCGTGAGACATGTAGCGCCTGGGCGGGCGCCTTCGCTGGCAAGCCAGCTCCTACAGAAACGCACCCATCCTTAGCTTCAGGCCGGCCGCAAGGCCGCCGTCGCGCTCTTGATTTTGATCTTGATCTGAGCGCCCCGTTAACCACGATGGCCGAACGCAGGCATTGAGCCGTGGGTAACCCGGCAGGGATGCCGGGTTAGCCGCCACCCGGCCAGGGATGGCCGGTGGCGGCGGCCCACGGATCAATGCCTTCGTTCGGGCATGCCGAGCCTAGGCGAGGCACCGAGTGGAGGGGCAAAGCGTTTTGCTTACTTTTGTCTGGGCCGGCATTCCGGATTTTCAAAAGTGAGCCGCTGTAAGAGCGGAACCGTAAGTAGTCGCACCCGCAGTACCGGATATGTACCCCCCCCCCCCCGCTGTAAAAGCGCAACCCGAAGTGGCCACACCCGCATCACCGGATAGGTACCCACCCAGCAAAGCCCCCCTCCGCCTCACAACCCCATCCGATACTCAATGACCCCAGGCTTCTGCGCCACCCAGTCATACAACCTCTGCGCACGCTTGTTGCTCTCCTGGGTATGCCAGTACAACCGCCCGCACCGCTGTTCCCGGGCAAAGGCCTGGACCCACTCGATCAACAGTTTCCCCGCACCACTGCCCCGCACTGCCGGGGCTACATACAGATCCTCCAGATAACAGAAGTCGGTTACCGCCCAGGTCGAACGGTGCAACACCGAGTTGACGAAACCGATCAGCTCATCGCCCTGCACCGCCACTGCTGAAAACACCGGCTCCTGCGGATCGCAGAAACGCTCGAAGGCAAGCACGCTGACCTGCTCGTCCAGCGTCACCTGATAGAAGTCCTGATACGCCAGCCACAACTGCAACCACTGCTGATAATCGCCAGGCTGAATCGGCCGTATCGTCACCGCGTGTTGTTGAACATCCATTGCGCTCTCCTTTCGAAAACCCACACCAGGCTCAAGCCCTGGGTGGTGAGGAGCGCCAGCTTATGGCCTGAATGGAGGGTTTGATCAGTCCAGTTCAATCGTAAAGAGCAGACCACTTCTGCCGCCGTCTTCGAACCTCACACCTCGGGCTGCTGGTGGGTCACGCAGTGGATTCCCCCGCCTCCCGCCGCGATGGCGTCGATGTCCAACTGCACCACTTGCCGCCCGGGGTACAGGCTCTCCAGCAGGGCCAGGGCCTTGGCGTCCGCCGCCGGATCGCCGAACTGCGGGGAAATCACCGCGCCATTGATCACGAAGTAGTTGATGTAGCCCGCGGCAAAATCGTCGTTGCCCCGGCTGAAGCGCGTCTTGCGCGGGTTCAGCGGCGGCGACAGGGGGTGCACCTGCAGCTTGCGACCATCGGCATCGGTGGCATTGCGCAGGATCTCCAGGTGCTTGAGGGTCACCTGGTGGTCGTAGGAGTCCGGGTCGTTGTCGAGGTTGGCCACCACCACCCCGGGCCTGACGAAACGTGCATAGAAGTCGACATGGGCATCAGTGATGTCCCGGCCCTTGATCCCCGGCAGCCAGATGATCTTGCGCAAGCCGAGACAAGCCTTGAGTTCAGCCTCTACCTCAGCCTTGCTCCAGCCCGGATTGCGGTTGCCGTTGATCCAGCTGCTTTCGGTCATGATCCCGGTGCCGTGGCCGTCCACCTCGATACCGCCACCCTCGCCTACCAGCTCGCTGCGCAGGTACCGGGCATCGGCGGCGTCGGCCATTTTCCGCGCCAGCCGGGCATCCCGGGCGTGGCGCTGCTTGTTGCCCCAGCCATTGAAGTTGAAGTCCACCGCGCCCAGTTGGCCCTGGGAGTTGGTGACGAAGTTGGCGCCGATATCGCGCATCCAGATATCGTCCAGCTCGGTGATCACGTAGCTGATGTTGTGCGTCCCGCACAGTGTTTCGGCCAGGTCGCGCTCCTCTTCGCGGCAGAACAGGGTCAGGGGTTGATGGACGGCGATGGCCCGGGCGATGCGCCCCTGGGCTTGCTGGACATCAGAGGTGAAGTCTTCCCAGATCGCGTCCTGGGCGCCAAAGGCCATGAAGGCCCGCTGCTGGCGGTCGCCTTCGTCGGGCAGGTACCAGTCGTCCTGCTCCTGGGCTCGGGCTTGGCGGGAGCCCAGGCCCAGGCTGGTCATGGCGGCGATTCCGGCCAGCAGCGAGGCCTGTTTGATAAGTTCACGTCGGGTGGGCATGGGGCAATTCTCTGGGTGGGGTTTGCTGAAGGGGGTACAGAATCAGGCGAGGTGCTCACGGACGCCTTCGCGGGCAAGCCTGTTCCTACCCGGACATTGTAGGAGCCGGCTTGCCGGCGAACCGCACCGCGGCCTGCCGGCCCGGGTTCAGGGGGTTGGTGCTGTCGCTGTCTTGAACTTGGTCCAAGCGCGCATCCGGGCGCGCATGTCGGCCTGAGGGATGTCCCGGCCGGGGATCAGGCGTTCGAAGCTGGCTGGGTCCGGGTAGATGTCCGGGTTGTCGCGCATCTGCGGATCGACAGCGGGGCGGGCCTTGGCATTGGCCGTGGGATAGCCGGTGGAGTTGCTGATGGCCGCCATGTTCTCCGGGCGCATGACGAAGTTGATGAAGGCATAGGCGTACTCCGGGTACCGGGCGTCCTTGGGGATCGCCATGGTGTCCATCCACACCGTGGTGCCTTCACGGGGGATGCGGTACTGGAAGTCGACCTTTTTCCCCGCGGCATCGGCAGCACGCTGGGCCTGGGTCATGTCGCCGCTGTAACCCAGGGACAGGCACAGATTGCCGTTGACCAGATCGGTCACTGGCTGCGACTGGAACTTGCGGATGTAGGGCCGCAGCTTGCCCAGCAGTTCGCCGGCGGCCTGCAGATCCGCCGGCTTGGCGCTGCGGGGTTCGCGCCCGAGGTAGTTGAGCGCCACCGCCAGCACTTCATCCGGCGAGTCGATGACCGAGATCCCGCAGTCGGCAAACTTGCTCGCCAGTTCCGGCTTGAACAGCAGGTCCAGGCTGTTCACCGGAGCATTGGGCAGGCGCTCGGCGACCTGCTGTGCGTTGTAGGTCAAGCCGATGGTGCCCCAGGTGTAGGGCACCGTCGCCTGGCTGGCACGGGGGTACTGGGTACGCAGTCTTTGCAAACCCGGTTCGATGTCGTCCTGGCCGCTCAGCTTGCTCGGGTCCAGGGTCTGCAGGCTGCCGGCGCGCATCAGCCGTTCGGCCACGGTGTCGCCGGGGAAGATCAGGTCGTAGCCGCTGCCGCCCGTCATCAGCTTGGCCTCCAGCACTTCGCTGCCTTCCATGACGTCGTAGATCACCTTGATCCCGGTTTCGGCGGTAAAGCGACTCAGGGTATCGGCGGCGAAATAGTCGGCCCAGTTGTACAGGCGCAGGGTCTTGTCCTCGGCTTCGGCCCGGGCCTGGGTCGATACCAGGGTTGCGGCAAGCAACCAGCCGAGTGCCTGCAAGCGGGGTTTGCCAGTCGGTTGCATGTCATGCCTCCCGGGTATTCCAGTGGGGGTGGATGTGTTGTCCATCGAGGCTCAGCAGGGGTCGGTACATCTCCGGGCGCCGGTCACGGAAGATGCCCCAGGTGCGGCGCTCCTCGGCCATGGCCGCCAAGTCCAGGCTGTGCAACAGCACCCCATCGGTCGTACGGTCGGCCTCGGCCAGCAGGCGGCCCTTGTGATCGCAGATAAAGGAGGAACCATAGAAATCCATATGCAGCGCCGGATCGCTGGTGGCGACTTCGCGACCGATGCGGTTGGCCGCCACCACTGGCAGCAGATTGGCCGCAGCATGTCCGCGCATGGTCATCTGCCAGTGGTCCCGCGAATCCAGGTCAGCCGCTCCCGGCTCGGTACCGATGGCCGTGGGAAACAGCAACACCTCGGCCCCTTGCAATGCGAGGCAACGGGCGGTCTCAGGGAACCACTGGTCCCAGCAGATGCCGATCCCCAGGCGCCCGAAAGCCGTGTCCCAGACGCGGAAACCAGTGTCGCCGGGGCTGAAGTAGTCCTTTTCCTGATAACCCACGGCGTTGGGAATATGGGTCTTGCGGTACACCCCCAACAGGCGTCCGTCGGCGTCGGCGACGCTGAGGGAATTGAAGTAGGCCGTACCGGCCCGCTCGAACCAGCTCAGGGGCAGTACCACCCCCAGCTCCCTGGCCAGGGCGGCGAAGCGCTTGAGTACCCGGCTGCCGGCATAGTCCTCGGCCAGGGCCAGGTGCTGGTGCTGTTGCTCGATGCAGAAGTACGGCGTGGCGAACAGTTCCTGCAGAAGGATGACCTGGGCACCTTGGGCCGCCGCTTCCCGCACCCGTTGTTCGGCGCGATCGAGGTTGCCCGGCAGGTCCCAGGTGCAAGGCATCTGGATGGTAGCGACGATCAACCGGCTCATGCCTGTACCTCCAGCGGCCACAGCGGCTGCTGCTGGGTGATGCAGTGCACGCCACCGCCGCCATGGGCCAGGTGGTTGATCCGTACCGGCACCACTTCCCGCCCGGGAAAAGCCCGGGCCAATACCTGGGCCGCCTCTTGGTCGGCGGCGATGCCGTAGGCCGGCATGATCACCGCGCCATTGGCCAGGTAGAAGTTGGTGTAGGACGCGCAGAACACCTCGGCCCGAGCGTCCACTGCGGCACTGGCCTCGAACAGCTCGATCAGCTCGAAGCGGCGCCCCTGGGCATCCCGCGCCAGCTCCAGGGCTCGACGGTTCTCGCGCACCACTTCGGCGTACACCGACTCCTGATCATGAGTAGCATCCACCAACAACACCGCCGGGCGCGCGAAGGCGCACACCCCGTCGACATGGCCGTCAGTCATGTCGCCGGTGACATGGTCCGGGTCCCCCGGGAGCCAGATGGTCTTCTGCACCCCCAGCAAACGACTGAAGACGTCCTCGATCTCGGCCTTGCTCAGGCCCGGGTTGCGATTGGGGTTGAGCAGCACCGACTCGGTGGTGATCAGGGTGCCCTCGCCGTCCACGTGGATGGCCCCGCCTTCGTTGGCCAGCGGGCTACCGAAACTGGGCAGCCCCAGCTCGTCCAGCAGGCGCCGGGCCAGGCTGCGATCCAGGTCGTGGGCCGACTTGTCGCCCCAGGCATTGAAGCGCCAACTGACCCCAGCCAGTCCCTGCTGCGGATGACAGATAAAGCTCGGCCCGGAGTCGCGGCACCAGCTGTCATTCACCGCCTGGGGAATCAGCTGGATATTGCCGCCGCACAGCGCGCGGGCACTGTCCAGGGCCGCCGGGTCCACCACCAGTTTCACCGGCTCGAAGCGGGCAATGGCCTTGGCCACCCGGGCGAAATCCGCCTGCACCTCGGCCAGGGTCACGCCCCAGACCGACTCCCACAGGGCCTGATTGTGGGGCCAGACCATCCAGGTCGCGGCGTGGGGCGCCCACTCGGCGGGCATTCTCCAACCCTGGGTTTGACTGTGATTGCTCGGCATGGGCACTGCACCTCTCAAGTAAGGTTTTGTTATCAATCGACCGACAGGGTCGAACCATGGCGCCCATGCTATGGCTTTGAAAAAACCTCAACAAACGATAGATTTAGCGCATTTCTGATCAGTCAGGCTTATCAATCATGTTAAAACACTGGCCTCCCCTGAATGCCTTGCGAGGCTTCGAAGCCGCGGCGCGCCTGGGCAGTTTTCACCAGGCCGCGCAAGAACTGCACCTCACCCAGTCGGCCATCAGCCAGCAGATCCGCAGCCTGGAAACCTTCCTCGAACAGCCGCTGTTCTACCGCAGCGGCCGCAGCGTCACCCTCACCGACGCCGGGCATGACCTGCGCAGCACCACCCAGTCGCTGCTGCAGCAACTGGCGGTAGGCATCCGCCGCCTCGAGCAGTACCGCAAGCCCAACCAGTTGGTGGTCAACACCAGCCCGGCCTTTGCCCGTCACTGGTTGCTGCCACGCCTGGGGGAGTTCCATCGCCTGCACCCCGAGGTGGACCTGTGGCTGTTCACCAGCTTCGAGCCGCCGGACATGAGCACCCAGACCATCGACCTGACCCTGCGCGATGACCTCAGCGCTCAGGCCGAGTGCAGCTATCTGGAGCTGTACCGCGACCGCCTGTACCCGGCCTGTCATCCGTCCCTGCTGGAGCAGCCCCGGGAGCTGCGCACCACCTTGCATGGCGAACGGGAAATGGACTGGAGCCACTGGGTGGTGGAAGGCGGTGCGGACATCGGCCAGCGCAGCAACGGCCTGAACTTTTCCGATCCCGGGTTGCTACTGGACGCCGCCTGCTCCGGTCACGGGATCGCCCTGGTCAGCCAGTTGCTGGCGCAACAGGCGCGCCGTCAGGACCTGCTGGTACCCCTGTGCGAACAGAGCGTGCGCGGCCCGACCTGGGCCTGGCTGGTTCATCGGGACAGCGAGAGCAGTGCGCTGACCCGAAGCTTCTGTGAGTGGTTGCAGGGAGCGCTGCAGCACGCGAACGAGGACTGAACACCGACTTGCAAAACCGCTTTCCATTCCTGGCGGTAACCTCGGCCACGGTGGCGTCTTAAGCTGACGCCGGTGCAATCCGCACCGCCCTTGAGGAGCCTTGCGTGCTACCTGTATCCGACATCAACTGGCCGCTGTGGCTGTCCACCATGCTGCCCATGGCCCTGAGCGCCGGACCCGGCAATCTGATGGTGGCCAGCTCCGGCGCCCAGAGCGGCGTGCGCCGCTCCCTGCGCTTTATTCTCGGGCTCGACCTGACCTATCTGCTGCTGGCCCTGCTGGTGGGGTTGGGGCTGTATCACAGCCTGGCGAACCAGCCGCAGTTGCTGTGGGGGCTGCGGGTCGCCGGCAGCCTGTACATTTTCTGGCTGGGCCTGCGCCTGTTGCTGCGGCCCTTGCGCAAGCCCGGCGAGGGCGCCGGGGCACTGCAGTTTCGTGACGGCGTGATACTGCAACTGGGCAATGTGCAGGGCCTGGTGATGCTGCTGGTGATGTTCTCCACCTTCAGCTCGGGCACCGATGCAGGTAGCGCCGTGGTGGCGCTGCTCAGCGTTGCATTGATCGCCGTGAATCTATTCGGGCACCTGCTCTGGGCCTGCCTGGGTGCAAGCCTGCAAGGACTGCTGCGCAGCCGGCCACGCTTGCTGCTGGCACAGAACGCCCTGTTTGGACTGATATTGATGACGGTGGCGATCTGGATCTTTCTGCGCCAGGGCACTGCCTGACCCGGGCCGAGGACGCGCTCCCTCACTCCCCGTGCAAGCCGTGGCGCGCCAGCAACTCGCCGAGAAACTCCACCACCCGATCAACCCGCTCCTGGCCCTGGGTCGCCAGGTTGCGCAACAGCCAGATATCCGCCCGGTGCGGCGCCATCTGCGGCAACACCCGGCACAAGCCCAAGGGTTCAGCGATGTAGGCCGGCAAGGCGGCGATCCCCAGGTCCGCCTGTACCGCCTTGAGCTGCGCCTCCAGATTGCCGGTGCGCATCCACAACGGCTGGCCGCCGCTGAGCTGGTCCAGCCAACGGGCCAGGGGCATGTGCGCCAGGGACTCGTTCCAGCCGATCAGCGAGTGCTGGCGCAACTGCCCGGGGTCGTCGGGACAACCCTGGGTGGCCGCATAACCCTGGGAACAGAACAGCGCCTGGGTCAGTGCGCCCACCCGGCGCAGAGTGAAGTTGCCGGCTTCGGGACGATGCAGGCGCAACAGCACATCACTGTGACTCTGGGTCAGCTTCACCGAGCGCGCCGAATTGACGAAATCGAAGCTGATCTGCGGGTGGCGTGCGCGAAACTCCGCCAGGGCGGGAATGATCAGGTGAGAGCCCATCAGCTCCGGGCAGTCAATACGCACCACCCCCGCCATGCGCGCACCGGGCTGGGACATCTGGCGCTCCATCAGGCGGAAACGCTCCTCAGCCTCAAGCGCCATGGGCAACAGGGCCTGGCCGGCCTCAGTGAGAAAATAGCCTTGGGTGTTCTTCAGGAACAACAGCGTGCTCAACGCCTCTTCCAGCATCAGGATCTTGCGCGAAACCGTCGACGCGGACACCTTCAGCGCCTGCCCTGCATCGGTGATGTTGTTGGCGTTGGCCACGGCAATGAAAATCCGCAGATCATCCCAGTTCACGCGTACCTGCCCTATCCATGAATACCCAAGTCCGGAATCTTATGCGAAATCACTCGCCCGGCGCCCGGGGTTTTACGCAGCACCATCGAGCTGGAGTCCAGGCAACGTCTGATACCTCGGAGCGCGTCCCTAGCGGCCGGCGATAGCGCTGCCCTGTGGGTTTTTCTTGACAGCGAAAAATCCCAACGGCTATTGTCTGACAACCTGACTACCAAGGTTTCTCCATGCTTGAACTCCAGCGTCCCGACTCTCTCGTTGTGCGTGTGGTCAATGCGATCCGCACCGAGATCGACTCCGGCCGCCTGGCTCCCGAGTCGCGCCTGCCCACTGAACAGCAACTGGCCGAGCAGCTGAATGTCAGCCGCTCGGTGGTGCGTGAAGCCATTGCCCAGCTCAAGGCCGATGGCGTGCTGATCGCCCGGCGCGGCCTGGGGTCGTACATTTCCAAGACCCCGGCCGGCACGGTGTTCCGCTTCCCCCAGGCCGATGGACGCCTGCCGGATCTGGCGCAGATGTTCGAGATGCGCCTGTGGATCGAAACCCAGGCCGCGTCGATTGCCGCCCAGCGCCGCGATGCTGCCGATCTGCAGCGCATGCAGGACGCCCTGCAGGAAATGCACGACAAGCGCAGCGATTTCGACGCCGCTGCCTTGGCCGACGTGGAGTTTCACCGGGCCATCGCCGAAGCCAGCAAGAACGACTATTTCGTGGCTTTCCATGACTTTTTGCGCAGCCAGTTGGCCAGCGCCCGCAAGACCGCCTGGGAAAACTCGGCGCGGCGTCAGGTCGGCGGTTCCGCCGATGCGGCCCAGGAACACCAGGCGCTGTACCAGGCCATTGCCGCCGGCGATCGCCAGGCCGCCGCCGGTTGTGCCGATGCTCACTTGCGTGCCGCGGCCAAGCGCCTGGGCCTGGAGTTGCCTACTCTCGATTGAACACAGCTACAGACCGCAGGCAACACGCCTGCGTTTTTGTCGGCCTACTTAGTCTGACAACCTGATAACCAGACCTGAAACGTATTGATCCAAGGTACCCAGAACCATGATTTACGACTTTTGCATCATCGGCGGCGGCATCGTCGGACTGGCCACGGCCATGGAGATCCTCAAGCGCCAGCCCGGCGCTTCGCTGGTGATCCTGGAAAAGGAAAACGTCCTGGCCAAGCACCAGACCGGGCACAACAGCGGGGTGATCCACGCCGGTATCTACTACGCGCCCGGCAGCCTCAAGGCCGATCTGTGCAAGCGCGGCGCCGAGGCCACCAAACAGTTCTGCAGCGAGCACGGGATCAAGTTCGAGGTCTGCGGCAAGGTGCTGGTGGCGTCCAATGCCCTGGAAGTGCAGCGCATGGAGGCCCTGTACCAGCGCTCGCAACAGAACGGCCTGAAGGTGGAACGCCTGGACGCCGAGCAACTGCGCCAGCGTGAGCCGAACATCGTCGGCCTCGGCGGGCTGTTCCTCGACGCCACCGGCATCGTCGACTACCGCGAAGTCTGCGAAACCATGGCCCGGGTGATCCGCCGCGACGGCGGAGAAATCTGCCTCAGCCAGACCGTCACCGCGATCCAGGAGAGCGCCGACAGCGTCATGGTCAACAGCCATGGCGGCAGTTGGCAGGCGAAGAAACTGGTGGTCTGTGCCGGGCTGCAATCGGATCGCCTGGCGACCCTGGCCGGGGTCAGGATCGACCACCAGATCATCCCCTTTCGCGGCGAGTACTTCCGCCTGCCGGCCTCGAAGAACAACATCGTCAATCACCTGATCTACCCGATCCCTGATCCGGAGCTGCCGTTCCTCGGGGTGCACCTGACCCGCATGATCGACGGCAGCGTCACCGTCGGCCCCAACGCGGTGCTGGGTCTGGGCCGGGAGAACTACAAGAAGTTCTCCATCAACTGGCGTGACGTGGCGCAATACGCCAGCTTCCCCGGTTTCTGGAAAACCATCTGGCAGAACCTGGGTTCCGGCACCACCGAGATGAAGAATTCACTGTTCAAGTCCGGCTACCTGGAGCAGTGCCGCAAGTACTGCCCGTCCCTGGAGGTCTCCGACCTGCTGCCCTACGAGGCGGGGATTCGCGCCCAGGCAGTGATGCGTGACGGCAGCCTGGTGCACGACTTCCTGTTCGCCCAGACCCCACGCATGTTGCACGTATGCAACGCCCCCTCGCCCGCCGCCACGTCGGCGATCCCCATTGGTTCGATGATTGCCGACAAGATTTTCAAGGCCGACTGAAACACAGCGCATCACGCCTTCACATTCAGCGCTCCGGCACTGTCTGCGGGGCGTCGTGCCGTCGCAATAAACCGCCAGCCCCGCTCCAGGGCCGGCAGGGCAAGACCCGCGTCAACTCGACAATAAATACAATGATCCAAGAGGATGTACACAATGAGCGCAGTTGAAACCAGCAGTACTGCAGCGGAAACCCCACAACAAACCAAGAAACGCCTGCGCAAGGTGGCGGCGGCCACCATCTTTGGCTCGATGCTGGAGTGGTACGACTTCTACCTCTACGCCACCATGGCGGCCATCGTTTTCTCGAAGATCTTCTTCGATAACAGCAACCCGAAAAGCGCCACGCTGATGGCCTTCTCCACCTTTGCCATCGGCTTTATCGCCCGTCCCTTCGGCGGCATCCTGTTCGGCTACCTGGGGGACAAGTTCGGCCGCAAGCAGGTGCTGGTGCTGACCTTCTGCCTGATGGGCGTGTGCACCGCGCTGATCGGCCTGATCCCCAGCTACGCCTCCATCGGCATCTGGGCGCCGATCCTGCTGGTGGCGATCCGCATCATCCAGGGCCTGGGGGCCGGCGCCGAACTCTCCGGCGCTGCGGTCACCTCCTATGAACACGCCAGCGAAGGCAAGCGCGGCAGCCAGGGTGCCTGGCCGGCGCTGGGGCTGAACCTGGGCCTGCTGCTGTCGTCGCTGACCATTTACCTGCTGACCATCAACGGCAACGACTTCCTGCTGGCCGGCGGCTGGCGCATTCCCTTCGTGTGCAGCATCGTCCTGGTGGCGGTCGGCCTGTGGGTGCGCAACAGCATTCCGGAAACTCCGGAGTTCAAGGAGCTGAGCAAGGAGAGCCAGAAGGCCAAGGCCTCGCCCCTCAAGGCGCTGTTCAAGAACGACCTCAAGGGCCTGGCGGTGGTGTTCTTCGTCGCCATTGGCTACAACGCCCTGAGCTACATCTTCAAGACCTTCTCCCTGGCCTACCTGACCCAGTACAAGAATGTCGATGTGCACGTCACCTCGCTGTCGGTGACCATCGCCAGCCTGATCGCCATCGTCGCCGTGCCCTTCTTCGGCTGGCTCTGCGACAAGTGGAGCAGCAAGACCGTGCTGATTCTGGGCGGAGTGTTCTCGCTGCTGTTCGCCTACCCGTTCCTGGCCCTGCTCAACACCGGCGAGAGCCTGATGATCTACATCGCCATCGGTGTCGGTACCGGCATCCTGGCGCCGATGATGTTCGCGCCCCAGGGCTCGTTCCTCAGCCGCCAGTTCCCCACGGCCACCCGTTCCTCGGGCTTTGGCACCGGGCGCGAGATCGGCACCGCCATTGCCGGCGGCCTGGCGCCACTGGGGGCCCTGTCCCTGGTGACCGCCTCGGCCACCCACTCCACCGACGGCGTGGTGATCATTCTCGCGGTCGCCGCCGTGCTGGTGATGGTGTTTGCCCTCTTCGACCAGGGGCGCAAGCACTCGGCGTTCAAGAACTGACAGCCCGTTGAGCCGTCCGCAGGCCATCCTGGGGCAGCTCAGGCCAGCAGCACCTCGATCCCCAACTGGCGATAACCTTCGACATCCATCTCGGGCACTTCCCGCTCGGTCACCAGCCGTTGCAAGCGGTTGCACGGCGCCACCACAAAGGGCTCCATGGCGCCGAGCTTGTCGGCGGTGGTCACGGCAATCACCTGGGCGGCACTGTCGAACATCGCCTGCTTGATCGGCACTTCGTCGAAATGCAGGGAGCTGATGCCAATCTCCGGGTGAATCGCACAGACCCCGGTGAACATCAGATCGGCCTTGATCCCCTGGATCATCCGTAGCGCTTCATGGCCGCTGGCGGACAGGGTCGCCGGATTGAGCTGGCCACCCGCAAGGATCACCTTGACCTTGGGGTATTCGGCCAGGGCCACGGCAATCATTGGCGAGGCAGTAACTGCAGTCAGGCTGATATTGGCGGGCAGGGATTGGGCGATATGCAAGGTGGTGGAGCCGGAATCGAACAGCACTGTCTGGCCGTCCCGCACCCATTGCACGGCAAACTGCGCCAGGCGCAGTTTCGCCTCACTGGTTTCGCCCAGCCGGGTGAAGTAATCCTTGCCGCTGTCCTTGGGCCGCGGCAGCGCACCGCCATGGACCCGTTGCACCAGGCCATTGGCATCCAGCTCGGCGAGGTCGCGGCGGATGGTGTCTTCTGAGACCGCAAAGTGCCGGCTCAGCTCGGCGGCCATGACCTTGCCGTCACGTTCCAGCAGTAGAAGGATCTTTTGTCGACGCAGGGAGGGCAGCTCGGCTGCCGGGTGCAGGTTTTGCATGTTCTTGCCCGTTTTTGCCTGTTTTCGCGAGATTAGCCATGCCCTATCGCGAACACAAGCAGGCGCGGTCAGGAGATCAACTGTGGGGGGCGCGCGTTGTACAGCGCCGCCTCACCCAGGCGCTCGCGCACCAGTGTCTGGGCCTGGCGGGTCATCTGATCCAGCTGGCGGTCGCGCTTTTTCTCCGCTTCCAGCATGGCCTTGCGCCCGTGCTGGGCCAGCAGGTAGGTGTGAATCTGCCGTACTTCCACCGATTGGTAGATCGGTGCCACATCCAATACCGCCAGCAAGCCATCGCTGCCATGGTCTCGGGTATTCATCAGCACTTGCGGACCGCGGGCGCCCAGCACCTGAAAGCCCAGGGCCTCGAAACACTCCACTTTGGCCACGTGACACGCCAGCTCGGCATGGGGATAGCGGGCACGCAGCGTCTCCAGCATCTGCCGGGCAATGCCCTGGCGCCGATGACTTTGCAGCACCGCCATGTAGGCCACGGCGCAGGCCTGGGGGTCGTCCTTGACCGGCAGATACAGGGTAAAACCCAGCACCTTTTCGGGGTCCTGGCTGTCGCTGGCCACCAGCAGTTCCACCTCGATATTTCGCGAACCGTCCATGGCCTGCAGGTACAGATGCACCTCGTAGCCGACGCCGTACTGGTACAGGTTGTACAGCGGGTTGCTCGGGGCAATGGCCACCGCGCTGATGTCGCTGATGTAGTCCACGACCATTTGCTGGATCTGGCTCTGGATGGCTTCGGGCGGCGGGGCTTGGAACAGGGTGATGCTGGACATCGAGGCAGTGACTCCGAGGATTGAGGCGTGCCCGCAACGGCGGGCGCGGCAATCATACCGCGTCACGGGAAGGCACAGGCAGACAACAAGACGCTCGAGTCGGGCTCAAGCCTCATTGAGAAAGATAAGGAGATGCTGCTGCAGAGATACCGGCAAGACCGGCCGGTTGCGACGACATCAGGGATATCGCCGCACCCATGCAAGATACGGCTGCACGATGGCAGCCGCTGTGCCCCGTCCGACGAACGCGGACGGGGCCGAGGCTTACAGCGCCATGTCGGCCGCTGGGTTGCTCTGTGGCTTGGCCATGCTGGCCGGAGCCTGAGGTGCAGCACCCTTGACCGGTGGAGGCGTGGTCAGTTGCAGCACTTCGGCGGTGTAGGCCCATTCTTTGGCCACACGCTCAGGGCTGTCGTTCAGGGCAGTGCCGTAGCTCGGTACGATCTGGTGCAGTTTTTCCTGCCAGGCCGGGGTCGCCACTTTGTCCTTGAACACCTTCTCCAGCACGCTGAGCATGATCGGCGCGGCGGTCGAGGCACCTGGGGAAGCGCCCAGCAGGCCGGCGATGCTGCCGTCCTGGGAAGCGACGATCTCGGTGCCCAGTTTCAGCACGCCGCCCTTCTCTTCGTCCCGCTTGATGATCTGCACGCGCTGACCGGCTTGCCACAGGCGCCAGTCTTCTTTCTTGGCGTTGGGGAAGTATTCCTTCAGGGCGTTGAAGCGGTCGTCATCCGACAGCATCAGCTGGCCGGCCAGGTATTCCACCAACGGGTACTGTTCGATACCAACTTTGGTCATCGGCCAGAAGTTGTGGGTGGTGGTGCTGGTCAGCAGGTCGAAGTACGAACCTTCCTTGAGGAACTTGGTGGAGAAGGTGGCGAATGGGCCAAACAGGATGACCCGCTTGCCGTCCAGCACGCGAGTGTCCAGGTGCGGTACGGACATCGGCGGAGCGCCCACCGAAGCCTTGCCGTAGGCCTTGGCCAGATGCTGCTCGGCAACGCTGGCGTTCTCGGTCACCAGGAACGAGCCACCCACCGGGAAGCCGGCGTATTCGTTGGCTTCAGGAATGCCCGACTTCTGCAGCAGGTGCAGGGCACCGCCGCCGGCGCCGATGAACACGAACTTGGCGTCGGTTTCGGTTTTCGAACCGTCTTTGAGGTTCTTGTAGGTCACGCGCCACGAGCCGTCTTCATTGCGCTCGATGTCCTGCACTTCGCTGGACAGCTTGAGGGCAAAGTTCGGCTGGGCCTGCAGGTGGGCGACGAACTGGCGAGTGATCTCGCCGAAGTTGACGTCGGTGCCGATCGGGGTCCAGGTCGCAGCGATCTTCTGCGCCGGATCACGACCTTCCATCATCAGTGGAACCCACTTCTTGATCTGCTCGGCATCTTCGGAGTACTGCATGCCGCTGAACAGCGGGCTGGCCTGCAGGGCCTCGTAGCGGGCCTTGAGGAACTTGATGTTGTCATCGCCCCAGACGAAGCTCATGTGCGGCGTGGAGTTGATGAACGAACGCGGGTTCTTCAGAACGTCGTTCTTGACCTGCCACGACCAGAACTGGCGGGAAATCTGGAACGCTTCGTTGATCTCGATGGCCTTGGCGATCTCGATCTTGCCGTCCTTGCCTTCCGGGGTGTAGTTCAGCTCAGCCAGCGCGGAGTGACCGGTACCGGCGTTGTTCCAGCCGTTGGAGCTTTCTTCAGCCACGCCATCCAGGCGCTCGACCATCTCCATGGACCAATCGGGCTGCAGCTCATTGAGCCAGACCCCGAGGGTCGAACTCATGATGCCGCCACCGATCAGCAGCACATCCACTTTCTTTGGCTCAGCCGCGTGCGCGGACGTGAGGCCTATCGACATCGCCAGCCCGATCAGGGCCGTGTTCACTTTCTTCAACATTCTGTAGTACCTACGATAGAACGCCATCCGCCGCCCCATCCTCGATCCTGCGAACTCAGTGCATTGCGAAACAGGCATTTCGCAGGTCCTGGATGAACGCATTCAAAAGAACTGGAGGGTGGGCACACAAGGCCGACGAGACTGGCTCGACCTCAGTTTTATATCGCTCCGGCGCTGACTTCTTGTCGTTTTTGGCTTCAGCTACTTGAGTGACACTTGTTTCTCAGGACACGTCACGGGACGCAAACCAACGGGCAATAACGCCCCACTCCTTTCACCGACACCGGACTGGGCTCGACGCACAACACTGACACCCGTCTACACGGGGCCAGCAGGACAAAGAAGGGTCGGGGTCAACCAAAGGAGGTAGACGAACACTGCCTGACATTGCATTCGGCGAGTTTGCCCAGACACTCCCGCACGCTTGCAAGGACCCGATCAGGCCACTTGAAGCAAAGCATAGGGGAGGTATTTCTGCACAAACGATGAACCGATTCAGCGCAAGAATATCATTACGGCATCAGCCTGTCTTGGCCGGAGCGGCTGCCCCGGCCCTCGGAAAAACCGCGACGCACTACGACACTCGCCACAATCAATGCGTCACAAAGACGCTGGCCGGCCGCTACGCCGCGGCACTGCACTGAGCCTTGGCGGTCAGCAATGGCACAGGCATCATGGCCGATCGCAAGACCTGCCAGACCATCGTCAAGGACAAGAAGAACAACCATGCACGAGACTTCCCTGCAAGACACTACCGCCCCCGAGGGCGTCTGTTTCGGCTGCGGCAGCAGCAACCACCACGGCCTGCACATCAAGAGCCACTGGCATGCAGACGGCGTGCACGTGGTCGCCGAGCACCTGCCCGATGCCAAGTACTGCGGCTGGCCGGACCTGGTCTACGGCGGCCTGATCGCCATGCTGGTGGACTGCCACTCCAACTGGACCGCCATGGCCTACCACTACCGCAACGAGCAACGGGAACCGGGCAGCCTGCCGCGCATCGATTGTGTCACCGGCAACCTGGGCATCAAGTTCATCAAGCCCACCCCCATGGGCGTGCCCCTGACCCTGCGGGCCAAGGTCGAGGGCGAAGTGGGGCGCAAGAGCCGGGTGATCTGTGAGGTGTATGCCGGCGATGTGCTTACCGCCATTGGCGATTCGGTGTTTGTCCGGGTCGATACCGGACAGTTGGCCGCCGCCGCTCATGGTCGTGAAAGCTGATCGGACAGCAGCCCCGCACCTGAGATTGGCAGGCGTGCCGAGCCACTCCTGCCCCTCCATAGCGCCATGACCGGCGAGGACTTCAGCGCTCACAGACAACGATTGCGGTCCTCCGGCGCGCCCCTGCACTATTGAGAACGATTCACACTCACATCTCGGCAGGCAACGGTGCATTCATCTTCGAGCAACAAGCTGGGCTTCTTTTTCAGCGACCATCACCGTTGGCTGCTGCAGCATATTCACAGCCGCCTGGGCAACCGCGCCGACGCCGAAGACACCGCCGCCGACACCTTCTGCCAGTTGCTCGCGGCCGAGGTCGACCCGGACAGCATCGAGCAGCCACGGGCCTACTTGTCCACCATCGCCAGGCGATTGATGTTCGATCGACATCGCCGGCGCCAGCTGGAACAGGCCTATCTGCAACGCTTGTCTGCCCTGCCGGAACTGCTGGCACCCTCCCCCGAGGAACAGTTGCTGCTGGTCGAGGCGCTGGTGGCCATCGACCGGGCGCTGGACGGTTTGCCACTGATCGTCAAGACCGCGTTTCTCTACAGCCAGCTCGATGGCCTGAGCTACGTGGCCATCGCCCGCAAGCTGGAACTGTCCGAACGCACCGTCAGCCGCTACATGAAACAGGCCTTGCGCCAGTGCTACCTGAGTGAGCTGGCCCTGTGAGCCGGCAACCCCTGGACCCGCTGACCGAACAGGCCATCGACTGGATGGTGCGGCTGCGCGCCGGCGACCCGGACCCGCGCCTGGAGCAAGCCCTGGCCACCTGGCTGGCCAGTGACCCGGCCCACGCCCAGGCCTGGAATCACCTGCAAGAACGGCTTGGCACCTCATTCAATACCTTGCGTGCTCTCGACCGACGCCTGCCGGGGCAGGCTGGCGAAGCCCGACAACTGTTGCTCAGCCCCCACCGCTCACGGCGCCAACTGTTGCGCGGCCTGGCCGGACTCGGCCTGCTGGGCGGCGGCCTATGGCTGGGAGCCCAGACTCGTTATGGCGAAACCCTGCTGGCGGATGTCAGCACCGGCCGCGGCCAGCGTCGGGACGTCACCCTGGCCGACGGCAGCCGCCTGAGCCTGAACGCCGACAGCGCTGTGGACCTGCGCTTCGACGACCAGCAACGGCTGGTGATCCTGCGCCATGGCGAGTTGCTGATCCAGGTTGCCGCCGACCCGCGGCGGCCACTGCGAGTGCGCACCGCCCAGGGCCAGGTCCAGGCGTTGGGCACCCGTTTCCTGGTGAGCCAGGAAGCCGGCGCCACCCGGGTCGTCGTGCTGGAGCACTCGGTGCGGCTGCGCCTGCTGACGGGCGATGAACGCGACCTGCAACAGGGGCAGGCCGCCCTGCTGCACTCCGAACGTATCGAACTGCTGGAGCAGGATCAGCGCTATCGCGGCGACTGGCTCAACGGTCGCCTCAACGTACTGGATGACTCCCTGGAGCAGGTGATCGCCGCCCTGCGCCCTTACTGCCGGGGCTACGTGCGGGTAGCCCCGTCGGTCGGCCATCTACGGGTGCAGGGCGTGTTCCCTCTGGATCAGCCGGAACGGGCCCTCAGCGCCCTGGCGGAGACCCTGCCGATCAGGATCGATCGCTACAGCCCCTGGCTCACTCTGATCCGCCCGCGGAACCGAGAATGAGTATTTTTTTGAAAATCACTCTTATTTGTGTCCGGTTTTCATTTCTCATCCCACCTATCTCCTGACACGCCAACACAATCAGGAGAATTCCGTGCGCAACCCTTGGTTCCATGTCCTTCCCGCTGCCTTCGCCGTGGCTGCCCTGAACAGCCAGGCCCAGGAGCAGCTCCAGTCGTTCAACTTGCCGGCGGCCCCCCTGGCCGTGACGCTCAACGCCATCGCTGGCCAGAGCGGCGCCGTGCTGGCCCTGGAACCGGCGCTGGTGCAAGGCAAGCAAGCCCCAGCGGTGATTGGCCGGATGACCGCGCTGCAGGCCATGCACAGCGCGCTGGTTGGCAGCGGCCTGCAACTGAAGCTCACCGTCAGCGGCCACTACAGCGTCGAGCCGCTACCGGCCGACGGTGCCCCCGTGCAACTGGGCACGACCAGCATCATCGAGAGCGGGTTCGACACCACCACTGAAGGCTCCGGCTCCTACGCCGCACGTGCAGTGACCATCGGCAAGGGCACCCACAGCCTGCGGGAGATTCCCCAATCGATCACGGTCATGACCCGCAAGCAACTGGATGACCAGGGCCTGACCGATCTCAAGGCCGCGGCCAACCAGACCACCGGCCTGGTGGGCGTGCAAGGGGTGGGCAAAGGCATGATCCTCTCCTCCCGCGGCTTCCAGATCGACGACTGGCAATACGATGGCGTGCCGATCCCGCGCAACACCTATTCCCTGGGCAACTGGGCGACCCAGGACCTGATCTTCTTCGACCGCCTGGAAGTGCTGCGCGGTGCCTCGGGGCTGCTGCAGGGCACAGGCAGCCCGGGGGGCGCGATCAACCTGGTGCGCAAGCGCGGCCAGAACACCCCGACCGTGACCCTGACCGGCAAGGCCGGCTCGTGGGATCACTATGGCCTGCAACTGGACGCCGGCGGCCCACTGAATGCCGCCGGTACGGTCCGCGGGCGCGTGGTGGCCGATGAGGACCAGAGCGATTCGTTCATCGACAAGCAATGGAGCAAGACCCACTCACTGTACGGGTCCCTGGACTTCGATCTGAGCGACGACACCACCCTGGGCCTGGCTGCCAGCCGCTCCGAGGCCGAATCGCGGCCGATGCTCCGCGGCTTGCCGCGCTATGCCGACGGCAGCACGGTGAACCTGCCGCGCTCGACCTACAGCGGCGCGCGCTGGAACCACTCGCAGATCAACGTCACCACGCTGTACGCCGACCTGGAGCACCGCTTCAACCAGGATTGGACCTTCAAGGTCGGTGCCGTGCGCATGAGCGAAAGCAACGACTCGATCCAGCAACGCATCCAGACCACCCTTGAGGGCGTCAACCCCGACGGCAGCGGCTTGCAGTACGCCGACTGGGTCACCGACTTCGACAACACCAAGATCGGCCTCGACATGAACCTCACCGGGCGCTTCGAGGGCCTGTCCATGGAGCAGGAAATCACCCTGGGCGGCAACTACTCGAAACTGACCACTGACGACGTCTTCGCGCGCACCTTCAACAATGGCGGCAACATCTTCGCCATCGACCACGATCGGCCGAAGATCAGCTACGACAGCCTGCTCAATACTCCCGGCGGACGCGGCACCCACAGCCGCTACGATGTCCGCCAGAAAGGCCTGTATGGCAGTTGGCGGATCAAGCCCATGGATGACCTGACCCTGGTGCTGGGTTCCCGGGTCAGCTGGTATGACTACCGCTACGACGCCACCAACTACCAGGCCATCAGCCACAAGGGCACCGCGGACGATCCGTCCACCATGACCGACAGCGGCGAAGTCACGCCCTACGCCGGCATCGTCTACGACCTGAGCCGCGAATGGTCGGTGTATGCCAGCTACACCGATGTGTTCGAGCCGCAGACCGCACGCACCGCCAGCGGCTCGGTGCTGCAACCGGTGATTGGCAGCAACTATGAAGTCGGCCTCAAGGGCGAACTGCTCGAAGGCCGGGTCAACACCTCCCTGGCGCTGTTCCGCTACGACCAGAAGAACCGTGCCGTACAGGACACCGCCTCGGGCTACGCCTGTGACGGCTGGTACTGCTCCACCGCCTCGGGCAAGGTGCGCAGCCAGGGGCTGGAAGCCGAAGTCAGCGGCGAAGTGGTCGATCGTTTGCAGCTGTTCGCCGGCTACACCTACAACACCACCACCTTCCTTGAAGATCCGAAGGATCAGGGTCGAGTCTTCAGCCAATGGACTCCCAAGCACATGCTGCGGGTATGGAGCGACTATCGCCTCGACGGCGACTGGAGCCGGGTCAGCACCGGCCTGGGCTTCACCAGCCAGAGCCACACCCTGGGCTATGAACGCAGCTACAAGGTGCCGGGCTACACCGTCTGGAACGCCCGCATCGCCTATCAGTTGAACGACGAGGTAAGCCTGGCACTGAACGCCTACAACCTGTTCGACAAGCACTACTACATCTCTGGCTACAACCAGTTGGATGGCAACAACAACTTCGGCGATCCACGCAACTTCATGCTCAGCGTGAAGTACACACCGCAGTTCTGAATCGGCCGTGTCGCAGCGCCCCTCCCTGCGGGCGCTGCAGACAGCGCCGGGCTTTTGTATGATCCGCCCTCGCCCCGCCCCTTCCTGAGGACGTTTCATTTGAGCATGGACATTCAAGACATCCAGCGCAGCCTGGCAAGACCCGCGCTAAAACTCGTCGCCGGCGGCTTTCGCCCCACCCAGGCCATGGATGAAAGCTGGCTGGGCCGCGTCTTTCTGTTTCGCGAAGACGAAGAGTTGCCGCGCAACGGCGCCGGTGAAACCCTGCTGCCCTTTGCCCAGCTCTATCTCCCTAGCCTGCCCTTTCACAGCCCGCTGCTGGAAGGCGTGCGGGTGCTGAGCGTGTTTGTCGCCAACCCCTTCCCCGAACCCTTGGAACCCATGGGCGAACGCTGGCTGATCCGCGAATACCGCGACGACGAGGTACTGGTGCACAAGGAACTGGCGGCTCCCGGAGCCTTCCTCAAACCCCTGCCGATCAAAGCCGAAGCCGTGGCCGAGGACTTTCCGCTGTGGGACGGTGGCGGCATCCCCGATGAGGTGGAGCAGGCCATTCTCGACTTGGAACGCAGTGGCCGGATCGAGTGCTACTACGACCTGATCAGCCACTGCTATGAACACAAGCTGGGGGGCTATCCGTCCTACTGCCAATCGGGGATCGATGCCGGGGACGGTTTCGAGTTCGTGATGCAGATTGCCTCCGACGCCAAGATCGGACTCAACGTGGTGGACGGCGGCAAACTGATGTTCTGGAAGCATCGCGACACGGGGGAATGGGCGCTGTACTTCGACTTCTATTGAGACCCGCCGGTGAATAGCGATTTCATCCTGCAACGGATGAAAAGCCCGGGCGCCGGGTGCATCATGAGCGCTGTCATTTTTCGGGAGATCTTCATGCCCCTGCGTCCATTGCTCTTGCCCGCCGCCGCTCTGGCGCTGGGCCTGCTGGGTTCGGCCAGCGCCGTGGCCGATGATCGGTCGCAGTTGATCGAATCGATCAACGCCTACCGCAGCCAGCCGCAACGTTGCGCCAACCAGGCCTCCTCGGAGCTGCCGCCGCTGGCCAGCGATCCGCGCCTGATCCTGCCGGTGGACAACGTCGGTGACCTGCAACAGGCCCTGGCACGGGTGGCCTATCCCATGGTCAATGTGCAGGCCATCAGCCTCTCCGGCCCCCGGGACGCCCAGGCGGCGATGCAGGCGGTGCGCGAGAGCTTCTGCCAGGTGGTGCTGGACCCGCAGTTCGTCGATATCGGCGTCAATCGCCAGGCCAACCAGTGGCGCATCGTCCTCGCGCGACCGTTGCTGGCCGCCCGCCTCGGGGATTGGCAAGCCGAGGGCCAGCAATTGCTGGCACAGATCAACAGCGCCCGCAGCCAGCCCCGGCAATGCGGCGGCCAGAGCTTTGCCGCCAGCGCACCGCTGGCCTGGAATGCCACCCTGGGCAGCACCGCCGAAGCACACAGCCGGGCCATGGCCAACCAGAACTATTTCGATCACAAGGACCATGACGGCCGCACCCCGGGCGATCGCGCCGAACTGGCCGGGTATGCCGGGCAACAAGTGGGCGAGAACATCGCCGCCGGCCAGGACAGCGTGCGCAAGGTGCTGGACGGCTGGCTGGCCAGCCCCGGGCACTGCGCCAACCTGATGAACCCGGCCTACCGCGAGCTGGGAGCGGCCTATGCGGTGGACCCGAAAAGCGATGCGGGCATCTACTGGACCGCGATGTTCGGCGCGCCTTGAGGCGCCGGCCTGTGGACCACAGCAGCCGGCAAGCCCTGGACAGGGTTCGAGCCCGGCCATGAACGCAAACGCCCCGAGCAACCGGGGCGTTTTTTTTCAGCCAGTGGTGACCTTACTGGTTGGTCGCCACCTGCCCTGCATCACCCTGGGTCACCAGTGCCTTGAGGGATGCGTCGAACTGCTTCAGCGCATTGACCTGCAGCTCGGTCTGCTGGTTGATCTGTGCGGCAATCTCCGGCGCCGCCTTGCCCCGGACCCAGACCGAAGGCAGCTCCTTGGCCTGGATGCCTTCGGCCTTGCCGATGTATTGCAGGTTGGCGTCATAGAACTTGGCGATGAACCGCGCCTCCACCTTGCTGTTGCCCTTGGTCACCAGCTGGTTGTAGGTGTCGAGCATGACCACCACATCGGGCCGGGCCTGGACCACGGCATCGAGGCTGTCATACAGAGTCACGCTGGCGAAGTGTTTCTGCAACGACGCCATCAGCCAGTTGATCGCCCGTTGCGGGTCGGAACTGTCGACGAAAGCGGCGCTGATACGCGGATCAAGGCCGGCATTCTTCGCCCCATTGAGGGCCACCGAATGGTAGTGCTGCAGATACTGCAGGGTGTTGACGGTATTTTCGCTGTACAGCACCGCCGCCGATTGGGCGTGCTGCAGATTGGCAGCACTGTCGGCGATGGGCAGGAAGTGACAGGACATGTCGTCGGCAGCGAAGGCTGTCGCAGAAGCACCGGTTCCCGCGATCAAGACAACCACAAGGGTCAATAGAGTCGAGATTCTCATCGGGTGTTTCCTTCTGCAGCCAGCACGGTGTAAGCGCCATCTTCCTCCTTTGCTGGAAAAACGGAACCTGCACTTTTTGATGATAACTATCGATTGCAGCAATGATGTAAAAGGCCTGGACACCTGAGCTGCTTTTGCATCGATCGCCCGCGCCAAGGACTGCAAAAACAGACTCTGCTTTACCGTTCCCGTCGATACTGGATAATGGCAACTCGCCATAACCGGGCAGTATTCCTCTTCCGTGAGGTCCGCTGGAAAAACTGTCTGACAAACGCCTGCAAGAACGCATGATCCAACTACGGAACAAGGAGCCAGTACCGTTGATGTCCTCTCAAGATTCAATCGCACCGTCGACCCGCACCCAGAAACTCACCTCATTGATCACTCGGGGAATGGCGGGCCTCGGGGTCGTACTGAGCGCTCTGTGGGCCCTGATTACTTATGCGGTCCCCGATCCCAGCGTCTTCGGTTTCAGCTTCATCAGCTGGAAAAATGTAGTGTTGCTGGTCAGCACCTTCCTGTTCCTGGGGGCGGTATCCCTGGGCTGGCAGATGCGCAATCTCACGCCCCTGCTGAGAGGCGTGCTGCAGTTCGGCCTGGCCTGCATCCTCTCCTTCGGCTTTTTCATCCTCGGCACCGAGTACGCCAAGCCCTCGTTCGAATTCGCCAAGCTGCAGGCCAAGATTGTCGAAAACGAAGGCAACAACCTCCTGGGCCGACGCATTGAAGTATTGGATAACGTACGTTTCGAACTGGAAGGCTGTGAAAACATCGGCCGCTTGCCGACCTGCTCATTCGAGCTGACCAACCTCAACCTTGATCGCAATTTCAGTTTCGACAATGGCACTCGCCTGTTCGACGAATCCGGCGGGCCACTAACTTTCAACTCCATTCGGGTGGGTCAGGTCGAGTCCCATTCCTGGCTGGACTTCCAGCTGATTCGCAATGTGCCGACCCGGGTTACCCTGATCTTCCAGCAAAGTAACAACAAAATGAGCAGAACCCCGGCCATCAAGCTGGTATTTCGTGATGGCAACAATGACCCGCTGACCCTCAAGTTCAGCGACGTGACCATGCAGTAAATCGACCTCGACCAACCAGCCGGTGCCTGAACACTCGATAAATCAGGAACCGTCAGCGGAGCCCCGGATGAATACCTCGCACCTGGACACCTTGCGTCGCACCATCGCTGAATGCCCCATCAGCCCGCCTCCGGAACCTTGGAAGCTGGTCACTGAGCGAGCCGCGGGCAGCCTGCTGGAAGTCGGTTTCGATCGTGATTCTGAGCTGTTGCTGGTGACCTCCAGTTCAGGACGAAGTGTCATCGACTGCCTGACGGGTGAAAAAATTGCCCGGGACTATACGCAGGACGTCGAAAGCAACCGTTACCTCGAGGCCCAGGGGATTGGGCCTCTAGCGGGCAAGTCCATTGCCATGTCGGGTATCAATGGCGGCAGTCTGCCCCTGGGTAGCAACGACGGCTGGCAGGTCGAGAGCGTCTCCCTGGCATGGCCCGAACATCACCTGCTGCTAGTGGAGCCTGGATCTTGGCTGTATGGCGTCCAGATCAATCGACCGGTGGTTTTCCACAAGCTGGCCATTGAAGCCGGATACAGAGCTTTTGGCTTTTCCTACAGCGGCCGCACGCTGATCATTGCGTCGTCCTGCGATCTGAGGGTGTATCAGCGCAATGCCTTCTAAGCGCTACTGACAATTGCCAACCTAGCGCGACACTTGCAGTCCCAAAACCGCCCAGACGCAGCCTGGAAATTTTGGCTTACAGCCTGGTGCTGCCCCCTATAGAATCGAACCCCCTTTTTCTGCAAGACGAGTCCGAACCATGGATGCTCACTCGATATTGACCTACACCCTGGTGGCGGCGATCGCCATCGCCAGCCCCGGCCCTGCCACCCTGGTGGCACTGCACAACAGCGTGGCCTACGGCGCCAAGTCGACTATCTGGTCATCCCTGGGCAATATCAGCGGGCTGTTCTGCATGTCTGCCGCGGCCATGCTCGGCCTGGGGGCGCTGATCGCCAGTTCCGAGTGGATTTTCAATGCGGTGAAGATCGTCGGTGCCGGCTACCTGTTCTACCTCGGTGCCAAGCAGCTGTTCAGCAAGAGCCAACTGCTGAGCCAAGCCAGCGCAGACAGCACCAAGGTCGGCAAGCCGCCGCGCCTCAAGCTGTTCAAGTCGGCCTTCCTGACCGCCGCCACCAACCCCAAGGCGACGATTTTCTTCACCGCGCTGTTCCCGCAGTTCATCGACCAGCACGCGGCGCTGCTGCCGCAGTTCTTCATCCTGACCCTGATCTTCATGGCCCTGTCGCTGATCTCCCTCAGCGTCTATGCCGTGCTCGCTTCCCGGGCCAAGGGCGTACTGACCCGGCCGGCACTATCCAAATGGGTCAATCGCGTGGTGGGTTCCACATTCATCTTCTTCGGCACCACCATCCTGGCGATGCGTCGGCAAACGGTCTGAGCCCTCGGACGCGATGCAAATAGACCTGCTCAAGAAATCGCTGCTGGGCCACTGGGAAACCGCTGCCGGCGTGCTGCAATGCGAATTGCAGTTCGGCAGCCGCCTGGTCTACGTCCAGCACCCCAGCAACGAACCGCCCCAGCGCCGGCTCGCGGCCGCGCAGCAAGGGGTGCAGGCCGCCTGGGACGACATCCCCCTGGCCCTGGCCTTTGCCGAGCGCCTGTGCGTGCCCGGCATGCGCAAGGTCTGGCAGCTGTATGCACGAGGCCTTTTGTCGTGCCCGCCGCTGGAGGTCTACTCGATTCATTTCGAGATCAACAGCCCTTACCCGTCCTACACCATTTCCCAGAACCCGGATTTCGACTGGGAGGCCAGCCTGATGGTGGAAGACGAGCTGGGACAGGAGCACCGTCTGTCTCTGGCCGAATACGAACCTGTGGAAGACTTCTGGCTGAGCGTGCAGCGCCTTGGCGCCGGTCAATTCCAGAGCGATACCTGATCAGCCCTTCTTTTTCTGCAAGGCCTTGAGCCGCGCACTGGCCCGCTGCACGGCGGCCATTTTTTCCGGGCGCTTCATGCGCTTCCATTTGCGGATGTCCTCCTTGGTCCGTCCGCAACTCACGCACAGGTCGCCGCTGAGCTGGCACAGGGCGATGCAGGGATTGTCGATTTCCTTGGCCATGGCTCAACCCCGTCCCGGACGCAGGCGCTTGAGGCGTTGCCCCCAGTCTCCGGCGCTGACCCTGCGGCACTGCTCCTCGCTGTCGAAGAACACATGGGCGGCCAATGAGTCCAGGCACACCTGGGCCTCGTTCAATGCCCGGGCCGTCAACTCGATCATCAGCGTGCCCTGGCCCGCGGCCAGAGCACGCTCCTTGTGCGCCTGGGTGTCGAAGACCCAGACCACCACCAGGCTGGCGGGAAAGGCCGCGTAATCCGCCTCGTGGGTCAGCCAGGCAAACCCCTCGATCTGCGCCTTGGCGCTTTCGCAAGCCTCGGTCAGGGTGACGGCCAGCAGACGCTCCATGGCGGCCTGTTGGCGTTTGTTCAATGGCATGACGACCCTCGAGAGGCAAAAAAGGCCGCACACGATACCTCAAGCTTTTCGCTCAGGGCGCATCTTTGCGTCTAGGCTTGAGCCCTCCTCCATACCTTCAAGGAAGAAAGGTCATGTCACGACCCTCACTCACGCTGCTCCTGGCCGCCATCCAGCTCGCCTGCGGCACCGCCATGGCCGCCACAGGCGCCCCGGAGGCGGATGCCATCTGGTTCAACGGCCCGATCATCACCCTCGACGACAAACACCCCAATGCCCAGGCCGTAGCGGTGAAGGACGGCAAGATCCTCGCCGTGGGCGAGCGCAAACAGATACTGCAGAACCAGGGCCCGACCACGCAGATGCTCGACCTCAAGGGCTCCACCCTGCTGCCGGGCTTTATCGACCCCCACGGCCATGTATCGATGGTGGGTTTCCAGGCCGCCAGCGCCAACCTGCTGCCACCGCCGGACGGTGCCAACAACACCATTCCCAAGCTTCAGGAAACCCTGCGCAACTTTGAACAGCAGTCGCCGATCCCCAAGCAGTTCGGCGTGCTGTTCGGTTTTGGCTATGACGACTCCCAACTCCAGGAGCAGCGTCACCCGACCAAGGACGACCTGGACGCCGTGTCCAGGGACGTGCCCATTGCCATCGTCCACCAGTCCTCGCACCTGGGGGTGCTCAACAGCAAGGCCCTGGAACTGGCGAAGATCGACGCCTCGACCCCCAACCCGGAAGGCGGGGTGATCCGCCGGGTCGAGGGCAGCCAGGAGCCCAACGGCGTGCTGGAGGAAAACGCCTTCTTCAACGCCTTGATCAAGATCTTCCCCAAGCTCACGGCCGACCAGGCGGTGGACATGCTCAGCGCCGGGCAACAGCTGTACATCAGCTATGGCTACACCACCCTGCAGGACGGCCGCTCCTCGCCGGACCAGGTCAGGACGGCGATCAAGGCCGCCGGCGACGGCAAGCTACTGGCGGATATCGTTTCCTACCCCGACATCCTCACCCCGGGCACCAAGGAACTGCTGGTCGCGCCCTGGTATCACCCGAGCAACCAGCCGGTGAGCTACGACCGGCACTTTCGCATCGGCGGGGTCAAGCTGACTCTGGACGGCTCGCCCCAGGGCAAGACCGCCTGGCTCAGCCAACCCTACTTCAAGCCGCCCCAAGGCCAGGATGCCAGCTATGCCGGCTACGGCGTGGTCAAGGACGACCAGGCACTGGCCATTTACAAGGAGGCCCTGGCCAATCGCTGGCAAATCCTCTCCCATACCAACGGCGACCGGGCCATCGACCAGTTACTGACCTCGATGCGCGCCGCAGAAAAAGCCTACCCCGGGGTCGATGTACGTCCGGTGATGATCCATGGCCAGACCCTGCGCCAGGATCAGGTGGCCGAGCTCAAGCAGTTGAAGATCTTCCCCTCGCTGTTCCCCATGCACACCTACTACTGGGGCGACTGGCACCGCCAATCGGTGCTGGGCCCGCAGCGTGCAGAAAACATCTCACCCACTCAATGGGTGCTCAAGGCCGGTCTGAAGTTCACCACCCACCACGATGCCCCGGTGGCGCTGCCGGACTCCATGCGGGTGCTGGCGGCCACGGTCAATCGCACCACGCGCAGCGACTATGTGCTGGGGCCGGATCAGCGAGTGACGCCTCTGCAAGCGCTCAAGGCCATGACCCTGTGGTCGGCGTACCAGCACTTCGAGGAGGACCGCAAAGGCTCCATCACCCCCGGCAAACTGGCGGACTTCGCCGTGCTCTCGGCCAACCCGCTGACCGAAGCGCCGGAAACCCTGAGCGAAATCAAGGTGCTGAAGACGGTCAAGGAAGGCCGGGTGATCTATGAGCGGCCGGCCAAGGTGGCGCTATTGCCGCCGCCGCTGGGCATGCATGGCGATCCGTCGCTGCCGGTGCCCCAGGGCATCAAGGCGGTCGCCCAGGGTGATGGCGACCTTGGACCGGCACTGGATGTGATCTACGACCAGCTGGCACCCGCGCAGCCTTGAAGCCACTGCGAGACGGCCCCTTGTAGGCACACGCGTGCTCGAGGAGCTGCGCGTGCCGGTTGAATGCACTGCTCTCGGGTTCATCGCGAGCAAGCTCGCTCCTACAGGAGCTTGCTGCCCAGGGCGCTGGACAGGACTTCGTCGTGTCCATAGATATCCGGCGCATAGAGCAGCTGCCCATGGCTGTCGGCCTGCACCGTCCAGTAGCTGAGCAGGATCGGCACCGGCCTGGCCAGGCGGAATTCATGGGTCAGGCCGGTGGCCAGCAAGTCGTTGGTGCGCAACCGCTCCGCCGGGCTCAGCAACCAGTCCCGCAGTTGCAGCGCCTGTTCGACCCGCACGCAGCCGGAACTGAAGGCGCGAGGCCCCTTGCTGAACAGCGCCTGGCTCGGCGTGTCGTGCAGATACACGGAGAACGGATTGGGAAAGCGGATGGCGATGCGCCCCAAGGGGTTGCGCGGGCCCGCCCCCTGGCGCAGGAGGATATTGCCCGGGCGCTCCCAGTCGACGTCCTCGGGCGCCAGGGGCTGGCCATTGGCATCCAGCACCTGCAGGTTCTGCCGATTGAGGAAGCCCTGATCACGGCGGATTTCCGGCAGTTTGTCTTCCTTGAGAATGGTCGGCGGCACGGTCCAGGTGGGGTTCAGGGTCAGGCGCGTGACCTGGGACTTCAACAACGGCGTCTGGCGCTCGGCACGCCCGACCTGGGTGCGGGTCTGCCACACCACCGCATCGTCCTGATAGAAGGTCAGTTGCGCGGCCGCGACGTTCACCAACACGATGTTGGGTTCGAAATCCTGGGCCAGCCAGCGCAGGCGCTCGAGGTTGATGCGCAGTTGCTCGCGGCGCTGGGCCGGACTGATGTTCAGCTCCTTGAGGGTGCCCGCGCCAATCACGCCATCAGCCTGCAGGGAATGACTGAGCTGGAAATTTTTCACCGCGCTCACCAGGTCACTGCTGTAGGTATTATCGGCACTGACCTCGGGGTTTGGCAGAAAGCCGCCCAGGTACAGGCGCTGGGCCAGCTCCGGAACTCGCTTGTCCTGCATGTCCGGACGCAGCAGCGGGCCACCGGCCACCGCCTGCCAACTGGGTAATGGCTGCTGGCGTTCCCGGACATACACCTGGCGCAGGTTGCGGTATTGCTCAAGGTTCGGACGGGCCTGATCGAAAGCGCCGGCGAGGTTTTCCAGCCCGGGGACGGCCATCGCCAGCAACGCCGCCTGGCGATCGTCCGCCAGCGGCTGGGCCCGCCACAAGGGCTCGAAGCGGTTCTGTGACAAGCGACCGTAGTGCAGGTCCTGCAGGGCTTGCAGGTACTGATGACTGATCGCGATATCGGTGCACAGCCCATCCCCTGCGGTGCTGCTCACCGGCAGCCGGTAGCGCCCCGGGTCCAGGCCGTCATCGATCACTTGGGCCAACTGCGCCTGCAGGCCGGCCAGCCGGTGCTCGGCAGACCACACTGGCTGTTCGCCGGTCTGGCGGTAGAACGCCTGCAACAGCAGTTGCGCGGAAGCATCCAGGCGCGGACTCAGTGCCGGGCAAGCCACCGCCAACTGGGTCAGCGTCAGTTGCATCGGACTGGCCGTCGCCAGCGCAGGGTCCTCGGCCAGCGCGACCAATGGCGCAGCGAGCAGGCACAGGCTCAAGTAACATGCGTTTTTTTTGAACAACTGCTTTACTCCAATCCGTGGCCTTCAGTGCGTTGGCCAACCGTTACGGCAGATGGGGAACAATCAGGCCTGGGATCTAAACATATAGACCAGACTGCCGGGGGAACGACAGGACGTCAGGAGCCAAAGTGATCATGGGGACGCTTTATACATGTTGAACTTCTTGTGCCGACTCTGCCTGGCGACTATCGCTCTGGGCGCCCTTTGCAGTCCTTCCTTCGCCGCCAGCAAACCCGCCCCCGCGCTGTACAGCAGCCTCGCTCACGCCGCACCGGAACTCAATCCCCAAGCCTTGAAAAGTGCCCTGAATGCGATGCAATGCGCGGTCAACAGTGGCGCCCGGCAAGCCCGGCACCTGGCGGTGATCGACTACTCGCAACCGTCCACCGCCCGGCGCCTGTGGATCTTCGACCTGCGCAGCAAAAAACTGGTCCTGCGGGATCTGGTGGCCCACGGACAGAAGTCCGGGGAAAACTTCGCCACCCAGTTCTCCAATCGCCTGGGCAGCTATCAATCCAGCCTGGGCCTGTTCCGCACCCAGGAAAGCTACGAGGGCAGCCACGGCTACTCCTTGCGCATGGACGGCCTGGAGCCCGGCTTCAATGACCGGGCCCGGGACCGGGATATCGTGATCCATGCCGCCGACTACGTGAATCCCTTGTGGAGCCAGCGCCAGGGCCGCATCGGCCGCAGCCAGGGCTGCCCGGCGGTGCGTCCCCAGGTAGCGCGCCAGGTGATAGACAAGCTCAAGGATGGCCAGTTCATGTTTTCCTGGTATCCGGACCAACGCTGGCTCAAGTCCTCGGCCTACCTCAACTGCCAGCCGCGGCAAGTGGCAAGCATCCTCGGCAGCAATGGTGGCTGAGGGCTCAGGATCACCCAGGTGCAATGTCGAGCAGCGAGCGCGCCCCTAACCGGGTTAGACTCGCCGTTCGTCTCCTGACCACCTGAAGCCGCCCCATGACGCCACCCGCAATCGACCTGTTCCCCGACTTCATCCCGGCCCCCGATGCCCTGTTCAGCCACCTCAAGGACAGCGTGCTCTGGGACGAACGCATGCGCGCGCGCAAGACCGCCAGCTTCGGCGCGCCCTACGACTACTCGCAGATCACCTACCCGGCGGTGCCGATGCCTGAGGCCCTGGAACAACTGTGCGAGCCCATCGAGCAACGGCTGGGCTTTCGTCCCAACAACTGCCTGCTCAACTTCTATCCGGACGGTCAGTCCTCCATGGGTTTCCACTCCGATGCCAACGAGCAACTGGTGGAAGGCACCGGGGTGGTGATCGTCTCCCTGGGCCATCCGCGATCCATGGTCTTTCGTCATAAGGAAACCGGCGTCACCTTCGACTACAGCTTGGCCAGCGGCTCGCTGTTGCACATGTCGGACGAGTTGCAAAAGCACTGGCTGCACGCGATTCCAAAAGCTGCGGACGCCGGCGAAAGAATCAGCCTGTCGTTTCGACTGCTCAAGGTGCAATAGTGCTGGACGCGGTCAGGATCGACCCTTGACTCGCGTCCCGCCCCATCGACAATGCCCCCCTTGTGCTAATCGCTCTCCAAGAGGCCCCATGCAGTTGCTTCCCTGGTCCTACCCGTGCCCCGAAGGTTTTACCCTGCGCGGCCTGCGCTCCGAACCCTCGGGCAAACCGCTGCTGCACTTTCTCCACGGCAACGGTTTCTGCTCCATGGCCTATCGCCCCCTGCTGGTGTTGCTGGCCGACTCGTTCGACCTGTGGCTCAGCGACGTCCAGGGCCATGGCGACAGCGATCATGGCGGCCCGTTCCTGGGTTGGAACCGCACCGCGGAGCTGGCGGCCGAGGCCTTCGAGGCCGGGCTCAAGGCCTACGGTGACGTGCCCCGCTACGCCGTAGGCCACAGCTTTGGCGGCGTGCTCACCAGCCTGATCGTCGCCGAACGACCCCAGTTGTTTCGCAAGGCGGTGATGCTCGACCCGGTGATCTTCAGCCCGTCGATGATCAGTTCACTGAGGCTGCTCTCGGCCCTGGGCCTCAACCGTCGCCATACCCTGGCACGCAAAGCCGCTGCCCGCCGCCAGCATTGGCCGGACCGCGCATCGGCCAAGGCCGCCCTGGCCAATCGAGGCATCTTCAAGGGGTGGAGCGACGAGGCCCTGAGCGCCTACGTCGAGCACGGTCTGAAAGACGACGGCCAAGGCGTGGCGCTCAAATGCTCCCCGGAACGCGAGGTGGACATCTTCAGCACCTTCCCGCGGCGCCTGTGGCGATCCCTGCGCCGGGTGCAGACCCCGAGCCTGGTGATCCACGGCCGCGACAGCTACCCCTACGTGGCCCGGTCGATCAAGCGCTGGACGGCCATCAACCAGCATCTGAGCAGCCAGGTGATCGACGGCCAGCATTGCTTCATGCAGGTGGACCCTGCAGCCAGCGCACGCGCTATCCAGGGTTTTCTCCAGAACGAAAGCCACTGAAACCCGGGTTCCTGCCGACCCGGTGACATGTCATCGTGCTATCATCGCCCGGTTTTCCAGACCGGGCCGTGCATCCCGTCACCTCTGGAAACCCTGGATAAGGCGCCGCCCAGACGCGCCTGCCACCCGCCTTGTGTGCAAAAGACCGTCGGCGCCCTGGAGCCCTGCTCCACTGTGCGCCGCACCGATGCAAACCGCGATGCCTGTCGCCGGTTGTACTTTTTGCCGCCACAAGGAACACAGTCATGCTCTTGAGAACGATGAACATTTCCCGCCGCGCAGGGTTCAGCTTTGCCCTGATCGCCCTGCTGGCACTGGGTCTGGGAGGCTTCTCCCTGCTGGAAATGCAACGCATGAACCAGCAATCCCTTGAGGTCGACCAGAACTGGCAGCCTTCGATCGTTGCCGCCAACGCCGTAGCCCTGACCAGCACCCAGATCCGAACCCTGACCCTGCGCATGCTGGTGGTACGTGATAGCAACGCCATCCAGGCGTTGCTATCGCGTATCACCGAGCTCGACGAACAACTCGACGCGCAACAGAAAGTCTATGAACAGCTGATCAACGTGGAGCAGGAACAGGCGGCCTACGAGCGTTTTGTCAGTGCCAAGGCGCTGTACATCAAGGACCAGCACCGGGTTGTCGAACTGATGCGCCAGGGTCACAAGGCAGCGGCGATCGACATCGTCGACGGCGGCCCGTTCCTGGCCAATGCCGACACCATGCTCAAAGAGCTGCTGACCATCATCGACGTCAACACCCGGGGTGGCATTGCCGCTGCGGCGCAAAGCAACCAGGTGTTCCAGGGCGCCGTGGGCATGGTCCTGCTGATCATGCTGATCGTGGTGGCCCTGACTATCGCCCTGGCCCTGCTGCTGACCCGCAGCATCGTGCGTCCCCTGGGCCAGGCCGTGGCCGTGGCGGAAACCATCGCCAGCGGCGACCTCGGCCAAAGCATCCAGGTCAGCGGCAAGGACGAACCGGCGCGCCTGCTGCAGGCCCTGCAAACCATGCAGGCCAGCCTGCGGGGCACCCTGCAGCGGATCGCCGACTCCTCCAACCAGCTGGCCTCCGCCGCCGAGGAACTGCATGCGGTCACCGAACACTCCAGCCAGACCCTGCACCAGCAAAGCAATGAAGTGGAACAGGCCGCCACGGCAGTCAACGAGATGACGGCCGCCGTGGAAGAAGTGGCGCGCAATGCGGTGAGCACCTCCGAAGCCTCCCAGGAAACCGACCGCACCGCCCATCACGGCCGCGAACAGGTGCAGCACACCGTGGACTCCATCGGCCAACTGGCGGCAGACGTGACCCAGACCTGCGAACGGGTCGAACACCTGGCAGTGGACGTGCGCAATATCGGCCAAGTGCTGGAAGTGATCCGCTCGATTGCCGAGCAGACCAACCTGCTGGCCCTGAACGCGGCCATCGAAGCGGCCCGGGCCGGGGATGCCGGACGGGGGTTTGCCGTGGTCGCCGACGAGGTGCGGGCCCTGGCCCATCGCACCCAGCAGTCGACCCAGGAAATCGAAAGCATGATCAACACCATCGAGGAAGGCACCGAGGGTGCCGTCAGCGCCATGCGCACCAGCAACGAGCGGGCGCACCTGACCCTGGAAGCCGCCCGCGCCTCGGGGCTGGCCCTGGACCAGATCACCCAGGCCATCACCGCGATCAACGAACGCAACCTGGTGATCGCCAGCGCCAGCGAGGAGCAGGCCCAGGTGGCTCGGGAAGTGGACCGCAACCTGATCAACATCCGCGACCTGTCGACCCAGACCTCGGCCGGGGCCAACCAGAGCAACGCCGCCAGTCAGGAACTGTCGCGGCTGGCGGTGGACCTGAACGGGCTGGTGACCCAGTTCAAGCTCTAAAAAAAGCAGCGGCAAGCTTCAAGTTCAAAGCTTGGAACTTGCGGCTTGCGGTTTGCGGCTTTAGAACGCGTAACGGCTAATCACTTGCCGGACCTTGGCCAACGCCTCGGGCAAATCGGCCAGGTCCACCGAACCCAGGGCCAGGCGAATGGCGTGGGGCACCGGCCCGGCGCAGACAAAGGGCTCGGCGGTGGACACCGAGACGTTCTCGCGCAGCAACGCCATGGCCACCTGATCGGCGCGCACTTCCTCGGGCAAAGGCAGCCAGAGGAAGTACGAGTTGGGGTGGCCGATATGCTCCAGTCCTGCCAACAGTTCCCGAGCCAGACGCTGACGGGCCTGGGCGTCCTGACGTTTTTCCTGCTCCAGGCGCGCCACGGTGCCGTCCTCGATCCAGGCACAAGCCATGGCGGTCATCACCCCGGGGGTGTTCCAGGTGGTGGCGCGGATCGCGCGTTCGAGCAAGGGCGCCCGGTCTGCGGCGGCCACCACGTAGCCGACCCGTAGCCCGGCGGCCACGCTCTTGGAAAACCCCGAGATATAGACCGTGCTTTCCGGAGCCAGGGCCGCCAGCGGCGGCGGTGGATCGTCCGCCAGATAGGCGTAGGCCGCGTCCTCGATGATCAGCAACCCATGCTGACGGGCCAGGGCCACCAGACGCTGGCGCCAGGCCAGATCAAGCACCCAGCCCATGGGGTTGTGCAAGGTCGGCATGGCGTACACCGCCCTCACCCGCCGGCGCTGGCACAAGCGCTCTAAGGCATCGAGGTCCGGGCCTTCTGCCGTCAATGGGATGGCCAGCAACTCCAGTCCATGGGCATCCGCCACCACCTTGAACCCCGGGTAGGTCAGGGCATCGGTGGCCACCACGTCGCCGGGCTTGAGCAGGGCCATGACCGTGGTCGCCAGGCCGTGCTGGGCACCGCTGACGATCAGCACCTGTTCGCCCTTGACCGCCAGCCCGCGACCCGCCAGGTGCTGCGCCACCGTGGCCCGCTCATGGCTGCGGCCGGCGTGGGGCTGATAACGCAGCAGGGCCTCCAGGTCCCCGCAGGACGCCAGCTGACGCAAGGCTGCGCGCAGCAACTCTGCCTGCCCGGGCAAGGACGGGTAGTTGAAGTTCAGGTCCAGGGTTCCGGCCGCCGTGGCCTGCTGATCCACGCCCTGCCCGGGCGGTAGAGCGGTTTCCCGGACAAAGGTGCCACGCCCGGTTTCGCCGCTGATCAAGCCCATGGCTTCCAGCTCGGCATACACCCGCGAGGCGGTCACCAGCGCCAGCCCTTCGCTGGCCGCCAGTTCTCGATGAGTGGGCAGGCGCGTGCCTGGGGCCAGCACACCGCGACGGATATCGGCGGCAAAGACATCGACTAACTGCTTGTAGCGGGCGCGGGCCATTGACGCTGTATCCATGACAATTTTTTGATTGTGCTGATTTTCAATCCTAGGATGAGCTGGACGCAAGCCCCAGCCCGGGCCTGCCCCTGCCAACCGTAGTGAGCACTTGTTGAATGGAACGCACATCGCACCTGCAATCCCCGCCGCTGGAAAAAACCGCCGGCGGCTGGCTGAACGGCTTTATCGGGGTGCTGATCTTCAGTGGCTCGCTACCGGCGACCCGGGTCGCGGTGCTGGAGTTCGATCCGCTGTTCCTCACCTTTGCCCGCGCCACCATCGCCGCGGTCCTGGCCCTGTGCATCCTGCTGCTGTTCAAGGAGCGACGTCCGAGCAGGCAGCAATTGCTGCCCCTGACCATCGTCGCCCTGGGCGTGGTGCTGGGCTTTCCCTTGCTGACCGCCCTGGCCCTGCAGTACGTGACTTCGGCTCACTCCATCGTGTTTCTCGGCCTGCTGCCCCTGGCCACCGCGGTATTCGGCGTATTGCGCGGCGGTGAGCGACCGCGTCCGGTGTTCTGGCTGTTCTCGGTGCTGGGCAGCCTGCTGGTGGTGGGCTATGCCCTGTCCCAGGGTCTGTCGGCGTCGCCCAAGGGCGATCTGCTCATGCTCCTGGCGGTGCTGGTGTGCGGCCTGGGTTACGCCGAGGGCGCCCAACTGTCCCGAACCCTGGGGGGCTGGCAGGTGATCTCCTGGGCCCTGGTGCTGTCGTTGCCGGTCATGGCGCTCCTGACCCTGTTCAGCGCCCCGCCCTCCTTCAACGGCATCAGCCTGCCCGCCTGGTTCAGCCTGGGTTATGTCTCTTTGTTCAGCATGTTCATCGGTTTTGTCTTCTGGTACCGCGGGCTGGCCCAGGGCGGGATCGCCGCCGTCGGCCAACTGCAGTTATTACAGCCGTTCTTCGGCCTGGCCCTGGCCGCCGGCCTGCTGCATGAACAGGTCAGCCTGGGCATGTTCGGGGTCACAGTGGCGGTGATCCTGTGCGTGGCCGGGGCGAAGAAGTTTTCCAGATAGAAGCCAGGTATCAGTGGCAGTGGCTGAGCTGCCCTGCCACTGATGGCGAAGGGAAATGAAACCGGAGCCGCGAACGGCCCCGTTTATGTCGGAGAGATAGTGGCAAGCGCACCGATAGCGATGGTCAAGGCTAAAAATCCAAACAAGAAAAACGCCATCTTAGTCATCAGGCCTCCTGAACATTAGGTTTGCGGTGCAGCGGACCGGGTCTCCAGCCAGGAGACCAAGTGGGCGCGCCATTTTCGAACCTTGGCTGTTCTGATAACAGATGCAGATGAGCGAGAAAAATACGGATCAGAGCCTGCGTTCCCGTCGCGCAACACTCAGGCTTGAGCCTGTAACAGCCACTATCGACGGGCCAGTTTGTAGCGCACACAGTCGTCGTAAAAGCTTTTGCGCAAGGCTTCGGGCCGGATCCGCGATGAGCTGTCGTAGGTCTGTTCGGTGATCCCCAGGGCCAGCATGCGCATCCAGCCCTTGCTGAACTTGTAGGCCTGGATCTTCTGCCGCGCCGCGTACAGTGACACCCCGGACAACTTCAGCTCCTGAGCCCTGGCGGCGGTACCCGCGCCCCAGCTGCAGACATAACGGTCATTGGCCTGCAGCTTCCCGGCCTGGGCCATCCCGGCCCCGCCCAGCAGGGCGCAGGAAGTCAGCATTATCAACACATGGCGCATTTATCGGTCACCTAACCACCTGAAAATAAAGTGATTTTGCCGATACCTCGGCCAGTGCGGGGCCAGCAGATTGCCTTATCGATCAAGGCAAAGTGCCTGCCACTGCTGGCCAGTCATGCGGGACAGGCGCACCGCACTATGCCAGCGGCCCGCCGCTGGGGGGCGCACGCCCGGCTTCGGCCAGCAGCCACTGGCGCAACAGCGCGACATTGGGTCGCTCCAGGGCCGCTGCCGGATAGACCAGATAGTAAGCCAGATCACTGGCCACACCCTGGGCAAGCGGCGCCAGCAGGCAGCCCTCGGCCAGTTCCCGGCGCACCAGCGAGCGGCGCACCAGGGCAACCCCCAGACCCGCCTTGGCAGCTTCTATGGCGCCATTGCTGTCGACGAACACCCGGCCCCGGCTGCCGTCGATCTGCCCGGCCCCGGCCGCCGCCAGCCACAGCGGCCAGTCGTGACGATGCTCATCGTGCAACAACGGCAGCCCTGCCAGCTCGGCGACCGTCAGGCCGGCGTCCTGCCCCAGCAGCTGCGGGCTGCACACCGGGGTCAACTGGTCATCGAGCAAGCGTTCGCTGAGCAGCCCCTCATAGCGGCCAAAGCCGTGGCGCACCGCCAGATCGACGCCATCGCGGGCCAGGTCCACCTGGCGGTTGCAGGCGCTGATCCGTACATCCACCCCAGGTGCCTGCGCTTCGAATCCCGAGAGCCGCGGCACCAGCCACTGTGTAGCGAAACTCGGCGTGCAACTGAGCACCAGTACCTCCAGACGCCCACGCCCGACTATCTGCGCCGTGGCCTCGCGCATCATCCGAAAGGCCGTGCGCAAGGTCGCGAAGTACTCCTCACCGGCCGCGGTCAGGATCAAGCGCCGGGGGCGGCGCAAAAACAGCGCGAGCCCCAGCACCGCCTCCAGTTCCTTGACCTGCAAGCTGACAGCCCCCGGGGTGACATTCAGCTCCCTGGCCGCCAGGGTCACGCTCAGATGACGCGCTGTGGCTTCAAATGCGCGCAGTGCCGCAAGGGGCGGCAAGGCCATGCTCATGATTTAGCCCTCCTCAACCATGGAGCGAAAAACGCTCGTTTGTCCGCGGTCGCAACTCGCAGAATAATTCGACACGGCAGTCATTCAAATAGCCACGGCGTCCGTGCATCGACGAGCAGGACTCAATCATTGAAACACGCGGGAGTAAGCGGCATGACCAAGCAAAAAGTCATGGGAGTGATGGAATGGGGGCAATTGCTGGTGCTATCGATCCTCTGGGGTGGCTCGTTCTTTTTTGTCGCGATTGCCGTCAAGGAGCTGCCGCCACTGACCATCGTCATGCTGCGGGTGAGCCTGGCCGCCCTCGCCCTGCTGACGCTGATCCGTATCCTCGGCCTGTCACTGCCCCGGGACCGACGAGTGTGGCTGGCGTTCTTCGGCATGGGGCTGCTCAACAACCTGCTGCCCTTTTGCCTGATTGTCTGGGGCCAGACCCATATCGCCAGCAGCCTGGCCGCCATTCTCAATGCCACCACGCCCCTGTTCGCGGTACTGGTGGCCCACGCCCTGACCACCGATGAAAAAATCAGCGGCAACAAACTGGCAGGGGTACTGGTCGGCTTTGTCGGGGTGGCGATGATGATCGGCCCCGACGCCCTGGCGGGCCTCGGGGATCATCTCGGGGCACAGTTGGCGGTACTGGGTGCAGCACTGTCCTATGCCTTCGCCGGAGTCTTCGGCCGGCGCTTCAAGGCCATGGGCGTCGCCCCACTGCTCAGCGCCAGCGGTCAGATCTGCGCCTCCAGCCTGCTGCTGATCCCCCTGGCGCTGCTGCTGGAGCGGCCCTGGAACCTGCCACTACCGAGCCTGGCCACCTGGGGCGCGCTACTGGGAATCGCCCTGTTGTCCACCGCACTGGCCTATGTGCTGTTCTTTCGGATTCTCTCCAGCGCCGGCGCCACCAACTTGATGCTGGTGACCTTCCTGATTCCCATCAGCGCCATTGTCCTGGGCTGCCTGGTGCTGGGCGAGCAGTTGCACACCAGGCACCTGCTGGGCATGGGCATGATCGCCCTGGGCCTGGCAGCCATCGACGGCCGGCTGCTCAGGCGCTTCAGGGCACGCAAGCAGGCACCGTTGGACAGCGACAGTTTTCTCGGCAAGGACATTTGATAGCGGCCGGTATTCCGGCGAGGAATGCACGGATAAAAATCGCGCATTTTATTTATCGCCCGGGATCTCTTAGCGTGTGCACTCCCCTCCTGGAGATCCCACCGTGACCGCCTCCCCCCGCCCTCGCTTGTACGTCGATGCCCAGTTCACCAGCCCCTACGCCCTGTCAGTGTTCGTGGTGTTGCGGGAAAAGGGCATCGACTTCGAACTCATCCCCCTTGACCTCGATGCCTGTGAAAATCGCGCCCCGGACTATGCCCGGCTGTCCCAGACCCAGCGGGTGCCGACCCTGGTACATGACGGCTTTGCCCTGTCCGAATCCTCGGCCATTGCTGAATACCTGGAGGAGCTGTTCCCCCAGATACCCGTCTATCCCCACGACCGACAACAGCGAGCCAAGGCCCGCCAGGTCCAGGCCTGGCTGCGCAGTGATTTGCTGCCGATCCGCCAGGAGCGCTCGACCCTGGTGGTGTTCTATGGCTGCAAGGGCGAGCCCCTGTCGCCGTCCGCCGAAGCGGCGGTGGGCAAGCTGATCGATGCCGCGCAAGGGCTGTTGGCCGATGGCCGTGAATGTCTGTTCGGCCAATGGTCGATTGCCGATGTCGATCTGGCACTGATGCTCAACCGCCTGATCCTCAACGGTGACCCGATGCCCGCGAACCTGATGGAATATGCCCGGCGCCAATGGCAACGGCCGGCGGTCCAGGAGTGGCTGCAGTTGCTGCGGCCGGCGCGGTGACGTTCATTCCGGCTGACGCAGATAGGCAAACATGTGCTGGGCATAATCGGCCTTGCCCAAGGGCACGCCGTGATGCCGCAGGATGTTGTAGGCCGTGACCAGATGGAAATAGAACTGCGGCGTCGCCCAGTTGCGCGCGAATTCCTCGCCGGTCATATCGAAGGCGATGCCAGTGTGCAGCTCGATGGCCACGGCCCGTTGTCCGCTGCTGTCGATCAACTCACGATCCACTGCCGCCAGAAACGCCAGGGTGTCTTCGATCAGCGCCTTGGCCTCGGCCATGGTGGCCGGTGCCTGCAGCACGGTCACCGGTTGTCCGCCAAGGCGCTGCACCGCTTCCCGGGCCTGGGTGCAGGCGAAACGCACCTGGGCCGCCAGGTCATGCATGTCCGGGGCCAAGCGCGATTCCAGCAGGACCTGAGGATCGAAACCCAGCTCCCGAGCACGTTCCTCGCCCTTGGCCAGCAGACCGCTCAGCGCCCGCAGCATCTGGGCGAAACAGGGAACGGTGATGGTGTAGATCGACATGCAGCTTCCTCGCAGAGTAATGGGCCCCCAACGGCACCCCTGGCAAAACCGACTGAATCCTAGCAGATCGCCGCCCCGCCTCCGGGGCCGGACAATGCCAGAAAAGTACCCGTGCGCCGATCCGGCTGGTATGGTGCGCCCCTTGGAAATACACCGTCCGACCCTGAGGAACCTGACCTTGAGCAGTGAAGCAAAAATGACCGGTGACCTGTTCGAAGTCGACAAGCGCCTGGCCCTCAAGCCCATCGTCGACTTCAACAGTTACCTGCGCGCCGCCTTCGCCGACGGCCCCTGCACCTGTGGCCGCTGCGTCGCCAGCCAGGGTGACGAAACCGGCTACGCGTACCAGCACAGCTTCAACTTCGCCGGCCGGATCGCCCACCGCCGCTTCGCCTCCACCGCTGGCAGCGACGTGCTGCTAGCCCTGAAGAAGGCCTGGCTGTCCTACACCAAGGCCGAGCTGCAAACCAGCGGCAACCTGGACCTGGCGACCGTGAAGGAATTGGTCGAGCCCGAGCTGCACAAACTGCTGGTGCCGCTGTTCGTGGCCAGCGGCTTGACCCGTGACGTGGATGGCCAGTTGCAGATTCAGGCGCAAGTGGCCGCCTGAGCCTCGCGCCTTTGCGCTGATCGTCCACCACCGCCCTTGCGGCGATGGCGGACGTTACCCGTAAAACGCTCAGCACCTGGCTGCCAAGGGCTCATGGGCAAGGACGGTTCAAGCCCTCTGAACCCCCTGCCCCGTTCGCCCCTGTTCCGTGCGGCTAACCCGGCGAATCCGCAGTATCGAGCGCCACCCGGCGCGGCCGACAAATGCGCAACGTACTGGCCAGGGTTCCAAACTGGGGACAGGCACTCCAGTCCTGAATGCTGCCAATCACATAGACCCGCGCCTTGGCACGGGTCAGCGCAACATTCAGCAAGTTGGGTTTCGACGATGCCCAGTGGCGACTGCCACCGCCTGCATCTCCTGGCGCAGACCCCAGGACAATCAGCACGATGTCCGCTTCCTTGCCCTGGAACCGATGCACGGTTCCCCAATCCACTGGCCAGTCTTTCTTGCTCATGTGAGCGCGTTTGAAGACGCTGCCACACTCTTGGGCGACTTTCCTGAAGGGCGAAATGACGAACACGCTGGCCAGCTTGCCATCGCCGTTGGTGGGCCAGTTGGCGCGCATCTTGAGCAGCACGGCCTCGAGAAAGTCCATTTCCTCGGCGACCACTTGCCCATCACTCGAGCTGCCCTGCACATCCAGCCAGGCACTGTCGCCCAACAGGCAATTGATCGATGCAGGATGTGTATTGGCCTGCACCATCTGCCCGGCGTAGGCGATATCGTTGGCGACCTTGAACATCGGATCGATACAGCGTCGGTGGGCCCGCAGGGGCAAGCCCGTCCAAACGGCTGTCTCCTGAGAATCGGGGCGACCGATCCAGGCGCCAAGGGCCATGGTTTGATCCGCCAGGGTCTGGGCCGACTCGGTGGCAGGCGACCACTTTACGTCCACCCCATGACGCCGACGCAGCTCGGCGACAATGGCACCGGGCACCGTCATGACCGGTTCGATTTGCAGCGGATCACCAATGATGACCGCGCGTTGACTGCGCCATAACGCCCCGGCTACCGATTGCACAGTGGCCTGCCCGGCCTCGTCGATCAACAGCCAGCCAATCGACTCTCGCCCAAACCCGGCGAACAGCCGATCAAAGGAAGCCAAGGTACTGGAGACCACTGGCACGGTAAAAAACAGGATGTTCCAGAGGATGCTCAATTGGTGTTCCTGAACCGGCTCCGGGGTCTCGCGCATGAGCATTTTCTTGAACGCTCGAAGGTTGGCAATGGCCTTGCCATGACTCGCCAACAAGGTGGTCTCGTGCAAACGCAGTGCGGCCAGAAACAACTGGGCGCGCAATGCATCGAATTCAGGGTTCACCCAGACACTGGCCAAGTGACGCGAAGCAGCGTCCTGCTTGAAGAACTCGCTATCAGGCACCTTGGCCCCGGTCGCCTTGAACTCACCAACCAAGCGCTCCAACTCATGCCGGCGCTGCTCGTATTGCCGGAGCTCCTGCTGCCATTGGGCCTGGGTACTCTCCAGAGTGGCACGCTCGCGTTCAAAGCCGGCGCGGCAGACCTCAAGCTGACACTGCGCCTGGATGAACGCCTGCTTGCAGCGTGCTGATTGCTCAATCGCGTCTTGCCATGCCTGCGCGGCATCAGCCCTGGCTGTGCGCAGGCGACGACTCGACTCGGCCCAGTCCCGACAACGCTGAGTGACGAAACCCAAGGCTCGCAAGCAGCGATCCCACAGAGGCAAGAGGCTGTCGCCCTGCTCCGCCTGCAAGCGATCATTGGCAATCTGCTCCTGCAAGCGTGCCCGCTGCTCCTGGTCCTCGGCCTGCTCCAGTCGGACACGAGACTGGGACAACCCGGCATCCGCTGTCGACAATCGCCCCTGCCATTGAGCCGGCAACTGCTGCAGACGCACCCGCCCCTCATCGATCTGGCGTTGCTTCGCCGCTTCCTGCTGACGCAGCATCGCCGAGTTGGCCAGCGCCTCCAGTACCTTGGAAAAGGTTGCCTGTTGCGCCTCGACCAGCCCACGCAACCGCAGGAACTCCTGCTTGGCCGCCCGCCACTGTTGCTCCGCATCGGCCGGTGGCGTCTCCAGCAGCGTCTTGATATCGGTGGGCTGGCCCGGCGTGTAAGGCTCCTTGTGATAGTCACGGAAAAAAGCATTGGCAAACTTGCGCCGGTTGTCACTGTTGCCCAACGCTGCAGCAACCAGCCCCCAGGCCTGTGTCTTGATGTCGGCCGCGGCGAATACCTGGGCCGCGACCTCCTGGAAGTACCCGGCGTCCAGGTGTTCATCCTTGGCCAGCTTGGACCGCGCAGGCAGCTCCCGGGTGATGTTCTCAACCGCCGTGTTGTTGTTGCTGGTCACCACGATTGCTGTGCCGTCGACAATCGATGGCAAGAGCGGGTAAACGCTCATGCCGCCAACGGTGGTTTTTTTCTCGAACGCGCTCCAGGGGTGATCGAGCCGGGCCAGCGCAGAAGCGCGCTGGACCACGATGTCCGCAACCACATCGCAAAGCAGGGTGGTCTTGCCGGTTCCCGGCGGGCCGTTGACCGCGATCAGTCCCCGGTCCTTGTGCAACTGAGCGCTGATCTGACCCACAGCCGCCTGCTGCGCCAACATCAGATGGTGCTGGCTGGAGGCAGGCCAGCGTCCCAAGGTCAGCTTGTCGGGGGTAATGCAACTGACCATCGCCCCATGCCGCGTCAGGATGTCCTGGCGCTGATCGCTTGCAGAGCAAGGCCCCAGATACTGGTTCAGGGTCTTCCCCAGGGACTGGCCGCTGTCGGCGGCTTTGATCAGGCGATCAAGATCGTTCAGGTAAAACGAATTGAGGAAGTCGATGTCGCTCTCTGCCTTGTCCGGCTCATTGCCCTTGCGCCGCCGACGCAAAGTCGACTTGATCACCACCTTCAGAGGAAAGTCCAGAGACACCGCCCTGAACAATGCCAATGCAAGGTTCAGTTCTTCGTTCAATTCGTCCCAGGCCAATGGCCGGGTCAAGGTTGCATCGCTGGCTGCACCGCCCGTATCGCCGCCCTGTACGCCCTCAATCTCTGGCTCGACAACCGCCACCGCCGTCACTTCCGGGCAACGTTCCTTGAAGGCTGCGGCCTGTTCCTGAATGTCGTCGTGCAAACCATCCAGTGTTTGCCGCCTCAGCAGACGACGCATACCCAGGGTGAAGCCCGCCGGCACATAGGAGTCCGCCAATCGTTGCCCCGAGCCATTGACCACAAAGGCGGCAATCCAGCCTTTGCCATTGAGTTGCTGAAGATCACCTTCACTGAGGCGAGTCTCGGGGGTCACTGCTTGCAACAGGACCCTGGCCCAGTCGCGCGCCTCTGCGACACCGAGAAAAACCGCATGACTCCACTCTTCACTGTCGCTGGACAGCAACGAGTCGCGGTGGCCCTGCTCCCAGGGCAGCCTTTGACCGGGCTGGAAATAGGCCACCTTGTTGCGGGGTTTGGACTCTCTGTCGGGAGGACTGGGAATATTGAAGATTTCCACGTCCCGCCAAAAACGCAGTACATCGATGGCACTGTTGTTACTCATTGCATTCCCTCGCACAGCTGTGCATTCCATTGTCTGTCTCATTCCTATCCGCTCGGGGAGCCTGGCGCTCTCCAACCGACACGCCCTGGCGCAGCGCCTCGCTATAGCCGGACGCCCTGATTGCCAGTGGGGAAGCGTGGGGAAATACGCCGGCGAAAATAAAGGCACAATAATATCATCTAGCGTCGCAACGGCTTTCGCCGATCAGCCAATGCCTCACCCGCCACTCCCCGCTTGAGCATCAGCGCGCATTTGTACATCCTCCAGGTTTCGACCTGATAGCCCAGCCCCCCTTGAGCACCCGACGGAACAGGCTGTCGCACCGCAGGCCCTGAAACTTTGGAAACCCTCACCATGCAAACTCCCTATCAAGGCAGCTGCCTGTGCGGCGCAGTCACTTACCGAGTGTCCAGCGCATTGAAAGCCGTCACCCACTGCCACTGCCGCAAATGCCAGAAAGGCCACGGCGCAGCCTTTGCCTCCTATGCCAGCGCGCCACATTCTTCGATCGATATCCACAACCCGGCAGCCAGCCTCAAAAGCTATGAGTCCTCTCCGGGCGTTCTGCGCCAGTTCTGCTCCCAGTGCGGCGCCTCATTGTTCTGGCGCGATACCCAGGGCGATTTTTCCGAGTGGATGTCGATTGCCATCGCCACCCTGGATACCCCCTTTACCGCGCCCAAACAGAAACACCTCTGCGTGGCCATGAAAGCCCCTTGGCACGAGATCTGCGATCAGTACCCGCAAGTGCCGTGACCGCTCGATCCATCACTAGCGCGCCGCCACATTCTTGGGTTTGTAAAACCTGAAGCTGCCGATCTCGGTGGTCTTGATGTAGGCCCTGGACCAATCCGGCGAGACGCTGCGATCGTGAAAGTACAGGGCGCCACCGGTACGGTCCTGGAGCTGCTGGTTCAACGCCTTGCGCGCGATCTCCTTGGCGATGGTGTAGCGCCCCTCCTCTTCCACTTGGTCCGGGCGACCGTCGCACCACCAGGAAAACTGGCATGGGCTCTTTTCCGAACCCTGCTTGACCACTTCACACACCGTCCCGGGAAAACCCTCATGGCCCAGACGGTTCAGGACTACATTGGCCACCGCTTCCATATCGGCAGACTCCCCTCCTTTGGCCTCCCAATAAATGGTTCGTGACAGGCAGGTAATGGCGTCGTCCACCGGGGCCTGGCCTGCGGGGTCCACCGCCTGGACTTCGGTTTTGGTGATGGGCGCGACCTGGGGCTCGGCCTTCGGACTCTCTTTGTCCGCAGCCTTCTGCTCCAGAACCTGGGCCTTGTCCTCGGCGGCGGCCTGGGCAGCAGGTTGCGGGTCGCCGGCCCAGGCCTGGGCGGCGCACAGTATCAAGGTGAAACAGATAACCCGTGCAATGAGGCGCATGATCGATCCTTCCAGCTAAATACAAAGGGCCCCCATACCAGCACTGCCCCTGGCCGAACGGCGCGGCGGCGCATTTCAATCATCTGACCGGGCCCGGTACGTTGACGCGTCGATGGGGGCGAACGGGTCATGGGGCCCATATTGAATCGACCATGGGCCATGGGAATCATTCCCTGTGGCCAGCCACGCCCGGAAAAGCGCCGGTGAAGCCAGAATGGAAATGTGCTGGTAATGATAAGAATTCTCATTAGAATGCCCACCCATTCACGCTGAGCCGTATCAGGTAGTGGGGACAGTGGGCGATGGAAATCGGAGACGACCAGCAACAACTCAGCGCGCTGTTCATTGCGCAGCGCGGGGGGCTGATCCGCATGCTTGCGCGGGTGGTGGGGTGCGCCAACCTGGCGGAGGATCTGGCCCAGGAAACCTACCTGCGCGTGGCCAAGGCGCTCAAGGCCCGCCCCATCGAGCACTTGCAGCCGTTCCTCTACCAGACCGCCCAGTACCTGGCTTTCGATCACCTGCGCAGCCAGCGCAGCAAAAGGCGCTTCGAGTACCAGCCCACAGACGGCAGCCAGCTCAGTGAAGTGCCCACCGGCGCCCCCGGCCCGGAAAGCCACGTCCAGGGGCAACAGCAGTTGCACTTGCTGCAACAGGTACTGGCGACCCTGCCCAAGCGCCAGCAACAAATCCTGGTTTTGCATAAACTGCACGATCTTTCGCAAAGCGAGATTGCCCAGCGCTTGCAGGTTTCCCTGAGCACGGTGGAAAAAGACCTGCGCCATGCACTCAATGCCTGCATCAAAGCCACCGACCGGCAGAACCCTGATGACTGAACACCTCACAGCCCTTCCCGGCGACGCCGTACGCGAGCAGGCGAGCGACTGGTTCACCCAGCGTGAGGCCATGACCCACAACGTGCTGCTACGCCAGCGTTTCGAACAGTGGCGCAACGCCGATGAGCAGCACGCCCAAGCCTACCGGGCCCTGGAGAACCTGTGGAACGCCAGCGCCTTCGAGCAGGCGCTGGAACACCTGGCGCTGAACCTGGACCTGCCGCCCGCCCCGGCCCCGGCACGCAGGCAACGTCGCCCCCAGCGCTGGCTGGCCACAGCTGCTGTGTTGCTGGTGATGCTCGGCGCCGGTTGGGTCGGCGACCTGCCCATGCGCCTGCAAGCCGATCACCTGAGCGCCGTCGGCCAGGTCGAGCGCTTCGATCTGGCCGACGGTTCCCACGTTGTCCTGGGCAGCCACAGCGCCATCAGCAGCGACTTCAGTGCCGCTCACCGGCGCATCCGCCTGCTGCGGGGTGAACTCTATGTCGAGGCTTTCCATGACCCGTCCCGGCCACTGACCATCGAGGCCGGCAGTGCCACGGTGACCGTGGTCGGCACCCGGTTCAGTGTCAGTCGTCACGCCGATGGCGTGACCGTGGCCGTGCGTGAAGGCCGGGTGCGGCTGGCCGACGACCAGGGCGAGCAGAGCCTGCTGCAGGCCGGCAACTGGCAGCAACTGCAGGACCATCACCTGCGCCCCTTGAACCCCGAGGGCGGTGAGCGGCAAATGGCCTGGGTCGACGGCCGCCTGTCCTTCCAGGACGCGCCCCTGGCCCAGGTGCTGGGGGAACTGCGGCGCTACTACCGGGCACCGATCCTGCTGTTCAACGCCAGCGCAGCGCAGCAGAACGTCAGCGGCAACTACCGGCTCGACGACCCCCATGCCATCGTCCAGGCCCTGAGCAAAGTCACCAACACCGAGCTCACCCGCCTGCCGGGAGGCGTCCTGGTCCTGCGTTGAACACCCGACCGAGGGAAGCTGAAAAAAGTTTTACGGCTTTCCCGAAGTCAACCCGTCAGGGTGTTTGCTTTTGCAAATCATTCCTATTTCGTACGGGACTTCCATGCACCTGACAACACTCACCCCTGCCCGCAGCCTCCTGGCGCTGGCCATCTGCCTGGCCTGCAGCCCGGTGGCGGCCGTCGAGCCCGCTGCCGCCCCCGGTCATCAAGCGCCGAGCGCCCACAATTTTTCCATCGCCCGCCAGTCCCTGGCCAATGCCCTGGATCAACTGAGCACCCAGAGCGGATTGCAGATCGCCTACTCCTCGGCGATGGCTCAAGGGATCGAATCGGCGGGGGTCAGTGGTCGTATGAGCGCGGAACAGGCACTGAGCACACTGCTGGTGGGCACCGGCCTGGGCTTCGAACGCAATGGCGCCAACGCGGTGCTGTTGACCCGCCTGCCCCAGAGCAGCCAGGCCGTGGAACTGGAAGCCACCCAGATCGTCAGCAACCAGCTGGGCACCGTCACCGAAGGCAGCGGTTCCTACACCCCCGGCACTATCGCCACCGCGACCCGGATGGTGCTGACCCCACGGCAGACCCCGCAGTCGATCACCGTGGTCACCCGGCAGCACATGGAAGACTTCGGCCTCAACAACGTCGACGACGTGATGCGCCATACCCCCGGGATCACCGTCTCGGCCTACGACACCGACCGCACCAACTACTACGCCCGCGGTTTCTCGATCAACAACTTCCAGTACGACGGCATTCCCTCCACCGTGCGCAACGTTGCCTACTCAGCCGGCAACACCCTCAGCGACATGGCGATCTACGACCGGGTCGAAGTGCTCAAGGGCGCCACCGGCCTGCTCACCGGCGCCGGCTCCCTGGGCGCCACCATCAATCTGGTGCGCAAGAAGCCCACGGCCCAGTTCCAGGGCCACGCCTCCCTGGGCATGGGTTCCTGGGACAACTACCGCAGCGAGCTGGATGTCAGCGGCCCCCTGACCGAAACCGGCAATGTCCGCGGCCGTGCGGTCGCGGCCTATCAGGACAAGCAATCGTTCCTCGACCACTACTCGCGCAAGACCTCGACCTACTACGGCATCCTCGAATTCGACCTGTCCCCCGATACCCTGCTGACCGTGGGCGGCGACTACCAGGACAATATCCCCAAGGGCTCCAGCTGGTCCGGGACCTTCCCGCTGATCAACGCCACCGGTGGGCACAACAGCATGTCGCGCTCCTACAACAACGGCGCGACCTGGAGCGGCTGGGAGCAATACACCCGCACCGCTTTTGCCATGCTCGAGCACGACCTGGGGAACGGTTGGGTCACCAAGCTGCAACTGGACCACAAGATCAACAGCTACCACGCCGAACTCGGCTCGATCCAGTTCGACGAACCGCAGACCAATGGCACGGCCAAGGTCAACGCGCAGAAATACACCGGCGACACCACCAGCGACTCCGCCGACCTGTATCTCAGCGGCCCCTTCAATCTGTTCGGCCGCGAGCATGAACTGGTGCTGGGTGGCTCCATTGCCAACTCGCGCTGGACCGGCAAGGGCTACTGGTCCCCGGACTTCCTCGGGGCCAACGGCAATGTGGTGGACTTCTACAACTGGCACGGCAAGATCGAGCGGCCCATCTGGGGGCTGCCGGCCCAGCGCACCGACGATACCGTGCGCCAGACCGGCACTTACATGACCACCCGCCTCAACCTGATGGACGACCTGAACCTGTTCCTCGGCGGGCGGGTGGTCAACTATCACCTGACCGGGCTGACACCGTCCTACAAGGAAAGCGGACGCTTCGTGCCTTACGTCGGCGCGATCTACGACCTCGACGAGCACTTCTCGGTCTACGCCAGCTACACCGACATCTTCATGCCCCAGGAAAGCTGGAACAAGGACCGGGACAGCAAGCTGCTCAACCCGGACGAAGGCCAGAACTATGAACTGGGACTCAAGGGCGAGTTCTTCGAAGGCCGCCTGAACAGCAGCCTGGCCTACTTCGAAGTGCACGAGACCAACCGCTCGGTGCCGGACGATGCCTACAACAACCAGACCCCGACGCCGGACAACTACGCCTTCAAGGGCGCCAAGGCCGTCACCAAGGGCTACGAGCTGGAGATTTCCGGTGAGCTGAGCCCCGGCTGGCAAGTGCAAGCCGGCTACACCCACAAGATCGTGCGCGATGACGAAGGAGCCAAGATCTCCACCTTCGAACCGGAGAATCAGGTCAACCTCTACACCAGCTACAAGCTCAAGGGCGACCTGGACAAGCTGACCGTCGGTGGCGGCCTGCGCTGGCAGAGCGTGGGTTGGTACTCGGTCTACAACGCGCCGCGCAAGATCAACGAAGACATCTCCCAGGATGCCTACTGGCTGGTGGACCTGATGACCCGCTACCAGATCACCCAGAACCTGTCGGCGACCCTCAACGTCAACAACCTCTTCGACAAGTCCTACTACACCAACGTCGGTTTCTATAACTCGGCGGCCTACGGCGAACCGCGCAACTTCATGCTCAGCACCCGCTGGGACTTCTGAAACCGTGGCCATGCCGGGCGACAGGGCCCGGCATGGCCCGGCATGGCCCGGCATGGCCCGATTCGATCCGGACTTGAGGGTATTGCACAACCGGGTCCGGACGCTTAGAACCGGTACCCCAAGCCCAGCATGTACACGAATGGATCAACGTCCACATTGACCTTGGAGCGGACCCCGAGGTTGCCATTGCTCACATAGGCATCGGTTTCAATGTCGATATAGCGCATCTGCGCGTTGAGCATCAGCCGGTCGCTGAGCATGTAGTCCATGCCCACCTGGGCCGCCCAGCCCCAGGAGTTGCTGGCGTGGAAATTGTCGAAGCCTGCGGCTGCGGCCCATCGCGACCGAGGCCCGGTCAGTCCAGCAAACCGGCGTTCTTCAGCAGTTCGCCCAAGCCCTGGGGAACCAGCGGCGTGTGCTCAGTGAAACTGGCGCTGCCATGCCAGCGGGCCACAAAGGGCGCGCCGTCGCTTTCCTGGGCCTCGAGTTGGCAGCGCTGATAGACACTCGAATCCTCGAAACGGGCGTCGTACACCTGGACGATTTCATGGCCGGGTTTGCCGTCGTACACAAACAGACTTTCCAGGGTGCCGATCAGCCGCAGGTTGTTGATCGACTGCCCCAGCTCCTCCTGCACTTCGCGAACAATGGCCTGGGCACTGTGCTCACCAAAATCGATCCCGCCGCCCAGAGGCCGGAACAGCATCTGTTGCTTGTCCGCATCCTGGAACTGATTGACCAGGATCTTGCCCCGGTGGTGAAAAACACAAAGCGCCAGGGCGCGGATACGGGGTTCAGCCAAGGGATGAAGTCCATTCAAGGGGGGCAAGGCGCGGCATTAGAGCATGGCGCGAGGAGCATCAGCCAGCGTAGAAATACTTTACCGCCAGCGTCGGCACCTCCTCCATCGCCGACCACAACTGCTCGTCCAGCTCGCCACCGATCAGCTCATATTGCTCGTCACCGAGCAGCTCGGGAATGTCCCACAGCCGCTGCAGTTGCGGGTGATCTTCAAGAGGCCCGATCAACTGCCGCTGGCGGCTGACCACGGCGTGGGTGCTACCCGCGCCAATGGCAACCAGCGCCTTGAGCGCCAGCTCGCAACTGCGCTCGCCCCAGTTGCAGAAGAACTGCAGGAAGCCCCCGTTGTAACCGTCCGCTTCCAGGCGCCACAGCGCCACGATGGACTGATCGTCCTCTGGCAATTGCTCCAGTTGCCACTCCAGAGCCTGCAGCCGCCCCATGGATTCCCGGCACAGGTGCTCCCAGATCCAGTCGAAGGCATCGACGTGCAGATCCGCGTCTCCCAGGTGCGGCCAAGACACCGAGATCCCATGAGGGTGGATCCGAAAGTCCGCGCGCTGCTCGGGCGTGGCGGTTTGCAGCCGACTGTACCGGCTCAGGGGTTGACGCAGGACCAGGCCGTCGGCCCAGCCCAGGCAGAGCGCATCATCTTCAAAGCCGACCTGGAGGATGGGAGGGAATTTCAAAACACTACCTATTTTTTCCTGAAGGTCTTGGCCTTGGCGTTTTTCATCTGCTCGTGTTTGGCGATGCGGGATTTTTCAAGCAATGAAAAGACCGTGCTGAACACCACAATGGCCAGGATCAGGAAAAACAGCCCTATTACCACAATCGCCATCAAGGAGTTCCCCGGTTCTGTTTGTCCGTTGCCATCTTGGCTTCCATCTTGTGCAAGGTTTCATCGAGCCGGCTTCTGCGCTTGCGCTCTCGATAGTCGGAGGCGAGCTTGCCCATCAGCCCCGACGTACAACTGACGACGATGGCACCCGCGGCAATGAACAGGCCCCGGACGACTTTATCCGACATAGCCGTAAGCCTTGTTCAGCGCCTTGTAGAAGGCTTTTTCCAACTTGCCGTTGTCGAATGGCTCGCGACGGTGATGCTCAATCAGCTCGTTGCGCAGCCGCTGAATATCCCTGCCATGCTCGGCAAGACTTTGCCCGCTGTGGGCAAAGTCGTAACGAAGGCGCTCCAGGTGCACGATGGTCGCCAACTGAGCCAGATCGGCCGCAGTCAGGCTCATGCTCTGCTTCAGCGCCTGGGCAACCTGCTCCACGAGATCGGGAGAGCAGTACTCGTCCGACGACTCGAAGTGGTATTCGGTATCGGCATTTTCGGCATGATCGATCATTGGCATTGAACTCTGATCCAGTCATCGAAGGTGGTGGTTTTGTCGTCAAGCAGGCGGATGGACCGCTCGTAGTCCATCACCACCCGCTGGTGCTGACGATGGGTAATCAAGGTCGACTTGCCGGCATTCCAGAGAAAAGGCCCGGCAATCAGGTAGTTCATCTTGCCCGTGCGCCCCCCTGCCCCGGCGACCAGCAGCAACATCTGGATCATCAACCCCGTGCCATAGGCAATGGTGCTCATCAGTGCCAGGTGCAGGTCCTTGTCCTCCGGGGACACCTCGGACTTGTAGAACGCGATGGCGTGCCGTCCGCTCAACAGCAGCTTGATGGTGGCGTAGGAGCTGATATCCGCCGCGTTGATGGTACCGAACTCCCTGCCCAGGGCATCCATCAGCGGGTTCGAGGCGCTGTAGCCGGAGGCCTTGCTTTCATCCTTTACCCACTGGGTGAACAGGGAACTGAACGGCAGGGGCAGACCATCCTTGGTGGGAAGGTCGCTGAGGCAATGGGTCAGGATATGGGCAATCGCCTTGAGGTGCTTGAGCACCGGGCCCGCGCCCGGGTATCCCGCCTCGATGTAATCGACGACCAGAGAATAGAGGGTCTTGCCGCCTACGGACTCGCCACCGAAGGTGTAGTCGTCAGGCAGCTTCTGGAACACATTGAGGTCATGACCGAAGATGTAGCGATGCTTGGCGCCGGGGCGATAATCGAGGGGGCTGGTGGTGCCTTCCGGCTTGAAATACCCATGCAACTTGAGGAACAGCTCCTCCAGCTTGTCGGCGTGCAGGTTGGTCATGTACGCCGAGACCACCCCCGCAATACCGATGCCCACCGCACCGCTGATCTGCGCCGCCGTCAACGTGCTGTAGCCGGTATCGACCTCCAGCTCAGCCAGCAGCTCGGTAAAGTTCACCGGCCCCACGGCGGCGATGGCACGCTCTTGAAGGCTCTGGCCCGGGCGGCTCTGCTCTAGCTCCAGCTCGCCACGATGAAGTTTGCCCAAATAGGTCAACTCCGTGGCTTTCTGGTCCCAGTACTCATCCGAGGGTCCGGCAAACACGGTTGATAAGCGACTGAGCAATCGACGCACGAAAAATCCCTTGATCGGCAGGGTAAAAGTGGCGCAACGCTATCATATTTGCCCCCTCGAAGTATCTAGAAGACCGCAGGGACATCAAATTCAACCGGGGCCCGCGTTCTTGCGCTGGAGCAGGCGGTTGCAGGCCGTCAGCAGCATCCCGCTCAACAGTCCGATCAGCAGGAACGGAAAGAGACCATGGGTCAGCAGCGGCACCCAGAAACCCAGCCCTGCGGACCAGCCCTGAGGATTGACCTTCAAGCCCTGTGCCCCGGACAGCAGCCAGACCACCAGGCCACTGAGGCCGCCACCGATCACGTAGCGCCAAGGGGTGACCAGCACCCGCTCCACCAGCCACAGCATCGGCCAACAAACCAGCACGCTCAGCCACGCGCCGATCAACCCGCCGAAGAAAAACATCGGCAGGCTTTCCTCGCCCTTGGGATAGAGCGCCGTAGCGATGCTGCCCAGAGTCAATGCACCTGACAGAGGAACCATCAACACCCGTGACCATCCCTGGCGCTCTGGCCCTTCACCGGTAACCGGCAATGCCTCGATCCCGCGCACCACCAGAGTAAAAAGCCCCCCCAGCGCCAGCCCGCCCAGCACCGCCAACAGCAAGTGCCTCGTTGAAGCCCCCAGCAGAACCGCGGCCGCCAAGGCCTGCACCAGGCTGCTGAAAAAATGTCGACCGGGCAGCGCCGGGCAACGTCGGTCGCCCCATAGCAACAGAGGAATGCCCAGGACAATGGCGATGAGACTGCCATACAGAAACCCGGAGAACAGCTGCGAAGCGTGCCAGCCATTGACCAACCCCTTGGTGACGGCATAGACCAGCCCACCGCACAGGGGTACTGCAAACAACCGGAGTTCGGCATTGGGCTTCATTGGCTTGCACCTGGAAAATTGGCAGGGTCCCGGAGCTGAACAAGCGAGGGCTTTTACACAACGGTGGTGTAGTAATCCACCATAGGATAAGGGTTGACCGGCATTCGCAGCGCAGGTGGCGCATAGAACAGCAACGAGGTATACAGCAGGACGAAAACTCAGCACCACACTCACTGTCGAAGATCACGGACCGATGCTATCCGCACAACAAGCCTGCAATGCCGTACTTGCCCTCCATGACGGCACCCTCAGGGATGGAAAGCCCGAACGCTTTGCCATTCAATCCTGCGAGCTGTCCGCGAAGGGTGATTACTGGGCGGTGTGCAGCAACAGCGAGGACTATGTGGTGCACGGCATGACGCAATACTGCTATGTCGGCGTCACCGCCCATCTGGTCAATGTACTCAGCGGAGAAATCGAGACGGTCGCCAACTGCTTCAGTGTTGAAGAGTATCTGCAAGACAAGTACGACCTGCGAGCCGCAGCAGGCCAGTGCTATGTCCTGACCCCGGCATTCGATCGTGCCGATAAACCTGCAATGATCACTCTTCGACAAAAGCTGGGCTGCTCCTATCCCGAGGTCATCCGGTTGCTCTCCGATGAGCAGCGTCACTGGTTCACCGGCATACGCCGGCACCTTGAGGTGGCACAGCAACTGCTCGCACAACAGAACATCGCGACCTGTGTCGAGAGGGTTCCTCAAGCGGCCGGGGCGGTTGCCATTGGGGTCGAAACCTGGCACCGGGATGCCGCCCTCAAGGCATTACGCGACAGGCTGCATTGATCGACCACTTCCAACTCCTGAAAAGCCGCTTCTAACGCCCATGAAAATCTACCTCGACGACGAACGCCAAACCCCGCAAGGCTGGATTCGCACCTACTGGCCGGACGAAGTCATCGCGCTGCTGAAAGCCGGCGGTGTCGAAGAGATCAGCCTCGACCACGACCTCGGAGATGACCAGCGCGGTACCGGTTACGACGTGATCCTGTGGATCGAAGAGGCCGTGGCCCTGAATGGCTTTCGTCCACCGCGCATTCACATCCACTCGGCCAATGCCAGCGCCGTGGAAAAGATGCGCGCCGGCGTGCAAGCGATCGATCGACTGGCCCGCAACAACGGATGCCGCCAATCAACCGACAATGCAGGCATCTGACCCCATGAGCGGCAACCTGTATGGCTACATCCACTGCTTTGACCCTTCGCCGGCTGCCGAAGCGCACAATCGCGCGGTGCTGCAAAGCCTGCCACTGACGGGGGCGCAGATCACCAGGGCGCTTTTCAGCGTGCTGCCAAACAGCCGGGGGCATTGCTACTTCGGGCATATGATGCACTTCGCCACCTCCCCCAAAGCCAGTTACATCTTCGATGATTCGTGGCTAGACGAGTACGAAGCCCTGCTGCAGCGCCTGTTCTGGGACAACTCGGAGGTGGTGCATACCTATTGCGGCGAACGTCGGACCTGGGACTCGAGTAAAACCCACGGGCTCGCGCAACCCACAGGCGTGAACATCAACAACAGGAAGGTCTTTCCCTCCTACCACGACCTGCAAGCCGTCGAAGACCGCGATGTACCGGCGCCCGGCAACCGCTGAAAGGCCGCCCGCCATGCCCCCATGACTACACAAGGAGCACGTGATGCCACTGAGTCCTCAACAAGCGAAAACACTGGCCGATGCGGTAGCAGGCTATGCCTTCCCCACTGCACATTTTGACTTCGCCAGCCAGACGCCGGTTGTTCGGCTGTCGATGTCCGAACTGGAAACCCGGATTCGCCAACAACTGCTTAGCGACTCACCGGACACCGTCAAGGACGGGCTATCGAATGTTCTCTACTGGGGATTCACCCAAATGGGTGGTTTGGCCAATGTCCGTGTTGGCCGCTTCCGCTCCGGGGTCGAAGACGTGCAGATCGAACAGGCAGCGGCGCTGTTCAAGGAACAACCGCGTCCGGCACTTTACGAGATCGCCAGCCTGAAGATGCCCGAGTTTTCCAGTGTTTCGTTTGTCAGCAAGATCCGCATGTTTCTCGACCCGATCCAGTCGGCCACCCTGGACCTGCAGATCATGAAAATCCAGCAGGTCCACAGCGATACCGTCCTGGCGGCAATCAAACAGGACCCGACCCGGATTCGTATCAGCAAAGCCAATTCGAACGCTTACGAAGGCTGGTGCGAACGCCTGGCCGACATCGCTCGGACCTACTTGCCCAATGCCCGTGTCGCCGATGTGGAGCGTGGTTTCTTTCAGATGATTCAAGACAACAAGGTCGCGGCTGCAGCCGCCATCCTGAGAGAAGCCTGAAGCTCGGGCCAGCTGTCGACGACTGGAGCCGCCCTGCACTTGGCCAAGTGCAGGGCGGCAGTTCACCGCACGCTACGCTCCGCCCACAATAACGAGCACTGCTGCAGATCATGATGGGCCCCCAGCCAATACCCCGCCTGCCGTGAAAGCCCTTCGCGAACAAACCCCATCCGTTCCAGCAACCTGAGGCTCGCCAGGTTCTGCGGGTGCACCTGGGCCTCGATCCGATTCAACGCCATGTGGGCAAAGCCCCAGTCGAGGATGGCCTCCAGCGCCTCGGTCATCAGCCCCTGCCCTTGCGCCGCACGCCCCAGCTCGAAACCGACGGCGCAGCTGCGCCACGGGCGGTTCCATTTGAACAGGCCGCAGGTGCCCAGCAGGCCGGGTTCGGACTGGCGCTCGATGCCCCAGCGAACCCCGGGGTTGGGCAAGGTCCGCCAACTGGCGAACTGCGCCAGCAGTTGCTCGGCCTGCCGGTAATCAGTCATGGGGTCGGTGCCGAACCACTGCATGGCATCGGCATCGCTGTGAATGGCGAACAGTGCAGGGACATCGGCCGGGCACAGTTCGCGGAGAATCAAGCGCGGGGTACGGATAACGGGAAAGTCGCTCATATCGCCCCCCGCCCTAGCCTGCCAACGGCTTGCGCAGGATGTGCGCATACTCGCCCTTGATCTGCTCGAAGCCGTACTTGTGCTCCAGGCGCTTCACGGTGAAGTGCCCCCGGGCCATGTCCTGGTAGAAATCTGTGAACAGCGCATTGATGGTGGCCCCGGTAAAGGCGCCGATCACCGGCACCGCCTGGGCCGCGAACTTGCTGGAGATGGTCACGCCGTAACGGCTAGCGACCTTCTCGATCAACAGCGCCAGCCACTTGCCCACCTGCCCCGGCGACAACCTGCCAGCCGCGCCCACCCCCTGCTTGGCGGCAATCGCCGCCAGCTCCTTGGACAGTTGCTGCATGGCCTGGGTGGTGAAACTGCGGGTGAGGTAGTAGCCGGTCTCCGTGGCGTCATCGGCCTGGCTGTTGCCGCCCATGGCGAACACTTCGATGCAGGCCTGCTTAGTGGCCAGGTCGTTGAGGTCGAAGCCTTCGCTGCGGGCCACATCGGCCACCGAGCGCATCATGATGGTGGTGGAGATGGGCAACTCGACAAACAGCGCGGCAAAACCAAAAGCGCCGCCCACCGCGCCGGAAGTGGCGGCATAGACTTTGTGCAACAGCGTCGACGCCTGTTTTTTCGGCGTGTTTTCCAGGCTCCACAGTGCCGCGTCGGCGGAGGTACGCAGCGCGGCCACCACCGCATCGTTGATTTTTCCGGACACCCAGTTGGGCAAAGCCTTGACCGCGCTTTCAATGGGCGAGCCCAGCACGCCGGACAGGCGCGCCGTCAGCGAAGGTGATTCCAGCAAGCCAACGGCACGCTTGAGGTCCCTATAGTCCTGCGGATTGTCTTTGATATTCACCTACTTCTCCTGCCAATAAATCGCCCACGACATGCACGGTAATGGGTTTGCAACGCTCGGGAAAGTGAGGACGGGCCCAGCCTGCCCGCGAAAAGACGGCAACGTCCTCTCGCGGGCAGGCACCGGGGCATAGCAGTCAATCCTGCAACCAGACCCGCACTTCCCGTACCGCGCCTTCAATGAACACCAGGTTGGCGACCTGCCCGGCCTCGATCAGGTCCTGGCGAGCCCATTGCAGGGACTCCAGCAGCGGCCCGCGCTCCACCAGTTCGACTCGTTCCACCGCGGCCTTCATCGACTGCCGGGCATCGGACTTGGCCTTGCGAATGGCGGCCAGCGCGGCACTGACCGCCTCCAGCAGCGGCTCAACAAAGCCTTCGGCCACCTGCGCCTCGGGCCACTGGGCACGGTGCACCGAACCCGGCTGCCAGCAACGCCAGACCTCCTCACAGACAAAGGGCAGAAAAGGCGCAAACAAACGTTGCAGCACACTCAAGGCCGTGGCCAGGGCATTGCGCGCCGAGTGCCCTTCGGGCCGATAGGCACGACGCTTGACCAGCTCCACATAGTCATCGCAGAACCACCAGAAGAAGCCCTCGATGCCCATCAGCGCACTGCTGTAGTCGTAGCCCTCCAGCGCCGCCTGGGCCTCGCCAGTCACCGCCCCCAGGCGTTGCAGCATGGCCCGATCCAATGGCTGGTCGACGCGGCCTTCGGGGTCTCCCGGAACCGCGAAGACCAGCTTCGACAGGTTGAACAACTTGAGCGCCAGGCGCCGGCCGATCTTCATCTGCTGCTCTTCAAAGGCGGTGTCGCTGCCAGGACGCCCGAGGGCCGCCCAATAGCGCACACCATCGCTGCCGTATTGCTCCAGCAAGGCTTGCGGGGTGACCACATTGCCCCGGGACTTGGACATCTTCTTGCGGTCCGGATCGAGGATCCAGCCCGACAGCGCCACGTGCCGCCAGGGCACGACGGCCTGTTCGAAATGGCTGCGCACCAGGGTCGAGAACAGCCAGGTACGGATGATGTCGTGGCCCTGGGGTCGCAGATCCATGGGGTAGACGCGCTGCAACAGATCCTCGTCCTCCTCCCAGCCGGCGGCGATCTGCGGGGTCAGGGAACTGGTGGCCCAGGTGTCCATGATGTCGCGCTCGCCGATAAAGCCATGGGGCTGGCCGCGCTGCGCGGGCTGATAGCCCGGTGGCGTGTCCAGGGTCGGGTCCACTGGCAGTGAGGTTTCCTCCGCCAGGATCGGTCTGGCGTAGTCCGCTGCGCCCTGGGCATCCAGGGGATACCAGAACGGAATCGGCACGCCGAAGACCCGCTGCCGGCTGATCAGCCAGTCGCCATTGAGGCCGCCGACCCAATGCTCGTAACGGCTGCGCATGAACGGCGGATGCCAGTCCAGCCCCTGACCGCGTTCGAGCAACTGCCGGCGCAGCGCCTCGCTGCGCCCACCATTGCGCAGGTACCACTGGCGCGTGGCGACAATCTCCAGAGGCTGATCGCCCTTCTCGAAGAACTTCACCCCGTGACGGATCGGTCGCGGCTCGCCGAGCAAGGCGCCGCATTCGCGCAGCTGCGCCAGCAACAGCTTGCGCGCCTGGGGCAGGCTGCGCCCCGCCAGGGCTGCATAGGCCTGGCGCGCGAGCGGCGTGGACAGCCAATCGGGCGCCTGGGCCAGCAGCCGACCGTCCGGCTCGATGATCGAGCGGGTGGGCAACTGCAGCTCGCGCCACCAGAGCACATCGGTCAGATCGCCAAAGGTACAGACCATCGCCAGTCCGCTGCCCTTCTGCGGGTCGGCCAGGGCGTGGGCCAGCAACGGCACCTCGACCTCGAACAACGGCGAGCGCAGGTGTTGGCCGAAGCGTCCCTGGTAACGCGGGTCATCCGGATGCGCCACCAGCGCCACACAGGCCGCCAGCAACTCGGGCCGGGTAGTGGCTATGGGCAAATCCTCACCCTCGATGCCCTGGAACAGCAGGTCGTGATAAGCCCCCGACACCTCCCGTTCCTCCAGCTCGGCCTGGGCTACGGCGGTCTGGAAGGTCAGATCCCACAGGCAAGGTGCCTGCTGGCTGTAGAGCTCGCCGCGCCGGTAATTGCGCAGCAAGGCGCGCTGGCTGATCCGCTGCGCACGCTCATCGATGGTGGCGTAGGTCAGGCTCCAGTCCACCGACAGTCCCAGTTGCCTGAACAAGCTGCGAAAGGCCTGCTCGTCGATGGCGGTCAGCTGGTGGCACAGCTCGACAAAGTTGCGCCGGCTGATCGCCGCATAGTCGGCGCGCCGCTCGGCGACCCGGACCGGTGGCTGGAACTGCGACTGGTAAGGCGCCTGGGGATCGCAGCGCACGCCGTAGTAGTTCTCGACCCGGCGCTCGGTGGGCAAACCGTTGTCGTCCCAGCCCATGGGGTAGAACACGGCCTTGCCGCGCATGCGTTGGAAGCGCGCGATGATGTCGGTGTGGGTGTAGCTGAACACATGGCCGACGTGCAATGAGCCCGAGGCTGTGGGTGGCGGTGTGTCGATGGAGTAGACAGCATCCCGAGAGGCACTGCGATCGAAGGCGTAGGTGCCTTCGTCCAGCCAGCGCTGGGACCAGCGTGTTTCGAGGTATTCAAGCGAGGGTGTGGCGATGGGGCAAAGCGTTGGGGTTACACGTTTAACGGTGACATAGCATCCTCCTGTTATCACCCGGTGGCGCCGCAAGGGTGGGCGCCGAGGGGAAATTTATAGAGGATCGCGCCGGATTAGTAAATTGCCCGAGCGCCGTTTTTTTGCAGCTGCGCTCAATCGAACTGCAGCTTCGCGGCCCATGCCGGGTACTGGGTTTGCAAGCGCAGCAGGCATTGTTCCATCTGTCGCGCATCGTCCGGCAAGCGCCGGCAGAGGCTGTGCCAGCCCCTGATCCGCAGCTGCAGCGGCATGTCCACCAGACCGGAAATCGCATCCCAGAAGGCATCCCAATTACAGCCATACCACTGGGGAAAACCCAAGGCATCGCGCAAGGCCAGGTGCAGTTCACGGGCCGTGCCCAGCTCACGCACATCAATTTCCAGCCACTGCAGGCGCGTCATGTTCTGTGCCTCTGCTCCGGTTCATGGGCCGCCAGCATAACCGATGCCATCGCCTGAGGACGCTTGCGCAAGCGGTTCAGCCAACCCAGCACGACAGCGTTCACGGCAATCCCTTGCCAGCTTCGGCCAGCCCCTGCCACTGCCCTGCCCCGGCAACGCCACGGACACCGCATGGAACTGCACAGGACAAGGCTGCTGGACCATGGCCCGACTTTTGCTCCGCTTGCCGCTACCAACCAGGGAGTCGTCACATGACAGGAAGCATCTCAAGTACCACGTCACTCGTCGCTATGGGCCTCAAGGGAATCACCCGGGCTTTGGAGAGTGGCACCATGAAGTCCATGAAGATTCAAGTCGAAAATGCAACTCCGCAAATCCAGGCGCAGATCGACGCCAACTTTCGTGAATCGCAGGCTTCGGACGCAAAGCTGATAGCCCAATACAGAACCACCCCGACCTGGGCGACCTTCGACGACAAGAGCAACAGCGTCGAACTGCCCGATGTGGCATCGCTCGACAAGAGCGACGCCACCCACGTGCTCAAGGGCCTGCAATACCTGATGGAAATCGGCCGCCTGGACGGCAAGACCCTCATCGCCAGGAACGCGGGGCAGTCCACGGACAGCCCCTTGCTCTACCAGGATTGGCTGCAGGCCAGGATCGGCGTTGATGCCCATGCCTGAGTAGCACAAGCCGCTCAGCGGCCGGCCTCGCTGAAGCCACGGCGTAACCTAGTGACTGATGTACTGCTGGGTCTTGCTGTCATAGACATAGGTGAGGTTGTCGGCCGCCACCAGCGGACGGACTTTTTCCGGCCCCTGGAAGGTGGTGCCGCTGACCTTGACCTGCACCTGCGGCAGCGACTCCTGGCCAGCGACGAAACTCAGCTCACCGTCGCTGCCGATGCAAGGCATCACCGCGCCGTCGTCGCAGGCCGCCGAATTGTCCTCGCCGGTGCGCACCTGGCCGACATGGGCCCAGATCCAGCCGTCGTCTTCGGGTTTCTTGTTCGGATTGAACACGAACAACGTATAGCCCTTGGTGACGATGCCGTCCTCAAAGGTGGCCGTGGGCACCGCCAACAGCAGGCGCCCATCGGCAGTGCGGTGTTCCAGGGCCTGGCGCTTGGTGTCCACTTCCTCGGGCTTTTCCCGACCGCCAAAGAAGCCGATCTTGCGCTCGATACTGAGTATGGAATAGGCCGGCGTCTGGCCTGGATGGGTAAGTTCGAAGGTGGCATCGGCCAGCCGTACCTGGACGTCGGGCGCGGCAAAATCCTCGCCCTGGCGGGCGGCGCTGTCCCGGGTGTGCCAGACAAATGCCGCGTAATAATGCTTGCCGTCGAAGTCCAGCTCCTTGCCGTACCAGAACGTGGCGGTGACACCGTCCTCCAGCTCCACCTCCTCATTCGCGGCGGGAACCTCGACGTTCTGCATCACCGCCAGCACCGCGCCAGGGGGAATCGGAGCATCCTTGGCCTGGACCAGCGCTGGCGCCGCCAGGGTAAATGTGGCCAACACCAGACCTGCCAGGCCTTTGCCCAAGCAGCCTTGCATGAGCGAACCGGCCTTGATCGTGATTTTCATCGCTTGAACATCCCTGTGAGCCTGTAGAGAACCGCGGACCATGTCGGCGGCGTCGTGCATGACGCGACGATCATAAAGGCAGGCTTTCGGCACCGACAAGATGCTGGCAAATGGCAAGTGTGGGTAGGCATTCCAGGCCTGGATTGCGCGGTGACCCACAACGCGCATTTGACCTTCCACGACTTGCATAAAACATATGGATTTCCGTATATTCGCTTTTCCATATATTCAAGCCGCCACCATGATGACGCCTTCCGAAGTATTCAAGAGCCTTGCCGACGAAACCCGCGCCCGCGCCACCCTGCTGATCGCGCATCAGGGCGAACTGTGCGTCTGCGAGCTGATGTGCGCCCTGGACGACAGCCAACCGAAGATCAGCCGCCATCTGGGCCACCTGCGCAGCAGCGGCCTGCTGCTGGATCGCCGCCAGGGGCAGTGGGTTTATTACCGCCTCAATCCTGACCTTCCCGCCTGGGTGCACCAGATCCTGCAAGTGACCCTGCACGCCAACGCCGACTGGCTCCAGGACAACGCTGCCCGCCTGCAGAACATGGATGGACGCCCGGTCCGCGCCGCGGCCTGCTGCTGAATCGGCAAACGAGTGAACCTTTGATATCCGCCGCAGCGGAAGGAGCAATCCATGCGAGTGCTGTTCATGTGCACGGCCAATAGCTGCCGCAGCATCCTCTGTGAAGCCCTGTTCAACCATCTGGCGCCCGAGGGATTTGCGGCCCTGAGTTCCGGCAGTTTTCCCAAGGGCCAGGTGCTGCCCCGCAGCCTAGCCACCCTGGAGCGGGCCGGCATCACCACCGCCGGCCTGTACAGCAAGGGCAACGACGCTTTCGCCGACAACCCGCCCGATATCGTGATTACCGTGTGTGACAAAGCGGCGGGCGAAACCTGCCCGGTGTACTTCGGTCCCGCGCTCAAAGCCCACTGGAACCTGGAAGACCCCTCCGACGTCCGCGGTGACGAAGCCAGCGTCGACGCCGCCTTCCGCGCCACCCTGGCGCACATTGAGCAGCGCTGCCAAGCCTTCCTCAACCTGCCCTTCAACCATCTCAGCCGTGAGCAACTGCAGCACGAACTGAACCGTATCGGCACACTCTGAGCCGGAGGACACATGTCAGAACACCTGTCAGAACAACTGCCCAACCTCGACCTCTCCCTGTTCGATGGCGAGCACGCCAGGCCCGAGCACAAACCTCGCATCCTGCTGCTGTACGGCTCGACCCGGGAGCGCTCGTTCAGCCGCCTGCTGGTCGAAGAAGCCGCGCGCCTGCTGCAGCACTTTGGCGCCGAAACCCGGATCTTCGATCCGTCCGGATTGCCGCTGCCCGACGACGCTCCCGTGGACCATCCCAAGGTTCAGCAACTGCGGGATCTGGTGCAATGGTCCGAAGGCCAGGTCTGGTGCTCGCCGGAGCGCCACGGCGCAATGTCGGCGGTGTTCAAGGCACAGATCGACTGGATTCCCCTGGAGCTCGGTGCCGTGCGCCCAACCCAGGGCAAGACCCTGGCGGTGATGCAAGTGTGCGGCGGCTCGCAGTCGTTCAACGTGGTCAATCAGCTGCGGGTACTGGGCCGCTGGATGCGCATGTTCACCATCCCCAATCAATCCTCGGTGCCGAAGGCCTACCTGGAATTCGACGAATCCGGACGGATGAAACCCTCGGCCTACTACGACCGGGTCGTCGACGTGATGGAGGAGCTGGTGAAGTTCACCCTTGTGCTACGGGACCAGCACGCGTTCCTGGTGGATCGCTACTCGGAACGCAAGGAAAGCGCCGAGCAACTCATGGCCCGGGTCAACCAGCGTTCGATCTGAGAGCACGATCCCCGGGCCCTATCGCTGGGTCCCAGACGTTGCGGCCCACTTGAAGCGCCGGCTCAAGCCAGCAACTCGCTGATCCATTGCGTCTGGCGGACGATCTCTTGCACCTTTTCCTCGGGCACTGCCTGAGCCTGGGCGAAGCTGGCCAGAGTACGCTGCTTCAGCCGCAGCAGGCGCTGCCACTTGGCCAGGAACGCCGGGCTGCGGGCCTGCATCTGCAACGGGCCGAAGTACAGTTCCCGGGCGCTGTACTGCACCGGCCCGAGACGCTCGGCGACGATGATTTCGTAGTCGAAGCGGTTCTCTCGCAGCACTTCCTCGGCCAGGATGCGGTAGTCATGTTCCATCAGCCATTGGCGCAATGGCTGCTCGCCGCCGTTGGGCTGCAGGATCAGACGCTCCTCACCGCTCAAGCACGCCTGGCCGCCGTCGAGGATGTCACGGATAGTCTCGCCGCCCATGCCACAGATACTGATCGCCGTGATTCCATCTGCCGGTTCGATCGCGGCCAGACCGTTGGCCAGGCGCACGTCGATCTGCTGCTCCATGCCGCTCTCGCGCACCGCGCGCTGGGCCGAGCGGAACGGCGTCAACGCCACCTCCCCGGCCACCGCCGCAACGATGGTGCCGCGGCTGACCAAGGCCAACGGCAAGTAGCCGTGATCCGAGCCGATATCAGCCAGGCGCGCACCGGCCGGCACATGCGCCGCCACACGCGCCAGGCGCATGGACAATGTCTGTTGCTTCAACTGCTGCCCCTTTTCACCACCAAGGTCCGGCACCTTGGGCCGGATCGGGGGGCGATTCTGGCGAGCAATGTCGTGCTTTTCAAATTTATGCGACCGGAACCTGGGATGCAGTGCAGAAAAGGCCCGCTCCGGACGGGGTCGAGAGCGCCGTCCTCCATGGCGGGTTTCTGAGCAGGAGCAGACCTTGGTTGCTGGCTGCATGCACCCTGGTCAGTGATAGACTCCCTGCCCATTTGGAAGCTGAAAAAATGCTCTGTCCAGAATGTGAACAAGGCGAAGTGACCAAGGTTAAAGTGCGGGCAACGCAGGAGATTCTGTACGTTTGCCAAGAGTGCGAGTCGCTGTGGCTCACTGCCGAAGTCATTGGCACCGAGCCGTTCAACAGTTTCACTTCCTACATGGAGGAACTGGGTTTACCGCCGCTTTGGAGCTCGCTGTATGTCCTTGAGCCAGAAAAGATCACCGGCCGTCAGGCACGAAAATACCTGCGCTCGGTCGGCTCGATCTAGGTTGGTCGAGCCAAAACGACGATAGCCTCCCCCACACTCAGAAGCGCAAGAGATGAACTACCAACTCTGGATGGAACCGGATGACTGCCAGACCTTCTGTCTGAGCGGCCCACAGGGAAACACCGCACGCAAACTGCTTCACCCCGACGCCCAGCTTGTGTGGGAAGTTGAAGCCCACAGCCACTTCGAAGCAATGACCCAGTACTACGCGTACATGGAGTGGGGCGAATACAAGACCGACCTTGCCGAACAAGAGCAAACGTAGTGGGCGGCATGCTTTGGCCCAGGAGCGTCAGGCGGACTGAGCGTCGGCCCAGGCCTGGTTGCTTCGATGGCGACCCAGCCCCAACGCATCGAACTCATCCTCACCGACCTTGGCCACGACCCCGATCCGGCGCAAGGCGCGACTGATCGGAGAGTCCGGCCAGGGGCTCATGTCGTCCTCCTCGTCGCCGATGTTCAGCACCACCTCGCCTTCAAGCCAGACAACGGCGTCTTGCCCGCCTGTACCGCCATGGAAGTAGGTCGCGGCATAAACAATAGGACCTCGATCCGAGAGCTGCGCCGCCAGCTCGGCAACACCGCACGCCAGCTCACCCGAGAAGGGGCGTACGGCGGACAGCCGCCCCTGTGCTCGTCCCTGGAGTTGCACCTCGAGCGCCTCGGTCACCGGGATCAACGCCAACCCTTGGCACAGCGGACACAGCACCGCGGACGGCAGCTCAGCCCGCACTTCGGCCAGTACCTCGAGCGGCCCGATCAGGGTCTGAATCCAATGCATGTTGTCCGTTCCCTTCTCTTGTGGTCGGCCCCTGGAGGGTCAATGCCATCGATTCGGTATCGACCTTCGCGTTACAGCCTTCGATGATGTCGTCGCGAGGAGCGAAGTCGACGATATAGCGCTGGCCCGGGCGCAACTCTACATCACGGGCCGCAAAGCCGCACGGGGCGGCACCGGTGTCCGGGGCCGGATAATCCGCAGCTTTTTTGCTCGTTTTCGAAGAGCACAGGTTTTTCGTGCCATTGGTGACTGCTAGGCTTGGCGGTTTTTCAGCAGGGACTGGCTCATGCAGCGCATCGTGATTCTGGGTAATGCGGGAAGTGGCAAATCGACCCTGGCCCGTGAACTGGGTCGCCGCCTTCAGTTGCCGGTCGTACACCTGGACAGGCTGTTCTGGGAGCCCGGCTGGGTGGAGGCGGACAATGAGGTTTTCCGCAGCCGAGTCCGGCAGGCCGTCTGCGGGGATGCCTGGATCTGTGAAGGAGTTCCTGAAATTCCTGAGTTTCGTGTGGAATTTCGATAGGGTAAACCGCCCGGGCATCGAGGCTGTACGCCTGGCTATCGGGCCACAGGTTCCTGTCGTTCACCTGCGCAGTGCCCAAGCGGTTGGGGCATTTGTGCAGGACTTGTCCGCCACGGCCCAAGGCAGCTTCAAGTTGCAAGGATAATGCTCGCCGCAGTTGCGAGTTGTTGTGTCTTCACCCACCACCAGGAAAATCATGGACATTCGATTGACGCAAACCAGGGACTGGATGCTGTTGAAGCGCGTTCGTCTCGCGGCACTTCAGGACACCCCTACTGCCTTTGGCGTGAGTTACCAGACTGCCGCCCACTACAGTGACCAGCAGTGGCAGGACCGCGCCTCGTCAACCGGTAGCCAATTCTGGCTGGCCTTCAAGGACCAGCAGCCGGTGGGAATGATCGGTGCCGCAGTCAGTGCCGAGAACCGCTACAACTTGATTGGCATGTGGGTAGCCCCCGACGCACGGGGCAGCGGCGTGGCCGCAAAGCTGGTGGACGCGGTGAAATCCCGTGGGCGAGACCAGGGCCATGAGTGCGTGTATCTGGACGTCGCCCCCGAGAACGCAAGAGCCGCACACTTCTATCTGAAGCAGGGATTCGCCTTCATCGATGAATGGGAACCCCTGGAAAGCCATCCCCAGATCAAGGTGCAGACCATGCTCTGCCCCCTGTAGAACTGACCCGGCCACGCCTCTACTGGCCAGAGGCGTGCTCCGCCCGAGAAAAGATAGCGTCGCGCAGGTCGGCCAGATAAGGATCCATCGGGCTTCAAGCGGACGGATCAGCTCTCAGTGACAACCACAGCGTCGTCATTGGACTCGGTGGCCAGCTTCGCCCGATCAGCCTTGCTGATGTACTTGGACTTTTTTTGCGGAGCCAGTTTGGCACTGGCCTTCTTGGCGTGGGCCTTCAATAGCTGCTGGATTTTTTTACGGCGATTCATGTGGGGCTACCCGGCTTTTTAAGTGCCGACATGATATCAGCCGCCGCTCGGCGGGGCTGGTAACTCTTCGCCAATCCACTGACCGTTGGAACCCAGCAATGAACCCTGACTCGTGCAACGGGCAAGTATTTCTGCTGGCAATACCCGCCCTTCTCGGGGATTGCCAAGCATGCTCAGAAGAGACCCCCGCCCAAACTAGAGAACAATCTCCAATGGGCAGCGAGGCACTTCTGGGGGCGCTCTCAAGTGAACTCGGCACAAGGCACGATCGATTCCATATCAGGCTCCGCAGGCAAACTCTGGCGACCGTTACTTCAACTTATAGTGATACCGACACTCGGTGAGTGGTCCATTTCCACGCTGGGTCTAAAAGTTTCCTCCATTGGCCCGGGATCTATTGCGGCCCTTCCCGACAGATCGCAATGGGCCGGAAGCTACCGCTCAAGAGCATGAAAAACCTATCGTCCCCCGTTGTTTCGTGAACAACCGGTAATGCCAGGTGAGCTCCACATCCCAGCGAAACAACCATGGTCTCCCGATCGAAACGCTGGAATAATGGCCTCAAGTCGATGCCTTTAGCCTATCCAATGCGCAGCGATACTTGACCTTGGCGCTAGCCTTGAAGGCCAATTAACAAAGGGAAGCCTCATGTATTTTGATCATGTAGAAGAGCGTGAAGAAAACGGATCTTTTTATATCGTCGCCATAGATGCGCAAAGTGGAAGTGAATATCTAGTTAATAATCTCGCAGTAATCCAGACCTCGGCGAGCAGTCTTGAAGGTTTCAAACTTGCCATATCCACTCCTCCTGACAAGTATGTGTACAGGGGAACTTTCCAATCAAAAGAACAAATGGAAAGGTTCTCAAAGGAAATCACAAAATTGATCATGAGCGCAGACTTTAAAACAAACAGCATCTTCCGCACTTAAAACAAGGCAGAGCTGGAGCAGCAAAAACATGACCTTCACCAATGAAATGGCCGGCGCCTTTGCTGCCAGCAATCCGCTGCCGGCCCTGCTGCAGCAAACCCTTCAATGGCTGGAAGATCACGGTTGCGTGCGGACCCGGCGCGATGGGGTGCGCTATATGACCCTGCACCCCGAACCTGAATACAGCGCTATCGCCACTACAGCTTTCTACCTGCCAGAACCTGCCCGAAGCGCCTATTGGACCGCCAGCGATGATCCCGAGGTGAACCAACGCCTGGTGATATTCCTGCGAACTGGCGCAGACGGTTCCTGGGCCGGGCTGTGGCGGGACGACAATGACCGGCAACGCATGGTCCACTTGGGCTCGGGTTCAGGTTCGCTGATGCTCTGCGTGCTGACGGACACCACGCAAGACCTCTTGCGCCTGCTGGCCATTGGTTACAACGAGCTGTGCTGGCCAGAGCAATTTGAGTGCACGCCGGAACAGGTACGTGAGGATGAATACGCCGATGACGACTACCCGCCTCCTCCCCTGCTGTTGCGAAGCTATGTTGAACAGCGATTGGGGCTGAGCATTCCGCCGCGGGCATCGGCGATAGTCCCCACCACCGTCAGCATGGACGCCGCGGAATCGGACGATCCGTTCTGGAACTGGCTCAAGCGTGTCAGAGGGGAGTGATCGACTCCCCTCCTACCCCTCTCAGAACTTCGCCTGCATCCCCACCCGCAGCGTGCGCCCCGGTGCCGGCATGAAGCTCTGCGCCAGCGGGTCCAGATAGTAGCGATCCGTAAGGTTTTGCAGCGACACATTGAGGCTGGCGTCTTCCTTCAACTTGTAATTGAGGAACAGATCGAACAGCGCCACTTCGCGGTAGTTCAGCTGTGGCGTGGTGGGACCGGTCTGCCAGGGCTTGTCGGCGGTGACGGTGGGCCCCGAGGTGTAGGTAATGCGCGTGCCCAGGGTCAGGCTCTGGTCGAAGAAGCGCAGGCCGGTGGTCAGGTTGCCGGCAAAGCGCGGCGGGTTCTGGGTGTTGGTGTAGGAGCCCATGAAGCTGCCCGGGGTGCAGTCCGGGGTGGCGGCGGTTTTCTGGTAGGGGTTGCTGGTGGCTCGCAGGGTGGCGGCGAAGGCCGCATCACAGGTTTCAGTCTTCAGGTAGTAGGTGGACGACAGGTCGGCAAACATCCGTCCGGCATCGTAGTGGGTTTGCAGTTCCAGGCCACGGGTGGTGTAGCTGTCGGTATTGCTGAAGCGCATCAAGCCCCACAGGCCCGGGCTCGGATCGTAGTAGCGGGTGATGTAGTTCTTGATGCTGTTGTTGAAGTAGGCGAGCTTGATCGCCGCCGAATCGTCCTCCACGAACAGCCCCTTGTGCAAGGTGCTGGCACCGATCTCCCAGTTGCTCGAACGCTCGGGCTTGAGCCCCTTGCCCGGCGTGGTCTGCTGCACACCGCGACCGGTCTCGAACAGCGAAGGCATGCGAAAACCCTGGGTGTAGGAGGCATAGACGAAGGTGTCTGGCAGCACTTCGAGATTGATCCCGAAGGCCGGAGCAAAGGCACCACCGCGGTTGCTGTCCTTGCCCGAATAGTTGAACCCGGTGACCACCCGCCCCACTTGCGAGTCGCCAACCTCCGTCTCGGTCGCGCCGTATTGGTTATAGGGCGTGCCCTCGAACGGGAAGTTGGTGTTGTTGAAGACAATCGCGTTGTTCAAGCGTGGGTCGGTCGCATCGGTGTACAGCCCGTTCTGGTCCGGGAACCACATCAGGTAGCCATAGTCACCCGGCTTTGAGACGGTCACGTACTTGTGTTCTCGCTCCTCTTTGCGCGCAGTCGAATAGGCGACATGGTCCTTGCTGTGAAAGTGGGTGTAGCGACCGCCGCCCCACAGCGTCAGGCTGTCCACCGGTTTGTATTCCAGCTTGCCGTTGAAGCTGAACTCTTGCCGGGAACCCTCGCGCAAGCTGCGGTTGGCGTTGATGTCGTCCTGGGTGGTGACCACGCCTTTTTGCGGGCGCAGTTCCTCCAGCTGAAACGAGCCGCCCAGGTCCAGTTTCAAGTCGCCGTAGTCGGTGGTAAAGCGCGACGTGTTGGCCAGCCCCCCACCCGTGCGGCGGTTGGCCTGGCGGCTCCAGGAGCGGTCCGTGCGATAGGCCTGGGAGGCCGGTGCCGACCATGCGCTCAGTTGGCTGGTCTGCGCATCGGTCATCCACAGGTCGGCAGTCAGGTCCACCAGCGGGTTGTCCGAGGGCAGGTAGTTGTAGCGCGCGGTGTAGGTGTCGATCTGGGTGTGGCCCAGGGGGTACTGGTAGATGCCACCGGTGCCGAAACGGAAGATGTCCGAGGGCATGATCTCGCCGATGCGCCCGTCATAGCGGCGATAGCCGAGGTCGAAGGTGTGGCCGTCCGCCGGACGCAGGGTGGTCTTGAGCAGCCACGATTCGGTCTTCGACGAGGAGTTGAGCACCTCTTCCCCGGCGTTGTAGGTGGTGGCCACGCTGGTCTCTTCATCACCGTAGCGGTCAAAGGTGCGGTAGCGATCCTGGCCCTTCTTGCCGGCGAAATAGTTGCCCTGGTTGCGATGGGCGTAGGCCGCCACCACATCGAAAAACTCATGGGTATAGGCGAACGCGGCGCTGCCGGCCTCCGCGTCCGAGCCGAACAGCCCGCCACGGCTCTGGTGCGGTTCCGAGTACAGGTCCTCGGTCTTGGAGTGGGGGTCGCGACGGGCCGGAGCCACACCGTTGTTCCAGACATCGCCCTTGAGCCGCAGGCCGACATTCTGACCGTCCTTGAGGATGTCGCCGACGCCAAGAGTGCGCATCTTTACCGTGCCGCCGATAGCGCTGGAAGTCAGGCTCGGGCCCTTGTCGATGGCGATGTCGCTGATCATGTCCGGGTCGATGTAGCTGCGTTGCTGGGTGCCGGCATAACCGCGATAGACATCCAGCGCCTGTTGCGAACCGTCCACCGTCACCGCCACCCGGCTCTGGCCCTGGATGCCGCGAATGTTCACATCCAGGCCGCCGCCATTGCGGCTGTCGCCGACCTGCACCCCAGGCTGGCCCTTGAGCACGTCGCCCACCGACACCACGCCGAAGCGCTGCATGTCGTCGGCGGAGATGTACACCGACGAACGCGGCGCCCGGTACACCTCCTCCTCGTCAGGGTTCTCGCCCTTGATCTTCTGCGTCGGCAACGACACCGCATCAGAGCGCAGGCGCAAGGCATAGCCGCCGTCGGCCTGGCGCACGTAGCCCAGGCCGGTGCCCGACAACAATTTGTTCAAGCCCGCTTCGGTATTGAAATCCCCTTGCAGGCCCTGGCTGGTCTTGCCCGCCGTGAGCAGCGCACTGCCCGCCATGCTGATCCCCGCTTCGGCGCCAAAACGCGACAGCACCTGGTCCAGGGGACCGGCGCCGATGCTGTAGTGACGCTCGCCGGCAGCCAGCACCGTCTCGCTGTAGAGCGGTTGCAGGCTGAGCAACAGCAGGCCGAAGGTATGGGTACGCAAGACACGAGCGGGGAAAATCATGCAAGGCTCCTAGGGATCGAAACCCACCTGTGCCGGTGGGTAATACCTGAAGGCCAAGCCAGATCGAAAAAACTATCGCGCGAGTGAAAAAAAATTTTCAGGCCGGCACCACAGTCACCCAATAACGGGTTCTGCGCTCGATGCGCACCGGCAGGGTATTGGCCACCAGGGCCAGGGCGGCATCGGTGTCGTCCAGTTGAAAACTGCCGGTCACCCGTAAAGCGGCAACAGCTTCGCTGCAACGTAAAAAACCCGGGCGATAGCGCGCCAACTCAGCCAGCAACTGATCCAGGCGCATGCGCTCGGCGGGCAGGATGCCGCGCATCCAGGACTGGGCCAGAAACACATCGATGGCACTGGGCCGCCCTGCTCCCCGGCCATCGACTCGGGTTTGCCAGCCAGCCTGCAATGGCAGCGGGGTCGACTGCTGCCGGGCACTGACCTGCACCAGCCCGCGCAGCACGGTCACCTGAGTGCCCTGGCGATCATGGCGCACCAGCAAATGGGCGCCGCGGCTGTACAACAGCGCATCCGGTGTTTGCAGTTGCAGGGAGGCCGATCCGGCCGGGGTATCCAGCGCCAACTCGCCCTCGATCAACTGCACGCTGCGCTGCCCCGCACTCAAGTCCAGGTTCACCGCACTGGCGGTGTTCAGCCACAACGACCCGCCGTCCGCCAGGGCCCAACGTCGCCGTTCACCGATACCGGTGCGATAACGGGCCAAGGCTGAACGCACCAGGGTGGAGTCCGCCCCCTGCCAGGAAATGCCGCCCAGCAGTCCCAGCGCCAACAGGCACTTGAGCACTTGCCGCCGCCGTTGTGGATCGGCACCCGCCGACTGCAAGGCCCGGCGCGCCGTGGCATCGGCCAGCAGATGAGCCCCCGGCTGCAACATCAGCGGCAAACGGCTGACCCGCTGCCAGGCGTACTCATGCTCGGCACTGGCCTCGCGCCACTGCTGCAAGGCCTGGTGGTCCGCAGCACTCATCAGCCCGGACTGCATCTGCACCAGCCAATCGATGGCGCTGTCCCGCACCCGGGGATCGACCGCCGCGCCGCTCATTCAAACAGGCTCGCATAGCAGACGCTGAACGCCCTGCCCATGTCCCGCTGCACCTGGGCCACGGTCAAGCCCAACTGCACGGCGATCTGCGCATAGGTCAAGCCATCGAGCTGGGACAGAAAGAAAATCTGCCGCACCCGCGACGACAAGCCCACCAGCAGCGAATCCAACTGCAGCAGGGTCTCGATCATCAGATGCCGCTCCTCCGGCGAAGGCTCCTCCCCCATCGGCCGCGCCGCCAACGCCTCCAGATAGGCCCGCTCGATGGCCTGACGGCGCCAGCGATTGATCAGCAAGCCATTGGCGATGGTGGCCAGAAACGCCATGGGCTGGCGCAGCTCACGCACATCCTCCTGGGAGCGCAACACGCGGATAAAGGTGTCGTGAGCCAGGTCCTCGGCATCGGCGCTGTGCCCCAAGCGCCGATGCAACCAGCCGCGCAGCCAGCCGTGATGGTTCGCATACAACTGGGCGACAGGCGAGGAAAGGCTGTGGTTGTGCATGGGAGATTCGCATTAATGATAATGCTTCTCATTTTATGGTTTGCGAATGGGAGTTGTACAGCGCGGCACGTTGCGATTGCCGTAAAGGGCCAGGCCCGACTCCACAGATCAGGCCACTGGGATCAGGCGCCAAGCGTGCATTGCAGAGCGTTTGAGGGCTTGTCCGGCCTTTCCCGCAGGCAAGCTCCATCAAGTCTTGCCGCCGCGGCGGATCAGGATGTCTGTCGATCGATATCGCGACGAAGAACCACAGCCGTGGTGATGTCCTCGACGGATTCGTGACTGGCTACGGCATCCCGGACTCGGTTCAGATCATCAATGGTGCGTGATTCAGTCTCAATCACCAGGTCGAGCTGGCCACTGACCGAGGAGATGCGGCGCACCTGCGAGTGCTGGGCCAGAAGGTCCAGCAGGCTGATGGCCGGCGTGCGTTTCAGGCACACCAGAAACATGGCGCGAATCACATTGGCGTCGATTTCGCCGATATCCGCACGATAGCCTCTGATCACCCCATTGCGTTCAAGGTTGAGGACGCGCTCGCTGGTGGCACTTCTGGACAGTCCGATTCTCGCGGCCAGGGCCTTCAGGGCAATCCGCGCCTCTTTAGACAGAATGTCCAGTATTTCGCGATCTTTCGCGTCCAGGTCGCGCATTGAAACTCCTCAAATTGACTGCCGAGTTTGTGCCGGTCGATTCCGACAATATGCAGGCCAAAGCCGACCGCATACCTACTGCCCTCGAAGATTTCGCATGCCAAGCTAACTGAAAAAAATAACTTGGAAAACCATTACCATGACCGACCTTTGCCACCCCGCCCCGCAGTTCTCGCCACGCGATGCCGAACACTTGGCTGAGCAGCTTTTCAATGTCATCGCTACGGCTTCGCCTCTGGACGGCGAGCGAGACTGCAACTTCCGGTTGAACACAGCAAGCGATGCGGGATGGATTCTGAAAGTCGTCAACTCCAGCGAACCACCCATTGAAAGCGCGCTGCAGACCGCCATCCTCAGCCATCTGGCCCATCACAGCCCCGAGCTTGGCGTGCCGCAGCTGAAGAAAAGCCTGACCGGCGACTGGCTCGCCTCGGCAATGGCGCCCTCTGGCGAAACCCACGCGGTGCGCCTGGTGAGCTGGTTGCACGGTACTCCGCTGGCCGAAGTCCAGCGCACGTTCGAACTCATGCGCAGCCTGGGTCAATCATTCGCCGACATGGATCATGCACTTCAGGGCTTCATGCATCCCGGCGCGGTTCGCGATCTGGAGTGGGATCTGCGATACGCCGCACGTTCCCGAGCCCGCCTGCATTTCGTCAAAGACCCCGACAGACGTGCCATTCTGGAGCGCTTCATCGATGATTTCGAAACCCGGGTCGAACCCAGGCTTGCGCGCTTGCGCACCCAGGTCATTCACAACGACGGCAATGACTGGAACATCCTCGTCGACCCGCAGAACCACCAGCAGGTCTCGGGCATCATCGATTTTGGCGATGCCGTGCACACGGTGCTGATTGCCGAAGTCGCCATCACTTGCGCCTACGCCATTCTCGACATGCAAGACCCCATCGGCGCGGCCGCCGCTCTCACCGGCGGCTTCCATGAGCGCTACCCACTGCAGCCGCAAGAGCTGGACGTGCTGTTCAATCTGATCGCCATGCGCCTGGTCATCAGCGTCACCTTGTCGGCCTCGCGCCACGAGCAGACCCAGGACAATCCCTACCTGGCCATCAGCGAAGCCCCGGCCTGGCGCCTGCTGGAAAAGATGGATCGCATGAACCCGCGCCTGGCGACGGCGATCCTGCGCAAAGCCTGTGGTTTTGACGCGATAGAAGGTGCCGGGGCCATTCGCCGCTGGGTGGATGAAAACCGCCAGTCCTTTGCGGATATCGTGCATCCATCGGCGGCGACCCTGAACAAGGCCATTGTGCCGTTCGCCGATGCTGCCCATGAAATGACCATCGCCTCAGCCGAGCAGCGCCCGGCAGAGGCCACCCGGTGGTGGAATGATTTCTCTGCTGAACATCAGGTGCCGCTGGGCATCGGGCCATGGGGCGAAGCCAGGACCATCTACACCGACAGCGCCTTTGAATCTCGATTCATTGAAGGAGAGCGTCGGATCATGCACCTGGGTGTCGACTTGATCATGCCGGCCGGAACGCCTCTGTACACACCGCTTGCCGGTGTGGTGCAGAGCGTCGAGGTCGAGCCTGAACCGCTGGGCTATGGCGGCTTGATCATGCTCAAGCACTCGCCGGCAGGCTGTCCGCCCTTTCTGACCCTGTGGGGGCACATGGCCCACGAAGCGCTGACCCGCCTCAAGCCCGGGGACCGTCTTGAGGCCGGCGCGCTGGTGGGTCACATGGGCGCGGATACGGAAAATGGCGGCTGGCTGCCCCATGTGCATTTCCAGATGTCCACCGACACCCAGTTGCAAGCGAGCGAGTTCATCGGCGTCGGTGAGCGCGCCTATCTTGAGGTGTGGGCCGACCTGTTCCCGGATGCATCGACGCTGGCCGGAATCCCCGCGGAAACCTACCACCAGGAAGGACGAACCAAAGCGCAGATCGTGGCCAAGCGTAAGGAAATGCTGCTTCCCAACTTGTCGATTTCCTACTCGGACCCGATCAAGTTCGTACGCGGTGATGGGGTCTGGTTGATCGACAACTTTGGCCGCGCCTATCTGGACTGCTTCAACAACGTCTGCCATCTCGGCCACTCCCATCCCGATGTGGTGCAAGCCCTTTCGCGCCAGGCTTCACGCCTGAACACCAATACCCGTTACCTGCACGACAACATCGTGGAGTACGCCGAGCGACTCACCGCAACCTTGCCCGAAGGCCTGGCGGTCGCCTCCTTTGGCTGTTCAGGCAGCGAAGCCAACAGCCTGATGCTGCGCATGGCGCGCAATCACACCGGGCGCAACGATGCCATCGTGCTGGATTGGGCTTATCACGGCACGACCCAGGAGCTGATTGACCTCAGCCCCTACAAGTACAAGCGCAAGGCCGGCAAGGGGCGTGCAGCGCATGTATTCGAGGCGGCCGTGCCGGATGCCTACCGCGCAGCGGATGACTGGCCATTCGAAGAGCTGGGCAAGCGTTTCGCGCAAAGTGTCGCCGAGCAGATCGACAGCATGCGCAAGCAGGGCCGAGCCCCGGCATTCTTTTTGGCGGAGTCCATTCCCAGTGTCGCCGGGCAACTGTTTTTCCCGGAAAACTACTTGCAGGAGGTCTATGCAATGGTTCGTGCCGAAGGCGGTCTGTGCCTGGCCGATGAAGTCCAGGTCGGCTTTGGCCGAGTGGGCAGCCACTGGTGGGCCTTTGAAACCCAGGGCGTGGTACCCGATGCTGTGTCCATGGGCAAACCCATTGGCAACGGCCATCCCATGTCGGCGGTGGTGACCACACGCGAGATGGCCGACAGCTTCAACAACGGCATGGAGTACTTCAATACCTTCGCCGGCAGCCCGGTTTCATGTGCCGTGGGGCTCAGCGTTCTCGATGTGATTGAGCGCGACAACCTGAAACTCAACGCGTTGACGGTGGGCAACTATCTGCTCGAAGGCTTTCGCAAGCTGCAGCAGCGATACGCGGCCATTGGCGATGTACGCGGACTGGGGCTGTTCCTCGGGATCGAACTGGTCACTGATCGCAAGAGCAAATCTCCGGCCACGCAACTGGCCAAAAAGGTCGCCGATGGTGCCCGGGAGCGCGGCGTTCTGATCGGCACCGAAGGCCCCTATGACAACGTTCTGAAAATGCGCCCATCGATGATTTTCAGTCACAAGAACGCCGACTTCCTGCTTGAGGTGCTGGACGAAAGCTTCCAGGCTGCCCTGCGCTAGAGCGTCCGGATCGGCGCGCGAGTGACAGCCTGCGCGCCCGGCCGACATAGTGTCGGCCAACTCCGGCAATGTGTCCGGCTGGCGGACACCTTGCCTGGTGCTTTCCAGAACGGCCTATGCAAAGCTTTTCCCGAGGCCTGGGTGAAGAGCCCAAAAACAATAATTAATAATTCTTCAAAGGTGCCATCCAATGCTAACCAGAACGCTCAAGGGTCTGCTTGCTGCATCCACCGTCGCGGCCGCGGCGCTCCTCTGTCCTACAGCCGTTCAGGCAGATGACTTGCAGTCGATCCAGGAGTCCAAAGAGATTCGCATCGCCATGAGCGGTCAATACTCGCCCTTCAGCTTTGCCAACGAGCAGAACCAGATCGTCGGATTCGACGCCTCCATCAGCGAAGCCCTGGCCCAACGGCTCGGGGTGAAAGTGAGCATTGTCACCACGCCCTTCGACGGGATCATTGCCGGGCTCCTGGCCAAGAAATATGACGCCATCATCGCCTCGATGACCATTACCCCGGAGCGCCTGAAGGCCGTGGATTTCGTTGGCCCCTATTACCACGCCGGCCGCACCATCGTGGTGAAAGAGGACTCGCCGATCAACAGCCTGGATGACCTGAAGGATGTGACGGTGGGCGTTACCCTTGGCGACGCCCACGACAAATGGGCCAGGGCGCGCGGCAACCTGAAGGTGAAGACCTACAAAGGCCTTCCCGAAATGCTGGTCGACCTGGAGGCCGGGCGCCTCAACGCGCTGGTGATGGACAGCGTTCCGGTGCTGGTCGCCGTCAAGGAAACCGGGCAGAAAGTTCGCATCATCACGCCACCCGACAGTGACGGCGGCGTTGAAGGCATGGGCATTGCGCTGCGCAAGCACAACCCTGAACTCAAGGCTGCAATGCAGCAGGCGCTGGACGATATGCTCGCCGACGGCAGCTACGAAAAGATCTCGATGCAGTGGATCGGCAAAGACATTCGCTGACTCAGCTGCAGCCTGGCTCGACCTGTCGTCGGGCCAGTCAATCCGACTTTTCCGAGCCTGCCCATGGATCTGACACTTATACAGCGCACCCTGCCGTTCTTTCTGGAGGCGGCCTGGATCACGGTGCAAGTTTCGCTACTGGCACTGGTGCTGGGTTTGCTGGTGGCAATCGTGCTGGTTGCTGCCCGACTGTCCGGCTTTTTCCTGCTTCGATGCCTGGCCAGGGTCTACGTCAGCGTTTTTCGCGGCACGCCCTGCCTGGTCCAACTCTTCCTCATCTACTTTGGCGGCCCGCAAATCGGCCTTGAGCTGGAACCGTTTTCCGCTGGGGTCCTGGGCCTGGGCCTGAACATCGCGGCCTACATGGCCGAATCCATTCGTGGTGCGATCAGCAACGTCGATCCCGGTCAGGTCGAAGCCGCACGTTCAATCGGTTTCGGCAAGGGCCAGACCCTATGGCTGATCACACTTCCGCAAACCGCGAAGCTGATGATCAGGCCTCTGGGCGTCAATGCGGTCGCGCTGATCAAAGGCTCGGCCCTGGTTTCGACCATCTCCGTGGTTGAACTTTCCTACACGGCGCAGCGCTTTATCAGCTCCACGTACAAGCCGTTCGAGATATTCATGGTGTCGGCCATTTTGTACATCGCCATGGTCTACACGGTCAGGCTGATGGTTGACCACCTCGATAAACGCTTCGCGGCAAAGTGAGACGCCTCAATGCCAAGCCTTGACCTGAGTATCGTGACACCCTATTCCGAGCTGCTGGCGACCGGGCTCTGGTGGACCATCGTCTTGTTTCTCTGCTCCAGTGTATTGAGCCTGATTGCCGGAATAGCCTTTGCCCTGATCGTTCTCTACACCCCCAAACTGGTATCCCTGCCCATACGTTTCATGACCTGGCTGCTGATGGGTACGCCACTGCTGCTGCAGCTGTACGTGATCTATTACGGCCTGGTGCAAGTGGGGATTGATATCCCGGCACTGATGGCCGGCATCATCGGCCTCAGCCTGCACTTCGCCGTCTACAACGCCGACGTTATTCGTGCCGGGGTGATGTCGGTCGACCCCGGGCAGATTGAAGGTGCGCGCTCCATTGGCCTGAGCCGCAGTCAGACCCAGCGCTACGTGATTGTCCCGCAAGCACTGCGCAGCACTCTGGCGCCGCTGGGCAACAACCTGATTGTCCTGTTAAAGGACACATCCCTGGTGTCCATCATCGGTATTGCCGAGCTGGTCTACAGCGCCCAGCGCGCTGTGAGCGAGACCTATAGCCCGTTCGAATTCTATTTGGCCGTCGCGGTGATTTATTACGCGGTCAATCTTGTTCTGGAAGCCGGCCTGCACCTTCTTGAAAATAAGGTAGAGATGTCACGATGACCACAGAAAAACTCATGGTTGAAGTCAAGGGTGCGCGCAAGGCTTATGGCGCACTTGAAGTGCTCAAAGGCATCGATCTGTCTGTCTCGCGCGGACAGATCATCGCCATCATCGGCCCCAGTGGTTCGGGCAAAAGCACCCTGCTGCGCTCAATCAATCACTTGGAAGTGCTGAACGAGGGTGAAGTCTGGCTAGAAGGCGAACACGTCAACCGGCCCTTGAAAGGTCGCGCATTCGAACAGCACATCAATAGCGTGCGCCAGCAGATGGGCATGGTGTTCCAGCACTTCAATCTGTTCCCGCACTTGACCGTGCATGAAAACATCGCCCTCGGACCGATCAAGCTCAAAGGGTTGAGCAAAACAGCGGCTCGCGAACTGGCCATGGAGTACTTGGCCAAGGTGGGCCTGGCCAACAAGTTCGACGAGTACCCTTCTCGCCTGTCCGGCGGACAGAAGCAGCGCGTGGCCATTGCCAGGGCCCTGGCGATGCGCCCCAAGGTCATGCTGTTTGATGAGGCCACCTCGGCGCTGGACCCGGAGCTGGTGGAAGAGGTCAACCAGGTCATGAAACAACTGGCCGCCGAGCACATGACCATGTTGATCGTCACTCACGAAATGCGCTTTGCCGGTGAAGTGGCCGACCGGATCATCTTCATGGACGGCGGGGTGGTGGTCGAGGAAGGAGCGCCGCAAGAGATCCTGCAAAACCCGACTCACGAACGAACCCGATCATTCTTGAAAAAGCACCTGCACGCCTAGATGAGTTGCGCTCGCCCCCTGTCGAAGGTTGTTTTGCGTCAGGGGAGCTGTGTTTTCCGAGCACTTGCCGACCTCTCTGTTCGTGGCCCGCGGATGCTGGCACTAGCGGGTGATGGTGCCTTCACGGCAAACAGATCCAGCCAAGCGTCATCGAACCACAGTCAGTAAACTGCGGGCCGGAACTGGATGAGCGAGAGAGCGTTGTATGTACATAGGTGAACTTGCCACGTTGTCGGGATGCACGCCCAAAGCCCTGCGTCTGTATGAGCAACTGGGCCTGCTGACCCCGCAGCGCCGTGGCAGTTATCGGCTGTACAGCCCCCATCACTTGACGCTGGTGCAGATGATCCGCAGCGCCCAGGCGGTGGGGTTCAAACTGGCAGAGATGAGCGAGTTGCTGGCCGCCAAGCACCATCAGGCCCCCTTCCCCCTGGCACTGGCCAATCAGGGTATCGAGGCCAAGCGCCTGGAGTTGCAAGCGCAGATCCAGGCCTTGCAGAGCCAGGAGCAGCAACTGACGCAGTTGCAACAACAGATCAACCAGCAGTTCGCCCCCGCAGCAGTGCCGAGTGCTGCGCCAGAATCAGCGCAGCAATAGATGGGCAAATGCCTCCCTGAGGGCGTCATGGGGTGAGCGCGGCTGGTAGCCCAACTCGTTGATGGCCTTATCGATGCAGTAACGCTGGCGCACCCCATAAAACATCCGCACCTGGCTCAGCAGCAACTCCGCGGGCTGACCGGTGTAGCGCGCCCGCTGTTCTTGCAGCCAGGCGATCAGCAACAACAAACCCTTGGGCGCGCGGCGCGGTAGCCGATATTCGGGGCAAAGCGTGTTGAGCGCTGCGATGACCTCGGCCAACGATGAAGACTGTTGATTGGCCAGTAGGTAGCGCTGGCCCGGGCGACCCTGCTCCGCCGCGCGGATCAAGCCATCGGCCACGTCACGCACATCGACAAAGTTGAAATGAAAATTCGGGTCCAGCACCAGCTTGCGCCCCAGCACCGCCGCCAGAAATCCCATCGTGTCCGTCAGCCGCGTGGCATGAGGGCCGATGATCGCCGAGGGCAATACCGCCACCGTCGGCAGGCCATAGGCCTGGGCCATGTCCCAGGCGGCGCGCTCAGAGAGAATTTTCGACCGGTAGTACGGGTTTTGCTGATCGCTGTTCCAGCTGTTTTCATCCAGGCGCTGACCGTTGTGCCCAACCGCTGCCACGGAGCTGACATAGACCACACGCCGGACCCCGGCCTCGGCCGCAGCGCGCAGCACATTACGCGTACCTTGCACGTTGGCCTCGACGATCTCGGCGTAGGGATTCCTCGCCCAGTGCTTGAACACGGCCGCCACCTGATACAGCACCTCTACCCCTTGCAGGGCCTGACGCAGAGAGTCAGGGTCTTGCAGCTCGGCGCGTACCTTCTGGCAGTCGAGGCCGTTCAGGGCGGAGCTTCGGTCCGGGTCACGCACCCCGGCGCGCACCTGTTGCCCGCGAGCCAGCAGCGCCCGCACCAGGGTGTTGCCCAGATGCCCATTGGCACCGGTGACCATCGATACTCTACTCATGGATTGCCTTATCCGCTGACGGCGGAAGCTGAAACAGACAAGACAGGATGCGGGTTGTCCCAAGGGACAGAGTCAAGCACTGATCTCAGACACCGTTGTAGACGAGGACACAGCCCCTTCCCTGCCTGCCTATTCGGCGCACGACACGGTGCCGCGCCCCGATAGCGGCATTTTGATAGCAATGTCCTTGTGCCGTTGTTTATGATGCAACCCATGCTCGGGGCGACAATATTGGCTATACGCCCATGAGCCACTGGAAATGCCTGCATGAAGACTGCGACACGGATCAAGCCCCTCGATATCACCGGAACGCTTGCGAATGCCGCCTCCAAAAGCACATCACTGGAGCCTTGTTGGACATGTACCCCACTGGAACTCATCTGATTGTCGGCCGAGGTCTCTATACCCATCACGGGATTTTTGTCGGCAGGAATCGCGTGATCCACTACTCAGGCATGGGTTCGGGGCTTCATAAGGGATGCATCGAGTCGACCTCCCTTGCAGACTTCCTGCAAGGCAAGAACGCCAGGATCAAGACTTACCGGAAAGTCTATTTCAGGGGGCCCGATATCTGCCGTCGGGCCCGATCCAGACTGGGTGAGGATCAATACAATCTTGTGTTCAACAATTGCGAGCACTTTGCCAACTGGTGCGCCACCGATCGACACACCAGCGAACAAGTCAGAGTCGCCAAACAGCGTCTGGGCGCAGTTGCCAACAGCCTGCTGATGCACCACGCAGCCAGACAAACGGCAGAGCAAACCACCAAGGTCTTGCTCACCCAAGGTGGCGCCGCCGCTGCACGCAACATGCTGGCCAGAAAGGCCGCCAGCACCACCGCGAGCCAAGTAGCGCAGTCATTGACCAGCCAAGCCCTGGCCAAGGGTGCCGTCAGTACCGCATCTGGTCTGGCCGCCGCTGGCGGTACCTCCAGCTTGACCGCTGCAGGTCTTGGCGCCCTGGGGTTCGCTGGAGGAACAGCCCTGGCCCCCGCACTAGCGACCGCAGCAGTGGCCGCAGGCGCGGCGTATCTGGTGGGCAGCCTCTGGGATTGGCTTACGGATTGATCGTGGCTGGTCGGATGCTCATCAACGCCTCGATAAAATGCGCCGTGCCCTGCTCTTTTCCTATGGTTGGTACTCAGAAAAAATCAGCAAGAAACCCGAAAAACGCAGCACCAACGCCTGCTAAACTCCCGTCCCCGAACCCACTTGAAGGTGACCACAGCTTCCGGTCGCCCATTGAAAGGACTCTCCCATGAACAAGCTGACCTACAGCCTTTTTGCCTCAACACTGGCCCTGTCCGTTGACGTTGCCCATGCCGCCTCCGTGGCCGAAGTCTTCACCGGCGACATGCTGGGCACCAATCAGCGTTACTTTGAATCCGTCGCCGGAATCCCTCGGGAGTCCTTCGGCGATGAACACAAGTTCAAAGTCCAGGGTTGCGACATCACCGCCACGGTAGAGGGCGGCAAAGTCAGCAAACTGCGCATGGAACTGACGCCCAGATGCCAGGCCGACCTGACCCAGTTCGTCGGCACCTACGCCCCGGCGCCAGGCAAACCTCTCACCGTCGGCGCCTTTACCGAGTCGTCCGGTGGCGGCCTGAGCTACAGCGCCAGTTGCCTGAGCATGTGCGGCAATGCCGCCGACCCTTCGGTCTATGCCCACTGGGAAGGCCCCCACGCCGTGGATTTCAAGGAAGTGCTGCTGGAGGTGGTGCTGGTCTCCGATGCCGCGCTCAACGCCGCCGACCAGTGGGAATCGCAGATGCGCAAAGCAGAAGGCGAAGACTACGTGATGGAAACACGCTTCAACTGCGACCGGAAATACGACGCCGCCGCGCAGAAGGCCTTTGACAAAGTGCAGGTCAGCGCGGTCACCATCGGCACCGGGCTCAAAGCGTCCGGTTGCTGACATTCAGCCCAAGAAGCCACACAGCAGCCGGGAGTGGACAACGACCGGCTGCGACGCTGCTGCCTCCACTTTCCACCCAACGCCCCCAGAGAACGCCCAAGGGAGGGAGATGAAACCCTTGTCCTCCCATGCAGGCACGCGCCGGCCATGGTACGTAAAGCTGCTCTGGATACCGCTGCTGTTTGGGCTGGTCACGCATTGGGACTTTGCGTTGCCAAGGGTGAATGTGCACTACTCCCAAGCCGGCCGGGATGAGCTCAGGTACATCTGGAATGTCCAGGATCGGATTGATAAAGGAGCAATGCTGCCCGGAGGCGGCGCAACCGGTCATGGCGCGCTCTTCCCGGACGATGAGTTCTTTATGGAGTTTTCCTGGTGGAGCAAGAACACCGGGCGTAATCACTGCATCAGCATCACCCCGCAATGGCCCAACACCCATATCTACCTGAACGCCGACGGCGACATCGACAGGCGAGAAAAGAGCGCAACCGATGGGCACCGGTTGGCGGAGTGTCGATGGGATCGGGCCAAGCCTTAGGTCGAGATCACGGGCGCAGCGGCAGCCTGTGTGACCTGTAACCATGGTTTTTGGGCCGGCGATGCCCCGTCATCTGTTTACGGTGACGGCTTGAACTGCAGAATGGCAAGGCACGTGCGAAGGCGAAATACTCGCCCCTCCACTGGGGTCCGTTCCTCAGCCGAGGCGGTCGATGGCGCTTGCAAGATTGACGCGGGCTTGCTGTTCGAATGCATCGAAGTACGGTGCGGTCGTATAGATGCGCCCGCGTGCCAGGAAGCCCTCCAGGACCTGACGCCGCTTTCGGCGGTACACAAACAGAGGCACATATCGGTACTCGCGACGGACTTGGCGGTCGTACTCCTCAAACCGCGCGGCCGATGCCCCAAGGATCGCCAGATCCGTGTCCACCAACACGGCCTCGTCTGCCGACGCTGGAGCGCCGTCGTGTCGCGTCACCATGATCAGGCCGTAAAGCCTGCGTCGGATTTCATCGCCCAGGCCGCTATCGCGTGCCACGTCGTCCAGCCATTGCGCACTGCGCAGCTCGTTGTCGCTGCGAAGTGGGTCGTATATGGCGTCATGAAACCAGAGTGCGAGGTCGACTTCAGCGGGGGCATGGCAGTCAGCGTTGATGAGGCGGCGCACCTGGAGGCATTCCTGCAAATGCTGGCAGTTGTGGTACGCACGGTGCGGCTCGCGGTAGCGTCGAACGAGCTCTTCGTAGGTTTCTCGCGCCGGGCATCCGACGCCAAGCTCCGCCCAGAGGCGAGCCCAGGCGGCGAAATCCACACCGTCAGGCACCTCGGGGGCGCTGTGCGCGCCGACCGGGAAGAGGCTGCTCCCTTCAGGCGTTCCCCTCATCGCTCCTCCTCCCCATCAATGTAACGCTCGACCCAGGTGCTCAACGTCGGTGCGGCGAAGGCCGTCGGCAGCAGTGGCCGCGCCGTGGTGGACAGCGTGAACGCCCCCTGGATAAAGCAGGTAATGCCCGCCACCAGCGCGTCGAGCCCTTGGGCGCGGCGTCCGCGTTCGGCGAATCGCTGCCGGAGCAAGCCCTTGAGGAGCTTCATCTGCGCCGCTAGCACAGCCTGATAGACCTCGCGCACGTCTGGGTCGTGGGCCGACTGCTCGCCGATCATCACCCATGCCGCCACCGCATCGGGCTGCGCGTCCGCACCATAGGCAAGGTGTGCGGCAATGTAGGCCTGAAGCCTTTGCTCCGCCGTCTGGGCCGCAGCGGCCCGGGACTCGTACCGTTGATGGGCGTAGCCGGCCAGTGAGTCGACCAGTGCCACCAAAATCTCGCGCTTGTCCTTGAAGTGGTAGTGCACAAGGCCAGGCGCTAGCTCCGCATGCCGGGCGATGGCCGCTATGGTTGCGCCTGCGTAGCCGGCCTTGGCCATGACGGCCTGGAGTGCCGCCACGATCTGGCCGCGTCTTTCATCAGTGTTCGAGCGCCGTGCCATGTCACCTTTCCAATGTTGGTTGCGCGACCAGCTTAGCATTGACATCGACCCCGTCGCACCCTAGCTTTGCAAATATTGGTTATCAGACCAACTTTGGAGATCACGATGAATTCCTTCGCTGAAAAACTGATGGTGGGGGCCACTGCTCCGTCGGCCTCGGTCGAACTACCGCTGGGTGACCGGGTGCGGTGTGTCCTGGTCCACGAGTTTCTTGCGGCCAGCGAGTGCGAAGCGTTGATAGAAGCCACGGAGCAGTGCGGGTTCGCCAGCGCAGGGTCTGACTATCCGTCCTCCTACCGCGATAATGACCGGATCGTGGCAGACGACCCAGCTCTGGCCGGGCGACTCTTCGAACGCTTGAAGCACTGCGCCTTGCGAATGCCGAGGCTCGGGACGGTGATCGATGAGGACGGCTGGCGTCCGGTCGGCATCAATGAGCGGCTGCGCTTCTGCCGCTACCGGCCCGGCACCCAGTTCCGCGCCCATCAGGATGGTGTACACCATCGCCAGCGCCAACAGTCACGCCTGACCTTCATGATTTATCTTAACGACGATGCATTCAGCGGCGGAGAGACCGTGTTCTTCGAGGGACGGTCCGCAGCCATGTCGAACCGGGATTCCACGCTCAGGCTGCGCCCGCGAAAGGGCAGCCTGATCGTATTCGATCACACCCTCTGGCACGCCGGCGCCTTAGTGGACGCTGGCCAAAAATACGTCATGCGCAGTGATCTGATGTACGAGCCACAGCAATCCTTGCAAGTCGATGGTCCCTTCCAGCCGGGCCATCACGGGTACGTATGGGCGCTTGCCGACCTGGGCGACAGGGGCTTTGCAAGCGCCGGGCGTGACGCAACCATCCGGCTGTGGGATCGCGAGGGCCGGTGCTTAGGTCAGCTTGACGGACATACACAATCCATTCTGGGTCTGGTGGACGTGGCGCCTGGCGAGCTTGTTTCTCACTCGCGGGATCGTACGGTCCGGCATTGGTCCTTGGCGACCGGCGAGTCAACGTTGGTCGGCACATCGGACTCGGCCGTCCTGTCCTCGGCAAAGTTAGGCGCTGACCGCCTCGTGACCGGGGCTGCTGACGGTCGCCTGACAGTCTGGAACCTGGCGACAGGTGCCACGGACAGACGTCAGGCCCACGCCTGCTGGGTCTGGGCGATCGCGCCTATGGGCAACGGCGGTTTCGCCAGCGCATCGGAGGACGGAACCGTCAGGCTGTGGCAACCCGAGGAGCGGGACTGCGTACAAGTGCTCGATCTGGGCCGCCCCCTAAGGACGCTGGCGAGCTGGATCGACGCCGATGGCAGCGTCACCTTGGCCGTTGGTGATCTCGACGGCGCGGTGCACCTGCTAGCGACCGAACCGATGCTGGCGCTCCTGGATTGCCTGGCCGCTCATGACGGGCCTGTCCGACGCGTGCGCTTCGAGGCGCGACACATGCTGCTGACCTGCGGCGAGGATGGATTCGTCAGACGCTGGAACCTGCCCTCACGGCAGGGGGCGATCATCGGCTCACACGACAACTTTGCAACCGATGTGCTCCCCACCCGCGCCGGTGGCTGGATCAGCTGTGGGTATGACGGCCGGATATTGGTGCATGGCGACAAGGGCTAGGGTTCAGGTGGGCACCGTCGCCGACTCCGTGTCTACCTATTGGCCGGGGCCGCTTTCGGCTGTGGACTCAACGTATAGGTTGCCACTTGCTCTGGTGCATTAATGTACAAATGCTGAGGGCGAGTGTTCTAGATGCGTGGGCCGTCGGGGCGCAAATCAATGAAGCGGTTAAGCTTCAGAGGTTGGTCGCTACCGCGAAAGTAGACGTCGGCCTCGACAATTGAAGTTCCATTGGCCAAGTCCTTCATCTTGAATCTTGACGCGCGGTCGCGAGTCTCTCTTGTTCTGAGCGCTTCAGGCCAAGTGTTTTCGAGGCGGTAAACTACCCTGTCCACGTGCTCCATGACGACGTCTGGCGCCATAACAACCACCTCAAACTGGTAATACGCTCGACCGTCGCCACCGTACAAACGTGTTCCTGTCTCCGAAAAGAAGCTCGTGTGCAGCAGGGCGATGTTTTCCAGCGTTACATTCTGCTCCTCGCTGGGCACAGGAATCTTCCGCGCTTGCTCGGGAAGACTCTGGATCTCAAGAAAGCTTCCAATTTTTAAGCCGGCCCCTCCCTTGATTCGCTCGGCTATCTCTAAGAAAAGTCTTTCGACGTACGGCTGGAATAGAACCATTACTACAAGGACGATAATCGGCCATATGAGGCTTGTAATAATGCTGACAACTGGCACGGTCATTCGCTCAGGTGGAACCAGGAAGAGCGCGTGTACAAACAAAACTCCACATAGTGCAATGATCGCAGCCTTACGCTGCCGAGCCCTTGCCTTCAACTTGCCCTTATCTTCCGGCGAACGTGTGCTATCCATGTGTTGATCCTCCTGTATTACCCCCGAAAGCGTGCTACTGCCGTGCAGCGTTCAATTGGCCGTGAACAAAAAACGGCAGAGTCCGTCTGCAACTAAAATCAGGTTAGGTGAGGAAGTGGATGAGCGGATTTTTTTTATGGAACGTGCGTGCGCCACATCTGTATGACATCTCCCGGAACTGAAGGCCCGGTGGGCAAAGAGACACGCTCAAAGTTAAAAACGGCCAATAGCGGACGTTTAGAGTAGAGAAATAAATCTGTCCGTGTTTCTTGTGGCGACCACTACAGTTCAGCTTTCATGTAGAAACGCGGGTTTCGATTTTTACTTGGGCTCTTCACACCGCCTGGGCCGGAAGCAGACAGCTGTAGAGATGGGATTCGATAGCCGAGTTAAAGGGCCACCCTGCCTTTCTGCGCCTTTGGTCAACAGGTCGCTGGTATGATCCGCGTCCGGAGCCGCCTGCTGGAGGCGGTGTGTTTGAGCACAGGAAGTCCCATGAAAAGAATGCTGTTCGGTGTGTGTCTGCTTTCACTGGCCGGTTGTGTCAGCTCGCCCGATACCTCCTTCACCCAGGCCACCCCAGGTTGCAAAGCGGCCACCTCTGAGGTCAATGGGAAACCGGTCACCACGCAGTTCTGCATCAAGACCATCGCCTTCAAACCCTCACAATACCGAGTCACTGTTAACGATCAGGTGCTGTTCACCGGTACCGACTACCAACGCGTCGCCTTTACCAAAACCATTAAGGAAGGTCCGGCCAAGGGCACATGCAACGAGCTGATCGAATTGCAGGGCTCCGGCTCGACAACAGTGCCATTGAACGAGTTGCCCACCGAATTGGTGGCAGGCTGCCGAATTACGGCAGACGCGGCCGGTAACGCCCAAGCCTTCAGCAAAGACGACGCCTGCGACAAGGTGTTCTACAAGTCGCTGGCGCCGTTGCTGGGCAAGGTGATGCCGGCTGAAGTGGCCCGCCAATGCAGCGTGACGGTGGGCGAGCAGAGCGTGTTTGACCAACACTTCGACTTGTAGAAGAAGGGACTGGAGCAGAGGCAGGACAGCGGGCACCGAATCGATCGCTGGAAAGCATCCCGCTCAAGCAAAAAGGCGACGCATTGGTCGCCTTTTTTGTTGCTTCATTACTCAACCAGGGGTTAAGCCGGATCAGCCTGCCCCAAAGTTCTATCACCCAAGGTACGCAGCAGATCGAAGCCGTCACTGAGCAACAGGCCGATGGCAAAGCGGATCTGTGAGAGGTCCTGCGCACCAGAAGCGCAGTCGAGGATTTCCAGCAGGTTGCGGGCTGCGCCGATGCGTTGCTGAGCGCAGGTATACAGATCGGCCAACGAGGCGTTGGCGTCCAGGTAGAGGACGGGATGGTCGGTGTCGTTGCGGGTGAGCGGGATGGGGTTGCAGACGTGCGAGCTAGTCATTGAGTTGTACCTTCCTTAGTTTAATTGACTGCCACTTTTCGCCGCGAAACGAATAAGGGTGGCAGCTGTGCGCGGGTTCGCGGACCGGAAACTAAGAAACCGGCACACCCGAAGGTGTCCCACACACAGCCGCCATAGCACGATGCCAGGCAGCAAAAAGCGCCTACATAGTGATGGGCGCTTTGTGCGCTTAGTTTTTCCAGACCGCGACGTCCGGTCGCCGATGTGCGGCGACGGGGCGAACTATAGATGGAATGGTTTGCAGCATGCAAGTCTGCATAAAGGAATATTAATTTTTAGCTATTTCAAATACTTACCGATCGCCCCTACAGCATCTAAAAAGACAGTGGAATTATAAATGGCGATTTGCTACTTTCAGTTTCACCCTGCGACCATATGCAGTTCGGCTAGATAGAAAGACCGAGTTTTAGTGATTCAGGGCTGGAGTTTTCCTTTAAGTATTAGAACCTTAGGAAGAAAAAATGACAGACAGAAGACCCCTGAATCCAAATGTAACTGTTCCTAAACCTGGCGGCGGGGAGCAGCCGCGATCTAGAAACAATGATGGTCAAGTACGCGACAAGCGTAGCGACGCTGGAAAACCTAGAAAAAAATAACCCCCCTAGAAAGCAGCGGATCACCAAATTTCAAAATTTCGTGATCCGCCTTATATTTACATACGGCACCCTTTAGAACCATCAACCCCACACCATAAAACTACAGATACCATACAAAAAAACACCTCACTCAAATCAAAGACTGAATCATATTAGTCCAAACAAAAAACACACATCATATTTAAAGCCGAGATATTCATGGATAGAAATTATCAAAAATACATCGATGACGTAACACTTGACATCAAATCCTGCATTCAGGACATGGCATGTCAACCAATACTCTTCATAGGCTCAGGCTTTACCAAAAGATATTTAAACGGCCCAAACTGGGAGGAGCTGTTAAAGTACTTACTGGAAGAATGCCCAGACATAGATCGAAAGTTTGCATACTACAAACAAAGGTACGCGGACTATGTAGAAATTGGTTCCATCTTCGCTGAAAAATACAATGACTGGGCATGGAGTAAGGGAGATCCTCCCTTTCCGAAACATTTGTATGAAGAAGGAAACACTCCGGAAATTTATTTAAAGCACACAGTCTCTGAATTTTTTGAAAAACTAATTGAAAACGAAAATAAAAATCTCACTCAAGAAATAGAACTTTTAAAAACCATTCGACCACACTCTATAATAACTACAAATTACGACCGACTACTTGAACAAATCTTCCCAGAATACTCGCCTGTTATTGGTCAAAAAATATTATATGCAAACCACGCAAGCATAGGTGAAATATTCAAAATACATGGCTGCGCCTCTGCCCCTGAAAGTATAATCATTACAAAAGATGACTATGATGACTTCATAAAACGAAAAAAGTATCTTAGCGCCAAACTCTTAGCTTTTTTTGCCGAACACCCGCTGATATTCATCGGATATAGCGCCGAAGACCCCAATATAAAAACAATACTTTCTGATATTGACGAGATCCTTTCTGAGGATGGAAAATTAATTCCAAACATATACATACTTGAATGGACAGACGCAGAGTTAAATAATGAATATCCACGCCGCGAGCGCCTAATCCCGGTTTCCGAAAATAAAGGCGTCATCATAAAAAGCATATTAGCGAATGATTTCTCATGGGTTTACTCCGCATTTAGCTCACATGAAACACTAAACAATGTCAACCCTAGATTACTGAGAGCACTACTTGCTAGAACTTACGAGCTTGTTAGATCAGACATCCCTCGAAACCCAATACAAGTTGACTACAAAGTGCTTGCCAATGTATCTGAGTCAGAAGGTGAACTCGCGAAACTTTATGGAATATCAGATACTTCTGACGGACTTTCATTCAATGTCAACTTCCCTCACACACTAACTTCGATAGGCCAAGCTCTTGGATATAAATTTTGGCACAAGTGCGCACAATTTATAAAAGTAATTGAAGAAACCACAGGAGTTGACATAAAGTCCTTCGACAACAAATATCATTGCGCCATATTAAATCGAGAGCAGGTTCAGTCTCACAGATATTCAGAAGCCTTTAGAGAGCTTATAGAGAAAGTTAGAAACGGACTGGATTTTTCCGAAGAGGTAAAAAATGAAGCACGAATGAAAGGACGATAAGTACATGCAACACTAACGAACACAAAACAACTTAAGACCACCAAAGCAGTACTACAATTTGTAAGAGCCCCTTATGAAAGACTGGAAGCAATATCAAGAGAATACTGCCATTTACTTTCGCTCTCTTGGTCTCGAAGCATCAACAGATGTAACAGTCCACGGTGTTAGAACAAATCATGACATAGACGTACTGGTAAAATCGCATCATGCAGGATTTAATATTACATGGATTGTTGAATGTAAGCTTTGGAAGACCCCAGTTAACAAGCTTCACGTACTAGCACTTAGAGAAATCGTCTCAGACTTAGGAGCAGACAGGGGGATTTTACCTTCAGAGACAGGATTCCAAAGTGGTGCCATTGAAGCTGCAAACCTAACAAATGTGCAAACCACATCATTAGCAGAGATCAGCGAAAGCGCAAAATCCACGATATATGGCATGCGACTAAGAGACCTTTATGATCGAGTCGGAGTTTGCAAGGATCGATATTGGTCAATCTCAAAACATGATCGAATTAAATATGGATTAAGAACAGAGTCAGCAGACTATTCAAGCGTGCGAATAATTGAAATGTGCACCGACCTACTAACAAAGTCATTTCGCGGCACATATCCATTCATTAGCGAAGCCGCTGAGAGCTCTTACATTTTCGGGCCCGCAAAAAAATTTAATTCCCCAAAAGAAGTCTCGGAAATCGTTGAAAAAAAGTATCGGAAGTCGAAAAAAACCTAGATAGATATGACACTCTCACTCAATCTATAAAACCATAATTACTTATTAACACGCGCACGAAAAATAGTTTGCCAGAGTATTCACAATATAGAAATTCCTCCTACAACCCCCAAAAACTATACAAAAACTCAGCGGGTTAGATAGCGCGGCGTGCCTTCTGATAGCTTTTCAGGGACCTGTCATAGGAGCAGGCACAACTCTACTCAATCAGGGAGCGATGGCATCAGTAACGCCCAAGCCTCCAGATCTCAGGTATAGCCACCAACTCAAACTCTCTCAGAGAGTCCTGCCTCACTGGCGTAGTCCAATACTTAGCCCATTCCACAGGCTAGTCCCGCCCGCATCACGCGACCGAAAGCCTCGCGTAAGCCACCAAGTCTTTGGGATAAACCATCGAATCGATCGCGCAATCTTCAATTCCATACAAAAAAGCTATAGCAGCCGCCTCAAACGCCCAATACCCGCAATAGCTGCCTTCGTCCCCTTGCAGGTGGCTGTCGTGCCAGGGTGCCTGTTCGAACTCGGGGTACCAGTCGTCACAGTACTGCTGCAGAAGGTCGCTGGCTTCGGCCGGGTCGTCGGCGTAGATGGCCTGTATCAGCGGTGTGTAGACATCGTGGTACCAACGGTCCACGTCATATCGATCGGGCAGCAGTTTGCACAGCAGGTCCTCGTAGAGGGTGTCGTCCCCGGCGTAGCCCGCCGGGTCGATCAGGGCCACGAAGCGTTGGAGCAGGTCGCTGCGGTGCAGCAGGATGCACAGGCTGAACACCTGGACGCACTCTTGGTACTGGTCGAGCCAATCGTCGATCGCCAAGGGGGTGATGTTCGGAATCTGGTTGTATTCGGCCAGTTGTTTTTGCAGGTGTTCGTAACTGTCCACCAGGGTTTCCAGCAGGGGAATCAGCAGGTCGATGCTGTGGCCGGCGGTGTAGCGGATGAGGATTTCCTTGAAGATCCACTTCTGGAAATGCCGGGCCCTGAGGGACTTTTCCTGTGCTTCGGAGTCGGACTCAAAGGTGTGTTCGGCAAAGAATTCCACGCTGTGCTGGTAGTTGCTGAAGAAGTTCTCCAGGCGTGCGGCGCTGAGGAATGCTTGTCGTCTGTCCTTGATCATTTGTCGTCCTTGTTTGCCCGACGCCCGCTCCAGACCCTGTCCGCAAGCGTGGTTACGGCAGTCTCCGGGGCGTGGGCCGGTCTAAAAAACAAAGCCCGCGACACAAGGCGCAGGCTGGATAGGGTTGCAACAGGTCGAGCCGGATCAGTCACCCAGCCACTTAGAAGTTCGCCGGGGTGTTGGCGCTGATGATTTCCGCCTCATCCTGGCCAATGTTGCGAAAGCTGTGGGGCAAGGTGGTGGGGAAGTAATAGCCATCCCCCGGGTTGAGCACGCTGACTTGACCGTCCACGGTCAATTCCACGGTGCCGCGGGTTACCAGGCCGCACTCTTCGCCTTCGCTGTGCACGATGGCTTCTTCGCCGGAGCTGGCGCCGGGGGCGTACTGCTCGCGCAGAAAGCGCATCTGCCGGTTGGCCACCGGGGCGCCGATCATCAACAGGCGCAGGCCGTCGCGACCCAGATCGGGCTGTTCGTTGGCGCGGAACACGTATTGGTGCTCCCGGGGTGGCTGGTCGAAGGTGAAGAAGTCGGCCAGGGACATGGGGATGCCTTCCAGCAGCTTTTTCAGGGAGCTGACGGAGGGGCTGACGCGGTTCTGTTCGATCAGGGAAATGGTGGCATTGGTGACGCCGCTACGCCGGGCCAGCTCGCGCTGGGAGAGTTTGTAGCTTTCGCGAACGAGTTTGAGTCGGGTGCCCGTGTCCATAACAGCCTTATGTGAGAGGAACTTAAGGGTATTTTTGCGGCGGTTGGGTCGCGAACTTCGCGATTTGGCTGCCCCTGGAGCCTGAAAAGGCGGCTATTTAAACATGTTTGACAGGCAAGCTGTAAAGACTGGCGATGGGCGTGAAGGCTGGGTGATGGAGTGTCGGTTTTCCGGGGCTTTGCGAGGCTTTTTCCGGGGCGGGTCAAGGGCCGGAGCTTCGCGAGCAAGCTCGCTCCTACAGGAGTGGGGGCTGTAGGAGCGAGGTGGCGTCAGATGCCGAAGCGGTCGCGCAAGGCGTAGTACGCGGCGCCCATGGCGGTCAGTGGGGCCTGGAAGGTGCGGCCGCCGATCATCGGCATGTGTGGCAGGGAGGCGAAGGCGTTGAAGCGCTCGGCGTCGCCGCGGATCATTTCGGCAATCAGCTTGCCCGCCAGGTGCGAACAGGTAACGCCGTGGCCGCTGTAGCCCTGCATGTAGTAGGCGTTCTTTTCAATACGGCCGAATTGCGGCATGCGCGACATGGTCAGCAGGAAATTTCCGGTCCAGCGGTAGTCGATCTTCACGTCCTTGAGCTGGGGGAAGGTCTTGAGGATCTTCGGCCGGATCAGTTGCTCGATGTCGTCCGGCTCCCGGGCGCCGTAGACCACGCCACCGCCGTACAGCAGGCGGTTGTCGCCAGTGAGGCGGAAGTAGTCCAGCAGGTAGTTGCAGTCTTCCACGCAGTAGTTGTTGCTGATCAGGCTGCGGGCCAGTTGTTCTGGCAACTGTTCGGTGACCACGATCTGTGAACCGCAGGGCATGCTCTTGCGGGTGACGCGGGGGTCGAGGTCTTGCTGCAGGTAGGCGTTGCCGGCGATCAGCAGGTATTTGGCGCGCACCACGCCCTTGGCGGTGCGAATCACGTTGGGTTCGCCGTAGGTGATTTCCACCGCCGCCGACTGTTCGAAGATCTTGCCGCCCAGGCCGATGATGGCGCTGGCTTCGCCCAGGGCCAGGTTCAGCGGATGGATGTGGCCGCCCTGCATGTCCAGCAGGCCGCCGATGTAGTTCTTGGTCCCGACTTCGCGGTCGATCTGCGCCTTGTCGAGCATCTTCAGGTTGTGGTTGCCCAAGCGTTCCCAGTTGCGCTTCTGTTCCGCCAGGCCCTTGAGCTGCTTGTTGTTCAGGGCGGCGAAAATGCCACCGGGGCGGTAGTCGCACTGAATGTCGTAGTGCTGGATGCGCTGACGGATGATGTCGGCGCCTTCGAAGATCATGCTGCCGAGCACTTCGGCGCTTTTTTCGCCGTAGCGTTCTTCGATCACGTCGACGTCGCGGCTGTAGGAATTGACCAATTGCCCGCCGTTGCGTCCGCTGGCGCCGAAGCCGACCTTGGCCGCTTCCAGCACGGTGACGCTGTAACCGGCTTCCGCCAGGAACAAGGCCGAGGACAGGCCGGTGTAGCCGGCGCCGATCACGCAGACGTCGCACTCCACACTCTCTTCGAGTTGCGGGTAGTCGGTGGTCTGGTTGCGGGTCGCCGCGTAGTAGCTGTTCACGTAGGTTTGCATGAGAAATTCCCCAGCGGGTACGGGCCCAGGCCCGCCGCCGCTGTTGTTATAAGAGTTAGAGCTTGATCCAGGTCGCTTTGAGCTCGGTGTATTTGTCGAAGGCGTGCAACGATTTGTCGCGGCCGTTGCCGGACTGTTTGAAGCCGCCGAACGGCGCGGTCATGTCGCCGCCGTCGTACTGGTTGACCCATACGCTGCCGGCCCGCAGGCCACGGGCGAAGCGGTGGGCGCGGCTGAGGTTGCTGGTCCAGACCCCGGCCGCCAGGCCGAAGATGCTGTCGTTGGCAATCTGCAGCGCCTCTTCTTCCGTATCGAAGCTGATGAGCGACAACACCGGTCCGAAGATTTCTTCCCGGGCGATGGTCATGGCGTTGGTCACCCCATCGAAAACAGTCGGCTCGACATACAGGCCGCCTGTGCTTTCCAGGGTGCGGACACCGCCGGCCAGCAGTTGGCCGCCCTGCTCCTTGCCGATCTCGATATAGCGCAGCACGTTGTCCAGTTGGCGCTGGTCCACCACGGCGCCGACCCGGGTTTCGGGGTCGAGGGCGTGGCCCGGCTGCCACCCCTTGAGGGCCTCCACCAGCAGCGGGATGAACTGCTCGCGGATCGAGCGTTGCACCAGCAGGCGCGAACCGGCGGTGCAGACTTCGCCCTGGTTGAAGGCAATGGCCGCAGCTGCCGCTTCTGCGGCTTCGCGCAGGTCCGGGGCATCGGCAAACACCACGTTGGGGCTCTTGCCACCGGCTTCCAGCCACACCCGCTTCATGTTGCTTTCGCCGGAATACACCAACAATTGCTTGCCCACGGCGGTGGAGCCGGTGAAGGCCAGCACGTCCACGTCCATGTGCAGGGCCAGGGCCTTGCCGACGGTGTGGCCGTAACCCGGCAGGACGTTGAACACGCCCTGGGGGATACCGGCGTCTAGGGCCAGCTGGGCGATGCGGATCGCGGTCAGCGGCGACTTCTCCGACGGTTTGAGAATGAACGAGTTGCCCATTGCCAGGGCCGGAGCGAACTTCCAACTGGCCATGATCAGCGGAAAGTTCCACGGCACGATGGCCGCCACTACGCCCGCCGGTTCCCGGGTCACCAGGCCCAACTGGTCGTGGGGTGTGGCCGCCACTTCGTCGTAGAGCTTGTCGATGGCTTCGGCGTTCCAGCGGATGGCGTTGGCCGTGGCCGGAATGTCGATGGCCATGGAATCGCCAATCGGCTTGCCCATGTCCAGGGTTTCCAGGAGCGCCAGTTCTTCCTGGTGCGCAAGGATCAGTTCGGCGAAACGAAGCAGAATGCGCTTGCGCTCGGCCGGGGCCTTGCCCGACCAGACGCCACTGTTGAACGCCTGGCGCGCCACAGCTACTGCACGATCGGCATCGACCTGATCGGTGCTGGCGACGTTGGCCAGAAAGCGCCCGTCCACCGGGCTCAGGCATTCAAAGGTGGCGCCACTGGCGGCGGCGCAGTACTGGCCGTCGATAAAGGCACGGCCTTCGAGGCTGAGGGACTGGAAGTGCTGCTCCCAGTCGCTGCGGGATTTAGTCATGGCAAATACTCAAGGCAGGCAGTGACACGGTCATCAGACCGTGTGCAGGTACCAGTTGTATTCCAGGTCGGAGATGGAGTTTTCGAACTCCGCCAGCTCGCTTTCCTTACAGGCCACGAACACGTCGATGTACATCGGGTCGATGTACTTGGCCATCACTTCGCTGTCGTCCAGTACGCGCAGGGCGTCACGCAGGTTGGTGGGCAGGCTTTGTTCGTTCTGCTCGTAGGAGTTGCCTTCAACCGGCGCTCCCGGATCGATCTTGTTCGTCAGACCATGGTGAATACCCGCCAGCACCGAAGCCATCAGCAGGTAAGGGTTGGCGTCGGCGCCGGCCACCCGGTGCTCGATACGCACCGCATCGGCAGAACCGGTGGGTACGCGCACGGCCACGGTGCGGTTGTCGATGCCCCAGGTCGGCGAGTTCGGCACGTAGAACTGTGCACCGAAACGGCGGTAGGAGTTGACGTTGGGGCACAGGAAGGCCATCTGCTGCGGCAGAGTGTCGAGCACGCCGCCGATGGCATGGCGCAGGGCTTCGTTGGTTTGCGGGTCTTCGCTGGCGAAGATGTTGTTGCCCTGCTTGTCGAGAATCGAGATGTGCACGTGCAGACCGTTGCCCGCCTGGCCCGGGTAGGGCTTGGCCATGAAGGTGGTGTCCATTTCATGGTCGTAGGCGATGTTCTTCACCAGGCGCTTGAGCAGTACTGCGTAGTCGCAGGCTTTGATCGGGTCGCTGACGTGGTGCAGGTTGACTTCGAACTGCGCCGGGGCGCTTTCCTTGACGATGGCGTCGGCAGGAATGCCCTGCTCTTTCGCGCCTTCGAGGATGTCTTGCAGGCAGTCGACGTACTCGTCCAGATCGTCGATCAGGTAGACCTGGGTGGAATGCGGACGCTTGCCGGAAATCGGCGAACGGGGCGACTGCGGACGGCCGTTCACGTTGTCCTGGTCGATCAGGTAGAACTCCAGTTCAAAGGCCGCGCAGATGGTCAGGCCCATCTCATCGAACTTGCTCACCACCTGGCGCAGCACTTCGCGGGGGTCGGCGAAGAATGGCTGGCCTTCGATCTCGTGCATGGTCATCAGCAGTTGCGCGGTGGGGCGCTTCTGCCAGGGCTCGACGCTCAGGGTGCCGGGGATCGGGTAGCAGATGCGGTCGGCATCGCCGATGTCCAGGCCCAGGCCGGTGCTTTCCACCGTGGAGCCGTTGATATCCAGGGCAAACAGCGAGGCCGGCAGGTTGATGCCCTTCTCGTAGACCTTGTGCAGCGCGGTGCGCTCGATGCGCTTGCCGCGCACCACACCGTTCATGTCTGCAATCAGCAGATCGACGTAGAGAACCTCGGGGTGTTTTTTCAGGAAGGCATTGGCTTCATTGAGTTGAATGGCACGCGGGGGGACCGACATGATGCACCTATTGTGTTAATTATTATGTTCACTGCTGTGACACGCCAGCAGTCAACCCGAAAGAAAAACCGGAGTCAATAGCCAACAGCAGGCGCCATTCGTCAATTATTTTGCCTCACGAAAGACCAATACACCCCGAGATCCGCGCCATTCGCGGCTTTCAAGCGAACAATGTTTAGAATTTTTTACATGGAAGTTGTTAATTAAAATCAACGAGGATAAGCTCTGGAAAAACTCGTTCCAGCGTGAATTTCGAGGTGATAAAAATGGCATTCAAGCCATTGATCGGCGTTACTGCGTGCGTCAAAGAGATCGGCCTGCACCCCTACCACGTCAGCGGCGACAAGTACTTGCGTGCTGTCAGCGTCGCGGCCGAGGGCCTGCCCCTGATCATTCCTTCCCTGGCGGATCTGATCGATATCGACGATCTGCTGCACAACATGGACGGGCTGCTGTTTACCGGCTCGCCGTCCAATGTCGAACCCTTCCATTACCAGGGCACGCCCAGCGAGCCGGGCACCGCCCACGACCCGCAGCGCGATGCCACCACCCTGCCCCTGCTGCGCGCCGCCATTGCCGCTGGCGTACCGGTGCTCGGCATCTGCCGTGGCTTCCAGGAAATGAACGTGGCCTTCGGCGGCAGCCTGCACCAGAAGGTGCATGAACTGCCGGGCTACATGGACCACCGTGAAGCCGACGATCCACGCATCGAAGTGCAGTACGCCCCGGCGCACCCGGTGGCAATCCAGCCCGGCGGTGTGTTCGAGGCCATGGGCCTGGCCGGCGAGATCCAGGTCAACTCGATTCACAGTCAGGGCGTCGACCGCCTGGCCCCCGGCCTGCGGGTCGAGGCCGTGGCCCCGGATGGCCTGATCGAGGCACTGTCGGTGGAACACAGCAAGGCCTTCGCCTTCGGCGTGCAGTGGCACCCGGAATGGCAGGTGCTGTCGAACCCGGCCTACCTGCGGATCTTCCAGGCCTTTGGCGACGCCTGCCGACAACGGGCTGCGCAACGGCGCTGAGCGCCGATCGAAAAACCCAGGCATTCAATAGGATTCACCACGCCCTGCCCCACGGCGAGCGCGCCTGTGCGCGCCCGACGTCCGGCGTGAGCAACACACGGCAAGACCACAACAACAAATAGCGTCAGGCCGCCAGGGAGGCAGCGCCGAATCAGCCCGCACCCCCTGCGGGCTGGCAATCAAACTTTAAGCCCGGCCGAATTGGCCAGGCTGCTGACACCTGTTGGGAGTTTCACATGGCAAACGCCTCCAGCACTTACCGCAAGGCCCTCGAAGGCACCCCGAGCCCGCAGAAGGTCTTGGTCAAGATCGACCGCGTGACCAAGAAGTTCGATGAAACCGTGGCCGTGGACGATGTCTCCCTGGAGATCCACCAAGGCGAAATTTTCGCTCTGCTGGGCGGTTCCGGCTCCGGCAAATCCACCCTGCTGCGCATGCTCGCCGGCTTCGAGCGCCCCACCGAAGGCCGCATCCTGCTGGATGGCGTGGACATCACCGACATGCCGCCCTACGAGCGGCCGATCAACATGATGTTCCAGTCCTACGCCCTGTTCCCCCACATGACCGTGGCCCAGAACATCGCCTTCGGCCTCAAGCAGGACCGCCTGCCGGCCAGCGAGATCGACGCCCGGGTCGAGGAAATGCTCAAGCTGGTGCACATGACCCAGTACGCCAAGCGCAGGCCGCACCAGCTGTCCGGCGGCCAGCGTCAGCGCGTGGCCCTGGCCCGCTCCCTGGCCAAGCGCCCCAAGCTGCTCTTGCTGGACGAACCCATGGGCGCCCTGGACAAGAAGCTGCGCTCGCAGATGCAGCTGGAACTGGTTGAGATCATCGAACGCGTGGGCGTGACCTGCGTGATGGTGACCCACGACCAGGAAGAAGCCATGACCATGGCCCAGCGCATCGCCATTATGCACCTGGGCTGGATCGCCCAGACCGGCAGCCCGGTGGACATCTACGAGGCCCCGGTGAGCCGCCTGGTGTGCGAATTCATCGGCAACGTCAACGCCTTCGACGGCACCGTCACCGAAGACCTGGAAGGCTACGCCATCATCGACTGCCCGGACCTTGAGCAGCAGATCTACGTCGGCCACGGAGTCAGCACCTCGGTGCAGGACAAGTCGGTGACCTACGCCATCCGCCCGGAAAAGATGCTGGTCACCACCCTCAAGCCCGACACCCGCTACAACTGGTCCAAGGGCAAGGTGCATGACATCGCCTATCTGGGCGGCCACTCGGTGTTCTACGTCGAGCTGCCCGGCGGCAAGATCGTCCAGTCGTTCATGGCCAACGCCGAGCGCCGTGGCTCGCGGCCAACCTGGGACGACGAAGTCTACGTCTGGTGGGAAGACGACAGCGGCGTGGTACTGCGAGCATGAGTACCTCGACCATGAGCACTTTCAATCAGAAGCTGTTCCGTATGCTGCCCAGCGGTCGCAAGCTGGTAATCGGCATCCCTTTCCTCTGGCTGTTCCTGTTCTTCATGCTGCCGTTCTTCCTGGTGATGAAGATCAGCTTCTCGGAAGCGGCCCTGGCGATTCCGCCCTACTCGGAGATCTACAGCTACGCCGAGCAGAAATTCCAGCTGCTGCTGAACCTGGGCAACTACGCCATGCTCGCCGGCGACGAGCTGTACATCTCGGCCTACCTGGGTTCGCTGAAAGTGGCGCTGCTCAGCACCCTGATGTGCCTGGTGGTGGGTTTTCCCATGGCCTATGCCATCTCCAAGACCGGCAAGGAAACCCAGAACGTCTTGCTGCTGCTGATCATGATGCCGACCTGGACCGCGATCCTGATCCGCGTCTACGCCTGGATGGGCATCCTCAGCAACAACGGCCTGCTCAACAGCTTCCTGTTGTGGACCGGGCTGATCAGCCAGCCGCTGGAAATCCTCAACACCAACACCGCCGTCTATATCGGCGTGGTCTACGCCTACCTGCCGTTCATGGTGTTGCCGCTGTACGCCAACCTGGTCAAGCATGACCAGAGCCTGCTGGAAGCCGCTTCGGACCTGGGTTCGAGCAACTTCAACAACTTCTGGAAAATCACCGTACCCCTGGCCAAGAACGGCATCATCGCAGGCTGCATGCTGGTGTTCATTCCGGTGGTGGGCGAGTTCGTGATTCCGGAGCTCTTGGGCGGTCCGGAAACCCTGATGATCGGCCGCGTGCTGTGGCAGGAGTTCTTCAACAACCGTGACTGGCCGGTGGCCTCCGCCCTGGCGGTGGTGATGCTGGCGATCCTGATTATCCCGATCCTGCTGTTCAACCGCAGCCAGGCCAAAGAGATGGAGGCACGGGCATGAAACGCTTCGAATTTTCCAAACTGATGCTGGTGCTGGGCCTGCTGTTCATCTACCTGCCGATGCTGATCCTGGTGATCTACTCGTTCAACGCCTCCAAGCTGGTGACGGTGTGGGGCGGCTGGTCGATCAAGTGGTACGTCGGCCTGCTGGACAACCAGCAGTTGATGGGCTCGGTGATGCGTTCCCTGGAAATCGCTTGCTACACCGCCATTGCCGCGGTGGCCCTGGGCACCCTGGCGGCCTTCGTGCTGACCCGAGTCACGCGCTTCAAGGGCCGCACCTTGTTCGGTGGCCTGGTCACCGCGCCGCTGGTGATGCCGGAGGTGATCACCGGTCTGTCACTGTTGCTGCTGTTCGTGGCCATGGCGCAATTGATCGGCTGGCCCATGGAACGGGGCATCGTCACCATCTGGATCGCCCACACCACATTCTGCGCGGCCTATGTAGCCGTGGTAGTCTCCGCGCGCCTGCGGGAGCTGGACCTGTCCATCGAAGAAGCGGCCATGGACCTGGGAGCGCGACCGTTCAAGGTGTTCTTCCTGATCACCATCCCGATGATCGCGCCGTCACTGGCGGCCGGCGGCATGATGTCCTTTGCCCTGTCCCTGGATGACCTGGTGCTGGCCAGCTTCGTTTCCGGCCCGGGCTCCACCACCTTGCCGATGGAAGTGTTCTCGGCGGTGCGCCTGGGGGTCAAACCGGAGATCAACGCCGTGGCCAGCCTGATCCTGCTGGCGGTGTCCCTGGTGACCTTCCTGGTCTGGTACTTCGGCCGTCGCGCCGAAGCCGCCCGCAAGCGGGCGATCCAGGAAGCCATGGACTTCACCGCCAACGAATCCTGGCAACCGCCGGCGGCGAAAAAACCTGCTGTACCCGCGCCGGCAACGGCCTGACGGCCTCTTCGCCAGCAAGCTGGCTCCTACAGGGTCTGCACTGTCTCTGTAGGAGCGAGCTTGCTCGCGAAAGTCTCCACCCTGATATCCACCTTGCACACGCAGCAATCTGCACAATAAGAAATGGAGTTGTAGTGATGAAAATGCCTGGCAGGATACTGCTCGCCAAAACCCTGCTCTCAGTGTCCTTGATGGGCGCACTGGTGACCGGCGCTCAAGCCAACGACAAGGTGCTGCGCGTCTACAACTGGTCGGACTACATCGCCCCGGACACCCTGAAGAAGTTCGAGGCCGAAACCGGTATCCACGTCACCTACGACGTCTTCGACAGCAACGAAACCCTGGAAGCGCGCCTGCTCACCGGCAAGTCCGGCTACGACATCGTGGTGCCGTCCAACAGCTTCCTGGCCAAGCAGATCAAGGCCGGGGTCTACCAGGAGCTGGACAAGTCCAAGCTGCCCAACTGGAAGAACCTCAACCCGGTGCTGCTCAAGAACGCCTCCGCCAGCGACCCGGACAACGCCCACGCCTTCCCCTACATGTGGGGCTCGATCGGCATCGGCTACAACCCGGACAAGGTCAAGGCGGCCCTGGGCACTGATGCCCCGACCAACTCCTGGGACCTGCTGTTCAAGCCGGAGAACGCCGAGAAGCTCAAGGCCTGCGGCATCAGCTTCCTCGACTCGCCCACCGAGATGCTCCCGGCGGCCCTGCATTACCTGGGCTACCCGGTGACCAGCAAGGACAAGGCGCAGATCCTCGAAGCCCAGGAGCTGTTCATGAAGATCCGGCCTTCGGTGACCTACTTCCATTCGTCCAAGTACATCTCGGACCTGGCCAACGGCAACATCTGCGTGGCCGTGGGTTACTCCGGCGACGTGCTGCAAGCTCGTTCCCGCGCCGAAGAGGCCGGCAACAAGGAGAAGGTCGCGTTCAGCATTCCCAAGGAAGGCGCCGGCAGCTTCTACGACATGATGGCCATCCCCAAGGACGCCACCAACGTCGACAACGCCTACCTGTTCATGAACTTCCTGATGCGCGCGGACATCATCGCCGAGGTCACCAACAGCCTGGGCTACAGCAACGCCAACGCGGCAGCCACGCCACTGGTGGACGAAGCGATCCGCAACGACCCGGCGTCCTACCCGCCGCAAGATGTGCTGGCCACCCTCTACGCGGTGCCGGACCAGCCGATTGCCATCCAGCGCGTGATGAACCGCGGCTGGACCCGGATCAAGCTGGGTAAATGATTCAAGGTGCCCGCCGCTGGCGGGCACGGCTCGCCTTTTTCCGTTCATGTCGCGCCTTACCACCGCGACACTCCTGCGAACGGCTTCACCCGGCTCCCTCGGTTGGGGTGAATCCTTGGCGCCTTCGGGCGCCTTTTTTGCTTTCCCTGCCGCCGCAGGCTGCGAACGGCTGGGGCAACACAAGGGCCTGCGACCGCTTTTCGCAACCTCGCTGACACGCGGCAGCGGCTACTGCGCGATCGACTCCGCTGGCTTTTGCTGCCATGGGGCGAATATCAGCAGGCTGAACAATGCCAGCCCCCAGACACTCAAGCCGCCGTACAGCATGACCCAGCCAAAGCCATGGACCAGGGCCGCCTGCGGCGTACCTTCCGCCAGCCACGGCAAAGCGTCCAAAGAGCCGCTGCCAGAGGCAATCTGCTGCGCCCAACCCCGCAGTTGCCCGGCATCCAGCGCCCCACTCAGGTGACGCCGCAGGTAGGCGCCCACCCCCGCCACCAGGATCAAGCCCATCAAGGCAATGTTCAGCGCCAGGGAAATCATCCGCGCACTCATGTCGATCCCCGAGGCCATGCCGGCCTGATCGGCGGGCACCGACCCGGTGGTGGTATTGGTCACCGGCGTATTGCAGATGCCCAGACCGATCCCCGCCAGCAGCGCGCCGGGCAGCATGAACACACCGCTGCTGGCGGCCCACTGGCTGGCACCAAACATCGCCACAAAGCCCAGGCCGATGCCGGACAACCCCAGAGGAATCACCCAACCGGCCTCGAAACGCAGGGCCAGGCGTTCGCCCACGGGCGGCAGGATCAGGGTCGGCAAGGTATAGGCCAGCAGCGCCAGCCCGCTGTGCAGGCTGTCGTAGCCCAGGGCACCGTGGAAGTAGATCGGCAGGTAGATCATGAACGGCCAGAAGCTGAAATTCATCCCCATGGAACCGAGCAACGCCCCGGAAAACCGGCGGTTCCTGAATACCCCCAGCTCGAACATCGGTTGCCGGCTGCGGCGCTCGGCACGGATAAAGGCAGCGAAGCAGCCCAGGGTCGCAAGCACCACGGCCAGGGCGCTGAAGCGGCTCAGGGTCGGGCCCTGGGTCAGCACAAAGGTCAGGCCGAACACCGCCAGCGACAGCAGCACGATGCCGGCGCTATCGAGCTTGCCGCCCCGTGCCTGACGGGCCTCCTCGACCCCGGCCACGGCAAGTCCCAGGGTCAGCAGCGCCAGCGGCCCGTGCACCAGGAAAATCCACGGCCAGCTGGACAGCGACAGGATCGCTCCGCCAATGATCGGCCCGAACCCCAGACCAATGCCGAACACCACGCCCCACGCGGCGAAGGCCCGGCTGCGCTCACGGCCCTGACGAAACTGCTGGGACAGGATCGCCACCTGGGTGATCAGCATCGCGCCCCCGGCCAGGCCTTGAAGGGCCCGGCTGGCGATCAGCACCGTCATGTTCTGGGCCAGACCACAGAGCAGCGAGGCCAGGCCGAAGGCGACGATGCTGAGGACAAACACCCGCTTGCGACCAAAGCGATCGGCCAGGGCGCCGGTGGCCATCAGCACCACGGTGCAGGCGATGGTGTAGGCATTCATGATCCATTGCAGGTCGGTAAAGCGGCCCTGCAGACGGTCTTCCAAGGCCGGGAGAATCACCGGCACGCTGGAGATTTCCAGGCCGAACATCAGCGCGGCCAGGCAGACCGCCGCCAGGGCCAGGGTGTTGCGTGAAGAAGGTTGAGGCATCGAGGGTTGTCCGCAAGTGGTGTCGCCACCCGTCCCGGGGCGACTGAGGGGTCAAGTCTGGGCAACGCCACTCAATGACGGAAATGATTAGATTTTGTAGGATTGAGCAATCTCCATCATGAATGGCAGCCTGCCTTGAATATCGATCCCACCCTGCTGCGGGCCCTGGTCGCAGTCCATGAATGTGCCGGCTTCACCCGCGCCGGCAAGCGCCTGAACCTGACCCAGTCGGCGGTCAGCCATCAGATCCGCCGTCTGGAAGAGCAACTGGGCCGGCCCCTGCTGCTGCGCACCACCCGGCGCCTGAGCCTGACCGAAGACGGCCAGGAAGTGCTGCAGCACGCGCAACAGATCCTCGCCTCCCTGGACGCCCTGGCCCGGCGCTTCCAGCCGTCGCGGCTGAGTGGCGTGGTGCGCTTCGGGGTGCCCGAGACCTTTATGGGGGAGCGCCTGCCGCCACTGCTCTGCCAGTTTTCCCGAGCCTTTCCCGAGGTGCGCCTGGACGTCAGCGTCGGCACCTACCTGGACCTGCGCCAGATGCTCAAAGCCGGGGAACTGGACCTGGCGGTGGTGCTCTCGGAGCCGGGGCGGCGCGACAGTGGCACCGTGCTGCGCAGCGCCCGGTTCGTCTGGGTCGCCGCCGAGCACTTCGACCTGGCCCCGGGCACCTCGCTGCCCCTGGCCCTGGCGCCGGCCCCCTGCGTCAATCGGCAGATCGGCCTTGATGCCCTGGGCGAAAGCGCCGCCAGTTGGCATGTGGCGTTCAGCTCGCCAAGCCAGGAAGGCATTCGCACGGCAGTGCTCGCCGGTCTCGGAGTCACCGTGCAGATGGCCAGCGACCTGCGCCCGGGCCTGCGCATCGTCGATGGTGAATACGGCCTGCCGGGGTTGCCCGGAGCGCGCTTCCTGCTGGCCTGGAGCAGCGGCGAAAAGACGGCGGCGGCCCTGGAGTTTGGCCAGTTGCTGCTACAGAACGCCGAGCCGGCCGCCAGGGGGGAAAAAGCCGCGGTCCGCCAGCAGGCTTAAGTGGCAAGCAGCCATTGCGTTGGCGGAATTCAGTCCGCGTGCCAGCCAATTCCGTCGTTCAATGGCCGGCACAGGTCCCTTCGACCTACTGGCAACTTCGTGCGTGTTTTTGCTGATTCCGGCCCGAGCAGCGCGGATAACCGCCGAATCCCTGCGCGCTGCCACCTGGCAATGGCAACCCTTGCCCAGCGGCAACTGGCCGCTGCACAACAGTAAGTTCTGCGCCCCAAGAAGTGGTATTTTTTGCCGCTTCTGGCGTGGCTGATCGGCATGCAGCCCAAGCCGCCAGTTCTACAGGGAGCCGTATCGATGAAAACCGCTGTTCACCCTTGCCCACTGCCCAGTGACTCCAGCATCGCCGCCCTGGCCCCGGGCGCGACTTTCATCGACTGCCGCCGCACCCTGGCGACCGACGCCGAACGCAGCGCCATGCGCCACCTGCTGAACCTGATGAGCCAGACCCCGGCCTGGATCGACCGCATGATGGGCCTGCGCAATCGCGTGGTGCAGCTGTTCGGCCTCAAGGACCTCGGACGCCTGACCCGCATCGACCTGGCGCGCCCCGACGAGGATTACCAGCCCGGCGACCGGGTCGGCATCTTTACCCTGATCTCCCAATGCCCCGATGAAGTACTGGTGGTGGACCGCGACAAACATCTGGACGTGCACCTGTCCCTCAACCGCCAGCCGCTGAACGCCGAGGGCCTGCGCCCGGTGGTGCTGTCCACCGTGGTCCATCCGCATAACGGCCTGGGGCGCCTGTACATGCTGCCGGTGGCCCCCTTCCACCGGATCATCGCGCCCTTGACCCTGGCCACTATCAATAACCGCTGAGCCTTCATCCCCCCAAGGATCTTGCCGTGCAGACACCTGATTTCGATGTTGTCGTCGTAGGCCTGGGCGCCATGGGCGCCGCCACTCTCTATCAACTGGCCAAGCGCGGGGTGAAGGTGGCGGGCATCGACCGCTTCGCCCCGCCTCACGACCAGGGTTCCAGCCATGGCGACACTCGCATCACCCGCCAGGCGGTGGGTGAAGGTGCGGCCTATGTGCCCCTGGCGATCCGCTCGCAGCAGATCTGGCGCGAACTGGAAGGCGAACTGGACGTGCAGCTGTTCGAGCAGTGCGGCGTGCTGGTGATGACCGCCAGCACCGACCCACAGCGGCCGGCGGACGCCCGGGATTTCACCGACAACAGCATCGAGCTGGCCCGACGCTATGGCATCGAGCACCAAGTGCTGGACGCCACCGAGATCCGCCGGCGCTTCCCGCAGTTCGCCCCGCTGGATGACAGCGCCCGGGGCTATTTCGAACCCGGCGGCGGTTTTGTCCGACCGGAGCGCTGCATCGACGCGCAACTGACCCGGGCCCGGCAACTGGGCGCGACCCTGATCACCGGCCAGACGGTGCTGGAGCTCAAGTCCGCTGCCGAGGGGGTGGAGATCATCAGCGCCGGTTCGTCGATCAGCGCCCGGCGAGTCATCGTCAGCGCCGGCATGTGGTCGGCGCAACTGCTGGGGACACCCTTCGACTCGCTGCTGCAGGTCTGTCGCCAGCAGCTGTACTGGTTCCGCCTCGATGAACCGCAACACTACCCGACGCGCTCGCCGAGCTTCATCCTCCACAGCGCCGACGATGTCGACACCTGCTACGGCTTCCCGCCGATTCCCGGCGAAGGCAGCGTGAAGATCGCCACCGAGCAGTACAGCGCCAGCAGCCAGCCGGACAGCCTCGACCGCCAGCCCAGCGATGCCGATGCCCAGCGCCTGTTCCGCGACCTGGTGGCGCCGCACATGGCCGGGCTGGCGCCGGAACTGGTGAAGGCCAGCGTCTGCGCCTACACCGTGACCCCGGATTCGGGCTTCATCATCGACCGCCATCCGCGCCTGGCCAACGTCACCGTGGTCAGCGCCTGTTCCGGCCATGGCTTCAAGCACTCGGCGGCGATTGGCGAAGCCCTGGCCCAGCAACAGGTCGAGGGCCGCAGCGAAATCGACCTGAGCAGCTTTTCCCTGCAGCGCTTCAACTGACGGCAACGGCCTCCAAATGGGGGCCGCCCTGAAAAAAACCTCCAGGCTGACGTTTTTCGCCGTTTATCTGCCGTTTTCAGCCTTGCCGGTTGGCCCAGTCTCTACGATTCTTTAGAAACCCCTCAGGGCGGCGCATCGCCGCCCCACGTAGAACCATCGGAGCGCCCCATGAAGAGCGTCGCAGAACTGCTGAAACTCAAGGCCAAGCACAACCAGCAAGTGCACACCATCGCCCCGCACCAGATGGTGCTGGAAGCGCTGATGCTGATGGCCGAGAAAAACGTCGGCGCCTTGCCGGTGATGGAAAACGGCGCAGTGGTCGGGGTCATCAGCGAGCGCGACTATGCGCGCAAACTGGTGCTCCACGGCCGCTCTTCAGTGGGCACCCCGGTGAGCGCCATCATGAGCTCGCCGGTCATTACCGTGGACTCCCACCAGAGCGTGGAAACCTGCATGAGCATCATGACCGACAGCCACCTGCGTCACCTGCCGGTGGTGGAGAACGGCCAGTTGCTGGGCTTGCTGTCCATTGGCGACCTGGTCAAGGAAGCCATCGCCGAACAGGCCGATCTGATCCGCCAGCTGGAGCAATACATCCGCGGCGAATAGGCCCGCTCCCCGTAGTCGGCTTGCCGGCGAACAGGCGCGCTAGCCCTGCACCGCCCTGGCCGACGCCTTCGCTGGCAAGCCAGCTCCTACATAAGCCCCACAAAATTGCACAGCCCCCCGTAGGAGCCGGCTTGCCGGCGAAAAGCCCCGCAAGCCCGGCACCGCCCTCGCAGACGCTTTCGTTGGCAAGCCAGCGCCTGCAACAGTTCGGCGCCATCAACGTGGAGCAGATCCAGCGGTGCTGGTTTTTTCACACTCTGAAATAGTAAATCCCGCCACGTACGGCTCCGCCCCTAACCGCCGCCAGACGCCTGAGCACGGGCCCTCAGCCCAATCTGAAGAACACCCAGGCCAATTCGCAACTCGGCGAAAACTGAATTCCCCCCACGAATAAGAAACGTCTTGCCTGCCACTCTTGTTAACATCGCGCACATTTGTGTGAAGATTTAATGACAGGCAGGTTATTTGTGAAGTTGATCCGTCGTTGCCTACAACACCCTCTCGCTCCCCTGTGTGCCTTGTTCAGCCTGCTGTTGCTGGTGCCAATGGGCGCGCGCCTAGCCCTGGGCTGGTCCAACCCGCTGGGGTACCTGTCCGACCTGGCCAGCGCCAGTCTGCTGACCCTGCTCTTGTACCGCCGCCCCTGGTGGCTGGCGCTGCCAGTGCTGCTGGTCTGGGCACTCTTGACCCTGGTCAGCGCCGAGCTGGTGAGTGCCGTGGGCCGCATGCCCAACCTCGCCGATCTGCACTACCTGGTGGACCCGCAATTTGTCGGCAATTCCACCGGCGGCGGCCTGACCCACCCTGAGCTGGGGCTGACCCTGCTGCTGGGGCTGGTGCTGTGGCTGGTGGTCCAGCGCAGCAGTCGCGCAGTGAAGGCCCCGGCACTGCCACGCACACTCTGGATTCTGCCGCTGGGCTTGTTCCTGGCCCACGGCGCCACCCAGTACCTGAAACCCAGCGAAGCCGATCAGTGGCAGCTGTTCAATCTGCCCCACCAGGCCCTGGCCACTGCCACCGGCCAGGCACAGATGCGGGTCGAAGACTGGCTGCAAGGCGATGTCGCCGATGTGCCGCCGCCCATGGCCGGCCTGACCCGTCTCGACCTCGAAGGCCAGCCGCTGCTGCCCAGCGCCGGTCGCGCGCGCAACGTGCTGATGATCACCCTGGAAGGCATTCCCGGGGCCTATATCCGTACCAACCGCGAGGCCCTGAACAGCCACTACCAGGAAGACCTGATGCCCAAGCTCAGCGCCTGGGCCGAACGCGGCATGAATACCCCGGACTACGTGCTGCACAGCCACCAGACCATTCGCGGCCTGTACGCCATGCTTTGCGGCGACTACGACAAGCTCGACAACGGCACCCCCAAAGGCGTGGAGATGCTCACCCAGAGCCAGCGCAACCAGGCCTGCCTGCCCGCGCAGATGCACAAGTTCGGTTTCAACACCCACTACCTGCAAGGCGCCGGCCTGCGCTTCATGGCCAAAGACAAGATCATGCCGCACATCGGCTTTGACGCGACCCATGGCCTGGAGTGGTTCAAGAACGACAACTACTTGGAGTTCCCCTGGGGCAAGGACGACAAGGCGTTCTTCGAAGGTGCACTGACCTACGTCGATCAGTTGAAGAAGAAAAAACAGCCTTGGATGCTCACCCTGCTCACCGTCGGCACCCACCAGCCCTACTCCGCGCCCGAGGACTACCTGGAGCGCTATGAGACGCCGAAGCAGGCGGCGGTCGGCTACCTGGACGACGCCATCGACCAGTTCCTCAAGGGCCTGGAGCGCAAGGGGGTGCTCAAGGACACCCTGGTGATCATCACCTCCGATGAATCCCACGGCATCGACGGCGTGCGTCTGGCCTCGTCCTGGGGTTTCAACCTGACACTGGCCCCGGACCAGGACCTGCTGCCCCATCTCAAGTCCGGGACCTACGGCCACGTCGACCTCAGCGCCTCGGTGCTGGACTACTTCGGCCTGCCGGTGCCCGCCAGCCTCAGCGGCCGCTCGCTGTTTCGCGACTACGCCCAGGGCCGGGAAATCATGTCCTACACCAACGGCAAGCTGCGCTACCACGACGGCCAGGGCACCTTCACCGAGTGTGATTTCCAGCAACGCTGCCGCTACTACGCCAGCCCCGGTTTCATCGCCGACAGCGCCAGCCTGCAAGGCCAGTACGGCGGTCTGCGGGCCCGGCAGATCAGTGCCCGGGCCGCGCACCTGGATCGCAGCCTGCTGCAATCGCCACTGAACCAGCACTATCAGTTCGGCAGCCCGGCGATCATCCCGCTGCAGGCGCAGATCAAGGATGACTGGGCCGACAACCTGATCGGTGCCCAGTACCTGGAAATGCCCAAGGGCTCCCAGACCCGGGTGCGCTTCACCGTGCGCTCCGCCGACCCGCAGCAGAACGCCTACATCCTGCTCAAGGGCAAGGAACTGGAACAGGACGTGCCCCTGGGCCTGCCGGAAGAGATGCTGGTAACCCCCGACCAGCCGTTGCAGATGGACTTCAGCTTCGACAACCCGGAAACCCGCAAGGCCTTCTCCTTCCACCTCCTGGGCTACGGCCTGGGTGCGGTGGAAGTCAGCGATTTCAGCGTGATCACCGAGTTGCCGGGGCAACCTGAAAGCGTCGATCCCGAGGAAGACAGCAACGCCCACTCCAGCTGAACCCTGCCGCACATCGAGCAGCGCCCTTCAGGGCGATGCTCGATGTGCCCCTGTGCAAACCCCGCAAAAAAACTTTCCTGTACATGAAACTTTTTTTGTACAGAAAAAGTCGGACCGTTGATGTCATTTAAACATCATTGAGCTATCACGCTGCGTCTTCGAGGCACGGCCTTGTGAAGCATTCAGTCAACGGTTTAGGAGCGGTCCTTCCTATGTTTTCCAATCTGAGCATTTCGCAAAAGCTCTATGCCGGTTTCGGCGTCGTCCTGCTGATCCTCCTGCTGCTGGTGCTTGCGGCCCTGCGCGGCTTCGATCAGGTCAGCAGCAGTGTCAAAAGCAACATCCACAGTTACCAAGTGCTGAGCCAGTCCGACGCCCTGCTGCGCAGCCTGATCAACATCGAGACCGGCATGCGCGGTTATGCCCTGACCGGCCGCGACAGCTTCCTCGAACCTCTGGAGCAAGGCGAAAAGGCCTTTACCGACGACTACGCCCGGATCAAGAACAGCACCGCCGACAACCCCGAACAGCAGGCGCGCCTGGAGCGACTCAAGGCCCTGCACGACCAGTGGCTGCAAGACGACGTCCAGGGCAACCTGGCCCTGCGCCGGGCGATCAATGCCGGGAGCCAGCCTGCAGCAGCCATGGCCGCGCAGATCAGCGCCGGCCGCGACAAGGCCAAGATGGACGCCATGCGCCAACTCACCAGTGAGTTGCGCGAAGCGGAAAAAAGCCTGCAGGACGCTCGCAGCCAGGCCATGGACGCCGCCAAGTCTTCCGCCCTGGCGGTCCTGATCGGTGGCGGTTTGCTGGCGGCGGTGCTGGCCATGCTCGTTGCCTGGTCGCTGTCCAGCAATCTGGTGGGACGTATCCGCCAGGCCGTGGAGGTGGCCAAGGCCATCGCCGCCGGCCGTCTCGACAGCAGCATCAGCACCACGGGCCGCGATGAAGTGAGCAACCTGCTGCAAGCCTTCGCCGCCATGCAGGAGCGCCTGCGGACCATGATCAGTCAGATCAAGCTGGGGGCCGACCAGTTGGTCAGTGCCTCCCAGAGCATTTCCAGTGCCTCGTTGCAGCTCTCGGCCTCGGCCCAGGAACAGTCCCACTCGGCCTCCTCCATGGCCGCCACGGTGGAAGAGCTGACGGTGAGCATCAACCATGTGGCAGACAACGCCGGGGATGCCCACGCCCTGTCCAGCGAGTCCGGGCGTCAGTCCGAGGAAGGTGGCAGCGTGATCCAGGACACCCTGGGCAGCATGCGCCTGATCGCCGAAACCGTGCAGGCTTCGGCCAGTCAGATCGGCGAACTGGGCCAGCACGCCGAACAGATCTCCAGCATTGTCAGCGTGATCAAGGGCATCGCCGAACAGACCAACCTGCTGGCCCTCAATGCGGCCATCGAAGCCGCCCGGGCCGGGGAACAGGGCCGTGGTTTTGCCGTGGTCGCCGATGAAGTGCGCCTGCTGGCCCAGCGCACGGCCAATTCGACCCAGGAGATCACCGAGATGGTCGACAAGATCCAGATGGGCACCCGGGAAGCGGTGAGCAGCATGGACGTCGGGGTCAATCAGGTGAAGAGCGGCGTCGAACTGGCCCAGCAGGCCGGCGAGGCCATCGTCAACATCCGCACCTCGTCGGGCAATGTGGTGCGGGTGGTGGACCAGATCTCCCTGGCCCTGCGGGAACAGACCGCCGCCAGCCAGGATGTGGCGCGCAATGTCGAACGCATCGCCCAGATGTCCCAGCAGAACAGCCAGGCCGTGGAAGAAACCACCGAAACCGCCCGCTCCCTGCAGCAACTGGCGCAAAACCTGGAGCAGCAGGTGAACGTGTTCAGGCTCTAGGACTGGCGTTGGCACTGCCCGACTCAAGAGCTCGGGCACGCACCAGCAGCAGACTCAGCACCGCCCCCAGCAGCAGGACCGCGATCAGCATCAGCCAGGCGCTGGCAAAATCCGCCGCGCCTTGCTGCACGGCACCGAACAGCACCGGCCCAAGGGCGAACCCGGCGAAGAAGCCCGCCGAGAGCAGACCCGAGGCGGAGGCCGGGCTGCCAAAGGCCGGATCGCGCAGCAGCATGCTCATGGCGATGGCATGGGTGGCCACGGCGGTCAGGCCCATGCCCAGGGCGCCGAACCACAAGGGCCAGTGCGCCTGGGGCGTGGCCTGGGCAGTCACCGCCAGGGCCAGGCTGGCCAGGAGCAATAGCGTCAGCAGCAGCCAGGATTCCTCGGCCATACGTGCCGCCAATGGCGTCAGCAGGGTCCGGGCCAGGATGCCCATGACCCCGAACCCGGCGACCATGGCCCCGGTCTCGCCGACCGCCACCCCTTGGCGAGCCGCGAATACCCCAAGAAAGGTCACGAAGGACGAGAGCACCAGGCCGACACACAACTGCACGCTGAGCAGCAGCGTCAGCCGTGAATTCGGCCGGGGAATCTCCAGGCTCATGGTCTTGCCCGCTGCGCTGCCCGGCGCCACCTTTGGCCCCCACAGGGCCAGCAGCAAAGTCGGCAGGAGCAGGCAGGCCAGGGCTGCGCGCCAGCCCAGAGACCCGGCCAGAGGCGGCAGCAACAGGCCGGCGATCAGCGCGGACAGTTGCACCCCGGACTGTTTCAGCCCCACCACCGCGGCCTTGCTGCGGGCCTCGACACACTCGGCCACCAGCAGATTGGTCACCGGGTTGGCCAGGGCCTGGGCCACTCCGCAGATCGCCAGGGCCAGCAGCAGCCCGGCAAATCCCGGCAAGCTGACCAACAGGCCATACCCCGCCAGGGTCGCCCAGAACAGCAAGGCCAGGCCTCGTCGGATGCCGAGCCGGTTCACCAGCGGCCCGGCCCACAGGGACAGCACTGCCGCCAGGCCAAAGGCGCTCATCACCAGCCAGCCCAGCCAATGGGGCGCCACCCCAAGATCGGCGATCAGCAAGGGCCCGAGGGTGCCGATGGCGTAGAAGATCAGCATCGGCAGGCCCATGGCACAGACCAGTACCACGCGCAGCCAGAGCCCCCGGGGACTGGCAGTTTTCAAGTTCTGAGGGTTCATTGCTTGCTCCTTTGCAGGTGGGGCGCCGCAAGATTGCAACGCTCACCCCAGCGTGGGAAACAGCTTACTTTTTAGCGAGAATGCTTATCATGCGTGTTCATATGGGAAACGGATCCATTCCCATGGCAAACGCAGAACATCCATTGCAGGAGCGCGAACATGGCCGTTGCACCCGGTTCTTCCCAGTCCTATCGCTTGCCGTGCCACGCACCACGCGAGCACAGCCAGGCCCCGGGCGGCGGGTCACGCCAGCAGTTGCCCCAGGCCCTGGGCGATTGCCATTTCGAGAGCCTGCCCCTGGCCCCGGACCTGACCCTGGTGCGCTCGCGCTATCACCCCAATCGCCCCTTGATCGAAGAGGCCAGCAGTTGCCACGCCGGCCGTCTACTGGTGATCACCTGTGCCCTGCAAGGCACCTCGGGCTACCTGGACGCCAAGGGTTCGAGCCTGGCGTTTCGCGCCGGACACACCACCGTCACCGCCTTCCAGGCCAGCCGGGGCGAACGCCGTTATGGCGCCAATGAAACGGTGGAGCAACTGCGCCTGCTGGTGGGCGAAGCCCTGCTCCAGCAGTATCTGGGCCCCGCCCGGGCTCGCCAGTTGCTGGGCCAGGACGCCTTGCAGCTGTTGGCCTGCGGGCCCACTTCCCGGGCCAGTGCCGGCCATCTCAGTGCCCTGGCCCAACCCTTGGGCCGGCAGCCGCCACCAACGCTGGAGCTGCACATCCACGCCCTGAGCCTGCTGTCCTTGCAATTGCAGGCCCTGGCCCCCGCCCCTGTCGCCCCGGGCAGACGCCTGAAGGCCGCCGATCTTGAACGGCTGCAGCAGGTGCGCGACCTGATGTTCGAGCAGATGCACCAGCCCTTGAGCGTGGCTTATCTGTGCGCCGCTGTGGGTCTCAACGAGTTCAAGCTCAAGCAGGGCCTGCGCGAGCACTACAACACCACGCCGCAACGCATGCTCCTGGAAATCCGCATGGGCCATGCCCATCGCCTGCTGGAAGGCGGCTGCCAAGTGGCCCAGGCGGCCTATCAAGTGGGCTACCGCTTTCCCGGCAACTTCAGCGCGGCCTTTACCCGGTTCTATGGCAAATCGCCCAAGTCGGTGTTCGGCCCCCGGCGCTGAACCTTGGGTAAAACACTGGCGCCGCGAAGGCTTTGCGTCTATTTCTGGTAGGCGTCCCTGGCCACTGGAAACGAGTGCAGCCCATGATCGACCACCCTACTGCCCCACCGTTCGAGCAACTCGCCGCCGCCATGCACGGCAAGCCTTTCATGGTCCTGACCGGGGCCGGCATCAGCACCCCGTCGGGCATCCCCGACTACCGCGACAGCGAAGGCGTGCGCCGTGGCAAGCAGCCGATGATGTACCAGGAGTTCGTCAGCCAGGCCAACGCCCGTCGTCGCTACTGGGCCCGGGCCATGCTCGGCTGGCCGCGCATTCGCCAGGCCCGGCCCAATGCCGCGCACCAGGCGTTGGCGCAATTGCAGGCAGCCGGCCGGATTGCCGGAGTGATCACCCAGAATGTCGACACCCTGCACGATCAGGCCGGCAGCCTGGAAGTCATCGAATTGCACGGCAGCCTGCATCGGGTGCTGTGCCTGGACTGCGGCCAACGCAGCCAGCGTGATGCCATCCAGCTGCAGTTGGAGGCGCACAATCCCTACCTGGCCGGCGTCGACGCGGTGCAGGCGCCGGATGGCGACACCCTGCTGGACCCGGCGTTCGAGGAGCGCTTCCAGGTGCCCCGTTGCCCCTACTGCGACGGCGACCGCTTGAAGCCCGACGTGGTGTTCTTCGGCGAAAACGTCGCCCAGACCACCGCCGCCCGGGCCTTGGGGGCGGTGCACGAGGCCGCCGGCCTGCTGGTGGTGGGTTCATCGCTGATGGCGTATTCGGCGTTTCGTTTGTGCCGAGCGGTGGCTGACCAGGGCAAGCCGCTACTGGCCATCAACTTCGGCAAGACCCGCGCCGACGAGTTGCTTGACCTCAAGCTCGGCGAGCCCTGCGACCGACTGCTGCCGCTGCTGGCCGAGCGCCTGCTGCGCTAAGCCTCAAAGCATTGCCACGCGCAGGCCGAGGTTTTCCTCGCGCAGGATGTCGAACAGCGCCTGGGCCGCGGTGGACAGTTCGTCCCCCGGCTTGGTCAGTACGCCGATGGCCCGCTCCACCACCGGCTCGTCCAGAGTCAGGCAATGCCCGCCCAGCTCGCGCATATGCTGGGCACACAGCGCCGGCACGGCACTGACGCCCAGGCCGCTGGCGACCATGCGTCCCACGGTCGCCAACTGATGGCTTTCAAATTCCACCGGCAACTGCACGCCCCGGGCCCGCAGGTGATCCTCCAGCATCACCCGCACCATGGACGGCCGCTGCAGGGTGATAAAGGGCTCCTGCAACAGCGTCTGCCAATCGATGCGGCTGCGCTGCGCCAGGGGCGAATCCTTGGCCACCACCGCCACGAAACGGTCGACGTACAGCGGGGTGAACTGCAGGGAAGAGCTGTCCTGAGGTTCGAAGGCCACCCCCAGCTCCACCTCGCGGTCGCGGACCATTTCCAGGACCTGCTCGTTGACCACGTCGTTGACCGTGACGTTGACCTGGGGGTAACGGGCGCGAAAGTGCTTGAGGATCGGCGGCAGCAGGTTGCCGGCAAAGGACGGCATGGCCGCCACGGTCACCCGCCCGCGTTGCAGGGTGAAACGCTGGCGCAGTTCGTCCTCGGCGTTGTCCCAGTCGGCGATCAGCCGTCGCGCCAGAGGCAGCAGGGCCTCGCCTTCCGGGGTCAGGGCGACGTTGCGCGTGTTGCGGGTAAACAGGCGCCCGCCCAGGCCTTCTTCCAGGGCCTTGATGGTCAGGCTCAGGGCCGACTGCGACAGGTGCAGGCGTTCGCAGGCCAGGGCAAAGCTCAAACTGTGGGCCACTGCCAGAAAGGCCCGTATCTGTTTAACCGTCATCTGTCATCCTCAGGAGAGCAGCGGCAAGCTATAAGCTTCAAGCCGCAAGCTTGGAGCTTGGAGCTTGGAGCTTGGAGCTTGGAGCTTGGAGCTGATTATGCTGTTTTTCAAATCAATCAACCTTAAAAATCAACTTAACAAATCAATCCCGCAGCGCAACACTGATCCGCAAACGGCTGGCCAGCCGCCAACGAACAAGAAAGAGGATGGTGCAAATGGCAGGTTTCGATAAGCGCGTGGCGTCCTACGAGGAAGCCCTGGAAGGTCTGCAAGACGGCATGACCGTGATCGCCGGCGGCTTCGGTCTGTGCGGTATCCCCGAGAACCTGATCGCCGAGATCAAGCGTCGCGGTACCCGCGACCTGACCGTGGTGTCGAACAACTGCGGGGTCGACGGTTTCGGCCTGGGCGTGCTCCTGGAAGACCGCCAGATCAGCAAGGTGATCGCCTCCTACGTCGGTGAAAACGCCCTGTTCGAGAAACAGCTGCTCAGCGGCGAAATCGAAGTGGTACTGACCCCCCAAGGCACCCTGGCGGAAAAAATGCGCGCCGGCGGCGCCGGTATCCCGGCCTTCTTCACCGCCACCGGCGTCGGCACCCCAGTGGCCGACGGCAAGGAAACCCGCGAATTCAAGGGCCGCACCTACCTGATGGAAGAGTCCATCACCGGTGACTTCGCCATCGTCAAGGGCTGGAAGGCCGACCATTTCGGCAACGTGGTCTATCGCCACACCGCGCAGAACTTCAACCCCCTGGCGGCTACCGCCGGCAAGATCACCGTGGTCGAAGTGGAAGAAATCGTCGAGCCGGGCGAGCTGGACCCGACGCAGATCCACACCCCCGGCATCTACGTCGACCGGGTCATCTGCGGCACCTTCGAGAAGCGCATCGAACAGCGCACCGTGCGCAAGTGATCGCCCTTCCCTAGCCCGACTAAAAGGACAACAAACATGGCTCTTACCCGCGAACAAATGGCTCAGCGCGTCGCCCGCGAACTGCAGGACGGCTTTTACGTCAACCTCGGCATCGGCATCCCGACCCTGGTGGCCAACTACATCCCCGACGGCATGGAAGTCATGCTGCAATCGGAAAACGGCCTGCTGGGCATGGGCGCCTTCCCCACCGAAGACGAAGTCGACGCCGACATGATCAACGCCGGCAAACAGACGGTGACCGCACGCATCGGCGCTTCGATCTTCTCTTCCGCCGAATCCTTCGCGATGATCCGCGGCGGCCATATCGACCTCACCGTGCTGGGCGCCTTCGAAGTGGACGTGCAAGGCAACATCGCCTCCTGGATGATCCCCGGCAAGCTGGTCAAGGGCATGGGCGGCGCCATGGACCTGGTGGCCGGTGCCGAGAACATCATCGTCACCATGACCCACGCCTCCAAAGACGGCGAATCCAAACTGCTCAGCCGCTGCAGCCTGCCGCTGACCGGCGCCCAGTGCATCAAGCGCGTGCTCACCGATCTGGCCTACCTGGAGATCGAGAACGGCGCCTTCATCCTCAAGGAGCGCGCCCCCGGGGTCAGCGTCGAGGAAATCGTCAGCAAGACCGCCGGCAAGCTGATCGTGCCGGACCACGTGCCTGAAATGCAGTTCGCCTGAGGAGCCCC